>NZ_JAKZLF010000017.1 GCF_022808855.1 Anaeromyxobacter soli
GCGCCGCCGCGCGGCGGCCCGCCGCTGCGCATGGTCGAGACGGAGGTCGGACACCCGGTGAGGCCGGCGCCGATCGTCTCGGTGCCCACTCCGGCGGGGGCCCGCGGACGGCCGGGTGGGGCGATCCCGGCGTACCGGCCAGGCGTCGCGGCCGCGCCGGCGCCCACCCGGTCACAGGTCCCCGCGTCGCCTGGGCGGCCGCCGCAGCGGTCCACCGAGGGTGCGCGCCCCGCGCCGGCGCCGTCGCGCGGCGGCACGAGCGGCGCGGGCCGGACTCCGGGCGCTGCACCTGCCCCGCAGAGATCGTCCGGAGCGGCCGCGGCACCTGCCCCGGGCCCGGCCGCGCCCGCGCCGCAGCGGCCGTCGGGCGCGTCGGCGGCGCCTGCACCGGCTGCGCCCGCGCCGCAGCGGCCGTCGGCGACGACCTCGGCGCCGGCGCCGCAGGCCGCTGCCCCGGCGCCCGCGCCCGCACCCGCCGCTCCGAGTCGCGGCGGCACCGACTCCACCTCCGGTGACACGGGCGCGCGCCCTGCGCCGGCCCCGGCGCCCGGGCGCTGAGCCGGGCGATCACTTCGATCAGCGTCCCTCGCTCGAGCGTCCGAGCGGGGCGCGCACGATGGCCTCGTAGCGCGGTCCCTTCGGCGACAGGTGCGACTCGAAGAGCACGAGCTCGCCGGCGCGCCACGCGACGCCGTCGCCCTGCGCCGCCTCCGCGAGCGCCCCACCGAGCCCGGGCGCGCCGCGGACGTCGCGCGCCCGGCCGAGCGTCAGGTGCGGGGAGAACGGGCGCGCCTCCGGCGCGAAGCCGAGCGGCGCGAGCCGTCGCCCGAGGTCCTGCACGAGCGCCCCCAGCGCGGCGACGTCGCCCTGGATGCCCGCCCACACGACCCGCGGCCGCCGCGCGTTCGGGAAGCCGCCGGCGTTGTGCACCTCCAGCGCGAGCGGGTGCGACCCGGCGGCCGCCGCGCGCACGGCGTCCGCGACGGCCTCCACGCGCGGCTCCGGGACGGCGCCCAGGAACTGCAAGGTGAGGTGGACGTTCTCGGGGACGACCCAGCGGACGTCGTCGGCCGCGCGGCCCGCCGAGCGGCGCAGGTGCGCGGCCGTCGCGGCGATGCGGCGACGGACGAGATCCGTCGGCTCGAGCGCGACGAAGAGGCGGTGACTCTTGCCCTCCACGGGACGAGGTGTAGCGGACCGTGGGGCGGATGGCGAGAAGGGAGAGGGGTCGCGCTGCTACTCGACCGTCACGCTCTTGGCCAGGTTCCTCGGCTGGGCATCGTGCCGGGGGAGCGAGACGCTCCCCCGGGCCCCCGGCGCGCTCTGGCGCGGCCTCTGCCGGCCGCGCCGCCGCGCGCTGCTACTCGACCGTCACGCTCTTGGCCAGGTTCCTGGGCTGATCCACGTCCGTGCCCTTCAGATCGGCGACGTGGTAGGCGAGGAACTGGAGCGGGATGATGGAGACGAGCGGGGCGAGGAGCGGCGGGGCGGGCGGGACCGTGAGCGCCACCTCGGCGAGGCTCGCCGCGTGCGTGTCGCCCTCGGACACCACCGCGAACACGTGGCCTCCGCGGGCGCGGACCTCCTCCATGTTGCCGAGCGTCTTCTCGTACGCGCGCTCCTGCGTGGCGAGGACGACGACCGGCAGCTCCTCGTCGATGAGGGCGATGGGCCCGTGCTTCATCTCGCCCGCGGCGTAGCCCTCGGCGTGGATGTACGAGATCTCCTTGAGCTTGAGCGCCCCCTCGAGCGCGACGGGGTACTGGCTCCCGCGCCCGAGGAACAGGACGTCGCGCGCGGCGGCGCAGCGCTTCGCGATCGGCATGAGCGCCGCCTCCTGGCGGATCATCTGCTCCATCCAGGAGGGGACGTGGCGAAGCGCCTCGAGGTGCTCGCGCGCGGCGTCGGCGGAGAGCGTGCCGCGCAGGCGGCCGAGCTTCACCGCGAGGAGATAGAGGCCCGCGAGCTGGGTCGTGAACGCCTTCGTCGAGGCGACGCCGATCTCCGGGCCTGCGCGGGTGAAGAGCGTCCCGCCGTCGCACTCGCGCGCGATCGCCGAGCCCACGACGTTGCAGATCGCGTAGGCCTTGGCGCCGCGCGCCCGCGCGATCTTCACCGCCGCGAGCGTGTCGGCCGTCTCGCCCGACTGCGAGATGGCGAGGCAGAGCACGCGCTCCGAGACCAGCGGATCCCGGTTGCGGAACTCGCTCGCGAGCTCCACCTCCACCGGGATGCGCGCGAGCGCCTCGATCATCTGGCGCCCGGAGAGCCCGGCGTGCCAGGAGGTGCCGCAGGCGACGATGACGATCCGCTCGAGCTGCTTGACGTAGTCCTCGGGCAGCTCGACCCCGTCGAGCGTGACGTCGCCCTGCTCGAGCGACGCGCGCCCGCGGATCGTGTCCGCGACGGCCCGGGGCTGCTCGAAGATCTCCTTGTGCATGAAGTGCTTGTGGCCGTCCTTCTCGGCGGCCACCGCGCTCCACTCGATCCGCCGCGGCTTGCGCTCGACCGGCTCGCCGTCGCGCCCGAAGAGCGTGATCCCCCCGGCGGTCAGGACCGCGAGCTCGCCCTCCTCGAGGTAGCTCACCTCGCGGGTGTGCTCGAGGATGGCCGGCACGTCCGAGGCGAGGAAGCTCTCGCCCTCGCCGTAGCCGACCACGAGCGGCGAGGCGTTCTTCGCGGCGACGATCTCGCCCGGCCGCTTCTCCGAGACGACCGCGATGGCGTAGGTGCCCTGGACCTGCGCGAGGGCCGCGCGGACGGCGGCCTGCAGGTCCCGGGCGCCGTCCCGCAGCGCGTCGGCGATGAGGTGCGCGAAGATCTCGGTGTCGGTCTCGGAGGCGAACTTGTGGCCGCGCCCCGTGAGCGCCGCCTTGAGGTCGAGGTGGTTCTCGATGATGCCGTTGTGGACCACCGCCACCCCGCCGTACGCGTGCGGGTGGGCGTTCTCGTCCGACGGCCGGCCGTGCGTCGCCCAGCGCGTGTGGCCGATGCCCGTGCAGCCGGGCAGGGGCCCGTCGCGCAGGATCGTCACGAGGTTCTGGAGCTTGCCCTTCGCCCGCTTCACCGCGAGGCCGGACGGCCCGACCACCGCGACGCCCGCGGAGTCATAGCCGCGGTACTCGAGCTTCCTGAGGCCGCCGACGATGAGGTCGACGCACTGCCGGGGACCGACGTAGCCAACGATTCCGCACATGAGGGCCTGCCTTCTACCACGGGGAAGCGGTTCGCCCGCTAGCTCGCTCGTCCGCCGCGCGGGCCCTCGCCCGGAGCCGGCGGCGGCGCGGCCTCGGCCGCCCCTTTGTTCTGCTTCTCCGCCTGCCGCCTGGCCACCCACCCCTCCTTCGTCACTTGCTTGGCGCGCCCGAGCGCCAGTGCACCGGGAGGCACGCTGTCCGTGAGGGTGGAGCCCGCCGCGACGTACGCCCCGGCGCCGATCTCGATGGGCGCGACCAGGATCGAGTCCGAGCCGATGAAGGCCCCCTCGCCGATGACGGTGGGGTGCTTCTTCTCGCCGTCGTAGTTGCAGGTGATCGTGCCGGCGCCGACGTTCGCGCCCGCGCCCACCGTGGCGTCGCCGAGGTACGTGAGGTGGTTCGCCTTCGCCCCCTTGCCGAGGCGCGCCTTCTTCGTCTCGACGAAGTTCCCGACGTGCGCCTCCTCGCCGATCTCGCTGCCGGGGCGGAGCCGGGAGAACGGCCCCAGGATCGCGCGCGCGGCCACGGTGGACTCGTCGACGACCGTGTACGGCCTCACCGTGACGCCGTCGCCGAGGGTCGCGTCGGTGAGGATCGCGCCCGCGCCGAGCCGGCAGCCCGCGCCGACGCGGGTGCGCCCCTTCAGCCGGACGTTCGGCTCGATGACGGTGTCCGCGCCGATCTCGACGCCCTCGTCGCAGTCGAACCGCTCCGGATCCTCGATCGTCACGCCGCCGCGCATGAGCTCCGACGCCCGCCGGCGCAGGAGCACCCGCCCGGCCCGGGCGAGCTCCTCGCGGTCGTTCACGCCCGACGCCTCCTCGGGCGGGACCGGCACCGCGACCGCGCCGCCCGCGCGCGCCGCCATCGCGACGAGGTCGGTGAGGTAGAACTCGGCCTGGGCGTTGGCGCTGCCCACCTTCGAGAGCGCGTCCCACAGGAACGCCGCCTCGGCGCAGTAGAGCCCGGCGTTCACCTCGTCGATGGCGCGCTCGGCCTCGTTCGCGTCCTTCTCCTCGACCACGCGCGCCGGGTTGCCCGCGGGGTCGCGGACGATGCGCCCGTAGCCGTGCGGGTTCGCGAGCTTCATCGTCGCGAGCGCGAGGGTCGCGCCCGCCCGCGCGCCGACCACGTGCGCGAGCGTCTCCGCCGTGAGGAGGGGCGTGTCGCCGGAGAGGATCACGATCGGGCCGTCGTACGCGCCGAGCGCCTCGCGGGCGGCGAGGACGGCGTGCGCGGTGCCGAGCTGCTCGCGCTGCACGGCGAAGCGCAGCGGCGCGCCCGGGAGCGCGGCCGCGAGGGCCGCCTCGACCGCCTCCGCCTGGTGGCCCACCACCGCGACGACCGGGTTCGCCCCGAGCTCGAGCGCGCGCAGCAGCGGGAACCAGGCCAGCGGGCGGCCGCCGACCTCGTGGAGGACCTTCGCCTTCTGCGACTTCATCCGGGTGCCCTTGCCGGCGGCGAGCACGATCGCGGCGAGGGGGGTGGGAGAGCGGGTCATGTCGCGGCAGGCTAGGCTCGCCCCCGCGTGGTGATCAAGCCCGAGGAGCGGGGGCGGGGCCCGGAAAGGCTGCCGCGCGGTGGTACAGGTGGTGGATGCCCGTCCTGCTCGCGATCGTCCTGTCCGCGACCGCCGTCTCCAGCCGGGGGGCGGTCGCGACCGCTCACCCGCTCGCGAGCGAGGTCGCCGCGGACGTCCTGCGCCGGGGCGGCAACGCCGCCGACGCGGCGGTCGCGGCCGCCCTCGCGCTCGCGGTGGTCGAGCCGCAGTCCTCTGGAATCGGCGGCGGCGGCTTCGCCCTCGTCTACGACGCGCGCGAGAAGAAGGTCCACGCCCTCGACTTCCGCGAGGTCGCGCCCGGCGCGGCGACCCCGGACCTGTTCGCGGCGCGGGGCGGCGCCCCGGCGACGCCGTCGCGCTCCCTCGACGGCGGCCTGGCGGTGGCGGTTCCGGGGGCCGTGAAGGGGTACGCGGAGCTCGCGCGCCGCTTCGGCACCCGATCCTTCGCGGCGCTCGCCGCGCCCGCGGCGCGCCTCGCCGAGCGCGGGTTCCCGGCCTCCCCCTCCTACTCCGACGCGGCGAGGGCCCGCCTCGCGTGCCTGGCCGCCCGGCCCGCGGCCGCGAGGGAGCTCCTCGTCGCCGGCGCGGACGGCCGGCCCGCGGCGCCCGCGCCCGGCGAGCGGATCGTGCGCCCCGACCTCGCCCGCACGCTGCGGCTCCTTGGCCGGGATCCCGCGGCCTTCTACCGCGGCCCGCTCGCGGAGCGCATCGCCCGGGCCGCGCGAGACGACGGCGGCGTGCTCGCCGCGAGCGACCTCGCGCGCTACCGCGTGCGCGACCGCGCGCCGGTCGAGGGGAGCTACCGCGGCTACCGGATCGTCTCCATGGGCCTGCCCTCCGCGGGAGGCGCGATCGTGATCGGGCTCTTGCAGGCGCTGGAGCGGGAGGCGCCGCGCGAGGGCGGGTACCGGCCCGTGCGCTTCCTGCACGCCATGGCGGAGGCGGAGAAGCGGCTCTTCGCGAGGCGCGCAGCGCTCGGCGACCCGGACTTCGTGCCCGGGGCGGCGGGGGTGGTCGAGGAGATGGTCTCGCCCGCGTACGCTGCCCGCCTCTCCGCGGAGCTCGGCGAGCGCGCGCGCCCCGTCGCCGCGGACACGCCGCCGCGCGACGAGGGGAAGCACACGACCCACCTCTCGGTGGTGGACGCGGAGGGGAACGCGGTCGCGATCACCACGACCGTGAACTACCTGTTCGGCGCGTGCGTGGTCGTCCCGGGGACGGGGATCCTGCTCAACGACGAGATGGACGACTTCGACGCCGCCGCGGGCGCGCCGAACGCGTACGGGCTCGTCGGCACCGGCGCGAACGCGCCCGCGGCCGGGAAGACGCCGCTCTCGTCGATGGCGCCGACGCTCGTCTTCGCGCCGGGCGGGGCGCTCTGGCTCGTCGTCGGCGCGCCGGGCGGCTCGACCATCCCGACCACCGTCGCGCAGGCGATCTCCCACCTCGTGGACGACGGTATGTCCCTGGAGCAGGCGCTCGCCGCTCCACGCCTGCACCATCAGTGGCAACCGGACGCCCTGCGCGTCGAGCCGAACGCGCTCGAGGCCGAGACCGCCCGCGCGCTCGCGGCACGGGGACACCGGCTCCAGGTGGCGGAACGGCCCTGGGGCAACGCCCAGGCGGTGCGGCGCCGGCCGGACGGTCGCTGGGAAGCGGCGAGCGATCCCAGGTACGACGGAGCCCCGTCGGCGCCCTGATCGCGTGCTGGCGCGGGTTCGACGGGCGGGCGGCCGTCCGCTATCCTGCTTGTCGGATCGTGACCTCGAGACCTGCACCCACCGCCGCCGCGGGCGGCGTCCGTACGCCGCGCGCGGCGCTCGCCGCCGAGGTGCGCCGGCTCGAGGAGGCGCTCCGCGCCGCGCAGCGCGACCTCGTCGCCCACGGCGGCGACGCGCTCCCCGGGATGCACCTCCTCGTCGAGGCCGCCGGCCGGCGCGCGCTGCTCCCGGCCTCCCGCGTCTCGGAGGTGATCCGGCTCGTGGCCACCGCGCCGCTCGCCGGCGCCCCGCCGCACGTGCTCGGGACCTTCGTGTGCCGGGGCCAGCCGGTCGTCGCGGTGGATCTCTCCGCCTGGCTCGGCGCCGTTCGCGAGCCTCCCCTCGACGCCCAGATCGCGATCCTCCCCGGCTCGCCGACCCTCGGCGTCGTCGTCGACCGGGTGGACCGGCTCGTGGACGGCCCCCGGCTCTTCCACGGGGACGCGGCGTCCGGGACGCCCCCGGCCTGGCGCGGCACGCCGCTCGTCGCCGGGCTGTGCCTGCTCGACCGAGAGGTCGTGCCGCTCCTCGATCCCGCGCCCCTCGCCGAAGGCCTCCCGGAGCGGCCTTGACCGCCGCCGGCGCGACCTTCGCCGCCGGCGTCGAGGACGTCGAGCGGGCGCTGCGCGACGCGTGCGGCATCACGCTCACCGAGGGGCTCCGCACCACGCTCGAGGAGGCGCTCCGCCGCGCCGCGCGGGCGGTGGAGCTCGAGCCCGAGGCGTTCCGGGCCCGGCTCCGGGCCCGCGATCCGCGCTGCCTGGGCGAGCTCGTCGAGGCGGCGGTGGTCGGGGAGACCTACTTCTTCCGCCACCCCGAGCAGCTCGACGCCGTGCGCGAGGTGGTGCTGGCGCGCGCGCAGCGCGAGCGCCCGCTGCGGATCTGGTCGGCCGGGTGCGCCACCGGCGAGGAGCCGTACTCGCTCGCGATGCTGCTCCGCGACGCCGGCCGGGCGGCGTGCCGCGACCGGATCCTCGCGACCGACGTGTCCGCCCGCGCGCTCGCGGTGGCCGCCGAGGCGGTCTACGGGGCGTGGTCGCTGCGCCGGCTCGATCCGGGCGCGCGCGCTCGCCACCTCGAGGGCGAGGGGCCGCAGGTGCGCGTCCGCGCGGAGGTGCGCGCCGCGGTGGAGTTCCGTCGCCACAACCTCTACTCCGAGCCCGCCCCCGCCGGCCCGTTCGACCTCGTCGTCTGCCGCAACGTCCTCATCTACTTCGACCCCGAGACCGCGCGCGCGATCACCGCGCGGCTCCTCGAGGCGGTCGCGCCGGGGGGGTTCCTCCTGCTCGGCCCGGTGGAGGTGCCCATCGCCGAGAAGCTCGCGGTGGAGCGGCTGGAGGTGGGCGGCACGGTGATCTTCCGCCGGCTCGCGCCGGGGGAGGTCCGGACCGAGCGAGCGGTGCCTGCGAAGGCGCGGAGCCGGGGGAGGAGCGCGAGCGCGGCTCCGGCGCCCACCCCCGCTCCGATCGCGACGCCCACCCCGGCCGCCGCGACGCTCACCCCGGCCCCGACTCCCGCCCCGGCCGCGGTCGTGACGCCCACCGCGCTGGACACGCCGGTTCCGAGCGAAGCCGCGATCCCCATCCCCGGCTTCGAGCAGGCCCGCGCCGCCGCGCGCCGCGGCGACCTCGAGTTCGCGGAGCAGCTCGCCCGCGAGGTGGCCGAGCGGCACCTTTGCCCGGAGTCCTACCTGCTCCTCGCCATGGCCGCCGACGCGCGGGGCGATCTCGGCGGCGCCATCGACGCCCTCCGGCGCGCCCTCTACCTCGAGCCCGGCCTCGCGATGGCGCACGCGTCGCTCGTGCCGCTCTACGCGCGCGTCGGGCGGCACGACGAGGCGGCGCGCGCGCGGCGGAACGCGATCGAGGCCGTCGAGGGCCTGGACGACGGCGCGCCGCTCCGCGGCGTCGAGCCCATCACCGCCGGTGCGCTGCGCAGCGCGCTCGGCGAAGTTCGCCGGCCCCGCGCGGGCGCCGGAAGGAGCGAGCCATGAAGGTGCTGCTCGTCGACGACACGCGGACGCTCCTGTCGCTCATCCAGGTCTACCTGATGGGCTGGCAGATCGAGTTCGTGGAGGCGAAGGACGGCACGGAGGGCCTCGCGCGGGCGCGCGAGCACAAGCCGGATCTCGTCATCTCGGACGTGCGGATGCCCGGGATGGACGGCTTCGAGCTGTGCGCCGCGATCCGCGCCGATCCGATCCTCCACAAGACGCCCATCGTCCTCCTCACCTCGCTCGCCGACGACGCGAGCCGCAAGAAGGGCAAGCTCGTCGGCGCGACCGCGTTCCTGACGAAGCCCGTCTCGGTGGAGGAGCTCCGCAAGACCGTGGGCGGGATCCTCCAGCTCCCCGCGAGGAGGTAGCGCGTGACGGCAACGGGACAGGGGCGCGAGCTCAGGGCGGCTCCGGCCGAGCCGCCGGACGCGCTCGAGCCGGCGCCGTCGCCCGAGGCGCGCCGCCGGATCCTCGAGGAGCGGGCGCGGGAGATCGCCTTCGCGCGGGAGACCACCGCGGTGGCCACCTTGCCCGTGGTGGCGTTCAGCGTGGGCGGGGAGCGCTACGGGGTCGAGGTCGAGGACGTGTTCCAGATCCTCGACGCGCAGGTGCTCTCGCCGCTCCCCGCGGCGCCCCCCTGGCTCCTCGGCGCGGCGGTGGCGCGGGCGCGGGTGGTGCCGGTGCTCGACCTGCGGCAGCTCCTCGGCCTCGAGGGCGCGGGGCTGAACGACCTCGCGAAGATCCTGGTGGTCGAGCACGGCGACGAGGCGTTCGGCCTCGCCGCGGAGGCGGTCGAGGGCCAGGTGGAGCTCCCGCGCGATGGGCTCTCGAGCGCCGCGGAGGGCCCGTTCTCGTGGATCGCGCAGGACCGGCTCGCGGTGCTCGACCTCGGCAAGCTCGGCGCCCCGGCGGCGCACGGCGGGTAGCGCATGGATCGCGAGCTCTTCCGCCAGATCTGGCCCGTCTTCTCCGCCGAGGCGCGCGAGCACCTCGAGGCCATCAGCACGGGGATCCTCACGCTCGAGCGCGACCCGCGCGCGCCCGAGGCGCTCGACGCCGTGCGCCGCATCGCGCACAGCCTCAAGGGCTCTTCGGGGAGCCTCGGCCTCGCCGACGTGGAGCGGCTCGCGCACGCGATCGAGGGATCGCTCGCGGGGTTCGACCCGGCCGCCGGGCTCTCCCGCGCCGCCGTGCAGGCGTCGCTCGAGGCGGTCGAGGCGATGGAGGACGCGATCGCGGCCGGCGACGAGGGCGGCGTCATCGCCGTCGCGGGGGTCGAGACGCTCCTCGCCGCCCTCCGCCCCGCGCTCGAGCGGGCCGAAGCGCCGGCCGGGGAAGACCCCGAGGACGGCACGCCGGGAGAGGACGGCCCCGAGGCGCCGGAGCCGCGCCTCGCGGAGGCTCCCGCGCCAGGCGACGCCCCCGCCGACATGGACGCCCTCGAGGAGGCGCTCGAGCAGCTCTGCGCGCCGCTCGATCCCGAGACGCGCCGCGCGGTCGCCACCCGCGCCGCGCAGGCGGCGGTCCGGATGGGCGCGCTCGCCGCCCCCGGCGCGGCCGCGCTCGCGCGCCGCGCGGCGGATGGGTTCGCGGGGCTCGCCGACGGCGGGGTCGACGCGCCGCGCGCCACCGCGGCCCTGGCGGGCGACCTCATCGACCTGCGCGAGGCGCTCGCGCGCGCGCCCGCGATCGCCTCGGACGCGCCGTCGAGCGCCCCCGCGGCGGCCGCGCAGGCGCGGGGCGAGAAGTCGATCCGCGTGCTCGCCTCCACGCTCGCCTCCATCGGCCGCCAGGTCGAGCTCCTCTCGCTCGCCGAGGCCCGCCGCGCGCGCCGGGCGCGCGACGTGTTCGGCCACGCGGCGTCGGTGCGGGACGCGCTGCAGGCGCTCGACGAGGCGGGCCGGGCGCTGCGCGCCGCCGGGGTCGAGGCGGGGCGCGCCGAGCTCGAGCGGTCGTCCGCGCGGCTGCGCGAGATCGCGACCGACCTCACCCGCGTCGCGCGCGAGGCGTCGCGCGAGGCCGAGCAGCAGCGGCTCGCGGGCACCGTGCTCCGCGAGGACCTGCGCGCGCTCCGGATGGTGCCCGCCGCGCTCGTGCTCGAGCCGCTCCGCCGCGCCGTGCGCGACGTCGCCGGCCGGCTGGGCAAGGAGGTCGAGCTCACGATCGACGGCGGGGAGGCCCGCCTCGACCGCCAGATCGTGGACGCGCTCCGCGATCCGCTCCTGCACCTCGTGCGGAACGCGGTGGACCACGGCATCGAGGCGCCCGCGGCGCGGAGGGCCGCCGGGAAGTCGACCGCCGGCCGCATCGCCGCCCGCGTCGAGCCGCGCGGCTCGCGGGTCGCCATCATCGTCGAGGACGACGGGCCGGGCCTCGATCTCGCGGGGCTGCGCGCCGCCGCGGTGCGCAAGGGGGTCCTCCCCGCCGAGGAGGCGGATCGCCTCGGCGATCAGGAGGCGGCGCGCCTCGTGTTCCACCCCGGCCTCTCCACCGCGCGCGCCGTGACGGAGATCTCCGGGCGCGGGGTCGGGATGGACGTCGTCCTCGAGACGCTGGCGCGGCTCGGGGGCACGGTGGACGTCCGCTGGGAGGCGGGCCGCGGCACGCGCTTCGACCTCGAGGTGCCGCTCACGCTGTCCGCGTCCACCGCGCTCGTGTTCCGCGTCGGGCGCGACGTGATCGCGCTGCCCGCGGAGGCGATCGAGCACGTCGTGCTGGTCACCGCGGGCGATCTCGGCAGCGTCGCCGGGCGCACCACGGCGCAGGTCGCCGGCGAGCACGTGCCGTACGTACCGCTCGCGCGGCTCCTGCGCATGCCGGAGGGGGCGGCCACGCCGCCGCGCCAGCGGGTGGCGCTCGTGATCGCCCACGGCGGCGCGCGCGTCGCCGTCGGGGTGGACGAGCTCGTCGGCCAGCAGGAGCTCGTGATCTCCTCGCTCGGCGCGCGGGTCGCGGCGGTGCCGCACCTCGCCGGCGCGGCGGTGCTCGACGACGGGCGCGTGGCGGGGGTCCTCTCCGCGGCGGAGCTCGTGCGGCGGGGGCAGCCGGGCATGGGGGCGAGCCGCGCCGAGGGCGGGCGGCGCGTGATCGTCGCGGACGACTCGCTCACCACCCGCTCCGCGATGAAGGCGCTCCTCGAGATGGCGGGCTACGCGGTGATCCCCGCCGCCGACGGGGAGGAGGCGTTCCAGCTCCTGCGCGAGTCGGGCGCGGACCTCGTCGTGTCCGACGTGCAGATGCCCCGGCTCGACGGCTTCGGCCTCACGCGCAAGGTGAAGACCGACCCGCGCCTGCGCCGCACGCCGGTCGTCCTCGTCACCTCCCTCGAGGCGGCCGAGGATCGCGCCGCCGGCCTCGCCGCCGGCGCCGACGGCTACCTCGTGAAGCGCGAGGTCGAGCGCGGCAAGCTCCTCGACCTCGTCCGCCAGCTCCTGCCCCGCGCATGATCCGCTGCCTGCTGGTGGACGACTCCCGCTCGTTCCGCGCCCTGCTGCGCGCGCTCCTCGATCGCGCCGGCATCGCGGTCGTCGGCGAGGCCGCCGACGGCGAGGCGGCGGTGGCCCAGGTGGCGGCGCTCCGCCCGGACGTCGTGACCATGGACGTGCGGATGCCCGGCAAGGACGGGCTCGCGGCGATCGAGGAGATCATGCGGGTCGCGCCGACGCCGATCGTGGTGGTCTCGGCGGAGGCCGGGCCCGAGCGGCAGGAGCTCGCCTTCTGGGCGCTCGAGCTCGGCGCGGTGGAGGTGCTCGCGAAGCCGCGCGCCACGGACGCGGCGCGCTTCGCCCGCGAGGCGGACGCGATCCGCGACGCCGTCCGCGCGGTCGCGGGGCTGAAGCTCGTCACCCGCCACCGGCGGCTCCCGTTCCGCCCGGGGGGCGCGCCCGCGCAGGGGCCGGCCCCGCGGGCCGCGGCCGGCGCGTCGACCGCCGCCAGCGCGGCCGGAGGGGCCGGGGCGAGCGCGCCGCGGGCGCTCGGCATCGCCGCCTCGACCGGCGGGCCCGCCGCGATCGCCCGCATCCTGCGCGCGCTCCCCCGCGAGTTCCCGGCGCCCATCCTGGTGGTGCAGCACATCGCCCCCGGCTTCGAGGCCGGCCTCGTCCACTGGCTCGGGAGCGAGACGCGCCTCGCGGTGAAGCTCGCGGTGGACGGCGAGCTCTTGCGGCCGGGCACGGTCTACGTGGGCGCCGACGGGCGTCACCTCACCGCCCGCGCGGACCGCGTGCGGCTCGTGGACGCGCCGCCGGTGCGCGGCTTCCGCCCGTCCGGCACGACGCTGCTCGAGTCGCTCGCGCGCGAGTACGGGGGCGCCGCGGCGGGGCTCGTCCTGTCGGGGATGGGCGACGACGGCGCCGACGGCCTCAGGGCGGTGCGCGATCGCGGCGGCTGGACGGCGGCGCAGGGGCGCGCGTCGGCGGTGGTGTTCGGCATGCCCGGCGCCGCGATCGAGCGCGGCGCCGCCGCCCACACGATCGAGCTCGACGACATCGCCCCGGCGCTGCTCAGGCTCGCCCGCGCGCCTGCCGCTGCGCCCCGGGCGTGATGGCGGCGGGGCGCGGCCGCGCGGTGTACGTTCGCGAGGAGATGTGGTTCGACCCGCTCCTGCACGCGCGCGCGCTCCGGGCGCGCGACCTCGACGACCTCGCCTTCTTCGGGGTGACGGGCGCCCTCGTCCCGTCCGACGACGCCGTCGTGCCGGCCACCGCGGCCGCGATCCGCGCCGGCTGGGAGGCGACCGCCGCCGCCGCGCGCCGCCTGCGCCGCGCCGGCCTCGACGGGCACGCGGCGGTGGGGATCCACCCGCGGCGGATCCCGCTCCGCGGCCTCGAGGCGCTCCTCGCCGATCTGCCCGTCGCGCTCGACCGGCCCGAGGTGGCCGCGATCGGCGCCGTCGGGCTCGCCGAGGGAGGGGAGCTCGAGGAGCGCGTGCTCGTCCGGCAGCTCGAGCTCGCGCGCGAGCTCCGGCGCCCCGTGCTCGTGGCGACGCCGTCGCGGGCGACGGAGCGGATCACCCGGCGCGCGCTCGCGATCCTCCGCGAGGCGGAGCTCGACCCCGGGCGCGTGCTCGTGGCCGGCGCCGACGCGCGCACGGTGCGCGCGGTGCGCGCCTGCGGCTACCTCGCCGGCCTCTCGCTCTCCGCCGGGGACGGCGGCGGGCGCGGCTCGATCGCCGAGGCGGTGCGGCTCGTGCGGGCGCTCGGGCCGGAGGGGCTCGTGCTCGGCTCCGACGCCGGCGTCGCCGGGGCCGATCTGCTGGCGCTGCCGCGCGCCGCGGACCGGCTCGCGAAGGCGGGGCTCTCGGAGGCGGTGGTGCGACGGGTGTGCGGGGAGAACGCGCGCGCGTTCCTGGGGCTCGCGGGCGGCGCGCGGCGGCGGACGCCCGCGCGGCGCACGGGGCGGGGTCGCTAGGCGCGGAGCCCGGGAGCGCTAGGCGCGGCGGCGGGCGCGGCCGCGGCCGCGGCTTGCCGGCGTGGGCGCAGGGGCAGCGGCGGCGCCGGCGTCGCGGCGCCAGTGGCCGCTCCGGCCGCCCTTCTTCTCGACGAGCTCCAGCCCCTCGATGCGCATGCCCTTCTCGTACCGCTTCAGCATGTCGTAGATGGTGAGGCACGCGGCGGCGACGGCCGCGAGCGCCTCCATCTCGACCCCGGTGCGGTCCACCGTGCGCACGGTCGCCGAGACGGCGACGCCGCGCGGCCCCGGCTCCGCCTCGACGTCCACGGCGGAGAGGGCGATCGGGTGGCAGAGCGGCACGAGCTCCGGCGTCTTCTTCGCGGCCATGACGCCGGCGAGCCGCGCCGCGGCGAGCACGTCGCCCTTCTCGACGTCCCCGCGCTCGACGCGCGCGACCGTCTCGGCGGACATCGCCACGAACCCGCGCGCGACCGCGACGCGCTCCGTCTTCGGCTTCGCGCCGACGTCGATCATCTTCATCGGTTCAGTCCCAGTTCTCCGTCGCGTGCTCGCCGAGGAACCGCTCCGCGTCGATGGCGGCCATGCAGCCCGACCCCGCCGCGCTGATCGCCTGGCGGTAGCTCGGATCGGCGACGTCGCCGGCCGCGAACACGCCCTTCACGCTCGTCGCCGTCGAGGGGCTCTTCACCTCGAGGTAGCCGACGTCGTTCATGGCGAGCTGGCCGCGGAAGATCTGGGTGTTCGGCTCGTGCCCGATCCCCATGAAGACGCCCTTCAGCGGCAGCTCGCGCGTCGAGCCGTCCTTCGTGGAGCGCAGGCGGACGCCCGTGACCGCCTTGGCGTCGCCCAGGATCTCGTCGATGACGGTGTCGAGCACGAGCTCGATCTTCGGGTTCTTCAGCGCGCGGTCCTGCATGATCTTGGAGGCGCGCAGCTCGCCGCGGCGGTGGATCACGTGGACCTTCGTCGCGTACTTCGTGAGGAAGATGGCCTCCTCCATGGCGGTGTCGCCGCCGCCGACGACCGCGACCTCCACGCCGCGGAAGAAGAAGCCGTCGCAGGTCGCGCACGCCGAGACGCCGCGGCCCTGGTACGCCTTCTCGGAGGGGATCTGCAGCCACTTCGCGGTCGCGCCGGTGGCGATCACCACCGCGTCCGCGGTGAAGAGCCGGTCGTCCTGCCAGAGCTGGAACGGGCGCCGCGAGAGGTCCACGCGCGTCACCTCGCCCATCTCGAAGCGCGTGCCGAAGCGCTCCGCCTGCTTCTTCAGGAGCTCCATGAGCTCGGGCCCGAGGATGCCCTCGGGGAACCCGGGGAAGTTCTCGACCTCGCTCGTGATGGTGAGCTGCCCGCCAGGCTGCATCCCCTCGAAGAGGAGCGGGTTCAGGTTGGCGCGCGCGGCGTAGAGGGCGGCCGTGTAGCCGGCCGGTCCGCTGCCGATGATGACGAGCCTCTCGTGCTGAGCCATGGGTTCCCTCGCTTGGGCGGACGGTTGTTTATCCCCTGAGAGCCCGGGTGTCATGGGGAAGGTTCTGTGCGCGGGGCGGCCCGCGCCACGCGTCAGGGCGCGGCCGAGCGCCGCGCCCAGAGGAAGACGCGCCGGTACGTGTAGAGGAAGGGCCGCGCGTCGCCGAGCGCCTCGAGGAGGCGCGCCCGGTAGCGCTCGAGGAAGCGCGCGTACGCCTCGGGTGGGAGGCGCCGCTCGTAGTCGGTGAGCAGCGTCCCGCGCACCCAGTCGACCACCGCGCCCGGCTCGGGCAGCGGGTGGCCGTAGATCTCCACCCGCACGCGCCGGGCCTCGAGCCCGAGCCGCCAGAGGAGCTGCGCGTAGGCCTCGGGCGCGAGCACCGGGCTCTCGCGCACGAAACCGCCGAGCGACGCGGCGAGGTCCGGCTCGCGCGCGACCGCGCGGGCGATCGCGTGCGACGGGTGCTCCTCGTTCGCGGGGATCTGCAGCGCGAGCTGCCCGCCGGGCGCGAGCAGCGCCGCGAGCCGGGGGAGGAGCGCCTCGTGGTCCGGGGTCCAGTGGAGCGCCGCGTTCGAGAGGACGAGGTCGTACGGCCCGTCGTCCACCGCAGCGAGATCTCCCTGCCGGAAGGCGAGGCCGCCGCCCGCGTGCGTCGCCGCGCGGGCGAGCATCGCGGCGGACGCGTCCACGCCCACCGTCTCGCGCGCGCGGAGCCGCTCGTGCGCGAGGCGCGTGAGCTCGCCCGTGCCGCAGCCGAGATCGACCACGCGCATGGCGGGGCGCGGCTCGACGAGCGCGAGCAGATCGAGGAACGGCGCGCGCCGCTCGTCGGCGAAGCGCGCGTAGCGATCGGGGTCCCAGACGTCGCGCTCGGCGGCGGGCAAATGCGTTGACCTCCTCGGCATTTTGACCGAATCTCCCCGGTTCAAGAGTACCCCCGAAAGCCTATCTCCTCCGGAGCTCCGCCCCATGAAGAGCCGTCACCTCGTCGTCGCCGCGCTCGCGCTCGCGCTCGCGGCGTGCCAGTCACCCCGCCCGGCGCAGCAGGCGTCGAACGGTCAGGCGCAGAAGCAGGACCCGAGCGCGCCCGTCGCCAAGATCGGCAGCCAGACGATCACCGCCGGCGAGCTCGACGAGCTCGTGAAGCGTGACCTCTCCCAGCTCGAGCAGCAGTACCAGGAGCAGAAGTACCAGCTCCGCCGCCAGGCGCTCGAGGCGATGATCCGCAAGCGCATCGTCGAGGAGAAGGCGAAGGCCCAGAACGTCACGCCGGAGGAGATGGTCCAGAAGGAGATCGGCGCGAAGGTGGCCGAGCCCTCCGACGAGGAGGCCCGCGCGCTGTACGACCGCGCCAAGGCCGGCGGCCAGCAGCTCCCGCCGTTCGACCAGGTGAAGCCGGAGATCGTGCGCTTCATCAAGAACCAGAAGGCGCAGGGGCTCCTCGCCGACTACTACGAGCAGCTCAAGAAGGACGCGAAGGTGGAGGTGCTCCTGCCGGCCTACGAGCCGCCGAAGGTCCAGGTGGCGGCGACCGGCCCGGCGAAGGGGCCGCAGGCGGCGCCGGTCACGATCGTGGAGTTCTCCGACTTCGAGTGCCCGTTCTGCGTGCGCGCCGAGGGCACCGTGAAGCAGGTGCTCGACGCCTACCCGGACAAGATCCGGCTCGTGTACCGCGACTTCCCGCTCCCGATGCACGCGCGCGCGCCCAAGGCGGCCGAGGCGGCCCACTGCGCCGAGGACCAGGGGAAGTACTGGGACATGCACGAGAAGCTGTTCGGCTCGGGCAACAAGATCGACGTCCCCGATCTGAAGCGCTACGCGGGCGAGCTGAAGCTCGACCAGGCCAAGTTCGACAAGTGCCTCGACTCCGGCGAGAAGGCGAGCATCGTCGAGGGTCACAAGAAGGCGGGCGAGGAGGCGGGCGTCTCCGGCACGCCGGCGTTCTTCATCAACGGCCGCATGCTGAGCGGCGCCCAGCCGATGGACGCGTTCAAGAAGATCATCGACGAGGAGCTGGCGAGCGCGGGCAAGAAGTAGCCCCCCGTCGAGCCGACGGCTCGGTTTGCACCGCAGGCGGCCGTGCCCTAGATAGAGGGCCGGCCGCCTCGCCTTTTCGGGGCGGAGAGAGAGGACCTCCAGGCATGGGCGGATACGGGCAGGGTGCGGCGGCGACGCTCGGCGAGCGGCGGAGGACGCGGGGCATCCGGGTGGGCAACGTGGCCATCGGCGGCGGCGCCCCCATCGCCGTCCAGTCGATGACGACCACCCAGACCGCCGACGCCGCGGCGACGCTCGCCCAGATCCGCGCGCTCGCCGAGGCGGGCGCGGACGTGGTCCGCCTCGCCGTGCCGGACAAGGACGCGGCGGGGTCGCTCGCCGCGATCGTGCGCGCCTCGCCGGTGCCGCTCGTCGCCGACATCCACTTCGACTACCGCCTCGCCCTCGCCGCGATCGAGGCGGGCATGCACGGCATCCGCCTCAACCCCGGCAACATCGGCGCGCGCGAGCGCGTGCGCGAGGTGGTGAAGGCTGCGCGCGAGCGGCTCGTGCCCATCCGCATCGGCGTGAACGCGGGCTCGCTCGAGAAGGACATCGTCGAGAAGCACGGCTGGCCCACCGCGGAGGGCATGGTCGAGAGCGCCGAGCGGCACATCCGCTTCCTCGAGGACGAGGGCTACCGGGAGATCAAGGTCTCGCTGAAGGCGCACGACGTCGCCATGACGGTGCAGGCGAACCGGCTCTTCTCGCAGCGCTTCGAGTACCCGCTCCACCTCGGCGTGACCGAGGCGGGGACGCTCCTCGCCGGCACGGTGAAGAGCGCCGCCGGGCTCGGCATCCTGCTCGGCGAGGGGATCGGCGACACCATCCGCGTCTCGCTCACCGCCGATCCGGTCGAGGAGGTGCGCGTCGCGCGCATGCTGCTCAAGTCGCTCGGCCTCAAGTTCGGCGGCGCGACGATGACCTCCTGCCCGACCTGCGGCCGCTGCTCGGTCGACATGATCCCCATCGCCGAGCGCGTCGAGAAGCGGCTCGGCACCTTGAAGGGCGAGGTGGCGGTCGCGGTGATGGGCTGCGAGGTGAACGGGCCGGGCGAGGCGGCCGCCGCCGACGTCGGCGTCGCCTACGGCCACAACGGCGTCGGGCTCCTCTTCCGCGAGGGCAAGATCGTGAAGCGGATGAAGGCGGAGGAGCTGGAGGACGCGGTGGTCGCCGAGGCGATCGCGATCGCCTCGAGCCGGACTCAGGGCTGACGGGGGCTGCGCCCCACGCCAAGCCGGCCGCGCGCGCCCCGTGATCATGCCGCCCGGTGATGGCCGCGAGGCGCTGCGAGGCCAGCGCCGAGCGGTGTATAACCCCCGGACCATGCCCGTCGTCAGACTCAGCCAGGCGTTCGTCCCCACCCTGAAGGAAGCGCCCGCCGACGCCCAGGTGGCGAGCCACAAGCTCCTCGTCCGCGCCGGCTTCATCCGCCAGCTCGGGGCCGGCATCTACGACTACCTCCCGCTCGCGAAGCGCACGCTCACCAAGATCGAGGCCATCGTCCGCGAGGAGATGGACGCGATCGGCGGCCAGGAGTTCTTCCTGCCGGCGCTCCACCCCGCCGAGATCTGGAAGGAGTCGGGCCGCTGGGAGGTCATGGGCGACAACATGTTCCGGCTCAAGGACCGGAAGGGCGGCGACTACTGCCTCGGCATGACGCACGAGGAGATCTTCACCGCCATCGCCCGCGACGAGCTGCGCTCGTACCGCCAGCTCCCGCAGGTCTGGTACCAGATCCAGACCAAGTTCCGTGACGAGCCGCGCCCGAAGTCCGGGCTGCTCCGCGTCCGCCAGTTCACCATGAAGGATGCCTACTCGTTCGACGTGGACCGCGCCGGGCTCGACAAGAGCTACGAGGACCAGCGGCGCGCGTACGAGCGGATCTTCACCCGCTGCGGCCTCGACTTCGTGGCGGTGCAGGCGCACTCCGGCGCGATGGGCGGCAGCGAGTCCTCCGAGTTCATGGTCCGCACCGAGGCCGGCGAGGACCTCGTCGCCGCCTGCCCCAAGTGCCGCTACGCGGCCAACACCGAGACCGCCACCTCGCGCCTCCCGGCCGAGCAGGACGGCGCCGGGCTCCCGAAGCCGGAGAAGTTCGCGACGCCGGGCGTGGTGACGATCGAGTCGCTCGCGGCGCCGCCGTACGGCGTGGCGGCGACCCGCCAGCTCAAGACGCTCGTGTACGTCGGCGACGAGAAGCTCGTCGTGGCGGTGGTGCGCGGCGACCAGGAGCTCAACGAGGCGAAGCTCCAGACCGCCACCGGCGCGCAGGTGCTCCGCCCGGCGCACGCCGAGGAGATCCCGCCGCTCATGGGCGCCCGCGCCGGCTCGCTCGGCGCGGTCGGCTTCTCGAAGGTCCACGTGTTCGTGGATCCCTCGCTCGCCGACCGCAGGGACATGGTCACCGGCGCGAACGAGGACGGCTTCCACCTGCGCGGCGTGGACGTGCGCCGCGACGTGCTGACCGGCCCGCACGCGAAGCTCGCGGAGCTCCGCACGGTGCGCGCGGGCGAGGGCTGTCCCCGCTGCGACGGCACGCTCGACGTGTTCAAGGCGCTCGAGATCGGCCACATCTTCAAGCTCGGCACCAAGTACTCCGAGTCGATGAAGGCGACCGTGCTCGACGCGGACGGCAAGGCGGTGCCCATCGTGATGGGCAGCTACGGCATCGGCGTGGAGCGGATCATGGCCGCGGCGATCGAGCTGCACCACGACGAGAACGGCATCCGCTGGCCGCTCTCCATCGCGCCCTTCCAGGCGACGGTGCTCACCCTCGGGCCGGAGCCGGAGCTGAAGCAGGCCGCGGACGAGATCGTGAAGGCGCTCTCGGACGCGGGCCTCGAGGTGCTCCACGACGACCGCGAGGAGCGCGCCGGCGTGAAGTTCAAGGACGCCGACCTCGTCGGCATCCCGCTCCGGATCGCGGTGGGCAAGAAGGGCCTCGCCGAGGGCAAGGTCGAGTGGAAGCTCCGCGGCGACAAGGCCGTGGAGCTCGTGCCCGTGGGCGAGGTGGCGCGCCGCGCCGTGGAGCGCGTGCGGGCCGGGGGCTAGGCCGGTCATGCGCGCGCGGCTCACGGTCGGGCGCGAAGGCGAGGTCCTCGTGCCTCCGCGCGAGGCGGAGGCGCTCGGGCTCGGCGGCGGCGGGGAGGTGGACCTCGTCTCCGCGCGCGGGGCGTTCGCGCTGCTCGTGCCGGCCCGCGCGGACGCGCCGCGCGCCTGGTTCGCGGGCTCGCTCGGCGCGCTCACCGTGCCCGAGGTGATCCAGTTCGTGTTCACCTCGCTCAAGACGGGCGTGCTCCTCCTCGCGTTCGGCGAGGACGCGTCGCGCGCCGCCCCCGACGCCCCCGACCGGCTGCGCCGCAAGAGCATCTACTTCCGCGACGGGCAGGTGGTGTTCGCGTCGTCGAGCGATCCCGCCGATCGCCTCGGCGCGGTGCTCAGGCGCGAAGGGCTCGTCCCGGACGAGGAGCTCGAGCGCTGCGCGCGGCTCGCGCGCGGCGGGCGCCCGCTCGGGCAGGTGCTCGTGGACGAGGGCGCGCTCGGCGCGGGGCAGCTCTACGAGGGCGTGACGCGCCAGGTCCGCGAGATCGTCCTCGGCGCGTTCGTGGAGACGACCGGCGAGTTCGCCTTCCTGGAGGGCCCGGTGGACGACGCCACCGCGGTGAAGCTCCCGGAGCGCACGCGCGAGCTCCTCCTCGCCGGCATGAAGCGGCTCGAGGAGGTCGAGGCGGCGCGCGCGGCCACGACGCCCGGGCCGGGCGAGCCGGAGGTCACGATCGAGATCGCGCCTCCCGAGCCCGCCGCGCCCGCGCGCGCGAGCGGTCCCTTCGAGACGTACCGGCGCATCTTCCTGCGCGTGCACGCCGCGCTCGTCGCGGCCACGCCCGACGCCACCGCCCGGCTCAACGGCTACCTCGAGCAGCTCCCCGAGAAGCGCCGCGCGCCGTTCGAGGGCGTGCGCGTCGCCGAGGACGGCGGCGTGGACGTCGGCCAGGTGCTCGGCAACGTGAGCGCCGCCGGCGCGTTCCGCGGCGCGGCGGCGCGGGCGCGCGCGCTCGAGGCGCTCGACGAGCTGCTCGCGTTCGCGCTGTTCGAGGCGAAGAGCCGGCTGCCGCGCGAGCGGGCCGAGGCGCTCTTGCGCGAGGTGGGGCGGATGCAGGTGGGGAAGGGGTAGCGCCGGTTCGGAGGGGTGGGCCCTCGCCGCTCGTCCCTCGGCGGGCGCTCGGCGAGCGGACTGCACGCCGCTCGAGCCACGAGTGGGCACGGCTCGAGGAGCCGTCGGGAACGTTCGCACAGGGAGGAGCCAACAGCATGCAGCCGAAGGATCGCATCTGCGCCGCCGTCGACTTCCCGTCCTGGTCCGCCGCCGAGCCGTTCGCACGCGCGGTCGCGCCGGAGGTCGGCATGCTCAAGGTCGGCCTCGAGCTGTTCGTCGCCGAGGGCCCGCCGGTCGTGCGCGCCGCGGCGGCGCTCGGGAAGCCGGTGTTCCTCGACCTGAAGCTCCACGACATCCCGAACACCGTCGAGGGCGCCGCGCGCTCCGCGGCGGCGAGCGGCGCGTCGCTCCTCACCGTGCACGCCTCCGGCGGCGCCGAGATGGTCCGCGCCGCGGTGCGCGGCGCCGGCCCGGGCGTGCGCGTGCTCGCAGTGACCGTGCTCACGAGCCTCGACGCGGCGGCGCTCGCCGCCATCGGCCTCGCCGGCCCGCCCGAGGACGCGGTGGTGCGGCTCGCGAAGCTCGCGGTGGGCGCGGGCGCGGGCGGCCTCGTCTGCTCGCCGCACGAGGTGGCCGCGGTGCGCGCCGCCGTCGGGCCTGGCCCGCTCCTCGTCATCCCCGGCGTCCGTCCCGCGGGCGCGGCGAGGGGCGATCAGGCTCGCGTCGCGACGCCCGCGGAGGCCGTGCGCGCCGGCGCGGACGTGCTCGTCATCGGGCGCCCGCTGCGCGAGGGCGGCGATCCGGCCGCGGCGGCGCGGGCGATCGCGGGGACGCTCTAGCGCGGTTCGAGCCGTGGCCGACGGCGGACCGATCTCCCAGGTCAACGTTCCGACGCCGCGGCGTAACTCGGGGCGGAACCGAGCTCAGCGGACTAGGTTTGACGACGTGACTCGTGCGCGGCCATGCCCGCGAGGCAGGCAACGGCTCGGCGTCCCGGCGTACGGCGGCGCGCCCGCAACATCTGCGAACGCGTCCCCGCGCACGGGCGAGCGCACGAAGATGGGCAGAGGGAGGACGCCATGAGGCAGAGGATCGTCTCGGTACCGGACATGATCTTGATCGCTGGAACGCGCGTCGTGCTGGGCGCCGGGATCGGGCTTCTCCTGTCCAGGAGGCTCAGAGGAGGCGTGCGCGAGGGCGCGGGCTGGGCGCTCCTCGCGGTCGGAGCCCTGACGACCATCCCGCTGATGATGAAGCTCCGGACCGCGGCGCTCGATGGGGAGCGGGGCCGAACCGCCGGCGAGTGGGCGCCGGGCGAGACCTCCGCCGCGACCGCGGTGCACTCGCCGTCTTAGGGCTCCCTGACGCGCCGTTTCGGCTCGGGAAGCCGGCCCATTGCTCAGGTGAGTCGGAAGCCGTTGCTCGTGCGATGGCGGCGGAGGTCTCGACCCCCCGTCGGCATCGCCTGCGCCCGAGCCGCGTGTATGATTCGCGCATGCCCACCGCGCCCGAGCTGCTCACCGCCTCCAAGATCGCCGTCCAGCTGAAGGTCTCCGACGCGAAGGTCAAGAACGCCATCGTGGCGCTGAAGCTGAAGCCGGCCGCGAAGAAGGGGCCGTGCAACTACTACGCGGCGTCCGACGTCGCGAAGATCAAGAAGGCGCTCGGGTAGACGGCATCGCCCGTACACTCCGAGGGAGCCGCGTAATCCGGAGGGTGAGGCGGAAGCGTCGAAGCGCCTGTCCGTGAGGACGCGCGCGCACGTGCTCGACCTCGCGCGGCGAGCCGGCAACCCAGGAGATCAGCGCGCCGACGAGGTCGTCGGCGCCGGTTCCGTGTCCGCCGATCGGCGGAACCCCACCGTCGTTGCGCGCGTCCGGTCGCCCCGTAAGGAATGCGGCATGCGCTTCGTTCGGGCCCGGCGCAGACTCCTCCTCCTCGCGCTCCTCGCGCTCGCCGCCTGTCGCTCGGCCCGGCCGTCGGCCGGGGCCGGCGCGAAGGCCACGGAGTCGGCCGCGCCGGGACGCGATCACGCGCTGGTCGTGCGCGGCCACGTCATCCTCCCCGACGGGACGGCGATCGACGACGGCGTCGTCGTGATCGAGGGGAACCGGATCGTGCGCGTCGGTTCGGCATCGGACGTGGCGGCGCCCCCGCACGCCGAGGTGGTCGGCGGGCCTGATCGGTGGGTCATCCCTGGCCTCATCGACGCGCACGTCCACTTCTTCCAGTCGGGCAGCATCTACACACGGCCCGACGGCGTCGACCTCACGGCCCGGATGCCGTACGCGCAGGAGCGGGCCGCGATCCGGGCGAAGATCGACGATGTGTTCCGCCGGTACCTGCGGAGCGGCGTGACGGCGGTCGTGGACATGGGGGGGCCGGAGTGGAACTTCGAGGTACGCGAGCGCGCCGCGAGGTCGCCGCTTGCCCCGCGCGTGGCGGTCGCCGGCCCGCTCCTGTCGAGCGTCGCACGCCCCCAGCTCGCGCTGGACGATCCGCCAATGGTCCAGGTGACGGATCCGGATGGCGCACGACGCGCGGTCCGGGCGCAGCTCCGACGTCAGCCGGACCTCGTGAAGCTGTGGTGGCTCGTGCCGAAGGGCGCCACGCCCGAAACGTGGCGCGCCGTCGCGCAGGCGGCCATCGACGAGGCCCACGCGGCGGGTGCGCGCGTCGCGGTCCACGCGACCGAGCTGGAGACGGCGCGCCTGGCGCTCCTCGCCGGCGCCGACGTCCTCGTGCACGGCGTACGCGACGCGCCGCTCGACGACGCGATCCTGGCGCTCGCGCGCGACCGACGCGTGCCGTGGGTGACGACCGCCGTCGTCGGCGAGGGATACTACGAGTTCCTCACGCGCGCGCCTCGCCTCTCACGCGCCGAGGTGGAGATCGCCGATCCGTTCATCGTCGCGACACTCCTCGACCCCGTCGAGCTTCCCCCCGACCTCGTGGCGCGCGCCCGTGAGCGCGGGCCGTTCGGGCCGTACCAGCTCGAGAACATCCGGCGCGAGCGCGACGCCGGTGTCCTGGTCGTCGCGGGCAGCGACGCCGGGAACCCCGGGACGTTCCACGGTCCGGCGATCCACCGGGAGCTCGAGCTGCTCGTCCAGGCAGGGCTCACGCCGGCGGAGGCGCTCGCGGCCTGCACGGGGAGCGCCTCGCGCGTCGTGAGCCGGTTCGCGGACCTCGGCGCCATCGAGCCCGGCAAGCTCGCCGACCTCGTCGTGCTCGAGGCGAGCCCGCTCGCCGACATCCGCAACACGAGCCGCATCGCGCTGGTCGTGAAGGACGGGCGTGCCCTCCGCCCCGACGAGATCCTCCCGCGCACGGCCGTGGAGGTCGTGCAGATGCAGCTCGACGCGTACAACGCCCAGGACCTCGAGGCGTTCCTCGCGACCTATGCGGACGACGCGGCCGTGGAGAGCGCCGCCGAAGGCAGGACGCTCTCGGCGGGCAAGGCGTCGCTGCGCGAGCGCTACCGCGACCTCTTCGCGAAGCACCCGCAGAACAGGGCTCGCGTCGTGGAGCGGAAGACCGAGGCAGACCGGATCGTCCTCGACCACGAGATCATCACGGGTCGCGCCCCCGACAAGCCCGATCCGTGGGACGTGGGGTGGGTGCGTTACGAGGTCGAGGGCGGGCTCATCCGCAAGGTCATGCTGCCCTGACCTCGCCCCGCAGGTGATCGCTGCGCCTCCGCCAGAGAGCGCCGCGCACCATTCGCCAGGAAGAACTCGAGATCGTCCCCGGAGCGAGCGACCCACAGGTCAGATGCGGGCGCGGAGCGGGACGACCCCGTCATCTCGCTGCCGGATGAGCCTTCGACAAGTGGAAAGTGGAAGGTCCTGACCCCTCTCTTTATGACCTTTCGATGGCGCTGGTCGTCTTCCTTCGAGGGGTCAATGTCGGCGGCTACAGGACGTTCCGCCCGAGCCTCCTCGCGAGAGCGCTGAGCAAGTACGACGTCGTGAACGTGGGCGCGGCGGGCACGTTCGTCGTTCGCAAGCCCGGATCCCGCGCCAGGTTCCGCGCCGACCTGCTCCGGAAGCTGCCCTTCGAGGCGGAGGTCGTCCTCTGCGACGGGCGCGAGCTCATCCGCTTCGAGACGGAGAATCCGTTCGAAGCCGAGCCGGCACGCGCCGACGTCGTACGATTCGTGAGCATCCTCTCGAAACCTCGCCGCGTCCGGGCCTCGATTCCGTTCGTTCTTCCGGCGGACGGCGAGTGGTCGTTGCGCGTGATCGCGTCGAGGAAACGCTTCGTCTTCGGGCTCTACCGCCGTCACATGAAGACGATCGGCTATCTCGGCCAGCTCGACAGGCTGCTCGGGGCGACGGTGACGACGCGGAACTGGAACACCATCACGGCCGTGGTGGGGATCCTGAAGGGCCCGGCGAGGAACTTCCGCTGACGAGCGGGCCCGTCCTTCGTCCTGCGCCGAACGAGCGTCGGACAAGTGGAAAGTGGAAGGTCTCGACCCCCCCGCCGACAGGAGGGCGGCGGCGTGCGAAGCGGCCGACATGATGACAAGCCGCGAGCGGTCTGCGATGAATTTGAGAGCGGGGAGCAGCGGCCGCCCGCCGGCGAGGTGCAAGCATGGACATTCCGACGCTCACGACGGAGCGCCTCATCCTGCGGCCGTTTCGCGAAGGCGACCTCGACGCGCACGCCGCGATGAACGCGGACGCCACGGTCATGCGGTACATCGGCGAGGTCCAGGATCGCGCCGCGGCGTTCCGCACCCTGTGCGCCTTCATGGGCCACTGGTATCTCCGCGGCTACGGTCCGTGGGCCGTGGAGGAGCGCGCCACGGGCGCGTTCGTCGGTCGCGCCGGCCTCACGCGGTTCGAGCCCTGGACGGACGTCGAGGTGGGGTACGCGCTCGTCCCCTCCGCGTGGGGGAAGGGCTACGCCAGCGAAGTGGCCGCGCGGTCGCTGCGCTACGCGCACGAGGTCGTCGGCGCTCGAGGCGTCACGAGCCATATCCTCGCCGGGAACGCGGCCGCGGTGCGCGTGGCCGAGCGGCTCGGGGCGAAGTACGCGTACGACGCCGACCAGCGGGTGAAGGACACGCTCGTACGGGTGTACGTCTATCCAGACGCGCGGTGATGCATCCCACCCCTTTCGCGCGCGCCCAGCCGGCCAGCGAATTCTCGCGCATGTCCTCCCGCCGCGCGGCGGTTATGGGTACCTCCTCTGCGGAGGAGGCTCGTGATGATCGGCCCGAAGATGCAGGAAGCTTTGAACCGGCACGTCCACGCGGAAATGTACTCGGCGTACCTCTACCTCGCGATGTCCGCCTGGTGCGAAGCGAACACGTGGAAGGGGTTCGCGAGATGGCTCCGCGTCCAGCACGACGAGGAGCTGTCGCACGCGCGCAGGAGCCTCGACTTCCTCCTGCTGCGCGGGGGCGAGGCACGGCTGGCCGCCCTCGACGCCCCCCCTCCTGCGTGGACGACCGTGAACGACGTGTTCGAGAAGGTCCTCGAGCACGAGCGGAAGATCTCGGCGTTGGTGCACGAGCTCCACGCCACCGCGAGCCAGGAGCGGGACACCGCCGCGCAGGTCTTCCTGCAGTGGTTCGTCTCGGAGCAGGTCGAGGAGGAGGCGCGAGCCGAGGAGATCGTCGAGAAGCTCCGCATGGTCGGCGACCGGCCCGGCGCTGCGCTCTATCTGGACAAGGAGTACGGCAAGCGCGGCAGGACCCCATGAACGGCCGCGGGACATGAGGGCGCACTGAAGGTGAGCCCGCCTCCGTCGCAGTCGACGCGCCCGGCGGCGTTCGCGAACCAGGTCGTGGGCCTCCGCCGTCGAGGTGCTCACGCCTGCCCGCCGCGGCAGCGGGCGCCCGATCGCTTCCCTCGCGCAGCGGGGCTGTAACCAGAGCGAGCCCGGTCCGTAACGCGCTCAGCGAGGACCGAATGCAAGTCTTCACGGATCAGACAGACCCCAGGGTGGAGATCACGGACGCGAACGACGCCATCGTGGGGCGGAGCCCCGCGCTGAGGCGCGCGCTGCAGAGCGTGGCGCAGGTCGCGGCCACCGACGCGACGGTGCTCCTCCTGGGCGAGACCGGCACCGGGAAGGAGCTCTTCGCGCGGGCGATCCACGATCGGAGTCGCCGCCGGGATCGGCCGCTCGTCAAGGTGAACTGCGCGGCGATGCCGGCCACGCTCATCGAGAGTGAGCTCTTCGGGCACGAGCGCGGGGCGTTCACCGGGGCGACGCAGCGGCGCGAGGGCCGGTTTGCCCTGGCCGACGGGGGGACGATCTTCCTCGACGAGATCGGCGAGCTGCCGCTCGAGCTCCAGGGGAAGCTCCTGCGCGTCCTGCAGGAGGGTGAGTTCGAGCCCGTCGGTGGATCTCGAACGCGGAAGGTCGACGTGCGCGTGATCGCCGCGACGAACCGTGACGTGCAGCAGGGGGTGCGCCGCGGCGAGTTCCGCGAGGACCTGTTCTACCGCCTGAGCGTGTTCCCGCTCAGGCTCCCGCCGCTGCGCGAGCGCGGCGATGACGTCGTGCTGCTCGCCACGGCCATGGCGGAGAGCCTCGCCCGTCGTCTCGGCAGGGAGGTTGCGCCGCCCGGTCCCGCCGACGCCGCGGCGCTGCGGGGATACTCGTGGCCCGGGAACGTCCGCGAGCTGCGGAACGCGGTCGAGCGCGCGATCATCACCTCATCGGACGGGTTGCTGCACCTCGACCGCGTGCTCCCCACGCCCGCCCTCCCGTTCGCGACGGTGTCCGTGGGACCGCTCGCGGCCCGGCGCGTCGACGGTGAGATTCTCACGGCGCGGCGCCTGCGCCAGCTCGAGCGGGAGAACATGATCGCGGCGCTGGAGCGGGCCGGGTGGCGGGTGGGCGGGGTGGCTGGCGCCGCCGCGCTCCTCGACGTGAGCCCGTCGACGTTCAAGTCGCGGATGAAGGCGCTCGAGATCAGTCGCCCGGTCCTGGGTGAAGCCGCGTGACGGGAAGGCAACACGGCGACGAGGTACACGCCGGGCCATAGTCGAGCGCCCGGCGCTACGGGCGGGACCTGCTGATTTCAGCCGGTCGGCCGCCGGCTCGATTCCGCTGATGGCGTCCGTTCGCACGGCGGGGTCGCTCGCGTCCCCGACCGTGCCGTCTACTGCTGCTACCGCAGCCCGAACGGATGGCGGGTCCCGGGCCGCCTCGCGTCGCGCCTGTAACCGGGGGAGCCCGTGTGCGTATTGCGTGCGACGAGGCGTCCATGCAGGCAGTGATGGGACAGGTCGCGCTCATGATGGACGGTAGAAGCGACGTCGGCGCCGCGGGCGCGTCGCGCGCCGACCGCGCCATGGAGCGGTATGCCTGTGGTGAGGACGCGGCGTTCGGCGACGTCTACGACGAGCTGGCGCCACGCCTTCACCGCTTCGCCCTGCGATGGACCCGCAGCCGCAGCGCGGCGGAGGACGCGGTGCAGCAGACGCTCCTCCAGATCCACGCTGCCCGCCATCGCTTCGCTCGCGGCGCCGCGGTCGTTCCCTGGGCCTACGCCATCGCGCGCCGCCTGCTCATCGACCTCGGCCGCCGCGGGGTGCGTGAGGTGCTGCGGGCTGACGACGTCCGCGATCCCGAGGAGCCGTCGGCGGCCCCGTCACCGGAGGAGGCTCTCCACCACAGGCGCGTCGCGGCCGAGGCGCGGCGCAACCTCGCCTCCCTGCCGTCAGGCTGGCGCGAGGCCTTCGAGCTCGTGAAGTTCGAGGGGCTCTCGGTGGCAGAGACGGCCGAGGTGCTCGGGATCACCCGCGGAATGGTGAAGATCCGCGCGCACCGCGCCACCGCGGCGCTCCGCGAGGAGGCCCGGCGGCTCCATGGCTCCTCGGAGTCGACGACTCGCCCGGCTCTCCGGTCGCCGCGCGACATCGAGGGAGGAACGCCGACATGATGCCCCCCGAGTCCCTGAAGATGCGCGTCCTGGAGGCGGTCCGGCAGCACCCCGTGCCGCGCCGGACGGATCCGCTCCCGTTCACCATCGGGCTCGCCGCCTTCGCCGCCGTGGCCATGTCCGGCGTGTTGCTGTGGGTCCCGCCCCTCTTCGGCGAGGTCGCGGGGCTGGCGCACGCCGCTGGACGGCCGGCTTCGAGCGGAGCCTGGATCCTGGCCGGCACCGTCGCCCTGGCCCTCGCCTCCACGTGGCTCGTCCTCCCTTCGCGGCGCTCGATGCTCTCGCCGCCGCGCGGACTGCTGCTGGCCGTCGGAATCGGCGTGCCGCTGCTGGTTGGGGCGTGGCTGGTGCTCTGGCACGGCACCTATGCCGATCCGTTCACCCGCGTCGGTTGGCGCTGCTTCGCGCTCACCGCCCTGACCGCTCCCTGGCCCTTCGCGACCCTGGCCTACGCCAGCCGGCGCGTGGAGCCGCGGCACCCCGGGACGGCCGGCGCCGCCCTCGGGTCCGTGGCCGGCGCCTGGGCGGCGGTGATGGTCGAGCTCTGGTGCCCGCTGGCGACGGGGTCGCACGTCCTCCTGGGACACGTCCTGCCCCTCCTGGTTCTCGCGCTGGCGGGCTCGGCCTTCGGAGTCCGGCTGTTCCGCCTGCCCAGGGTGTAGGCGACGAGACCGACGGGCGCGCCGAGCAGGATCCCCGCGGGGACGTGGCGAGCTCCTGCTAGGCGCCCAGCGCCGACCCGAGGCGCTCGAGGACCGCGGGCCAGCCGCCCTTCATTCCTTCCCACGCTGCGCGGCCCATGGGCGAGTCGAGATCGAACCCCTCGTGCGTGAGGGAGAGGCGCGTGCCCCCCGCCTCGGCGGAGAGCCGCCACGTGATGGTCGTGTCGAGTGAGCCCGTCGCGAACCGGTAGCTGAAGAGCCGCTCGGGCTCGACCGCGATCACCTCGCACGGCTGCTTCCCGAACTGCCCCATGTCGAGCGTGAAGCGGTGTCCGACCACCGGGCGGACGTCGCCGGCGGCCCACCACCGCGCGTGGAGCTCGGGGTCGGTGAGCGCGCGCCAGACCGCAGACGGCGGATGCGGGTAGAGCTGCTCGAGGTGGATGATTCCAGGGGTGCTCATCTCGTCTTCTCTTTGTCGAGGACTTCGCCGAGGGCCGCCAGCCGCCGATCCCAGTAGCGCGTGAACGCCTCGAGCCAGGCGTCGACCTCGGAGAGGGGACGCGGATCGAGGTGGTAGTACCGCTCGCGGCCGCGCGGCTCCTCGCGGACGAGCCGGGCCTTGCGGAGCACCTGGAGGTGCTCCGAGATGGCCGGCCGGCCCACGTCGAAGCCGCGCGCGAGCTCCTTCACGGCGCGGGGGCCCTTCCGGAGCTGCATCAGGATGTTCCGGCGGACGGGGTTCGCGAGCGCCGAGAAGACGTCGGTCTGCGGCATGGACGCAACATAGGTCGGAATATCCCGACGCGTCAACGACTCCCGACGCATCACGTCGCGGCGGCCGGAAGCGTCTCCCCGCTCACGCGTGCGCCTGCACGGGGTGACCCACGGCGTGGGTCTCCCGCGCCGTGCCGTAGACGCCGCCGAGGACCGCGCCGTAGACGAGGTGGCCCATGAGGCTGCCGAATCCGGCACCGAACGAGCCGCCGAACAGCCCCGCGCCCATCATCGGCATCACCACGAGCTGTGCCACGATCCAGGGGACGAGCCCGAACACCGCGCCGCGGATCCACGCGGGGCCCGGCAGGCGGTGCACGAAGCCGGCGGCGTAGATCACTGCGAGCACCGTCCCGATCACGAAATGCGCGAGCCAGCCCAGGACGAGGCTCCCGCCCAGGAACGATCCGAGCATCGCGCCGATGTTCATCGGCGGCAGCCCCATGGCCGGGGCCATCAGCATGAGGGCGGTCATCGCGGCGGTGGCGCCGAGGCCGCCGACGATGGCGCGCGTCCAGTTCAGTCGAGTCATGGAAACCTCCCCGAGGCGACCGTGCGGGAGAATCCCGCGATCGGCGTCCCTGACGATCCGTCCTCGAGCGAGGCTCGAGATTACGGCGCTGCTCGCCGACCGGGGCCCGCCAGGTCCCGCGGTGGCGCCGTAATGTTCGAGCGTCTCGCGGGACCATCCTGCATGAGCGGCGCGGAGCGGGGGGCTCACGAAGGTCCGGGGTCGTTTCCCGTGGCGGTCCCTCGCGAAAGCCGACAACATCGAGCGCCTCCGATGCGGAGCGCGACCACCACGGGCGATGATGCTGCCGAAGGGCGTGCAGCGGAGCTCGACGATTCCGAGCTGGTACGGCGCATCCGAGCCGGAGACCGGGGCGCGTTCGCCGCGCTCGTGCGGCGGCACGGTGGAGGGCTGCTCCGCCTCGCCCGCCTCTTCACCCGCGAGAGCTCGATGGCGGAGGAGGTCGTCCAGGAGACCTGGATGGCCGTCCTCGAGGGCCTCGACGGGTTCGAGGAGCGCGCGTCGTTCAAGACCTGGCTCTACCGGATCCTCGCGAACCGCGCCCGGAGCCGGGCGGTCCGGGAAGGCCGGAGCGTCCCGTTCTCGGCGCTCGCCGACGCGGGTCCCGAGGAGCGCGTGGACCCCGAGCGCTTCGACGCCGCCGGGCGCTGGCGCGACCCCCCGGTCGGCTGGACCGACCAGACCCCGGAGCGGCTGGCGCTCGAGGCCGAGACCCGCCGCGTGATGGAGGTCGCAGTGGCGGCGCTGCCGGCCACGCAGCGCGCCGTGCTCGTCCTCCGCGACGAGGAGGGTCTCGAGACGGATGAGATCTGTAATCTCCTCGGGCTCACCGTGACGAACCAGCGAGTGCTCCTCCACCGCGCGCGGACGCGCGTGAGGCAAGCGCTCGAGGCGTACATGCGAGGCGGACGCCCATGCTGACCTGCAAGGAGCTCACGGAGCTCGTCACCGACTACGCGGAGGGGAACCTCTCGTTCGTGGATCGCCTCCGGTTCCGCGTGCACATCGGCATGTGCCGCGACTGCCGCCGGTACGTCCGGCAGGTGAAGGCGACCGCGGCCGCGCTCGGCGCGCTGCCCGTGCCCGAGCTGTCGCCCGACCTGGAGCAGGAGCTGCTCCGGCGCTTCGACGACTGGAAGCAGACGAGGAGGTCGTGATGGCAATGACCATCCAGGTCCAGATGAGCCCCGGCTGCGGTCACGGCGAGCAGACGGTCGCGCTGCTGCAGGACGTGGTCGCCGCCCTCGCGCTGGAGGCGTCGATCGAGATCGTCCACGTGCGGACCCTCGAGGACGCGGAGCGCCTCGGGTTCCGCGGCTCACCCACGGTGCTCGTGGACGGCGTGGACGTCGATCCGCACGCACCCCCGGGCGTCGGCGTCGGTTGACGCCTCTACGGCCTCGCGGGCGTGCCCCCGCGATCTCTCCTCGAGGTTGCCCTGCGGTCCGCGGCGTCGCGCGACCGTGCGGGCTAGCTTCCAACCTTCTTCCGCATGTGATCGATCACGTGCGTGTGCTCGCGCTGCGGGCTGAACATGATGAGCTCGGCGTCGACCGTGACCTTCACGTTGTGTCCGGCGGGCCAGTAGAACAGGTCGTTCTCGCGCACCGTCTCCTGCTTTCCAGCCGCGTCGGTGGTGGTCAGCTCGCCGCGCAGCACGTAGCCCCAGTGCGGGCACTGGCAGAGGTTGCCCTCGAGCCCCTGGAAGAGGGCCGTCGTGTCCACCCCGGCCGCGAGCGAGAAGTACTCCCCGCTGATCCTGCCCAGCCCCGTCGCGTCGCCCATGTCCGTCCTCTGGCGGAGAACGGCACCGGGGACCTGCAGCTTCACCTCCACGTCATCCTTGGCCACGCGCATGGTTTCGAGACCTCCGAGAAAGAAGTGCGGCTCGGCAGGTAGGGAACGTGCGCGCGAGGAGTCCACGCGGCCATTCAATCGCGTCGGAAAGCGTTGGCTCACCGGCTGCCGCGCACCGGCATGACTCTGGACTGGCCCTGACCGGGGTCGCCCTCACGGACGGGCTCCCCCGCGAGCCGAGCGCCTTCAGTGCGGCGGCGCTGCCGCGCGATCGTTCTGGGGGCCGCGCGACCTGCCATAGACGAGGCGGTACGCCCCGTAGCTCCCGAGGACACGCTTCACGTAGTCGCGCGTCTCCGAGATGGGAATCCGCTCGACCCACGCGTCGAGCTCCTCGTCGGGGCTCGCCCGCACCCACCGCCACACCGCGACCGGGCCGGCGTTGTACGCCGCCACCGCCCGCGCGGTCGAGCCCTCGAACTCCGCGAGCAGCTCCGCGAGGTACGCGGCCCCGAGCCGGATGTTGAGTCCAGGACGGTGGAGCATGCGCGGGTTCACGCGGCCGAGCTTCAGCCCCCGCGCGACGTCCCGGGCGGTTCGCGGCATGAGCTGCGTGAGGCCGAGCGCCCCCGTCGTCGAGCGAGCCGAGGGATTGAAGCGGCTCTCCTCGCGCATCAAGGCCTGCAGCAGGTCCGGATCGAGGCTCGAGGCCTTCGCCCACTGCTCGACCATTTCCCGGAACGGCAGCGGATACGTCGCGCGCCAGACGTCCGCGGTGCGGTCGTCCACCCCGCCTTTCAGCGCGGGCCCGAGCGTGGTGCGAGCGACGAGGGCCGCGGCGTTCGCGCTCCCGCTTCGCTGCAAGGCCTCCACGAGGAGGCGCGCCGCGTCCTCGGGCAGGTTGCGTCGATCGAGGGCGAGCAGCTCGGCCGTGGCCTCCGGCAGCTGCATCCGCAGGAGCTCGACGCCGGCGAGGAACCTCGGGTCGTCGCCGAGAGGACCGGCCTCCAGCGGCCAGACGGGAGCCGCCCCGCCGGACGAGGCGGCGGAGAAGGAGGCCGTCTGCACCACGTCCTGGGGGAGTCGCCCGCGGGCGAGCAGCCCGTACCACTCCGTCGGATGATCCGAGGCGAGCGCGGCGAAGGCTCGCGCGGCCGAGGCGTCGCCCTTCTCCGCGAGCGTCCGGGCCCGCCAGTAGCGAGAGCGGAGCCGCTGGTCGCGTCCGAGGCCGGGCAGGCGATCCAGCCGGTCGAGCGCGGCCAGCGCCTCGGCGTGGGCGCCGGCGGTGCGGTGTTGCCACGCGAGCTGGAAGAGCGCCTCGGCGGCGAAGTTGCCGGTGGGGTACCGAACGGCGACCTGCTCGAGCCGCGCCAGGGCGGCAGCGCGCCTCCCGCCGCGCAGCTCGAGCTCGGCGGCGAAGAACAGCGCGTCGTCGGCGAACGGGTGATCGGGGTACTCGCGCGCCAGCGCCTCGTAGGTGCGCACCGCGTCCTGCCCGCACACCGACTGCGAGTAGCCCAGCACGTACATCGCCTGGGGGCGGAGCTCGGAGCCCTTGCACGCCTCGACCATCGGTGCGAGCGCGGCGGCGGCCTTGCGGTGCTGCCGCTCCTTCCGGAGCGCGTTGCCGATCACGAACGACGCGCTGCAGGCGTCCTCGTCCGGCAGCGGGGCCTTCACCTGCCGCGCCAGCCGCAGGGCCTCGACGTTGTCGTGGAACGCGAGGAACGACTCGGCGCGCCGCAGCCGCCACCGGTTCGGGACGGGGAGCTCCTTCAGGCGCTCCCAGACGACCTTCGCCTCGGGCGAGAGGGGGCTCGTCGCCCAGAGCTCGAGCATGGCGCGGTGCTCGCAGCGGTAGTCGCCCTTCTTCTGGCACAACCGCGCCGAGGCGAGCAGCGCCTTCCGCCGGACGCCGTCGTGGCGAGGGATGGCCGGCAGCTCGCGCAGCGGGAGCAGCGCCTCGAGCGCTCCGTCGAGCTCCAGCCCACGCTCGAGCACGCGCGACCGGCCCAGCCGCGCCTCGGCGAAGAGCGTCGAGCCGGGGCTCACCTGCGCGTAGACGTCGGCCGCGGCGCGGCGCTTCCGCAGCCGCTCCAGGGCGCGCGCCGCGTGGAAGAGGCAGTGGTCCCGCATCCGCGGGTAGTCGTCGGCGAGCGCGCGAAGCTCCGCCGCCGCCGCGGCGGGATCGTCGGCCAGCGCGGCCAGCGCGCGCAGGTAGCGCACCGGCGGCTGCTCTCCGCGCAGCATCGCCCGCGCTCGCGCGTGGCGGCCCCGGTCGAAGAGCGCCTTGGCCTCGGCGAGCTCGCCTGAGCCGAAGTAGGGCGCCAGATCCGCGTCCGTGTAACGGTGCGTCGGCGACGGCTGCGACCGCGAGGTGCTCTCCAGCAAATCCTCGAGCTGGCTCTCCGCGACGGGAGCATCCCCTTCGGCCTCCTGCGCGGACGCCGCCGCCGCCCACATCGCGGCGCCGAGCAAGGCCAGCCAGCGACGCCCGGATCGCAGGGTGAGCCGATGCGAGCCGGTATGCCTCGTCACTCCTTGCACGGATGAGGATCAGTGTACCGATCGATCCGCGCGCGTCACTCCCACAGCCCGCGCGCAGGGCCGCGAGGTGCTTACATCGGCGACCGTTCGGCGCGGGCGGTGCGGCGTCGAGCCGCCACCGCCCGCGAGTCACGAACGGTCACGGAGATGGATACGCGGCGCCGAGCGTCCGGGCCGCCGGGGTCGCTCCGTCCGCCGCGCGCTCGCGCCCGCCCTGGGCGCGAAGCGCGGCCGCGGCATCGACGACCGTGCGGCCGATGGCGCCGAGCAGCACGCCTGGAATCATCAGGATGCCCGCGATGGGCACGATGATCGCGAGGGCGACGAGGATGCCGATCGTCGCGAAGACCTGACCCGAAGAGTACGACCCCTGCCCGACCGTGTTCGGCTGATGCACCGTGTCCTCCCTGCGTTGGGGAGGAATCGTGCGCCCGAACGGCCGGCGAGCGGGACACGCAAGAACGGATGCTTCATCAGCGGAGGTTATGACTCGGGACCACGGAAGCAACCGAACGTGATCACCTCCGGGGGGACCGCGTCGCAGCAGTTCACCCGGAGCGAGGCTCTCCTGGCCCGGCCGCCGAGCGCTACGGAGGCGTCGGCAGCGTCTGGAAGCGCACCTCGCCCGGCGTGAAGTAGCCTCCGAGGCCGACGAGCGTCACGAGCCGTGTCCCGTCGGCGGAGGCCGCGAGCCCCCGGCCGAGCAGTGCGCGATAGCTCGTCTTCGACGACGAGCTCCGCCTCGCCAGCTCCCTGCCGGTCGGCCCGTCGTAGATCCAGACGTCCGTCGCGTCGTAGTAGGAGTCCGTGCCTCCGATGACCATGCCGTTCCAGAGGCAGATGACCGAGTTCGGGTAGGCAGTGCCCGGGAGCACCTGGGTCTGCGTGTGCGTCACCACGCTCACGCCGGGGAACTGGTAGATGCCGCCGCTCGCGAAGTAGGCCATCTGGCCGTCTCCGCTGATGCAGGCCTGGCCGTCGGCGCCGGAGACCGGGCCGTTGAACGCGTCGCTCACGACGAGGCCGCCCCCGGCGAGCGCGGTGCGCTTCACCTTGTCGACGCTCCCGAAGTCGGCCGCGACGTAGGCGCTGTCGGGGGAGGTCGCGAGGCTCTGGGCCCAGATCGCCGCGCTGAACCGGGCCGTGTGCTCGACGCCCGTCGCGAGGTCGTACATGCGGGAGGACGGCGTGACGAGCGTGGGCGAGCCGCCCGGCTGGAACCACGCAACTCCACCGCCGTACGGCGTGGTCCCGGACAGGGGCGTGGACACGTACTGCTTCAGGATGGAGCCGGTGACGGAGTCCACCGCGGTGACCCTGAAGTTCGTCTTGTCGTACACGAAGAGCGTCTTGCCGTCACCGCTCACCGTCATCGCGCCGGCCGCTGCGACGACGCCGGTGAACGTCCGCACCGCCGTCGCAGCGTAGACGTCATAGCCCGTGACATCCGCGCCGCCGTTGTTGAGGAACACGATCGGCTCGACGGGGCTCGCCGCGGCGTGAACCGCCGCGATGGAGAGGCTCGTGTCCACCGGTGACGCGCTCAGGACGGTCAGGCCGACCCGGATCGTCTGCGTGTTCTCGACGGACGGATCCGACGAGACGACCGTGACCGTGGCGAAGTGCGTCCCGGCGGCGAGGCCCGTCGGATCGGCCGAGAGCGTGACGGCCTGCCCCGTGACGCCCGACGAGGTCACGGTGAGCCACGCCTGGTCGGAGGTCGCGTCCCACGGGACGTCGGTACGGCCGGTCGGGCTCACCACCGGGACGGCGCGCGAGAGCACCGAGCGCGAGGGCGAGGAGGACAGCCCCACGCCGGCCGCGCCGACGACGAGGAGGTTCGCCTCCCGGTTGAACGTGACCGGCAGCGTCTTCGTGAGCACGAGCTCGCCCACGGTGACGGTGACCTTGACCTGGCCGGTGTAGGTCCCGCCGATCATCCCCGCGTCGTTCGCGGTGAGCTGGAGCGTGACCCCGGCCGCGTCGACCGTGCCGCTCGTGGAGCTCGACACGAGCCAGGACCCGCCGGAGGCCGTCGTCGGCTCCACCGTGAACGGGTGGCCGGCCGAGCCGGCGCCGAGCGTGAACGTGAGGGGCTGCGGCGCGCTCGACAGGCCATCGGCGCCGCCGAGGACGATCGCGGTCTGCGTGACGGAGAGGACGGGAGCGGTCACCTCGACCGAGAACGCGAGGCTCGCCGTGTCCTGGGCGTTCGCCGTGCTCGTGACGGAGACGCGGCCCTGGTACTTGCCCGGCGCGAGGCCGGACACGTCCACGCTCACGGCGAGCGTCGCGTCCGCGCTCTGCACGCCGGTCGGCACGCGGAGCCAGCTCGCGTCGGTGGACACCGTCCAGTCGCGCCCGGGAGCGCGCACGGCGAGCGAGACGGAGTCCTGCGTCCGGGTCCCGCCGTAGGTGAACGTGGACGCGTAGGCGGTCCCGGTGATGGCGATCCGGGGCGCCACCGTCAAGGTGACGGTCACGTCCTGCGACGCGAGCACGTTTCCGTTCGCGTCGGCGGTGCCGACCGCGAACGTGCTCGAGTACTGCCCGGGCGCGATGGACGTGGTCAGGATCGAGACGACGACGCTGCACGACCGGCCCTGGCACGGGATGGTGATGCCGAGCCAGCTCGGCTGGGTCTGGCCGTTGCGGTAGCCAGCGCCGACGTAGGTCACCCCGTCACCGGTGACCTGCAGGCTCAAGCTGACGCTCGAGGGCGGGGTCGTTCCCTGGAGCACGGAGAAGGACGCCGAGTTCGCGCTCAGCGTGAAGGCGCCCGGCGCTCCGGGACGCGGACCCGAGCCGGACGACGAGCCGCTGCTGCATCCCGCCGCCACGACCGCCAGCACGACGCACGACCACTTTGCCGCAATGCGCATGGATCCCCCTCGACGATGGGGTACGCCGCGGAGGCGCGACCCGCAGGGTCGGAGGACTGGTAGCAGATGGCGCGCTGCTTCGCCAACACCGTGCGTGCAGCGACCGGGGGTGAAGCGGAGCCATCGTGTCCGCGCGTGCGATGCGCTGCGGAGATGTGGGAGATCCGGCGAAGACGCCGGCCGCCCCCCTGCCCGCAATTGAAGGCCTGCGCCCAAGGGCAGACGTGCCAGGACGGCGCCTGCAGGACCTGATCGCGGCGCACCGCCCGAAGCGGCGAAGGCGAGCTACTACGTGGGCGCCCCCGCCCTCCGCACGATCGGCGGCTTCGCCTTCACGACGCGCTCCGCCTTCGCCGGCTCGGCGGTCGCCTGCGCGAGCTTCACGTGGGGGAGCGGCTTGCCCTTCGCGAAGGCGGCGTTCTCGCCGTAGCGCGCGACGATCTTCTTCTTCGTGTCGAGCCCGGTCGCCTCGATGACGAAGGTCGGGACGCGCCGGGCGCGGTGATCCGCGACCCAGCGCGTGATCGCGCCGGCTCGCGGGACCGCGACCGCGACGTTCCGGCGAGCGGCGCGCCTCGGGGCGGCGGGAGCCTGGGTGTGCGCGCGCGCCGCCACGGCGGCGTCGATGGCCCGCCGGAGGGATGGGAGCGCGCGGGTGATCGCTGCCTCCACCGCCGCCTCGATCGCCTCGTCGATGGTCCGCCTCGTCGTTCTCGCCGCCATGTCGCTCCTTCGCGCAGCCGAAGAGGCGTGCGGTCATCGAGCAATATGCCGATCGATGCGGGATGACAACGGACTTGCGGCGAAGGCGGCGCAGCGCGGTCAGCGCCCGGCGCGGCGGAGGAGCACGTAGATGGCCCCCGCCCCGCCGTCCACGGGGCGGGCGCTCGCGAACGCGAGCACGTGGCGCGCGAAGCGGCCGGTGGCGAGCCAGGTCTTGAGCGCGTCCTTGAGGACGGGGAGCTGGTCCTTCGAGTGGAGGCCGCGGCCGTGCACGATGAGCACGCAGCGCTTCCCCGCCTGGCGCGAGCGGCGGAGGAAGTCCTCGACCGTGCCCTTCGCCTCGTCCCGCGTCATGCCGTGGAGGTCGACGTGCCCCTGGACGGCGAACTCGCCGCGGCGGAGCTTGCGCGCGAGGTTCGCGTCCAGGCCGGACATCCGGCCCTCGATGAACTCGTCGGTGTCGGCGAGATCGAACGGCGCGTCGCCCGAGACGAGCGCGCGCAGCTCGTCGATGGCCTCGAGGTCGGGGTGCCAGAACGTGCCGGCCGCGGGCGGCGGGGGCGGGGGGGCCGCGACGCCGTGCCCGGGGTCGAGCGGGCGCACGCCCGAGAGCGCGACCTCCCACAGCTCCTCCTCGGTCGGCTCGGGCGCGAGGCGCGGCGGCGGAGGTGGGGGCGGCGGCGCACGCGGCGCGGGGGGCGCCGCCTTCGCGAGGTCCTTCAGCTTGCCGAAAGGATTGTTGAACGGCTTCTTCCCCACCGTCCGACTATAACTGCGCGTAGCGTGGACATCGAGGTTCAGTGCCCCTATTGCGGCGAGTGGGTCGTCGTGTTCGTCGATCCCGGCGGCGGCGAGGAGCAGACGTACGTGGAGGATTGCCCGGTCTGCTGCCGGCCGTGGACCGTGCACGCGCGCGAGGAGGAGCCCGGCGGGTTCGCGGTCGGCCTCGCGCGGGTGGACGACTGACCCCCGACGTGGCATGGAAGCGCGGGAAGTTCACACTCGCGCAACACGCACCTGCCACAATGGCGGGCCGCGCGGCTCCCGCCCCGCCGAATCGGAAGGCGCCATCATGTCCATCGTCTCCGTCGAGCACGTCTCCAAGGACTACATGCTGGGGAAGACCGTCGTGCCGGCGCTGCGCGACGTGTCGCTCGCGGTCGGCAAGGGCGAGTTCCTCTCCATCGCCGGCCCGTCCGGCAGCGGCAAGACGACGCTCCTCAACCTCGTCGGCTGCGTGGACACGCCGAGCGCGGGGCGCGTCATCGTCGCCGGGCAGGACACGGCCCGGCTCTCCGAGCGCGCCCTCACCGAGCTCCGGCTCCGCACCATCGGCTTCATCTTCCAGAGCTTCAACCTCGTCTCGGTCCTCTCGGTCTTCCAGAACGTCGAGTTCCCGCTGCTCCTGCAGGGCGGCCAGACGCGCAAGGAGCGGGCGGAGCGGGTGCTGGCCCTGCTCGACGCGGTCGGGATCGCGGAGCACGCGCGCCACCGCCCGAGCGAGCTCTCCGGCGGCCAGCGGCAGCGCGTCGCCATCGCGCGCGCGCTCGTGACGCGCCCCGCGCTCGTGCTCGCCGACGAGCCGACCGCGAACCTCGACTCCGAGACCGGCGGCAACATCATCGACCTCATGAAGGAGATGAACCGCCGCGACGGCACCACGTTCATCTTCTCGACGCACGATCCCAAGGTGATGGCGCACGCGAGCGCGCTCGTCAGGATCGAGGACGGGCGCATCTCGAGCCGCGAGGACCTCGACGCCGCCCGGCGCGCGGGAGGGCGCTGATGGCCCCCCGGCGCGACGCGGCGCGGGTGCTCCTGCGCATCGCCTTCCGGAACCTCCTCGCGAGCCCGGTGCGCACCGGGATCCTGGGCGCGATCGTGCTCGTCGGCGCGCTCATCGTGGTGGTGGGCTCGTCGGTGCTCGACTCGATCGACCGCGGGATGCGCACCTCCATCCAGGGGAGCCTGGGCGGCCACCTGCAGGTGTACGACGCGCGCTCGGAGGGCGCGCTCGAGCTGTACGGCGGGCTGCGCGGCGAGTCGCTGCTCGAGCCCATCGAGGACTTCTCGCGGGTGAAGGCGGTGCTCGGCCAGGTGCCGAACGTGAAGCAGGTCGTGCCCATGGGCATCGACCAGGCGTTGGTCGCGACCGGCAACGCGTTCGACCTCGCCCTCGAGCGGCTGCGGGGCGACGTGCGGCGGCTGGAGGGGGGCGAGGACGGGCCGGAGCTCCGTCGCGACTACGCCGCCCACGCGGCGCACGTGCGCCGCATGGTCCAGCTCCTGCGCGACGAGATCGCGCAGGCGCGCGAGATCTCGGATCCGGAGGGGCGCGAGGCGGCCGAGCGGAAGAGCGAGTGGGAGGCGCTGCAGCGCGCCGCCACCGACGCGTTCTGGCGCGACCTCGACCGCGATCGCTACGGCAGCCTGGAGTTCCTCGAGAACCGCGTGGCGCCGCTCGCGATGGACACCGCGTTCACGTTCCTGCGCTACGTGGGGACCGACGTGGACGCGTTCTTCCGCGCCTTCCCGCTCGCGGAGGTGGTGAAGGGGGAGCGGATCCCCACCGGCCAGCGCGGCGTGCTCGTCGGCAAGCAGTACGCCGAGGAGTGGCTGAAGCTCAAGAACGCGCGGCGGCTCGACCAGATCAAGGACGCGCGCGACCTGCGCGGGCGGCGGATCGCCGGCGACGAGGAGCTGCAGCGCTGGGTGCGCGAGAACCGGAGCGGCATCCGGGAGATCCTGCTGCAGCTCGATCCCCTCCGCGCGGACGCGCTCGCGCAGGAGCTCCGCCCGGCGCTCGGCGCGCCCGCGGCCGAGCCGCTCGACGCGCTCCTCGGGCGGCTGTTCGCGGCCACCGACGAGAGCTTCGACCGGCAGTACCGGATCTTCTACGACGTCGTGGCGCCGAAGCTGCGCCTCTACCAGATCGACGTCGGCGACACGATCACCATCAAGGCGCCCTCGAAGAGCGGCTACTTCAGCTCGGTGAACGTGAAGGTCTACGGGTTCCTGCAGTTCAAGGGGATCGAGCGCTCGGGCATCGCCGGCATGATGAGCGTCCTCGACCTCATGAGCTTCCGCGACCTGTACGGCTACCTCACCGCCGAGAAGGCGGCGGAGATCCGGGCGCTGCAGAAGTCGATGGGGACGCGCGAGATCGACCGCGAGCGGGCGGAGGCGGAGCTGTTCGGCGCCGCCGACGGCGGGCTCGTCGGCGAGGCGCACGTCGCCGAGATCGACGAGGGCGCGCTCGTGAAGCGGCGCGAGGAGGAGCGGGCGAGCGCGGCGAACCTCGCGGCGCACGTGTACTCGCAGGAGGAGCTCGAGCACGGGGTGGCGCTCAACGCGGCGCTGATCCTCGACGACCCGCGCCTGCTCCGCCGCACCGAGAAGGACGTGCGCAAGGCGATCGCGGACGCCGGGCTGGGGCTCAAGGTCGTGGACTGGCAGGAGGCGGCCGGCCTCGTGGGGCAGTTCGTGACGCTCCTGCGGGTCGTGCTCTTCACCGCGGTCGTCATCTTCTTCGCCATCGCGCTCGTCATCATCAACAACGCGATGGTCATGGCGACGCTGCAGCGGGTGAAGGAGATCGGGACGATGCGGGCGATCGGGACGCAGCGCCGCTTCGTCGTGACGATGCTCCTCGTGGAGATCGCGACGGTCGGGCTCGTCTTCGGGCTCGCCGGCGCGGCGCTGGGCGGCGCGGTGGTGTGGGGCATCCGCGCGGCGGGCGGGATCCCCGCGGTGACCGACCTCCTCTACTTCGTCTTCTCGGGGCCCGCGCTGTTCCCGCGCCTCGGGGCGCTCGCGGTCGGGGGCTCGCTCGCGGTGGTGCTCCTCGTGGCGATCCTCTCCGCGCTCTACCCGGCGCTCATCGCGATGCGCGTCACGCCCGTCGAGGCGATGGCCACGGAGGACTAGCGTGCTCGGCGTCGACCTCATGATCGCGGGCCGGAACCTCGCCCGCCACACCCGGCGGAACCTGTTCCTCGGCGGCGCGCTCGCGGCCGTCACGGCGCTGCTCGTCCTCCTCGGCGCGCTCACCGCCGGCATGGAGTCGGCGATGATGCAGTCCGCCACGACCCTCATGACCGGCCACGTGAACGTGGGCGGGTTCTTCAAGATCACGAGCGGCAGCGCGGCGCCGCTCGTGTCGCAGTACCCGCGCGTCCTCGAGGCGGTGCGCGCGAAGGTGCCGGAGCTGGACTACGCCACCGTGCGCGGCCGCGGCTGGGCGAAGGCGGTCTCGGAGCACGTCTCCATGGACCTCGTGCTCGCCGGCGTGGACGTCGCGCACGAGCCGACGTTCCGCAAGGTGCTGCACGTCGTGGACGGGGACCTCGAGGCGCTCGCGCAGCCGGGGACGGTGCTCCTCTTCGAGGGCCAGGCCGAGCGGCTCAAGTTGAAGGTGAACGACGTCCTGACGCTCTCGGCGCCCACGGCGCGCGGGGTGAACAACACCGCCGACGTGCGCGTCGCCGCGATCGCGCGGAACGTGGGGCTCCTCTCCGCGTTCTCGGCGTTCATCCAGGCCGACACCCTCCGCGAGCTGTACGGGCTCTCGCCCGCGACGACCGGCGCGATCCACCTGTACCTGCGCGATCCCAGGGACGCGGCGCGCGTCGCCGCGCGGCTCAGGACGGCGCTCGCCGAGGCGGGCTACCGCGTGATGGAGCCGGAGGCGCAGCCCTACTGGATGAAGCTCATGCAGACGGTGCCGAGCGAGGACTGGACCGGCCAGAAGCTCGACGTCACCACCGCGGACGACGAGATGGGCCAGTTCAAGCAGTTCATCCTGGCGCTGCGCGTCGTCACCGGGCTCCTCGTCGTGATCCTCATGGTGGTGGTCGTGATCGGCATCCTCAACACGCTCGCCATCGCCATCCGCGAGCGGACCCGCGAGATCGGGGCGCTCCGCGCCATCGGCATGCAGCGGCGGAAGGTGCTCTGGCTCTTCGTCCTCGAGACCGCGCTCCTCGGCCTGCTCGGCACGGCCGCCGGCGTCGCGGTCGCCCTCGCCGTCGCGGGCGCCGTGAACGCCGCCGGCATCGCGCTCCCCGAGGCGGTGCAGGTGTTCCTCGCGCAGGAGCGGCTCCGCTTCCTGCTCGATCCGGGCGCCATCGCGGCGGACGCCCTCGTCCTCGCCGCGATCGCCGTCGCCGCCTCCGTGTTCCCTGCGCGCCGCGCCGCGCGCCTGAAGCCCGTCACCGCCATGCACCACGTCGGGTGAGCCCTCCCATGCACCGTGCCCTCGCGTTCCTGGCGCTCGCCGCCGCCCTCGCCGCCGGCCCCGCCGCGGCGCTCACCCCGCAGGAGCTCGCCAAGGTCGTCGCGACCATCGACGAGCGGCAGCGCAACTCCGGCGACTGGAAGGCCCTCTGCTACATGGAGGCCAAGGAGAAGGGGAAGACCGACGTCGTCTACGAGCTCGTCGTCTACCGGCGCGACGAGGACGACAAGCAGATGTTCCTCTTCACGAAGCCGCGGGCGGAGGCGGGGAAGGGCTACCTCCGCATCGACAAGAACCTCTGGCTCTACGACCCCGCGGTGGGGCGCTGGGAGCGGCGCACCGAGCGCGAGCGGATCGGCGGCACCGACACGCGCCGCGGCGACCTCGACGAGTCGCGGCTCGTCGAGGAGTACGACGCGAAGTTCGAGGCGGACGAGAAGCTCGGCGTGTACGGCGTCCACCGGATCCTGCTCGTCGCGAAGCCCGGGGTGGACGTGGCCTTCCCCCAGGTGCGGCTGTGGGTGGACCAGGCGACCCTCAACGTGCTGAAACGCCAGGAGCTCGCGCTCTCCGGCCGGCTGATGCGCACGGCCTACTACCCGCGCTGGAAGAAGGTGTTCTCGCCGTCGAAGGGCGCGGACGTCTGGTACCCCGAGGAGATGCGGCTCTTCGACGAGATCGAGAAGGGCAACTCGACGCTCATCCTCATCAAGGAGATCGACCTCCGCCCGCTCGCCGCGAACCTGTTCACGAAGGCGTGGCTGGAGTCGAAGAGCCGGTGAGGGCCGCCACCCGACCGCCGGCCGCCGGCGGCGGGGGCGGGGGCGGGGGCGGGCTGGCGCGGTCGAGACGAACCCGCGTCGCCGGCGTCGCGATGGAATGGAGAGGCCGATGAGGATCGCAGCTGCGCTCGTCGCGCTCGCCGCCGCCACCGCGGCGCTCGGGCAGGATCGACCCACGGAGGACGAGCTCTTCGGGAAGCCGCCCGCGGAGTCGCCGCCGGCGGCCGCGCAGCAGGAGCCGAAGGAGCCCGCGCCGCGCCCCGGGGAGCCCGCCGCGCCCGCGCGGCCCGAGGAGGCCGAGCTGTTCGGCGGGACCGGCTCCCCGAACGCGGCGCCGCCGCCGGCGGGCCGGCTCGTGGACCGCGCCGAGGCGGAGACGCTGCGCATCGGCGGCCAGCTCTACCTGCGCGCGCAGGCGCTCTGGCAGGAGGACGTTCCGCCCGCGGACTGGGCGCTCTCCTCGCCGAACCTGCTCGACCTGTGGCTCGACGCGCGGCCGAACGACCGGGTCCGGGCGTTCGTGCTCGGGCGCATGCGCTACGATCCGACGGCGCCCGTGACCTCCGGGGCGCCCTCCCTCTCCGCGGCGGAGCAGGGGATCCTCGGCTACGGCACCTCCACGGGCGGGATCGCCGCGGGCGTGCGCGGCCCGCGCGCGGTCCTCGATCAGCTGTGGGTGAACTTCGACGTCGCCCGGCGCGTCTTCGTGACGGCCGGCCGGCAGCACGTGAAGTGGGGCGTCGGGAAGTTCTGGAACCCGACCGACTACCTCCACCCGGTCCGCCGCGATCCCCTCGCCGTGTTCGACGAGCGGACCGGCACGACGATGGTGAAGGTCCACGTCCCCTGGGAGCGGCGCGGCTGGAACGCCTACGGCGTGGCGCTGCTCGACGACGCCGCGGGGGTGGACACGCCCACGAACAGGCTCGGCCGGGTGGGGGTGGGCGGCCGCACGGAGGTGGTGCTCGGCACCGTCGAGCTCGGCGCGGACGCGCTCACGCAGGACGGGCACCGGCCGCGCTTCGGGATCGACGCCTCCGCCGGCGTGTGGGACCTCGACGTCTACGCCGAGGCGGCGCTCCGCACGAGCCGCGACGCGCCCCGCTGGCGCGAGGTGAGCCCCGGCGCGCCGCTCGTCACCCGCTTCGGGCGCGTCGATCCGCAGGGCTTCACGCCCGCCGCGGTCGTCGGCGGGAGCTGGTCCGCGAAGTACAGCGACGAGGACACGGTCACGCTCGGCGCGGAGTACTCCTTCGACGACGCCGGCTACGACTCGAAGGACGTCTACCCGTTCCTGCTCGCCGGGGCGCCCGAGCTCACCGGCGATCCCTCCGCCCCGCTCCGCCAGCGCGACCCCACCGCGTTCCGCCCCTTCTACCTGGGCCGCCACTACGCGGGCGCGTTCGTGCTGCTGCCCTCGCCCGGCACCTGGAACGACACGACCTTCACGGTCTCCGTCCTGGGGAACCTGTCCGACCGGAGCTTCGTCGCCCGGCTCGACCACGCGCTGCTCGCGCTCACCTACCTGCGCGTCGAGTCCTTCGTCGCCGCGTCCTTCGGGGCGCGCGGGGGTGAGTTCCGGCTCGGCGTGGACGTGCCGCTCTCCGACGTGGCGCCGGGCCTTCCGCCGGACGTCACCATCTCGGTCCCGCCGCCCGTCGTCCAGCTCGGCGTCGCGCTGCGCGTGAGCCTCTGACGCCGTGACGGGGCCGCAGCCCCGCGCGGCGCGCCGGGCTCACACGAGGCGCGGCACGCGCCCGCGCTTCTGCGCCTTGAAGTACGCGGCCCAGCGCTTCTTCGCCCAGTGGCCCACGACCGGCAGCGGCACGAGCCGCTCCTTCGCGTCGTCGCGGTAGACGAACGCGCCGCCGTCGCCCGTGTCCATGAGGCACACGATCGCCATGTGCGCGAGGTACGAGGCGCGCGCCGGCCGTCCGCCGTCCACCGCCGCAGCGTTCGCGGCGGCGGTGCGCGCCATGACCTCGGCGAGGTGGCCCTGCTTGGCCCGCCACGCGGGCCCTTCGAGCGCCGCGACGTCTCCCACGGCCCAGACGCCGGGCAGCCCGGGCACGGCGCAGCCCGCGTCGACGGTGACGAAGCCCGCCTCGTTGCGCGGCAGGGCGGAGGCCTTCGCGACGGGGTGCCCGTCTCCGGCGGGGATGAAGGCGACGAGGTCGGCGTCGATGCGCGCCCCGTCCTCGAGCGACACGCCCTCGGCCGTGAACGCCGCGATCTTCTTCCCGTAGCGGCTCTCGATGCCGCGCCTCGCGAACATGCGCGCCACGGCCTCGACCGCCCGCGCGCCCATCCGCTCCCCGGGCCGCGGCATCGGCGCGAAGAACGTGAGCGCGAAGCGGTCGCGGAGGCCGCGCCGGCGGAGCAGCGTGTCCACGTTGAAGATCATCTCGAAGGCCGGGCCGCCGCGGACCGCCGAGCCGTCCTTGGGGTTCCCGCCGAAGCCGATGGCGATGCGGCCGGCGCCGCGCGCGACGAGCGCCTGCAGCGCGTCCTTGAACCGGCGCGTGCCCTCCGGATCCCCGCCGAGCGTCTGCGTGTGCTCGATGCCGGGAGGACGCAGCCGGGAGGCCCCGAGCGCGAGCACGAGGTGGTCGGCGGTGTACGTCTGCGTCCCGACCGTCGCGCGCTTCGCCGCGCCGTCGACGGCGTCCACGCGTCCGACGACGAGCCGGAACCCGCGCTCGCGGGCGACGGTCTCGAGGTCGAGACACGCGTCCTCGAACCGTGATTCGCCGGTGGGGATCCAGATCGACGTGGGGTAGATGAAGAGGTACGGACGCTCCGTCACGAGCGTGACGTCGTAGCCGCGGCGCCGGAACTGGATGGCGCTCTCCAGGCCGGCGAAGCCGCCGCCCAGCACGAGGACGCTCCTGGACATCGCGAGGACTCCTTCCGGGGGCGGCGACGCGCCGCTGACGCGTGGGAGCCACGGGGCGCAAGTTCGTTTCGGCGAGGAACCGTTCCGAGCGCGGGTGGCTCGGACCACGCCTGAACGGGAGGGGCCATGGCGAGCATCGGAATGGAGAAGGTGAGCAGCTGGGGGTTCGATCAGGCGCTCGAGCGCGTCCCCGAGCTGCTGAAGGGCGAGGGATTCGGGGTGCTGACGCAGATCGACGTCCAGGCGACGCTGAAGGAGAAGCTGGGCGTCGACTGGCGCAGGTACCGCATCCTGGGCGCCTGCAACCCGTCGCTGGCGCACCGGGCGCTCTCGGCGGTCCCCGAGGTCGGGGTCCTGCTGCCGTGCAACGTGGCGGTCTACGAGCGCGACGACGGCAAGGTCGTGGTGCGCGCGGTCGATCCCATGCAGACCATCGCCGCGGCGGAGCCCGCGCTGGGCGAGATCGCGGGCGAGGTCCGGGCGCGTCTCGAGCGGGTGCTCGAGAAGATCGGATAGGCGTGAAGTGAACGATCTCCTGCTGTTCGTCCTGTTCTTCGCCGGCTGGATCCTCCTGCAGCGGGTGCTGTTCCCGCGGCTCGGCGTACCCACTTGAGGAATGCCCCCTCGCCCCCGTGACGGGGCGAACGAGAACGGCAACGACGCCGACGGCTGCTAGAAGCCTGCGGCTTCACCGTGGGTGAGCGAGAGCGGTTCGTTCGGCCCCAAGGGCCCATCCGCCGCGGGAGGGCCCCGCGCGAAGCGCGGGAGGGGCGAAGCCCCTCCGGCGGGGAACCTGCGCGCACCCGCGAACGCGGGCGCGCAGGTTCACGGGCCCCGCCGAGCGGGGGTGGGGCCCCGCCGACGGCGGTCAGCCGTCGGCGGGGCGGGGACGCAGTCCCCGTTAGATCAGCTCAAAACAGGAACTTCTCGCCCTGCGCCCGGAGCGCCGTGATCGCCGCGAGGTTCACGATCGACTGCACCGAGCAGCCCATCTGCAGCACGTTCACCGGCTTCTGCATGCCGATGAGCACCGGGCCGATCACCTCGGCGCCCGCGACGTTCGCGAGCATCTGGTAGCAGATGTTCGCGGCGTCGAGGTTCGGGAACACGAACACGTTCGCGTTGTCCTTGAGCGTCGAGAAGGGGAACTCCGGGACGCGGACCTCGGTGTTCGTCGCGATGTCGACCTGGATCTCGCCGTCGACCTCGAGGTCGGGGCTGTGCTGCCGCACGAGGTCCGTGGCGATCGCCATCTTGCGCGGGCTGTCGCCCGCGGCGGAGCCGAAGCTCGAGTACGAGAGCATCGCCACGCGCGGCACGACGTCGAAGTAGCGGGCGAGGTCGCTCGTGGTGAGCGCGATCTCCGCGAGCTCGGCGGCGGACGGGTCCACGTTCACGGTGCAGTCGGCGAAGAACTTGAAGTCGTTCTTCGTGACCACGATGTAGACGCCGGCGGCGCGCTGCCCCGGCCGCGTGCGGACCACCTCGAGCGCCGGCCGCACCGCGGCCGCGTAGCCGGAGGTGAGGCCGGTGACGAGCCCGTCCGCCGCGCCCTGCTCGACCATCACGGCCGCGTAGTAATTCCGCATGCGGACCCGCCGCTGCGCCTCCTCGAAGGTCACGCCCCGGCGGCGGCGGATCTCCCAGTAGCGGGCGACGTAGCGGCTGAACTGGTCGCTCGTCATCGGGTCGATGACGGTGACGCCGTCGAGGTCGTCGAGCCGCTGGTCGGCGATGGAGCGCTGGATGGCGTCCACCGGGCCGAGGAGCACGGGCTCGCAGATCGCCTCCTCGCGCAGGATCTCCGCCGCCTGCTGGATCTTCGGGTGGTGGCCCTCCGGGAAGACGATGCGCGTGAGCTTCTTCTTCGCCTTGGAGGTGATGGAGCCCATCACCTGGTTCGCGCGGCTCTGCATCTTGCGCAGGCGGTCGCGGTACTCGCCGAGGTCGATCTTCTGCCTGGCGACGCCGGTGTCCATCGCGGCCTTCGCCACCGCCGGGGCGACCCAGAGCAGCACGCGCGGGTCGAGCGGCTTCGGGATGATGTAGTCGCGGCCGAAGCGGAACTTCTCACCGCCGTAGGCGCGCGAGACGGAGTCGGGCACGTCCTCCTTGGCGAGGGCGGCGAGCGCGCGGGCCGCCGCCATCTTCATGTCCTCCGTGATCCCCTTCGCGCGGACGTCGAGCGCGCCGCGGAAGATGTAGGGGAAGCCGAGGACGTTGTTCACCTGGTTCGGGTAGTCGGAGCGCCCGGTGGCCATGATGACGTCGAGGCGCGCCTCCTTCGCCTCGGGGTAGCTGATCTCCGGGTCGGGGTTCGCGAGGGCGAACACGATGGCGTCCTTCGCCATCGAGCGGACCATGTCCTGGTCCACCATGCCCTTGGCGGAGCAGCCGAGCAGGACGTCCGCGCCCTTCATCGCGTCGGCGAGGGTGCGCGCCTTGGTCTCGGCGGCGAACTCCGCCTTCCACTCGTTCATCCCCTCGGTGCGGCCGCGGTAGATGACGCCCTTCGTGTCCACCATCACCACGTTCTCGCGGCGCACGCCCAGCGAGAGATAGAACTTGGTGCAGGCGATGGCGGACGCGCCGGCGCCGGACACGACCACCTTCACCTTGGCGATGTCCTTGCCGGCGAGCTCGAGCGCGTTGAGGAGCGCGGCGCCCGAGATGATGGCGGTCCCGTGCTGGTCGTCGTGGAAGACCGGGATCTGCATCTCCCGCTTGAGCCGCTCCTCGATGATGAAGCACTCCGGCGCCTTGATGTCCTCGAGGTTCACGCCGCCGAAGGTGGGCTCGAGCGCCTTCACCACCTTGCAGAAGGCGTCGACGTCCTTCTGGTCGACCTCGATGTCGAAGACGTCGATGTCGGCGAAGCGCTTGAAGAGGACGCCCTTGCCCTCCATGACGGGCTTGCCCGCCGCGGCGCCGATGTCGCCGAGGCCGAGGACGGCGGTGCCGTTGGAGATGACGCCGACGAGGTTGCCGCGCGCCGTGTACAGGTAGGAGAGATCCTGGTCCTTCTCGATCTCGAGGCACGGCTCGGCGACGCCGGGGCTGTAGGCGAGCGCGAGATCGCGCGCGGTCGCCATGGGCTTCGTGGCGACGACCTCGATCTTCCCCTTGCGGCCGGACGAGTGGTACGCGAGCGCGTCCTCCCGCCGGATCTTCTTCTTCGGGATGGGTGCGGACGGCGGGTTTTTCGGCGGGGTGAAGTCCGTGGCCATGGTCCTTCCTTCGCGCTTTGCGTAAGGGTGGTGCGCGAACACAACGCACATGGCCCGGTAGTGTCAAGGCGACGACCCCGGCACCGGACCGCAACCGCACCTGAGCGCTCCACATTTGACGCGACGTGGCGCAGCGACGCGCTGCGGCTTTCGGGGGGCACGAGAGGACGAGCGGGCGTGCCGGAGACGCCCGGCACGCCCGCGTTCACTCACCGTGAGTGTGCCTCCTCGCGCGCGCTCAGCGCGCCCGCCGGCGGCGGAAGCGCAGCGTGCCGACCAGCCCGACGAGGGCGAGGAGCCCGGAGCTGCCGCCGGCGGCGCAGCCGCCGCGGACGAGGGTGCCCGCGGCACCGGCCTGGAGCGGCGGCGAGGAGGGCGGCGAGGGGGGCAGCGGCGCCGGATCGCCCGGCGGCGTGGGGGCCGTCGCGCCGAGCGAGATGATCCGCCTGGCGAGCTGCTCGCGCGCGGTCATGAGCGCCGCGGGCGAGACCTCCGTGGAGTACGCGTTCGGGAAGAGCGAGTCTGCGATCTGCCGCGCGAACGCGTCGTCGCCGGCGTCGGAGAGGAGCTTCAGGTACTCGTAGTCCTCCATCCCCTCGCGGATCATCTTGAGCCGGATCGAGGCGATCGGGATGTGCGTCGCGCCGCCGATCTTCGCCGGCGTGCCCGGGTAGAAGAGCGTCCCGTCGCCGTTCCCGTTGAAGTCCCACTGGTTCGTCCAGGCGTCGTGGGTGAACGCGTACGCCGTCTCCCAGTAGAGCTCGCCGGAGAGCCGGTAGCGGAACGAGAGCCACTCCATCGCCCGGTTCCGGACCGCGGAGGCGTCGATCATGTAGCTCGGCCAGCCAGTGAAGTAGCGGTCGGACGAGGACGGCGAGCCGAAGTTCACCGTGCCGCCGCAGCCGTGGCTCATGCAGCTCTGGTAGCCCCAGATCTCGCGCCGCGGCGAGGCGGCGAGGAAGGCGTCGTACTTCGAGCGCTGGTTGCCCGCGAACGTCCCCTCCCGATCGTCGAGGTAGTTGATCACCGGCACGATCACGTCGATGGCGCTCGTGACGCCGTTCGCGTCGGCCTCCTGGATCGACGTCGTCACGAGCGTGCGGACGTTCGCCGCGTGCGCGGCGGCGGCGCGTCGGGGGATGTCCGACCAGGCGCAGGTGAGGGGCGGCTCGTCACAGGTGTACTGGAAGAGCCGGTCGAGCCAGCCCTTCCCGTCGAAGAAGGAGGACCAGCTCTTCGGGTCGTAGAGGAGCTCGTAGGCGGTCATGCGCGCGCCGCGCAGCGACGTCGGCGCCGTCCCGTCGAGCGTGGGGCCGTAGAGCGCGTCGGCGTGGTCGAGGGCGGAGCTGCCGTCGTCGACGTGGGACAGGGTGATGCGGTGATCGAGCGCGAGCTGCCCGTAGCGCGCTCGGATCGCCGCGAACGCGTCGGCGGCGGAGACGCCGTGGCCGCTCGGGATGGCGCCGTAGGTGAAGCCGAAGGCGGTCTTGAGCGACGCGGTGGAGGGCAGGGTGAACGGCCAGACCGTGAGCGTCACCGGCACCGTCGCGGAGCCGCCGTCCCAGGACACGGTCACGCTGCCGGTGTAGTCGCCGGCGGGCGCCTCGGGCGGGACGAAGACCTCCACCCAGATCGCCCGGCTCTCGCTCGCCGGCACGCTGAACGGGAAGGCGTTCCGCCGCTCGTTGGCGACCTCGTCGACGTCGGGCACGAGCGCGTCCGGCCAGGGTCCGGTCGCGCCGTCGAGCGCCGAGGCGGTCTGCACCTGGATGATCGCCTCCCGGTACAGACGGACGCCGCCGATCGTGCCGGGGCCCGTCAGCTCGCTCGCCGTGGCGCGCACGTTCGTGGCCGCGCCGGTGACGACCACCTGGAAGGCCTCGAACTCGTTCCGCGCGGCGGAGATCCGCGCGCTCGAGTCGGACCTCGCGGTCGAGCCGGGGCGGATCTTCTCCGCGGCGAGCGCGGTCCAGACCTGCGCGGCGGCTGCAGGGAGCGGTGCGGCGACGGCTGCGGCGAGGAGGAGAAGGGCGGTTCGGCGGATGGGGCGCTGCGTCGGCTCGGGCACGTGCTCGCCTCGTCGTTGCGGCAGGCCCTTGGGGGCACCCGCCTCGGTGTGCGTGCCTGGAGGCACCTTGGAGCCGCTTGCACACCAGGCGAGGCAGCGAGCGGCCCAACGCGAACCGAACGTGAGGGGGGCCGATCGTTATTCCCAGGAGGGGGCACGATCGACGAGGCGGGCGAAAAAGAGGCTGCAGAGGAGCCGTGAGCGCGCCGTCCAGCACGCAGATCCTACCAGCGAGCTAGCACTCCGGAGGCAGCAGGACGGGCGGGCGCTCGGTAGAACGTTGGAGCACCGATGAGTCGGGGACTGTTGCGCGGTAGGGGGGCCCGTCGTGGCCGGGCGGCCCGACAGATCGAGATCGCGGTGATGGCCGCCCGAGTCGGCGAGTGCTGTGGAGCGGCGCGCTGCGGGCGGGGGCCGCGGCCGGGCGGTCAGGTCGGGGTCGGGGTCGCGGTCGAGTTCAGACGCGCTCTCGCCGCCGCACTCCGCCCCTCCCTCTCCTCAGCGCTTCTTCCCTCTCCGCGCCGCCACGGGCGGCGGGCGCGTGGCGCCGAGCGCGGGGTTCCGCTCGAGCTCCTCGATCGTGCGAGGCCAGTCCTCCTTGAGGAGCCGCGCGAGCGATCGGTCCGACAGGATCTGCCCGCCGGTCTGGCACCGCGGACAGTAGTTCACCTCGTTCTCCGCCCGCACGATGCGCTGCACCGCGGTCCCGCACACCGGGCACGGCTGGCGGTGCCGGCCGTGGACGGCCATCTCCGGACGGAACGCGGTCACGCCCTCCGGGAAGCCGCCGGCCGCCTCGCGGCGCAGGCGCTCGGTCCACTCGGAGAGCACCGCCTGCGTCGCCGCGTGCAGCCGCGCGATCTCCTCGTCGCCGAGCCGAGAGGTGAGGGTCACCGGCGAGAGCCGGGCGCGGTGCAGGATCTCGTCCGAGTAGGCGTTGCCGATCCCCGAGAAGAGCCGGGGGTCGGTGAGGGCGCGCTTCAGGGTGTGGTTCTCGCGCGTGAGCGCCGCGCGGAACGCGCCGGGATCCACGCCCAGGGGCTCGAGGCCCCCGCGGTCGAGCGCCGCGAGCGCCTCCGCCCCGCGCACGAGGTGGATCGAGGCGCGGCGCTTCGTGCCCGCCTCGGTGAGCACGAGCGAGCCGCCGGGGAAGTCGAGCGCCGCGAGCCCCACGCGGCCGGGGAGCTTCGCCCCCTCGTCGCGCCAGTGGAGCCGGCCCGCGATCATGAGGTGGATCGCGAGGAACAGCTCGCCCTCGAGCGCGAGCACGACGCGCTTGCCCACGCGCCGCACCGCCTCGACGCGCTTGCCGCGGGCCTCCTCCAGCGGCGGGTCCACGGAGCGCAGCACGAACGGGCTCCCGAGCCGGACGCCGAGGAGCGGCTTCCCCTGCACGCGCGCAGCGACGGCCTCGACGTACACCTCGATGTCCGGCAGCTCGGGCACGGGGGAATCCTGCCCGAGCGGCGCGCCGCCGTCAGCGCTCGCCCGGGTCGGCGATGCCGAGCCGGCGCATCCGCTTCCAGAGCGTGACCCGCGAGACGCCGAGCAGCTCCGCCGCCTGCGTGCGGTTCCAGCCCGTCCGCTCGAGCGCCTCGACGAGCGCGCGCCGCGCCTCGGCCTCCGGGTCGGGCGCGGCGCCCGGCGCGGACCGGCGCTCCGCGCGGAACCCCAGCACGTCCCGCGGGAGGTGCTCCGGCCGGAGCTCGCCCGGCCCGGCGCGCAGCGCGGCGTACTCGAGCGCGTTCCGGAGCTCGCGGACGTTGCCGGGCCAGGGGTACGCGCGCAGGAGGCGCAGCGCGTCCTTCGACAGGCCGCGCCCCGAGCCGAGCTCCGAGAGGAAGCGCTCCGCGAGCAGCGGCACGTCCTCGGCGTGCTCCCGCAAGGGCGGGACGCGGAGCGGGAACGCGGCCAGCCGGAAGTAGAGGTCTGCGCGGAGGCGCCCGTCCTTCACGAAGGGGCGCAGGTCCCGGTGCGTCGTGCAGAGGAGGCGCACGTCCACCGCGAGGGGGCGCTCCTCGCCAGCACGGCCGGACGCGCGCTCCTCGACGACGCGCAGGAGCTTCGCCTGCACCGCGGGGGGCGCGTCGCCGACCTCGTCGAGGACGAGCGTTCCGCCGTCCGCCTCCGCGATCTTGCCGCGGCGCCGGCCGTCGGCGTCGCCGAACAGCTCGACGTCGAGCGCGGCCGGGCCGAGCGCAGCGCACGACACGCGCACGAGCGGCCGCTGGGCGCGATCTCCCAGGCGGTGGATCGCCTCGGCGACGCGATCCTTTCCGGTGCCGCTCTCGCCCGTGATCATCACGGTCGTGCGGGTGCGGGCGACGAGCGCGATCATCCGGAAGAGCTCGCGCATCACCTCGTGACCACCGACGAGGCCGCACAGCTCCCCGGCGGGTGCTCCGTCGTCCCGGAGCGCCGCGGGCTCGGCGGGTCCGGCGGGCGGCGCGGTGGCGATCGGTGCGCTCGCCACGTCCGTGAACGTCTCGAGCGTCCCCGCCGGCAGGCCGTCCGCCGCGAAGAGCGGGACCGCGTTCTTCACGATGAGCTGCGGTGCTCCGTCTCGCTTGCGGATCGTGCAGCAGAGCGAGGAGCGGGATCGCTCGGCGACCCCGCACTTCAGGAGCCCGGCGCCGCAGGGGCAGCCGTTCACCGAGTCTCCGGCCAGGATCGAGCAGCGCTGGCCGATCGCCTCGCTCCGGGGCCAGCCGGTGATCCGCTCCGCGGCGCGGTTCCAGAACGTGACCGTCCCCTCGCGATCCGTGAGGAACAGCCCGTCCGGGAGCGCGTCCGCCATCCGGCGGAGGGTCTCCACCGAGTCGAGGCCGAGGAAGGGCAGGGGGATCGGCGCGAGCTCGGGCACGCAGGCGAGATGTTAGCACCTGTCCCGGCGGAGGCGGCGGCGGGCGGCGCCCCGCTGTGCTAGGAACGCGGCATGGACGACAGCCAACCGGCCGTGACCGCGACACCTCGCCGCGACTTCCTGCGGATCATGGCGCTCGCCCCCGCGCTCGCCGCGGGCTGCGCGGGCGTGCACGCCGCCGCGCCCGGCGCCCCGAGCCAGGGAGCGGACCCCTCCGGCGCGCCGCCCGCCCCGGCGCCCGCCCGCGCCGCGCCCGGCCCGGACGTGATCGCGCCGCTGCGCGCGTTCCCGCTCGCCCTCGACGCCGAGCCCGCCTTCGTCTTCCGCGCCGCCCCGGCGCGCCCGGGAGCCTAGCGTGGCCGTCTCCGACGACGTCCTGTTCTCCGGAGTCCAGGCGCTCTCCCAGAAGCTCCGCGCCCGCGAGCTCTCGCCGGTCGAGCTCGCCGAGGCGTACCTCGCGCGCATCGACGCGCACGCGGCGCGGCTCGGCTGCTTCGTCACCGTGACGCCGGAGCGCGCGCTGGCCGAGGCGCGCGCGGCGGAGGCGGAGCTCGCCGCCGGCCGCTGGCGCGGGCCGCTGCACGGCGTGCCGTACGGCCTCAAGGACCTCGTCGACACGAAGGGGATCCGCACCACCTTCGGCGCGGCGCCCTACGCGGGCCGCGTGCCCGACCGCGACGCGGCGATCGTCACGCGGCTCTCGCAGGCGGGAGCGGTGCTGCTCGGCAAGCTCTCCATGGTCGAGCTCGCGGGCGGGCTCGGCTATCACACCGGCGAGGCGGCCCTGAACGGCCCGTGCCGCACGCCTTGGGATCTCGCTCGATGGGCAGGCGGGTCGTCCTCGGGCGCCGGCTCGGCGGTGGCGGCGGGGCTCGTCGCGTTCGCCATCGGCTCGGAGACCTGGGGCTCCATCACCTGGCCGTCGGCGTTCTGCGGCGTGACGGGGCTCCGCCCGACTTACGGGGTCGTCCCGCGCCACGGCGCGATGGCGCTCTCGTACACGATGGACAAGCTCGGGCCGATGGCGCGCAGCGCGCGGGATTGCGCGCTGGTGCTCGACGTCATCGCGGGGCCTGACGCGCGCGACCCGAGCGCCATCTCGTCGCCCCCGGTGAAGCGAATCCGTCCCGAGGTGGCGCGGGGGCTCCGCGTCGCGGTGCTCGGCTTCCCCGACAAGCCGCCCGAGCCCGCGGCCGGCGCGCGCGAGGCGTTCGCCGCGGCGGAGGGAGTGCTGCGCGAGGCGGGCGCGCTCCTCGAGCCCGCGGCGCTCCCGGACCTCCCGTACGAGGCGCTCGCCGGGTTCCTCATCGAGGCGGAGGCGGCGACCGCCTTCGAGGAGCTCATCCGCTCCGGCCGCACGCGCGAGCTCGCCGACGCCTCGCACCGCACGAAGAGCCCCGAGGACTACCTGCCGAAGGCGAACGCCTCGGATTACGTGCGCGCGATGCGCGTCCGCGGCGAGATCCAGCGCGCGCTGGCCGGCTTCTTCTCGCGCTTCGACCTCGTCCTCGCGCCCAACGTCCCCTTCGTGCCGCCGCGCGTCGAGGAGAACTTCGACGCCATCTCGGAGAGCCCCGACCCCCTCGGCGCGGCCGGCAACGTGGCCGGGCTCCCGGCGGTGGCGCTCCCGATGGGCTTCTCCGGCAAGCTGCCCCTCTCGCTGCAGCTCGTCGGGCCTCCGCTCGAGGAGGGGCGCCTCCTCTCGGTGGCGGCCCTCTTCCAGGCGAAGACGCAGCACCATCTCGCCCGCCCCGAGCTCTCACCCCCCGCCGTGCCCGTCGCCGCCGTGACCGGACGGTGACGTCCGCTCAGGACCATTCGCCCGTGCCCGTCATCGCCGCGATCGGCTACTTCTTCACCGGCCTCGTCATCCTGCTCGCGCTGCCGCTGCAGGTGCTGCTCTTCGCCGTCACGTTCCCGTTCGACCGGAACCGCGCGGTCGCGGGCCGCTTCTCGCGGCTCGTCGCCGTGGCCGTCACGCGGACGTTCCCGCCCTGGCGGCTGCGCATCGAGGGGCGCTGGCCGCGCGGGCGGCAGGCGTACGTGGTCGTCGCGAACCACCAGTCGATGCTGGACATCCTCATGCTCTCGAAGCTCCCTCGCGAGATGAAGTGGATCGCGAAGGAGTCGCTCTTCAAGGTGCCCTGGGTCGGCTGGATGTTCCGCCTCTCGGGCGACATCCCGGTCCGGCGCGGCGACTCGGAGAGCGGCGGCGAGGCGCTCGCGAAGGCGCGCCGCTACCTCGAGCGCGGCATGAACGTGATGATCTTCCCGGAGGGGACGCGGAGCACGAGCGCGAAGCTCCTGCCCTTCAAGTCGGGCGCGTTCCGGCTCGCGATCGAGGCGGGGGTGCCGATCCTGCCGGTCGCGGTGCACGGTGCGGCGCAGGGCATGCCGAAGGGGAGCCCGTGGGTCCGGCCGTGCCGCGCCTATGCGCGCATCCTCGAGCCGGTCCCCACCGCCGGCCTGAGGCCCGAGGACGCGGGCCGGCTCAAGGACGAGGTGCGCCGCCGCATCGCCGCGGCGCTCCCTGCCGCGGACGTGGCGAACGGCGACGCGCCGGCGCGGTCCGTCGAGCCCGGAGCGCCGGCTCGGACGTGACGGGCAGCTCGAGGGCGGTCGTGGCGCGCTCGCCCTTCGACAGGCTCGACTGCACGCACCGCTCGTGGTGAGCCTGTCGAACCACGGGCGGTCGGTCGCCATTGCGCCCGCTCGCGCCCGCGGACGTACAATGCCCCCGTGACCGTCCTCCTCGGCTACGGCACCCGCACCCTCGCGCTCCCGGACCTCCCCGGCGCGCGCGTGCTCCTCCCGCCCACTCCGCCCCCCGTGCCGGATCTCGAGGCGGCGATCGACGCAGCGCTCGCCCATCCCGTCGGCGCGCGTCCGCTCGCGACGGTCGCGACGGCGCGCACGCGCGTGGTGGTGATCGTGAGCGACGCCTCGCGCGACGAGCCGCGCGCGGAGCTCTTCGCGGCGGTTCGGCGCGCGCTCGGCGCGGTACCGGACGACCACCTCACGATCGCGGTGGCGAACGGGACGCACGGCCCCAAGCCGCTCGAGCGGCTCGGCCTGCCCGCCGCCGTCCTCGGCCGGCACCGGGTGGTGAACCACGACGCCCGCGACGACGCGTCGATGGTGGAGATGGGCCGGACGAGCCGCGGGACGCGCATCCGGGTGAACCGCTGCGTCGCCGAGGCGGACCTCATCGTCTCGACGGGCCGCGTGAAGCCGCACTACTTCGCGGGCTGGGGCGGCGGCGCGAAGGGGATCTTCCCCGGGCTCGGCCACGACGTGGACATCCGCCAGAACCACCGGCTCAAGGCGGAGGAGACCTCGGCGCTCGGCCGCGCCGACGGGAACCCGTGCCGCGAGGATCTCGAGGAGGCGGTGCGGCGGATCGGTCGCGACACCTACCTCGTGAACGTCGTCGAGGCGGGCGGCACGATCGTGGGCGCGGTCGCGGGCGACGTCGTCTACGCCCACCGCGAGGGCGTCCGCCTCGCCCGGCCCTGGTGCGAGGTCGAGGCGCCGAAGGCGGACGTGGTGATCGTCTCCGCGCCGCTGCCGGTGTCGGGCTCGCTCTACCAGGCCTCGAAGCTCATCCCGCCCGCGGGGCTGCTGCTCCGCGAGGGCGGCGTGGTGATCGTGGCGGCGGAGTGCCCGGAGGGCACCGGTCCGCTGCAGGTCGTGAACGAGGGGATCTTCGAGCTCGGCGTGCGGCGCTACCTGCCCGCCGGCGCGACGGTGCTGCTCGTCTCCGGGATGGACGAGGCGACGGTGCGCGAGACGTACGCGACCTTCGCGCCCGACCTCGCGGCCGCGATCGCGAGCGCCCGCGAGCGCGTCGGACGCGAGGCGACCGTCCTCGTGCTGCCGGACGCGGGCGACCTCGTGCCGCGGGCGGTGTGAGCGGCGCGCGCGTCGCCCGGTGAAGCCGAGCGTCGCCCCGGCGGCGCACCGCGGGCCTTCGTGCCACGCGCTTCATCGCCCCGCCATCGTGCGCACCGGACCACCGCACCGCATCGCGCCGGCGCGCTCCGAGCGCTCCCCAGGACGCGCGCCCCGCGGCGGGAGCCTGGACCCCTGGATGGGCTGATGACAGATCGCGGGCAGCCGCTGGACGTGCGCACGCGGCGACGTTATCGGCACCCGGGATGAGCTCGCTGCGCTACCCCATCCGCGCGGTGTCGAGGCTGACCGGGATCTCGGTCGACACGCTGCGTGCGTGGGAGCGGCGCTACCGGGTGGTCGAGCCGCAGCGCGACGAGCGCGGGAGGCTCTACTCCGAGGAGGACGTGGAGCGGCTCCGGCTCCTCGCGCAGGCGGTCGGGCGCGGGCACGCGATCGGGCGCATCGCGGCGCTGCCTCTGGACGAGCTCCGCGCGCTGGTCGCCTCGGGAGGAGGCGAGCCGGAGCTCCTGCGCCCCGGAGCGCCGGTCGATCTCGCGAGCTTGCGGGCGGCGATCGAGCGCTTCGAGCCCGCCGCGTTCCGCCGCGAGCTCTCCCACCTCGCCGCGGTCCTCCCCGCTCACGCGCTCGCGCGCGACGTGGCCCTCCCGCTCCTGCGCGCCGTCGGCGAGGGGTGGCACGAGGGGCGGCTCTCCGTCACGCAGGAGCACCTCGTCTCCTCGGAGCTGCGGAGCCTGCTCGGCGCGCTCGTGCGGCTGCAGCCCATCCACGAGAACGCGCCCCGCCTCGTGCTCGCGACGCCCGAGGGCGAGCTGCACGAGCTCGGGACGCTCGCCGCCGCGCTCGTGGCCGCGATCGCGGGCCTCGGCGCGATCTACCTCGGACCGAGCCTCCCCGCCGCGGAGGTCGTCGCCGCGGCGCAGTACGCCGCCGCGCGCGTGGTCGTGCTCGGCCTCACCGGGGGTGCCTCGCCGCAGGCCCTCGAGGCCGTCGCCGCGGTCGCGCGCGAGCTGCCAGCGAGCGTGGAGGTGTGGGTCGGCGGGGCCGGGGCGGACGCCGCAGCGCAGGCCGGAGCGCCGCGCGTGCAGGCCATCGCGGACCTCGACGCCTTCGAGCGGGCGCTCGGGAGGGTGAGGGTGGGCGGGTCGCGCGGAGCGACTGACTGAGCGCGGCGCTCAGTCGTGGTCGTGCTTCCCGCCGCGGGCGTGCCCGTGGTGATCCGCGCTGCCGTGCTCGTGCTCGTGCCCGTCGTGGGAGTGGGCATGCGAGTGGCGCTCGTCACCGTGGGCGTGCTCGTGCGAATGCGCGTGCGAGTGCTCGTGGCCGTGGGCATGCGCGTCCGCGCCGCCGAGGCCGATCCCGTCGCGCAGCTCCTCGAGCCACGCCACCCACGCGTCCATCCCCTGGCCGGTGCGGGCGGAGACCTCGATCATCCGCGGCCGCGGCATCACGCGCGCGAGCGCGTCGTGGATCTTGGCGAGCTCGACGTCGAGGTGCGGGACGAGATCGCACTTCGTGAGCAGCACGAGGTCGGCGGCGTTGAACATCACCGGGTACTTGAGCGGCTTGTCCTCGCCCTCGGTGACGGAGAGCACCACCACGTTGGCCGCCTGGCCCAGGTCGTAGATGGCCGGGCAGACGAGGTTGCCGACGTTCTCGATGAAGAACATGTCGGTGTCGCGCCAGGGGAAGTCGTGGAGCGAGCGGTGCACGAGCTCGGCGTCCAGGTGGCAGGCCTGGCCGGTGGTGATGGCCTTCGAGGGGATGCCCGCCTTCTGGAGCCGGCGCGCGTCGTTGTCGGTCGCGAGATCGGCGGAGACGGCGCCGAGCCTCCAGCCCTTCGCGGCCGCGGCCTTCGCGGTCGCCTCGAGCACGGCGGTCTTGCCCGCGCCGGGCGAGCCCATGAGGTTCAGGGCGAGGACGCGCGCCTCGAGGAAGTGCTCGCGGTTGTGGCGCGCGGCGCGGTCGTTCCCGGCCAGGATCTTCTCGTGGAGCTCCACCGGGACGAGCTCGGTGTCGCCGCAGCCGCAGGTCGTGCACATCAGGGGACCTCCATCTCGATGCCGTCGAGGGTCAGCGCGTCGGAGCCGTCGTCGAGCTTGCCGGGCGTGTCGCAGGCCGGGCAGCGCAGGATGGCGCCGCGCGCGATGGGCGTCCTGCAGCGCGGGCAGGACCAGCTCGCCGCGACGCGGGTGAGGGTGAGCGGGACGCCCGCGCAGATCGTGCCCGCGCGGAACGTCTCGTAGGCGGTCTGGAAGAGCTCGGGATCGACGCCCGAGAGCTCGCCCACGCGGACGGAGAGCTTGTGCACCGCGATCGCGTCGCGCTTCTTCGCCTCCGCCTCCACGCGGGTGACGAGCGCCTCGACGAGGGAGTACTCGTGCATTCCGCGCCTAGCAGATCCGCGGGAGGAGCTCGCCCTCGGGCTCCGCGAGCATGCGCTTGCCGAACCCGGTGTCGAGGATGACCGCGCCGGGCCGCTCGCCGATGGCGGTGGCGATGACGATCGCCGAGGCGCCCAGCGGATGGGCCCGCAGCGCGGCGAGGACCTTGTCCGCCGAGCGCGCCCGCACGCCGATGACCGCCTTGCCCTCGTTCGCGACGAGGAGCGGGTCGATGCCGATCATCTCGCCCGCGGCGCGCACCTCGTCGCGCACCGGCAGCGCGGTCTCGTCGATGACGATGCCGACCTTGCCCTTCGCGGCCATCTCGTGGAGCACGCCCGCGACGCCGCCGCGGGTCGGGTCCTTCATCGCCACCACGTCCTCGCCGCCGGCGCGGAGCGCCTCGCGGACGAGCCCGTTGAGCGGCGCCACGTCGGAGCGGAGGTCGCCCTCGAGCCGCAGGTCGTGGCGGCGCGACATGATGGCCATGCCGTGGTCGCCGATGGTGCCGGTGACGATGACGAGGTCTCCGGCGCGCAGGCCCGCGTCGCTGACGACGCGATCGGCGAGCGCGACGCCGGTCGTGTTGAGGACGATCCCGTCCACCTCGCCCTTGCCCATCACCTTGGTGTCGCCGGTGACGATGGGCGCGTTCGCCTCGCGCGCCGTCTCGCGCATCGAGGCCACGACGCGCTCCAGGTCGGCGCGCGGGAAGCCCTCCTCGAGCACCACCGCGCAGGTGAGGCCGAGCGGCTCGGTCGCGCCCATCATGGCGAGGTCGTTCACGGTGCCGGAGACGCTGAGCCGACCGATGTCGCCGCCCGGGAAGAAGATGGGGTGCACGACGTGGGAGTCGGTGGTGACGACGAGCCAGCGATCGCCGACGCGGATGGCCGCGCCGTCGTCGAGCGCCGAGAGGCCGATGCCGTCCACCGGGGAGGCGAGGGTGAGGAACACGTCCTCGATGAGCTGGCGCATCGCGCGCCCGCCCGAGCCGTGCTTGAGCCCGATCTTCGCCTGGGGCTTCTCCATCTAGGTCCCCACCTTCCTGAGATCCGGGACGCCGCCGTAGGTGTGCCAGATGCGGCACTGCCCCTCCGACGACACCATGCAGGCGCCCACCGGCGACTCGGGGACGCAGGCCCTGCCGAACAGCGCGCAGTCGCCCGGGTTCGCGAGGCCGAGCATGATCGAGCCGCAGATGCAGCCCTTCGCGGCCTCCTCGGCCTCCTCGTCGCGCACCGGCGAGGTGTCGATGCGGAAGCGCTTGCGCGCGTCGAGGTGCGCGTACTCGGGCGTGAGGTCGAGGTTCCCATCGCGGACCTCGGCGATGCCGCGCCACCTGCCGGTCACCGGGCGGAACACCTTCCAGAGCGAGCGCTGCGCGGCGAGGTTGCCCTCCTTCGTCACGCAGCGCGGGTAGACGTTCGCGACCTCGGGCTTCCCGGCGCGCATGAGCTCGGTGAGCTTGAGGATCGCGGCGAGGATGTCGAGCGGCTCGAAGCCGGCGACCACCACCGGCTTGCCGGTGCGCGCGGCGAACGGCTCGAAGATGCCCCAGCCGGTGATGATGGCGGCGTGGCCCGCCGCGATGTAGCCCTCGATGTTCGTCTCCGGGCTCTCGGCGACGACGTTCATCGCGGCCGGGACGTACTTGTGCACCGACAGGATGGAGAAGTTCTTCGGCGGGTTCGCGAGCGCCACCGCCGCGGTGGCGACCGCCGTGGTCTCGAAGCCGGAGCCGAGGAAGACCACCTCGTCCGCGGGGTGCTTCTCGGCGAGCTCGAGCGCCTGGGACACGGAGTAGACGACGTCGACCTTGGCGCCCTCGGCCTGGGCGTCCGCGAGCGACCGCGCGGTCCCGGGTAGGCGCAGCATGTCACCGTAGGTGCACACGCGCGCGCCCTGGACCGCGAGCGCGACCGCCTCGTCCACCTCGGGGCCGTCGGTGACGCAGACCGGGCAGCCCGGGCCCATGATGAGCTCGAGGTCCGGCGGCAGCACGGCGCGCAGGCCGAAGCGCGCGATGGCCTGCTCGTGACTGCCGCACACGTGCATGACCGAGACGCGCCGCCCGAGCGCAGCGACCTCGTGCCCGATCGCCTCGGAGAGGGCGCGCGCGCGCACCGGGTCGCGGAACTTGAGCTCCTGGAAGAGATCCTTCGCTGCCATGGGGTCTCCACGCCACCGCGCGCTCGCCGGAGCGCCGCGCCGGCGGCTCGCTACTCCTTGTGCTTCGCCGCCGCGATCTCGCCCCGCACGTCGGCGGCCATGAGGTCCGCCTTCGCGCCGGAGACGTCGAGGATCTGGTCGAACAGCGCGAGCGTCTCCTGCACCTCGTCGGGCGGGATGCGCCGGATGGCGAAGCCGACGTGGTTCAGGACGTAGTCCCCGACCGACACCGGCTCGTCCACGATGTCGAGGCGGAGCTCCTTCCTCACGCCGAAGAAGTCCACCGTCGCGCTCATCCCGTCGATGGCGAGGACCTTCCCTGGAACGCCGAGGCACATGTGTTGGGCTCTCCGATTACGGGTGCGCGCGCGCGTCCGCGACGAGCGCCTGGCCGAGCGCGATCCCACCGTCGCCGGGGGGCACCTGACCGTGTGGGTATACCGCGAAATCCGCCGAAAGCTCGCCGAGGAGGCCCTCGGTCAGCCGGGCGTTCTGGAAGCAGCCGCCGGTGAGCACCACGGGCAGCCGCCCGGTCGCCCGGCTGGCGTGCCGGACGAGCTCGGCGCCGGCGCGGGAGAGCGTGGCGTGGAAGCGGGCCGAGATCGCCGCGGGCGCGGTGCCGGCGAGGACGTCCGCGACGAGGGCGCGCCAGAGCGGGCGCAGGTCGAGCTCCGCGACGGGGGCGCCCGTGTCGACGTCGAACGGGTAGGGCGCCTCGCACGAGCTCGCCGAGCCGGCGGCGTTGTCGAGCGCGAGCGCGACCTGCCCCTCGTAATGGGAGACGCCACGGCCGAGCGCGAGCGCGCCGGCGGCGTCGAAGGCGCGGCCCACGCCGTGGGCGCGCGGCGAGTTGAGGCCGGTCGCGAGCAGGCGGCGCACGACGGCGAGCTCGGCCGCGGGGACCGCGCGGAAGAGCGGGAGGTCCGCGACCGGCGCGTCCTCTCCGAAGGCGTCGAGCAGCGCCGCGAGCGCGAGGCGCCACGGCTCGCGGATGGCGCGGTCGCCGCCGGCGAGGGCGAGCGGCCGGAACGTGGCGAGGCGCTCGAAGCGGCCGCGCTCGGCGAGGAGGAGCTCGCCGCCCCAGGCGGTGCCGTCCGGGCCGAGGCCGGTGCCGTCCCAGGCGAGCGCGAGCACCGGGCCGTCGAGGCCGTGCTCGGCCATGGCGGCCGCGGCGTGCGCGTGGTGGTGCTGCACCTCGACGAGCGGGACGCCGAGCGCGGCGGCGCGCTCGCGGGCGTAGCGGGTCGAGACGTAGAGCGGGTGGAGATCGCAGGCCACGACCTCGGGGCGCAGCGCGAGGAACCCCTCGAGCCGCGCGATGGCCGCCTCGAACGCCGCATAGGTCTCGAGGTTGTCGAGGTCGCCGACGTGCGGCCCGAGCACCGCCTCGTCGCCGCGCGCGAGGCAGAACGTGTTCTTGAGCTGCGCGCCGACCGCGAGGACGGGGCGCGCGAAGCGGCGGTGGACGATCACCGGGCGCGGGACGTAGCCGCGCGAGCGGCGCATGACGAGCGGCTGGCCCGCGATGGTCCGCGCGACCGAGTCGTCGCAGCGCGAGGCGATGGGCCGGTCGTGCACGAGGAAGAGGTCGGCGATGCCGCCGAGCCGCCGGACCGCCTCGTCGTCCTCGAAGGCGATGGGCTCCTCCGAGAGGTTGCCGCTCGTCATCACGAGCGGCCGGCCCGCGGCCTCGAGGAGGAGGTGGTGGAGCGGCGCGTAGGGGAGGAGGAGGCCCACGAGCGGGCTGTCCGGCGCGAGCTCCCGCGCGAGGGCCGCTTCCGGTCGTCGGCGGCACAGCACGATGGGGCGCTCGACCGAGGCGAGCAGCGCCTCCTCCGCCTCGCCGATGTCCGCGAGCGCACGCGCCGCGGCGAGGTCGCGGACCATCACCGCGAGCGGCTTCTCCTCGCGGCGCTTGCGGGCGCGCAGCGTCGCGACCGCCGTGCTCGAGGTCGCGTCGCAGGCGAGGTGAAAGCCGCCGAGGCCCTTCACCGCGGCGATGGCGCCCGCGGCGAGCGCGCGGCCGACCTGGCCGATGGGATCCGTCACCTCGACCGCCGAGCCGTCGCGCGCGACGACACGCACGCGCGGCCCGCAGGCGGGGCAGGCGTTCGGCTGCGCGTGGAAGCGGCGGTCGAGAGGATCGGCGTACTCGCGCGCGCACGCCGGGCACATCGTGAACCCGGCCATGGTCGTGGCCGGCCGGTCGTAGGGGGCGCCGTGCGCGATGGTGAAGCGCGGGCCGCAGTCCGTGCAGTTCGTGAACGGGTAGCGGTGGCGGCGGTCGCGCGGGTCGAAGACCTCTCGCTCGCAGGCGGCGCAGGTGGCGAGGTCGGGCGGGATGGCCGCGCGCCGCTCGGCGGCGGGGCCGCTCGCGACGATCTCGAACCCCTCCAGCCCTTCCGCCGCGATGGGCTCGCTCGAGAGCGTCTCGATGACCGCCGCCGGCGGCCGGTCGCTCCGGAGCCGCCGCTCGAGCTCGTCGAGCGCGGCGGCAGGTCCGAACGCCTCGACCGTCACGCCGGACGCGTCGTTCCGCACGCGCCCCGCGAGCCCGAGCGCGTGCGCGAGCCGGTACACGAAGGGCCGGAAGCCGACGCCCTGGACCGTGCCGCTCACGGTCAGGCGCCGACCGGCGGGCGCGCGCTGTAGGGGATCGGTCCGCATCGTCTCCGGCTCTCATAACGGCGCGGCGCGGCGCCGGCCGTGCCTCGCCTTCACCCCCGCGGCTTCTCCCACCACAGATCCGGCGCTGCCGGCGGAACGCGTTCCGTCACCGCCACCCCGAGCGCCGCGAGCTCCTTCGCGACCTGGGCGACGGCGCCGTCGATCGCCGCGCGCACCTCCGGCGAGAGGCCGATCCCGGTCGCCACGCTCGCCGGGACCACGCCGACGAGCTTCACCGTCCTCGGAGAGACGCCCATGAACTCCGCGTTCATGAGGGCCTCGCGGACTCCGGGCTCGTGCGGGCTCATGGCGAGGACCGGCGCCTTGTGCAGCAGCTCCTCCTTGTCGTAGACGCGCAGCGTGCCCGGCGCGGCCTTCGCCTTCACCGCGTCCACGAGGACGAGCCCCTCGAGCCCGGCGATGAACGCGGTGAGGTCGTAGCCGGGGGTGCCGGCGTCCATCACCTGCACGTCGGGCGGGACCGCGTGGCGCGCCTCGAACACGCGGACCACGTGCGGGCCCACGGCGTCGTCGCCGGTGAGCACGTTGCCGATGCCGATGACGGCGATGCGGGGGGACATGAGGCTCCTGCGTCGAAAGAGAATCCCGCCCCGGGAGGGAGTCCGGGACGGGATCGGTTCTACCGCGCGTGCCGGCCGCGCGCCGCTCGCCCTTCGACAGCTCGGGGCGAGCGGCCACGGGAAGGCTCGTGGCTACAGCACCTTCACCCGCGCGAGCTCCTCGCCCTCCGCGTCCACGGTGTGGATCGCGCAGGCGAGGCACGGATCGAACGAGTGGATCGTGCGGAGCGCCTCGAGCGGGAGCTTCGGGTCGGCGATCGGGTTCCCGACGAGCGACTTCTCGTAGGGGCCGAGCTGATCCTTCGCGTCGCGCGGGCCGGCGTTCCAGGTGGACGGCACGACCGCCTGGTAGTTGGCGAGCTTCATCGTCTTGCCGTCGGTCTCGATGACCGACCAGTGCGAGAGCGTGCCGCGCGGCGCCTCGTGGAAGCCGACGCCCTTGTACGTGCCGGGCTTCAGGTTCTTCATCGGGTCGACGAAGATCGCCGTGTCGCCCTTGCCGATGTTCTCGACGAGGAGCTTCCAGTGCTTGAGCGCGAGCTCGCCCATGGTCGCCGCGCGGATCGCGCGGGCGGCGTGGCGGCCGAGCGTCGAGTGCAGGACCGCCGGCGTGAGCTTCACGCCCGCGATCTTGCCGGCGGTGCCGAGGCAGAAGTCCGCCCACTTCTTGATGCTCTCGTGGCCGCCGGCGTAGCCGACGAGCACCTGCGCGAGCGGGCCCACCTGCACGGGCTTGCCCTCGAGGCGCGGCGCCTTCACCCACGTGTACTTCTCGGGCGCGGGCGTCTCCGCCTTCCACTCACCCGTGTACTTCGGGTTCGTCTGGCCCTCCCACGGCTGGCGGACGGTGTCGCCCTCGTAGTAGGCGCGGGCGATCGACTCCGTGACGTTCTGCTTCAGGTAGTCGTCGTTCCAGCTCGCGACCGGCTTCACGTTCGAGAGATCGCCGTTCCAGATGACGCCGCCGGGCAGGTCGAACCGGGTCATCTTCACGTCGGTCGGCATGTCCGGCACGGCGAGGTAGTTCGTCACGCCCGCGCCGTACTTGAGCCAGTCCGGGTAGCTCGCCGCGATGGCCGCGACGTCCGGCAGGTAGACCTGCTGCACGAAGGTGACGACCTCCTCGAGGAGCGTCTTCACCTGGTACAGCTTCTCCATGTTGAGCGCCGCGGGGCTGTCCAGGTTGATGGCGTTCGCGACGCCGCCCACCGCGAGGTTCTGGATGTTCGGCGTCTTCGAGCCGAGGATCGCGACGACCTGGTTCGCCTTGCGCTGCACGTCGAGCGCCTGCAGGTAGTGCGCGACGGCGAGGAGGTTCACCTCCGGCGGGAGCTTCATCGCCGGGTGGCCCCAGTAGCCGTTGGTGAAGATGCCGAGCTGGCCGGCCGCGACGAAGCCCGCCACCTTCTCCTTCACCGCCTTGAGGGCGTGCTTGGAGTTGCCCGCCCACTGCAGGCCGAGCGAGTCGGCGAGGTTCGCCGCCTTCTCCGGGTCCGCCTTCAGCGCGGCGACCACGTCCACCCAGTCGAGCGCGGAGAGCGCGTAGAAGTGGACGATGTGATCGTGGAGCGCGTGGGCGCTCATGATCACGTTGCGGATGAGCTGCGCGTTGAGCGGGATCTCGAGGCCGAGCGCGTTCTCGACGCTGCGCACCGAGGCGATCGCGTGCACGGTGGTGCACACGCCGCAGATGCGCTGCGTGAACACCCAGGCGTCGCGCGGATCGCGGCCCTGCAGGATGGTCTCGATGCCGCGCCACATGGTCCCGGAGGACCAGGCGTTCTTGACCGCCCCGCCGTCCACCTCGACGTCGATGCGGAGGTGGCCCTCGATCCGAGTGACGGGGTCGATGGTGATGAGCTTACCCATGGACGTTCACCTCTCTGCCTAGCGGCTGGCGGCGGCCTTCGCGGGGCCGCTGCCGACGTGGGTGTGCTCGTCGCGGACGTCCTCGACGACCACGACGGGGAACTTGCGGGAGACGAAGATGAAGAGCGCGACGCCGACGGCCGCCATGCCCACCGTGACGATCGTCTCGCCCAGCGACGGCCAGTAGTTCCAGCCGGCGGCGATGGGCTTGCCGTCCGCGGTCCACCCGGCCGGGCGGTACATGGTGAGGTAGGCGTCGACGCGGTACGCGGCGCCCGCCGCGACGGCGAGCAGCGCCGCCCCGAACATCCGGCCCTTGTTCCGCTGCACGCGCGGCGAGAGGAACATGAGCGCGGGGGCGAGGAAGAGCGCGAGCTCGGCCACGAACAGGAGCGTGGGGAAGTCGAGCGCGAGGAAGCGGAGCTTGCCGCTCCAAACCACGTCCGCCACGCGGAGCACCACGTAGAAGAGCAGCATGCCCGCGTTCACCTTGGACATGTCCGCGAAGAGCTTCGGGTCGTGCTTGGCGTTCCAGGTGAGGTTCAGGATCGTGACGAGCGCCACGACCGCGCCGAACCCCATGGACAGGCAGGAGACGAGGAACAGCGTGGGCAGGAGCGCCGTGTGCCAGAGCGGGTGGATCTTGGGGCCGGCGATGAGCATCAGGCCGCCGAGGGAGCTCTGGTGCATCGTGGGGAGCAGGATCGCGAGCGCGATGATGTAGGGCATCGCCTTCGCGAGCCGCGGGCCCCAGGTCTTGCCGATGGCCGCCCAGCGCGGCGAGCGGCTCGCGGCGGCGCCGTCGAGGATCGAGGGCAGCACCTCGATCCACAGCACCGTCACGTAGACGATGACGCAGATGGCGACCTCGAGCAGCGCGGAGCTGAGGTTCCACCAGGGGATCCACGGCAGCAGGTACGAGTTCCAGTACCGGCCGAGCGCGATCATGATCGAGCTGCCGCCCAGCGTGTAGGCGATGGCGCCGACGAGCACCGCCGGCCGCACGAGGCCGTGGTACTGGCCCTTGTTGAGGAGGTAGCAGAGCAGGCCGACCGAGTACGCGCCCGCGCCGATGCCGGTGAAGACGACGACGTTCACCGGCTCCCAGATGCCCCAGGTGAAGCCGTCCGTCATGTTCGACACCGGCCCGACGCCGGCGAAGAAGCGGTAGGCCATCACCACGGCGGCGACGCCGAACAGCGCGAGCAGCACCAGCATCGAGCGGTCGAGCAGGCTCCCGCCGATGGCCTTCGGATGATCGTGGGCGCTCATCTACTTGCCCTCCTCGCGGTGCTCGGCCGCCTCTTCCCTCTTCCGGTTCCGCGCGATGAGCGCGGCCATGCCGAGGTACAGCGCGACCGGCGTGACGCCGTGCAGGTACGGGGCGTGGGAGACGCTCTCCGAGAACGAGGCCTGGGAGCGGTCCGGCAGCTCCGGCAGCCCGAGCTGCGTGAACGAGACGCCCGCGGGGGCGAGGTACAGCACCTGGGTGCCGCCGCCCTCCTTCTCGCCGTAGACGTGCTGCTGGTAGCGCGCGGGGGAGGCGGCGATGCGCCGCTTCGCCTCGGCGAGCAGCTCCTCGCGGCGGCCGTAGACGACCGCCTCGCGGGGGCAGACCTCGCAGCAGGCCGGGTTCGCGATGGAGAGGAGCCCCTCCTGCTTCGGGTCGGCGCGGTGCCGGCACAGCTCGCACTTCACGATGAGCGGGAACGCGTCGAACCACTCGAACTTCGGCACGTTGAACGCGCAGCCGATCTGGCAGTAGCGGCAGCCGACGCAGGTGTTCTTGTCGTAGACGACGATGCCGCTGCCGGCGCGCTCGCCGGGGAGCTTCTTCTTCCCCTCGCCCTCCTTGTGGAGGGCGCCCATCATGCAGACCGACACGCAGGACGGGTCGACGCAGTGCATGCACTGCTGCTTCATGTAGGTCGGGCCGTTCGCCGCCTCGACCGCCTTGATGACGTTCTTCGTGCTGCTGTTGAGGTCGCGGGGCGCGTCGTACTGGCCGCCGGTCTCGCCGGTCTCGAGGTCCACCGGCAGCTTGTTGGCGCGCTTGCACGCGCTCTGGCAGGCGCGGCAGCCGACGCACAGGGTGGCGTCGAAGAGCATCCCCACCGCCTGGGGGCGCGGCTCGACGGCTTCTCGAGCGGACGCGGTCCCGGCGAGCGCGGTGGTCGCTCCCGCAACGGCCGCTCCCTTGAGCAGGTCTCGTCGTGAGATGCGCATGGGGGGCTACTCCTTCCCCTCGGTCTTCTCGGAGTCGGCGCTGATCTTCCGCGTCGCGACGACGCCCGCGCCGACGATGGCGCCGACGACGGCGCTGCCCACGCCGACGGCGAGGGCGCTCTTGCCGAGCACCGTGTGGTCGGGGTGGATGGCGGGGTAGGCCATGGGGGCCGTCGGGTTCTGGACGGGCAGGTTCGTGTAGATGGGCACGGTGAAGCCGACGCCCTGCTCGGTGCAGCCGACGCAGGGGTGGCCGATGCCGACCGGCCACGCGCCGGGCACCTCGCAGAAGTCGAGCAGCGAGCAGTTGGCGTGGGTCTGGGGGCCCTTGCAGCCGAGCTTGTAGAGGCAGTAGCCGTTGCGGTGCCCCTCGTCCCCGAACGCCTGCGCGAACCGGCCGGCGTCGAAGTGCGGGCGGCGCTGGCAGTCCTCGTGGATGACGCGGCCGTAGGCGAACTTCGGGCGGCCGAGGTCGTCGAGCGCCGGGAGCGTGCCGAAGGTCGCGTACTGCAGCACGGTGCCGAGCAGGTTGTAGGGGTTCGCCGGGCAGCCGGGCAGCGTGACGACCGTCTTGCCCTTCAGGATCTGCGGCGCGCCGGTCGCGCCGGTCGGGTTCGGCGCCGCGGACGGGACGCCGCCCCACGACGCGCACGAGCCGATCGCGATGATCGCGCCGGCCTTGGCGGCGACGGCGTTGAGCGTGTCGATCGCCTTCTTGCCGCCGACCTGGCAGTAGATGCCGCCGTCCTTCTCCGGGATCGCGCCCTCGACGACGAGGACGAACTTGCCCTCGTTCTCGTGCAGGGCCTTCTCGAGCGCCTCCTCGATCTGGCGGCCGGCCGCCGCGAACAAGGTCTCGTGGTAGTCGACCGAGACGAGGTCGAGGATGAGCGCGCCGACGTCCGGGTGGCTCGTGCGGAGCAGCGACTCGGTGCAGCCGGTGCATTCCTGGAAGTGGAGCCAGATGACCGAGGGCTTCCTTCCCTTGGCCACGTTCTCCGCCATCTTCTCGCCGGCCCAGGCCGGGAGGCCCACGGCCGCCGCCGCGGTGGTGCAGACCTTGATGAAGTCACGGCGGGAGACACCCTTGGTCTCCAGGCCGAGCACTTCGGAGCCCATATCGTTCATTCCGTCCTCCGGGTGCCGCGGAGACTGACCGCTCCAATCGAAAATTACAACCTGCTAAAATTCCCCGGCTTTTCGGAAATCGGGCAAACGAAATGTTTGCGTGGCGCTCGTGCGGCAAATGGACGCCGCGCGCTATCGGCGCACCCTTCCGTCGAGCCTGAGGCTTGACCGACGTCACGCGGAACCCGGGTCAAACCCGAAAACGGGCCCGCGAATTGGCCTTTGTGGACTCCGCGAGACAACATTGACGGGATGGCTCCACGTTAAATTTGCGCCAACAATTTTGGGGTGAAAATCGAGGGGAGGCGGCGCGCGCGAGCGGATCGTGTCGAGGAGTCGGTCCGGGTCCCTCGGCGACGGTTCACAGGGCGGCGCGGGCCAGGACGGAAAGTGAATGCGGGAGGCGGCTCACCCGGCGTACGGGTGCGACAAACAGTGAAAGCGCCGGCGACCGGCGAGGGCGCCACGGCCGGAGCCGGGCATCCTCACCGCCGCGCGGCGTACCCGCCGCCGGGGAGGTCAGCGGCCCGCGGCCGGCTCGGCGAGCTCCGGGGCGACGACCGCCCGCGGGACGACCTCGATCGCCGCCAGCGCGTCGAGCTCGGCGTCCGCGGGGGCGGCGGAGAGCGTCTCGAAGCGCCGCGCCGCCGGGAGGACCCGCGCCTCGAGGGAGCCGACCGCGCGGTTGTACGCCTCGACGGTGCCGCCCAGCGCCCGCCCGAGCCGGGCGAAGTGGCCGCCGAGATCGGCGATCCGCTTGTACAGCTCGCGGCCGAGCGCGCCGACCGCCTCGGCGTTCTCGGCGACCTGGGCCTGGCGCCAGCCGTACGCCACGGCCTTGAGGAGAGCGATGAGCGTGGTCGGCGTCGCGATGATGACCTGCCGCTCCACGCTCGCCTCGAGGAGCGAGGGGTCGGCCTCCAGCGCCGCCGCGTAGAAGCTCTCGCCGGGGAGGAACAGCACCGCGAACTCCGGCGCGGGCCGGAGCCGCTCCCAGTAGGCCTTGCGCCCGAGCTGCTGCACGTGCTCGCGGAGCTGCCGGGCGTGATCGGCGAGGTGCGCGCGCCGCGCGCCGTCGTCCTTGGCCTCGATCGCCTCCAGGTACGCCGCGAGCGGCGCCTTGGCGTCGACGACGACGTTGCGCCCGCCCGGGAGGTGCACGACGAGATCGGGGCGCAGCCGGCCCTCGTCGCCGTCCACCGTGGCCTGCTCCTCGAAGTCGCAGCGGTCGAGCATGCCCGCGAGCTCGACGACGCGGCGGAGCTGCAGCTCGCCCCAGCGGCCGCGAGCCTGCGGGGCGCGGAGCGCCTTCACGAGGTTCGCCGCCTCGCCGCGGACCTGCGCCTGCGCCTCGGCCACCTGCCGGAGCTGCTCGGTGAGCGCGCCGTACGCCCCCTCGCGAGCCCGCTCGATCCCGCGCAGCTCGCCGTCGAGCTTGCCGAGCGCCTCGCGGACGGGGGCGACGAGCGCCGCGATCGCCTCCTCGCGCCGGGCGAGGTCGCCGTCGGCCGCCGCGCGCTCGCGGCCGAGGGCGGCGCGCGCGAGCTCGAGGAAGGAGGCGCTCGAGGCGCGGAGCGCGTCGGCGGAGAGCGCCTTGAAGGCGTCGGACAGGCGCGCGCGCGCGTCGTCCACGAGCGCCCGCTTCTCCTCGGCGCCGGCCCGCTCGGCGGCGAGCGTCGCCTCGAGCTCGGCGATGCGCACGGCCCGCTCGGCCGCGCGCCGCGCCTCGCCGCTCCGCGCGAGGAAGCCCAGGGCGGCGCCGAGCGCGACGCCGAGTGCGAGGAGGAGGAGACCCGTCGAGTCCATGTGGGAGAGCCTACTCCCGCGGTCTGTCCGCCCCGTTCGCCTGCGCGGCGCAGGAGGTCGCCCCGAGGTAAAAGGACCGGACCCCATGGAGGACCCCTCGATGCGCCTCGCCGCCCGATCCCTCGCCACCGCACTCTCCGTCGCAGCGCTCCCCGCCGCCGCCGCGCCCCGCGCGCTGCCCGGCGCCGCCGACCTCCGGCGCGCCGACGCGCGCTACGCGCCGGTGGACCTCCGCCTCGATCTCTCCAGGCTGCCCGAGGGCGAGCGGCGCGCGCTCGCGCGGCTCGTCGAGGCGGCGCAGGTGATGGACGCGCTCTTCCTGCGACAGGTCTGGGCCGGGAACGAGCCGCTCCTCCTCGCGCTCTCCCGGGACCGCTCGCCGCTCGGCGCCGCGCGGCTCGCCGCGTTCCTCCGCAACAAGGGGCCGTGGGACCGGCTCGACCACGGCGCGCCGGCGTTCCTGCCCGGCGTGCCGGAGAAGCCGGCCCAGGCGAACTTCTACCCGGCCGGCGCGACGAAGGAGGACGTCGAGCGGTGGCTCGCGGGGCTCGCCCCGGAGGCGAAGGCCGCGGCGACGGGGTTCTTCACGACGGTGCGCCGCGCCCCGAATGGCGGCTTCGTCGCGGTGCCGTACGCGCTCGAGTACCAGGGCGAGCTCGCCCGCGCGGCGGAGCTCCTCCGCGAGGCGGCGGCGGCCACCGCGGACGCCGGCCTGCGCAAGTTCCTCGAGGCGCGCGCCCAGGCGTTCGTCTCGAACGACTACTACGCCTCGGACGTGGCCTGGATGGAGCTCGACGCGGCGGTGGATCCCACCATCGGGCCGTACGAGGTCTACGAGGACGGCTGGTTCAACGCCAAGGCCGCCTTCGAGGCGTTCATCGGCGTCCGCGACGACGCCGAGACCGCGAAGCTCCAGCGCTTCGCGGCGGAGCTGCAGGGCATCGAGGACGTGCTCCCGATCGACGCGGCGATGAAGAACCCGAAGCTCGGGGCGATGGCGCCGATCCGGGTGGTGAACGAGCTGTTCGCGGCGGGCGACGCGATGCACGGCGTGCAGACCGCCGCCTACAACCTGCCGAACGACGAGCGCATCGTCCGCGAGATGGGCTCGAAGCGCGTCATGCTGAAGAACGTGCAGGAGGCCAAGTTCCGGAAGGTGCTCGTGCCGCTCGCCGGTCTCGCGCTCTCGCCGGCCGACCGCGCCGCCGTCGCGTTCGACCCGTTCTTCACCCACATCCTCATGCACGAGCTCCTGCACGGGCTCGGGCCGCACGAGATCACCGTCGCCGGCCGCAAGACCACCGTCCGCGCCGAGCTCGGCGACACCTACAGCGCCCTCGAGGAGGCGAAAGCCGACGTGGCCGGGCTCTTCGCGCTCCGGAAGCTCCTCGACGAGGGGAAGCTCGACCGCGCCATGGAGCGGACGCTCTACCCGACCTTCCTCGCCTCCGCCTTCCGCTCCATCCGCTTCGGCGTCGGCGAGGCGCACGGGCGCGGCATGGCGCTGCAGCTCAACTGGCTCCTCGACGCGCGCGCGATCGTCCCGCGCCCGGACGGCACCTTCGCCATCGACGGCGCGCGGATGAAGGAGGCGGTGGTCTCGCTCACGCGCGAGATCATGACCATCCAGGGGAAGGGCGACCGGGCCGCGGCGAAGGCGCTGCTCGAGAAGATGGGCGTGGTGCGGCCGGAGGTGAAGGCCGTCCTCGACCGGCTCTCGAAAATCCCCGTCGACATCGCCCCGCGGTTCGTGACCGCGGAGGAGCTCACCCGGGGCTAGCGCGGGGCGCGCGCCAGGGCCGCCTCGATCGCGCCGAGCGGCGGGGGCTTCGCGAGGTGCTCGTCGAAGCCCGCCTCGGCGGCTCGGCGGAGGTCGTCCGGCAGGGCATAGCCGGTGAGCGCCACGAGGTAGGCGCCGCGCGTCGCCGGGTCGGCCCGGCACGCGCGCGCCACGCCGTAGCCGTCGAGCTTCGGCAGCCCGATGTCGCAGAAGACGACGTCCGGGCACAGGGCGCGGGTGGCCGTCACGGCGGCCTCCCCGTCGTGCGCCACGGCCACCTCGTGGCCGGCGAGGACGAGCAGGTCGTGCAGGGTCTCGGCCGCGTCCACGTTGTCGTCGACCACGAGGACGCGCCGCCGCGCCGCCGTGGCCGGAGGTGCGGGGAGCGGGGCGCGCTCCGCCGGAGCCGCGGCGATGGGGAGGCGGACCACGAACTCGGCGCCCGTCCCGAGGCCCTCGCTGTGCGCGTAGACCTGCCCGCCGTGGAGCTCCGCCAGCCGCCGCACGAGCGCGAGCCCGAGCCCCAGCCCCCCCCGGCTGCGCTCGAGGCTCACCTCCGCCTGGGCGAACGGCTCGAACAGCCGCTCCAGCATCCCGGGTTCCATCCCGATGCCGGTGTCGCGCACGCGGAGGAGCGCGTCCGCGCCGAGCGAGAAGAGCTCGAGCAGCACGTGGCCGCCCGGCGGGGTGAACTTGGCCGCGTTCTGGAGGAGGTTGCCGACGATCTGGGTGAGGCGCGTCGCGTCGCCCGAGATCGGCACCGGCGCGCCGGGGACGTGCACGTCCAGCGCGACGCCCGCCTCCGCGAAGAGCGAGCGGTGGTCGTCGGCGGCGCGCCGGACCACGTCGCCGAGCGACACCGGCGCCGTGCGGAGCTGGATCTTGCCGCGCGAGATGCGGGTGAGGTCGAGCAGGTCGTCGACGAGCCGCGAGAGGTGCCCGAGCTGCCGCTGCAGGACCGCGCGGGCCCGCCGCGCGGGCTCGGCGCCGGGATCGGTCCGGTCGAGCACGTCGAGCGCGTTCCGCATCGGCGCGAGGGGGTTCCTGAGCTCGTGCGAGAGCACGGCGAGGAACTGGTCCTTGCGCCGATCGGCGGCGACGAGGGCCTGCTCCGCGTGCTTTCGCTCGGTGACGTCCAGGGCGATGCCGCGGACGCGCACCGCCTCCCCCGCTGCGTCGTACTCGGCGCGGCCGATCTCCCAGAGCCAGCGCTCGCCGAGGGCCGGATGGTGGATGCGGAACTCGGCGCTGTACTCCTCGCCGTGCTTCACCGCCTGCGAGAGCGCGCTCTGGGCGACCGGCGCGTCCTCGGGCACCATCCGCCGCTCCCAGGCCGCGATGTCCGGCCCGCGCGCCGCGAGCGCCGTGCCGAACAGGGCGTGGCACTCGGGGGACATCCACGCCGTCCGGGCGACGAGGTCGAGCTCCCAGACGCCCGCGTGCGCCGCGCGCTGCGCGAGCCGGAGCAGCGCCTCGCTCGCGCGCAGGTTCTCCTCGATGCGTCGGCGCGCGGTGATGTCGTGAACCGTCGCGACCGTCCGGAACGGGCGCTCGTTCGCGTCCCGCAGCACGGTCCCGGTCACCACCACCCACGCGATCTGCCCGTCCTTCCGGACGTAGCGCTTCTCGATGGTCCAGCCGTCGGTCTCGCCGCGCAGCGCCGCCGTGATGGCGGCCGCGTCGCGGGCGCGGTCGGCCGGGTGGGTCAGGTCGGCGACGCCGCGCTCGAGCAGCTCCTCGACCGAGTAGCCGGTGATCTCGCAGAAGCGCCGGTTCACGCGGACGAAGCGGTTCCGAGCGGGATCCCCCATGGCCTTGCCGCTCCCGGCGAGGTCGAAGATCGCGCGGAACTCCCGCTCGGTGGGGATGAGCTCGGAGGGGGTGCCGTCGTCGAGCGGCTCGGGGGGAGAGGTCCTCCCGGTGGTGGCTTCCAGCGGCGAGCGCCTCGGCACGATCACTCCGGTACGGGTCCTTCGAGAGCGCGGATGTTACCGCGCGCGCCGGGGCGCGACGACCGCAGCCGCGCGGCCCCGTTGGGCCCCGCTCACCCCGGTCTCACGCATTCGGGGGCGCGCGCGGACCTCCTCGGGTCGAGTCCGCGCGGCCCCGCCAGCGCTGCACCTCAGCGCTTCCCGGACCGCCCCTCGCCGCGCGGCGGGGAGCCCGCGCTGGAGGCCGGCGCGCCCTTGCCGCCGAGCAGCGCGAGCCGCCGCCGCGCGAGGACGTGCGCGCCCGAGGGGTCCTCCGCGCCGTCGACGAGGTCCGGCTGCACGCGCGCGTACGCCGCGCGCGCCGCCTCGGGGAGCGCGAAGCCCTCGGCGATCCGCCCGGCGACGAACCAGTCGGAGCCCTCGAGCGGGCGCCCGTCGTCGAGGGAGCGGAGGAAGACGTCGCGCGCCTCGGCGGGACGGCCGAGCTCGGCGTACACGGCCGCGAGGGTGTTCAGCGCGGCGTGGTCGCCCGGGGCGCCCTCGACCGCGCGGCGCGCCCAGGCGAGCGCCTCGGCCGAGGCGCCGCCGCGGAACAGCTCGAGCCACGCGCCGTCGTTGTAGACGACGGGGGTCGCGCGGCCGGTCTCGACGAGCCGCCGGAACCCGCGCGCGGCACCGTCGCGATCGCCGAGGAGGAGGCGCGAGCTCGAGGCGAGCGCGAGCACCTCCGCGTCGTCCGGGAGGCGCGCGAGCATCGCCTCGGCCGCGCGGGAGAGATCCGCGCCGCGCCCGAGCCGCCGGAGGGCCCAGGCCTTCGCCGCGAACCCCTCGTGCGAGGCGGGCGCCTCGGCGAGCAGCGCGTCGGCGGCCGAGAGCACCGCCTCCGGCCGGTCGCCGTTGCGGTGCGCCTGCGCGAGCGCGACGAGCACCGCTCGCCGCGCCGCCGGCTCCCGCGCGTCGCGGGCGGCGGTGAGGATCTCGACTCCGCCCGGGTCGCCGTCGGCGAACGCGGCGAGCGCCGCCGCGGCGAGCCGCGCGTGGGCGGCATCGAGCGCCGCGCCGGGCGGGGCGAGCGCCGCGAGGACGCCGGCGGGCGTGCCGGGCTCGCCGGCGGAGCCGGGGACGTCCTCGCGCGCCCAGGCGAGCCAGCGCGCCGCCCGGGCGGCGTCGCCCGCCTCCGCGGCGCGGCGGGCCTCGGCGCCGACGATCGGCCAGGCGGTCTCGGACGCGAGGAGGCGGAGCGCGCCCCCCTCGCGCACGACGAAGAGCGACGTCGCGTGCTCCCCCGGCGCCGCGGCGAAGCGCAGCCGGATCCGGGCGCCCGTCGCGGGATCGCCGTCCCGGTAGAGCTCGAGGCCGGAGAGGGCGACGTCGAGGAGCAGGTCCGAGGTGACGCCCGCCTCGCGCAGCGAGCGGCGGACCGCGCCGAGCGGCGCGGACAGGCCGGCGAGGAGCGCCGCGCGGGCGGGCCCGACGGCGCGCGAGGAGAGGAGCGGCTCGAGCTCGCGGCCGGGGTCGGGAGAGGAGAGGGCCGTGACCACGACCGCCTTCGCGAGCCGGGCCACGTCGTCGCCCTGGGCGGCGACCTCCTTCCACGGGCGGAGCGAGGCGAGCAGGTCGGCGAAGGTCGCCACCTCGTCGGCGTCGTGCGCGCCGCGGACGGCGCTCCGCGCGAGCGCCGCCGCGAGCGGGTAGCGGCGGTCGCGGGCCAGCCGCGCCGCGGCGTCGCGGAGCGCGGTGCGCCCGTCGTCGCCGAGCGCGTCCGCCTCCGCCTCCGCCTTCCCGGCGCCGCCCAGCACCGCCGCGGCGGCGACGAGGATCGCGTTCCGCTCGGGGGAAGGGCCGAGCCCGCGCGCGAGCGCGAGGGCGTCGGCGTGCCGCCCGGCCGCGAGCAGCGCCGCGAGCAGCCCCGCGTCGTACGGGCCCGCGCCTGCGTCGGCGCGGAGCGCCTCGTACTCCGCGAGGGCGGCGCCGAGGTCCGCCCCCGTCCCGAGGAACATTCCCCCGGCGCCGCGCGAGAGGAGCTCCGCGAGGGCGGAGCGCCCCCCGGCGTGGCGGGGGTCGAGCTCCGCGGCCCGGCGGTAGGCGGCGATCGCGCCCGCGCGGTCGTAGCCGTGGCCGAAGCGGCGGCCGACGGCGTCGTGCTCCAGGATCCAGCCCAGCACCCGGTGACCCCAGGCGCGCGCGGGCTCGAGGGCGATGCCGCGGCGCGCCTCCGCCGCCGCGCCCTCACCATCGCCCAGCTCGAGCAGCGCGAGCGCGAGGTGGAGCGGGTGCATCGCCTCGCGCGGGTGCGCGGCGCCGAGGCGCCGGAGCTCCGCGAGGCCCTCCTTCACCTGGCCGTCCGCGAGGAGCGCCGCGGCGGTCCGCTCGAACGCGATCCGCTCCGGCTCGCCGCCGGCGAGGGACCGCGCGCGCGCGGCGAGGGCGTCGGCGTCGGCCGCGCCGAGGCGGCGGCCGCCGGTGTCGAACACGTAGGTGGCGGTGACCGTGCCGTCCTTCCCCGCGGAGAAGCGGCGCGTGAGCGTGGCGGGCCCGAAGCGCTCGATGGCGTCCTCCGGGAGCCGGCGCGCCCGGAAGCCGTCCGGCGGGAAGACGCGGTAGCGGAGCTCCCAGCGGTACGGCAGCGCGAGGGCCAGGTCGTCGCGGCGCGGCGCGGGCTCTGCCTCTCCCTCGCGCGCCTGGGTCAGGAACGCCGGGAGCGGCTCGAGCACCGGCGCGGCGCCGACCGGCACGAGCGCGTCGTCGTCGCCGGTCTCCGCGAGCGCGCTCTCGTCCGCCTCGACGCGGACGGCGAGCTTCGCGGCGGGATCGTCGAGGTGCTGCACCTCCGCGCCGAGGAACGTGCCGGCGCGCAGCACCTCCCGCGCGTACCGCTCGTCGATGCGATCGCGGTGGTCGGCGGGGATCCGCGCCCGGAACTCGCGCTCGCTCGAGGCGAGCGCCCCCGAGAGCTCGCGGGTCTCGACCACGCGGCCGCGCCCGAGCTCCGCGAGGTGAAGCTCCCGCACGGTGAGCGCGGCGTTGTCCGCGGGGCCCGACGCAGGCGTCCGGACGAGGTCGCGCGTCTTGCGCGCGACGACGAGCGCGAGCTTGCCCTGCAGCTCGAGCGGCAGCGTCCCCGGCGGGAGCCGGGGCGAGGCCGGGTCGATCCAGATCGCCGCGCCCTTGCCGCCCACGTGGACGAGGGCGCGATCGAAGACGCCGAGCCCGGGGACCTCGCGCGGCGGGTCGCCCCACTCGCCCGAGGTGAGGGCGACCTCGGCCTCGAGGCCGGCGGCGCGCAGGAGGGCGACGTACAGCGCGGCGAGGTCCTTCGCGTCGCCCTCGCCGCGCGCGAGCACCTCCGCCGGCTTCCCCGGCGCGAGCGGCGCCTCGTCCACCGGCACCCCGGTCGCGCGCACGCGGGGGCGCAGGAACGCCGCGATCCGGCGCACCGCCTCCTCGCGCTTCGGCCGCCCCGCGCCCAGCGCGGCGCGCGCCTCGGCGCGGAGGTCCGCGCCCGCGATCGCGCCCTCGAAGATCGCTCGCACGCGGCCGGCGACGTCGGCCCAGGACTGCCCCGCCGCGAACGCGAGGTACGGCGCGGGCGCGAGCTCCGGCGGCGCGCCGGGGTCGCGTGGCGGCGTCCCGCTCGCGTCGCGGCGCTCGAAGACGAGCGTCCGGATCCCGTTCGCGACCGTCTCGACGGGCGCGAGCTCGACGCCGCGGACGACGAAGCGGACCGGCAGCGCGGCGGGCGCCTCGATGCGGACGCGCACGAGCCGCGCGGAAGAGGCCCTGCCCAGGCCGAAGCGCTGGACCGTGCCGCCGGCGGCGAGCGAGGTCTCGCGCACGGTCGTGACCTGCTCGACGACGGCGCCCGGCCGGACGCCGGGGATCGTCCCGGAGAGCTCGCGCCGCTTGGAGGGCGGGGCGCCGGGATCCTCGACGGGCCCCTCGGCGAGGGCGGCCGGATCGAGCGTGAAGACGCCGTCGGGCGCGACGACGCGCGCGCGGATCTCCGGCCGGCTCTCGCTCCAGGGCGCCCAGGCTCGCTCGACGCGGGCGGACGCGCGCGCGGCCTCGCCGCTCATGGGGCGGTAGACGAGGCGGTAGGTCTGCGCCGCGGCGCCCTGCGCGTCGAGCCGGTAGATCGCCTCCTCGAGGAGCACGTCGAGCGGCGCGCCGCCGGGCGGCGGGAGCGCGTCGGCGGCGGCCCGCACCGCGGCGGGGTCGGCGGAGAGCGGCGCGCCCTCCCAGGGGGCGGCGGCGCGCGCCGCGCGCACGGAGAGGAGCGCCGCGGCGAGCGCGAGCAGGAAGCGGAGGTGGGTAGGCACCGCCGCATTCTGGAGGAGAGCCGGGCGGGCCGCCAGCGACGTCTGCCGACCTGGCGCCGCGCGATCAGTCGCCGGAGGGCGAGATCCGGAACTCGCGCACCTGGGGCAGCCCGTCGAGCGCCCGGGCGAGTCGCCCGAAGTTCCGCTCGTCGTGAGTGCTGATCGTCATCTGGTACTCGAAGGACCGGCCCTCGTTCGCCAGCGCGTAGGAGAGGCCGGCCAGCGCGAACCCGTTCTCCGCGAGCAAAGCGCGCACGGCGTCCTCCCCCATCGCGTCGCCGCGATCGAAGCGGATCCGGTGGTGCGCGAACTTGTGGGCCGGCGCCCGCGCCTCGATCCAGCGGAAGAGGCTGAGCACGCCGAGCGTGAGGAGCGTCGCGTAGAGCGCCGGCACGTACTGGCCGGTCCCGGTGAGCACGCCGATGGCCGAGGTGATCCAGATGGACGCCGCCGTGGTGAGGCCGCGGACGGTGAGCCCCTCCTTGAAGATCACGCCCGCGCCGAGGAAGCCGATGCCGGTCATGATCCCTTGCGCCATGCGGGTGGGATCGACCCGAACCGTCTCGGGCGCGCCGGGGAACCACTCCGCCTGGTAGACGGTGACGAGCATGAGGAGGCTCGCCGCGAGGCACACGAGCGCGTGGGTGCGGAACCCGGCCGGCCGGCCGTGGTAGCTGCGCTCCATGCCGATGGCGCCGCCCGCCACGAGCGCCGCGAGCAGGTGGGCGAGGGCGTCGCCGTGAGGCGCGGGAGACGAGCACGTCGAGGGGCACGGCGGAGAGGACCTCGGAGAGCGCGGGCGCCATGGTCCCCTCATCATCCACCCCACGCGCCCGCGGCGTCGGCGCCGGACGGGGCGCGCGGTCAGGAGCGGAAGGCCGCCACGAGCGAGAGCGCGCCGAACAGGAAGAACAGCGACGCGGCCGCCCACCGCATCTTGCGCGACGAGACCTGGTCCGCCACCCGCTCGCCCAGGAACACCGCGAGGCCGTCCGCGGCCAGCATGCCGAGCGTGGTGCCGATCGTCACGCGGACTACAGACTCGTAGCGGGCCGCGAGCGCGACCGTCGCGAGCTGGGTCTTGTCGCCCATCTCCGCGAGGAAGAAGAGGACCGTGGTGGTGAGGAAGGCGCCGAACCGCTCCGGCCCGCTCGCCTCGTCGAGGGTGTCCGGCCGGAGCGTCCACACCCCGAAGGCGATGAAGGTCGCGGCCAGGATCCCCGCGAGCACGTGGGCGGGCACGTTGGCGGAGATCCACGCGCCGACCGAGGACGCGAGCGCGTGGTTCGCGACCGTCGCGACGAGGATGCCGGCCATCACCGGCCACGGCTTGCGGAATCGCGTGGCGAGCGAGAACGCGAGGAGCTGGGTCTTGTCGCCCATCTCGCTCACGGCGACGAGGAGGAAGGAGCTGAGGATGGCTTGCACGGCGGGCGGGCCCTCGAGCGGGGGCGAACCGATACCCGACGAGGGAAGCTCGGTCAACGAACACCGGTCCATCGGTGCGCGGGGCAACGCCGGACCGGTGGCGGCGCGGGGCAGAGGCGAGGTAAACCCTCGAACATCCGCCGTCTTCGGGCCTGGCCGGCAACTTGCTCAAGGCACTCCACGTGATGAACTCGACCGCGACCGTCCAGCGCCCGCCCGCCCGCCCCGCCGCTCCGCCCCGCTCGATGCTCCCGCACGAGCACGGCGCCTGGGGTCAGCTCGCGATGCCGCTCCTCACCGCGCTCGCGATCGGGCGGCCCGGCCTCGCGCCCGCCGCGCTCACGGCGGCGGTGGTCCTCGCGTTCATCGCGCACGAGCCGCTCCTGGTCCTGCTCGGCCAGCGCGGGCGGCGCGTCGCGGAGGAGGAGGGCGGGCGCGCGCGGCGCTGGCTCGCCGTCACGGGGGGCCTCGCCGCCGTCACCGGCGCGATCGGCATCGCGCTCGCGCCCGCGTCGGCCCGCGCCGCGCTCCTGCTCCCGGCGGTGCTCGCGCTCGTCGTGGCGCTCCTCGTCTGGAGGCGGCTCGAGAAGACGACGCTCGGCGAGATCGTCGTGGCCGCCGCGCTCTCCTCGGCCGGCTGGGCCGTCGCCCTCGCCGGCCACGCGCCCGCGGACGACGCGCTCGCCGCCGCGCTCGCCTGGATCCTCGCCTTCGCGGCGGCGACCCTCGGCGTGCGGGTCATCCTCGCCCGCGCCCGCTCGAAGGGCGCGGAGGATCCGGGGAGGCTCCACGCCGCGCTCGCCGCGGCGCTCGCCGGTGTGGCCGTGCTGCTCTCCGCCGCCGGGCTCCCCGCCGCGCTCGCCTGGGCGACCTTGCCGACCGCGCTCCTCTCGATCGTGATCAGCCTCGCGCGGTTCTCGCCGAAGCGGCTGCGCCCGCTCGGCTGGGCGATCGTCGGCTCCTCGGCGGTGACGCTCGTGATCCTCGTCGCGGGGCTCCGGTAGCGAGGGAGCTCACGGTCCTGCCCCGGCGCGACCGGGTTCCGGCGGTGCAATGATCCGACGCGTCAGAGCATCGGCTCGCGCGCGCCGCAGGTGATCGTGCCGAGCTCGAGCACGCCCGTGCCGCTGTCCGGGATCTCGAGCGGCAGCTCGCACAGCTCGCCCTTCCAGTAGATCCGCGCGGCGTGCGCGCCGGCCGGGACGTCCTCGAGCCAGAAGGCGCCGTCGGCGCCGACCGGCGAGCGGCGCGTGCCGCCGGCGACGTCCACCTCGAACGTCCCGTAGGCGGGCACGTCGGCGCGATCGCGCCGCGCGATCCGGAGCCACCCCTCGACGGCGCGCAGCCGGGTGACGTCGAAGCGCACCAGCGCCGCGCCGCGCGGCCGCGCCGCGACGAGCCGCTCCGTGAGGCCGACGCGGTAGCTCTGCGGCACGTCCGCGTCCTCGATCCCGAGGCGGTTGCCGTAGTACGGCAGGAGCCCCGGGACGAGCAGGTCGCCCCGCCCGTCGGTGCGCCCGACCGGGCGCCGGTCGAGGTAGGCGCGGACGCCGCCGACGCCCGGGACGCGCACGAGCGCGAAGCCCTGCTCGACGGGGCGGGTGGCGAAGAGCCGGCCACCGACGAGCACGAGCGCGCCCGAGGCGGACGCGGACCCGGCCTCGCTCCCGTCCACGCGGGCGTAGCCGAGCTCGTAGTGACCGAACTCGGGCTGCGCCTGCAGGAGGCCGCTCACCGCCCCGCCGGCGGCGGAGTCGGCGCGGAGCTGGTAGCCGACGCCCGGGCCGACCGGGACCGAGCGCGACAGGCCCGTGCTCGCGCTCGCGCCGGCGCGGCTCGAGCGGACGCCCGCGTCGAGGGTCCCCCCGCCCGGCGCGGAGAGGACGAGCTGCGCGAACACCGCGCCGGCCGCCTCCGCGGCGCGATCCCTCGTGACCGAGGCGGAGAGGAGGAGCCACGCGCCCGCGCGCACGCGCAGGGAGGTGCGCACATCCACGCGGTGGCTCGCCCCCGCGTCGCGCTGCTCCGCGCCGACGTACTGGAGCTGCAGGCTCGCTCCCCGGCCGAGCGGCGCCGTGGCGTACGCGCCGGCGCGCCACAGGGCGCGGTCGGCGGCGGCCGAGAGCGTCGAGTTCGCGTACCGGGTGGAGAGGAGCGAGGCGTCCGCGCCCAGCGCGAAGCGGCGCGCGACGTGGCGCCAGGCGAGGAACGCGGCGGCCCCGGGCGTGCCCTCGTCCGCGCTCGCGGCGCCCGCGAGCTCGAGCTCGCTCGAGCCGACGCCGAGCGCGGCGGAGGCGCCGCCCTGCTGCACGCGCGGGCCGAGCTCCAGCCGCGCGCCGCCGGTGAACGCGCGCGTGAAGCCGCGCCGCTCCCGCGCGACGAGGATGGGATCGCCGTAGGCGAAGCTCTCCGTGCCGAAGCGCTCGCGCACCGCGCCGACCCACAGGCCGGGCTCGTCGAGCCCGGGGGCGAGCAGGCCCTGCGCCTGGTAGTGCGCCGCCTCGATCGCCTGCGTGCGCCCGAAGGCGTCGCGCACCACGATCCGGACGTCGTTCGCCCCAGTGCTGACGGGCAGGTTCGAGAGGTCGTAGGTGCCCGGCGCGACCGTGAGCGTGCGCGCGAGCGCGCCGTTCACGTAGACGTCGATGGTGGAGGGCGTGGCGGCGAAGGCGGTGGCGCCGGGGAGCGGCGTCCGCGCGAGGTACGGATCGAGCGACAGCTCGCGCGCGAGGCCGACGCCGCCCACGAGCGGCGCGCCGGAGAGCGCGTCGGGGGGGATCGCCGCGTCGCCGGCGGTCAGGCGGAGGAGCCGCGCCGGGCGGTCGATCGTGAGGGTCGTGAGCCCGCGCACCGCGCCCGCCGCCCGGGTCGCCGAGACCGAGCCGGCGAGGAGCGCCGAACCGTGCGAGACGCCCGCCTCGAGGAACCCGGACACGTCCTCCTGGGTGGTGGCGCGCCCCGCGTAGTTGAGGAACGCGCTCGGGGCGTCCCCCGTCTCCAGCCCGGCGGGGCGGCTCGACGCGCGCAGGTCGAGCGCGCCGTGGCCGAGGAGCGATGGGGCGGCCTCGAGCCGGATCGCGAGCGCGCGCTCGTCGAGATCGAAGCGCACCCCGGGCGCGAGCGAGCGGAGCGACACGAGCGTGCGGCCGTCGAGCTCGCGGCGGGCGCCGCCGAAGCCGGCCAGGCCCGCGCGCACGAGGTCGGCGGGCGCGATCCAGATGTCCTGCGGCGCCACGAGGACGAGGGCGGTGTCGGCCGGCCCCCCGTTCACGAAGAGCTGGAGGAAGGCGGGGCGAAGGTCGCCCTCGGCGGCCGAGAGGTCGCGAGGTGCCGCCGCGGCGGGTGGCGAGGTGAGGTCGAGCTGCTCCGCGCTCGCGAGGGGGAGGGCCGCGGTCGGGGTCGCGGTCGAAGGCGGCGCCGGGTTCGGGGTCGGGGTCGGGGTCGGGGTCGCGGTCGGGGTCGGGGTGGACGTCGAGATCGGGGCCGCGGTCTTCGTCGAGGTCGGGGTCGATGTCGTGGCCAACGCCGCCGCGGCGGCCGCGGCGGCGACGAGCGCGAGCGCGCGGGCGAGCTTCTTACGGATCACGGCACGCGCCCGGAGCGCGCGCCTCGATCGCGCCGCGCGCCAGCGCGGCCGAGACGACGACGCTGGCGGCGCGCGCGCACGCCTCCGGCGGGACCGCGACCTCGTAGACGCGCTCGCCGCCCGCGAGCACGTACCAGGCCTCGAGCGATCTCTCGAGCACCCGCGCGCCGTCGGCCGCGACGAGCGCGAGCGTCACCGCGCTCGGCCGCAGGCGGACCGTCCCGGGGTTGCGCAGCGCGAAGCGGACGTGCGTGCCGTCGCGACCGAGGAACGCGAGCTCACCGCGCTCGACGCGTGCGGCCGGGACGAGGAAGACGGGCACGCCGACGCGGGTCAGCACCTTCACGCGCGCGGCGTCCTCCGCGGTCTCGGCCTGCGGCAGCTCCTCGATGAAGATGCGCCAGGTGCGCTCGGTCGCGGCCGGCGCAGCGTCGGTCCCGATGCGCAGTGAGCGCGCCTCTCCCGCCCCGAGCTCGAGGAGCGGCGGGAAGACGGCGAGCTCGCGCGTGGGGGACAGGTCCATCGCCCCGTCGGGCTTCTGCGCCCAGCGGAACGCGCGGATCTGGTAGCGCGCCGGGGCGCCGCCGCGGTTCCGCAGCGACATGAGCGCGGTGCGGGCGCCGCCGGACAGCTCCACGTTCACCGGCGTGACGTCGAGGTCGCCGGCGCGGGCGGCCCCGGCCGCGAGCGCGGCGAGGACGAGGAGGGCGCGGGCGGCACGGAGGAGCGGTCGCATGAGCACGTGAAGTGGCGGGGTGGGCGGCGCCGGAGTCTAATACGCGCAATTCGACGCCAGCAATGAAACGGCCGCGCTCACATGCTCGCACCGCAGCGCGTCGCGCGGCCCTCGCCGCGGCGGTGGTGGGCGCCGTCCTCTGCGCGCGGGACGCGGCCGCGGTCCAGCCCACCTGCAGCGTGAGCGTCGCGAGCGCCATCGCCTTCGGCGCCTACGATCCCTTCTCGACGGTGCCGCTCGACACGACCGGGACCATCACCCTGCAGCACTGCTCGCAGACGCCCGTCACGATCGCGATCGGGCCGGGACGGTCCGGGTCGTTCTCCTCGCGCGCGATGCGGGGGCCGGGCGGCGACCTGCTCCGGTACGACCTGTACCTCGACGCGGCCCGCTCGATCGTGTGGGGCGACGGAGCTCCCGGCACGTCCACGTGGGCGTCGGCCTCTCCGAGCGACCGGACGATCGCGGTGTACGCGCGGGCGTTCGCGGCCCAGGACGTGTCCGTCGGCGCGTACGACGACACGATCACCGTGACGATCAATTACTGAGCGCGCTATCGCGTGCGCTCCCGTGCCCGGTTCACCCACAGCGGCGTGCTCGGCGCACTTTTGCGCGTCACGGGATCGTGGCCTTCTGCGCCATCGCAAACGCAATATGCTGGCGATTGCCAGGCGCGCGTGCAGGATCCGCCGCCGACCACCCACGCAAGGACCCGCCCCATGAACCGCACCGCCCTCCGCCTCTCCGTCGCGCTCGCCGCCGCCCTCCTCTCCACGGCCGCGCGCGCCGCGACCGCCACGAACACCTTCGCCGTCACCGCCCAGGTGGCCGCGAAGTGCTCGGTCACGACGAGCGACATCGCCTTCGGGAGCTACGATCCCACCGCCGGGGTCGACCTCGACGCGCAGGGGTCGCTCACCGTCACCTGCACCAAGGGCACCTCCTTCACGGTCGGCCTCGACAACGGCACCTCGGGCATCTCGGGGACGCGCCAGATGTCCGGCGCGGGCGACGTGCTCGGCTACGAGCTCTACTCCGACTCGACCCGCACGGCCGTCTGGACGAACGCCGCCATGCCGGCGTCCCAGGGCGCGGCGGGCAAGGCCGGCAACCTGCTCTTCGTCTACGCGCGCATCCCCGCGGGCCAGTACCCCACCGCCGGGAGCTACAGCGACACGGTCACCGTGACCGTGAACTACTAGGCGCACTCACGCCGGCAGCGTCCGGCGCGGAGGGGGACACCCGGGACCTCGATGGTCCCGGGTTTTTCGTTTTCTGGGCGCGAGCTCGACGCGGGGCCCGGGACCGCCGTGCGCGGTCGATCGAACGGCGGCGGACGTCCGGAGATCGTCGAGCCAGAACGCCGCCAGTTCGCCGCCGCCCCGGCGGGGGCACTTCTCTACGGCAACTCCCCGATCTATTTGAGGGGCCCCCTCGCGTGGCGTCTTCCACGGCACGCGCGGCCTCGGCTCGCCGCGCATATCCACGAAGACACGATGGAGAACCTGCCTCCCTCGCCCGCGAACCACCCGGACGGCGACCGCTCCGAGCCGCCGGCGCGCGCGCCCGCGGAGCGCAACACCACGCGCGCGGAGCGCCCGCGAGCGGACGCCGAGCGGCCGGTCTCGATCGGCGAGGCCCAGCCGATCGACGTGCTCGCGGTCGACGACGACCCGCGCAACCTCGAGGTGACGCGCGCCCTCCTCTCCGGCTCGGGGGCGCGCATCGTCGAGGCCTCCACCGCCGAGGACGCGCTGCGCATCCTCCTCAGGCGCCAGGTCGCGCTCATCCTCCTCGACGTCAACCTGCCGGGGATGTCGGGGCTCGAGATGGCGAAGCTCGTGCGCGCGCGCGAGCGGACGCGTCACACGCCCATCATCTTCCTCACCGCGAGCTCCGACGTGCGGCTGCTCGAGCGCGGCTACTCGCTCGGCGCCGTCGACTTCCTCACCACCCCCGTGCCGGAGCAGGCGCTCCGCGCGAAGGTCGCGTTCTTCATCGAGGCGCACCGGAAGAACGAGGCCCTGCGCCGCAACGCGGAGCTCCTCCGCGCGGCGCAGGAGCGCGAGCTCGCGCGGAACGTGGCCGAGGCGCGGCGCCGCTGGGAGGAGGAGGCGCTCCGGCGCGAGATGGAGCGGGAGCGGCGGCTCGTGGAGACGCTCCACCGCGCGAACCAGCGGCTCAAGATCCTCTCCAGCGTCCGCAGCGATCTGCTCACGGCCGAGAGCGTGCGCGAGCGGCTCCCGGCCATCTGCGACCGCGTGGCCTCGCACCTCGGGCTCGAGCGCTGGGCGCTGCACGTCGCCGGCCCGGACGGGCGGCTGACGCTCGCCGCCGCGGGCGGTGGGGCGGCCGAGCCGGGGCTCCTGGCCGCGCTCGACTCGGCCGAGGCGATCCTGGGCGGGCTCGCCCCGTGGGTGTCGGCGCGCGGAGAGCCGCTGCCGCCGATCGCCGCCGTGCTCGGCGTCGCTTGCTGCGTGGCGCGGCCGTGCCTCGCGGGCGGAGAGGTGGTCGCCACGCTCGCCTTCGGCTCCGCCGAGCGGGATGCGTGCGACCCGGACGACCCCGCCACCCTCGAGCTCGTCGGCTACGCCGTGGGGATGGCGCTCGAGCGCGATCGCCTCATCGCCGAGCTGCAGGGCCGCAACGCGGAGCTGCGCGAGGCCGACCGCCGCAAGGACCAGTTCCTCGCGATGCTGGCGCACGAGCTCCGCAACCCGCTCGCGCCGGTGACGAACGCGGTGCGACTCCTCCAGGAGTACGGCGCCGACGCCCGCCTGCGGGAGCGCGCGCTCCAGGCGGCGGGGCGGCAGGTGCGGCACATGTCCCGCCTGGTCGACGACCTGCTCGACGTCTCGCGGGTCCGGAGCGGGAAGGTCCGCCTGCGCAAGGACACCGTCGACCTCGTCCAGGTGGTGCGGGAGGCGGTGCAGACGGTGGACGAGCTCGTCACGTCGCGGCGGCACGCCCTCGTGGTGAGCCTGCCCGAGGCGCGGCTCGGGGTGGACGGTGACGCGGTCCGCCTCGCGCAGGTGGTGGAGAACCTCGTCGCGAACGCCGCGAAGTACACCGATCCCGGCGGCCACCTGCGCGTCGCGCTCACGCGCGAGGGGGACCTCGCCGTCCTCTCGGTGCAGGACGACGGGATCGGCCTCGCGCCCGAGCTCGCCGGCGGCATCTTCGAGCCCTTCGTCCAGGCCGAGCAGGGAGTGGACCGCTCCCGCGGCGGCCTCGGCATCGGGCTCTCGCTCGTGAAGAGCCTGGTCGAGATGCACGGCGGCACGGTGCGGGTGGAGAGCCCCGGCCCCGGCCGCGGCTCGACGTTCACCGTGCGGCTCCCCGCGCTCCCTCCCGGCGCGGCGGTGCCCGCGCCGCCGGCGGCCTCGTCCGTGCCCCCCGCGGCCGAGGCCCGCGCGGTGACCCCGCGCGACATCCTCATCGTCGAGGACATCGCGGACATCCGCGAGACCCTCGGCGAGCTGCTGCGCCGCCGCGGCCACGCCGTGCGCGAGGCCGACGGCGGGCGCTCCGCCTTCGCCCTCGCCGCCGACGCGCCTCCGGAGATCGCGCTCGTCGACATCGGGCTCCCCGAGCTCGACGGGTTCGAGGTAGCGCGGCGCCTGCGCGAGCTCGTGCCGGCGGTCCGGCTGGTGGCGCTCACCGGCTACGGCGGCTCCGAGGACCGGCGCCGCGCGGCCGAGGCGGGCTTCCGCGCGCACCTCGTGAAGCCGGTGGACATCGACGACCTCGTCGCCCTCATCGACACGCTGGACTGAGCGTCATCTCCGGGACGTCGAGGGCTGGCGCCCGCAGCGCGCAGCTCGACGCCGGCCAGCTCCGCGCGTCCTGGTGGCCGCGACCCCTCCGGCCGGCCCGCGCGCCTGCGGCGAGCTCAGGGGACCGGCTCGCCGCGGACCTTGGCGCGGAGGTCCACCCACCAGTCGTTCACCGTCCCGTACACGTCGTCGGGCCCCTGGTCGGCGCGGCTCGAGGTGTCGAGATGGCAGACGAACTCGAGGGCGCTGACCCCGTCACCCACGGCGTACGCGACGAGCGAGCCCGACTGCACGCGGATGTCCTCGATCCCCTCGACCTTCTGGTAGCGGAACCCGATCTGCTCGGGCGCCTCCAGCGTGCCGAGGAGCGGGCCGCCGCGGTACACGATCGTCCACCGCCCCTTGTAGATGGCCGGGCCCGCCGCGTAGCGGATCGAGAACGAGATGGGGTAGTCGGGCTCCACGTCCGCCGTCGCGTACCAGCTGTCCGTGCCGTGGATGCGGCTCACGCGCGGGTCGCGCAGCGCCTCGAGCACCTGCGGCACGGACGCGTGCAGGTAGGCCGCGCCGTGCGCGAAGGCGAGCCGGCCCTCGCGCCAGCCGGACACGATCTGGATGGCCTCGGGGTGCGGGTCGCCTCCGTCCGGCGGCGGAAAGGCGGCGGTGGAAGGCTCGATCGGCTGGTAGCCGGCCGCCGGGTCGAACGGCGTCTTCACGTTGTCGGGGCACCCCGTGAGCGCAGCCGCCGCGAGCGCCGCGAGCGCATGAGGGACGCGCATGATCGGCCTCCGGGTGAACGCATAGCGCCGCCGCGGAGCGGCGCCGCTCCCGCACGGCAGCGCGACCCGAGCGGGAGACCTCGAAACGGCACGTTGACGCAAGGTCCGTGCGGTGGTGCGCTCCTCGACGGTGGAAGATTCGCACGCGGTCGCCATCCCGAGGTCGCCATGAAGAAGCTCCTCGCACTCTCCGTCGCGCTCGTCCTCACGGCCTGCGGCGACGGCGGCAACGACAAGAAGGGCCCGGCGCTGACCGGGAAGCTGTTCGGCCAGACGTTCGACCCGGCGGAGGTCGTGTTCGCGGGCCCGCAGCAGTCGGCGAGCTGTACGTTCCCCGGGGTGCCGATCACCTACGGCATCGGCGACGCGCTGATCGCGTTCTCGCCGCAGGCGGGCGCATGCGCCCTCGCGGACCCGTGCCACGGCCGCAAGGACTTCACGTTCGTCGCGGGGCTGCTGGCGCACGCCCAGGTCCCGGCGACGGCGCAGGCCCCGGCGCTCGACGCGGGCTCGTACGCGGTCTACGCGACGCTCGACGAGGCCGTGCCGGCGATCGCCGCGAACGTGTCCGGTCCCATCCGCGCCGCGCTGCTCCCCGCGCAGAAGACGGACGCGCAGTGCGTCCCGGGCACGCCGCCGAGCGCCACGGGCACGATCCGGATCGACTCCGTCGGCGCGACGGAGCTCGTGGGCGAGATCGACGTCACGTTCTCGGACCAGCAGGGGGGCTTTTTGCGCGGGCCGTTCACGGCCAAGGCGTGCCCCGGCGTCACGTTCGACGCCTGCTTCAGCGACACCGGCCTGACGTGCTCCGGGACCCCGACCTGCCAGTGATCGCGTCGCGCCGCGGGGCGGCCGCCATCGGGCGCCTCGCGGTCGTCCTCTCGCTCGTGCTGGCCGCGGGGGCGCCCGCGGGCTCCCTCGCCGGCGAGGACGAGGGCGTGTACCTCGGCCCGCGCTTCCGCTGGGCCGAGATGCCCGTCCTGCAGCGGGTCCTCCACGACGTCGTCGCGATCCCCGCGAACGCGCCGCGCTGGAGCGCGGGCGACTTCGGGCAGCTCGCCCTCTGGTCGGGCGCGGTCGGCGCGCTGATGTTCCCGCTCCACGACCCGGCCGACGCGCGGCTCGATCGCTGGATTCACCGGGAGCTCGACTCGCGCCTGCCCACCGTCTGGACGGAGTGGATGCAGCCGACCCTCTGGGCAGGGATCGCGGCCGGCGGGCTCGGGACCTGGGGGTGGGCGGTAGCGCACGGCGACCAGCGGGTCGCGCAGGGCTGCTCGCTCATGGGCGAGGCGCTCGCGGTCTCGCAGGTCTACCACCTCACCCTCAAGTTCGCGCTCGGGCGCGACGGCCCCTGGGACGGCGACCAGAGCGGCGACATCAAGGGCCCCGCGAACGCGCTGCGCGTCTACCCTGCGGGCACGCCGTCGGGCCACGCCGCGACGCTCTTCAGCCTCGCCACCGCGGGCCTTTCGTACTTCCGGCCGCCGGTCTGGGTGCAGGTGCTCGGGTACGGCGCCACGACCACGCTGGTCGCGTTCCACGTCATCGACCACCGCCACTTCCTGTCGGACTCGCTGTGGGGCTCGGCGATGGGCTTCTACGTGGGGAGGTGGGTGGTCCGGCACCGCGCCTCGCCGCTCGACGCCGACGGGCGCGCGATCCGCGCTCCGCGAGCCTCGGTCGTGCCGCTCGCCGTCCCCGGCGGTGCGGGGCTCGCGCTCGTCGTCCGCGACTGACCGGAGCCCCTCCCGCCCCCCGGTGGGGGCCGCGACGTCATGCCGTTGATCCGCGCCGGGGCCGATGCTTTCTCTCCCGCATGCGCTCGTTCACGCGGTTCGCCTGGGCGGTCCTCACCTACAACCTGCTCGTCGTCGCCTGGGGTGCCTTCGTGCGCGCGACCGGGTCGGGCGCGGGCTGCGGCAAGCACTGGCCGATGTGCAACGGCCAGGTGGTGCCGCGCGCCCCGGCGGTCGAGACCGTCATCGAGTTCACCCACCGCGCGATGAGCGGCCTGGCGCTGCTCCTCGTCGTGGCGCTCGTCGTCGCGGCCGTCCGTGCGTTCCCCGCGGGCCATCCGACCCGCAAGGCGGCGTGGGCGTCGCTCGGCCTCATGATCCTCGAGGCGCTCGTCGGCGCGGGGCTCGTCCTCTTCGGCTGGGTGGCGAAGGACACCTCCTTCGCGCGCGGCTGGGTGATGGGCGTGCACCTCACGAACACGTTCCTCCTGCTCGGCGCGCTGGCGCTCACCGCGGACTGGAGCGCGCAGCCCGGCGGGATGCGCTTCGCGGGGCGCGGGGCGCTCGCGGGCGGCCTGTGGCTCGGGTTCGCGTCGGTGCTCATCGCCGGCGTGACCGGGGCGGTGGCCGCCCTCGGGGACACGCTCTTCCCGGCCACGAGCTTCGCGGAGGGCCTGCGCCAGGAGCTCTCCACCGAGGCGCACGTGCTGCTGCGCCTGCGCGTCCTTCACCCGTTCGCGGCGATCGCCACTGCCGCGGTGCTGCTCCTCGTGGCGCGGCTCGCCCTCCGGCTCCGCCCCGACGCGCGCGTCCGCCGGGCCGCGCTGGGCCTCATCGCGCTCGTGGGCGCCGAGCTCCTCGCGGGCGTCGTGAACCTCGTGCTCGCCGCGCCGGTCCCGCTGCAGCTCCTGCACCTCCTGCTCGCCGACCTCGTCTGGGTCGCGCTCGTCCTCCTCGCGGCGGCCAGCCTCGCCCCGGGGCGGGTGGAGGTCCCGAGCGAGACGCCTGCCGCCCTGCCCGCCGGGCTGCGCGGCTAGCCGCTGCCAGGCTCCCCGTTACGTCCTCGTAGGCGACCGGGTACAATGCCGCGCCTCGTGCGTGCGGCCGGGGGGCTGCGCTCGTCCCGAGCGCTGGCTCGGTCGCACGGAGAACCAGGAGAAATTGAAATGCACGTTCGGACCACTCGGGTCGTCGCGCTTGCGACGCTCGTCACCCTCATCGCCTGCGGCACCGCCGGCAAGCGCACGGCCATCGGCGGCGGCGCGGGCGCCCTCCTTGGCGCGGGCGTCGGCGCGCTGGCGGGCGGCAAGAAGGGCGCGCTCATCGGCGCGGGCGTCGGCGCGTTGGCCGGCGGCTCGGTCGGGCTCTACCTCGACAAGCAGCACAAGGAGCTCGAGAAGGTCGCCGAGGCGAAGCGCACCGAGAACGGGATCCTCGTGAACATGAAGAACGACATCCTGTTCGACACGAACAGCGCCGACCTCAAGGCCGAGGCGGTCACGCAGCTCACGCAGGTGGGCGACATCCTCGCGAAGTACGCGGACGACCGCATCCAGATCGAGGGCCACACCGACTCGTCCGGCTCCGACTCGCTCAACGAGACGCTCTCCCGCAAGCGCGCGGACTCCGTCCGCACCGTGCTCGTGTCGCGGGGCGTCCGCGAGGAGCAGATCTCGGTCGCTGGATACGGCGAGTCGAAGCCGATCGCCGACAACGCCACGAAGGAAGGCCGGGCGAAGAACCGCCGGGTCGAGGTGCACATCGACGTGCCGAATCCCAGTTAGAGCGGGGGACTGCGTCCCCCGCCCCGTCGACGGCTGACCGCCGTCGA
>NZ_JAKZLF010000018.1 GCF_022808855.1 Anaeromyxobacter soli
GTTTCCCGGGCTGCCGCCCGAGCCGCCCCCGCCACCGCCTGCACCGGTGTGGTCCACGAAGTCGCCGAGCGCGTTGCTCCACACCATCGCGCCGCCGCCCCCGCCACCGCCGCCCCCGCCCGCACCGAAGCGGCCCGCTTCCCCGATGCCGCCCACGGCGCTGCCGATGTGCCCGGCGTAACGAGCGTCGCTCACGCCTCCGAGCGAGGCGCCGCCAGGGGCGTTCGCGCCCGCCGCTCCGCTCGCGCCCGGAGACCCGTTCTTGCCCGCGATGGTCGTCGCGGTGCCGTACAGAATGCCGCCTGCGCCCCCGGCGCCGCCGCCCGTCCCCAGCCCACGCTGGCCGGCGGTTCCGTCGGTGGCGTATCCGCCCATCCCTCCGGCACCCCCCATGGATCCGAGAGTCCCCCCGGCTCCGCCCACGCCGGTGCACGTATTCTCCGTGCACGCCGCGGTTCCGTTCTCGCCAGGCTGTCCTACCTGTCCGCCCGGGGGCGTCCCGCCCGGGAGACCGGGCGCGCCGTCTCCTGCCTCGATGACGAGGGCGTGCAGCTGGACGTTGGACGAGGAGTCGAGCCGGACGCCGTAGGAGCTCCGCCCGAGCAGGGTCGCGGCCGCGCTGCGGATCGTGAGGCCGTCGAGGATGACGTTCGTCACCCCCCGGCCGAAGACGCCGTCGTTGCCGTGCAGGTCGCCAGAGCCGCCCTGCACGACCGTCACGTTCACGGACGGATTGCGGGCCCAGGCGGCGTCGTACCCTCCGTACACGGCGACGTCGTTCGCGAGCTCCAGCGTGCCTGGGTAGGTGCCCGCGGCGACGTGCACGTCGCCGCCTCCGAGCGCCGAGGCGGCCGCGATGCCGCGCGCGATCGTGGCGAACGGCGCTTGCGGGGTGCCGGCCGCGCTGTCCGACCCGGTGGTCGCGACGAACCAGCCCGCCGACTGTGGGTTGTTGGAGCCAGCGTCACCCGGATCGCTCGATCCGGAGCAGCCGGCGACGAGCGCCAGGGTGAAGGAGGGAAGGAGCAGTAACCGTAAAGTCCTCGTCATTGGTCCCCCAAAGGGTTACGGCGCTCGCCGGAAACCAAAGGCGTGCGGCCGGATGTCGCTGCACGCTGCGTGTACCAGATCCGGGCGCTCCACTGGAAGTGGGGTCCCCCGCCGACGGGACAGGGGCTCGGTGATCCGTATGACCCCAAGCGAATTCTCGCGGTCAGTCGAGCGCGGGGGTAGCGCTCGGACCCTGGGCGACACCGACACACTCGAGCTCTACGCCGACGGGCTGCGGTTCTTCGCTCGCGCAGCGGGTCCCGAGGACGGGCCGCTGGTGGTCCTGCTGCACGGGTTCCCCGAGCTGTCGCGCTCCTGGCACCACCAGCTCCCCGCCCTGGCGGCGGCAGGCTACCGCGCGGTCGCGCCGGATCTGCGCGGCTACGGGCGCACCGAGCGGCGAGGTCCGTACGACCTGCGCACGCTCGCGGGCGACGTGGCCGGGATGGTGCGCGCCCTCGGGCGCGAGCGCGCCGTCGTGTGCGGACACGACTGGGGTGGCGCGATCGCCTGGGCGGCGGCGACGTACGCGCCGCAGGTGGTGGAGCGGCTGGTGGTGCTGAACTGCCCGCACCCGGCGGCGTTCGCCCGCGAGCTTCGCGTGAACCCCCGCCAGCTCCTGCGCTCGCGCTACATGCTCGCCTTCCAGCTGCCGTGGCTGCCGGAGCGGCTCCTCGCGCGCGACCGCGCCGCCGCGATCGCGCGGGCGCTGCGCGGCGGCGCGTACCGGCGCGACGCCTTCCCGCGGGACGAGCTCGAGCGATACCGGGAAGCGTTCGCATCGCGCGAGGCGGCCGCCGCGGCGCTCGCCTATTACCGGGCAGCGTTCCGCGAGCGCGGAGCCTTCGGTCGCGCCGCCCGCGCCCGCCCGGTCTCGGCGCCGACGCTCGTGGTGTGGGGCGTCCGGGACCGCTTCCTCGGGCTCGAGACGATCGCGCCGGAGAAGCTCGCGCCCTGGTTCGCACCCGGGAACGCGCCGGCCGTGGTGCTCATCGCGGAGGCAGGACACTTCGTGCAGAACGAGGCGCCCGGCGAGGTGAACCGGGCGATCCTCACGTGGCTCGCGGAGACCGGGCGGGGGTAATCCGGCAGGGGAGCGGCCGAGTCCGCTCGCCCTTCGACGAGCCTCCGGGCGAGCGGACCCGCGCCGCGCGCAGGGCGCGCACGTCCTCGTACGGGTGGGGGGACGAGAGGCGCGAGGACGGCGCCGCCGCCGTCGTCCTGCCTCGAACCCTACGCCTCGACGCGCGAGCCGAGCACCTTCAGGAACTGCCGCATCCACTCCGGGTGCGCGGGCCAGGCCGGCGCGGTGACGAGCTTCCCGTCGGTGAAGGCGTTCGACGCGGTCGCGTTCACCTCGCCGAAGCGGGCGCCCGCGGCGGTGCACTCCGGACCGACGGCGGGGTAGGCGAGGCAGGCCTTCCCCTTCAGGACGCCCGCGGCGGCGAGGATCTGCGGGCCGTGGCAGATCGCGGCGATGGGCTTGTCGTCGCGCGCGAAGCCCTGTACGAGCTCGATGACGCGCGGATTGAGCCGCAGGTACTCGGGCGCGCGCCCCCCGGGGATGACGAGCGCGTCGTAGTCGCCCGGCCGGAGCTCCTCGAAGGCGGCGGTGATCGCGAAGCGGTGCCCGGGCAGCTCGACGTAGGTCTGATCGCCGACGAAGTCGTGCACCGCCGTCTTCACCGTGTCTCCGGGCCTCTTGCCTGGGCAGACGGTGTGGACCGTGTGACCGACCATCGTGAGGATCTGGTACGGCACCATCGCCTCGTAGTCCTCGACGAAGTCGCCGACGAGCATGAGGATCTTCTTCGCGGCCATGCGCTTCCTCCTTGCGGAGCGGGATGGCGCGAGGATGGCGTGAGGACAGGGGACCCGGCCCGTGCCTTGTGGGTTCGCCGAGGAGCGGCCGCGCTCCCGCCGCGACTCAACGCTCGCGAGCGTCCCCGACGAGCCGCTCCACGAGGAGCACGTCGCGCCAGGCGCCGTCGAGCCGCGCGTGGCGCCGATGCACGCCGACCTCGCGGAACCCCAGGGAGCGGCAGAGCGACGCGCTCGCGTGGTTCTCTACGAAGATCTTGCCGACGACCTTCCACGCGCCCGCGGCCTCGGCCGCCTGGAGGAGGGCCACGCCGAGGGCGCGTCCGACGCCCCGCCCGCGCCCGTCGCGGGCGACGTACACCGACAGCTCCAGCACGCCTGCGTAGCAGGGGCGGGCGCTCGTGGGGAACAGGGCGCCGTAGCCGAGCACGGCGCCCGCATCCTCCGCGACGACGACCGGGTTCACGAGCCACTCCGACACCTCCGCGGCGATCCGCGGCCGCGTCTCGAACGTGGCGGAGCGATCCTCGATGCCCTGGTTGTAGATGCGGGCGATCGCGTCCGCGTCCTCGGGACGGCCGGGGCGGCACGTCACGGGGAGGGGATCGACGTCGGCTCCCATGGCTACCCGAGCTTCTCCTCCAGCACCTTCCGCACCAGGGCCGCGTCGGCGGTGCCGCCGGTCTCGCGCATGGCGGCGCCGACCAGCACGCCGAAGAGCTTCTTCTCTCCGGCGCGGTACCGATCGGCCTCGGCCCGGCGCGCCTCGAGGGCGCGCGCGACGGCGGCCTCCACGGCGGCGCGGTCGGCCACCTTCTCGAGGCCGAGCGCCTTCATGCGCGCCTCGGGATCGCCCCCCTGCTCGACGAGCTCCGCGAGGAGCGTCTTGCCCGCCGCCGGGGTGAGGCGGCCGGCGTCGACGAGCGCGACCAGCCGGCCGAACGCGGCGGGCTGGAGCGGCAGGGACGCGAGCTCGCGATCGCGCGCGAGACCGGCGAGGTCGTTCACGAGCCAGCGCGCCACGGAGCGTGCGTTCGGGTGGACGGCGACGGCCGCGTCGAACCAGGTCGCGACCGCGGCGTCGGCGGAGAGGAGATCGGCCTCCTCCTCGGAGAGCGCGAGCGGCCCCGTGTAGCGGGCGTGGCGCGCGGCGAGCCCCGGGTCCGCGGCGCGCGCCTCGGCGCGCAGCTCGGCGCGGGCCTTCCGCGACGCCCCGGGCCCCGCCCCCTCGGCGCCGCCGGCCGGCGCGGGCTCCCGCCTCGCGCGCCGCGCCTCGGGCTTCACCGCGGTCCGCGCGGCCCACGTGTCCTTGAGCGTGATCGTCCGGTTGAACGCGGGCGCGCCGGGGCGCGAGTCCACCGGGTCCACGAAGAAGTAGCCCTGGCGGAGGAACTGCCAGCGCGTCCCCGGCGCCGCGTCCGCGAGGGCGGGCTCCACGCGGGCGCCCTTCGCGAGCACGAGCGAGTCGGGGTTCAGGGCCTGGAGGAAGTCGGGCTCGGCGTCGGGCTGCTCGACCGCGAAGAGCCGGTCGTAGAGCCGGACCTCCGCGGGGACCGAGCGCGTCGCGTGGACCCAGTGGATCGTGCCGGAGACCTTGCGCCGCTCGCCCTCGCCGCGCGAGGCCGGATCGTGCGTCGCCCGCACCGCGGTGATCGCGCCGGACGCGTCGCGCTCCACGCCCTCGCAGCGCACGACGTAGCCGCCGGCGAGCCGCACCTCGCGGCCGGGCGCGAGCCTCTTCCAGTCCTTCGGGGGCTCCTCGGAGAAGTCGTCCCGCTCGATGAGGAGCTCCCGGCCGAACGGCACCTTGCGGCTCCCGCCGCGGGCCGGCTCGGCGGGCCACCACGGGACGTCCAGCTCCTCGGTCCGGTCCGCGGGCCAGCTCTCGACGACCAGCCGGAGCGGGTTCAGCACCGCGAGCGCGCGCGGGGTGCGGCGCTCGAGGTCCCCGCGGATGGCGAACTCGAGCTTGCCGATGTCGACGACGCTGTTGTTCTTCGCGACGCCGATGAGGTCGGCGAAGTCGCGGAGCGCCTCGGGCGTCACGCCGCGCCGGCGCATCCCGGCGATGGTGGGCATGCGCGGATCGTCCCAGCCCGAGACGCGCCGCTCGTTCACGAGCTGCAGGAGCTTGCGCTTCGAGAGCACGGTGTAGCCGAGCGAGAGCCGGGCGAACTCGTACTGCCGGGGGCGCGGATCCCACGGCCCGAGGTTGTCGAGCACCCAGTCGTACAGCTCGCGGTTGGACTCGAACTCGAGCGTGCAGATGGAGTGCGTCACGCCCTCGAACGCGTCCTCGAGCGGATGGGCGAAGTCGTACATCGGGTAGATGCACCACCGGTCGCCAGTCCGGTGGTGGCTCGCGTGCCGGATCCGGTAGAGCAGCGGATCGCGCATGAGCACGTTCGGGTGCGCCATGTCGATCCGCGCGCGCAGGACGGCGGCGCCGTCCGGGAGCTCGCCGGCGCGCATGCGGTGGAGGAGGTCGAGGCTCTCGGCCGCCGGGCGATCGCGGAACGGGCTGTTCACTCCCGGTCGCTCGAAGCTGCCGCGCTGCTCGCGGATCCGATCCTGCGTCTGGCTGTCGACGTAGGCCTTGCCGTCGCGCACGAGCCGCTCGGCGCACGCGTACATCCGCTCGAAGAAGTCCGAAGCGTAGTAGAGGTGCCCGCCCCACTCGCAGCCGAGCCAGCGCACGTCCGCCTGGATGGCCTCGACGTACTCGGTCTCCTCCGTCACGGGGTTCGTGTCGTCGAAGCGCAGGTGGGTGTGCCCGCCGTACGCCCGGGCCAGGCCGAAGTTGAGGAGGATCGACTTCGCGTGGCCGATGTGGAGGAAGCCGTTCGGCTCGGGCGGGAAGCGCGTGACCACCCGGCCGCCGTTCCTGCCGGCGCGGAGGTCCGCCTCGACGATGTCGGCGAGGAAGTTCGAGGGGCGCGGGGCGTCGCTCATGGTGGCCGATGGTGGTATCGCAGCGCGCCACGCCCCGCAACCCTGCGGCGACCCCGCGGGCCCGGCGAACGCGAGGGTGCCGCGCCGCTCCCGGCGGGTTCAGCCGATGAGCCGGAGCGCGTCGTCGAGGCGGCGCAGCGTCTCTTCCTTGCCGAGGATCTGGACGACGTCGTACATGCCGGGCGAGGCCGTGCCGCCGGTGAGCGCGACGCGCACCGGCTGGGCGATCTTGCCGAGCCCGAGGCCGCGCTGCTCGGCCTCGGAGTGGAAGAGCTTCTCGATCGCCTCGGTCTCGAGCGCGTCCAGGCCGGCGAGGCCGCCGCGGATGGCCTCCAGGATGGGTTTCGTGTCGGCCGTCAGGAACTTGGCCTTCGCCTTGGGGTCGAGCGTGATCGGCGCGTAGAAGTAGCGGAACTGCTGCACGTACTCGCCGAAGGTGCGCGCCCGCTCGCGCGCCACCGCGCAGACGTGGCGGAGCTTCGCGTCATCGGCCGCGGGGAGCCCGGCGGCGAGGAAGTGGGGCAGGGCGTGCCGCGCGAGCTCCTCGTCCGAGAGCTTCTTCAGCCACTCGTGGTTCACCCAGGCCATCTTCTCCGGGTTGAACACGCCCGCCGTGGCGCCCACGTCCTTGAAGTCGAAGTACCGGACGAGCTCGTCGCGCGTGAAGATCTCCTGGTCCCCGTGGGACCAGCCGAGGCGCACGAGGTAGTTCACCACCGCCTCGGGCAGGTAGCCCATGTCGCGGTAGGCGGTGACGCTCGTCGCGCCGTGGCGCTTGGAGAGGCGCGTCTTGTCGGCGCCGAGGATCATGGGCAGGTGCGCGAACCGCGGGACCGGGTACCCGAGCGCCTGGTACATGAGGATCTGCCGGGCCGTGTTGTTCACGTGGTCGTCGCCGCGCGCGACGAGGTTGATCCCCATCGTCACGTCGTCGACGACCGCGCCGAAGTTGTAGAGGGGGACGCCGTCGCCGCGCAGGATCACCTCGTCCTGCAGCACCTCGTGGGAGGTCTCGATCGGCCCCTTCACGAGGTCGACGAACGTCGTCGAGCCCGTCTCGGGGACGCGGAACCGGATGACGTGCGGTCGGGAGGGATCGTAGGGGAGGCTCCGGCAGGTGCCCGGGTAGCGGAACTGGCGCTTCTCGGCCTCGGCCTGCTTGCGCTGGGCGTCGAGCGTCTCCTTCGTGCAGTAGCAGGCGTACGCCTTGCCCTCGCGGATGAGCCGCTCCGCGTGCTCCGCGTAGATCCCGAGGCGCTGCGTCTGGAAGTAGGGCCCGTGCGGGCCGCCGACGTCCGGCCCCTCGTCCCAGTCGAGGCCGAGCCAGCGCAGGCCGTCGAAGATCGCGTCCACCGCCGCCTGCGTCGAGCGCTCCCGATCCGTGTCCTCGATCCGCAGCACGAACGTGCCGCCGTTGCGTCGCGCCCACAGCCAGTTGAAGAGCGCGGTGCGGGCACCGCCGATGTGCAGGTATCCCGTGGGAGACGGGGCGAAGCGAACGCGGGGTGTGTCCATGGCGGGCGGAACCTAGCATGGGTAGAATCGCGCGCTGATGAAACCAACGACCGCGCTCCTCCTCGCCTCCCTGCTCGCGGGCGCGCCCGGCGCCGCGCGCGCGGCGACCTTCCTCGAGACGAGCGTCGAGGAGACCGCGCGCACCTCCGAGACCGTCGCGCGCGGCGTCGTCGAGCGCACGAGCTCGCGCTGGGCCGGAGCGCGCATCGTCACCGAGGTCGTCGTCCGCGTGACGAGCGCGTGGAAGGGCCGGCCGGGCGAGCGGCTCAGGCTGCTCGTGCCCGGCGGCAAGGTCGGCGAGATCGCGCAGACGGTGGACGCGGCGCCCACCTTCGAGGAGGGCGAGGAGGTCGTCGTCTTCGCGGGGCGGCGCGGGAACACCTGGCGCGTGAACGGCCTCGCGCTCGGGAAGTACCGGGTCGAGGACGGCATGGCGACGCCCGGCACCGAGGGCGCACGCTTCGCGCCGCGCGGCCTCGCCGCGGGGGAGCGCGCGGTCGGACGGATGTCCGTCGACGAGCTCGAGCGGCGCGTCCGGAGCGCGCGGTGAGCGCGCGCGCGGTGCGCCTCGCCGCCGCCGTCGCGGTGCTGCTCCTCGCGCCGCCCGCGGCGCGCGCCTACGAGCGCAGCACGAGCGGTAACGGGGCCGCGTTCTACTGGCAGGAGCGGACGGTCGGCTACCAGATCAACCCGCGCCGCGCCGCGTCCGCCCCCTCGTGCGCGGACACCTCCCAGTACGCGGACACCGCCGCGATGGAGGCGGTGCGCGCCGCGTTCCGCACCTGGACCGGCGCCGTGCAGGACTGCACCGATCTCCAGCTCGTGGACCAGGGCACCACCGACGTCGTGACGGCAGGCTACGACCCGCGGGCTTCGCGGAACGAGAACCTCGTGGTCTTCCGCGCGGGCTGGTGCTCCGACGTCGCGCCGAGCACGGACGCGTGCTGGAACGCCGGCTCGTGCGCGAACACCTACGACTGCTTCGAGGACGCGCAGCCGGCGGACCGGGCGACCATCGCGATCACCACCGTCACGCACGACGCCAACAGCGGGCGGATCTACGACGCCGACATCGAGTTCGCCGACTGGGACGGTCAGTCCGGCCCGCTCAGCTCCACCGCTGGTGCGACCCAGCCGCCGTACGGCTGGTACTTCACGTGCACGCCCACCGCGCAGTCGCCCTGCACGCTCTACGACCAGAGCGGCTGCACCTACGTGGACCTCCAGTCGAACGCGACGCACGAGATCGGCCACTTCATCGGCCTCGCCCATCCGTGCAACCTCGGCGACTCGGACTGCAACCCGCGGACGAGCCCGTACCGGGCGGTCGTCATGTTCCCGGCGGCGAGCCTGGGCGACGTGTCGAAGCGCACCCTCACCGCCGACGACCGGGCGGGCCTCTGCGCCATCTACCCGCGCGGCGGGGCCACGTGGACCTCCCCCGTGAAGGCGGCGGGGCGCGGCGGCTGCGCGTCGGCGGGCGGGGCGGGCGAGCTCGCCTCCGCGCTCCTCGCGCTCGCGGCGCTCGCGCGGCGCGGCCGCCGGCGCTGACGTTCCGCGGCGGCGGTCCCGTCAAACCACCGCGATCCCCGCGTAGCCGACGACCTGGTCGTCGTCCCCCGTCACCTCGCCGGAGTGGCCGTAGCGGACGAGCTCCGCCCGCGAGGCTCCCATGAGCCGCGCGGCGACGAGCATCACGGTGGCCGGCACGACGCCGCACATCGAGATGTCCTCGGCGTGGACCACCTCGTAGAGCCCCTCCGGATCGAGCGCGAGGATGCGCTCGATGGCGCGGTGATCCAGGCGCCGCGCGACCGTCGCGGGGAGGTAGTGGCTCATGTCGCTCGAGGCCACGACGAGCGCGCCGGCGGCGGAGGCCGCGTCGGCGACGGTCCTCCCGAGCGCCACGCAGTCCTCGAGCGCGAGGTGCGCGAGGCAGAGCGCGGCGATCGTGACGCCGGGCCGCGCGCGCTGGAGGAACGGCACCTGCACCTCGAGCGCGTGCTCGCGCGCGTGCGCGCTCGGGTCGGGGGTGACGAGGGGGGAGGCGGCGAGCGCCGCGGTGAGCTCCGCGTCCACCGGCACCTCGCCGAGCGGCGTGCGCCACGCGCCGCGTGCGGGCCAGAGCGCGGCGCCGGCGCCGAGCCCGGTGTGGTTCGGGCCGAGCACGACGACGCGCGCGGGGACCTCCACGCGCGCGTAGACCGCGCCCGCGATCGCGCCGGAGTAGACGTAGCCCGCGTGCGGCGCGACGAGGCCGCGCGCGCGGAGCTTCTCGCCCGCGCCCGAGAGGAACCCGTCCACCTGCGAGGCGAGCGCGGCGGCCTCGGCGGTGTAGAACCGCCCGGCGACGGCGGGGGCCCGATCCATGCGGCGAGTATAGGGTCCTCCCAGGGCGACGGCCGACCGGAGCGGGCCCGCCCGGCGGAGGTGACCGGCCCGGAGGCAGCGGCGAGGGCGGGCGCTCGCTCGCGCCGCCGCGGCGCACGCGCGCGCACACGCGGCGGGTTGACGCTCCGCGCTACCCGTGCGATCCCGGCCCGGTGCAGAGGACGTCCGCCGACCCGCGCACCGCCGCCCCGCTCCAGCGGAGGACGCCCGCCCCCGATCCGCCTCGCGTGCTCGTGCGGACCTGGCTCCTCGCCGTCGGCGGGCTCGCGCTCGCGAAGCTCCTCTCCTACGTCGAGCCGTCGGGGCTCCTCGCCGGGAACCTCGCCGGGGTCGCCGCCTTCCTGTTCATCGCGCTCCCCGACGGCCGCCTGCGGGCGCGCCACGACCCGTGGGCCGCCTACGGCGTCCCCCGCCTCGCCCCGCGGGACCCCGCCACCTGGCGCGCGCTCGGCCGGGGCGCGCTGCAGGGGCTCCTCGTCTGCGCGGTGGTGTTCCCCGTCTTCGCCGCGCTGTTCTGGCTCTACGCGGAGGCGCTCCCGCACCTGCCCGGGGCGATCGCGCGGGTCGTCGCGCCGTACGGCATCGCCCCGCGGCTGTCGGCGCGGCTCCCGGAGCGCGTGCTCCTCCTCGTCGTGGTGCAGTTCCTCGTCGTGGCCGCGCCGGAGGAGCTCTTCTACCGGGGCTGGATGCAGACGAGCTGGGCCCGCTCCGCGCCGGAGCGCGGCGTCACGGTGCTCGGCGCGCGCCTCGGGGCGGGGTTCCTCTGGACACAGGCGCTCTTCGCGCTCGGCCACCTGGTGGTGCTGGAGCCCTGGCGCCTCGCGACCTTCCTGCCCGGGCTCCTGTTCGGGTGGGTCCGAGAGCGCACGGGCGGGCTCGTCGCCCCGGTCGTGGTGCACGCGCTCGCGAACGTCTTCCTCGCGACGCTGGAGGCGAGCTTCTACGGGTGACAGGCCGGGGGCCGGGCGCTAGAAAGCGGCGCATGCCCGGGACCATCCGCGAGATGCTCGAGGAGCTCGAGGAACGGACGCTGCACCCGCGGGCCGCGCGGGCGTCGCAGTCCCGCGGGCGCGAGCGCCCGGAGCCGGAGGACGACGAGCGGCCCTCGTTCCAGCGCGATCGGGACAGGCTCGTCCACTCGAAGGCCTTCCGCCGCCTCGCCGGCAAGACGCAGGTCTTCCTCGCGCCGCGCGGCGATCACTACCGCACGCGCCTCACCCACACGCTCGAGGTCGGGCAGGTCGCGCGCTCCATCGCCCGCGCGCTCCGGCTGAACGAGATGCTGGTCGAGGCGATGGTCATGGGGCACGACCTCGGCCACACGCCGTTCGGGCACGCCGGGGAGCGCATCCTGAACGACGTCGTGCCGGGCGGCTTCCACCACGTCATCCAGTCGGTGCGCGTCGTGGACGTGCTCGAGAACGACGGGCAGGGGCTGAACCTCACCGCCGAGGTGCGGGACGGGATCCTGCGCCACTCGAAGGGGAAGGGGAACGTGCTGCTCAAGGGGAGCGGCGCGAAGGCGCTCACCCTCGAGGCCGAGATCGTCCGGCTCAGCGACATCATCGCTTACGTGAACCACGACCTCGACGACGCCGTGCGGGCCGGGCTCTTCGAGGAGGCGGACGTCCCGGCGCCGATCCGCGGGGTGCTCGGCGGCGGCGGCACCTCGCGGTACCGCACGCTCATCCGCGACGTCATCCGCCGCTCCGACGTGGACGGGGGCGGCCACATCGAGATGTCGCCGGACGTGCACGAGGCGCTGCTCGCGCTGCGCGACTTCCTGTACGCGCGCGTCTACGAGAACCCCGTCGTCCACGACGAGTTCGTGAAGGCGCAGCGGATCCTGCGCGATCTCCACGACTGGTGCGTCGAGGATCCCGGGCGGCTGCGCGAGCGGCACGGCGTGGTCGCGCGCGAGGGCGATCCGCCGCAGCGGGCCGTGATCGACTGGCTCTCCGGGATGACCGACCGCTTCGCCATCGGCGTGTGGGAGGGGATCTTCGTCCCCCGCCCGTGGAGCGTGGTCTGACCGGCGTCCGTCCCGGGATCGAGTCCGCCAGAGCGGGCAGCGCCGACCAGGTCGGCCGCCGCCAGGCGAGCGACGCGAGCCCGCCGGGGCGACGCCGCGGAAGCGGCGAAGCCGCTCGCGGCGGCGCACGGGACCCGGCGAGCCGGGGTGGGGCCCCGACGAGCTTCGCTCGGCGGGGCGGGGGCGCAGCCCTCATCATTCGTCACAAGTGCGGGTACTCGCCGGACGAGCGGCGGGTATTTCGACCACGGCTCCCGTGCGCATGGCGGATTCGGGGCATCGACGGGGTCGGCGCAGCGCTCGTGCTCGACCCCGATGAACGCGGGAAGGCGTCGGAGCAGGCGAGCGTCTCGCCGTATCGAAACCGGGCCCAGCGACGGCGTGACTTCGCGCGGGGAGCTCGCGGACTTCTCGACGGCGCCTCCGCAGCTCGCCCCGAAGCACGCCCTGGAGCGTCGCGGAAGTCGACCGTATTCACCCTGGGTGTCAACTATCGCCAGCGGTAGTGCCGGTCGGTGCCGCGGCTCTTCTCGCGACGAGGCAAGACGTCCCAGATGCGGTGGGTGAGACATTTCCCATTGACGCATTTTCGCTTCAATCGCGCTCGGCATATGAGTAGGCGCGGGAGGGCCGCTCTCGCGCACGCTTCTCGCGCGTGAAGCGCGCGCCGATCGCCTTGGGGCAACGACGAGGGTTCGCCGGAGAACGCCGCGCAGGCGCGAGCCTGGAGCGTCTCCGGAGCTCCGGAAATCGCGTGTTACGAAGGGTGTACTGGAGGTCACCCCATGTCCGCGCTCGCCCCCGCTTCTCTCGAGTCGAACGTTCTCGCCCTGCGCCTGCGCGAGCTCGCCGGAGAGGAACGAAAGGTCCAGGTCGACTTCCTCCTGCACCTCGACGAGTTCGATCGGCGCCGCGCCTTCGTCGAGGTCGGCCATGCGTCCCTCTGGGCCTATTGCCTGGAGGCGCTCCACCTGCGCGAGGGCGCCGCTGGCCGGCGCATCCAGGCGATGCGGGTGCTGCGCCGCTTCCCGATCCTCGAGGCTCCGCTGCGGGATGGGCGCCTTTGCCTATCCACCGTGGCGCTCCTCGGCCAGGTGCTCACCGAGGAGAACGTGGACGATCTCCTCGCTCGCGCCGCCTTCCGGACGCGGGCCGAGGTCGAGCACCTCGTCGTCTCCGTCCAGGCCCGCACCGCTCCGCGCGCAGGCGTCCGCAAGCTGGCCGAGCGCGCGCCCGCCGCAGCGAGCGCATCGCTACCGCTCCCGGCGTCCGATGCAGGGGCCGAGGCGGCGCCAGTGGCCAGCCCTGCTGAGCCGACCGTCGGCCCGGACCCCACCGCCGGCTCGCTGCCGGCGCCCCCGCCCACGGTCGCGCAGCCGAAGCGAAGGGCCGAGACGCTCGCCGTCTCGGAGACGCATTGGTCGCTCCGGGTCACCCTCGACCGCGCCTGCAAGGAGGACCTCGAGACGCTCCGGTCGCTTCTGTCGCACAAGGTCCCGGATGGCGACCTCGCGGCGGTGCTCCACGAGGCCATCCGCTGCGCCATCCAGAAGCACGGCAAGCGCAAGGGCGCGGTCGCGCCGGAGCGGAAGACGAAGGGAGCGAAGCAGGCCGGGACGACGAAGGCCGCCGCGACGAAGAAGACCGCGGGGAAGCCGCCGGCTGCGAGGACCACGATCCCGGCGATAGTGCGCCGCGCGGTGTGGACGCGCGATGGCGGGCGCTGCGCCTGGGTCGGCCCGGACGGCTGCCGCTGCAACAGCCGCTGGAAGCTCGAGCTCGACCACATCCAGCCCGCCGCCCTCGGGGGACCGCCCACGGTCGAGAATCTTCGGCTCGCCTGCCGAGCCCACAATCTGCTTCACGCGGAGAGCACCTTCGGGCGCGAGCACATGGATCGCTTCCGCCGCGATGCGAGCGACAGGCCGACACCGCTCTCGCGCGCTGACGTGGCGCCTCTGCGTCCCGTCATGCAGCTGGGGATGTGGGGGCAGTGACCCAGCGGCGCCCCGGAGTTGGCCGAAGCTCCAGCGGACCGAGGACCGGTTCGCATGGCCGCGCGGCTAGAGCGTCGACTCGCCGCTCGCGTCCTTCCGGGCTTCCGAACCCCTGCGCCCCCGCCGGTGGCGCTCACCGCCCTGCCGCCCGCAGTGCTCCGCCCGGAGCGTTCCCGGCGCGCGCGGGTGCCGACCCGTCGATGCCCAGCCGGAGCGCGCGGTGCGCCGCTAGTCCGACCAGAGCCGCTCCCCCGGTCAGCAGCCGAAGATGTGACGAATCCTCAGGGCGCAGCCCCCGTTCGAACATCCCTGAACGACAGCGTGATTCGCGTCACCGAAGGTGGCGCGAATCTCGAACTGTCGTTCAGGGACCGTTGAGGCTCGACACCGACACCTGCAGGGAGCGGCTCACCGCGACGACGCTCCCCTCCGGGACCTCGATGAAGCCGTTGGGGGCGAGGAGCCGCGTGGCGAACGCCACCGCCTTCACCCGCCGGTGCGGCCGCACGCGCGGGTCGCTCTCGGGCGTGTCGAGGCCGATCTCGTCGAGGGGGCACGGGACGATGCCCTCGTAGAGCGCGTAGAAGAGCGGTCCTCCCCGGCGCGTCGCGACCATGATCCGCCCGTTCGTCGCCACGAACACGAGCCGGCTCGCCTTCTGCTCCCCCGCCTCGCGCGCCCACGCCTCGAGCTGACGCACCGTCCGCGCGAGCGCGCGGCCCGCGGTGGCCGCGTCGAGGTCGAGGTCGTCGAGGCGGCCGTCGTCCTTGAGGTGCTTCGCGAACAGCATGAACGCGTGCTCGGAGGAGCTCTCCCCCGCGATCTGCCGGCGGAGGTGGTCGGGGATCGCCGAGAGGAGCCTGGGGCGGATACCCTCCCACCCCGCGACGGTCCCCGCGTGCGCGAAGAGCCAGCGGCGGTAGCGGAACGGCTGGGTGTTCTCGTCCTTGGAGGCGAGGCCGGACGAGAGGCGTGCGTGGACGAGCAGCGCCTCCGAGTCGACCTTCCCCACGAGCTCGGGGAGGGAGAGCGGAGCGGTCGCCCCCGACGGACGCTTCCCGAGCAGCACGTTCCCGGCCGTGTAGTAGCCGAAGCCGTAGGCCAGCGGGAGGGTGTCCCCCTCGCCCTGCAGCGACACGTGCGACCTGAGCCGCTCCAGCTGGCACCGGAGCAAGCTGTCATCGGTCTGAAGGACCGCGACGAGCGCGCCCATGTATCCGTTCTCCTCGGGTCGACGAACCCTGCGGCGAGAGATCACCTCGCCACTCGAAACAGTAATAACCGGGGGCGCGCCTCGGGGCCGGCGTCGGTCGCCGAACGCCCACACGAGGGGGGGGTCGCTCGTTTGACAGCCTGTCGAAGCCGCCGCTAGGATGCGCTAACCCGGCGAAACCGCTGGACAACATCCATGAGCGACGACATCGCGGTCGGAATCGATCTCGGAACCAGCTACAGCGCCGTCGCCGCCGTCACCCAGGCCGGCGCGTCCCCGCAGGTACTCCCGAACGAGTGGGGGGACCGCACGCATGCCTCGGTCGTGTCCTTCCTCGAGGACGGCTCCGTCCTCGTCGGGAACGACGCGAAGAAGAACATCATCACGAACGCCGAGAGCACCGTGTACTCGGCGAAGCGGCTCATCGGGCGCTTCTTCTTCTCCGACGAGGTGAAGAAGGCGCAGGCGGTGATGCCGTACCGGATCGTGGAGGGGCCGAACAACGCGGTCCGCCTGCAGGTGCGCGACCGCGACCTCGCCGTGCCGGAGGTCTCGGCGCTCGTCCTGAAGGAGATGAAGGCGATCGCCGAGACCGCCCTCGGGCGCGACGTGAAGAAGGCCGTCATCACCTGCCCGGCGTACTTCAACGACAACCAGCGCCAGGCGACGAAGGACGCGGGCCGCATCGCCGGCCTCGAGGTGCTGCGCATCATCAACGAGCCGACCGCGGCCGCGCTCGCCTACGGGTTCGGCCGGGACATCTCCCAGAAGATCTGCGTCTACGACCTCGGCGGCGGCACGTTCGACGTGTCGATCCTCGAGATCGGCAAGGACGTCTTCGAGGTCCTCTCGACCGCGGGCGACACGTACCTCGGCGGCGACGACTTCGACGACCGGATCATGACGTGGCTCGCGGACGACTTCCTCGCGCGGCACGGGCTCGACCTCCGGCAGAACAAGTTCTGCCTGCAGATGCTGAAGGAGGCGGGCGAGCGCGCGAAGATCGAGGTGGGGCGGGACGGGGTGGCGAGCATCCACGTCCCCGGGATCTGCCAGTCGCCGGAGGGCGAGGTGCTCGACCTGCGCGGCAAGCTCACCACCGACCAGTTCAACCGGATGGTCATGGATCTCGTCCAGCGCACCTTCAAGGTCTGCGACGAGGCGCTCCAGTCGGCGCGGCTCACCGCGGGTGACGTCGACGCGGTCATCCTGGTCGGCGGCCCGACGCGGTTGCCGATCGTCCGCAACAGCGTCCGGCACTACTTCCAGAAGGAGCCGATGTCCGGGATCGACCCCGACGAGGCGGTCGCCCTCGGGGCCGCGCTGCAGGCGCACGCGCTCCTGAACCGGAACGCCGCCGAGCACGGCCAGGCGAGCTACCTGCTCGACGTGACCCCGCTGTCGCTCCGCGTCGGCACCGTGGGCGGCTTCACCGAGAAGATCATCGACAAGAACACCCCCATCCCCATCGAGAAGTCGAAGACCTTCACGACGAGCCGCGACGGCCAGGACCGCGTGAAGATCCGCGTCTACCAGGGGGAGTCGAACCGCGCGGAGGGCTGCGAGCTCCTCGGAGAGTTCGAGTTCAAGGGCTTCCGGGTGGCGCAGCGCGGCGCGGTGCAGATCCAGGTGACGTTCGAGATCGACTCGAACGGCATCGTCAACGTCTCCGCCGCGGACCTCGAGACGGGCCAGCGCACCTCCACCACGATCAGCCTCTCGTCGGGGCTCTCGGAGCAGGACCTCCGCGCGGCGATCGACCACAACGCCGAGCTCGAGCTCGCCCACGGCCCGCGCGCCTAGGCCGACGGAGGCAAGACGATGGACGCCCAGTTCCTCATCGAGGTGGAGACGCTGGCCGGCGCGCTGGATCAGCTCGACTACTTCGCGATCCTGAAGCTCCCGCAGGGCGCCACGCCCGCGGAGATCAAGGCCGCCTACTACCGCGAGTCGCGCGCGTACCACCCGGACCGCTTCGCCGCGTTCCCCAACGCCGCCCTGCGCGACCTCGTCGGCCGGATCTACCGGCGCATCAACGAGGCGTACACGGTGCTCCGCGACGACCGGAAGCGCGCGCGCTACCAGGCCGACGTCTCCGGGCCCGACCGCGCCGCGAAGCTGCGCTTCACCGAGGTCGAGGAGGCCGCGGTGAAGGACGAGCAGAAGCGGAAGCTCGAGGAGCAGCTCGGGCAGACGCCGAACGGCCGGAAGTTCTACGCGGCGGCGCTCGTCGAGATCGAGGCCGCTCGCCTCGAGGGCGCGGAGCGCGCGCTGAAGAGCGCGCTCATGTACGAGCCCGAGAACGCCCGCTTCAAGGAACAGCTCGCCACGGTGCAGCGCGAGCTCGACAGGGGGCGCGCGAAGGGCGACGCCTTCAAGATCAAGTGACCGGCACGACGATCGATCTCGCGGCGCTCGCGGCGGTGGCGCTCGCCGCCGTGCTGGGCGCGTCGTCGGGGGCCCTCCGGCAGCTGGTCCAGCTCGCGGCGGTGGCCGCCGGAGGCCTCGCCGCGCACCACCTGGCCGTGCCCGTGGCGGCCGGCCTCGGCCGGTTCGCGTCCGCCCCCGTCGCGCGCGTCGTCGCGCCCACGTTCCTGTTCCTCGGCGTCTCCGCGCTGATCTCGCTCGTCGGCGGCGCGCTGCTGCGCGGCACCGCGGCCGCGCGCGCCGTGCGCGGCCCTGCCGACCGCGGGCTGGGCGCGCTCCTCGGCGGCGTGAAGGGCGCGCTCGGCGCCTGGGTGCTGCTCTCGATCCTCGCCCTCGCGGGCCGCCTCGCTCCCGAGGGGCTCGCGCGGGCGCTGCGCTCGAGCCAGCTCGTGGATCTCGCGGGGCGGTACGACCTCGTCGAGCGCGTCGCGCCGGACGGCGCGAGGACGCTCGAGCGGTTCCGGACGCGCGGGGAGGGCGAGCCCGAGCGGCGCTGAGGTCCCTCAGTGGAGCGTCGCCGGGTCGATCCTGTCCACGCGACGCCGGACCCAGGCCGCGTCGACCGTCGCGCGCGTGCCGCGCCGCTCCGGCGCCTCGAAGAGCAGATCGGCGACGACCTCCTCGACGACGCCGCGCAGGCCGCGCGCGCCGAGCCCGCGGTCCGTCGCGAACCGCACGATCTCCCTCAGCGCCCCGTCGGTGAACGCCAGCTCGACGCCGTCGGCCGAGAGCAGCTCCTTCACCTCGCGCACGATCGCGTCGGGCGGACCGGTGAGGACGGCGAGGAGCTCCTCCTGCGAGAGCTCGTCCAGCTGGACGACGACCGGCAGCCGCCCGAGGAACTCGGCGAGCATCCCGTACTCGAGGAGGTCCTTCTGGCGGATCGCCCGCGCCGCGCGCCGGCGGCCGTCGCGCGCGCCGAAGCCGAGGCCGCGCCCCTCGGCCGCGTAGGCGAAGACGTCCGTGAACGTCCCGGCGCAGACGAAGAGCACGTCGGTCGTGTCGACCGGGATCGCCTCCTGGCGAGACCAGTGCGGAGCGGCGTCGAGGGGGACGGTGACCTCGCGCCCCTCGAGGAGCTTCAGGAGGGCCTGCTGCACGCCCTCGCCCCCGATGTCGCGCGAGCCGACGCCGCTGCGGTGCCCCTGCGTCCGCCGGGCGATCTTGTCCACCTCGTCGATGAAGACGATCCCGCGCTGCGCCTCCTCGACGGCGTGCCCCGCCTTCGCGAGCAGCTCCGTGATGATCAGCTCGACGTCCTTGCCGTAGTACCCGGCCTCGGTGAACTCCGTGGCGTCGGCCACGTGGAAGGGGACGTCGAGGATCTGCGCGAGGTTCCGCGCGAGGTGCGTCTTCCCGCAGCCGGTCGGGCCGATGAGCAGCACGTTCGACTTGCGGATGGGCACCTGCCGGCGCGTGCGCCGGAGGGCGGTGCGCTTCAGGTGGTTGTACGCGGCGCTCGCGAGCGCGCGCTTGGCGCGCTCCTGGCCGACGACGAACCGGGAGAGCCGCTCGACGATGTCGCGCGGCGTGGGGATGGCTGGGCGCTCGTCCAGGCGGAGCGGCTGGGGCGGCTTCACACCGGAACGGTCGGCCCGGGGGCCGCCGCGCGCAACCCCGAGCGGCGCGGAGGCGCGACGGCGCTCCGCGTCAGGGCCTCGCCCGTCCGAGGATCAGGCCGCCTGCGAGCGGAGCATCCAGCCGACGAGCTTGTAGAGCAGGCGCGCGCCGACGTTGCCGTCCCACTCGCCGCCGTCCGGATCGGGGGCGACCTCCACGAGGTCGAAGCCGACGATGCGCCGGCCGCTCCGCACGATGCCGCCGACGAGCGCCGTCGCCTCCTGGAACGAGAGCCCGCCCGGCACGGGCGTGCCCGTATGCGGGCAGAGCGTCGGATCGAGGCCGTCCACGTCGAAGGACACGTAGACGTCGCGCGGGAGCGGCTCCAGGATGCGCCGGACAGTGGCCGTCCACGGCTCGCCGTCGAAGCGGGCCTGGGCGAGCTGCGCGTCGTGGTGCTGCACGATGCGCCCGCCCGACCGGCCGGCGTACGCGTGCTCCTCCTCCGACAGGTCGCGCAGCCCCACCTGCACGATCCGCCCGATGTCCGGGCAGCGCTCCGCCGCGTTGTAGAGCACCGAGGCGTGGCTGTAAGTGAAGCCTTCGAAGGCGACCCGCAGGTCGGCGTGGGCGTCGACGTGCAGGACGCCGAGCCCGGGGTGGCGGCGCGCGTGGGCGGCGATGCAGCCGAGCGCCGTGGAGTGGTCGCCGCCGACGAGGCCGACGCGCTTGCCCCGCACGAGCAGGCCCTCGACGCGCTCCTCTACCCACCGGTTCACCTGCTCGCACGCCCGATCCACCGCCTGGGCGGCGCGGGCGAGGTCGTCCCGGCCCTGCACGACGCCCCCGGCTGCGATCACCGGCGCCGCGGCGGCGCGCGCCTCCTCGTCGAGCCGGGCGATGGCCGCGGGCACCTCGAGCATGTGGATCCCGGCCTCGTAGGGGCGGCCGGTCTCCACGTCGAACAGGTCGACCTGCCGGCTCGCCGACAGGATCGCCTCGGGGCCGCGGTTCGTGCCGCCGCCGTAGGAGGTGGTGGCCTCGAACGGCACGGGCACGAGGACGACGCCGGCGTCCTCCTCCGAGTGCGGGAGGCCGAAGACGCCGGAGCCCGGCTGGGCGGCGGCGGAGGGGTCGAAGGACATGGAGGACGTCTAACGGCGCGGCAGCGCGCGGCCAGGGCCGACGGACTTCGCCTTGCCCGAGTCGCGCATCTCCGGCAGCGCGTCCGAGCCCGGGTGCTTCTTGACGTGGGCCTTGCGGAGCGTCTCGTACATGTCCGGGAGGCGCTTGAAGAGCCGCTTGGGCTTGCGCTTCTTGCGCGTCGCGAGCGCGTACGCGAACACGAGCGGCGCTGCGATCGTCGTGTCCGAGTAGACCACGACGTGGTTCTTCATCATGTTCGCCTGCACCTTGCCCCAGCTGATCGCCTCGGAGGGCGTCGCGCCCGAGAGGCCGCCCCACTGCGGCGAGTCCGTCGAGATCTGCAGGACGTACTCGTGGCCGCCGCGGTTGAGGTCGAGGATCTGCCAGAGGGTCGGCTGGGTCTGCAGGTAGAAGTTCTTGGGCGAGCCGCCCCCGAGGATGACGACGCCGTTCACCTTGGCGTCGTAGACGATGGCCGTCGACTGGAGGACGTCGAGGTCGGGGTCGATCGTGGTCTCGCCGCCGCGGAGCTTCATGGCGGCGACGTTCATGCCGATCGAGGAGTCGCCCGGCGAGGAGGTGAACACCGGGACGTCGTACCGGGCGGCGGTCGCGACCCAGCTCTTCTCCGGCAGCGGCGCCTGCTGGTTCACGAGCTGGCCGAGGTAGTGGTGGAGCTGCGGCGTGGAGATGCGGGCGCGCAGCGCCTTGGGCGCCTTCTCGAGCGCCTCGCGCACGAAGGCGTCGGTGTCGAGGAGCGAATCCTCGGTGATGAACACGTCGTAGATGCGCTCGATGCCCGCCTGGTACAGCTCCTTGTCGTCCACGTGGAAGTGGCCCTGGACGACCGGCAGCTTCAGCGCGAAGTGGAGGTCGTGGTACAGGTTCGCGCCCGTGGAGATGACGAGGTCCACGAAGCCCGCCTCGATCATCGCCTGGATCGCGCCGCCCACCCCCGCGGGCGCCATGGCGCCGGTGACGGTGAGCGCGATCGTCGCGCCCGAGTCGATCATCCGGCCGAACAGGTCGCAGCCCTCCGCGAGCCGGCCGCCGTTGAAGGCGCCCGCGCGGCGATAGACGTCGACGAGATCCTCGACCGACATCCCCGGCCTGAGGCGCATCGGCTCGACGGGCGGACGGGAGAGGTACTTCTTCCGGAGAACCTTGGAGTTCTGGGCCATGGCGGGCGCGGAAGTTATCGACCGCCGCGGGGAGCGTCAAGGAACAGCGGTCTGGAGGCGGGCGCGGCCATGTCGCCAGCAGGGAGGAGTACCCCGTCGCGACGGCTCACGGGACCCGCCGAGCAGGGGTGGGGCCCCGGCGGCTCCGCCGCTGGGGCGGGGACGCAGTCCCCGCTAGATCCTGCCTCGCGCGCCGACGACTGGCGCTGGGGCTGGACGAGGCCGATCTGGCCGTCGTCGGCCGGCTTGAAGGCGAGCTCGACGAGCTTCGCCTGCCGGTAGACGTCGAGCATCCGCTCCTGCCCCTGGCGCCAGACCGAGACCATGGTACACGCGGTCGAGTGACCGCAAGCGTCCTCGCCGTCGAGGCAGACGTTCAGGGCGACCGGCCCCTCCACCGCCTCGATGACGTCGAGGAAGCTGATCTCGTTCGGCGAGCGCGCGAGGGCGTAGCCGCCGTGCGGGCCGCGCGTGGACTTCACGAGGCTCTGGTCGACGAGGGTCTTCAGGATCTTCGCGAGGAAGTCCTCCGGTACGTCCATCTGGCGCGCGATCTCCCGGAAGGGCACCACCGACTCCTGCGGGATCGAGGCGAGGTAGATCATCGCCCGGAGCCCGTAATCGATCTTCCGCGAGATACGCAGTACGTGCTGCATCGAGGCCTTCCCCGCGCGCCACCTCTCCCGCCGAGCGCGCTGTGCTTGAAGTCGATATTGTAGCACGCACGAGGTGGACATTTCATGGCTGGGCCGACCGCCGACGGACTCATCGACCTGCACTCGCACAGCCTCGCGTCCGACGGGCAGTTCGCCGCAGGCGACGTCGCGGCGCGCGCCGCCTCGGCCGGCGTGAAGGTCTGGGCGCTCTGCGATCACGACACGGTGGCGGGCCTGCCCGCGGCGAACGAGGCCGCGGAGCGCCTCGGCCTCCGCTTCGTGCCCGGGATCGAGCTCTCCGCGTTCCTCGACCGGCGCGAGATCCACCTCCTCGGGCACTTCGTGGACCCGGCGGACGCGGCCCTGAGGCGCTTCGAGGACTTCCTGGCGGACCAGCGACGCACCCGCATGGAGCAGATCGTGAAGAAGCTCTCCACGCTCGGCGTGCGGCTGCAGGTCCACGACATCGAGAAGTACAGCGGCGGCAAGACGATCGGTCGGCCGCACGTGGCGCGGGCGATCGTGGAGACGGGGGCGGTCGTGGACGTGAAGGAGGCGTTCGACCGCTTCCTCGGCGAAGGCCGGCCGGCGTACGTCCAGCGCTACCGGCTCGACGCCGAGGAGGCCGTGCGGCTCGTGCGCTCCGCGGGCGGGACCACCACCGTCGCCCACCCCGGCGTGTCGGGGCTGGAGCGCGGGGATCTCGAGCGGCTGCGCGCGTTCGGCGTCGAGGGCGTCGAGGTGCTGCACGCCGACCACAACCCGTCGGTGCGCGAGAAGTACCGCCGCGCGGCCGAGGCGCTCGACCTGGTGCCCACCGCGGGGTCCGACTTCCACGGACCGCAGATCTCGCCGGACCGCCACTTCGGCGACGTCACGATGAGCGCGGCGGACCTCGCGCGCCTCGAGGCTCGCAGGCCCTAGAGGGCGGCGCCCGCGCGGGACGCGAAAAGAGAACGGCCCGACCGGCTGGAACCGGTCGGGCCGCTCGCCGCGGCGCGCTGCGGGGGTCGCCTACCCGCGGAACAGCTGCAGCGACGCCTGCGTCCAGCGGATCATGGGCGTCCACCAGATCCCGAACACCAGGATGGCCAGCGAGAACCCGCCGAGCAGCAGCTGGTAGCCCGGGCGCGCGCGGATGGCCGGCGCGTCGGCCGTGTACGGCGCGTCGATGAACATCGCCCGCACCACGCGCACGTAGTAGTAGAGCGAGACCGCCGTGTTGAGCGCGCCGATGAGCGCGAGCCACGCGTACCAGCCTCCGCCAGGCCCGTCGATCCGCTCGAAGACCGCGTAGAACAGGTACCACTTGCCCGCGAACCCGGCGAACGGCGGGAGCCCCGTGAGCGAGAACAGGAAGATCGCGAACGCCACCGCCGCGACCGGGTGGCGCCTGGACAGGCCGCGGTAGTCGAGGATCGACTCCGAGCCGGTCGCCTCGGCGACGAGGATCACGACCAGGAACGCGCCCACGTTCATGACGAGGTACACGAGCATGTAGATCATGACGGCCTGCACGCCGCGGTCGGAGACCGTGGAGAGGCCCATGAGCGTGTAGCCCGCGTGCGCGATGGACGAGTAGGCGAGGAGCCGCTTCAGGTTCGTCTGCCCGAGCGCGGTGAAGTTGCCGAGCGTCATCGTGACGGCGGAGACGACCCCGATGACGGCGGGCCAGGGGATCCCGGCGAGCGCCACGGCGAAGCCGGTGGCGGGCGAGGCGGGGCCGGCGAGCGCGGTGTTGAAGATCCGGATCGCGAGCGCGAAGCCCGCGGCCTTCGGGCCGACGGAGAGGAACGCCGTGAACGGCGTGGGCGCGCCCTCGTACACGTCCGGGCACCACATGTGCCACGGCACCGCGGCGACCTTGTAGCCGACGCCGGCGGTGACGAACACGATGGAGACCACGAGCGCGATGCGCGTCGCCGCGACCGAGACGGCCGAGCCGGCCTGGATCCCCTGCAGCTGGGCGCCGACCGCGTGGAGGCTCGTCGTGCCCGTGAGGCCGTACAGGTAGCTCATGCCGAAGAGCATGACCCCCGAGGCCACGCCGCCGTAGATGACGTACTTCAGCGAGCCCTCGGCGGCCTTGCGGTCGCCCTTGCGGAAGCCCGCGAGGACGTAGCTCACCATCGAGACGAGCTCGAGGGAGAGGTAGACCATGAGCAGGTCGGTCGCGCTCGCCATCATGAACATCCCGAGCACGATCGCCATGAGCAGCGCGAAGAACTGGCCGATGCGCTCGGGCGGGAAGTCGCGCCCCTGCGCGGCGATGACGACGGTGAGCGCCCCCGCCGCGAGGAACAGCCACTTGAAGAAGATGGCGAACGCGTCGTTCGCGAGCATGCCGTTGAACAGCGACTGGGCGTCCGGCGGCTGGATGGCGAGGAGCCCCGCCGCCGCTGCGAGGACGGCGAGCGCCGCGGCGGAGAGGAGCGCGACCCGCGCCGCGCTCCGGCGGAAGACGACGTCGAGCACGAACAGGATCAGCGTCCCGAACGTGAGCGCCATCTCCGGCCGGAACCAGAGCGCGGAGCGCAGGTTCTCGTCGACGAGAGGGAGGAAGGAGTCCATCACGGTCTCGCTCCGGGCCTACAGCGGCCGGATGTTCTGGATGATGAGGTGCAGGCTGCGGTTGATGACCCCGAGGATCGCCTGCGGGTAGAAGCCGAGGACGATCGCGATGGCGGCGAGCGGGTAGAGCGAGATGCGCTCGCGCCAGTTGAGGTCCGGATACCCCTTGTAGACGGGGTTCAGCTTGCCGAGGAACATCCGGTGGATCGCCCACAGGTAGTACGCGGCGGTGATGATGACGGCGGTCGCCGAGATGATCGTGTAGCCGGTGAACACCGGGAACGCGCCCGTGAAGACCATGAACTCGGCGATGAAGCCGGCGAGGCCGGGGAGGCCGAGCGACGCGAAGAACGCGAGGCCCATGATCGCGGTGTACTCGGGGAGCTCGGAGGCGAGGCCGCCGAACTTCTCGATCTCACGGTGGTGGGCGCGGTCGTAGATCACGCCCACGATGAGGAACAGCATCGGGCTGATGATGCCGTGCGTGAAGAGGTTCAGCACCGCGCCCGAGATGCCGGCGGGCGTCATGGCCGCCATGCCGAGCAGCGAGAAGCCCATGTGCGAGACGGACGAGTAGGCGATGAGCTTCTTCAGGTCCTTCTGCCCGAGGCAGACGAACGCGGCGTAGACGATGTTGATGACGCCGAAGACCGCCATCGCGTGCGCGGCCCACGCGGTCGCGTCGGGGAGGATGGGGTAGTTGAAGCGGAGGATGCCGTAGATGCCCATCTTCAGGAGCACGCCGGCCAGGATGACGGAGATCGGCGTCGGCGCCTCGACGTGCGCGTCGGGCAACCAGGTGTGGAAGGGGAACATCGGGATCTTGATCGCGAACCCGATGAAGAGGGCGACGAAGGCGAGCTTCGTGAACGCGATCCCGAGGATGGGCGCCGCGTTGAGGAACTGGCCCTTCGCGGCCTGGCGGCCGAGCTCGATGATGTTGAACGTGTGCCCGGAGGAGAGGGTCCCGTCCGCGAGCATCGCCGGCGCGCTGTTGTAGTAGATGCCGATGATCGCGAGGAGCATCAGCACGGAGCCGGCGAGGGTGTAGAGGAAGAACTTGATCGCCGCGTACTCCTTGCGCGGCCCGCCCCACACGCCGATGAGGAAGTACATCGGCAGGAGCATGACCTCCCAGAACACGTAGAAGAGGAACATGTCCAGGGCGACGAAGGTGCCCATCATGCCGGTCTGCAGGAGCAGCAGCATGACCATGTAGCCGGGCACCATCCGCACCGAGAAGTGCTTCGGGTGGTGGGCGTCGTCCCCGTGGCCGTGGTCGTGCTCGACCATGCCGGCCATCTCGGCGGCCTTGGCGCCCGACCACCACGGCATCGACGCGATGGTCGCGACGAAGGAGATGAGCCCGGACAGGAGCACCATCGAGATCGAGAGCCCGTCCGTGCCCACGAAGTACTCGATGTTGAACGAGCGGATCCACACGAAGTGGTGCGTGAGCTGCACGCCCGTGTCGGTCGGATCGTACATGCGCCACGCGGCGACCGCCGCGACGAGCGAGAGCCCGCTGGCGAGCAGCGCGATGAGGCGCGCGCCGTCGTCGACGAGCTTCTTGGGGAGGTTCGCGACGTAACGGACCGCGAGCAGGACGACGATCGCGGCCGCTCCGGCGAGCGGGAAGAATGTGGCCCAGCTGAGGACGTTGCCCGGGTTCAGGAACATGTGCTCGGCTCTCCTGGCGCTACGAGATGAGGAAGTTCAGCAGGACCACGACGAGCGCGCCCCCGAGCGCGCCGTAGAGGTACGTCTGGATCCGGCCGGTCTGGACGTGCCGCATCTGGCGGCCGATGCCCCACGTGGCCTGCGCCACCGCGTTCACCAGCCCGTCCACGAGGTACTTGTCGATGGCGGCGTCGAGCCGGCCGAGGGTGCGGCCGACGGCGCCGACGAAGTTCACGAGGCCGTCGATGACCGTGCCGTCGAAGCGGCTCAGCGCGCGGGCGAAGGAGACGGCGGGGCGGAGGACGGCGAACGCGTAGAGCTCGTCCACGTAGTACTTGTTGTAGACGACCGTCCAGGCGCCCTCGAAGCGGGCCTTGAGGCGGGCGGGGACCTCGCTCTTGCCGTCCTTGTAGAGCGCGCGGGCGGCGACCCAGCCGACCGTCGCCGCGAGGACGCCGATGCCCTGGAACATCCACTCCAGCGCGTGCGGCACCTCGTGGAACCGCCAGCTCGCGACCTCCACGGCGGGGAGCGCGGGCTCGAGCCAGTGCTCGAGGGCGGGGGCCGCGTGGCTCCAGAGCGTCGGGATGCCGAGGAAGAGGGTGAGGAACGAGCCCGCCGCGAGGAGCACGAGGACGAGCGTCATCGTCCAGGGCGACTCGTGCGGCGTGCCGCCGTGGTGCCCGTGGCCGTGCGCCGCGTCGTCGTCGTGCGCCGTCGCGTGACCCGCGTCGTGGCCGTGCGCGCCGTGGGCGTGGACGGCCGCCGCGTGGACGGGCGTGTCGGCGAGGGCGCCGTGCGCCGGCGCGTGCGACGTCGCGCCGAACGCGTGCGCCGCGCCGTCGTCCGCGTGGACGGAGTGCGAGAGCGCCGACGACTTCGCCGCGACGGCGGCGTGCGGGTCGACGTTGTGCTCGTCGTGGTGGCCCGAGTTCCCGCGGTACTCGCCGGTGAACGTCATGTAGTACGACCGGTACATGTAGAAGGCGGTGCCGGTCGCGGCGACGATGCCGATGACGAAGATCGCGGGCCCGAGCCACGGCGTCGCGACCCCGAACAGCTCGAGGTGACGGCTCGTGAAGGCTTTGAAGAGGATCTCGTCCTTCGAGTAGAAGCCGTTCATCACCGGGAACCCGGCGATGGCGATGCAGGCGAGGAGGTACGTCCAGCGGGTGATGGGCATGTACTTCTTCAGCCCGCCCATCTTCCGCATGTCCTGCTCGTGATGGCAGCCGAGGATGACGGAGCCGGACCCGAGGAAGAGCGTCGCCTTGAAGAACGCGTGGGTGAGGAGGTGGTAGGTGCCGGCCCAGTACGCGCCCACGCCCACGCCGATGAACATGAAGCCGAGCTGCGAGACGGTCGAGTAGGCGAGGACCTTCTTGATGTCGTACTGGAAGAAGCCGATCGAGGCGGCGAAGATCGCCGTCGCCGCGCCGATGAGCGCGACCCAGCCCATCGCCGACGGCGAGAGCGCGAAGAGGAAGTTGAGGCGCGCCACCATGTAGACGCCGGCGGTGACCATGGTCGCCGCGTGGATGAGGGCGGAGACCGGGGTGGGGCCGGCCATCGCGTCCGGGAGCCACACGTAGAGCGGCAGCTGGGCGCTCTTGCCCATCGCGCCGACGAACAGCAGGATCCCGATGAGCGCGAGGATCGAGACGCCCCAGATGTGCGTGTGGACGAGCCGCTCCTTCACGCCGGTCGCCTCGATGACGACCTGGTCGCGCAGCTCGCGGAAGTTCAGCGTCGGGCCGACCTTCACGCCCTCGACGCGCGGTGCGAGCGCGTCCGCCTCGGCCGCGGTCGCGGCGGGGGCGACCGCGTTGAGCTCGGCCGCCGGCTGGTAGTCCGTGTTGCGGAGGAGGCCGCCGTCCCGCGGCGTCCACGCGCCGCCGAGGGCCCAGAACAGGAGCAGGAGGCCGGCGATGAAGCCGAAGTCGCCGAAGCGGTTCGCCACGAAGGCCTTCATGCCGGCCTTGGCCTTCTCCGGATCCGTGTACCAGAAGGCGATGAGCAGGTAGCTCGCGAGGCCGACGCCCTCCCACCCGAAGAACATCACCGCGAAGTTGTCCCCCATGACGAGGAGCAGCATCGCGAAGATGAACAGGTTCAGGTACGAGAAGAACCGCCAGTACGCCGGCTCGTCGGCCATGTAGCCGATGGAGAAGACGTGGATGAGCGTCCCGATCCCCGTGACGACGAGGGTCATCATCATCGAGAGCGGGTCGAGCGCGAACGCGAGATCCACCGTCACGCGCCCGGCGGTGAGCACGTTCCAGAGCGTGTCCTGGAGGAAGCGCTCCTCGGCGGGGAGGTGGAGGATCTGCCAGAACGCCCGCAGCGCCACCGCGAACGCCGCGAGCATCGCGGTGACGGCGATGCGGTGGACGATCTTCTTGCCGAACATCCGCTGCAGCTTCCACCCGACGAGCGCGTTGATGGCCGCGCCGACGAGCGGGAACAGCGGGATGAGCCAGAGGTACGAGACGTGGTGCACGGCCAGCCGGCCGAGCTCCTCGGCCGCGTGGCCGACCACCTGAAGGTTCGCGTGTTCCATCGTTACTCTCGCATGAGGTCCGCGTGGCGGACGTCGATGGTCTTGAACGTCTGGAAGATGGAGAGGACGATCGCGAGGCCCACCGCGGCCTCCGCCGCCGCGAGGACGATGACGAAGAGCGCGAACACCTGTCCGGTCACGCCGCCGGTCACGTAGTGGTTGAAGGCCACGAAGTTCACGTTGGCGCCGTTCAGGATGAGCTCGACGCCCATCAGGATGCCGACGGCGTTGCGACGGGTGGCGACCGTCACGAGGCCGAGGGTGAAGAGCAGCGCACCGACGACGAGGAAGTGAGTGAGCGAGATCATGGGGTCTCCGGCCTTCAGTCGGCCTTGAGCTCCTTGCGCGCGATGACGACCGCCCCGATCAGCGTCGCGAGGAGCACCATCGACGCGACCTCGAAGGGCAGCAGCCAGCGCGTGAGGAACGCGTTGCCGATGGCGGCGGTCGTCGGCGCGAGCGGTCCGGGCTCGCGGGCGGCCCAGGGCGTGAGCAGCGCGACGGCGAGGAGGACCGGCGCCACCGCGACGAAGAGCAGGACGCCGCCGAACGGCCCGAAGCTCGCGTTCGACACCTTGACGTCGGTGATGCGGCTCGTGAGCATCACGGCGAACAGCACGAGCACCAGCACGCCGCCGATGTAGATGAGCAGCTGGGTGATGGCGACGAAGTCCGCCGACAGGAAGACGTAGAGGCCGCCCGCCCCGAGGAGCGCCGTGAGGAGCCCCAGGGCGGAGTAGAGGATGTTGCGCGAGAGGGCGACGCCCGCCGCGCCGGCCACGGTCAGGGCGGCGAGCACGTAGAAGACGATGTCGGGCAGCGTCAGCGCGCCGGGGGTGGGCAGCGGGCTCGCCTCCGCCGCGGGCCGGATGACCTGCGTCGTCATGTAGGCGGCGAACGCGGCGACCAGCGCCACGGCGACTCCCCAGGCGACGAGCTTTCCTGCGTTCGATCTCACGGTCGCGTCCTCACTTCGTCTCGGGGTTCGGGGTGACGGGCTTCTCGGCGGCGGGCACCGGGTCGGCCGCGGCGGCGGCGGCAGGCGCGGGGACGCCGTTCGTCGGGACGGCCTTGGGCGCGGGCGCGGCGCGGGGGGCGGGCGCCGCTGCGCCGGCGGCGCCCGCGGCAGCGGCGGCCTTCGGCTGCGCCACGGGCTTCGCGGCGCCGGGCGCCTCCGGCGGCAGGAACACCGGGCCGGCCTCGTTCCACGGATGCGCCTCGAGCTTGGCGCGCAGGAGCGAGCCGAGCGGCGCGCGGGGGTAGTACTCCGCGTTCTTGTCGACCTTGTAGACCGGGAACGGGCTCAGCGCGTCGGACCAGCGGAAGGTCAGGTTGCGGATGTTCCGCTGCGACCCCTCGAACTCGCGGGTGTGCTGGATGGAGCCCGTCGGGCAGGGCTCCACGCACAGCCCACAGAACATGCACTTCGCCTCGTCGATGTCGAACTGCGTGACGACGCGCTGCTTGGGGTTCGCCGGGTCCTTCTCGAGCGTGATCTGGATGCAGTTGATGGGGCAGGCGCGCTCGCAGGCCTGGCACCCGGTGCAGATCGCGGTGTCCACCTCGAGGAACCCGCGGTAGCGCGGGGGCAGCATGTCCCGCACCGGCATCGGCGTCCGGTCCGGGTACTGGACCGTGATCGGCCTGCGGAGCAGGTGGGAGAGCGTGATCGACATGCCGTGCCAGAAGGACTTGACGGTGTCCTTGATGGCGCCGGTGTACTCGCTGACGGACTGGGCCATGTTCGTATCCCGCCTACCAGTTGGAGAGGTCGACCTGATCGCCGCCGGCCTCGACGTTCTGCTTCGCGAGCCGCAGCATCTGCACCAGGGCGACGAGGGCGCCGACGAAGAGGACCACGCCGCTCACGGTCGACGCGACCGGCACGCGCGCCACCAGGATCTGCCAGAGCAGGGTGGCGACGAACGTCGCGAAGGCGCCCGGGACGAGGTACTTCCAGCAGAGGTTCATCATCTGGTCCACGCGGATGCGCGGGAAGGTCCAGCGGATCCAGATGACGAGGTTCATCACGAGGAACGTCTTCACGAAGAACACCGCCATCGACGCGACCTGCAGCCCCCACCACGCCGGCGCGGGGAGCGCGCCCGCGCCGCGCGCGGCCTCGTACGCCTCCGCGGCGACGCCCGGCACCTGCCAGCCGCCGAAGAAGAGCGTCACCGCGATGGCGCTCATGATCCAGACGTTGCCGAACTCGACGAGGAAGAAGATCGCGTACCGGAACGCCGTGTACTCGGCCAGGTAGCCGGCGACGAGCTCCGACTCCGCCTCGGGCAGGTCGAACGGCGGGCGGTTCGACTCCGCGAGCTGCGCGATGAAGAAGATGACGAACGCGACGAGCGCGGCCGGGTTCGTGAACACGAACCACTGCCACGGCCAGGCGCCCTGGGCGCGGATGATCCCCTGCATCGACAGGGTGCCGGCCATGAGGATGGGCACCATCACGGCGAGGCCGGCCGGGATCTCGTACGAGATCACCTGGGCGGCGGAGCGCATGCCGCCGAAGAGCGCCCACTTGGAGTTCGAGGACCAGCCGGCGAGGAGGATGCCGACGACCACGAGCGCCGTGACGGCCGTCACGTAGAAGATGCCGACGTTGAGGTCGGCGGCGATGACGCTCTCGCCGAAGGGGAGGGCGACGAAGATGAGGCCGAACCCCGCGAAGACGAAGTACGGCGCGGCGCGGAAGAGGAGCTGGTCCGCGTCGGCGGGGATGAGGTCCTCCTTCAGGAGGAGCTTCACCGCGTCCGCGATCCACTGGAAGAAGCCGCCCGCGCCGACGCGGTTGTAGCCGATGCGGCTCTGCATGCGGGAGCTGACCCGCATCTCCCACCAGATCGTGACCGCGGCGACGACCGCGCCGAAGTTCAGGATCATGAAGGTGAGGAGCCCGGCGGCGACGCCGTACACGAGCCCGGTGAACGGCCAGGTGGCCGGGTCGTGGTGGAGCACTTCGCGCACGAACACCGCCACCGGCTCGGGCTTCGCGATCGTGGCGAGCACGAGCACGGCGCCGAACAGGATCACGGGCAGCGCGAGCGCCACCACGAGCGTGACGAGCAGCTTGGTCCGGGGGTTGCCCTTCGGGAGCGTGACGGTGGCCATTAGCGATCGATCTCCGGAGCGACGACGTCCAGCGACGAGATGAGCGCGACCAGGTCGGCGACCATCAGGCCGCCGGAGATGTCCTCGATGATGGACATCGCGGTGAACGAGCCCGTGCGCGCGCGGACGCGGTACGCCTTGTTCGTCCCGTCCGACACCACGTAGTAGGCCATCTCGCCGCGAGCCGACTCGACGCGCGAGAGCACCTCGCCGGCGTCCGGCTTCACGTTGCGCGGCACCTTCGCCATGATCTCCTCGGGAGTCTGGCCGATGGTCTCGAGCGCCTGGCGGACGATGCGCGAGGACTCCTTCATCTCGAGGCAGCGCACGTAGTAGCGGTCGAAGCAGTCGCCGACCGCGCCGGCCCAGCCCTTCCCCACCGGCACCTCGAACTCGAAGTTCGGGTACGCGCCGTACGGCATGTCGCGCCGGAGATCCCAGTCGACGCCGGAGCCGCGCAGGTTCGGGCCGACGAGGCCGTAGCTGATGGCCTGCTCGCGGGAGACGACGGCGACCTTCGCGAGGCGCTTCTTGTAGATCTCGTTGAAGGTGATGAGCCGGTCGAACTCGGGGAGGAACTTGTCGAACCGGTCGAGGAACGCGAGGACCTTGTCCCGCCACCCCTCCGGCAGGTCGAAGGCGACGCCGCCGATGCGGTGGTAGTTGTAGGTCAGCCGGGCGCCGCAGAGCGCCTCGATGAAGTCGTTGATCTCCTCGCGCTCGCGCAGGCCGTGGACCATCGGCGTGAACGCGCCGATGTCCATCGTCATCGTGCCGACCGCGATGAGGTGGCTCGCGATGCGCACGAGCTCGCAGCTGATCGCCCGGAGCCACTGCGCGCGGGGCGGCACCTCGACCTTGAGGAGCTTCTCGACGGCGATCGCGTACCCCTCGTTCGCGAACATCGCCGCCACGTAGTCGATGCGATCCGTGAACGGCATGAAGCCGGGGTAGCCGGTCGCCTCGCCGATCTTCTCGATCGAGCGGTGGAGGTAGCCGACGTCCGGGATCGCCCGCTTCATCACCTCGCCGTCGGTCTCGACGATGAAGTTGATGACGCCGTGCGTGGACGGGTGCTGCGGACCGAAGTTGAGGACCATCTCCTCGTAGTTGCGGTCGACGCGGCGGAGGATGAGCTTCTCCATGTGTTCTCCCTACGCCTTCGCGGGGCCGTCGACGCCACCGGCCGCGTTCGCGGCCTCGGCGCGGCGCACGTCGTCGAGACGCTTGAGCTCGACCAGGGGGTTCTCGCGGACGTTGGAGAACCCGTGGTAGCCGCCGGTCTCCTGGTAGTCCTTCCGCAGCGGGTGGCCGATCCAGTCGTCGGGGAGCATGATCCGGCGGAGATCGGGGTGGCCCTCGAACGTCACGCCGAAGAGGTCGTAGACCTCGCGCTCGAACCAGTTGGCCGTCTTCCACACGCCCTCGACGGTCGCGATCGACGGCGCGGCCCGGTCCAGCTGGACCTTCAGCACGATGGAGTGCCGGTGCCGGTACGAGAGCAGGTGGTAGACGACCTCGATCTGGTTGTTCTTCGGCCAGTCGAGGGCGGTGAGGTCCTCGAGAAAGTCGAGCTCGAGGCCCGGCTCCTTCGCGAGGAAGCGGCAGATCTCCACGATCCGCTCCCGCTTCACGACCGCGAAGGCGTCGATCTTCGGCTCGGAGAGCGGGCCGACGTCCTCGCCGAACCGTGCCTTCAGTCGGTCATGGATTTCTGTGGTCGTCATCTGTTCCCCTGCTGCTAAGCGAGGCGAGCGGGCCGCTCATCGCGTGCCCAGGCTCGCCCCGTCCGGAAACACCAAACGTGAAGCCTGCCTGTCGGCGCCCTACGCGACGCTCCCCTTTGCCGCTCGACGCTTCGTCGACCAGGGCTCGGATCGGATGAGCTCCTGCAGGCGGATGAGGCCCTCGGTGAGCGCCTCGGGCCGCGGCGGGCAGCCGGGCACGTAGACGTCGACGGGGAGGACCTTGTCGACGCCCTTGCAGACCGAGTAGCCGAGCTGGAAGAGGCCGCCGCAGTTGGAGCAGGAGCCCATCGAGATGACGTACTTGGGCTCGGGCATCTGGTCGTAGAGGAGCTTCGCCCGCTCGGCCATCTTGTACGTCAGCGTGCCCGCCACGATCATGAAGTCCGCCTGGCGAGGGCTCGCGCGGGGGATCGCGCCGAAGCGCATCACGTCCGCGCGCGGGCCGCCGAACTGCATGAGCTCGATGCCGCAGCACGCGAGGCCGAACAGCAGGTACCAGAGCGAGTTCTCGCGAGCCATGTTGATGAGCTTGTCGAGCTGGCTCGTGTGGAACAGGGTGACGTCCCCGGCCCCGGCCCCCGCGTCCATCGTTCGTCCCGTCATTTCGAGGAGATCTCCTGTAGTTGCAACACGTGCGGGTTACGCGGCCTTCCGTGCCGGGGGCGCCTCGGAGGCGCGCGAGGGCGCCAGCGTCTTCACCCACTCGAGGTCGCCGTGCGCCCACACCCACACCAGGCCGACGACGAGGATGGCGGTGAACAGGAACAGCTCGAAGAACGCCACCCACGCCAGCGCGGGGCTCGCCGAGACCCAGTCGCGGTAGACGGCCACCACCGGGAACGTCAGGGCGATGTCGACCTCGAAGATCACGAACACGAGCGCGACGAGGTAGAAGCGTGGATTGAAGTTGAACCACGCCACCCCGATGGGCCGCTCGCCACATTCATAGGTGGTCGCCTTCTCCGCATTGGGGATGCGCGGACCGGCGAGCCTCGACAGGGTGACTCCACCCAGAGCGAAACCCAGCGTGACGATCGCGAAGACGAGGACGGTGCCGAACTGAAAGCCCATGCCGGCGCTCCTAAAGTGGACCTATGTTGTCGGCAAAACTCAGGAAAGTGCGGGCGGAGTCTACATAACGCCCCCCCTGTGTCAAGGGGGCCAAACCCGTTGACAACCCTGATCGCGACAGGCACTTAAGGGGCCTCCAAGCGGACCCCTGCCCACCCATGCTGACACCCCTCCAGACCTATTTCCCGATTGGCGTCGCTCTGCTGGTGGCGGTAGGACTCGCGGCCCTCATGGTGGCGCTCGCCAACCTGCTCGGTCCTCGTCGGCCGAGCGTGGTGAAGAGCACCCCGTTCGAGTGCGGGTCGGAGCCAGCCGCCGGCTCTCCGCGAGAGCGGTTCGGCGTGAAGTTCTACGTCGTCGCGCTGCTCTTCATCGTCTTCGACATCGAAGCGATCTTCCTCTACCCGTGGGCCGTGCTGCTCCTGCCGAGCCAGGGCTACCCGGGCCTCGGTTGGGCCGGGTTCGTCTCAATGGGTATCTTCGTGGCCACGCTGGTGGCCGGCCTCGTGTACGTCTGGAAGAAGGGCGTGCTCGACTGGGCGGACTAGGAGTCGCAATGGCATCCGAGCTCGACACCGTCCCCGTCATCACCACCCGCCGCGACGAGGCGCAGGGCTTCCTGCAGGGGCTCGTCTCCAAGGGCCTCGGGTGGGCGAGGAAGTACTCGCTCTTCCAGTATCCGTTCGTCACCGCCTGCTGCGGCATGGAGTACATGACCGTCGCGTCGGCGCGCTACGACCTCGACCGCTTCGGCGCCGCGCTGCCGCGCTTCTCGCCGCGCCAGGCGGACCTCCTCATCGTCGTCGGCACCGTGAACTGCAAGCAGGCGCCGATCCTCCGGCGCGTGTACGAGCAGATCACCGAGCCGAAGTGGGTGATGGCGTTCGGCGTCTGCGCGTCGTCGGGCGGCTTCTACGACAACTACGCGACGGTGCAGGGCATCGACCGGATCATCCCGGTAGACGTCTACGTCCCGGGCTGCCCGCCGCGGCCGGAGCAGGTGCTCGACGGCATCATGCTGTTGCAGCGGAAGATCCAGGGTCAGGAGCACAAGCTCATCGACCGCAAGCCTCTGCCCGTGGTCGGCCAGACGCCGACCACGCGCTAGCGAGGGACCATGTCGAAGGTCGTGATCGACGCGCTCGTCGAGCGCTTCCCAGATGCCGTGTACGACGCCTACGTGGGCGTGGGCGGCGACGACTGCGCGTTCGTGAAGAAGGAGCGCATCGTCGAGGTGTGCCGCTTCCTGAAGAGCGATCCGGGCATGCTCTTCGACATGGCGCCGTACATCACCGCGGTCGACTACCTCGGGCAGGAGCCCCGGTTCGAGGTCGTCTACAACCTGCTCTCGCTGAAGACGAACCGGCGCATTCGCCTGCGCGTGAAGGTGCCGGAGCAGGACGCGGTCGTGCCGAGCGTGACGTCGCTCTGGCGCGGCGCGGACTGGTTCGAGCGCTACTGCTTCGACATGTACGGGATCCGCTTCAGCGACCACCCGGACATGCGGCGGCTGTTCATGTACGACGAGTTCGTCGGGCACCCGCTCCGCAAGGACTATCCGCTCAAGGGGCGCCAGCCGCTCGTGCAGGAGCGTGAGGTCAAGGACATCTACCGCGGGCCGGGGCCCGCCACGCGCGACTAGCGCGCCCCGGCCTCGGCGAGCGCGCGCAGGCGCGCCCCGAGGACGGACGGTGAACGGAGGCAGACCGTGACCGAGAAGAAGGGACTGGGCGAGGTCCAGACGGCGGCGCCGGGCGAAGAGCTCCGCCTCCGGCCCGGGGAGAGCGAGCTCGACGCGTTCATGCCGTCGCGGCGGATGACGGTGAACCTCGGACCGTCGCACCCCGCCATGCACGGCGTGACGCGGGCGGTGGTGGAGCTCGACGGCGAGATCATCCGCGAGATGAAGCTCGACATCGGCTTCCTCCACCGCGGGTTCGAGAAGAGCTGCGAGAACGTGACGTGGACGCAGTGCTTCCCGTACACGGACCGGCTCAACTACGTCAGCTCCATCATGAACAACGTGGGCTTCGCCCTCGCCGTCGAGAAGCTGTGCAAGCTCGACGTGCCCGAGCGGGCGAAGTACCTGCGCGTCATCACCTCCGAGCTCCACCGCATCTGCGACCACCTCACGCTCGTCGGCGCCATGGGCATGGAGCTCGGCGCGATGACGGTGTTCCTCTACGCGGTCGAGGCGCGCGACATCATCTGGGACCGGCTCGCCGAGCTGTGCGGCGCGCGCCTCACCTCGAACTACGCGCGCGTCGGCGGCGTGGCGCGGGACGCGCCCGAGGGCTGGGTCGAGAAGACCGGGAAGACGCTCGATCGCGTGAAGGGGTACGTCGACGAGATCGACGGCCTGCTCTCCCGCAACCGCATCTTCATCGATCGCACCCGCGGGACGGGCGTCGTGCCGCGCGAGGACGCGATCGAGCTCGGCTTCACCGGCCCGTGCCTGCGCGCGTCGGGCGAGCCGTTCGACCTGCGCAAGGCGGCGCCGTACCTCGTCTACGACCGGGTGGACTTCGACATCCCGGTGGGGACGAACGGCGACAACTTCGACCGGTACCAGATGCGCATGGAGGAGATGCGGCAGGCCGATCGGATCATCCGCCAGTGCTTCACGCAGATGGAGCCGGGCGAGATCGCCGTCCAGGACTTCCGCTACGTCCTGCCGCCGAAGCCGCTCGTCTACGGGACGATCGAGGGCCTCATGGCCCACTTCAAGATCATCATGGAGGGGATCCAGGTCCCCGCCGGCGAGGCGTACAGCTACACCGAGGCGGCCAACGGCGAGCTCGGCTTCTACGTCGTGTCGGACGGCGGCGGGCGCCCGTACAAGCTGGGCCTGCGGGCGCCGGGCTGGCCCATGCTGGCCGCCCTGCCGTTCATGACGAAGGACTCGCTGCTCTCCGACCTCATCCCGACGTTCGACAGCATCAACATGATCGGCGGCGAGGTCGAGCAGTAGCCGCGCCGGAATCCACAGGAGCGAACGAGCAATGGCCGAAGAGAAGAAGCCCGAGGCCCCCGCCGCCGCGCCGCCCAAGCCGCCGCCGGGCCCGCCCGCGCCGCCGCCGCCGAAGAACCCCGGCATGGTCACGGCGACGATCGACGGGCGCGAGGTGGTCGCGAAGCCCGGCACGACCGTCATCGAGGCCGCGAAGGCGCTCGGGATCGAGATCCCGTACTACTGCTACCACAAGCGCCTCTCCATCGCGGCCAACTGCCGGATGTGCCTCGTCGAGATGTCGAACGCGCCCGGCGGCAAGCTCATGCCGGCGTGCCAGATGCCGATCTCCGAGGGCGTCGCCGTCAAGACCGAGACGCCGCGCGTGAAGGACCAGCAGCGCGCCACGCTCGAGTTCCTGCTCCTGAACCACCCGGTGGACTGCGCGATCTGCGATCAGGCCGGGGAGTGCAAGCTGCAGGACTACTACATGAAGTACGACCGGCAGCCCTCGCGCCTCGACGTGCCCAAGGTGACGAAGGGCAAGCGGGTCGTGCTCGGGCCCATGGTCGTGCTCGATCAGGAGCGCTGCATCCTCTGCACGCGCTGCGTCCGCTTCATGCGCGAGATCGCGAAGGAGCCGCAGCTCGGCGTCGCCGAGCGCGGGAACGAGAGCTTCATCACCACGTTCCCCGGGCAGCCCCTCGACTCCAAGTACTCCGGGAACGTCGTCGACATCTGCCCGGTCGGCGCGCTCACCTCGGCGGACTTCCGCTTCCGCGGCCGCGTCTGGTTCATGAGCGCCGCGCGGTCGGTGTGCACCGGCTGCGCGCGCGGCTGCAACACCTTCCTCGACTACCTGAACGACACCACCTACCGCTACCGCCCGCGCGAGAACGACGCCGTCAACCAGGAGTGGATGTGTGACGAGGGCCGGGTCTCGTACAAGTACCTGAACGCGGACCGCGCGCTCCTCTCGCGCGAGGGCCGCGGCGCCCAGGCCAAGGTGCTGGCCCGCGAGGTCGCCGTGGAGCGGGCCGCCGCCGAGCTCGCGCCGCACGCCCGCGCCGGCAGCCTCGCGGTGCTGCTCTCGCCGCTCGCCTCGCTCGAGGACCTCCTCGCCGCGGCGACGGTCGCGAAGGAGGCGCTCGGGGTCGCCGAGGTCTTCGTCGGCGGTCGCCGCGACGGCTGGCAGGACGCCTTCCTGAAGCGCGCCGACGAGAACCCGAACCGCAAGGGGCTCGAGCTCGTCGCGCAGGCGCTCGGGCTCGCGGTGCGGCCGTTCGGCGACCTCACCGCGGCGGTCGCCGCCGGGAAGGTCCGGGCGGTCTGGGCGGTCGGGACGGAGGTCCCGGATCCCGCCGCCGCCGCGGCGCTCGAGGGCGCCGAGGTGCTCGTGGCGCAGTCCTACGACGACGGGCCGGTGGCGCGTCAGGCCACGGTGCTCCTGGCGGCCGCGCCGCACTCGGAGAGCGACGGCACGTTCGTCAACTTCGAGGGGCGGGCGCAGCGGTTCGAGCTCGCGTACTTCCCGCGGGGCGACTCCCGGCCGCACTGGCTGCTCGCGTCCGAGCTGGGGCGCGCGCTGGGGCTGTCCTACCGGTTCGCGACCGCGCGCGACGTGTTCGTCGAGCTCGGGCCGCGGCTCGGGACGGCGCTCGGCGACTTCCGCTGGGACTCGCTGCCGTCCACCCGCCGCCGGCCCGGGATCGTCCCGCTCGCCGCCGGCACCGTGGACGGCCGGCTCCCCGGCTACCGCGACCGCGTTCCCCCCGAGACGTCCGAGGACGCCCGCCGCGCCCTCGCCCGCACGACCTAGGAGGAGGGCCAAGTGAACCGTCTCATCGGGATGGTGGTGCTCATCGGCGCGGTGGTGGCCGGCCTCGTCGGGCTCTCGGCCGCGTTCTACCTGGCCGCCGGCGGGCTCGCGTGGGTGTTCGCCGAGTACCTCGGCGCGCCGCCGTCGTTCGGCGCCGCGATCGCCAACGTCGTCACGCTGATGCTCGTGGTCATGATGATCTCGGGCTCGCTCCTCACGGTCGCGGAGCGGAAGTGGTCCGCCATGATGCAGAACCGCATCGGCGCGAACCGCATCAAGGTGCTCGGGTCCGCCCTCGGCGGCATCCCGTTCCTCGCCGCCGACGCGCTCAAGATGCTGACGAAGGAGAGCGCCCCGCCGCGCGGCCGGACGCGGGTCCTCTACGAGATGGCGCCCGCGCTCGCGTTCGCGCCCGTGTTCGCGCTGTTCGCGATCATCCCGCTCGGGCCTCCGATCCCGCTCGGCGCCATCGTCGACTCGGCCGCCGGCGCGCTCGGCAGCGCGGGCGTCGCGCTGCAGGTGGCGAGCCCCGACGCCGGGCTGCTCTACATCTTCGCGATCTCCTCGCTCGCGGTGTACGGCACCTCGCTCGCGGGCTGGGCGTCGAACAACAAGCTCGCGCTGCTCGGCGGCGTCCGCGCCTCCTCGCAGATGATCAGCTACGAGGTCTCGCTCGGGCTGTCGCTCGTCGGGACGATGCTCGCGTACCGCACCCTGCGCCTCGAGGAGATGGTGACCGCGCAGGGGCTCGCGGTCCTCGGCCCCGTCCCGGCGCTCGGCATCCTCCTCCAGCCGGTCGGGTTCCTCATCTTCTTCGCGAGCGCGTTCGCCGAGACGAAGCGCGCGCCGTTCGACCTGCCCGAGGGCGAGAGCGAGATCGTCGGCTACTTCGTCGAGTACTCGGGCATGAAGTTCGGCCTGATGTTCCTCGCGGAGTTCGTGGAGATCGTGGTCCTCTCCGCGATCATCACCGCGGTGTTCCTCGGCGGCTGGCACCCCATCGTCGTCTCGACCGAGTGGCTCCGTCAGACCGTGACGCCCCTCTGGTTCGGGGCGATCTGCGGTGGGGCGTTCCTCGCGAAGATGATCGTGCTGATGTGGCTCCAGCTCACGATCCGCTGGCTCCTGCCGCGCTTCCGCTTCGACCAGATCCAGAAGCTCTGCTGGAAGATCCTGCTCCCCGCGGCCATCGCCAACATCTTCATCACGGCCGGCGCGCTGCTCCTCGACCCCTCGATGCAGCTGCTCGCCTGGATCGGCGTCGCGACGATCGTCATCATCGGCGCCATCACCGCCGCGGTCGGCCGCGCTCCCGCTCCGGGGGAGCACGACCACGCCGCCGCCCACGCCGTCGCGGGACACTGACCCATGCCCTATCCGATCGAGAACCGGCCCGCCGATCTGCGCGAGCGGATGTACTTCCCGGAGATCATCCGGGGCATCGGCGTGCTCACGAAGCACTTCCTCCGGAACCTGTTCCTCACGCGCGACAAGAACCCGGACGTCCTCGAGCGCCGGCGCGGCGAGCTGTGGTCGGACAACGCGACGCTCCAGTACCCCGAGGAGCGCGCGCCGTATCCCCCCGGCTACCGCGGCCTGCACCGGCTCGTCCCGCGCGAGGACGGCAAGCCCCGCTGCGTCGCCTGCTACATGTGCGCGACCGCCTGCCCGGCGCAGTGCATCTACATCGAGGCGGGCGAGTACCCGGACGATCCCATCGAGAAGTACCCGGTGAAGTTCGTCATCGACGAGCTGCGCTGCATCGTCTGCGGGTTCTGCGTGGAGGCGTGCCCGAAGGACGCCATTCGCATGGACTCGGGCGAGCACACCCCGCCGTCCTACGAGCGCGGCGCGCAGATCTGGGACGAGAAGCGGCTCCTCCGCGGGCCGCCGATCTCCTATCAGTACGATCCGTGGCTCCGCCGCGGCTCGCCGTCGATCCCGGCGGACAAGCTCGAGGAGATGCGCGCGCGCGCCAAGCCCTTCCCGACCGTCGCCACCGACGAGTACGCGCAGACGCCCGGCTTCTCCGTCCGCGCGCTCGCGCAGGAGGCGAAGGAGCGCGCCGCACGTCCGAAGTAGCGGTCCCTCCGAGCTGGCTCTCCCTGGCGGGCGCGGCGCACCGGCGTCGCGCCCGCGGCCGTTCTGGGCGAGGATGTGGCCGCGGCGCCGGCGCGGTCCGGGCCGAGGCCGACGGCGGGAGGAGAGGCACGTGAAGGGCGGCGTGAGCTGGGCGCGGGGCGCGTGGCGGGGCGCGATCCTCGTCGCGGCGCTGGCGAGCGCGGCTGCGCTCGTGGACCTCGGGAGCTTTCATCGCCTCGAGCAGGGGGACTCCCTCGTCCCCGTGCTCGTCTCGCTCCAGCGCTGGACCCCCTTCTTCTGGGACCAGGAGCGCTTCGGGATGCTCGTCCCGCTCGTCGCGCTCCCGCTCCGCGATCCGCTCGCGAACCTCCTCCTGCAGCGGGCGCTGACCGCCTTCGCGGGCCTCGCCTCGCTCGTCCTGCTCGCGCGGCACGCGCTCGCGGGGCGCGACTGGCCGCTCGCCGGCCTCCTCGCGGCCGGGACGCTGCTCCTGCTCGCGCCGGCCCCCTGGCTCTTCGAGTACCTCGCCTCCCAGCCCTACGGGCTGTCCACGGCGCTCGCGCTCGCGGGGCTCGCCCTGGCGGAGCGGCCGCCGAGCGCGGGCGGGGGCGAGGGCGGGGGCGGCGCGCCGTGGCCGCCGCGGCTCGCCTGGCTCCGCACGGCGGCGGCGCTCCTCCTCGTCGTCGCCGCCCACTGGGTGAACGCGGTGGCGGGCATCGTGCTCCTGGGGCTCGCCCTCGCGCGCGCGGGCGGGGACCTCGTCGAGGGGGCGGAGCGGCGGGCCGTGCGCGCCCGGCTCGTGCGCGAAGGGGCGCTCCTCGGCGCCGGCCTCGCGGCGGGCCACGTGCTCCTGCGGCTGTACCCCCTCCTCACCGGCCATCGCCTGCGGCTCCCGATGGGCGCGCTCCCCGTGGAGCGCTGGCCCCGGGCGTGGACGTCGTTCTTCGGGCTGGCGTGGCACGACGAGCGGCGCTGGGGGCTCGCGCTCGTCGCGATCGCCGCGGCGGGCCTGGCGCTCCTCCTCACCCGTCCGCTCCGGCCGCAGCTCGCGGGCGCCCTCGTGCGTGCCGGCGCGCTCCTCGCGGCGGCGCTCGGCTACGCGCTGTTCGTGGGCGCGCTGGAGTGGGTCGAGGCGAACGCCTTCCACTGGCGCTACCTCGCCCCCTCGGCCGTGCTCGTCCACCTCGCGGCGGTGTCGCTCCTGGCGGAGCCGCTGGCGCGGCTCCCGAGGCTCGCGGCGGCGGCGGGCTCGGCCGCGCTGGCGCTGGTGCCGGCGGCGGCGCTCGCGGCCTACGGCGCCCCGTCGCTCGCGCGCGTGCGCGCGGACCTCGACGCCGCGGCGGGCGCGCGGACGGAGGACGTGCTCGCGGCGGGCTGCGAGCTCGTCGCGGGGGACTACTGGTCGGTGTGGCCGACGGTGTGGCACGCCGCCCTCGTCGCGCGCGAGCGCGGGCTCGCGCGGCGCGTGTACGGCCTCACGCACCGCTCGAACCCGACCGCGCCGCTGTGGAAGGGGCGTCCCCCGGAGTCGCTCCGCATCTGCCGCCCCGCCGGCGAGGAGGAGCACGCGGAGCGATGGCTCCGCGCGTTCCACCTCTGGCCGGTCCGGGGGGTGGGACGGCAGGGGACCGTGGACGTGCTCGTCCCGGTCGGCGCTGCGAGCGCTACATCCGGAACGACGCCAGCAGCATCCCGGTGAACGTCGTGTCCTCGTAGTCGCCGCCGAAGTACGGGTTCACGCCGATCTCGGCGCCGAGCCCGAAGGTCGGCGTCACGTCGAACTTCGCGCCGGCGGCGAGCCGCATGACGAGGCCGACGGTGGAGTCGGAGGCCTTCGTCCACGTCCCGTAGTAGGGGTCGCGCTCCTTCACGGACATGTTGGCGAAGTACAGGCCGAGGCCGGCGTCGCCGTAGAGGCCGAAGCGCGGCGCCACGTCGAACCCGAACCGCGCGGCGGGCACGAGCTTGAAGAGGTTCATGCCCCACTCCCACCCGTAGTAGGAGTCGGAGAAGCGCGAGTACCCGAGCGACAGCACGAGCGAGAGGTTCGTGTTCGGGCCGAGGTGGGTCGGCAGCATCTCCAGGTCGCCGCGGAGCGCGAGGCCGGTGTTGCCGTCGCCGTCCTCGAAGCCGAGGAGGACGTTGGCGTTGGTGAGCCCGCTCGAGCTGCGGGCGCCGCGGCCCTGAGCGAGCGCGGCGGGGGCGAGGAGCAGCAGCGCCAGCGCGGCCGCGGTGCGGATCACGTTCTTCATGAGTCTTCCTCCAGGAAGCTGCGCGCCAAAAGCGGCGCGGGCGCGCATGTTAGCGGCGGTCCCGCCGCACGGAAAGGGCGCGAGCGGCAGGGCGTGTGCGCGGAGGCGGGGCGGTGTGCGGCGCGCTCGCTGCCGCCTCCGGGTCAGGCCGGCGTGCCGCCCGCGGACTCGGAGGACAGCACGTCGCGCTGGTGGAGGGGCGCGAGACGCTGCAGCACGAGGAGCCCGGGGATCGCGAGCGCCATGCAGGAGGCGAAGAAGAGGGGGTAGCCGAGCCGCTCGGCGAGGACGCCGCTCGGGATCCCGGAGAGCGTCCGCCCGAAGCCGAAGAGGCTCGAGAGGAGCGCGTACTGCGTGGCGCTGTAGCGCTTGTCGCAGACGCGGAGGATGAGCGCGAGCAGGGCGGCCGTGCCCATCCCCTGCGAGGCGTACTCCGCCGCGATCCCGACGTAGGTCCAGCCGCGCGCCGCCGCCGAGATGGGCTCGAGGGTGGCGCAGAGCGCCACGTCGAGGGGAGCGGCGCGGGCGGCGGCGGCGAGCGCGTAGAAGCCGATCGCGCCCGCCTGGGCGAAGCCGAACGCCCACAGCGCCCGGCCCAGGCCGAGGCGCGACATGAGCGCGGCGCCGAGGCCGGTCCCCGCGATGGTCGCGGCCGTGCCGATGATCTTCACGGCGAGGCCGATCTCGGCGTTCGAGAAGCACATGTCCTTCAGGAACGGGTTCACCATCGTGCCGGCGGCGTTGTCGCCGAACTTGTAGAGCACGAGGAACGCGGCCACGGTGAGCGCCTGCGGGCGGCCGAAGTAGGTCCGGAAGGGCTCGACGATCGCCGCCTTGAGCGAGCGCGGCGCGGCGGCCGGCCGCACGGGGGGGTCGGCCCAGAGCGTCAGCGCGATGGAGGCGAGGAACAGGCCGCCGAGCAGGGCGAACACCACCGGCCAGGGGAGCCACTGCGCCGAGAAGATCGCGAGCGCGCCCGCCACGAGCATGCCGATCCGGTACCACATGACCCGCAGGCCGCTCGCGGGCCCCTGCTCGTCCGGCTCGAGCACCTCGACCGAGTAGGCATCGAGCGCGATGTCCTGGGTGGCGGACGCGATGGTGATGAACAGCGCGATCGCGCCGAGCACCGCCGCGGCGCTCGCCGCGATCGCGATGCGGCCGGTGGCCGGATCGCGCTCCAGCGCGAAGCCCGCGTAGGCCGCGAACGCGAAGAGCCCGAGGGCGAGCGCGATCTGGGCCAGCACGATCCAGCTCCGCCGCCGGTCCGGGCGGGGCAGCGCGTAGCGGTCCACGAGCGGCGCCCACAGGAACTTGAGGCTCCACGGGAGCGACACCGCGGAGAGGATCCCGATCGTCTTCAGATCGACGCCGGCGCTCCGGAGGAAGATCTGGAAGGTGTTGAAGACGAACCCCAGCGGCATGCCCGAGGCGAGCATGAGCGCCCCGAGCACCTGGACGCGCTTCGACTTGAGGACGTTGGCCAAGGCCGGACGAGACTAGACGCGGGCCGTCCCCGGCACAAGCCGGCCCGACGCCGCCAGCGGGCCCGTGCCGGCCAGCGGAGCGGGGCGGGGCGCCGACGCCCATCCCGCCCGCGCTCGACCGCGCCCCCGCACCGGGGAGCGCCGCTCACGACACCGGCCGCACCGCGCGGCGGAACTCCTCGACCGGGCGCGTGTTGAGGACCTGGCCACGCCGGACCCATCCGCGCCGCGCGACGGTCACCGCGTTCCCGAGGAACCCGAGGTTCTGGACCGAGTGCGCGTCCACCGAGAGGACCACCGGGATCCCGCGCGCGGTGGCCGCTCGCAGCCAGCGCGGCTCGAGCTCGAGCCGGCGCGGATCGCCGTTCACCTCCACGGCGCCGCGCGAGGCGGCGAGGGCGTCGAGCACCTCGTCGACGCGGCAGGCGAACGAGGGCCGGTCGAGGAGGAGCCGCCCGAGGGCGTGGCCCCAGATCTTGAACACCGGGAGGGACATGCACCGCACCAGCCGCCGCGTCATGGCGTCCTCGTCCATCTTCATCCGCGAGTGGACGCTCGCCACGACGACGTCGAGCTGCTCGAGGATGCGATCCGGGAAGTCGAGCGCGCCGTCCTCCAGGATGTCCGACTCCGTCCCCCGCAGGAGCCGCACCTTCACCTTCTCCTGCACGCGCGCGATCTCGTCCCACTGGCGCCGCAGCCTGTCCGGGTCGAGGCCGCCCGCGTAGGAGGCGGTCGGCGAGTGGTCGGTGATGGTGAGGTACTCCATGCCGAGCGCCTCCGCGGCGCGCGCCATCTCCTCGACCGAGGCGCGGCCGTCCGACCAGGTGGTGTGGCAGTGGACCATGCCGCGCACGTCCTCGAGGCGGACGAGGTCGACCGGGAGCGCGCCCGCGCGCGCCGCCTCGATCTCGCCGGTGTCCTCCCGCAGCTCGGGCGGGACGGGCTGCAGCCCGAGCGCCGCGTACAGCTCCGCCTCGCTCGCGATGGGCACCTTCGCCGCCGGGTCGGGCCGCCCCTCCTGCGCGGCCCCCGCGCTCGCCGCGCCCGGCGGGAGGCGGTGGAGCCCCCACTCGCTCAGCGTGAACCCGCGCTCGCGCGCGATGCCGCGCAGCTTCACGTGGTGCGGCTTCGAGCCGGTGAGGTGGTGCAGCAGGGTGGCGAAGTCCTCCGGGGGGACGACGCGGAGATCGACCTGCAGCCCCGACGCCAGCTCGACGCTCGTCTTGGTGCCACCGCGCGCGATCGTCCGCGCGACGAGGGGGTAGGCGACGAGGCGCGCTGCGAGCGCGGCGGCATCGCGCGACGCGGCCACCACGTCCAGATCGCCGACCGTCTCCTTGCCCCGCCGGGTCGAGCCGGCGAGCGCGACCTCCTCCGCGGCGGGGTCGGCGCGCAGGTGCGCGAGGAGCGCCGCCCCGGCGGCGAGCGCGTCGACGAGCAGGACCTGCCGCTCGGCCGCGCGCGCTCGCATGCGCCCGAGCCCCTCGAGGATCCTGTCCTCCGTCTTCTCGCCGAAGCCCTTCACCGTCCGGACCCGGCCGTCGCGGCAGGCCGCCTCGAGCTCGGCGACGGTGCCGATCCCCAGGGCCGCGTGCAGGGCGGCGATCTTCTTCGGTCCCAGGTCGGGCACCTGGAGGAGCTCGAGGATGCCGGGCGGGTGCTTCGCCCGCAGCCGCTCGAGCAGCTCGAGCCGCCCGGTGCGGTGCAGCTCCGCGATCTTCTTCGCGAGCGCCTCGCCGATGCCGGGGACCTCGGTGAGGCGCCCCGCCTCGACGCGCGCCCCGAGATCCTCGAGCGCCTCCACGGCGCGCGCGCCGTTCTCGTAGGCGCGGACCTTGAACGGGTTCTCACCTTCCAGCTCGAGGAGCGTCCCGAGCTCGCGCAGCGACCGCGCGATGGCGAACTTGTCGAGCATGGGGCGCGTTATATAGGAGCCGCCCCGCCATGCCGCCGCTCCGCGTCCTCTCCGTCCTCCTCGCCGCGCTCGCCGTGACGGCCGGTGGCTGCAGCGGCGCGCGCCGCCGGGGCGCCGCGCTGCGCCCGCCCGAGGTGCTCGTCGAGGTCCTGCCGCGCTCCGCCCGGGTGGAGCTGGATGGGCGGCCGCTCGGCCCGGGCGGCGGAGCGGTGGTCCCGGACGCCGCGCCCGAGCCGCACGTGCTGCGGATCGAGGCCGACGGCTACGAGCCCGAGGAGCGGGTGCTCGCGGCGGACAGCCTCGAAGGCGCGCGCATCGCGGCCGCGCTCCGCCCGCGCGGCTTCGGCGCCGTGCGCGCCCTGGACTACGACGACGCTCCGGCGCTGGCGGCGGCGGCCGCCTGGCTCGCGGAGGAGGGCGACCCGCGGGACGCCGCCGAGTACGCCGAGCGCGCCATCTCCGTCGACCCGGGGGTCGCGGTCGCGCACCGCGCCCTCGGCGACGCCCGCGCGCGGGCGGGGGACGCAGCGGCGGCGGTGGCGGCCTGGGCGGAGTACCTGCGCCGCGCGCCCGACGCGCCGGACGGGCCAGCGGTCGAGCGTCGGATGGAGGCGGCCCGCGCGGATGTGCGCGTTCCGTAGGGAGCGGCGCCTGCACGAGCGCTGCGGCGGTCCATCCGGAGGAGGGAGCATGGGACACGAGGAGCACAGGCACGAGGCGCCCCGCACGCTGCGGATCTTCGTCGTCACCGCGTCAGACACGCGCGGCGAGGCGGAGGACGGGAGCGGCGCGTTCCTCAAAGCGGCGGTGGCCCAGGCCGGGCACGTCCTCGCGGGCTACCGGATCGTGCGGGACGAGCCGGCGCAGCTCCGCGCCGCGCTGGAGGAGGCGGCGCACGCCGGGGCGGACGCCGTCGTGGTGAACGGCGGGACGGGCATCGCCGCGCGCGACCGGACCTACGAGGCCGTCGCGGGGCTGCTCGAGAAGCGCCTCGACGGGTTCGGCGAGCTCTTCCGGATGCTCTCGTACGCGGAGATCGGCTCGGCCGCGATGCTCTCCCGCGCCGTGGCCGGCGTGTGGGGAGGGCGGGCCGTGTTCTCGGTGCCCGGCTCTCTCGCGGCCGTGCGCCTCGCCTGGGAGAAGCTCATCGGGCCCGAGATCGGCCACGTGCTGCGCGAGATCCGCAAGGACGCGGGACGCGCGTAGCGCCCGGAGACGCGGCGACGAAGTCCTTGGTGTAGCGCTCTGAAGGAGACGATGGCGACGCGCCCGTCCTCGGAATCCCTGGCTCGCGATCGCGTCCGTCGGGCGGCGTCGCGGGGTGGGCCGATATCGGCTCGTGTGCCGATTTCTCGCACATGCACATACCCGCTGTTAAGATCGCGGGCATGCAGACACCGGTGCGGATCCTGGTGGTCGACGACGCCGAGCCCGTGCGGCAGATCCTCGTCCAGACGTTGAGGGCGCTCGGCTTCGAGCCGCTCCAGGCCGACTCTGGACCCGCCGCGCTCCGGCTGGCGCTCGCCGTGCAGCCCGCCGTCGCGATCGTGGATCAGTGGATGCCCGAGATGACCGGCGCGGAGCTGATCCTCCGCCTGCACGCCTCGCCGGATCCGCGAGTCCGCGCCATGACCGTCATCGGTCTCTCGGGGCGTCCGGGTAGCGAGCGTGATCTCCTCGCCGCCGGGGCCCTCACGTTCCTCCCGAAGCCCTTCCGCGTCGCCCAGCTCGTCGCCGCGCTGCGGGTCGCGATGGAACCCGCGCTCCCCGCGCCCACCTCGTCCGCCGCTTGAGCCGAGCCGCCGAAGGGCGGCTCATCCCGAGCGCCTCAGGCCCCCTCGGAGCCGATCGCTCGAGTCTCGCCCGCCGCGCTCGAGTCGTGGGGCGAGAGGCGGCTGCCCGATCACGCGTCGAGCGTCCCGCCCCCGTGGTCCAGCAGCCCGGCCATGAGCTGGACCCGCCGCTCGGCGCGCCGCCGCGCGCCGGGCTCGAGCGTCCGATCCCGTGCAACCCGGACCTCGATTCGCAGCTCGCCGACGCGGCGGTTCCGCGCGCACTCCCGTCCGTCGAGCCAGGTCCTCATCCGCTGATGCATTCCGTGACCTCCGTTCGGCCTGCGACCCTGAACGGAATAGCAGGGGGCTCTGACAGCCAGGGGGCGGGCGGGCCCGAGCCGCGCTAAGTCCCGCTACCGATGACGCGACGGCCACGCACCCTGTCGCCCGCCCGCGCCGCGGCGCTCCGCCCCCTGCTCGACGCCCTCGACGCCGCGCTCGACCGGCGGGCCCGGCTGGCCGCGGATCCGGTGGAGCTGCCGAGGCGCTACGCGGATCCCGCCGACGCGGAGGTCGCCGCGCTGTTCGCGGCGAGCCTCGCCTACGGCCGGGCCGACGTGTTCAAGCCGGTCGTGGAGCGGGTGCTCGCGGCGATGGGCCCCTCGCCGGCGGCGTTCGTCCGCGAGTTCTCGCGGTCGCCCGACCCGTCCTTCTTCGCGGGCGCGGTCTACCGGTTCAACCGTCCGCCCGACCTCGCCGCCCTCGCGGCGGCGGTGGGCGACCTGCGCGCGCGCCACGGCTCGCTCGGCGCGCGCTTCGCGGCGCTCCTTCGCGCGTCCGGCGGCGGCGACGGCGCGCTCCGCGACGCGCTCGCGCGCTTCGCCGGGGAGCTCCGCGGCGCCCCGCCCGTCGCGCCGCTCCTCGCCGGGCGCGGGCCGCGCGGCCTCCTGCACCTCCTCCCGGACGCCGCCGGCCCGGGCGCCTCGAAGCGCTGGAACCTCTACCTGCGCTGGATGGTGCGCGGCCCCGACGCCGTCGACCTCGGGCTGTGGCGGGAGGTCCCGCCCGCCGCGCTCGTCGTGCCGCTCGACACCCACGTGCACCGCGTCGCGCGGGCCCTCGGCCTCACGGCGCGGCCCGACGCGAGCTGGAGGACCGCCGAGGAGATCACCGCCTCGCTCCGGCGCGTCGATCCGGAGGATCCGGTGCGCTACGACTTCGCTCTCTGCCACCTCGGGATGAGCGGGATCTGTCCGGCCCGCCGGGAGGCGCGCCGCTGCGACGCGTGCGCGCTCTCGGCCGGCTGCCTCAGCGCGGCGCGGGCGCGGCGGCCAGCCCCGGCGGCGCGGGCGGCGGCTCGCCGTACCGGCAGCGCCACAGCTCGAAGGTCGTGACGGTCGCGTCGCCGCGCTTCACCTCGAGCGGCGGCAGCGCCACGAGCGGCCGGCACGCCTCGGCGCGGCGCTCGCACGTGTGCTTCTCGCGCGGGTCGAGCACGAGCAGGCCCTCGCGACCGGCGAGCGCGGCGGGGTCGAACCAGTAGCGGTACTGCAGGCCGTGGTCGCCCGCGATCTCCGCGGACCAGGTCCGCGGGTGGCCCGGCAGGTAGTACGCGAGCTCGGCCGACACCTTGTAGTTGCACCCCGCCACGAACGTGTCCGCCCCGAGGCGGGCGCGCTCGGCGTCGACCCGCGCGGCGAGGTCCCGCCAGCCCGCGGAGCCCTCGTCGCGCGCCGGGAACGGCACCGCGGGGAAGACGGGGACGAGGTGCGTGTAGACGCTGCCGGCGAGCGCCAGCGCGATCCCCGCCAACCCGGCGCGGCGCCGCCACCCCCCCGCGAGCGCCAGCGCCGCGGCGGCCGCGAAGGCGGTGGGGTAGACGGGCGCGAGCCAGTTCCCCTTCACCCAGTGGAAAGGGGAGACGAGCGTCGCGAGGCAGAGGAGCGGCGCCGCGAAGATCGCGCACATCCGGAAGGCGGGATCGGCTCGCCGCCGGATCGCCTGGACGATGGCCTCCACCGCGAGCACGAGCAGGACCGGCGTCACGAGCGCCGCCTGCAGCCCCACGTAGCGCGCGACGAGGACCGGGCGCAGGGAGGAGTGCGCGACGCGGGCCTGCGTCTGGAACTCGAAGCTCGCGAGCCCGTGCCGGAGGTTCCAGACGATCACCGGCGCGAACAGCGCGCCGGCGAGCGCGGCCCCCGCCCACGGCCACGGCGTCCGCAGCATGCGCCGGCCGCGCGGGTCGAGGAGGAGCGCGAGCAGGATCTGCGGCAGGAGCAGCGCCCCGGTGTACTTGCCGAGGAGCGCCCACCCGGTCGCCGCGCCCGCGGCGAGCAGCCACGCCGGCCGCTCCTCGTCGAGCGCGCGCAGCGTGAAGTAGAGCGCCATCGCCCAGCCGGAGAGCAGCGGCCCGTCGGGCGTGATGATGACCTGCCCGAGCGCGAAGAGCGGGACGGCGAGCCCGGCGGCGAGCGCGACGAGGGCCACCCGGGCGCCGAAGAGCCGCCGGACGGAGAGCCAGAAGAAGGCGCAGAAGATCGCGGAGTGGAGCGCCGCCGCGAGCCGGATCGCGCGCTCCGAGTCGCCGAGGAGGCCGGTCGTGAGCGCGATCGTCCAGGCGGCGAGGGGAGGGTGGTCGAAGTACGACAGGTCGAGCCGCCGCGCCCACTCCCAGTAGTAAGCCTCCTGCGGGGAGAGGGCGAGGTGGCCCGCGTAATAGACGTGGAAGAGCGTCGCGGCCGCGCCGAGGAGCAGCGCGGCGAGGGCGGGGCGGCGATCGGGAGCGTGCAAGGCGGCCCTGGGTCAGACGCGGCGCAGCTTCTGGCGCAGCTCGAGGACGATCTCGCCCTCGCGGAAGACGCGGACCGTGCCGCTCGTCTGCGAGACCGTGACCGCGATGGACTTCGACTCGGTCGTGATCGACGCCGCGGCGCTGTGGCGCGCGCCCAGCCCCATCGGCAGCTTCACGTCGCGTGACATGGTGAGCAGGTAGCGTCCCGCCGCCAGCACGACGCCGTCCTCCCGGATGATGAACGCGCCGTCGAGCGCGGAGAACGTCTTGATGGCCTCGCGGATGGGCGGATCGAGCGCGTTCCGCTCCGCCTCGCTGATCCCCTGGAACGGGTTCAGGATGAGCTGGCGGCTCTTCTCCATCACCGCGGTGGAGTCGCCGATGACGACGATCGTGCCGACGGGGTGCCCCTCGTAGCCCTCCGCGCCGATCTCCATCGCGGTGTGGATGAGGCTCTCCACCACCTGGGAGGAGAACCCGGGCGGGAGCCCGAGCGTGTCGACGCGGATCTTCTCCTCCGGGTCCTCCGAGCCGATCTCCACCTTCACGAGCGTGTCGACGACCCGGTCCTCGCCCGGTCCGGCGAGGGCGAGGATGGTGTCGCCGTCGCGAACGACGCCCGCGGCCTGGGCGGCGACGACCGCCACCTTGATCTTCTCGATGCGCGTGTAGTCGTAGGGCGGGATGAGCACCGCCATGTACTTGCGGGCCTTCAGCTGGTCGGCGATCCCCTCGCTCGTCACGGCGTAGACGAGCTTGCGCTTGATCGGGCGGCCGCGGATCTCGTTCGGCGAGATGGGGTGGTCGGAGATGAGGAGCAGGCGATCCACCTCGGATCGCGCGGTGAGCGCGAGCGCGCCGCGCAGGAACTCGCGGTCGAACTTCCCGTCGGACATGGCGCTTGAGCATGTTCCGGCGGCGGACCCGAGTAAAGCTTCCGCGCGATTCTCCCGAGGCCCGCGCGCCGCGGGCGCCGGGGCGATCGCCGCGGAGCGCGCGCCGCGCGAAAGGCCCGCTGCGCGGCTGGGCACGGCTTGACAGCCCAGGGGGCGCAGACTAGTTTCTCCGCTCTTTTCGGTCGGGCCCCCGGGGGGGCGCGTCAGCGAGGAGGTCGCTTGAACAAGAAGGACCTGAAGAAGTTCAAGACGATGCTCGAGGAGTCCAAGCGGCAGCTTTTGCTCTCCGCGAAGAAGACGCTCACGGAAGAGGCGAGCTTCGACACCGACGATCTGCCCGACGAGATCGACCTCGCGTCGAGCGAGTACACGCAGTCGATGATCTTCCGCCTGCGGGATCGCGAGAAGTTCCTCCTCGCCAAGATCGACAAGGCGCTCGCCCGCATCGAGAACGGCACGTTCGGCATCTGCGAGCGGTGCGAGGAGGAGATCTCCGCGAAGCGCCTCGAGGCGCGGCCGGTGACGACCCTCTGCATCCGCTGCAAGGAAGAGCAGGAGCAGAAGGAGAAGTCGTTCGGGTAGCGCGCCCGCCTACGGCGGACGATCACCCCGCGGCCGGGCCGAGCGCCCGGCCGCTCGCGTTTCGGGGAGCTTCTCGCGATGGCCGACCGGCGCGCGCCGCGTGTTGCTTTCGCCTGGTCGCGACGGACGCGCGCCGCCGCTCGCTCGCCGCCGCGCTAGGATCCCTGCATGACCGCCCCCGCCCGGCCGCAGCGCCGCTCCCGCCGCGCGTTCTGGCTGTTCGCCGTAGCCATGGCCTTGGCCGTCCTCGGCGGCGGGACGATCGTCCTGCTCAACCGCCGCTCCGTCCGCGAGTACCAGGCCGATCAGGAGCGGGCGGCGGCCGAGCGCGCCCCCGCGATCGACCCGCGCGCCGGCGCGAAGCCGGACGACCGGGCCGCCGCCGCGCCGGGCCGGAGCGCGGAGGGAGCCCGCTGAACAGCCCGGTCGCCTCTCTCGAATCGCGCCCGGTCGCTCAGCGGAGCTTCTCCGCGACCGACCGCATCTTCCCGGCGATCGTGTGCTCCTTGTCGCGGCGGTCGTCGATCTTCACGAGCGTCGACACGCGGACGGCACCCTCCGTGAAAGGGTGCTCGTGCATCCGGCGCACGACCGCGAGGATCTCGTCGAGGTCGCCCTCGATGATCGTCCCCATGGCGGTGAGCTCATGCGTGAGCGTGGTGCCGCGGAGGATGCGCTCCACGCCCGCGACGTAGCGCGACACGCTCGGCGTCCCCGTGCCGAGCGGGGTGATGCTGACGAAGACGACCGCCATCTCGATCCTCCGGGCGCCCCGGGACGGAGGGGCGTGATCGCGCCTCGGAGCCCCGCGAGGCGCGTGCTGCACGTTAGCCGCGCCCCCGCCCGCGCTCAAATCGCCTGGCCCCTGGCAGCCGGGCAGGGCCCCCGGCGTCGCGGCGGACCTGGCGCCGCCTGCTGCGCCGCGTTACGGAAAGGAGACGAGTGGGGGGCGTATCCCGGGCTTGCCGCGCCCGGGCTCGACCCGATACGCTCGAACGATCCGTGTGCTGCGCCTCAACGACATCCTGGACCGGGTAGGTGGGTACCACCCGGACCCCGATCTGGACCTGATCAAGAAGGCGTACGTCTACTCCGCCAAGGTCCACCAGGGGCAGATCCGCAAGTCCGGTGAGCCGTACCTCATCCACCCCCTGGAGGTGGCAGGGCTCCTCGCCGAGCTGAAGCTCGACGAGTCGTCGGTCGTGACCGGGCTCCTCCACGACACCATCGAGGACACGCTCGCCACCAAGGAGGAGATCGCGGAGCTGTTCGGGCCCGAGATCGCGGACCTCGTCGACGGGGTGACGAAGCTCTCGCAGTTCAGCGCCGCGAACACCCAGGAGGAGAAGCAGGCCGAGAACTTCCGCAAGATGGTCGTCGCGATGGCGAAGGACATCCGCGTCCTGCTCGTCAAGCTCGCCGATCGCACCCACAACATGCGGACGCTCGATCACATGAAGCCCGAGTCGCAGGAGCGGATCGCGCGCGAGACCCTCGACATCTACGCGCCCCTCGCGAACCGGCTCGGGATCCAGTGGCTGAAGAGCGAGCTCGAGGACCTCTCCTTCAAGTACCTCCGCCCCGAGGACTACGCGGAGCTGTCGTCGCGCGTCGAGGCGGAGGCGAAGGAGAAGCAGCAGTTCGTGCAGGAGGTCGTCGAGGTCATCCGCGGGCGCCTCACCGACGCGGGGATCTCCGTCCAGGTCTCGGGCCGCGTGAAGCACGTCTACTCGATCTGGCGAAAGATGCGTCAGCTCGACGTCGACTTCGACCACATCCTGGACGTCGTGGGCTTCCGCGTGATCGTCGACACCGTCGCGGAGTGCTACGAGTCGCTGGGGATCATCCACTCCTTGTGGAAGCCGGTGCCCGGCCGCTTCAAGGACTACATCGCCATCCCGAAGCCCAACCTCTACCAGTCGCTCCACACCACGGTGGTCGGGCCGCGCGGCGAGCGCATCGAGGTGCAGATCCGCACCAAGGAGATGCACCGCATCGCCGAGGAGGGCGTCGCGGCGCACTGGGCGTACAAGGAGAAGGGGCGCGACGGGAAGGGCGCCGAGCTCTCGAAGAAGGACGCCGAGAGCTTCGGCTGGCTGCGGCAGCTCGTCGAGTGGCAGCGCGAGCTCGCCGATCCGCGCGAGTTCCTCGAGACGGTGAAGGTGGACCTCTTCTCGGACGAGGTCTTCGTGTTCACGCCGAAGGGGGCGGTGAAGAGCCTGCCGCGCGGGGCGACGCCGGTGGACTTCGCCTACACGATCCACTCCGAGGTCGGCGAGCACACCGTCGGCGCGAAGGTGAACGGCAAGCTCGTCCCCCTGCGCTACGCGCTGAAGAACGGCGACACGGTCGAGATCCTCACCTCGCCGAACGCGCACCCGTCGAAGGACTGGCTCAGCTTCGTCAAGACGAGCCGCGCGCAGGCCCGCATCCGCCAGTTCATCCGCCAGGCCGAGCACCGCCGCTCGCTCGAGATCGGGCGCGACGTCGCGGAGCGCGAGTTCCGCCGCTTCGGGCTCAGCCTCGCCAAGGCCCAGAAGGGCGGCGATCTCGAGAAGGCGGCGCAGGCCCTCGGCTACCGCGCCCCCGACGACCTCCTGGCGGCCATCGGCTACGGCAAGGTCGCTCCGGCGCAGGTGCTCCAGCAGCTCCTCCCCGCCGACAAGCTCGCCGAGCCCACGCCCGCGGAGCCGTCGCCGACCTCGCGCCTCACCGAGATCTTCCGCAAGGTCGCGCGCCGCCCGGCGGGCGGCGTCCGCATCAACGGCATCGACGACGTGCTCGTCCGCTACGGCCGGTGCTGCAACCCGGTGCCCGGCGACGCCATCGTCGGGTTCATCACCCGCGGCCGGGGCGTGACGGTCCACACCGTCGCGTGCGACAAGGTCCTGGGGATCGACCCGGAGCGGCGCGTGGACGTCGCCTGGGACGTGAAGGGCGACTTCAAGCGGCAGATCTCGATCCGGGTCATCACGAGCGACCGCCCCGGCATCCTCGCGCGGATCTCGCAGACGTTCAGCGAGGCCGGCCTGAACATCTCGCAGGCGAGCTGTCGCACGACGCCGGGCGAGCGCGCCGTGAACGACTTCGAGGTCACGGTCGGTGACCTGAAGCAGCTCAAGTCCGTCATCCGGACGCTCGAGCGGATCGAGGGCGTCCAGTCCGTCGAGCGGGTCTGATCCCGCCCCGGCCGCCGCCGCGCGAGAAGCCACCGTTGAACGCTCGGGCCGAGGCCGCTACGGTAGCGGCATGAAGCGGATCCTCTCCACCCCGGCCGCGCCCCAGGCGATCGGCCCCTACAGCCAGGCCGTCGAGGCGCGCGGCGGGCGCACGCTGTTCCTCTCCGGGCAGATCCCGCTCGACCCCGCCACCGGCGAGCTCGTGGCCGGGGACATCGACGCGCAGACGACGCGCGTGATGGAGAACCTGCGCGCCGTGCTCGCCGCGGGAGGCGCCGGGTTCGAGCACGTCGTCCGCACCACCATCTTCCTCGCGGACCTCGGCGACTTCGCCCGGGTGAACGCGGCGTACGGCCGGTACTTCCCGGGCGAGCCGCCGGCGCGCGCGACCGTGCAGGTTGCGGCGCTCCCCCGCGGCGCGCGCGTCGAGATCGACGCGATCGCCGTGGTCGAGTAGCGGCCCTCGAAGGTCCGCCCGGCGTCCTCCAGGTCCGCGAAGGCGCCGCCCGGGCCGCGGGGGCGCACGTGATGTCGAGCGCTTGGGCGCGGCACGCCCTTCGCGATCCGGACGATCCATTCGTCGGACCGCGAGGGCCACCGCATGTCCCGCATCGAGTCGAGCAGCACGCCGCACGTCGTCCTCCCTCCGCGCGAGCCCCACGGAGCGCGCGACCTGCTGTGGAGCGGGTTTCGGCCCTCGTACTCGCTCTGCGGCCGGAGCCCCGAGCAGCGCGCGGCCGTGCACCGGGCGAACGTCGCGCTCCGCCGCCTCGATCTCGCGGACTTCGAGCGGTTCCTCGGCGAGTGGGTGGCGTCGGCGAAGGCGTGCCGCACCCTCGACGAGCTCGCGGCGCACCCCCGCGTGATCGACCCCGTCCGCGAGCTCCAGCCGTGGGAGCCGGGCGCGGTGACCGCGGAGAACCAGGATCTCGCCGCGATCCACGGTCGGTTCCGGCACGCGCTCGCGGAGGCGCTCGGAGCGGTCGAGCGCCACCGCGCCCGCCTCGAGCGCCGCCCCGCGCCGCTCGAGGTGAGCGCGGAGGGGGCCGTCGGGCTGGAGCTCGACGTGGGCGCGCTCCGCATCGGCGCGCAGGCGTCGTTGCGCGAGCGGGCGGTGACCGCGAGCCTCGGCGCGCGGCGCGTCGCGGTCCGCTGCGCGCTCGACGAGGCGGGCCGGCCGGGCTGCGTCGTGAAGACGCCCGTGCTGACCGCGGCGAGAGACCGCCTCGAGCTCCCGGAGCTCCGGCACGGCGTCGTATCCGGCGGCGCCCGCCGCGACGGGTTCACGGTTCAGGTCGGACCCTCCGCGCGCCTCGGATCGGACCGGCTCCACCTGCGAGCGCGGGCGGAGCTCGGCGTCCGGGTCCAGCTCCTCGACGTCGAGACCGCACGCCGCGCGCTGTCGAACGAGGACTTCTGGACGAAGAAGCGCTGAACGCCTCTACCCCCCCCGCAACACAAGGAGAGCCCACATGCCGCGCCACGTTCCGCTCGCCCTCGCCGTCGCACTCGCCCTGCTCGCCGCCGCCTGCGCTCCCGACGCTCACGGCGACCTGCGCGCCCGGGTTCGGCTCCAGCCCGCAGGGGCCCCCGGGCGCATGACCTTCGAAGGCGTCGGCGTCGGTACGGGGCTCGAGGAGGCGCAGGCCGTCTTCGGCGGCCCGCTCGCGTTTCCCTGGGACGGGACCCACCTCGCGCGGGAGCTCGCGAGCGACTTCGGGACGAGGCTCGACGTCCTGTACGGCGTGAAGCGCGACGGCTCGGGAACGATCTCCGGCCTCACGCTCGACTACACGGGGAACCCCCTCGCCATCGCCAGGCTCGACGCTCGCTGGCGCGAGGTGCTCTCGGCGATCCCGGGCGCGTGCGAGGAGGCGGGCTGCCAGTGGAACGACGAGGACGGCCGGATGATCGCGCTCGTCACGAAGCTCACCCGCTGGGCCGGCAGCTCCCAGCTGACGGTCACGATCGAGCAGTGACGCCGGCCCGCGCTCGCACGCGTCGAGACCTCACCCGCAGCCGTGCCCCATCCGCAGGCCCGGGATCGTGCGCCGTACCTAAGGCTCCAGGTACTCGTACTCCTTCCCTGCGTAGTTCCTCAGCACCCAGCGCTTCCCCTCGTGCGAGACCACGTAGTTCGGGTTCACGGGGATCTTGCCGCCGCCCTGGGGCGCGTCGACGACGAAGTGCGGCACGGCGAGGCCGGAGGTGTGGCCGCGCAGGTGCTCGATGATGCGGATGCCGGTCTCGACGGGCGTGCGGAAGTGGCTGATGCCCTTCGAGAGATCGCACTGGTAGATGTAGTAGGGCCGGATCCGCATGAGCAGGAGCTTGTGGTTCAGCTCCTTCACGGTCTCGGGCTCGTCGTTGACGCCCTTCAGGAGCACCATCTGGTTGCCGATGACGCACCCGGCATCCGCGAGCCGCCGCGCCGCCTCGAAGGCCTCGGCGGTGCACTCCTTCGGATGGTTGAAGTGCGTGTTCACGTAGACCGGGTGGTGACGGCGCAGCATGTGGACGAAGTCGTCCGTCACGCGCTGTGGGAGGGTGACGAGGTTGCGGGTGCCGAGCCGGAAGATCTCGACGTGCGGGATCGCCCGCAGCCGGCCGAGGATGTAGTCGAGCCGGTCGTCCGAGAGCGAGAGCGGGTCGCCGCCGGAGATCACCACGTCGCGGATCTCCGGGTGCGCCGCGATGTACGCGAGCGACTCCTCGATCTGGCGCTTCGCGGCCGCGGTCGTCGGATCCGACACCTTGCGCTTGCGCGTGCAGTGGCGGCAGTAAACCGGGCAGTTGTGCGTCGTGTAGAAGAGGACGCGGTCCGGGTAGCGGTGCGTGATGCCGGGCACCGGCATGTCCCGCTCCTCGGCGAGCGGGTCCTCGAGGTCGGCGGGCGCGATGGTCAGCTCGCCCAGGGTCGGGACCGACTGCAGCCGGATCGGGCAGCTCGGGTCGTCGGGATCCATGAGCGCCGCGTAGTACGGCGTGATCCCCATGTGGAACTCGGCGTCCGTCTCGACGACCGCGCGGCGCTCCTCGTCCGTGAGGTGGATCACCTTCTCGAGCTGCTCGAGCCGGGTGATCCGCTCGCGCTGCTGCCAGTGCCAGTCGTTCCAGAGCGTCTCGGGGACGTCCTTCCAGATGGAGCGCGGGCCGGGCGCGAAGCGCGCGCGGACGCTCGGGACGGGTCGGATCCCGTCGTCGATCGCCGAGCCGGCCGGGCGGGGTTCGCCGTTCGCGCGCTCCGGAGGAAGGGCGCCGACGTCCCCGTGGTCGCTCGTCACAGGAAGATTCGCCATGTCGTCTCGCTCCACAGGGGGCCCTCTGCGAGGGCCGCGCGTCTCCTTTAACACCGACGCGCCGCCATGACACGGCCCGTCGCCCCACCGACCGGGGTGGGTCCCGCCGTGCAGGCCGAGCGGCAGCAGGCAGGCGAGGCGGCGCTCCGGGGCCAGGCGTCGTTTGACCGCTGCGTCGCGGGCGGGTAGCTTCCGCGCCCCGCCGGGCGTTCCCCGTGGCGACGGCCCGAGCGGTGATCCCATGGACTTTCGAGCCCGATTCCCCGACGTCTCCGAGAGCGACTGGCGCGACTGGCGCTGGCAGCACCGGAACGCGCTGCGCACCGCCGAGGACCTCGGCCGCCTCGTCGCCCTCACCGACGACGAGCGCGCGGGCCTCGCGCACGCGCGAGGGCGGACGCGCGTCGCGGTGACGCCGTACTACGCGTCGCTCATGGACCCCGTCCACGGGAGCTGTCCGATCCGGATGCAGTCCATCCCGCTCCCCGGCGAGGCGACGCAGGCGCCCGGGGACCTGCGCGATCCCATCGGCGAGGACGCGCACCGGCCCGCGCGCGCGATCGTCCACAAGTACCGGGATCGCGTCCTCTTCCTCGCCGTCGATCGCTGCTCGGTCTACTGCCGTCACTGCACGCGCCGGCGGATCACGTTCGGCGCCGACGCGGGGTTCGACCGCGACGCGATCGAGGAGGGGCTCGCGTACGTGCGGGCGCACCGCGAGGTGCGGGACGTGATCGTCTCGGGCGGCGATCCGCTCGTGCTCTCGGACGAGCGGCTCGACGCGCTGCTCGCGGGCCTCCGCGCCATCCCGCACGTCCAGCTCCTCCGCGTCGCGACGCGCGCGCCGGTGACCTGCCCGATGCGCGTGACGCCCGCGCTCGCCGCGCTCCTGCGCCGCCACGCGCCGCTCTTCGTCGTCACGCACTTCAACCACCCCGTCGAGGTCACGCCGGACGCGCGCGCCGCGTGCGAGGCCCTGGTCGACCACGGGGTGCCGGTGGAGAACCAGTCCGTGCTCCTGCGCGGCGTGAACTCGTCGGCCCGGCTCCTCACCGATCTCAACGAGCGGCTCCTCGCGAGCCGGGTCCGCCCGTACTACCTCCACCAGGGCGATCTCGCGGAGGGGACGGCGCACCTGCGCACGCCGCTCGAGGCCGGGGTCGCGATCCTGGAGCAGATGCGGGGGCGGACGAGCGGCCTCGCGATCCCGCACCTGGCCGTCGATCTCCCGGGGGGCGGCGGGAAGGTCACGCTCTCGCCAGATTACGTGCTGGGGCCGGGCGAGGAGGGCGCGCCGGGGCACTGGCTCCGGAGCTTTCGCGGCGCGCGCCACTTCTACCCGGCGCCTCCCGCGGCGGATTGCACCTGCGGGCACGAGGCGGTCTACTATGCCCGCGAGCCTGCCGAGCCGCCCGCGGGCGAAGGGGACGCATGATCCAGTCGGTCGTCGCCAAGCTCGCGGTCTTCACCATCGCCGTCGTCGGCTACCTCGGCTACGGCGGGGTCGTCCTGCTCATGGCGATCGAGAGCGCCTGCATCCCGCTCCCGTCCGAGATCATCATGCCGCTCGCCGGGTACCACGTGTACCTCGGCAACTTCACGCTGCACGGGGCGGCGCTCGCGGGCGCGATCGGCTGCGTCGTGGGCTCCGTCCCGGCCTACTACCTCGGCCTGTACGGCGGCCGCCCGCTCATCGAGCGGTACGGTCGGTACGTGCTCGTGTCGCACCACGATCTCGACGTGGCGGATCGCCTCTTCCGAAGGTGGGGTCAGTGGGTCGTGTTCGCCGCCCGCCTCCTCCCCGTCGTCCGCACGTTCATCGCGTTCCCGGCGGGCGTGTCGCGGATGCCGATGGGGAAGTTCATCGCCTTCACGTTCGCGGGCTCGTACCCCTGGTGCCTCGCGCTCGCGTGGGTCGGGGCGAAGCTCGGCGACAAGTGGGACAGCGACCCGCGCATGAAGGCCGTCTACCACCGGTTCGAGCTCGTCATCGTGGCCGCCGGTGTCGCGGCGGTGGTCTTCTACGTCTGGCACAAGGTCCGCGCGTCGCGGCGCGACCGGGCGGCGACCGTCGCGGGCGCGCCGGACGAGGGGTGATGGCGCCCGCCGCCCTCGGGGTGGCGCCGATCCGGGCCGCGCTCGCGCTCCTCCTCGTCTCCGCCGCGCCCGCGCAGGCGGAGGAGCTCATCCGCGTGCGCGTCTCGGAGCGGCCGGAGCGCATCGAGGAGGTCCGGCTCGAGGACTACGTCGCGGGCGTGGTGTCGGGCGAGATGCCGGTGAGCTTCCCCGGCGAGGCCCTGAAGGCGCAGGCGGTCGCGGCCCGGAGCTACGCCCTCACGCGCAAGATCGAGGCGCAGGCCGCGAACCGGCGCTGGGACATCGCGACGGGCGTGCTCGCCCAGGTCTACCGGCACGGCGCGGCGAGCCCCGCGGCGCGGGCGGCGGCCGAGGCCACGGCGGGCGAGGTGCTCGTCTCGGGGATGGAGCCGGTGGAGGCGTACTTCCACGCGTCGTGCGGCGGCACGACCGAGGCGGGCCTGCCCGCGCTCGGGCGCGACCTGCCCTACCTCGCCTCGGTCGCGTGCGGGCGCTGCGACCGCGCGCCGGGGGTGCGCTGGTCGGCGCGGATCGACGCGCGCGCGCTCGGCGCCGCCGCGGGCCTGCGCGGCGCGGCGACCGAGGCGCGCGTCTCGACGCGGACGGCGAGCGGCCGCGCGGAGCGGGTCGAGATCTCCGCAGGAGGGCGGCGCGCGACCGTGCTCGCCACCGACCTGCGCCAGCGGCTCGGCTACGCCCGCCTGCCCTCGCTCGCGTTCGACCTGCGCTCCGAGCGCGGGGCGTTCGTCTTCGACGGCCGCGGGCAGGGGCACGGCGCCGGCCTCTGCCAGTGGGGCGCGGCCGGGCTCGCGCGCGAGGGGAAGGGCTACCGCGAGATCCTCCTCCACTACTATCCGGGCGCGGACGTGGCGCGGATGTATTGAGGACATGATCTCGGATACGAAACGCGGGGGCGGAGCCCCCGAGCTCCGCGGGAGGGCCCCCGCGCGAAGCGCGGGAGGGGCGAAGCCCCTCCGGCGGGGAACCTGCGCGTCCCCGCGAACGCGGGCGCGCAGGTTCACGGGCCCCGCCGAGCGGGGGTGGGGCCCCGACGAGCTTCGCTCGGCGGGGCGGGGGACGCAATCCCCCGGCAAAAGATGAAACTCTCGGACTTCGACTACGGTCTGCCCGAGGCGCTCGTAGCGCAGGAGCCGGCAGAGCCGCGCGACGCCTCGCGCCTGCTCGTCGTCCCGCCGGACGGCCCGCTCCGGCACCGCGGCTTCGCGGAGCTCCCGGCGCTGCTCGCCCCCGGCGATCTCCTCGTCTTCAACGACACGAAGGTCATCCCGGCGCGGCTCGTCGGGACGAAGCCGACCGGCGGCAAGGTGGAGCTGCTCCTGTGCGAGCCGCTCGCGGGCGGGCTCGGCCGGCGCTGGCGCGCGATGGGGCAGGCCTCGAAGCCGATCCGCGAGGGGACCACGCTCGCGTTCGGCGAGCTGGAGGCGCGCGTCGAGGCGAGCGAGGGCGAGGGCTTCTACGTCGTGACGCTCGACCGCGAGGGCGAGGCGCTCGAGGCGGCGCTCGCGCGCGCGGGCCGGATCCCCCTGCCGCCGTACATCCGGCGCGCGCCCTCCGAGGCGGACCGCGAGCGGTACCAGACGATCTGGGCGCGCGCCCCCGGCAGCGCGGCCGCGCCGACGGCGGGCCTCCACTTCACCGAGGCGGTCCTCGCCGCGCTCGAGGCGCGCGGCGTCGCGCGCACGGCCGTCACGCTCCACGTCGGCCCCGGGACGTTCCTGCCGGTCCGCGGCGACTCCATCGAAGGCCACCGGATGCACGCGGAGCAGTACGAGGTCCGGCCGGAGGCCGCCGCCGCCATCGCGGCCTGCCGGGCGCGCGGCGGCCGGATCGTCGCCGTCGGGACCACCTCGGTGCGCACGCTCGAGAGCGCCTGGCGTGACGGCGCCGTCGCGGCGGGCTCCGGACGCACCACGCTCTTCATCCGTCCCGGCCATCGGTTCCGCGCGGTCGACGCGCTCGTCACGAACTTCCACCTGCCGCGCTCGACCCTGCTCATGCTGGTGTGTGCGTTCGGCGGGGCCGAGCGGGTCCTCGCCGCCTACCGTGAGGCGGTCGCGCGCCGATATCGGTTCTTCAGCTACGGCGACGCCATGCTCCTCTCGCGGCCGTCTTGACGGAGCGTCCGCCCAGGTCCGCCCGTGCTATAGGATCTCGAACGGCGTCGAAAGGAGCGGGGGGCCGGGATTGCACAGCGTGTCGGTGAGCCTCGAGCCGGCCCAGTTCCTCGCTGGGTTCCGGCCCGAGAACGGCAGCCTGTTCGTGCCCGCGCTCTCGGAGTCGCGCGTGGGCGACGAGGTCGCCCTGCGCGTCGGCATCTACGGCCAGACCATCCGCGCCACCCTCTTCGGCCGGGTCTCCCTCGTGCGGCGCGTCGGGCGGCCGGCGCTGCCTCCCGGCGTCGAGCTCCAGCTCGATCGCGGCAGCCTCGCCGCCGCCGGGTTCCTGGCCGCCGCCGCGCGCGGTGAGCCGGTGAGCTTCCGCGAGCGGGCGCCGCGCTACGTGCTGGCACGGCGGATCGTCGTCGAGCACGGCGGCAACCTCTTCGAGACCGCGACCGTGAACGTGGCCGAGGGCGGCTGCGCGATGCGCTGGCCGGGCGCGCTTCCCCTCGTCGGGGAGGAGGTCGCGCTGAAGCTGCGGTCCGGGCTCTTCCCGCCGACGGCGCGGGCGATCGTCTGCTGGAACCAGGCCGGCGGCGCGGGTGAGCGGACGGTGGGGCTGCGCGTCGTGGTCCAGGGACGGGCGGGGCGTGCCTGGAGGGCGCTCGTCGCGGACGTGGCGAGGGGCGGGGCGCGCGCGGCTTGACAGGCGGCGGCGCGCGTACGACACCCGCGCGGTGATCCGGTTCGAGCTCCTCGCGCAGGACGGCGCCGCCCGCCGCGGCCGGCTGTCGACGCCGCACGGCACGATCGAGACGCCCGTCTTCATGCCGGTCGGCACCGCCGCCACCGTGAAGACGCTCGAGCCGCGCGATCTCGAGGCGCTCGGCGCGGGCATCATCCTCGCGAACACCTACCACCTGTTCCTGCGCCCCGGGCACGAGCGCATCCAGCGGCTCGGCGGCCTCCACCGCTTCATGTCGTGGAGCGGCGCCGTGCTCACCGACTCGGGCGGCTTCCAGGTGTTCAGCCTGGGCGAGCGCGGCGCCGAGGGGCGCGACCGCGCCGGCCCCGGGCTCGTCACCATCGCCGAGGAGGGCGTCACCTTCCGCTCGCACCTCGACGGCTCGCGCCACTTCCTCTCGCCGGAGCGCGCCATCGAGGTGCAGGAGGCGCTCGGGGCGGACGTCATCATGGCGTTCGACGAGTGCCCTCCGTCGCTCGCCGACCGCGCCTATCACGAGGCGTCGCTCGCGCGTACGCAGCGCTGGCTCGTCCGCTGCCGCGAGGCGTGGCGGGAGCACGAGGCGAGGAAGAGCGGGGAGGGGCGGACGCCGTGCGCGCTCTTCGGGATCGCGCAGGGCGGGCTGCACGCGGACCTGCGCGCCCGCGCGATCGCCGACGCGGCGCTCCTGGACCTGCCGGGCTACGCGCTCGGCGGCTACGCGGTGGGCGAGGCGCCCGCGCAGATGTGGGAGGGGGTCGCGCGCGACGCGCCGCTCCTGCCCGAGGGCAAGCCCCGCTACCTGATGGGCGTCGGGACGCCCGAGGACCTGCTCGCCGGGATCGCGGCGGGCGTGGACATGTTCGACTGCGTGCTCCCCACGCGGACGGCCCGGAACGGGCTGCTCTTCACGAGCCGCGGGAAGGTGGTCATCCGCAACGCTCGCCACGCCGACGACGAGTCGCCGGTCGATCCCGCGTGCGCCTGCTACACCTGCCGGACGTTCACCCGGGCCTACCTCCGCCACCTGTTCAAGGCGGGCGAGATCCTGGGCCTGCGCCTCAACACCCTGCACAACCTGCACTTCTACCTCTCGCTCCTCGCCGGCGCGCGGGAGGCCATCGTCGCCGGCGGCTTCGAGGCGTTCCGCAGGGAGCGGCTCGAGGCGTGGCGAGAAGCCGCAGGATAGCCCCAGGCATCGGCCGAGCGGGCGGGCCCCCGGCCGGAAAGAGGTTGCGGAAAGGCGCCAACTCACGCTAAAAGACGGCGCTTTTCCCTTTCCGTACCCAGCGGAGACTTATGCATCCCGTCCTCCACGCGTTCTTCTCTCAGACCGCGCCCGAGGGGCAGGCCCAGAACCCCATCATGGGGTTTCTGCCCTTCATCCTCATCGCGGTCGTCTTCTACTTCGTCTTCTTCCGCCCGCAGGCGAAGCAGGCGAAGCAGCACAAGCAGTTCATCTCCGAGCTGAAGAAGGGAGACGAGGTGCTCACGCAGGGCGGAATCATCGGCACGATCGTCCTCGTCGAGGACCGCACCGTGACGATCGACGCGGGGTCGGGGACGAAGCTGAGGGTCCTGAAGAGCCAGGTCGCCGGGCAGTGGAAGCAGGTCGAGTCCGTCCCGGTGAAGGCGGAGGCGAAGAAGTAGATGGAACGGTCCTGGTACTGGCGCGTCGCGCTCATCGTCGCGGTGGCGCTCTTCTCGCTGTGGCAGCTCGTCCCGAGCTGGTTCTACTTCAAGCTCCCGCCCGACCAGCGCAGCACCGAGGCGTACGAGCACGCGGTGCCCGGCTGGGCGCCGACGTCCCAGAAGCACCTCAACCTCGGCCTCGACCTCCAGGGCGGCATCCACCTCGCCATGGGTGTCGACGTGGAGCGCGCGGTGAAGGCGAAGGTCGCGCGCCGCGCCGACGAGATCGCCGAGTACCTGAAGTCGAAGAACGTCCCCGCCGAGTCGGTGACCACCACCGCGGGCGGCACGCGGGTCGCGGTGAAGGCCGCCGATCCGAAGCAGGTCGAGTCCTCGGTCCTCGACTCGTACGACCAGGAGATGTACTCGCCGGGCGTCGTCGACGGCGCGGTCACCTTCGCCTTCAAGGACACGGTGCTCCGTGACTTCCAGTCGAAGGCCGTCGAGCAGGCGGAGAAGACGATCCGCAACCGCGTCGACAAGTGGGGCGTCTCCGAGCCCGACATCAAGCGCAAGGCGAACAACCAGATCCAGATCCAGCTCCCCGGCTTCAAGGATCCGGAGAAGGCGAAGGAGCTGCTCGGCCGCACCGCGCAGCTCGAGTTCAAGATCACCGACGACGAGAACCCCGCCCTCGATCAGCTGCGCGGGCAGCTCACGCCCTGCGCGACCGCCGACGGCTTCCGCATCCCGCTGCCGCAGGGCGGCTGCTGGTCGACCGAGAGCGTCGAGCTGCCGAACGGCACCGCGCGCGCGGTGACGATCCTCGCCGCGAACACGCGGCCGGAGATCGAGAAGCTCATCCAGGAGAAGGCGACGCCGCTCCTCGACCCCCAGAAGAACGTCGTCGGCATCGGCGAGGCCACCGTCGGCCAGGGCCCGACGCGCCAGCAGTACTACCGGACCTACCTCCTCCGCGCGAAGACGGAGCTCACCGGCGACTACATCGCCGACGCGCGCGCCGCGATCGACCAGTCCCAGCAGTTCGGCCAGTCGGGCCGGCCGCTCGTCCAGTTCACGATGAGCGTCGAGGGCGGCCGCCTCATGCAGAAGCTGACGAGCGAGAACATGCGCCGGCGCATGGCGACGGTCCTCGACGACAAGGTCGAGACGGCGCCGTACATCCAGGGCGAGATCTCCACGAACGGGCAGATCACGCTCGGCTCGGGGCGCAACCCGCAGGAGATGTTCGAGGAGGCCAACCAGATCGCGCTCGTCCTCAAGGCCGGCGCGCTCCCGGCCCCGGTGACGATCTCCGAGGAGCGCACGGTCGGCGCGACGCTCGGGCCGGAGCTCGTGCGGCGCGGCACCGTCGCCGCCCTCATCGGCCTCGGCCTCGTGCTCCTCTTCATGGTCGCCTACTACCGCGCGAGCGGGCTCGTCGCCGACGTGGCGCTCGTCCTGAACGGCCTGCTCGTCCTCGCGATCATGGCGATGATCGGCTCGACGCTCACGCTGCCCGGCATCGCCGGCTTCGTCCTCACCCTCGGCATGGCGGTCGACGCGAACGTGCTCATCAACGAGCGCATCCGCGAGGAGCTGCGCGCGGGGCGGACCATCAAGCAGGCGGTCCAGCAGGGCTATGACAAGGTGTTCTGGACCATCGTGGACTCGCACGTCACGACCCTCGTCGCGGCCCTCGTCCTCATGAACTACGGGTCGGGTCCGGTGCGCGGGTTCGCCGTGACGCTCGCGATCGGCCTCGTCGCGTCGATGTTCACGTCGATCGTGGTGACCCGGGCCTTCATGGAGTTCTTCACGCGCCACGAGACGGCGCGCCTGAGCGTGTGATGCGATTCAAGAGCTTCGATCTCATCCCCCACGGCACGAAGTTCGACTTCGTTGGGAAGCGCCACATCGCGGTGGCGCTCTCCCTCATCGTCAACGCCGCCGTCCTCCTCTGGGCCGTCCCCGCGATCCACGGCCTCAACTTCGGCGTGGACTTCGCGGGCGGCACCGAGATGGAGGTGAAGTTCGGCCAGCCCGTCGATCCGGGCGCCATCCGCAAGAGCATCGAGGACCTCGGCTTCAAGGGCGCCTCGGTGCAGACCTACGGCGCGGAGTCCGAGAACGCGTTCCTCATCCGCGTCGAGCGCATCGCGCTCATGAGCGACGCGGACGTGAAGCGCGTCGTCGACGCCGTCCAGGCCAAGGTCCCGATCCAGAGCTGGAGCTTCAACCCGGAGATCGGCGACAAGATCGACTTCCAGTTCAAGCAGCCTCCGAGCCCGCAGGAGCTCCAGGCCGCGGTCGAGGGCGCCGGCATCGGCGTCCGCGAGGTGCGCGCCGAGCAGGGCCTCGTGGCCGGCACGCGGTCGTTCGCCGTCATCACGCAGGGCATCCGCGAGAAGATCGAGCACGACCTCGCGACCCGCTTCGCGGAGGCGAAGCCCGACGTGCGGCGCGTCGAGTACGTCGGCCCCGCGGTCGGCCGCGAGCTGCGCAACCAGGGGTTCAAGGCCGTCCTCTACGCGATCGGCCTCATCGTCGTGTACATCGGGCTGCGGTTCGACTTCCGGTTCAGCCCCGGCGTCGTCATCGCGATCGTCCACGACGCGATCGTGACGCTCGGCTACTTCGCCTTCTCGGGGCGAGAGTTCAACCTCACCTCGATCGCCGTGATCCTCACGGTCGTCGGCTACTCGGTGAACGACACGGTCGTCGTCTACGACCGGATCCGCGAGAACCACGCCAAGTTCAAGGGCAAGTCGCTCGCGGAGATCGTGAACCTCTCGATCAACGAGACCCTCGGCCGGACGTTCCTCACGTCCTTCGCGACGGCGCTCTCGCTCGTCGGCCTCCTCATGTACGGCGTCGGGACGATCTTCGACTTCTCCGCCGCCATGCTGGTCGGCATCGTCTCCGGCACCTACTCGACCTGGTTCATCGCCGCTCCGATGACCATCTGGCTCGAGGAGCTCGCGGACAAGAAGAAGAAGAGCCGCGCCGCCCCGTCCGCCGCGGCGCCCGCCGCGCCCGCGGGACGCGCCGCGCAGAAGTAGCCGCGCCCGCGAGAAGCATCCGGGGCCCCGTCGCCGAGAGGCGGCGGGGCCCTCGTCTTTGGGGCGTGGCGCGCGGCGCCGAGGCGCGGCCGCGCACCGAAGGCCGGCGTCCGGGCGGGCGCTGTCACCCTCGCGTGGTATCGACCTCCCGTGGACGGCGCGGAGCGGCGGAGGTGGATCGAGACGGCGGTGGACGCGGAGGCGGCCGCCCGGCTCGCCGCCGCGCTGAAGCTCCACCCGGTCGCGGCGCGGGTCCTCGCGGCGCGCGGCTTCCTGTCGGCGGACGCGGCGGAGGGGTTCCTCGCCGCGCGGCTCGCGGACCTCCCCGACCCGTTCACCATGAAGGGCATGGACGCCGCGGTCGCGCGGCTCGTCCAGGCCGTCGAGGCGGGGGAGCGGATCGCCTGCTACGGCGACTACGACGTCGACGGGGTCACCTCGACGGCCCTGCTCTGTGGCTTCCTGCGCGCCGCCGGCGCGGACGTCGTGACCTACACGCCGCACCGGCTGGTGGAGGGGTACGGCCTCAACGTCGACGCGGTGAAGAAGCTCGCCGCGCAGGGCGCGCGCCTCCTCGTCACGCTCGATTGCGGCATCACGAGCGTGGAGGAGGTCCGCGCGGCCGCCGCGCTGGGGCTCGACACGGTGGTCGTCGACCACCACACCGTCCCCGTCGAGCTCCCCGCCGCGCGCGCGATCCTGAACCCCCACCAGCCCGGCTGCGCCTACCCGTCGAAGGGGCTCGCCGCCGTGGGCGTCACGTTCGCGCTCGCGATGGCCCTCCGGCGCGCGCTCCGCGACCGCGGCCGGTTCGGCCCGGCGCGGCCGGAGCCGAACCTCAAGGACGCGCTCGACCTCGTCGCGCTCGGCACCGTCGCCGACGTCGTGCCGCTCGTCGGCGCGAACCGGATCCTGGTCCGCTGGGGCCTCGAGGGCATCGCGCGCACGAGGCGCCCGGGGCTGCGCGCGCTGAAGCAGGTGGCGGGCCTCGCCGAGGGGGGCGAGGTCACCGCCGGACAGGTGGGGTTCCGGCTCGCCCCGCGCATCAACGCGGCGGGCCGGCTCGACGACGCCGGGCGCGGCGTGAGGCTCCTGCTCGCGGAGGACGAGGCGACGGCGCGCGCGCTCGCGGAGGAGCTCGATCGCGAGAACGCGGCGCGCCAGGAGATCGAGCGGCGGATCCTCGAGGAGGCGACGGCGGACGCGGCGGCGCGGGTGGCCGCGGGCGCGCGCGGGCTCGTGCTCGCGCGCGACGGGTGGCACGCCGGCGTGGTGGGGATCGTCGCCTCGCGCATCGTCGAGCGGTTCCACCGTCCCGCGGTGCTCGTCGCGCTCGAGGACGGCGCGGGGAAGGGCAGCGGCCGCTCGATCGAGGCGTTCCACCTCTACGACGCGCTCGCGGCCTGCGCGGGCCACCTCGCCCGCTTCGGCGGCCATCGGCACGCGGCGGGCCTGACCGTCGAGCGGGCCAGGCTCGACGCGTTCCGCGCCGCCTTCGAGGCGCACGCGGCGGCGCACCTCGCCGACGACGACCTCGTCCCGCGCTGCCGCATCGACGGCTGGCTCGAGGAGCAGGACGTGACCGAGCGCACGGTCGAGGACCTCGCGCGCCTCGGCCCGTTCGGCGCGGGGCACCCCGAGCCGGTTTTCGCCCTGCGCGGCGCGGCCGGGCGCGCCCGCACGGTGGGGGCGAGCAAGGCCCACCTGAAGCTCGCGCTCGGGCGCGGGCTCGACGCGATCGGGTTCGGGATGGGCGACCGGCTCGCCGCGTGCGCGGGCCCGGTGGAGGCGGCGTTCACGCTCGGCTTCGACGCGTGGGACGGCGTGCGCAGGCTGCAGCTCAAGCTCAGGGACGTTCGCCCAGCGGCGGCGCAGCGCGCGGGAGCGCCCGTCGCCGGCTGAGGCCAGGGCCCCTAGGCCAGGCCCCAGCTCGCGCGGCGATCGGTGAAGAGCGTGCCCAGCTTCGCGAGCTCGTTCACGTGGATCCGCTCGGCCTGCTTCTCGAAGCGCGCGCGGCAGCGCTCGGAGCAGAAGAAGTAGCGCCGCCGCTTGTACTCGAGCTCCTGCGCGTCGGCCTCGAGGACCGGCTGCCCGCAGATGGGGTCCACCGCCACGCCACCGTCCTCGTTAGCCCGCATGGCCCTGCCTCCTTGGCGCCCGCAGGTTCTGCAATGAAGAGGCCAGCCGGCTTCACGGCGCCCGTGTGCGGGTGCGAGGAGGCGAGGCCCGCCCGGCTGTCGGAATTGCAGGCTCCTCCCTGAAAAATGGTAACCGCGGCGTCGGGCCGGCGGCCGCGCGCCCGGCGACGGTGGAGGCGCTGAAACGACGCGCAAAGCGAGCTCTCCCTACGCTTGACCTCCCAGGTTCCGCGGTGTTAGCTGCCTGATCCCACAGCAGGGAGGCTGCCATTGTCGCGTTTCATCACCGAGCTCAAGCGAACCCACACGTGTGGTGATCTCACCCGGGAGGACGTCGGCAAGGACGTCGTCCTGTTCGGGTGGGTGAACAACCGGCGCGACCACGGCGGAGCGGTCTTCATCGACCTGCGGGACCGGGCAGGGGTCACGCAGGTGGTGTTCGAGGAGGACGTCCGCCCCGAGGTGCACGACCTCGCGGGGCAGCTCCGGCTCGAGTACTGCGTCGGCGTCCGCGGGAAGGTCGTCTCGCGCGGCGGGAACGCGAACCCGAAGCTCAAGACCGGCGAGATCGAGATCCACGCGACCGACCTCGAGATCTTCAACCGCTCGGAGCCGACGCCGTTCCCGATCGAGGACAAGATCGAGACGAGCGAGGAGAAGCGGCTCCAGTACCGCTACCTCGACCTGCGCCGCGCGCCGCTGCAGCGGACGCTCATGACACGCGCGCGCGTGAATCACCTCACGCGCAACCACTTCACCGAGCAGGGCTTCCTCGAGCTCGAGACGCCCTTCATGGTGAAGTACACGCCGGGCGGCGCGCGCAACTTCCTCGTCCCCTCGCGCCTCAACGCCGGCAAGTTCTACGCGCTGGCGGAGAGCCCGCAGCTCTTCAAGCAGCTCTACATGATGGCGGGCTTCGATCGGTACTTCCAGATCGTCCGCTGCTTCCGCGACGAGGACCTCCGGCTCGACCGCCAGCCCGAGTTCACCCAGATCGACGTGGAGATGTCCTTCGTCGAGCAGAACGACATCTTCGACGTCATCGAGGGGCTCGTCGTCCGGCTGTGGAAGGACATCCTGGGCGTCGAGCTGCCGCGGCCGTTCCTGCGCATGCCGTTCGACGAGTCGATGGCGAAGTACGGCAACGACAAGCCGGACCTGCGCTTCGACATGCCGCACGTCGTCCTCACCGACCTCGTCCGCCAGCACGACGGGGGCGGCCTGCCGCTCCTCGAGGAGGCGGTGAAGGCGAAGGGGATCGTGAAGGCGATGCGCGTCCCCGCCTCGGCGAACTTCTCGCGCACCGAGATCGACAAGCTCGAGGAGTACGTGAAGGGCATGGGCGCGAAGGGGCTCGCCCGCGCGAAGGTGGGCGAGGGGGGCGAGTGGACCCAGTCGCCCTTCGCGAAGACCGTGACGCCCGCGCTCCGCCAGGCCATCAACGCCGCCTGCGGTGCGCAGCAGGGCGACCTCCTCCTCTTCCAGTTCGGGAAGGAGTCGGTCGTCCACACGGTGATGGCGAACCTGCGCGTGCACCTCGCGAAGCGCATGGGGCTCATCCCGGAGTACGGCTCCGGTGGCCAGTGGCGCTTCCTGTGGGTGGTGAACCCCCCGCTCTTCGAGTACGACGAGGAGTCCGGCCACTGGGCCGCCGCGCACCACGCGTTCACGCGCCCGCACGACACCGACGTCCAGTACCTCGAGACCGATCCGGGCCGGGTGAACTGCTACCGCTACGACCTCGTGCTGAACGGGTTCGAGATCGGCGGGGGCTCCATCCGTCTCCACGACCCGGCCGTCCAGGCGCGGGTGTTCAAGGCGATGGGGATCTCGGACGAGGAGGCGAAGAACAAGTTCGGCTTCCTCCTCGAGGCGCTCAAGATGGGCGCGCCGCCCCACGGGGGCATCGCGCTCGGCATGGACCGGCTCGTCATGCTCCTCACGGGCGCGGAGTCGCTCCGCGACGTCGTGGCCTGGCCGAAGACGCAGAAGGGCACGGACCTCATGACCGGCGCGCCGGGCGACGTGGACGCGAAGCAGCTCCGCGAGGTGTACGTGAAGTCGACGTACGACCCGGGCAAGTAGGGTCGGCAGGGTGGCGCGGGCCGCGGCCGTTCCGGTACCGTTCCAGCCATGGACTTCCTCGTTCGCTTCGCCTCCACGGCCGAGGATCGCGACGCCGCGTTCGCGCTGCGGCGCGCGGTGTTCGAGCAGGAGCAGAACATCCCGCGCCCGCTCGACCGGGACGCGCAGGACTCGAGCGCCGATCACGTCGTCGCGTTCGCGCCCGACGGGACCTGCGTCGGGACCGGCCGCATCGTCCGGATGGACTCGCGCACCTGCCGGCTCGGCCGGCAGGCGACCGCCGCGTCGCACCGGAGCCGCGGGGTCGGCGCGGCGGTGCTCGAGCACCTCGAGCGGATGGCGCGGCTGCGCGGCGTGGCGGAGCTGACCGTCCACGCGCAGCTCCCGGCGGAGCGGTTCTACGCGAAGCGCGGCTTCGCCCGGGAGGGCGAGGTCTTCCTGGAGGAGGGCGTCCCGCACGTCCTCATGCGCAAGCGGCTCACGTCCTGAGGGCCTCGCGCGCTCCGCGGGCCGCCCTTCAGCGCGTGCCCACCGCCCCGACGCCGGTGCCCACCGGGCAGCTCACGCCGGTGCCGCCGAGCCCGCAGTAGCCGCCGGGGTTCTTCGCCAGGTACTGCTGGTGATACGCCTCCGCGTAGTAGAAGCGCGGGGCGTCGCGGATCTCAGTGGTGACGGGGCCGTGGCCGGCCTCGCGCAGCACGGCCGCGTACGCGTCGCGCGACGCCTCCGCTGCGCGGCGCTGGGCCGCCGAGTGGACGTAGATCGCGGACCGGTACTGCGTTCCGACGTCGTTCCCCTGCTGCATTCCCTGGGTCGGGTCGTGCGACTCCCAGAACACGCGCAGGAGCTCGTCGTACGAGATGCGCGCCGGGTCGTAGATCACGCGGACCACCTCCGCGTGGCCGGTGCGGCCGGTGCAGACCTCGCGATACGTCGGGTTCGGCGTGAGCCCGCCCTGGTAGCCCACCGCCGTCGCGTACACCCCGGGGAGGCTCCAGTACGCGCGCTCCGCGCCCCAGAAGCAGCCGAGCCCGAGATCGGCGACGGCGTGGCCCTCCGGCCAGGGCGGAACGATCCGGTTCCGGTTCACGAAGTGGAGCTCCGGGACCTCGATGGGCTCATCGCGGCCGGGCAGCGCCTCGGCAGGGGTGGGGAGCGTGAGCGGCTTTCCGAGCATGTACCCTCCGTGTCCGGATCTAACCGGGACGCGGATCGGAGCCGGCACCGCGGCGGGGCGGGCGAGCCGCCCACCCCCGTGGGGGGAGCAGGCTGGCGGGCGTGCCCGGGCCCAGCAGATTAGGGGGGGTCAGCCCGCCGCGGCGCGTTACCCTGGCCGGGGCGGTGGCCCCGAGCGCGCATGGACTACGACGTCATCATCCTCGGCGGCGGCGTGAACGGGACGGGCACGGCGCGAGACTGCGCCATGCGCGGGCTCCGCGTCCTGCTCCTCGAGAAGGCGGACTTCGGCGTCGGCGCGAGCGGCAACTCGTCGGGGATGATCCACGGCGGGATCCGCTACATGCTCTCGGACAGGCACGTCACCGCGCTCGCGTGCAGGGACTCCGGGTACATCCAGCGGATCGCGCCGCACCTGCTCTTCCGCATCCCCTTCCTCATGCCGTTCACCTCCCGCGCGGAGGGCGCGACCTTGCGCGACCGCGCGGCGTGGTACGCGACCGAGGTCTACGTCGGGACCTACGACCTCTTCCAGCCGCTGAAGCACGGCAAGCCCTCGACCCGCCTCTCGGCCGAGGAGCTCTACCGGCTCGAGCCGGGGCTGCGTCCCGGGCTCCGCGGCGCCGTGACGCTCGACGAGTGGGGCATCGACGCGTTCCGGCTCTGCGCCCTGAACGCGCTCTCCGCGCGCGCGCACGGCGCCGAGCTCCGCACCTGGACCGCGGGGCGGGAGATCCTCGCGGAGGGGGGGCGCGTCCGCGGCGTGCGCTTCCGCGACGCGCTCACGGGCGAGGAGGGGGAGGCGCGCGCGCCGGTGGTGTTCAACGCGACCGGCGCGTGGTCGCCCGCGCTCGCCCGGCGGAGCGGCGCGGCGGTGCCGATGCGGCCGGGGAAGGGCGTCCACCTCACGCTCGACCGCCGCTACTCCAACTACGGCGTCATCCTCTCGGCGGTCGACGGGCGCCAGATGTTCGTGATGCCGCACGAGGACGAGTCGATCGTCGGCACCACCGACGACGACTACTACGGCGATCCGGACGACGTGGAGGCGACGAACGACGAGGTCGAGTACCTCGTCGAGGGGGCGGCGTCGCTCCTCCCCGGGGTGAGGAACGCGCGCATCACGCGCGCCTGGTGCGGCCTGCGGACCACGATCTACGCCTACGGGCCGAACGAGGACGCGCTCTCGCGCGAGCACCAGCTCCACGACGGCGCCGCCTTTGGCCGGGCCGGGCTCCTGTCGCTCGTGGGCGGCAAGCTCGCGAGCTACCGGGCGCAGTCGCAGGAGGTCACCGACCGGATCCTGGCGCTCCTCGGGCGCGCGCCGGTGCCGTGCCGGACGCACGAGGAGCCGCTCCCGGGCGGCGACGAGGTCCCCGATCCGGCGGCCCTGGCGCGCGCGCACCCGGTCGCCGCGCCCATCGCGGCGCGGCTCGTCTACCGCCACGGCGGCCGCGCGCGCGAGATCCTCCGGCTCCTGGAGGAGGACCCGCGCCTCGGGCTCGTCCTCTGCCGCGACGAGGGCATCCTCGCCGCCGAGGTCGTCCACTGCGTGCGGCACGAGCAGGTGCGGCGGCTCCAGGACCTGCGCCGGCGCTGCCGGCTCGCGGTCGGCGCGTGCGCCGGGCTCGACTGCGCGCGCGTCGCCGCGCAGCTCGCCGGGCGCGAGCTCGGGTGGTCGCCCGAGCAGGTCCGCGCCGAGCTCGCCGACCTGCTCGACGCCGGCTGGCGCGAGCGGCGGCCGATCCTCGACGGCGCCCAGCTCGTGCAGGAGGAGCTCGTGCGCGGAGCGCACGCCGCGGCGGGGGCGCCGTGGTGAGCCCCCGCGCCGTCGCGGCGGAGGTGCTCGTCGTGGGCGGCGGCATGGCCGGGACGATCGCGGCCCTCGCGGCCCGCGAGGCGGGCGCGCGCGTGGTGCTCGTCCGGCGCGCGCCCGGCGCGACCGCGCTCTCCTCGGGCGCCGTCGGCGTCGCGCCCGACCCCTTCGCGCTCCCCGGCGAGCCGCTGCGCGCCGCGCGCGGCCCGCTCGAGGCGGCCCGGCGCCTCGCCCGGCTGAGGCCCGATCACCCCTACGCCGTGCTCGGGGACCGCCTCGAGGCGCTCCCCGACGCGCTCGCCTTCGCGACGCGCGCGCTCGCGCCGCTCCTCGCGCCGCCGCTCGAGCGGCCGCGGTTCCTCGCGACCTCGTTCGGCACCGCGGTCCCGGCGGCGCTCTGCCAGCGCTCGCAGGCCGCCGGCGATCTCCTCGCCGTGGGCGGCGCGCTCGTCGTCGCGGGTCTCGCCGGGCACCTGGGGCTCGACGCCGCGCTCGTCGCCGCCTCCCTCGAGCGGTACCGCGCCCGCGGCGGTCCGCCGACCTTCGCCGTCGAGGTGGACGCCGGGCTCGGCGAGCTCGGGCTCCTCCGACCGCACGAGCTCGCGCGCCGGCTCGAGCAGCCCGGCGCGGCGGAGGCGCTCGGGGCCGCGATCCGGGCGGCGCTCCCCGCCGGCGCGGGCGCAGTGCTCGTCGCGCCGGTGCTCGGGCTCCGCCCGGAGGCGCAGGTGCCGGAGCGCGTCGCCGGGGCGGCCGGGATCGCCGTGGCGGAGCTGCTCGCGGACGTTCCGAGCATGCCGGGCGTGCGGCTCCAGGCGGCGCTCGAGGCGGCCCTCGCCGCGGCCGGGGTCGAGGTGGTGCAGGGCGCGATCCAGGGGGCGACGGGCCCGGGCGCGCCCATCGCCGCCGGCGCGACCGAGATCACCGCGGCCCGCTGGGTGCTCGCGACGGGGCGCTTCGTGGGGGGTGGCATCGCCCGGCGCGGCACGCTGCGCGAGCCCGCGCTCGGGCTGCCGGTGCAGGCGGCGGAGGGGCGCGAGGCGGGCGTGGACCTCGCCGCGCGGCCCGCCGCGTCGCTCACGGGCGCGGCGCGGGTCGGGCCGCAGCCGCTCCTCTCCGCGGGGCTGCGGGTGGACGCGAGGCTCCGGCCGCTCGACGCCCGCGGGCGCCCCGCCGCCGAGGGGCTCCACGCCGCGGGCGCGGTCGTGGGCGGCCACGAGCACGCGAGCGACGGCACCGGCCTCGGCGTGGCGATCCTGACCGGCTATCTCGCGGGGCGCGCGGCGGCGCGGCCCGGGGGAGGGGAGTGACCTTGGCGACGCGGGCCGGCGCGCTCTCGTATCTCGCCTGGCGGGCGCTCGTCGCGCACCCGCTGCGGCGGCTCTTCCGCCGGCGCGGGACGGGGCTCGAGCGCTTCCGGGCGGCGTACGTCGCGGAGGGGCTCGGGCCGACCACGCCGGAGGACCGCGCCGTCGGCGAGGCCGCCTCCGCGTGCGTCGCGTGCGGCCTGTGCGAGCTCGGGTGCGAGCTCGCGGGGGCCGTCCCGGCGGTGCGCGCGCTCGGGCTCCACGCGGCGTTCCGGCTCTACTCGCGGAGCGCCGCCGGGCTCCCGCTGGCGGCCGCCGCGCTCGAGGCGTGCGCGGGCTGCGCGGGCTGCGACGCGCTCTGCCCCACCGGCGTGCCGATCGCGCGGATCGTCCGCCACCTGCGCGCGAAGGCCCTCGCCGGCCGGGACCCTCCCGTGCGCGAGGGGTGAGGCGTGGACGCGGGCCGCCTCCTGCCGCAGCGCGGCAAGCAGCCTGCGACGCGGCGGCGCGCGCCGGCCGCTCGCCTGTTATCCTCACGCACGTGAAGCCCTTCCTCGTCGTCAACCCTCGCAGCGCCGCCGGCCGCACGGGCCGCCACTTCGACGCCATCGCGCGCGCGGTCCGCGCCGAGGTCGGCGAGTTCGAGTGTGCCTTCACGGTCGCCCCGGGCGACGGCGCGCGGCTCGCGCGCCAGGCGGTCGCCGCGGGGGCGGGGCTCGTGGTCGCGGTCGGCGGCGACGGCACGGCGAGCGAGGTCATCGACGGGCTCGTGGACGGCGGGGTCGCCTCCCCGGCGCACGTCGTGTTCGGCTACATCCCGCGCGGCACGGGAGGGGACCTGCGCAAGACGCTCGGCATCGGGGCCGGCGTGACCGCCGCGGCGCGCGCGCTCGCCTGCCCGAAGGTGGCGGTGTGCGACCTCGGCCGCATCACCTTCGCCGCGCACGACGGGACGACGCGGGTCGCCCACTTCGCGAACGTCGCCGGGTGCGGCATCTCCGGCGAGGTCTCGCGCCTCGTGAACCAGGGGCTGCGCCTCCCGAGCGGCAAGCTCTCGTTCATGCTCGCCTCGGCGCGCGCGCTCGTCGGCTGGGCCGATCCGCTGGTCCGCTGGCGCGTCGACGGCGGCGAGTGGACCCAGCAGCGGATCACCGCGCTCTCGGTGTGCAATGGCAGCTTCTTCGGCGGCGGCATGCGGGTGGCCCCGGACGCGAGGATGGACGACGGGCTGTTCGACGTCGTGATCTGGTCCGGCTTCGGCATCGCCGACTTCGTCACGAAGAAGCGCATGCTCTACGACGGCACCCACGTGCGGCTCCCGAACACCCGCGTGCTGCGCGCGCGGACCGTCGAGGTCGAGCCCGTGGGCGACGCGAGGGTCCTGCTCGACGTGGACGGCGAGGCGCCGGGGACGCTGCCGGCCCGGTTCGAGATCCTGCCGGGGGCGCTCCGGATCCGGGTGGGGTAGTCGCCTCACGGTGAACGGGCGCGTGCTTACCCTCGCGCCATGGTCCCAGCGCTCGCCCTCCTGCTCCTCGCCCTCGTCGGGTCCGGCCCGGCCGGGGACGCCCCGGCCGCCTCGCCTTCGCCGGCGGCCGTTCCTGCCGGCGCGCCGGCGCGCCTCACCCTCCCGGAGGACGTGAAGCGGCTCTGCGCCGCGCTCGCGCCGGTCGAGCGGCTCCGTCCGAAGGGCGACGCGGTGGCGCGCGGCGACGCGGAGCGGGCGCACGACGTCGCGCGCGGTCGCGCCCTCGCCGGGCGGTACGAGGCGATCGTGCCGGCAGGGAAGCTCGAGCTCGCCTACGACGCGGGCGCCGGCACGCTCGGCCTCGCCGAGCCGGCCCAGCTCCCGATCGCCGACGGGACGGCGCGCCTCTGGCCCAGCGAGGACCCGGGTCTCCCCGTCGAGGTGGACGCCGCGACGGCGCGCCGGCTCATCGAGGCGCAGCGCGCCGGCCGGCTCTCGCTCGGGCTCGAGTTCGCGCTCCCCGACGACGCCGCCTGCGGCGTGGGCGCCCGCGGGACTCGCTTCACCCTCCCGGTCGAGCCGGTCGCGTGGCGCTGGACGAACGGGGAGACGGTGATCGCGGCGGGCGGCGCCGCGGCGGAGCGGCCCCTCGCGTCCGCCGCGGCCGGCGCGACGCCGCGCGTGACCGTCGGCGCCCCGGTCGCAGGTCCCGCCGACGCGCGCCGCGCCGTCGCCGGCCGCGCGAGCGGGCTCGAGGCCTGCTACGGCGAGGCGCTCCGGCGCACGCCCGCCCTCGACGGCGTGATCGTCGCGCACGTGGGGGGCGGCCGCGCCGCCATCGCGGCGGACTCCGTGGGCGACCCCGAGCTCGCCGCGTGCGTCGTGCGGGCGCTCGGGCCGGCGGGCGGGACCGCGGCGGCCGTGCCCATCCGGTTCGAGCTCGTCCCGGCCAAGGGCGCCGGAGCGGAGGCAGCGGCGCGCTCACGCGGCCGGCCGTGACTCGCGGCACCGAAGGTGCGCGAGTCGCGCCGCCGCTCAGGGCGCGCGCCAGTACGCCGTCGCCACGAGGGTGCGCTTCTCGCGGATCTCCGCGCGCTTCCGGAGGTCCGCGACGGCGCGATCCTTCTCGGCGTAGCGGTGCCCCTCGGTCGCGCGCAGGTCGTCGAGCTTGCGGCGGTACTCGCGCTCGGCGCGCTCGCACGCCGCCCGGCGGTCGCGGAGCGGCGCCTCGGAGCGGTCGTGCAGCGCGCCCCGCGCCTTGGCCCAGGCGGCGCGCGCGTCGTCGACGGCCTTGCGCGGCGACGCGAGCGCGTCCTCGACCGAGCGGTCCCAGCGGTCTCGCGCCTCGTCGTACGACCTCGCGATCCGCTCCTGGAGGTCCTGCACGAGCCGCGCGTGGATCGTCTCCAGCGCCTCCTCCTGCGCGCTCCCGATGGAGACGGTCGCTCCTCGCGGGCCCGCCTTCGCCTCCTCGGCGGGGAGCGCCGCGAACGCCTCGGCCTCCTCCGGGGTGAGCGCGTGGAACCGCTCGCCGTCGTGCCACAGGACGAGGTGGATGACGCGCTCCTCCGAGACGAGCGCGTCGAAGCTGAACTTGTAGGCGAACCACCAGCCCTCGCGCCCGGCCAGGCGGCCGAGCTTCGCGGGCAGGTTCACCGCCGGGAGCTCGAGGAACGAGACGGCGTCCTGCGGCCGCGCGCGGACCTTCTCGGCGGCCTCGCGCACGAGCCTCGCGCGCCCGGTGCGGCCCTTCGCGGGCGGCTGCGGCGCCTCGGGCTCCGCCTCCGCCGGACGGGGCGCGTCGTCCGCGAGGACCGCCGAGACGAGCGCGTCCTCCTCCGCCTCCCGCCGCGCCACCGCCTCCTTCGCCTTCTGCTCGGCGACGCGCAGCCGCCCGCGGACCTCGCCGTCGAAGCGCTCGAAGAGCAGCGCCCGCGCCGCGGCGTACCGGGCGGAGATCCGGTCGTCGAGCTCGCCGCGGAGCTTCTGGAACGCGGCGTCGATCTGCTCGCCCGAGCGGCAGGACTGGTAGATGTCGAGGACCCGCTTCTCGAAGTCGATGCCGGTGCCCAGCGCGCCCAGGATCTCGTCGGACGAGCCGAACACGCCGTCGAAGAGCGCGAGCTTCTGCGAGAGGAGGTCGTAGAGCCGGTTGTCGGCCGCGTTCTGGCGATTGAGGAAGTTCAGCACGAGCACGTCGCGCTGCTGGCCGTAGCGGTGGCACCGGCCGATGCGCTGCTCGACGCGCTGCGGGTTCCAGGGGAGGTCGTAGTTCACGACCAGGTTGCAGAACTGGAGGTTCAGCCCCTCCGCTCCGGCCTCGGTCATGATCAGGATCTGCGTCTCGTTCCGGAACTCCTCGACGAGCGCCTGGCGCTTGTCCGTGCCGCCCACGTCCCCCGAGAGGCAGGTGACGGAGTAGCCCTTCGCCTTGAGCAGGCGCGCGAGGTAGTCCTGCGTGCGGCGGAACTCGGTGAAGACGACCGCCTTGTCCGGCCAGTTGCACGCCTTCGCGACCGTGAAGCAGCGATCGAGCCCGCGCACGAGCGCGTCGCCCTTCGCGTTCACCTTGATCTCCCGGGCGAGGCGCGCGCAGGCGCGGAGCTCCGAGAGCTCGTCGTTCATCCGCCGGAGCGCGGCCTGGCCCTTCGGCCGCGAGGGGCCGCCGGCGTCGTCGAAGAGCTCCTCCACCTCCTCGGCGAACCCGTCCATCTCGAGGAGCAGCTCCGCCTGGGCGGAGCACTCGACGCCCGCGATCTTCTGGTCGAGCGTGTCGGCGAGCCGATCGAGCGTGGCGGCGAGGGCGAACGACGAGGAGGCGAGGATCTTGCGGTAGACGAGGACGAAGAGCTGCCGGCGCGCCGCGGGGATGGCGTAGGCGTCGTCGCGGCGCAGGTACTCGGAGACGCGCTCGTAGAGCTCCTGCTCCTGGGCGGTCGGCGCGAAGTCCTCCACGATCGATCGCCGCGCGGTGTACTTCACGTACTCCTTCACCTGGCGGCGCAGCGTGCGGATGAACACGGGCGCGAGGCGCGACTTGAGGTCGGCGGCCTTGTCCTCGGTGAGCTCGCCCGAGGCGTACTGGGACCGGAACGCCTCCTCGTTGCCGAGCAGGGCGTCGTCGATGAACGCGGCGAGGCCGAGCAGCTCCATGAGGTCGTTCTGGAGCGGCGTCGCGGTGAGGAGCAGCTTCGGAGCCTTGCGCAGGGCCTTGCGGAGCGCCTGCCCGGTGCGGTGATCCTTGCGGTACGCGTTCCGGAGGCGGTGCGCCTCGTCGATCACGGCGACGTCCCACGGCACGCGCTCGATGTCCGCCTGCCGGAGCGCGGCGAACGGGTGCGAGCAGATGACGATGCCGCCGGTGTCGAACGGGTTCGTGCGGAGGCCCTGCCGCTCCTTCTCGCGGACGGAGTCGCCGTCCACGACCTCGGCGTCGAGGCCGAACTTGGAGCGCAGCTCCTCGCGCCACTGCGCGCGGAGGGACGCGGGCACGAGGATCACGGCGCGCGCCTTGCCCTCGGCGGCGAGCTGCGCGAGCACGATACCCGCCTCGACGGTCTTGCCGAGCCCGACCTCGTCGGCGAGCACGGCGCCGCCGGTGGGGAGCGCCGCCAGCGCGAAGGCGGCGGCCTCGATCTGGTGCGGGTTCAGATCGACGGCGGAGTGGGCGAGCGCCCCGGCGAGCCGGGTGGTCCCGCCGCCGCCGCGCGCGGTGAGCGTCTCGGCGGCGATCCGCTGATGAAACTGCGTGAGCTGGGGCTTGTCCGGCCTCGAACGCGACACCACCTGAGACACCCCGCCCATCCCGCCTCCACCGCCGTCTCCGGCGCCTGCGTCCGGCTGCGCGATCGCGAGCGAGCGCCGTGCGCCATCCCACCCGGCCGCCGCCCCGCGCGCGGGGAGCGCAGCGGAGCGAACGGCGGTATCCCGTGATACCGGCGGCACTGTAGCAGCAACTCGATCCCCGGGGCAGTCCCGATGTACCGTCGCTTCCGGGTGTCGACGATGGGAGCTCGAGCTTGAAGTTCGTCTGTGATTCCTGCGGAAAGCGCTTCGCGAGCGTCGACGAGCCGGCGCCGGGCCGCGTGTACCGCATCCGCTGCCGGTGTGGGCACGTGATCCTCGTGCGCGGGCCCGCCGCCGCGGCGCGCGGCGCCGACGGGCGGCCCCGGCGCTTCGAGCCGCCTCCGCCTCCGCCACCGCTGATGGCCCCTCCGCCGCCCCAGGAGCCCGAGCCCGCGCCGAGCGCGCCTCCGCCGCGCGCGGACCCGGCGCCCGGGCTGCACGCCGTGCCGTCCGAGGAGCGGAGCGGTGCGGCCCAGGCCGAGGCCGAGGCCGAGGCCGAGGCGCAGGCGGAGCTCGTGGTCGAGGCGGCGCCCTCCGCGCCCCCGCGCGAGAGCGCGGGCGACGCGACCGAGCCCGCGCTGCCCGACGATCCTTTCCTGCGCGCGGTCCGAGAGGCGGCGCCCGTTGCCGGAGGCGCCGGGGCGGCCCCGAGCGGCGAGCCCGTGCCGGGCGCCGCGGCCGTCGCGCCAGAGAACGACGCGGGGACGGCGCGCACCGACGCGCCGCGCGCGGAGCGGCCGCGGCTGTCGCTCGGCCTCGAGGACGACGGGGCGAGCGGCGCGAGCCGCCGGATCCTCGTCGCGGCGCTCGTGGCGCTGGCGCTGCTCGCCGCGATCGCGGCGTGGATGACCCTCCGGACGTGAGGCGCGGCCCCTCGGGCTCGGCCCGCGCCGCCCGAGGGGAGAAGCGGCGCCTCCCTCAGCGCGCGAACACCTCGGAGGCCGGCGTCACGCGCACGGCCTCGCGCCGGATGCCCAGCTTCGTCCCCCCGATCGCGCGGTCCTCCTCGAGGAGCGAGGCGGGCTTCTCCGCGTCGTACTTCACGGTCGACACCCCGTCGCCGACGAGCGCGTCGGCGAGCGCCTTCGCGTCCTTCGCGACGATCACGAACGAGAGGTCCTTCGCCGACAGGTGCCGCTTGATGGCGGCGTTCACGTCGGCGCGGGTGAGGCGGGCGAGCCCGTCGCGCATGTAGCGAGTGAACTCGGGGGTGCCGTACCAGCGCGAGTCGAGCGCGTACCCGACCTGCTGGTCCTGGCGCGCGGTCATGACGAACACGTTCTTCACGAGGTAGGCGCGCGTCCTCTCGAACTCCTCCTCCGTGAGCCCCTGGTCGACGAGGCGGCCGAGCTCGTGGAGCGCGATGCGGATCGCCATCTGCGCGTTGGCGGGCACGACGGGCCGGATCCACACCTCGAAGAGCTGCGAGCGCCGCGCGACGTTGGGGCCCGGGAAGAACTGGAACATGCCGCGCGGGAACGCCTCGACGTAGGCGTAGTCGCCGTAGTTCATCCCGCGCTCCTCGCGGATGCGCTGGTAGAGGTGCGAGCTCGACGAGCGGTGCTCTCCGAGCCAGGTCTTGGCGAGCCAGAGCGCGACGAAGTCGGGCTGGCCGCGCACCACGTCGATGGGGTGGCCGAAGGAGATGGCCACGCCGGGCGTGTCCTTCTCGACGAGCTCGACCTCGATCCCCTTCGGCCGCCGGGCGGCGATCCGGGTGGGCGCGAGCTTCTCCCCGGCGGGGAGCTTCGCGAGCTCGGCCTGCAGCCGGGCGCGGAACGGCGCGGGCGCGTCGCCGCCGAGCCCCACGACGAGGTTCGCGCGCGTGTAGTGCGCGCGCACGAACGCCTTCACGTCGTCGAGCGTCACGGCGCGGAGCCCCTGCACCGTTCCGAGCGCGGGGTGCCCGTACGGCGTGCCGGCGAACACGTTCGCCTGCAGCCGCTCCTTCCCGAGCTCCTCGTCGTTCGTCGCGCGCAGGTCCTGGACGAGCGCGTTCAGCCGGTCGTCCCGGACGCGCCGGAAGTCCTCCTCGCGGAACCCCGGATCGGTGAGCTGCGGCAGCGCGACGTCCGCGAAGCGCTCCCAGCCATCCCGCGGGAAGGTGCCGGTGAGGGTGACGAGCTCCTTGTCGACCTGCGCGTCGAAGCTCGCCGCGAGCGGGTGGAGCGCGTCGCGGATCTCGTCGATGCGCATCCGCCGGGAGCCGGCGTCGGCGAGCATCGCCGCGGCGAGCCCGGCGAGCCCCTCCTTGCCCTGGGGATCCCACGCGCTGCCCGCCTCGAAGAGGAGCTTCGCGGTCACGACCGGCAGCTTCGAGGGGATGGCGACGACCGGCACCTCGGCGGCCGGCCTCGCGCCGGCCTGGGCCGGAGCGGCGGCCTCGACCGCCGCGAGCGCCGGCGTCCGCTCGAGGCCCGCGGGCAGCGGATCCTTCGAGAGCGTGGTCACGACGAGCCGCTCGTCCGTGAAGTAGCGCCGCGCCGTCGCGAGGAGGTCGTCCGGGGTGAGCGCCGCGTAGGTGCGGAAGAGGCGGTTCACGGTCCCGTACGGCGACCGCGCGTACGTCGCGTAGCGCGCGAGCGTCCCGGCGATGGCGTCGGTCGAGTCGAGGCCGCGCAGGAACGCGTTCCGCTGGTGCGCCTTCTGCTCTGCCAGGCGGGCCGGCGGCGGCGCCGCGGCGCGCGCCCGCGCGAACGTCCGGAGGATGGCGTCCCGGACGTAGATCGCGTCGGCGGGGGACTTGAGGCGCGCGTAGACCGTCACGAGCCCCGGGTCCACGCTGGGTCCGGAGTCCGCGACGAGCGCATCCACCTTCTGCTCCTCCACGACGAGCCGCTCGTAGAGGTCGCTCGTCTCCCCGAAGTTCAGGTCGAGGAGGAGATCCACCGCCGGCCAGTCCTTCTTCACGTCGGAGAAGGCCGGCCCGTGGAAGGCGACCGCCACCCACGGCAGGGTCGGCGTGGTCCACGGGACGTGCGCATGGACCGGGCCGCGCGGCGCGGGCTCGGGCGGGATCTCCACCCGGTGCGCGCCGCGCTGCCAGCGCCCGAAGTACCGCTCCACGAGCGGGATCACCTTCTGCGGGTCGACGTCGCCCGCGACCACGATGGTCGCGTGCTCGGGCCGGTACCAGCGCGAGTAGAAGGTCTTCGAGTACTCGTACTGGTTGGGCATGTCCTCGATGTCGGCGAGGAAGCCCATCGTGGTGTGCTTGTACGGGTGGACGCCGAAGGCGCTGTCGCGCTGGACCTCCTCGAGCTTGCGCAGCGGGTTCGACGCGTTCTTGTTGTACTCGCCGAGGATCGCCCGCGACTCCGTCTTGAACGCCGCGACGGAGTAGTCGAGGTTCATGAAGCGGTCCGCCTCGAGCTCGAGGACCTTCTCCAGGTCCTGCTTGGCGAACGTGATGTGATAGTTCGTGACGTCGTCCGACGTGTACGCGTTCTGGCGCGCGCCGATGCGCGTCACGACCGCCTGGTAGGCGTCGGGCGGGTAGGTCTTCGTCCCGCGGAACATCATGTGCTCGAAGAAGTGGGCGAAGCCGGACTTGCCCGGCTCGACCTCGTTCCGCGACCCCGTCTGCATCGGGATCTGGACGGAGACGAGGTCCGGGAAGCCGGTCGGGACGACGAGCACCCGCAGGCCGTTCGGGAGCGTCCGCTCCACCGCCTTGAAGGTGAGGACGTCGCCCGTCTCGCGCGGCGGCGCGGCGAGCGCGGGACCGGCGTGGGCGACCGCCAGGGACAGGAGCAGGGCGGGGATGCGCATGAGGGGATCTCCCGGAAGCTAGCGGGCGCCGACCGCGACGGGCGCGCCGAGCTCCTCGAGCAGGTTCGTCGCCTTCGCGACGTCCGTGAGGAACCAGAGCAGGTAGCGCGAGTCGACCTGGATCGAGCGGGTCGAGGGTGCGTCGAAGATGAAGTCCGAGGCGATGGTCTCCCAGGTGCCGTCGAAGAGCAGCCCCACGAGCTCACCGGCGCCGTTCAGCACGGCCGAGCCGGAGTTGCCGCCCGTCGTGTCCACGCTGGAGAGGAAGTCCACCGGCACGTCGCCGAGCTTCGGGTCCACGTAGGGGCCCGTGCCGCGCGCGTGCTGCGCCCGGATCGCCTCGCGCACCGGGGCCGGGACGTCGAACTCCTCGTCGCCCGCCCGGTGCTTCGCGAGCACGCCCGCGAGCGTCGTCTGCGGCCGGTAGTAGAGGCCGTCACGCGGCGAGACGCCCTTCACGACGCCGTAGGTGACGCGGAGGGTGCCGTTCGCGTCCGGCGCGAGCACGCCGCCCGCCCTCGCGACGAGGGCGCGCGCGTAGACGGGGCCGACGCGGGAGCGCGCGCCGTCGCGCGCGTACTGCTCCTCGCGGAGCTGCCGCTCGAACGGCCGGAGCGCGGCGAACAGGTCGAGGAACGTGTCCTTGCGGGCGGCGAGCTCCTTCGTCGTCTTCCGCTCGGAGAGCTCGAGCCGCGTCTTGCGGTCGGCGAGCTTCGTCCCCGCGTACAGCCGGTCGAGGAACGCGTCGATCCTCCGGCCGGCCTCGTCGGGGGGCGCGCCCGGCGCGAGCCCCACCGCCGCGTCGAGCGGCGGGATGCGCTGGTCCGCGGGGAGCGCCGCCGCCTCGACGAGCGCGTAGCGCAGGAGCGCGCGGTCCGCGCCGAGGTCCAGGCTGCGCTCGATGCGCTCGAGGTACTCCCGGAGCCGCGGCCACTCGCGCTGCTGGAACGCCGGATCGCGGTCGAGATCCTTCTTCGGCCGGTCGTCGGCGAGCCGCCAGACGGTGCGCGCCGCGGAGAGCAGCGACGAGCTCGAGGTGAGCGACTGGAACACGAGATCGCGCTCCCGCGTCCGCTCCTTCTCCCCCTGGATCCGGTCGAGCGCGGCGAGCGCCTCGCCGTACTCCGCCTTGCGGGCGGCGTCCGCCTCGATCCACGCGACGAGCGCCTTCTCGTCCTGCGCCTTCTTCTCGAGGAGCCCGCCCCTGGCGGCGCCCTCGAGGACGCCCTCGCGGTTCTTCATCGAGTTCGCGAGCCCCCGCACGCGCGGGTTCACGCGGATGGCCGTCTCCTTCGACTCCTTGGAGAGCCGCTCCAGGATGGCGAGGAGGTCCCGGTTGCGCCGCACCGTGCCCGGGTACGCCCACTCCAGCTGCTCCTTCACCTCGCGGTACGTCTTGAGCCGCTGGGTGCGCCCCGGGTAGCCGGCCACGAACACGAGGTCGTCCTCCGCAACGCCCTTCGGCGACACCTTCAGCCAGCGCCGCGGGTGGTACGGGACGTTGTCGTCGGCGTGCGGCCGCGGGCTGCCGTCCTTGCCGACGTACGCGCGGAAGAACGAGAAGTCACCGGAGTGGCGCGGCCACATCCAGTTGTCGGTCTCGCCGCCGAAGTTGCCCACGTTGGCCGGCGGCGCGAAGACGAGCCGCACGTCCTGGATCTCGAGCTGGCCCACCTCGAACCAGCGCGCGCCCTCGAAGAACGACGCGACGGTGCAGCGGAGGCCCGGCTTCTCGCAGCGCGCGGTGCGCCGCTTCACGCGCCGCTCGATGAGCTTCCCGCGCTCCGCGTCGCCGAGCCCCGGCTCGAGCCCGCCGGTGATCTCGTCGGTGACCTCCGTCACCGAGACGGTCACGTACACGCGCGCGCCCGGCCCGTTCCAGAGCTCCTCCCCGCGCGACCGCGCCACGTAGCCGCCGTCGAGCAGGTTGCGCTCGGGGGTCGAGTTGAACTGGAGCGCGCCGATGACGCAGTGGTGGTTCGTGGCGATGAGGCCGTCGGGGGAGACGAAGGACGCGCTGCAGCCGCCGAGCGAGACGACCGCGCCCATGGGCTGGCCGGTGAGATCCGCGAACTGCCGGGCGTCGCCCGTGAAGCCGAGCTTCTCTAGCCGGGCCGCGAGATCGGGGAGCTGCTGCGGCATCCACATGCCTTCGTCGGCGCGGGCGGAGGCGCCGAGCGCGAGCGCGAGCAGGGCGGCGAGGCGAGCTTTCACGGGCGATTCTCCTCTTCGGGGGGATGGCGACGTAACCACGCACACCGGCTGCGGGCAAGCGAGACGGCGCACGTCGCGCGCTGCCCGGGCGAGAGACGAGACGCCGGCGTTCGTGACGGCGCCGGCCCCTGCGGGGCGAGGCCTTCGGCCGCGAAATAGCCGCGGCGGGCGCGCGTAGAGCGGTGGGTACGGAGGTCACGGATCATGAAGGGTTTCGCGCTTCTCGCTCTCGCGCTCGCACTCGAGGCCGCCTTCTTCTTCAGCGTCATGATGACGCCCTCGGCGTCCGAGGCGGCCGCCCGCCTCGCGCCGGTCGACGCCGAGCCGCAGCTCGTTCACTACGCGGCACCGATCGTCGTGCGGTCCTGACGGCGTCGCCCTCGAACGCGTCCTCCCTCATGCGCACCTCGCCGCTGCCGATCGCCTCGCCGACGGACTCCTCCAGCAGCCGGGAGGCGAGGAGGACGTCGCGCGCGGCGGCCGAGCAGGTGCTCGGGCGCTGCGAGGAGGTCCGCGGCGCTCCCGCGGCTCGTCCCGTCGACGCAGAGCTGGAAGGCGAGCTCGCGGAGCGCTGCGGGCCACGCCGAGCGCGAGGGTGCGTTGACGCGCGCGCGCCAGCGTTCTAAGTGTGCGGGGCATGCAGGTCCGACTGAATGGGGAGCTCCGGGAGGTCCCGGAGGGCGTGACCGTCGCCGGGCTGCTCGGTCACCTCGGCGTGAAGGCGCAGCGCGTCGCCGTCGAGGTGAACGACGCGGTCGTGACGAAGGATCGCTACGAGTCCCAGCGGATCGGACCAGGCGACTCGATCGAGATCGTCGCTTTCGTCGGCGGAGGGTAGCGATGGCGGACACCTGGAGCATCGGCAAGCACGCCTTCACGAGTCGCCTGCTGGTCGGGACGGGCAAGTACCCGGACTTCCCCACCATGCAGCGCGCGCTCGTCGCGTCGGGCGCCGAGCTCGTCACCGTCGCGGTCCGGCGGCTCGATCTCTCCAAGACGGGCGAGGCGTCGCTCCTCGAGTGGATCCCGAAGGGCATGAAGCTCCTGCCCAACACGGCCGCGTGCTTCACGGCCGACGAGGCGATCCGCACCGCTCGGCTCGGCCGCGAGCTCGAGATGGGCGACCTCGTGAAGCTCGAGGTGATCGGCGATCGCCGCACGCTGTTCCCGGACGTGGTCGGGCTGGTCGCGGCGGCCGAGGTCCTCGTGAAGGAGGGCTTCACGGTCCTGCCCTACACGAACGACGACCCGGTCACGGCGAAGCGCCTCGAGGACGTCGGCTGCGCGGCGGTGATGCCGCTCGGCGCGCCGATCGGCTCGGGCCTCGGGATCCGGAACCCCTACAACCTCCGGATCATCATGGAGACGGTGAGCGTCCCGGTGCTCGTCGACGCCGGCGTCGGCACGGCGAGCGACGCCGCGATCGCGATGGAGCTCGGCGCCGTCGCCGTCCTCATGAACACCGCCATCGCCGAGGCGAGGGATCCCGTGCTCATGGCGGAGGCGATGCGCGCGGGCGTCGAGGCGGGGCGCAAGGCCCACCTCGCCGGCCGCATCCCGACGAAGCTGCACGCCGCGGCGTCGAGCCCGATGACGGGGCTCATCGGGAGCTGAGCTACCCGACGGGCTCGATCCGCGCGATCGACTGGATCTGCGAGCGGAACACGCGGGAGGGCTTGCCCCAGTTCCCGGAGCTGAAGCCCTGGCAGATCCGCTCGTAGGCCTCCGGGTGCTGGTGCGGCGCGAACTCCTCCACGACGCCGCGGAGCTCCCACCCCGCGAAGTCGTCGAGGTCGAGCACGAGCCGCGTCTCGTGGCGGTTCGCCTTCAGGTTCATGTACGTCTTCAGGGCGAGGCCGTCGCCGTGATAGAGCGCGAGCCGCTCGCCGTCCACCTCGTGGTGGAAGATGAACCGCGGCGAGATGTTGGCCGTCTCGCCCACGCCCACGAGCGCGTACCGCACGCCGGCGAGCGTCTCCTGCAGGTCCTCGAAGGGGACGTTCTCGAAGAACTTGAGCGTGTAGGGGCTGTGGTGGACGGTGAAGATCTGGGCGCCCTTCACGGCCACCGTGCCGTCCGGGAGCTCCTCGAGCAGATCGCGCTCGGTCGTCCCGGTCGAGAGCGCGCGCGTCTTCACCTGGTAGCCCTGGTACTGCTCGACCCGCGTCATGTGGACGGTGATCGACTCGCCCTTCTGAGGCCGGCGCACGATCGGGCCGGCGAGGCGGATCTCGAGGTCGCGTCCCGTCGGACCGGGCTCGAGCCGGCGGATCCGGTTCACCGAGACCGAGGCGAACGTCCCCGCGAGGCTGGTCGTGCCCATGAAGGACAGGACCTTCTCGTACTTGACCGTCGGGAAGCGGCTCGCCTGCTTCGCCTTCTGCTCCTCCAGGAACGCGAGGAAGCTGTGAAGGTCGCTCGACACGTGATCACCTCTGGGAGGAGGATGGCGTGCGCGCGAGCTTACGGATGGGCGTTCCCGTTGTCCACCTGATCACGGATCGCAGTCTCACGCGGGATCTCCCCGCGCGCGTCACCGCCGCGCTCGTCGGACTGCCGCCCGGCCGGGTGCTCGTCCAGCTGCGAGAGAAGGACCTCGGCGGCCGCGAGCTGCTCGCGCTCGCGCGCGCGCTCGCGGCAGTCTGCCGCGCGGCGGGGCAGCGCCTCATCGTGAACGACCGCGTGGACGTGGCGCAGGCGGCGGGCGCCGACGGGGTACACCTGCCCGCCGCCGGGATCCCGGCGGCGGACGCGCGCCACCTGCTCGGTCCGGACGCGCTGGTCGGCGTCTCGTGCCACTCCGCGGCGGAGGTGCGCCGCGCGCGCGAGGCGGGCGCGAGCTTCGCGACGGTGAGCCCCGTCTACGACACGCCCTCGAAGCGCATCTACGGGCCCCCCGTCGGGCTCGCGGTGCTGCGCGCGGCCGCGGCGCAGGGGTTGCCGGTCATCGCGCTGGGTGGGGTGACGCCGGCGCGGGTGCCGGAGGTGCTCGCCGCCGGCGCCCACGGCGTCGCGGCGATCCGCGCCTGGCTCGAGGGCGACGACCCCGCCGGCGCGGTCCGCGCGCTGCTCCCGGGCGGCGCGGGTTGAGCGGGCCGATCATGTTCGACGAACGGGCGAGCGAAGCGAGCCCGCCGGGGCGCCACCGCGACAGCGGCGAAGCCGCCCGCAGTGGCGCACGGGACCCGGCGTGCAGGGGCTGGGGCGCAGCCCCCGTTCAACCGACCCGGAGCTCGAGGAAGTACTGGTAGGGCAGGAACGTCCGCTCCGCGGCGACCGCGAGCCCCGCCGCGCGCGCGGCGGCGAGGAAGTCCTCGCGCGACACCTTGTGGTCCGGCGGCGGTCCGACCGGCAGCTCGCCGGCGTGGAAGTCCACGTTCACGATCCGTCCACCCGGCGCCAGCCGCTCCGACAGCCGGCGGAGGTACCCCGGCCCGTCGGGGAAGTGATGGAACGTGTTCACGACGAGGATCGCGTCGCACGGCTCGGGCGGCAGCCCCTCGCCCTCGGGCGCGAGCAGCGGGTGGACGTTCGCGATGCCCGCCGCCCGCGCGCGCTCCTCGAGCAGCGCGATCATGCGCGGCTCGACGTCGATGGCGTACACCCGGCCGGACTGCCCCACGGCGCGGGCTAGGCGGAGGGCGAAGTAGCCGGGCCCGGCGCCCGCGTCGCAGGCGACGGCGCCGGGCCGGAGCCCCAGCGCCGCGACCACCTCGTCCGGCTTCTGCCACTCGACTCGCGACGGATCCTCGAGCCGCGCGAGGTAGGCGTCGAGGTCCTCGGGGTTGCCGTGGCGGTCGCGACCGGGCGCGTGGCCATGGCCGTGCCCGTGGCCTGCGCCGTGCGCGTCAGGGTGCTTCGGGGAGTGCGTGCTCATGCGCGAGGAGAGCCCCTGGCCGGTCCGGGAGATTCAGCCATGGGTGGCCGCGGACGCGTCGCGCCGCGGCTCGCTCGCCGGGGCCGGGCGCGCGGGGAGGAGGCGGCCCGGGCCGCGCAGGAGCAGCGCGAGCGCGACGGCGAGCATGCCGGCGTCGCGCAGCACCGTGAGCCAGGTCGCGCTCTCGTTGCCGCCGAAGCAGCCGCAGCGCAGGTCGATCCCGCGGAGCAGCGCCTGCGAGAGGCCCAGCGTGAACACCGCGAGGAGGCCGGTCGCGACCAGCGCGGCGCCCCGCGCGAGCCGCCCGGTGACGAGCAGCAGGCCGAGCGTGAGCTCGATCCCGATCACCGCCGCGGCGGCGCCGGGGACGAGCGTGGGCGGCACGAGCCGGTAGTTCGCGAGGTTCTCGGCGAACGCCGACATGTCCGGGAGCTTCGTGGCGGCGGCGTACAGGAAGGTCGCGCCGAGGCCGATGCGCAGGAGCGCGAGGAGCGGCTTCACCGGTGAGCCTCCGCGGGATCGTGGCAGGCGGGGCAGTAGCCGGACGTGCCGGCGCCCCCTGCCGCCACCCAGGCCGGCCAGGCGCCCTCGAGGACCCGCACGTCGGGGAGCCCCTCCCGCTTCAGCCGGTGCGCGACCTCGTCGGCGAGCGCGCAGGTGTAGTCGCCGTCGTACACGACGACGAGCGGGTACGCGCGCAGCGCCGCGACCGCGACCGCCTCGTCCGGGTGGCCGGCGGGCGGGAGGTGGACGGCGTTCGTGACGTGCCCCGCCGCGAACTCGCTCGCGCCGCGCGCGTCGGCGAACCCGGCCCTGCACGCGTCGCAGAGCCCCTTCGCCTCCTCGACCGCGATGCGCGGCGCCCTCGCCGCCGGGGCGGCGCCTGCCACCGCGCACATGCCGGTGCCGCTCTCCGCGGCCGAGTGGACGGGCCGTGCGAGGGCCGCCGGTCTCGGGCTCGCGGCGTTCCCGGCGAGCCCGAGGAGGGCTCCGGCGGCGACGATGAGAGCTGCCTCTGCGAGCATGCGCACGGGGCGATGGTAACGCGGGAGGGGGGATCCCGCGATCCCGATGCGCGGGTGCGCTCGCCGGCCAGGGCGGCTATATTGCGCCGCGCATGGGCGTCCCCGTCTTCGAGGTCTCCAAGGAGTTCACGTTCAGCGCCGCGCACCAGATCCGCTTCCACGGCGGCAAGTGCGAGCGGCTCCACGGCCACAACTGGCGGATCCGGGTCCACGCCCGCGCCTCCGAGCTGAACCGGATCGGCATGGTGATCGACTTCGCGGATCTGCAGAAGCTCGTCGGCGACATCGGCGGCCGGTTCGACCACCGGAACGTGAACGAGGTGCCGCCCTTCGACGAGGTGAACACCACCGCCGAGCTGCTCGCGCGCCACTTCTACGAGGAGGCGAACCGGGCGCTGCTCGAGCGCGAGGGCGGCCGCGTACGCGTGTCGAAGGTCGAGGTCTGGGAGAACGAGGGCTCGCTCGCCGTCTATCGCGAGGAGTGATCGCGGCGGGCGCGCAGCTCGCGCGCGATGTCCGCCCGGGCCCCGTCCCCGAGGAGCGTCCGCAGCGCCGGGAAGATGACCTCCTCCTCGAGCACGAGGTGGTGCGAGAAGTGCTCCCGGAGCGTGGCCACCGCGGCGATGAGGGCGGGGGCGAGCTCCTCGCGCCGTCCCGGCGAGGCGACGAGCTCCGAGCACACCGCCAGGACGTGCGAGACGGCGAGCGCGTGGCCGGCGTGATCGCGGTGCATCGTCACGAGCGCGGCGTCCACCTGCCGGTCGCGCCCGGCTAGGCGCGGCAGCACCGACTCCTCCTCGTCCTGCGCGTGCAGCGGGAGCGCCTCGGCGAAGTACTGCCGGATCCCGGCGGCCGCGCGGGCGACCTCCTCTGCCCCCATCGCGCCGGCCACCGCCAGCCGGTCCGCCAGCTCGATGAACGATCGGAGGCGGCCGTGACACTCGAGGAGGACCGCGACGGCCTCCTCGGCGAGGGACCTGGTGCCGGTGTGCGTCTGCATCTCTCCCGGAACGCACGCCGCCCCGTCAGCCTTCCCTCGTATCCTGCTCCTCGTGGCCGCCCTCATCCTCGCCAGGACGCCCCTCGCGGCTGCGAGGGCGGCGCGACGTCTCTGCGACGCGCAGGACGGCGTCCTGTTCGGGCCTCAGGTGGCGACGCTCGATCGCCTCGTCGTTCCGCTCGTGGCCGCCGCGGGCGACGGGCGGGCGATCCTGGATCCGCTGGCCGAGCGGCTCGTCGCCGCCGAGGCGGGGCGAGACGCGGGGGGGCCGTTCGAGGGGCTCGAGGCGACGGACGGGACGGCGGCCGCGCTCGCGGGGACCCTGGCCGAGCTGCGCCGCGCGGAGGTGAGCGCGGCGGACGCACGCGCGGCGGCGAGGTCGCTGGACGGCGCCGCGGCCGCGCGCCTGGGAGCCGTCGCCGAGGTCCTCGCCGCCTACGAGACGCGCCTCGCTCGCGCGGGCGCGCTCGATCGCGCCGGCGCGGCGCGCGCCGCGGCCGACGCGGCGGCGCGCGGGGTGACCTGCCCCGAGACGGCGGACCTCGACCTCCTCGTCGTCGCGGGGATCGCCGAGGCGAGCCTCGCCGAGTGGGACCTCCTCTCCGCGCTCGTCGCGCGCGCGCGCCGCTCGCGGCTCCACCTGCCGTTCTTCCCCGAGCGCCCCGACGTGTGCGCGCCCGTCGAGCCGCTGCTCAGGCGCGTCGAGTCGCTGCACGAGCTCGCCGCGCGGCGCGAGATCGAGGTCGTGCTCGCGCACGTCGAGGGCGACGGGCGCGCCCCCGGGCCGGCCGCTCTGCTCGCCGCGCTCGGCGGTGGCCGCGCCTCCGGGCAGCTCGAGGGTGACGGGGTCATCGCGGTGGCGGCGCCGGGCGAGGAGGGCGAGGCAGACGCCGCGGCGCGAACCGTCGCGGCCCTCGCCGCGGACGGCGTGCCCTTCGAGGAGATCGCGGTGATCGCCGCCGCGCCCCGGCAGGTGGCCCCCTCGCTCGCGCGCGCGCTCGCCGCGCGCGGCGTCCCCTTCGCCGCGGGGCGGGGCCCCGCGCTCGCCGACCTCCCCCCGGTCCGCGCCGTGCTCGACGCGCTCGTCGCCGCCGCGGCGCCCACCCGCGCCGTCATCGAGCGGCTCGCGGCGTCGAGCTACCTCGGGCCCACGGGGCTCGGCGGCTCGCTCCGCGCGCTGCTGGATCGCGCGGGCGCCATCGACGGCCGCGCCGCGCCGCTCGCCGCGCTGCGGAGCCGCGCCGCCGCGCTCTCCGCGCCCGCGGCCGCGCGCGAGCGGAGCGCGCTCCTCCGCGCCGCGGAGGACCTCGAGGCGCTCGGGGCCTCGCTCCGGCCGCTCGGGACGCCCGCGACGCCGCGCGAGCACGCGCGCCGGCTCTCGGGGTTCCTGGACGCCACGGGCGTGCGGAGGCGCGCCGCGCGAGGGCCACGTGAGCTCGTGGCGCGCGACCTCGCCGCGCTGCGCGCGCTCGAGGACGCGGCCGACGCGCTCTCCCGGGCGTTGACGCTCGCCGGCCGAGGGGCCGCGAGGCTCGACGCGCGCACCTGGGGAGCGCTGCTCGGGATCGCGGCCCAGGGGGCTGCGCTGCCCGCGCCGGCCGAGCCTGCGGCGGGCGCGGTGGAGCTCTGGGGGCTCGACGACGCTCCGGGGCTCTCCGCCCGCGCCGCGGTCGTGCTGGGGTGCGCGGAGGGGAGGTTCCCGCCCTCCGCCGGGCCCGACCCGCTGTTCCGGGACGCGGAGCGGCTCGCCGTCGCGCGGCAGCTCCGCCGCCCGGCGCTCGCGACCTCGGGCGGCCGCCGCGCCGAGGCGCAGCACCGCGCGTTCTGCGCCGCGGCGACGGGACGCGAGGCCGTCGCGTTCGTCTGGGCCGCGCCCGGTCCGTCCGGCCGGGGCGCTCCCCTCGCACCGCTCCTGGCCGACGCGCTCGCCGCGATCGGCGTCCCCGTCCCATCGGCGCCGGAGCCCGAGCCGGACCTCGCCGGCGCGCGGACGGAGCGGGAGGCGCTCCGCGCCGCCGCGCGGCTCGGGGGGTCC
>NZ_JAKZLF010000019.1 GCF_022808855.1 Anaeromyxobacter soli
GACGGCTGACCGCCGTCGTCGGGGCCCTACCCCCGCTCGGCGGGGCCCGTGAACGGTCGCGCCCGCTTCGCGGGTTCGCGACCGTTCCCCGCCGGGAGGGATTGCATACCAGGCCCCCCCGGGGGGCCGGGGGGCCCCCCCCCGCGCGGGGGGGGGCCCGGGACGGGCGGCGCCCGCTGCGCGGGTTCGCGACCGTTCCCCGCCGGGAGGGATTGCATCCCTCCCCGTCGCTTCGCGACGGGGCCCCTCCCTGCGAGCTGCGCCTGCGCTCGCGCGACCCACAGTGCGCGCCTCGAGCACCGCGTCGTCGGGGACCATCCTGATCTCTGCACCCGGTTTGGGGGCGTTCACCGCGGGCGCACACGTTCGGCCCCCGACCGTCCCTCGACCGCGGCGTCGAAGGATGCTTCCATCGACGATCGTGCTCGAGGAGCTGTGGACCATCACCGCGGCGGTGTTCACGCTCGTGATCGCGCTCGTCGCGAGCGGGCACGCCGTGCTCCACAAGCGCGACGTGCGCGCCGCGCTCGGCTGGGTGGCGTTCATCTGGCTCGCGCCGGTGGTCGGCGGCGCCGCGTACCTCGTGTTCGGCGTGAACCGGATCCGCCGCCGCGCCAAGGAGCTGCGGCTGCCCGAGCGCCGCGCGCGCGCGCCGGGGGACGAGGCCGCGCCCGCGGCGCCGCTCGCGCCGGAGGCGGCGCACCTCGCCGGCCTGCACGCGCTCGGCGACGCGGTCGTGCGCCGGCCGCTCCTCGCCGGCAACTCCGTGGAGCTTTTGCCCGGCGGCGCGGTGGCCTATCCGGCGATGATCGCCGCGATCGAGTCGGCGCGGCGCTCGGTCACCTTCTGCACCTACATCTTCGACCCAGGCGTCGCGGGCGAGGCCTTCGCGGAGGCGCTCGCGCGGGCGCAGGCGCGGGGCGTCACCGTGCGCGTCCTCGTGGACGCCGTCGGGGCGCGCTACCGGTTCCCGCCCGTGCACACCCGCCTGCGCCGGCGCGGCATCCGCACCGAGCTCTTTCTCCCGCGGGTCACCCCCGCCTTCCTGCCCTTCGTGAACCTGCGCAACCACCGCAAGATCCTCGTCGTGGACGGGCGCGTCGGGTTCACCGGCGGGATGAACGTCCGCGACGACTTCCTCCCGCCGCCGGGCGGCGGACCGCCGTTCATGGATCTGCAGGTGAAGGTCGAGGGGCCCGTGGTCGCGCACCTGCAGGGCGCCTTCGCCGAGGACTGGCTCTTCACGACGGGGGAGTCGCTCGAGGGCGACGCGTTCTTCCCGCCCATCCGGCGCGCGGGGGAGGTGGTGGCCCGCGGCGTGGCGGACGGCCCCGACGAGGACTTCGAGGCGATCCGCTGGGTGCTCCTCGGCGCGCTCGCGACGGCGCGGCGGAGCGTGCGGATCGTGACGCCGTACTTCCTGCCCGACCCCGGGCTCATCACCGCGCTCTCGGTGGCGGCCATGCGCGGGGTGGCGGTGGACGTCGTGCTGCCGGAACGGGGAAACCTGCCGCTCGTGCAGTGGGCGCAGACGGCGCAGCTCTGGCAGGTCCTCGACCGCGGCTGCCGGGTGTGGATGACGCCGCCTCCGTTCGATCACACGAAGCTCATGGTGGTGGACTCCGTCTGGACGCTCGTGGGCTCGGCGAACTGGGACCCGCGCAGCCTGCGGCTCAACTTCGAGCTGGCGGTGGAGTGCTACGACCCGAACCTCGCCGCCCGGACCGAGGCGCTCGCCGAGGAGCGCATCGCGCGCGCCCGCGAGGTGACGCTCGCCGACGTGGACGCCCGTACGCTGCCCGTGAAGCTGCGCGACGGCGTGGCCCGGCTCCTCTCGCCTTACCTGTGACCCGACGCCGCTCCCGCGCCGGGAGGTGCCCCGCGGAGGCGGAGCCGGCGACCGGGGAGGGCCCTTATGCTCCGGGCGCATGTCTCGAGCACGCGCCGCCGCGGCGGGCCTGGCGCTCCTCGCCGCCTGCGCCCACGCGCCCGGTCCCGGGGCGCGCTTCGTCTGCCCGGCGCGGGGCGGCCCGCCGTGGAGCGAGCTCACGACGGAGCACTTCGTCGTCTCCTCGGACGTCCGCCGGGGCGAGGCGGTCGAGCTCGCGCGCGAGCTCGAGGAGGTGCACGCGTGGGTCGTGGCGGCGCTCTTCCCCCGCGACGCGCCGAGGCTCGAAGGCCTCGTGCGCGTCGTCGCCTTCCGCACCCCGGAGGAGCTCGACGAGTTCGCGCCGCCCGGCCTGCGCGCGCTCTTCTCGCACAACGGCCTCGGCGAGCCGGTGATCGTCCTGCCCGGCGCGCTCGGCCCCGCGGCGCGGCTCCTCGTCGCCCACGAGCTCACGCACGTCGTGGCGTACCACGCCTACCCGCGCCAGCCGCGCTGGTTCGGAGAGGGGCTCGCCGGGCTCGCCGAGGCGGAGCGGGACGAGACGGGGCGGCCGGTGTTCGGGCCGCTGCCGGCGCACCGCGCGCGCGGGTTCCTCACGCACCCGGTGAGCGTGCCCGAGCTCTTCACCTGGGACGGACGCCCTCACGACGGGCGCTACCACGACACCGCCACCGTCCTCGTGCACTACCTCCTCGCGCGCGAGCCGGAGCGCCTCGCGGAGCTGCGCCGCCGCCTCGCGCGCGCCGAGGAGCCGGCCCGGGCCTGGCGGGAGGTGTTCCCGGCCTGGGATCCCGCCGGCGGCCACCCCGAGGCGCTCGATCCGGCGCTCCTGCAGCACGCGCGGGCGGCGCTCGCGCCCGGGGGCGAGCGCCCCCGCATCGCCGTCCCGGTCGACCCGGTGCGCGCCGCTCCGCGCGCGCGCACCCTCTCGCCCGGCGAGGTGCACGCCACGCGCCTCGCGCTCACGCGGTTCTCCCGCGGCGACGCGCGCGCCGGCGCGGCGGAGCGGGCGGAGATGGAGGAGGCGCTCGCCGAGGATCCCGATCACGTGCTGGGACTTCAAGTAAAGGCCGCGCTCGACGGGCTCGAGCCGCTCCCCCTCGCGCGGCGCGCCGTGGCGAGCCACCCGGAGGACGTGCGAGCCTGGCTCTGGCTCGCCGCGGCGGCGCGCCCCGCGGGCCTCGAGGCGGAGCGGTTCCACGCGCTCGAGCGGGCGGTGGAGGTCGCGCCCAAGAGCGCGATGGCGGCGAACAACCTCGCCTGGAACCTCCTCCTCCGCGGCGACGCGCGCGCGGCGCTGCCGCTCGCCGAGCGGGCGGCGGCGCTCTCTCCCGGCGACCCCATGATCCTCGACACGCGCGCGGGCGTGCTCGAGGCGCTCGGGCGCTGCCCCGAGGCGCTCGAGACCGCGGAGCGCGCGCTCGAGCTCGTGCCCGAGGACGCGTCCGACGTCGCGCGCGCGCCGTGGCTCGAGCGCGCGGAGCGGCTGCGCGGGCGCTGCGGCGCGGCGCCGGTGCCGGTCCAGAATCCCGCGCGCTGAGGCGCGCGTGCGCGGCCGCGCGCAGGAAGCGGGCGTCGCCATCGCGCGCCGGGCCCGCTCCCGCGGTGGTACGCTCGCCTCCGCGAAGGGGGCGCCATGGAACGAACATCCCGGGGGTTCCGCGAAGGGCTGCGGCGGGAGCTCCCCGCCTGGCGCACGGAGGGGCTCGTCAGCGACGAGGCCGCCCGCGCGCTCGCAGCGCGCTACGACCTCGCCCGCGCGGAGCCGGGCGGGCCGAGCTTCCTCGCGGTGTACGTGCTCGGCGCGCTGCTCGTCGGCGCGGGCGTGGTGTCGCTCGTCGCCTGGCACTGGGAGGCGATGAGCGCCGCCGCGAAGCTCGCCACGCTCGGCGTCGCGATGGCTTCCGCGCACGTCGCCGGCTTCTGGCTGTGGAAGAGCGGCCGCTCGGAGCGGCTCGGCCACGCCCTCACGGTGCTCGGCACGCTCGTGTTCGGCGCGAGCATCGGGCTCGTCGCCCAGATCTTCCAGGTCTCCGGCGCCTGGTGGGGCGCCTTCGGCGTTTTCACCGTGGGAGCGCTCGCGGCGGCGCTCCTCTACGATAGCGTCCCGCAGCTCCTCCTCGCCGCGGTGGGCGGGCTGTGGCTCTTCGGGCCCGGGCTCGCCAGCGATCACGGGCTCTTTGGGATCGCGCTCGGCCACGCCGGCGCCGCGGCGGCCGCGGGCCTCGCCTGGCGGGCGCGCTCGCGCGCGCTCCTCGTCGTCGGCGCGGTGGGCGTCGCGCTCACGCTCGCGAGCGCGCTCGACGCGCTCCACGCCGACGCGGCCGTCCTCCCCATGATCGCCGCGCTCGGCGCCGCGCTGGCGGCGGCGGCCCTCGTCGTGCGCGATCCGGCGCGGCTCCCGCTCGGCGCGGCGGCCCGCCTCCTCGGGCGGCTCGCCTTCTATGGCGCGGCCTACCTCCTGTCGTTCCACGAGCTGGCGAGCCACCTGCGGCTCGAGCAGGGCGTGACGCGCGACCTCGCGCTCGGAGTCGTGCCGCTCCTCGCCGCCGCCGGCGCCGGGCTCGCGGCGGGGCTCCGGCGCGACGACGTGGACCCGCTCGCCCGGGGCGAGGCGATGCTGCTCGCCGCAACCGTGCTGGCGGTGGTGGCGGGGCTCTCGCTCGAGGCCGGCCGCGGGGCCACCCTCGTCGCGAACCTGGCCCTCGCGTTCCTCGCCATCGGCCGCATCGTGCGCGGGCTGTCCTGGCTCTCGCGCGGGCCGTTCTGGGAGGGCATGGCGGTGGCGGGCGTGCTCGTGGCGAGCCGCTTCCTCGAGATCGAGACGCGCCTGTGGCTGAAGGGCGCCGCGTTCATCGCCTGCGGCGTCCTGGTCCTCGTGGCCGGCGTCGCGTTCGAGCGGCGCCGCGCCCAGCGCGAGGAGGTGGACCATGCGCTCGCGTAGCCCCCTGCGGCTCGCCGCCGTCCTCGCCCTGCAGGTCGCCATCCTGGCGGCGATCCCCCTCCGCCAGGTGCGCGCGCGCCTCGACGGCACGGTGGTGACGCTCGAGACCGTGCCGTTCGATCCCTTCGACGTCCTCTCCGGCTACTACGCCACCCTCCGTTACGCCGCGGAGTCGCCCCCCGGGCTCGTCGAGGCGAAGCTCGCCCCGGGTGACACGGCCTTCGTCGTGGTGGAGCACGCCGTGCCCGCCTGGCGCGCCGTGGGCGTCGCGCGCGAGCCGCCGCCCGCGAGCGCGAGCGGGCGCGTGGCGCTCCGCGCGGTGATGACGCGGCGCGGGCTCGAGATCGTCTCGGCGGGGCGCTTCTACGTCCCGGAGAGCCGCCGCGCCGCGGTGGACGAGGCCCTGCGCGCGCGCCGGGGGAAGGCCCTCGTCGACCTGCGGGTGGACGGGGCGGGGAACGTCGCGCTCCTCAGGCTGCGCGACGGCGAGCGCGTGCTCGCCGAGTGAGCCGCAGCGAGGACGTTCAGCCGTGCGCCGCCCCGGCCCCGCGGTGGGCGCGGCCGGTGAGCGTCCGCGTAGCGGTGGGCTCCGCGGGGATCGCGAGCCGCGCCACCGTCCCGCCCCCCTCGCGCTCCTCGAGCGCGAGCGTCCCGCCGTGCGCGTCCGCGACCTTCTTCGCAAGCGCGAGCCCGAGGCCGGTGCCCTTCTCCTTCGTCGTGAAGAACGGCCGGAACAGGCTCGCCCGCGCGTCCGGGGCGAGCCCCGGCCCGCGATCGCGGATCTCGATCGTCGCCTCGCCGTCGGCGGCGCGGGCCACGAGCTCCACCTCGCTCGCAGCCGGCGCGGCCTCCACGGCGTTTCGCACGAGGTTCACCGCCGCGCGCCGGAGCTGCTCGCGGTCGGCCTTCGCCTCGCCCTCGCCGTCGAACGAGACCGACACCTGGCGCTGCGCCGCGAGCGGGGCGGCGAGGTCCGCCACCTCGGCCACGAGGAGGCGCAGGTCCACCGGCTCGCGCAGGGGCGGCCTGGCGCGCGCGTAGTCGAGGAACTCCTCGACCACCTTGGAGAGCGCGGCGAGCTCGCTCTGGATGCGCGAGACGTGCGGCGCCTGCGGGCCGCCCTGGAGCTCCTCGGCGAGGAGCCCGGCGAAGAGGTCGAGCGCGCCGAGCGGGTTCCGCACCTCGTGGGCGATCCCGGCGAGCAGGGTCTCGCGCTCCTCGTCGCGCGCGCGGAGCGCCCGCCGCATCTCCTCGAGCGTGTCGCGCAGCGTGCCGATCTCGTCGTGCCGCTCCCGTCGCCACAGCGGGGTCTCGAGGTCGCCGCGCGCGATGCGGCGGGCCGCCTCGGTGAGGCGCGTGAGCGGGCGGGTGACCGAGAGCGACGCGAGCGCGGCGACGAGCGCGCCGAGCACCGCGCCGGCGATGGCCACCGTGCCGAGGAGCCGGCGGAAGCGGCGCAGCGTCACGAAGGATGCGGCGTTGCCGTCCGCGCCCACCACCGCGAGGACGTTGCCCGCCTCGTCGGCGAGCGGGGCGTAGCCGGTCTTGTAGAGCCGCCCATCCGAGCCCTCGAACAGGATCTGGCTCGCCATCGCCCGCCCGGCGGCGGCCTCGGCGATCTCGAAGCGATCGCGCTCGAGCGCGGGGACGGGCTCGCCGATGGGGATCCGCCCCTCCGAGTCCACGAGCGCGGTCCGGTCCGGGCGAACCACGAACAGGCGCGTCCCGGTGGCGCGCGCCACGGGGAGGAGGCGCGCGCGGATGTGGCCGTACGTCCGGGTCGACTCCTGGCCGGCCTCGAGCCGGGCGACGCGGTCGGCGGGGAGCGCGGCGGCGGCGGCGCGGGCGGCCACCACGAGGCGCGCGGAGAGCTCGTCGTCGAGCGCGCGGCGGGCGAGCCGGTCGGCGACGAGCGCCATCACCGCGAGGGAGAGGAGCGCGGGCAGGAGCGCGGCGAGGGCGAAGCGGAGGCGCACGGGGGCGATGCTACCCCGGCACGGGCGCGGCGGACGACCGCCCCGCCACGCCGCCCTCGGCGGGAAGCGCGCCGCTCTGCTCGAGGAGGAAGTCGCGCACCATCGGGAACACCACCTCCGGCGCGTTCCGTCCGAGGAGCACGTCGCCGTGGCCGTAGTCCCGGCCGCAGCTCCAGTAGCGCTTCGGCCCGGCCCAGCGCCGGAAGGCGGCCTCGACCACGGCGGGCGGCGCGAGGCCGTCCTTCTCGGCGGAGACGAAGAGCGCGGGCTGGCGAGCGCTCGCGAGCAGCGCGCGGTAGTCGCGACTGCCGTCCATGGAGCGGAACGAGTCCTCCCGCACGAAGGCGGCGAACTGGGCGAGCACGCCGGGCTGCAGGTTCTCGATCGCGTTCGCGAGCATGCGCCGGTAGACGGGCCGCTCGACGTTCCGCATGTTGATGGCGAGATCTGCCGCGGCGGGGTGCCAGTAGCCGGAGAACGGCGCGAGCAGCCGCGAGCCGAGCCGCAGGAACCCGCCGAGCGGCAGGTGGCGGAGCTTCACCACCGCGCGGAGCCGCTCCTGGACGTCGAAGTGGGCGGGCGCGGCGAGCGCCACGAGCGCGGCGACCCGCTCCGGGTAGAGCGCGCAGGCGGCCATCCCGAGGAGCGCGCCCTGGCTGTGGCCGACGAACAGGACCTGCGCCTCGCCGGTGGCGTCGCGGATCGCGTCCAGGGCGGCGGGCACGTCCTCGCGCAGGTAGGTGTCGAGGTCCCAGCGCCGGGTCGGCCCCCGGCGCGAGCCGCCGTGGCCGCGGAGGTCGAGGGCGAAGCAGTCGAAGCCGGCGCGGGAGAGGAACGCGGAGAGCGAGTAGCGCTCCACGCCGAAGTCGAGCGCCTGCCGGTTCATGGCGATGCCGTGGACGAGCAGCACCGGCGGGCGCCGCGCCGGGCCGCGCGGGCGGCGCCGGCCGAGCGCGAGCGTCCAGCCGTCGCCGGTGCGCGCGGGGACGACCTCGTCCTCGCCCGTCGGTGCGGCGAGACGCCACTGCCAGAACGCGTAGTGGAGGGCGGTGAGGACCGCGAGCGCGGCGACGGCGAGCAGCGCGAGGAGAGGGCCGGACATCGGGCGCGGATTGTAGCCGGGAGCGCGGCGGGGCGTGGCCTGACGGTTGCAGCCCAGGCTCCCGTGGCCCTCGCTCGAACGGTCGAAGCTCTGCACTCGGCCGTCTCTGCGTGGGACGCGCGAGGAAGCGAAGCCGGTGAGAAGATTGCTGTCTGGTTCTCGTGCAGCAGCCTGCTCGAATTCCAGGCAGCACGCCCGCAGGGTGAGCAGGCGGGAGCCGTTCCGTCGGGCGCGTTGACCGGCGGCCAGGGCCGGGCGTAGCGTGGAAAAACAGACACTTACCCACAGGGGTGCGCCGTGAAGAAGGTCGAGGCGATCATCAAGCCGTTCAAGCTGGACGAGGTGAAGCAGGCTCTTTCCGAGGTGGGCGTCGCCGGCCTGACCGCCACCGAGGTGAAGGGCTTCGGCCGCCAGAAGGGGCACACGGAGCTGTACCGCGGCGCCGAGTACGTCGTGGACTTCCTGCCGAAGGTGAAGGTCGAGGTCGTCGTCTCCGACCAGCTCGTCGGCCGCGTCGTCGAGGTCATCGAGCGCGCCGCCAAGACCGGCCGCATCGGCGACGGCAAGATCTTCGTGCTGCCCGTGGAAGAGGTCATCCGCATCCGCACCGGCGAGCGCGGCGACGAGGCGCTGTAGGCGGGAGCTTGTCCCGGAACGGCAAGGCTCCCCCGCTGCCGGCGGCGCTCGCCCGCGCCGCGGTGGACTCGATCGCCGACGCGGTGGTGATCGTGGGCGCCGACGGCGGGGTGGTGCACCTCAACCCCGCCGCGGAGGAGCTCTTCGGCCGCAGCCGCGAGCGCGCCGTCGACCTGCCGGTGCGCGCGCTCCCCGGCGGCGCGCAACTCGCGATCCTCTCCGAGCGCGTGCGCATCTCGCAGGAGAGCCAGTCGATCGACTACCCGAGCCCGCAGGACCCGGGCATCGCGGTGTCGGTCGAGGCGGGCCCGCTCCTCGACGGCCCCGCCTGCGTGGGGACGGTGATCGTGCTGCGCGTGCCGCGCGCCTCCGAGCGCGCGCTCGACTTCGAGGCGCTCGCCGCCGGCCTCGCGCACGAGATCCGCAACCCCCTCGCCGGCCTGCAGGGCTCGGCCGAGCTCCTCGCCCGCGAGGCGGAGGGCCCGGCGCGCGAGTACGCGGCGGTGATCGCGCGGGAGGCGAAGCGCGTCGACGGGCTCGTGCGCGAGCTGCTCGACCTCGCCCGCCCGGCGGCGCTGCAGACCGGGCCGGTCGACCTCCACGACGTGGTGGGGGACGTCCTCGTGCTCGCTCGCGGCATCCCGGGCGCCGAGAAGGTCACGTTCGTCGAGCGCTACGACCCGTCGCTGCCCAAGCTGCACGGCGACGCCGAGAAGCTCACGCAGGTGATGCTGAACCTCGTCCGCAACGCGCTCGACGCGGTGGCCGGCCGGGCGGGCGCCCAGGTGGTGCTCGAGACCGCGGCCTCCTCGCTCCGGCTGCGCGCCGCGAGCGGGCGCACCCGGCCGCTCGCGCGCATCTCCGTCCAGGACAACGGCCCGGGCATCGCCGAGGCGATGCTACCCCGGCTCTTCACGCCGTTCGCCACCTCGAAGCCGCACGGCACCGGGCTCGGCCTCGCCGTGTCGCGCCGCATCGTCGAGGCGCACGGCGGCCGCATCGAGGTGAAGAACCGCGCCGCCGGAGGCGCCGAGGCGAACGTCTACGTGCCGCTCGACGTCTGAGGGCGCGCGAGGGGGCGGCGGCCGCCCGGCGCGTGGCGCGCTGGCCCCGTCCTTGCTTAAGCCAGGCGGCAGATCCTGACCGGAGGCGTGGTGCGCAAGGTCCTCATCGTCGACGACGAACCCTCCGTGAGGTTCGTGCTCGCGCGCACGTGCGAGCGCGCGGGCGTGCCGTTCGAGGAGGCGGGCAGCGCCGAGGAGGCCCGCGACAAGCTCCGCGCGCTCGGCGGCGGCCGCAACGGCGTCGGCCTCGTGCTCCTCGACGTGCGGCTGCCCGGGGACGATGGGTTCAAGCTGCTCGGCGAGATCGGCGGGCGCTCCGACTCCCCTTTCATCGTGGTGATGACCGCCGAGGACACGATGCGCTCGGCGGTCGAGGCCATGAAGCGCGGCGCCGCGGACTACCTCGGCAAGCCCTTCGACCTCGCCCGCGTCGAGAAGCTCGTGCGCGACCTCGCGGCGGCCGAGCCGGAGGGCGCGAACGGCCACGAGGTGGCCGAGCCCGGCGGGCTCGAGCGCCACCTCGACGCGAACGCGGAGCCGCGCCGCTACAGCGAGATCGCGCTGCCGGAGACCCTCATCGGCCGCTCGGCGGCGATGATCGAGGTCTACAAGGAGATCGGGCGCGTCGCGCGCACCGAGATGACCGTCCTGCTCATGGGCGAGTCGGGCACCGGCAAGGAGCTCGTCGCCCGCGCCGTCCACGCGAACTCGACCCGCTCGCGCGGGCCCTTCATCACGGTCAACATGGCCGCGATCCCGAAGGACCTCATCGAGAGCGAGCTGTACGGCCACGAGAAGGGCTCCTTCACGGGCGCGGTGGAGCGTCGGCCCGGCAAGTTCGAGCTCGCGAGCGGCGGCACGCTCTTCCTCGACGAGATCGGCGAGATGCCGATCGAGCTGCAGGCGAAGCTCCTGCGCGTGCTGCAGGAGCGCGAGGTGGATCGCGTCGGCGGCACCCGCCCCCTCGCGGTGGACGTGCGGATCGTCGCCGCCACGAACGCCGATCTCGCGCGCTCCGTCGAGGAGGGCCGCTTCCGGCGCGACCTCTACTACCGGCTCGCGGTGGTGCCGATCCGGCTCCCGCCGCTCCGCGAGCGCGAGGGCGACGTCATCCTCCTCGCCCGCCACTTCGTCGCGAAGTACGGCGAGCAGCTGAAGGGGCGCCCGGTGGCGCTGGGGCGCGACGCGGAGCCGCTCCTCGCGGGCCACCCCTGGCCTGGCAACGTGCGCGAGCTGCAGAACGTCGTCCAGCGCGCGCTCCTCAAGCTCGCCGGTCCGCGCCTCGGCGCGAAGGACCTCGCCGGCCTCTTGCCCGCCGCGGCGGGCCAGGAGCGCGGCCTGAACGGCCTCGTGGAGACGATCCTCGACGCGCCCGCGCCGGAGGGCGGCCGCTACCACGCCGCCCTCGCCACGCTCGAGGCGCCGCTCCTCGCCGCCGCACTGGCGCGCACGAACGGCAACCAGCTCCGCGCCGCGGAGCTCCTCGGCATGAACCGGAACACCCTGCGCGAGCGCATGCGCGCGCTGGGGATGAAGGCGAAGTAGCCGTCCGCCCGCCTGCCCGGACTCGCCGAGGGCGGCCCCGGGGAAGGCGCCCGCCCGCCGGGCCCTCGTGGAACGGCGCCCGGGAACGGGGCAGACTGCGGCCCGCTGCCCGAGATCCGGGCAGCACGCTGCCCAGCGGGCACGCAGGAGGAGGCGGGCCCCGCCTGGATCAGGGCTGCCTTCGCGATCCGGGGCGTGGCATGCAGCGTGCTATCCCCCCGCCCGTTCCCCCCACCGACTCACGGAGAGAAGACCCGATGCCGAAGATGACGCCGAAGCAGGCCCTCGACCTCGCGAAGGAGAGAAAGGCCACCTACGTCGACCTGAAGTTCATGGACTTCGTCGGCATCTGGCAGCACTTCTCGATCCCGCTCTACGAGCTGTCCGAGGAGGTCTTCGAGGCCGGCCTCGGGTTCGACGGCTCCTCGATCCGCGGCTGGCAGGCGATCCACGCCTCCGACATGCTCGTCATGCCGGACGCCGAGACCGCGGTGATCGACCCGTTCATGGCGGAGCCCACGCTCTCGCTCATCTGCAACGTGGTCGACCCGATCACGAAGGAGCCTTACTCCCGCGACCCGCGCAACATCGCCATCAAGGCCGAGAAGTACCTGAGGTCCACCGGCATCGGCGACACCGCGTTCTTCGGCCCGGAGCCGGAGTTCTTCATCTTCGACGAGGTCCGCTACGACCACGGCGTGAACCACGCCTTCTACAAGGTCGACTCGGGCGAGGGGCAGTGGAACACGGGCCGTGAAGAGGCCGGCGGCAACCTCGGCTACAAGCCCCGCTACAAGGAGGGCTACTTCCCGGTCGCCCCGACCGACTCGCAGCAGGACCTCCGCACCGAGATGTGCCGGGTGATGGAGTCCGTCGGCATCCACGTGGAGCGCCAGCACCACGAGGTCGCCACGGCCGGCCAGGCGGAGATCGACATCCGCTTCGAGTCGCTCGTGAAGTGCGCCGACAACCTCCAGTGGTTCAAGTACATCATCAAGAACGTCGCCCGCCGTCACGGCAAGACCGTGACGTTCATGCCGAAGCCGCTCTACGGCGACAACGGCTCGGGCATGCACGTGCACCAGTCGATCTGGAAGAGCGGCAAGCCGCTCTTCGCGGGCGACGGCTACGCGGGCCTCTCGGATCTCGCCATGTGGTACATCGGCGGCATCCTGAAGCACGGCCCGGCGCTCGCCGCGCTCTGCAACCCCGGCACGAACTCCTACAAGCGGCTCGTCCCGGGCTTCGAGGCGCCGGTGAACCTCGCCTACTCGGCGCGCAACCGCTCCGCCTCGATCCGCATCCCGATGTACTCGCCCTCGCCCAAGGCGAAGCGCATCGAGTTCCGCTCGCCCGACCCGTCCTCGAACGGCTACCTCGCGTTCGCGGCCATGCTCATGGCCGGCCTCGACGGCATCGAGAACAAGATCAACCCCGGCCAGCCCCTCGACAAGGACATCTACGGCATGTCGCCGGAGGAGCTGAAGGACATCCCGAAGATGCCGGGCTCGCTCGACGAGGCGCTCGAGTGCCTCCGCCGCGATCACAAGTTCCTGCTCAAGGGCGACGTCTTCACCGAGGACGTGATCGAGACCTGGATCCAGTACAAGTACGACAAGGAAGTGAACCCCGTCCGGATGCGCCCCTCGCCGATGGAGTTCGCCCTCTACTTCGACATCTGATGCGCGCGCTGCGCGCGCGCGTCAGATGTCTCAGACTTCGACGGTGTCTACGTAGGGGGGCGTTGCCCCCCTACACCCCCCGGCAAGTCACGGCCGCCCGCGAGGGCGGCCGTTCTCTTTTGCGGGCCGCACGCGGGGTGACGGTGTGGCCTCCCTCTGCTACACCTCGCGCCTTGGCCTCCCTCCGGAACAGGCTCTCCCACGCGCTCGGCGGCCTCCCGGCGACGTTCTGGATGCTCTTCACCGGCATGCTCGTGAACCGGCTCGCGAGCTTCGTCGGGATCTTCCTGGCGCTGTACCTCGTGCGCGAGCGCGGCCTCTCCCCGAGCGCGGCGGGGCGGATCGTCTCGCTCTTCGGCGTGGGCGTGCTCGTCGCCGGCCCCCTCGGCGGAACGCTCGCGGACGCGATCGGCCGGCGCGCGACCATGCTCCTCTCGCTGGGCCTCGGGGCGCTCGCGGTGGGCTCGATCGGCTTCTTGCGCGCGCCCTGGCTCCTCGGGCTGTTCGCGTTCCTCGCGGCGGCCACGAGCGAGCTCTACCGGCCGGCGATGAACGCGGCGATCGCCGACCTCGTGCCGCCCGAGGACCGCACCCGTGCGTACGGGCTCGTCTACTGGGCGGTGAACCTCGGCTGGAGCATCAGCCTCGCCTTCGCCGGCCTCGTCGCCGAGCGGAGCTTCCTCCTGCTCTTCCTCGCCGACGCCACGACCTGCCTCGCCTTCGCCGCCCTCGTCTTCCTGCGCGTCCCGGAGACCCGGCCGGCGGGGGCGCAGGCGCACTCGCCGCTCGCGGGCCTCTCCATCGCGTTCCGCGACGGGCAGCTCGTCACGTTCCTCTTGCTCCACCTGCTCGGCCTCGTGGTGTTCCTCCAGTTCCAGCTCGCCGCGCCGCTCGACATGGCGGCCCACGGGATCGGCCCGAAGGGCTTCTCCCTGCTCATGGCGATGAACGGGTTCGGGGTGGTGCTGCTCCAGCCGCTCCTCGGGCCCGCGCTCCAGCGGCGGGACGGCGCCAACCTCCTCGCCCTCTCCGCGCTCCTCTTCGGCCTCGGCTTCGGGGTGAACGCCGCGGTCGGTACGGCCCTCGGCCAGGTGGTGGGTCCACTCCTCGTGTATGGTTCCGGCGTCCTCTTCTGGACGGTGGGCGAGGTGGTGGGGTTCCCGACCGCGAACGCGCTCGTCGCGAACCTCGCGCCCGCCGCGCTGCGTGGTCGCTACCAGGGCGCGTTCTCGATGGCGTGGGGCGTCGCCTTCACGCTCTCGCCGCTCGTCGGCGGCGAGGTGCTGACGCGCTTCGGCGCGCGGGCGCTCTGGCTCCTGTGCCTCGCGCTCGGGTCGCTCGTGGCGGCCCTGCACCTCGCCGCGGCGGGCCCGCGCCGCCGCCGCCTCGCCGCCCTCCGGGCGCACGCACCGCCGCCCGGCTGAGTGGCTGCTGTCGCCCGTGCTCCCCCTCCACCGGGGAGGCGACATCGGCCGACCGTCCGCAGCATGGGGATCGGAGGAGGCCGGCATGGGCGCGCGACGGACCGGGATCGACGGGCTGTTCGAGGAGCTCGAGCGCGTACGCGGGAGCGCGGTGAAGCGGTGCGCTCCGTACGTCCGGGCGCTCGAGCTGTTGCCCGAGGCGCTCGCCGGTCCTGCGGCCCGGTTCCTGGCCGCCGCCTGGGAGCGGCGCACGTTCCACGTCTACTGGGAGCGGCCGCTCCTGCTCCTCGCCGCGCTACGCCACGATGCGATGAAGGAGGGCGAGGGCCACCCCCTGTTCACCGCCTTCGCCGCGCCCGCGCCGCGCGCCGCCGCGGTCACCATCGACGCGCTGCGCGCCGCCCTCGACGGCACGCGCGAGCGGCTGTTCGACACCCTCGCGGAGCGGAGCCTCCAGACGAACGACACCTCGCGGGCGGTCGCGTGGCTGTGGCCCGCGGCGCTCGCGGGGCTCTCGAACGGCGCGCGCCCCTTGGCGCTCGTGGACGTCGGCGCGAGCGCGGGCCTGAACCTCGTCGCCGACGCGCTGCCCGCGATCTGGACGGACGAGGCGGGCGCTCCGCTCGAGGTCGCGAAGGGGGTCGCCGCGGTGACGCGCCTCGGGCTCGATCCCGCGCCGCTCGACGCGACGAGGCCGGAGGACGCGGAGTGGATCCGCGCGTGCATCTGGCCCACCGACGCCGAGCGGCTCGCCCGGCTCGAGCTGGCGCTCGGGGCCTACCGGCTCGCGCTCCGACGCCCGGACGCGCCCGTGCTCGCCCCAGTGGCGGCCACGGCGGTGCCGGCGCGGCTCGACGTCCTCTCCGCCGCCGAGCGCGGCGCGCTCGTGCTCGCCTACCAGACGGTGATGCGCGACTACCTTCCGCCGCAGGAGCGCGCCGAGTACGCGGCGGGGATGCGGGCCTGGCTCTCGGCCCAGCCGCCCGGCCAGGCCCTGTGGGTGGAGCTCGAGGCGGCCGGGCCGGAGGCCGGCCCCGAGGAGCCGGCCGCGATCATCGCGCACGTCCGGTCCCCGGCCGGCGCCGTGAAAGACCTCGTCCTCGCCGGCTGCGGCTTCCACCCGACCCGCATCGCGCGGCGCACCGGGGCGGTCGCCGAGCTCGCGGCACTCCTCGCGCGCGAGCCCGCCGCCGCGCACCCTTGACCGGGCGCGCAGAGCTCCTCCTCGCCGCCGCCCTCCTCGCGACCGCGGAGCCTGCCGCCGGCGCGGAGTGGGGCGTGCAGCTCCTCGTCGGCGGGCCGCTGAACCTGCGGACGCCGCTCACGATCCGTCAGCGCGGCGAGCCCGATCTGCACCTGCGCGCCCGCTGGGCGACGCGGCCGTTCGAGAACCCGATCTATTACGGCATCGGCGGCTTCCGCCGCGAGGGCGGGCGCGAGATCTCGCTCGAGTTCCTGCACCACAAGATCTACCTGCAGAACCCGCCGCCCGAGGTGCAGGACTTCTCCGTCTCCCACGGCTTCAACCTGCTCGTCGGGTCCTACGGGATCGAGGTCGCTCGTGGCGTCTGGACGCGCCTCGGCGGCGGCCTCGTCCTCGCGCACCCGGAGAGCACCGTCCGCGGGCAGGCGCTCGACGAGGGGCGAGGTCTCTTCGGCCTCGGGTTGCACCTCGCCGGGCCGGCGCTGGCCGCCGGGATCGAGGGGCGGCTGCCGCTCGGCACCGATCGGCTCCGGCTCACGGTCGGCGGACGCGTCGTCGGCGCCTACGTCGGCGTCCCGATCGCGAACGGGAGCGCGCGCGTCCCGAACGTCGCCTTCCACGCCACCGCGGGCGTGGACGGGGTGCTCGCGCGATGAGCGCGCCGGAGGCGGCGCCGTCGCGCCGCCCCCGTTCTCGCGTTAGCTAGAAGATGTAGATGAGGCGGAGCCGCACCTCGTCCGTGTTGGTGTTCGTCGCGGCCCCTTCGTTCAGGCGGTGGCGGTACTCGAGGATGCCCTGGGCGCCGTTGAGCGCCGCGACGTTGACGGCGCCCACCACCGCCTGCTGCTCGTTCGACGAGCTCTTGTTCGAGGGGTCGAACCAGTCGTAGCGCACGGCCGCGCCCACCATCGGCGTCACGGAGGCGAACACCTCCCCGAACGCGCCGTTCGAGCGCGACTTGCCGCCCGTCGCGCCTCCGGCGAAGCCCGTGTCCCAGCCCGCCACGTAGCCTCCGAGGAGCGAGAGCGGAGGCACGCGAGCCCCCCCGAACCGCGGCAGCGGCAGCGTGCCGTACACGGTCAGGCGGTCGAACTTGTCGGTGAACTCCGGGCCGGGCGCCGCCACCGTGCCCGTCGGCACGGTGAGCTTGCCGTGGTAGTAGTGCGCGCTCAGCGCCGCGTCGCCGAAGAACTGGTTCGCGAATACCTGGTAGTCCTTCGAGTTGTAGTTCGGATCGTCGTTCGCGCGAGACAGCGCGCCGCCCTGGAAGGGATCGGCGATGAACCGTCCCTCCTCCTCCCGGACGACGAGGCCGTTCAGCACGCTCGCTGCGATGTTGAAGCCCGCGAACGTGTAGCCGAGCTCGATGCCCGCCTGATCGAACCCCCACAGCGTGAAGAAGGTGTTCCCGGCCCCGGCGCCGTAGCGCGCCGGCACGCGCTGGAACAGGGGGCGGTTGATGGTGATCGGCCGATCGCTCGCGCCGTAGCCCTCCCACGGGTGGAACACGCCGACCCGCGCGTTGAAGCGGCTCGCCGCGCTCCCGAACGTCGCGCGCACGTAGGCGTTCTCGACCTCGAACCCCTCGCCCGGCGCGAAGGAGAGCTCGCCCTCCGACGACCACCAGCGGCCGAACGAGCCGACGAGCGGATACAGCGTGGTCTCGAAGTACGAGATCTGGCCGCGGTTGGTGGTGGTCCCGCCCGTGCGGGTCCGCACGAAGCTCGGCTCGGTCTGCAGCCGGGCGGCGAACATCGTGCCGAAGTCCGGCAGGTCCTTCTGCTTCCGATCACCGATGGTGTCCGGCGTGCGGAAGCCCGAGTTCCGGTACTCGTAGCCGAAGCGGTTCAGGCGCGGGATGGTGGTGTGACACGTGGTGCAGTCGAAGCCCTCTCGGCGCGAGAAGTTCGGCATCGCGCGAGCCGAGCCACCGGCGAGAAACACTACGAGCGCTACTGCGAGGCGCTTTCGCATTTGACCCTCCGTGCCACGCAGGCTAGCGCGGCGGAGGGGCCGGGCGCGCACCCCATGCTCCCGGCTCCTTTCGAGCGTTCGGACCACCGGGCCAGTGCCTGGCCGCTGGCGGTGCGAGGGCGCGTCGGTCCGGCGGTTCACATGGCGAGGCCGCCGTCCACGTCCACGCACCGTCCGTCGAAGTAGTCGCACTCGACGATGAAGCGGAGCGCCCTCCAGATGTCCTCGGGCGTGCCGATGCGGCCGACCGGGATCGCCGCGACGAGCGCGTCGCGGGCCTTCGCGTTCATGCCCTGCGTCATCGGCGTCTCGATCATGCCCGGCGCGATCGCGCCGACACGGATGCCGAACGGCGCGAGCTCGCGCGCCCAGGTGACGGTGTTCGCCGCGAGGGCGGCCTTGGCCGCGACGTAGTTCGACTGGCCACGGTTCCCGTGGCGCGCCACGGACGACATGTTCACGACGACCCCCGGGCGCGTGCCGGCCCTGGCCAGCGTCGCGGCGACCTCGCGCGCCATCAGCGTCGCGCCGGTGAGGTTCACGCCGATGACGGCGTCCCAGTCCGCCCGCGGGAGTGTGGTGATCTCGCCGGTGGCGCGATCCCGCTTCACGAGCAGCCCGTCACGGATGATTCCGGCGTTGTTCACGAGCGCGTTGAGGCCCCCCATCGCCTGCGCCGCCCACGCCACGAACGCCTTCACGTCCTCCTCGTCGGAGACGTCCAGGCGGCGGCGGTGGACGGCCGCGGGGAGCTCGGAGAGCTTCGCCTCGTTCACGTCGCCCGCCGCGACCACCGCGCCCGCCTCGGCGAGCCGGTGGACGAAGTGGGCGCCCATCCCCTGCGCACCACCGGTGACGATCACCTTCAGCTCTCTCAGCTCCATCGGCGCGTTCTCCCATCGTTGACGTCGTTCAGCCGCTCCCGCCGTCCCCGCCCACCGCGGCGCGTCCCCACCGGCGACGTCGTACGCTCCGTCGACGCGGCGGCGCACGCAGGCGTTTGACGCCGGCCCGCCTCTCCGGTTATGCGCCTTGGCCCCATGGCCACGCACCCCAGGCTCGCAGCGCCAGCCCTCCCGGAGCCAGCGCACAGGAGGGGCCCTCCGGGCCGAGGCGCCTGGTGGCGAGAGCCGACCCGCCCGCAGTGGCTCTCGTTCCTCGCCGCCTGGCTCGGCTGGGTGCTCGACGGCTTCGACTTCACGATCTTCCTCCTCGCCATGCGCGACATCGCGAAGGAGTTCGGCGTCACCTACGTCGCGACCGCGGGGAGCATCACCCTCACCCTGCTCGTGCGGCTCGCGGGCGGGCTCGCGGCCGGCGCGCTCGCCGACCGGGTCGGGCGGAAGCTCCCGCTCATGATCTCGATCGCGTGGTTCGCGCTGTGCGACGGCGCGGTCGCCTTCGCGCCGTCGTTCGGCTGGGTGCTCGTCTTCCGCACGCTGTTCGGGTTCGGGATGGGCGCGGAGTGGACGGCCGGCGCCGCGCTCGCGATGGAGAGCTGGCCTGTGCGGAGCCGCGGGATCGCGTCGGGCCTGCTCCAGGGGAGCTGGGGGGTTGGCTTCATCCTCGCGGGCGTCGCACACGCGTGGGTGGTGCCGGCCTTCGGCTGGCGCCCGCTGTTCCTCCTGGCCGCGCTTCCCGCGCTGCTCGTCATCCCGATCCGGCTCCTCGTGCAGGAGAGCGCGGAGTGGCGCCGCGCGGCGCGGGAGCGCCCGCGGACCTCGCTCGCGGAGCTCGCGCGCGAGGGGGTGCTCCTGCGGATCGCCTGGGCGAGCGCTCTCCTCGGGATGAGCTTCTCCGTCTACTACGGCCTCACCGGGCTGTGGCCTGCGCTCCTGCAGGGCGAGCTCGGCCGGCCTCCCGGCGACGTCGCCGGGCTGGTCACGCTGTTCAACGTGGGGATGATGGTGGGCGCGGTGGGCTGCGGCTGGCTCGCGAGCCGCGCCGGCGTGGTCCCCGCCCTCGCAATTCCGCTCGTCCTGCTCCTGCCGGCGCTGCCGCTCCACGTCGGCCTCGCGCCCGGCCTCCTGTGGGCGGGTGCGCTCCTCGCCGGCGTGCTCGGGGCGGGCACCTCCGGCGTGACGCCCATGCTCTTCACGCTGCTCTTCCCCCCGCACGTGCGCGCCCGCTCGATGGGCGTCGCCTACCACGTGGGCGCGCTCGTCGCCGCGGTCACGCCGACCCTCGTGGCCGCACTGCACGAGGACGCGGGGGTCCCGCTCTCCCGCGCCATCGCCGGCGTGGTCGCCGCCGCGGCCGCGCTCACGCTGGCGGTGCTCTTCCTGCGCCCGCGCGGTGCGCTGCCGGACGGCGGGGCGCCGCTCCCAGACGACACCGCGCGCTGACGTTCAGCGCAGCGCCGCGGGCCAGAAGCGCCAGGTGCACGCGGCCTCGCTCTCGAGCGTGCCGGCCACCTCCTGCACGAGGGTGCCGTCCGGGCCGATCCACGGCGCGGGCGGCGCGCGCCAGGGGAAGCGCTCGCAGGCGGCCGCGCCCGGGAGGGCGAGCGTGCCGCACACCTCGCCGTCCGGCGCGACGATCTCGAGCGTCTGCGCGCAGGCGCCGCTCCCGTCGGGCGCGCTCCGCGCGAGCGCGTAGGCGCGACCCCCGAGCACCCGGTGCAGCGCGGCGCCGCCCGCCGCGGCGAGCCACGCGGGGACGGGGCCGCCGGCGAGCTTTCCCGCCTCGAAGCGCCGCACGAACGCGCCCGCGCCGTCCTGCAGGGCGAGGCTCCCGTCGAGGAGCGCGACGAGCGTCCCCGGCGCGGCGACGCCCGCGTCGAACGGCGGCCCGAGCGGCGCGCCGTCCGCATCGAACCAGCGCGCGGCGACCGCGCCCGGCGCGCACGGCGTGACGCCCGACCAGAGGACGAGGATGTGCCCGGCCGGATCGGCCCCGACGGCGAGGGCGGCGGAGGAGCGGAGCACCGGCGCGTCCGCCTCGCGGCGCGAGACCTCGACCGTGAAGAACGCGCGCAGCGCGCCGGGGGCGTCGAAGCGCGCCGCGTAGATCCCGTTCTCACCCTCCGCGTCCCCCGGCCCGGCGGAGACGACGAGCGCGCCGCCCGCGCCGTCCGGCGCGACCGCGTAGGGCCCCGAATAGCCCGCACGCTGCTGCAGGAGCGTGAAGCCGGACGGCCATGGATCCGCCGAGACCGGCGTCGTCCGTCCGTCGGCGGTGAAGGTCGCCGCGCCCGAGGCGTGGCGGTAGGCGAGGAAGCCGGACGGCCCGCCGAACACCTCGGCGCCCCCGAAGAGCTTCGCGGGGTCCGCCGCGTACCAGGCCTGAGCGCCGTCGGCCCTCCAGACCGCGAATGCGCCCGTGGCGTAGGTCGGCCCGTAGAGCAGGCCCGCCGCGACCGCGCCCGTGCCATCGGTGGTGGCCGCCGTGCACACCGCACCCGCGCCGAAGGCGGGAAGGCTCGCGGTGATCGCGGGGGGAAGCGCCGGGACGGTGATCCCGGCGCACGACCCGCCGGTGGGAGCCGGGGCGGGTAGCTCGGGAGCCCTCACGCAGGTGAGGCGGGTCACGTCCGCGTCCGAGAGGCGGCTGCTGCCGGTCCCGACGCCGTCCTTCGCGCCTGGATTCCCGCACGCCGACAGAACGACCACCGCCAGGAGCACGTTCGCCCGCATCGGGACCTCCGCGGCGAAACCTACGTGCGGTGGGTCGGCCAGGCGACGCCCGTCCGGCGCGCCCCTCGGGAGGCTGGGCGGGATACCGACGCTGCTCGCGCGGGCGGCTTGGTGCATCGGGAGGGCCGTGATTCAGAAAGTACGGCGGTCCGGATGAGGCTCGGCCCGGGCGAGGAGGTCCACACCCTCACACAAGCAACTACCTGTCCGCTCGGAGGCTGTACGAGCGATGACCCGAGCGCCGCGTTCCACCCCGCCCATGCTGGTGCTGATCGCCGTCGCCTCGGCCGTCCTCGCGTGCTCGCGGGAAGCGCCGGAAGCGGGGATCGATCCGGTCGTTCCACCCATGCCCGCTCCGCCCCCGGCTCCGCCGGAGTGCCAGATCACGCTCGCGGGCCCCGCCTGGATCGTGGAGGGGGAGCGGCTGCAGCTCTCCGTGGGGTGCGCGAACGGCGCTGCTCTGCCGGCTGACCTCGTGCTGGAGGGGCTCCCCGCGGCGGCCCGGCTCGATCCGCGCGCCGGAGAGGTCGTCTGGCAGACCGGGCTCGCCGACGCGGGGGTGTATCTCGCCACCGTGCGCATGCCGGGCAAGGCCGGGGCGCAGCTCCGGGTCGGGATCGTGGACCGCTGGGATGCGACCGGGAACACCCCGCCGGACCCGGCCCGATACACCGAGGAGTACGGGCTCCCCGTGTTCCACCTGCGGGTGGACGCGGAGATCACGGACTTGGACTACGTCCCTGCAAATCTCACGTACCGCGGAACCACCTATTCGCTGAGGGTGAAATATAGAGGCGCCAGCTCGCTGAACTTCCCGAAGAAGAGCTTCACGCTCTCATTTCCGGATGAAGCCCAATTCTCGGACCCCGTCCTCGGGTTCCCACCGCGCAAGAAGATCCTGCTCGTCACGACCTTCGACGATCAGACGCTCATCCGAAACCGTCTCACCCTCGGGCTTTGGTCGCTCGTCGCCGACCACCCCATCGACGTGCGCACCGCGAGTGCCGTCCTGTACCTCAACGGCGAGTTCCGCGGCGTCTACATGATGAGCGAGAAGATCGCGGGCCAGGTGCTCAAGGAGCACGGCCTCGACGGCGACGGGAACCTGTACTTCGCGATGTCCTGGTTCGCGAACTTCCGCGAGACCGGCCCGGACGGCCAGCCGAAGGTCACCTGGCACGACGGGTACGAGAAGGACGAGGGCACGCCGCTCGAGGGGGAGCCCGGCGCCTTCGACGATCTCGACGCCTTCGTGCAACTCGTCGCGACGGCCGACGATGCGACCTTCGCCGCGGCGCTGCCCGAGACGGTAAGCGTCGACGAGTTCCGCGACTGGTGGGTGCTCGCGATGCTGTCCTACTCGACCGATAGCGTGGGCAAGAACACGTTCCTGTATCACGATCCGCAGGCGGGCCCCTGGCGAGCGACCGTGTGGGATCACGCGGGAAGCCTCGGCCAGAACTATCAGATGCTCCGAACGAGCCCGCAGAGCTCGGCGGAGTTCATCGACAGGAACCACCTCTTCGAGCGCCTCCTCGCACCTCCCTTCGGAGACCTGACGCGGGCGCGACTGGGAACCGCACTCCGGGAGCGCGTGCCCAGCGACGCCGTGCTCTCCGAGTACGACCGCCTCGTCGCAGAGACCGCGGCGACCGCGTGGCGCGACGACGCGCGCTGGGGGAGCGAGCAGCGAGCCTACTTCGAGGCCATTGGGCGCACGGACTGGCACTCGTACGAGGATGAGGTCGCCTACGCGCGCGAGTGGATCGCAGCCCGCTGGGCCTACCTCGCAGAGCGCTACTAGCAGCCTGCGGCATTCCCCACTCCTCTGCTGAAAGGCCCGCCAGGCGCACGCCCTCGGGACCGTCCGCTTGACCGGACGGCCCGCCGTTATCTAGGATGTCCGTTATAACGGACGTCCGGCCGTTCGGTCGTCGCGCAACCCAGGGGAGTGTCATGACGAGAGGGGAATCGAAGCTGTGGAGGAACGCCGCCGCGGCCGCGCTCATAGCAGTCGCGCTCGGCGCGGCGCCGGCACGGGCCACGGAATCGGCGGGGGGCGAGGCGAAGCTGCTCAACGTCTCGTACGACCCGACCCGCGAGCTGTACGACGCGGTCAACAGGGCGTTCGCCGCCAGGTGGAAGGCAAAGACCGGCCAGGACCTCAGCGTGCGGCAGTCGCACGGCGGCTCCGGCAAGCAGGCGCGCGCCGTCATCGACGGGCTCGAGGCCGACGTGGTCACCCTCGCCCTCGCCTACGACGTGGACGCGATCGCCGCGCGGGGGCTCCTCCCCGTCGACTGGCAGAAGCGCCTGCCGGAGCGCGCGTCGCCGTACACCTCGACCATCGTCTTCCTCGTGCGCAAGGGGAACCCCAAGGGCCTGCGCGACTGGGACGACCTCGTGAAGCCCGGCGTCCAGGTGATCACCCCGAACCCGAAGACCTCGGGCGGCGCGCGCTGGAACTACCTCGCCGCCTGGGCGCACGCGGTGAAGAAGAGCGGCGGCGACGAGGCGAAGGCGCGCGAGTTCGTGAGGTCCCTGTACCGGAACGTGCCGGTGCTCGACTCGGGCGCCCGCGGCTCCACCATCACGTTCGTGGAGCGCGGGCTCGGCGACGTGCTCCTCGCCTGGGAGAACGAGGCGTTCCTCGCCGTGGAGCAGCTCGGGAAGGGGAAGTTCGAGATCGTGGTGCCGCGCTCGAGCATCCTCGCGGAGCCGCCGGTCGCGGTGGTGGAGCGGAACGCCGACCGGCACGGGACCCGCGCGCTCGCGCAGGCGTACCTCGAGTTCCTCTACACGCCCGAGGGCCAGGAGCTCGCCGCGAGGAACTACTACCGGCCCCGCGATCCGGCGGTCGCGGCGCGCCACGCGGCCCGCTTCCCCAGGCTCGAGCTCGTCACCATCGACGCCTTCGGCGGCTGGCAGAAGGCGCAGGCCGCGCACTTCGCCGACGGCGGCGTCTTCGACCAGATCTACACGCCCGGCCAGTGAACGGCGTTCCCTAAAGACCTCCCGGAGAAGACCCATGAGCTTCCGCCTCTCGCTCGCCGCGCTCGCGGCCGTCGCCACCCTGCTCGCCCCGCCCGCCCGCGCGCAGGAGAAGACCTCCCCCGTGTTCTACGGCGTGCTCAACGTCCAGGCCTCGCGCCTCGACGCGCCCACCCCCGGCGCGACCACCTCGACCGTGGAGCTTCGGCGCGCCCGCATCGGCGCGCGCGGCGAGGTGACGCCGCACGTCGCCTACTCCTTCCTCTTCGACGCCGCCGACGCCTCGGTGAAGGACGCCTACGCGGCGCTCCAGGGCTTCTCGCTCTTGCCCGGGCTCGAGCTGCGTGCCGGCCAGTGGAAGACGCCCTTCGGCTACGAGCAGCCGGAGAGCGACACGAAGCTCCTGTGGGTGACGAGCTCGTACGTGGTGGCGGCGCTCGCGCGCTCCACCACGACCTCGAGCCTCACGGCGAGCTCCGACGCGCGCGACCTCGGCCTCGGGGTGGTGGGGCGGTGGAGCATCGCCGGCGGGCTCGGCGCGGACCTCGCCGCCTCGGTGGTGAACGGCGCGGGCCCCAGCCGACGCGACGATCTCGACGAGAAGAACGTGTGGGGCCGAGCCGGGCTCTCGTTCGCGGCCGGCAGGACGACCGTCCGCGCGGGAGGGTCGTACGGCTACGGGCGTCAGCTCGCCGGCCTCGGCGCGAACGGCCGCTTCGACGGCGTCGGCGCCGCGGTGGACGACACCTCGTTCTACTTCCTGACCTACGGCGCGGACGCGACGCTCGACACCCCGTATCTCTTCGCGGCGGCCGAGCTCATCCAGTCGGAGCGCGACGTCTTCACCGCCGCAACGGGCGCGCGCTCGGACGCGCTCGCGCGCGGCTGGTACGCGGGGCTGTACGGGAAGACCCCCTGGAACGTGGGCCCGGTCTTCCGGGCGGAGCGCTTCGACCGCAACCGCACGACCGCCGGCGATCGCAACGAGCGCTACACGGTGGGCGCCTACGTGGACCTCCTGCCCATCAAGGCGCGGCTCATCGCCAACTACGAGCTCGATCAATCGCAGAAGGCGGTGCGGACCGGAGATCGGGCGGTCCTCTTCGGGCAGGTCATCTTCTAGGGCGGGGCGGGGCCCGGGCCCCGGCGGTCGGATCGACGCCGGGGCCAACTCTCCTTCGCTGCGAGCGCGGCGCGTGCCCCGCCTCCGGAGCGAGCGATGCGGCCGGTAGGCCGCGCGGCCACACCGGCGCACGCGTTGATCCGATGTGCCCCCACCGGTATCGTGCCGGGACCGTGCGGCCGAAGATCCTCCTCGTCGACGACAACGCCGAGCTGCTCTCCCTGCTGGCCCGCCTGATGGAGGCCGAGGGGTGGACCCCCATCGCCGTCGGCAAGGGCCACACCGCCATCTCCAAGGTCGCGACCGAGAAGCCCGCCGCCGCGGTGGTGGACGTCCTCTTGCCGGACATGATGGGCTACGACGTCGCCCACGCGCTCCGGAACGCGAGGGTGCCGTTCGTCTTCATGACGGGCGTGTTCAAGGGCGGCCGCGCCGCCACGGACGCGCGCACCCAGCACGGCGCGGCCGAGTACTTCGAGAAGCCGTTCGAGGCGCACAAGCTCGTGCTGGCGCTGCGCGCGCTCCTGCCGGCGACGACGCCCGCGCCCACGCGCACCCCGGCGCCTCCGCCGCTCCACGGGAACGACTTCGACGTGGAGGTCGCGGTCGAGGCGGACGAGCCCCTCGAGCCGATGGAGCTCACCGGCAAGGTGGTCCTCACCGAGGACGGCAAGGTCTCGGCGGTGCTCCGCGGCGAGACGGTGACGGCCGCGTCGGTGGGGAGCCCCGCGCGTCCGCCGCCCCGCCCCGCCCCGCCGCGCCCGCCTCCGAGCCGCCCCGGGCCCGACCTGTCCCGCACCGAGGGACGGCTCGAGGACAACGTCCCCGAGCTCATCACCGCCTTCCACCTCGCGCAGCAGACCGGCGAGCTGACCCTGCAGAAGGGCAAGGTCAAGAAGACGATCTACTTCGAGAAGGGGCGGCCCTGCTTCGCCATCTCGAACCTCGTCACCGACCGCTTCGGCCCGTTCCTCGTGCGCGTGGGCAAGATCACCACCGCCCAGCTCGAGGAGTGCCAGGCCGCCGCCGATCGCTCCGGCCGGCGCACCGGCGACATCCTGGTGGAGATGAAGCTCCTCAAGGACACCGAGAAGATCTACTACCTCGCCCAGCAGGTGAAGGCGATCGTCTACTCCGTGTTCGGCTGGGAGGAGGGCGAGTACCGGATGCACTTCACCGACCGGGCCGCCCAGGAGGCGATCAAGATCGACCTCCACCCGGCGAACCTCATCGTCCGCGGCGTGAAGAAGCTCTACAAGCCGGAGCGGCTCTTCCGCCTGCTCAGCCCGGAGGACCGGCTCATCCCGAGCCCGCAGCCGGCGTACGGGCTGCACGAGGTCGAGCTCGAGCGCTGGGAGGCGGAGACGCTGCCCAGGGTGGACGGCACGCGCACGGTCTCCGAGATCGTCCACCACGCCCAGCGCCCCGAGCACGCGGTGTACGGCTTCCTGGTCGGGATGTTCGCGCTCAAGATCCTCGACCGGAGCTGAGGCCCGGGGCTCGCTCCCGCGGTTCGCCCCACCGCTCGCCCGCTCGCTCCGCGCCGTCCCGGCTCGGGTCTCCCACGATTACAGCTCGCCGCGATCGACCGCTCGCCCCGCCGCCCGTGGGGGCGCGCGTCGGCGCGCTCCGCACTATCGTTTTTGCTGAGCGCGACCATGCATCTCTTGGATCTCATCTTCGGCGTTGCGATCCGGGGCCACCGTTTCTTCGAGGATGGCTGGGGAGATCGCGCGCTCTGCGCGGCCGCCGATCCGGAGCTGCTGCTCCGGCGCAGGGCGCGCCCCATCGACGTTCGCCTCACTGCGGGCAAGCGCGCGCACGGCGGGATCGTCCGCGACGGGACGTTCGAGAGCCCGGAGGAGCGGCTGCCTCCCTGCGCGTGCACGGCGCGAGTGAAGCTCCTCCTCCCGGAGGGCGAGCTGCGCGGCGTGTTCGTGCACCTCGCCGCCTCGGGCGACCAGGGCTTCGGGATGCGGCTGCGCTTCGCCGAGCCGCTGCTGGCGCAGGGCGTCGGCGCGGCCGTGCTCGAGAACGCGTACTACGGCGCCCGCCGTCCTGACGCGCAGCTCCGCCACGCGGTCCGCTCCGTCGCCGACATGCACCTCATGGCGGCCGCGACCTTCCTCGAGGGTCGAGCGCTCCTGCGCTGGCTGCGCGACGCGCTCGGCGCCGAGCGGGTCGGCGTGACGGGCTACAGCATGGGCGGCCAGCTCGCAGCGATGGTCGGCGCCGCGGCGCCTTTCCCGGTGGCGGTGGTGCCGGTGGCGCCGGCCTGCTCGCCGGACTCGGTCCTGCGCGCGGGGGTGCTCCGGCACGTGCCTTCCTGGCCGAAGCTCGCGGCCGAGGGCGAGACCGAGGAGTCCGTGCGCGAGTCGCTGCTCGCCATGGCCGCGCAGTTCTCGGTGACCTGCCTGCCGGCGCCCGTCTACCCCGAGGCGGCCATCGTGGTCGGCACCGCCTCCGACGGCTTCGTGCCGCCGTCGGACATGCGGCGCATCGCCGAGCACTGGGGCGCCGAGCTGCGCTGGTTGCCCGCCGGCCACGTGAGCGCCATCCTCCGCCACCAGGGCGCGATGCGGCAGGCGATGCTCGACGCGCTCGAGCGGCTCGACGCGGCCCCGCTACCGCGGCGCCGCCCGCGCCGCGAGGCGCTGCGCGACGACGCGGTGAAGACGGCGCCGCCCGCGATCGCGGCCCGCCCCGGCCGCCGCGACCGGCCGCGCGGCGCTGCGCTGCGCCAGCGGCGGCCCGCGACGCGCAGGCCCCCTCGGGCATGATCCACGGGGGCTGCGCCCCCGCCCCGCCGACGGCTGGCACCCGTCGTCGGGGGCCCACCCCTCTCGCCGGGTCCCGTGCGCCGCCGCGAGCGGCTTCGCCGCTTCCGCGGCGTCGCCCGGCGGGCTCGCTTCGCTCGCCTGTTCGCGAATCATGATCGGCCGTTCATCGCCGGCAGACCGCCGCGAGGGGATCCCGTTCAGACGTGCGTCGGGTCGTGGCCCGTCGCGAGCCGCGGGATGCGCGTGGCGACGGCGAGGTGCTCCCGGGTGCGGAGCCGGGCGAGGACGCCGCGCGGGTCGGGCGCGGGGCCGGCGAAGGCGAGGAGCCGCTCGACGCGCGCGCGCGCCTCGGCGAGCCGGGCGCGCGGGATGCGCCCGCCCTCGACCGCGGCGCGGACGAGCTCGATCGCGCGGTGCTGCACGCCCGCGGTGTGGCAGACGAGGAGGGCGTCCACCCCCGCCGCGACCGCGCCCGGCGCGGCCTCCTCGAGCGGGAAGTGCTCGGCGACCGCCTTCATCTCGAGGTCATCCGAGATCGCGCAGCCCTGGAAGCCGACCCGCTCGCGCAGGAGCCGCATCACCTCCGGCGAGAGCGTGGCCGGCCGGTGCGGGTCGAGCGCCTCGAAGACGACGTGCGCGGTCATCACGGAGGCGACGCCCGCGCGCGCGAGCGCCCGGAACGGCGCCAGCTCCACCTCCTCGAGCCGCGCGAGCGGGTGCGGGAGGCGCGGCAGGTCCTTGTGCGAGTCCTGGCTCGTGTCGCCGTGGCCGGGGAAGTGCTTCGCGCACGCGGCGACGCCGGCCGACTGGAGCCCCTCCGCGAGCGCCACGCCGAGCCGCGCGACGGCGGCGGGATCGCGCGAGAACGCGCGATCCCCGATGACGGGGTTCGCAGGGTTCGTGTCCACGTCCACGACCGGCGCGTAGTCCTGGTCGATGCCCACGGCGCGCAGCTCCCGGCCGAGGAGCGCGCCCACCTCGCGCGCGAGCGCCGCGTCGCCCGCGTCGCCCAGCGCGCGCATCGGCGGGACCTCCGTGAAGCCCTGCGGCTCGCGCAGGCGGGCGACCCGGCCTCCCTCCTGGTCGATCGAGACGAGGAGCGGCCGGCCCGCGGCGGCCTTGAGCGCGTGGACGAGCTCCGCCACCTGCTCGGCCCCGTCCACGTTACGGCCGAAGAGGACGACCCCGTACACCCCGCGCCGGACGAGCTCCAGCACCTCGGGCGACGGGGTCTTGCCGTGGAAGCCGACGCAGAAGAGGCCGGCGACGTCGCGATCGAGCGTGGAGATCACCGCGCCATCCTAGCCACGGCCGGGCGGCGGGCAAGGTGCCCGCCGGGCGGAGCTTTCGTGCCGATCGGGCCGGGGGCCCGGACGCACGCTTCAGCTGATGAGCAGCCCCTCGAGGAAGAAGGCCGCGAGCGCGAGGACGAGGAGGACGGACCAGAGGGGGATCGTGCGGCCCGCTCCCGCCGCCTGCGCGTCGCCCTCGACCTTCGCGTGCGTCTCGCCGCCGAAGTAGGCGGTGAGCTCCTTCGGCTCGAGCCGCCGCGTGTCGGACTCGCGCGGATCGGGCGAGACGGCGAACGCGAGGCGCGGCTCGAGCCGCTCGCCCTTGCCCTGCGCCGTCACCTTCACCTGCCAGAGGCCCGGCTCGCGCGGCGTGATGACGAGCCCGCCGCGCTCTCCCTCGCGCAGCCCCATCCGCTCGAGCTCCGCCGGCCCGCGCTCCCGCCCACCCGGATCGACGAGCCCGGCGAGCCGCTCGCCCGGCTCGAGCCGGATCGTCCGCTGCGCGCCCACCACGAGCGCCGGCTCGCGCCGCTCCTCGAGCCCGCCCGCCAGGAAGCCGGCGAAGCGCTGCATCGCCGGGAGGAAGCTCGTGCGGATCGGCCAGTCGGTCCAGTCGCGGTCGGCGCTCGAGGTGAAGAGCAGCACCCGGCCGCGGCCGCGCCGCGCCTCGACGAGCGCCGGCGCGCCGTCGTCGAAGCTCGCGAGCACCGTCGCCGGGGCGCCCTTCGGGCCGGGCTTCGCGAGGACGTAGCGGTAGGTGCGCGTGCCGAGGAGCCCCTCGCGCGCCTCGCCCACGAAGATGGACAGCGCCGGGTGATCCCAGGCCACGTCCGCGAAGCGCGCCGCCCGCGCCGCGCCGTCGGCGGGCGAGGCGGCGGTCTTCACGACGTGGAGCGGCATCGGCAGGAGCTTGCCGAGCTCGCGGTCGTACGCCTCGGGATCGACCTCGTCGCCGAGCGAGAGGAAGAGCCCGCCGCCGTTCTCCACGAAGCGCTCGAGCTCCCCCGCCTTCGCCCCGACGCTGCGCACGTTGAGGAGGAGCACGACGTCGTACCTGGAGAGGTCCTCGCCGGGGAAGGCGTCCGCATCCACGAGCTTCGGCCGCACCGGCGACGCGGCCGAGGCGAGCGCGGACTCCACGAAGTAGGCCTCGTCCCGGTAGCGCACCGGCGAGGGCGCGCCGTCCACCACGAGCGCCCTCACCTCGCGCGGCACGACGAGCGCGACCGCGCGGGCGTCGTCCATCGGGAGCGCGTCCTCCGGGAGCGCAACCTGCAGCACGGCCGGGCCGCCCTGAGGGAACGCATAGGAGAGCGTCTTGCGCACGGTGCCGCCGGAGGGGAGATCCACGAACGCGCGGATCGCGGTCTTCGCGCCGGGGCCGGCCCCGGCGGAGAGCCCGAGCGGAACGTCCTTCCGCGCCTCACCGCCCGCGCTCGACACGGCCGCAGTGACGCGGTAGCCGCGGGGGCCCGCGGCGGGATCCGGCTCGGCGTCGAGACCGACCACCGCCAGGTTCGGGAGCGGCGCGCCGCGCGCGGCGTCCTGGACGGTCACCTCGGGGAGGATCTTCCCCTCCGGCCCCTCGATCACCGGCGGAGGCACGTCGAGCCGCCAGGCGCTCGCGGCGAGGTCGGTCGCGACGACGACGCGCTTGCCGAGACGCGCCTGCGCGGCGGGGCTCGCGAGCGCGCGCACCGCCGCGCCGACGCAGGCGGTGAGGTCCGCGTGGCCCGCCCACGCCTCGGCCTGCTCGAGCAGCCGGCGCACCGCGGCGCGGTCGAAGCCCGGCGGCTCGGCGGCGGGCGTCTCGGCGCCGCACACGACCGCGGTGGCGGGCTCGTCGGGACCGAGCGCGGCGAGGGCGCCGAGCGCGTCGGCGCGGGCGCGCTCGAACAGGGCCCGCCCGCCGAGCCGGTAGCGCATGGAGCCGGAGGCGTCGAGCACGATGGCCGTGGCCTTCGGCCCCTCTACGACCGCGGCGGCCGCCTCACCCGGCCGCTCCGCGCGCGGCCGCGCGATCGCGAGCGCCGCGGCGGCGAGCAGGAGGGTGCGCGCGGTGAAGAGCAGCACCTTGCGGATGCGCAGGCGCCGCTGCGTCTCGCGCCGGGCGCGGAGGATGAAGTCGATCGCCGGGAAGGGCGTCGGCCGCGGGCGGCGGCGGAAGAAGAGGTGGATCGCGAGCGGGATGGCCGCGGCGAGGAGGCCCCAGAGGAGCGCGGGGTTCAGGAAGCCGATGCTCATGCGGCGCTGCGCTCGCGGCGGGCGAGGAACGGGACGAGCACCTCGTCGAGCGGGCGGTCGGTGCGGCAGAGCGCGTAGTCCACGTCGGCCTCGGCGGCGGTCCGCTTCGTCTCCTCGAGCCAGCGCCCGAGCACCTCGAGGTAACCCTTCCGCACGTCGCGACCGTGCGCCTCCACCTGGCGCGCGTCCTCCATGGAGAGGAACAGGGTCGGATCGTCGAACGGGAACTCGAGCTCCGCGGGATCGAGCACGTGGAAGATCGTGACCTCGTGCTTGCGCCGGCCGAGCTGGGCGAGCTTCTTCACGATGCGCTCGTCCGGGTCGAGCAGGTCCGAGAAGACCACGACCGAGGCGCGGCGCGGCGCGTTCTCGATGATCCAGTCCACGGCCGCGTCGAGCCGCGTCTCGCCCTGCGGCCTCGCAGCCTCGAGCGCCTCGACGACCGGCGTCAGGTGGCTCGCCGACGCGCGGGGGGGGATGGCGCCCGCGACGTGGCCCTGCACGAGCACGAGCCCGGCCGCGTCCTGCTGCCGTACGAGCAGGTAGCCGAGGGACGCGGCGAGCGCGCTCGCGTACTCGAGCTTCGAGAGCCGGTCCGGATCGCCGCGGTAGCCCATCGAGCCAGAGGCGTCCACGACGAGGTAGGCGCGGAGGTTCGTCTCCTGCTCGAAGCGCTTCACGTAGTACTTGTCGAACTTCCCGTAGGCCTTCCAGTCGATGTGGCGGATCTCGTCGCCGGGGGCGTACTCCTTGTGCTCGGCGAACTCGACCGACTGGCCGTGGTGCGGCGACTTGTGGAGCCCGGAGAGCACGCCCTCCGTCACCGCGCGCACCCGGAGCTTCAGGGTGCCGAGCTTCGCGAGGACGGCGGGGTCGAGGAGGGGGCGCTTCGCGTCGGCCATCGCGCTGCTAGCCCTTCACCTTCTCGAGCAGCCGGCCCACGATCTCGGCGCTCGTCACGCCCTCGCTCTCGGCGCGGAAGTTCGCGATCACGCGGTGCACGAGGACGTTCCTCGCGAGCGCGCGCACGTCCTCCACGCTCGCCGCCATGCGGCCGTCGAGGATGGCGCGGCTCTTCGCGCCGAGCACGAGGTACTGGCTCGCGCGCGGGCCGGCGCCCCAGGAGACGTTCTCCTTCACGAAGTCGGGCGCGTCCGGCTCCTTGGGGCGCGTCGCGCGCACGAGATCCACCGCGTACTTGATGACGTGGTCGGCGGCGGGGACGCGCAGGACGAGGTCCTGCAGCTCGCGGATCTTGTGGGGCGAGAGGATGCGCTTGAGCGGTGGGCGCGACGCGATGGTGGTGGAGCGGACGATCTCCTGCTCCTCCTGCGCGGTGGGGTAGCTCACCGTCACGTAGAACATGAACCGGTCGAGCTGCGCCTCGGGGAGCGGGTAGGTGCCCTCCTGCTCGATGGGGTTCTGCGTGGCGAACACCAGGAACGGCAGGTCGAGCGGGTAGGTCTCGCCGCCCGCCGTCACGCGGTACTCCTGCATCGCCTGGAGCAGCGCGGCCTGGGTCTTCGGCGGCGTGCGGTTGATCTCGTCGGCGAGCAGGAGGTTCGCGAAGATCGGGCCGGCGACGAAGCGGAAGGCGCGGCGCCCGGTGGTGTGGTCCTCCTCGAGCACGTCGGTGCCCGTGATGTCGGAGGGCATGAGGTCCGGCGTGAACTGGATGCGGTTGAAGGAGAGGTCGAGGACGTCGGCGACGGTGGAGATGAGGAGCGTCTTGGCGAGCCCCGGGACGCCGACGAACAGGCAGTGCCCGCGCGCGAAGAGCGCGACGAGGAGCGAGTCCACGACCTCCTTCTGGCCGACGATGCGCTTCTCGATCTCGGTGAGGAGGAGCCGCCGCGCCTCGTGCAGCTCGCGGACGGCCTGGAGGTCGGCCTCGGGGTTGGGCGATGCGCTCGTGTCGAGGGTCGTGGTGGTGGACATGGCCTGTTCCGCTCCGTGCCGGCTAGTGGTCCGCGAGTATCCGCGCAAAGCCCGCTTCCCGCGAGGCGCCGCCCGGGTCCCCGCTCGCCTCGAGCGCCTTGGCGAGGCCGGCGTGGATGTCCGGGTCGAACGGGTCCTGGCGGTTCGCGACGAGGAGGTGCTCCTTCGCGCCCGCGAAGTCCTTGCGGGCGAGCAGGATGCGGGCGAGCCGCACGTGGAGCGCGGCGTAGTCGGGGCTCCAGCCGAGCGCCTCGCGGAGCACCCGCTCGGCCTCGCCGTCCGCGCCGGACATCATCGCGGCGAGCGCGTACTGGTTCGAGAGGATGGGCACCCGGGCGCCCACCCGCTGCACGGCCTTGCCGTACTCGATGCGCGCGGCGGTCCACTTGCCGCGCGTGCGCATGATCTCGCCCAGCCGCGCGAAGCCGCGCGCGCGCTCGTCCGGGATCTCCGCCCACTCGGCCCACTGGCCCGCCTGCTTCGGGTCGTCCTTGAAGCGGAGCTTGGCGAGCGCGTGCTCGCCGCCGCGCGGCAGCGCCCGGCTCCCCATGTGGCGGCGCCACTCGCCGAGGAAGCGCGGGAACGGCACGCCGAGGGCCTCCGACACCGCCGCCTCGGTCGGCTCGCCGCGCGCGAGCGCGTCGAGGACGCGCGGCAGCACCGGCGGGCCCCGCTGCTGCACGAGGTACTCGATGGCGAGGGCGACCTGGGCGTAGGCGAGCGCGGCGCGCTCCTGCGAGGGCAGCTTCGCGAGCGAGGGGTGCATCTCCTCGAAGGAGACGAGGTCGTTCTTCTGCACCGCCTCGCGCACGAGCGCGGCCGACACGGGCGAGATCGGCTCGCCCCCCCCGCGCCAGTCGTCCTCGAACCACTTCGCGAGCCCCTCCTGCAGCCAGATGGGCGCGCGGTTCCGCGACTTCAGCGTGAGGACGTGGTGCGTGTACTCGTGCGCCGCGGTGTCGAGCCAGTCGTAGCCCTTGAGGAGCGCCTTGGGCGAGAGGAGCATCAGCTTGTTGAACTTGCACACCGCCACCGTGCCGGAGGTGCGGATCTCCTGCTCGGTGAGCGTCGAGACCTTGGCGAGCTCCTTCACGTCGTTCACGATCTCGACCGTCAGCCGCGCGTCCGGCGTGAAGGCGAGGCTCTTCGCGAGCGCGGCGCGCTGCCGCTCGAGCGCGTCCACGAGGTACGGCACGAGCACCTCGTCCTTGCCCTTCGGATACGCGACGACGAAGTGCTCGCTCTCGAAGTGGGCGTCGTCCTTCGTGACCTCGAGCGCGGCCTTCGCGAGGGCGAGGTAGCCGGCGGGATCGCCGAGCCCGGACGACTCGACGAGCGGCACCGCCTCCGCGTAGCGCTGCTCGTAGAAGCGCAGGAGCCCGGCGGCGAGGCGGACCGCCGGCTCGTCGGGGCTCGCCGCGAAGAGCGGCTCGATCACGGCGCGGGCGCTCGCGACGTCCTCGTCGGCGAGCGTGCGCAGCGCGCCGGAGATCCGCTCCGGGAGCGCGAGCTTCGGGCGCGGGGGGCGCGCGGGCGAGGCGTGGGGGGTGACGTTCTTCGCGGGCGGCGCCGCGGAGGCGGGGGCCGAGCCGGCGACGAGCGCCGCGACGAGGGCGAGCGCGAGGGCCCTCACTTGACGAGCTCCTCGTAGTAGCGCTGCACCTCGCCCTTGTAGCGCTCCGGGGCGCCCTGCCTCATCGCGTCGAGCAGGTCCTTGCGGAACTCCTCCGGCACCTTGTAGGCCTCCGCGCCCGGGATCTTCACCTTCTCCCGCGACGCCTCGCGGCCGTCGCCCGACTCCTCGCCGCCGCCCTGCTCGCCGCCGAACGGGAACGGGAAGCCCATCCCGCCCCCGCCGCCCTGGCCCTGGCGCTTCGCGGCCTCCTCGAGCCCCTTCTGGAAGCGCGCGAGCGCGTCGAGCGCGAGCGCCTGCTCGCCGTGGCCGCGCTGCGGGTTGCGGTTGCCGAGCTCCGCGGCGGCCTCGCCCATGTGGCCGCGCGACTCGCCGAGCTGCGCCTGCGCCTCCTGCGGGAAGATCGGCGCCTGCTGCATGAGCTCCCCGAGCTTCTGCTGGAGGCCCTGCGCCTTCTGCTCGAGCGCGCCCTGCTTCTTCGCGAGCTCGCCGAGCCGCTTCTGCGCCTCGGGCGGCAGGACCGAGCGCGGATCGGGGAACATCTTCGAGAGGGCGTCGCGGATCTCGCGCGCCTTCGGCACCGCCGCGTCCACCGCGCGGTGCGCGTCGGCGATGGACTCGCGGGGCGTGCCGAGCGCCGGCTGCCGCGACAGCTCGGCGTCCTCCTCGAGGTAGCGCGAGAGCCGCTCCACCGACGGCGCCGCGCGCTGCGCGGTCTCCCAGGCGGCCCCCATCTCCTTCATGCCGAGCGCGCGCTCGAGATCGGAGAGCGCCTCGCGCGACTGCTCGTACTCCATCTCCGAGCGGTAGGAGATCCCCGGCGCCGCGCGCTCCACGTCCTTGCGCGCCTCGCCGGCGAGCTCCGCGAGGCGCTTCACCTCCTGCTCGGAGGCCTTCACCCGCTCCTGCAGCTTCTTGCGGTACTCCGCGCGGACCTGGTCCGTCTCGCCGGCGGTGGCCTCCTGCTCGGCCTTCACCTTCTCGAGCTGCTCCTTGAAGGCGAGCATCTCCTTCATGAGCGCCTGGGCCTTCTCGTCCGGCCGCCCCGCGGTGCGCTGGAGCCCGGCGAGCATCTGGTCCATGGAGGAGGCCATCGCGTCGAGCGCCTTCATCGCCGCCTCGACGTCGCCCTTCGAGAGCAGCTTCTCCACCTCGTCGAGCCCGCCCACGAGGTCCTTCGAGCGCGCGAGCTCGGCGAGCGCCTCGGCGTTCATGTGCTCGTCGTTGAAGCCCTTCGAGAGCTCGGCCATCTGCGCGAGCAGATCCTTCACGCGCTCCTTCATCCGGCCGATCTCGGCGAGCAGCTCCTTCTTCGCCGCCTCGCTCGGCGAAGCGCGGTACCTCTCCATGAGCGAGGCGAGCTCGCGGCGGCGGCTCGCGAGGTCCTTCGCGAGCCGGACGAGGTCCTCGGCGCGGCGCTTGTCGAGGAGCTGCTCGAGGTAGAGGGCGCCCTTCTCCAGCTCCTGATCGAGCAGCCCGTCGAGCGCGGCCATGCCGCGGAGGAGCGAGGCGTCGGGGCGGATGCGCACGCGGATCGCCTGCGCGACCGAGCCGCGCGGGCCGGCGACGCGCCCCGCGGCGGAGCGGATCGCCCCCGCGACGTTCGTGAGCGCGTCGGCGACCTCCCGCGGGCCGGCGCGGTCGCGGCGGATCTCGCGCGCCGCGTCGCTCATCCGCTCGTGCAGGTGGCGCGTGCGGACGTCGAGCGCCTGCACCGGCGCGAGCCGCTCCGCGGTCGTCACCGGCCCGGCCGCGAGCGTCTCCAGCCGGTCGCCCAGGACCCCCACGAGCTCCTCGAACAAGGCGCGCGCGTTCTCGAGCACCTGCCGGCGGTGCTCGGCCTCGGAGTAGATCTTGAGCGTGTGCGTCTCGGTGCGGGTCTTCTTCGGGCCGGAGACCGTGTCCGTGTCGAGCGCCTCGAGCCAGTAGTCGAGCCGCTCCCCCTCGCCGAGCTTCTCCGCGACGAGGTCGAGCTCGTACACGCCGCCGTCGCGGCGCAGCCCCTGCTGCCGGCGCAGCACCCGCCGCTCCTCCGCGCCGCCCGCGCGCTTCAGGACGAGCGCGGCCTCGGAGAGCCCCACGTCGTCCTCGGCCTGCCACTCGATCGCCACGCGCGCGTTCGCGTCCACCTCCAGCTCGCGCTCCGGCGCGGTGATGCGCACCTCCGGGAACGCGTCCGGCTCCACGACGATCGGGATGGGCGGCCCCTCGGCGACGACCGCCTTCCCGTCGAGGTAGCGGAAGCGATAGCTTCCGCCGTCGGTCACGAGCAGCCGGCCGCGCAGGTCGCGCTTGCCGCCGACGGACAGGGCGAAGCGCTTCACCGGCGCTGCCCCCGGCTCCGCTCGTGGCTCGCCTGGCTCGCCGCGAGCGGGCTCTTTCGCGCCACCTCGGGGTTGCCCCTCCTCACCGGCGCTGACGCCGGCCCGCTGCGCACCCTCGGCAGGGCCCCGAGCGGCGGGGTCGAGGTCGAACGCGATGACGAGCTCGGCCTGCTTCACGTCGCGGTCGGCGCGCGTCTCGAGCGTGACCTCGGTACCCTTCGGCGCGCGGATCTCGCCCCCGGTGCCGGAGAGCGTGCGCGGCTCGCGCTTCATGTACGCGGGGTACTTGAAGGTGAGCTGGATATCGCCCGTGATCGGGTCGGCGGCGGGGGCGGGCGTGCCGGGCGGATCGCCGAGCAGCACGCGGCCGTAGGCGTGCGCGAGGGGGCTGCCGCCGAGGAGGAAGGCGGCCGCGTGGGCGGCGAGCGCCAGGACGAGCGTGAGCCCTCCCCGCCGCGCCCAGAGATCCGGCACGGCGCGCGCGAGGTCCACCTCCTGCGCCGCCTCCGCGGTCCGCGCGAGGTGGGCGTCCACGAGCGCGACCGAGTAACGCCCGCTCGCCTGGATGGCCTCGCGCTCGCGCGCGAGCTCGACCGAGGACAGGAGGTCGGAGCGGAGCGCCGGCGCGTCGCGCGCGACGGTGCGGGCGGCGGCCTCGGCGCTCCAGGCGGTGCGGAGGAGCGCGCGGATCGCGAGCGCGGCGGCGGCGACGATCACCGTGGCCGCCGCGGCGAGCGTCAGGGATCGCACGCCGATGCGGGCGCCGAGGTAGAGCGCCACCGCCCCCGCGAGCAGCACGGCGAGCCCGGCCGCGAGCCCGAAGCCGAGCGCGGCGAGCAGGACGACGCGGAGCTGTCGGCGCCGCGCCCCGTCGAGGACGCGCGCGATGTCACCGTACGCGACGGTCATCGGCCCTTTCGTAGAGAAGCCCCCGCCCTCGGCCCGGCGGGTTCAGGGAGGATAACGCGGGGAGGTCCGGGGTGCCCCCGCGGTGTTACGCACGGGGCAGGTGTGCGGCGCACCTCTCTGGGAGCGCGCCGTCCAGGGTGTGCTAGTTTTCGCCCTCCGCTTGAATTTACACCCCGGAGCAGCCGTCCGACCGATGGAAGCTGACGACCTCGCGCTGGTCTCGAAGGCCCAGGCAGGCGATCCCGCCGCCTTTCGCGCGCTCGTCGTCCGCTACCAGAGGAAGGTCTACGCCGTGGCGCTCGGCATCGTGAAAGACTCGGACCTCGCCTGGGACGTCGCCCAGGAGGCGTTCGTGCGGGTCCACGGGCACCTGGGCGCGTTCGAGGGCAAGTCCTCGTTCTCGACCTGGCTCTTCCGCATCGCGACGCACCTGTCCATCGACGCCGTCCGGCGCGAGCGCGTCTCGCAGAAGGAGGACGTGGACGAGGTGCGCGAGAGCGACCTGACCGGCGGCGGCGAGGGCATCCTCGCGACGACGCTCGGGGACGATCCCGCCGAGAACGTGCTCCGCCGCGAGATGGCGGAGAAGATCCAGGACGCCCTCGCGACCCTGCCCGAGAAGCACCGGACCATCCTCGTGCTGCGCGAGGTGGAGGGGCTCTCCTACGAGGAGCTCGCCGAGCGGCTGGGGATCCACAAGGGCACGGTGATGAGCCGGCTCTTCCATGCGCGGAAGAAGATGCAGACCGCGCTGCGCGGCTACGCGGAGCGCAGCGCAGGGGACGACGAGGAGTCGGCGCCATGAAGGACTGCGTCCGCTACGCCCCGATGCTCGGCGCGCGCCCGGGAGAGCTCACGGACGAGGAGCGGCGCGCGCTCGACCTCCACCTCCAGGGCTGCGCCGGCTGCAGCGCCACCGCGGCGGAGCTGGCCGCGCTCGACGGCCTCGTGGGCGAGTCGCTCCTCGCCCGCGCGAACGCCCGGGACTTCGCGCCGTTCGTGGACCAGGTGATGGCGCGGGTGGGCGCCGCGCCGGGGCTCGCGCCCGCGCGCGGCCGGCGTGGCTTCCTCGGGTGGTTCCGGGCGCACCCGCGGGCGGCGCTCGCCTCGCTCGTGCCGGTTCTGGCGGCGGTCGCGCTCGTCGTGTACGTTCGCCTCGAAGGCGGCCAGCTCGGCCAGGTGGCCTCCCTCGAGCTCTCGACCGAGGGCGAGGTGACGATGGTGCTGCAGACGTCGGACGGCCCGGTGGTGCTGCTCGACGACGGGGAGCACTCGTGACTCGATGCCGCCGCTCGTGCTTCGACAGGCTCACGAGCGGGCCTGCGAAGCTTCAGGAGACCCGGTGACCCGCACGCTCTTCGCCGCGACCCTCGGCGCCCTCCTCGCGATCGGCGCCGCCCTGCCCACGGCCGCCCACGCCGAAGTGCCGGTCAGGGTTCGCGTCATCAAGGGCTCGCGGCAGGGACCGGCCAAGGTCGATCCCCGCCTCGAGGACCTGCGCCGCCAGCTCTCGCCGCTCGCCTACGTCCGCTGGGATCAGGTGAGCGAGCACCGGATGGAGCTCGACCGCGGCCGGACGCAGTTCGTCGAGCTGCCGGGCGGCGAGACCGCCGCGCTCACGCTGCAGGAGCGGCACGGCGACACGGTGACGTTCGAGGTGGCGCTCACCTCGCGGAACACCCAGTCCCGCCTGACCGTGCAGAAGGGCCAGCGCATCGTGCACCAGGTCACCGGCGAGAAGAAGGGCGAGGCCCTCTTCCTCACCGTGAATGCCTGGCCGTAGGGGGGGGGTCGGGCCTTGAGCCACCTGGCTCGAGCGTCATGACGACCGCGTACGAGCTCCAATCGGCACGGCGCGGGCGCGACTCGAAATCGAGCGCTTTTGCGTAGCGACGCTCTTCGCGTCAGTTCCCCTGGAGCACGTTCTGGCCGCGGTTGGCGAGATCGACGCTCTGCCAGATGCCCTGGATGGTCGGGAGGATCTGCGTCACCACGCGGTTCCAGTTGGTGAGGCCGTACGGCGCCACGTAGACGACGTCGAGCGGCTCGAGCTGGAACTGGGTGGCGAGCAGCATGGCGTCGGCGCTCGAGGCGTTCAGACGGTACACGCGCGGCGCGTCGTAGCGGCCCCGAAAGACGTACACCTCGCCCGGGTTCGAGGACACCGCCGAGAAGCCCTCGGAGTCGCCGATCGCCTCGGCGAGCGTCATCCTGCCGCGCGCCATGAGCTTCGACGACTGGCGCATCACCTCGCCGAGCACGAAGACCTTGTTCTCCTCGCGCGAGGGCACGTGCAGCACGTCGCCGTCCTTGAGGAGCCAGTTCTGCGAGCGATCGCCCTCGTCGTAGAAGGCCTGCAGGTCGAGCCGGTAGGTTCGGCCTTCGCGGGTGAGCGCGACGCCCCGCGTCCAGGCGCCGGGGGCGAGCCCGCGGCAGGCGGCGATGGCGTCCTGCACGCGCAGCGGCACGTCGCTGATCGGCAGCGTGGTGGGCTGCACCACCTCGCCCGTCACCTCCACGCGCTGCCCGCGAAACGCGGCGATGCGCACGTCGAGCTGCGGGTTCTCGATGTACTTGCGCAGCCGCTCGGCGATGAGGACGCGGACCTCGGGGAGGGTCTTGCCGCCGACCTCGATCACCCCGACGTGCGGGTAGAACATCGTCCCGTCTGCCTGCACCGCGTTGCCGAAGGTCTCCGCCGCACGGAACTCGCCGGCCGGGATGGTGAGCTCCGGGTGATCCCACACGATGACGGACAGCACGTCGTACGGCGCGATGCGGTACTGCCAGCTCGCGGCCTCGTCGGCGAGCGGGTCCTTCGGGCGTGCGCTCGCGGCGCGGACGCGCGCCTCGGCCTGCTCGACGAGCACCTTGGACGAGATGGGGACGATGGCGATGGGCTGCTCGGCGGTGCCGCGCGCCTCGAGCTTGTCCGGCTTGAACTGGAGGCCGGGAGAGATCGAGCGGCAGCCCGTGGCGAGCAGCGCGAGCGCGGCGAGGCCGAGGACGGTCGGGCGAGCGAGCGCGTTCAAGGCACCCTCCAGAACGCGCGGTCGAAGTCCTCGAGGCCGCGCTCGATGAGCGCCAGGGCCGACTCGAAGGAAGCACGGGGCAGGTGGTACGGATCCGGCACGTCGAACCCTCCGAACTTTCCGATGCGGTGCACGCGGCCGCGCGCAGAGGGCGCCATGGCCTCGATCTGCCGCTGGTGGGCCGACTCCATCACGAGCACGAGGTCCGCCGCCGCAAGCATCTCGGGGGTGAGCTGCCGCGCCCGGTGGGGCGTGAGGTCGATCCCGCGCTCCGCCAGGAGGGCCACCGCGATCGGGTCGGCGCCCCGTCCCTCGAGCGCGCCCAGCCCCGCCGACTCCACACGGCCACGCCCCCGCGCCGCGAACCGCGCGCGCAGGAGGGCCTCCGCCATGGGGCTCCGGCAGATGTTGCCGACGCACACGATCAGAACCCGGTCGAGCATGGCGTGCGCTGAAGGAGAGTTCCGTGGTGGCTTACTCGCCTCTCTGGGACTCGAGCGTGCTTGGCTGCCTGCCTCCCCTGCGCGAAGGTCGATGTCCGCCGTGCCAATGTCACCGCCCGTTCGGAGTGCCACCTCCAAATGGTGCGCGCGAGGCTAACCAGCGCGCAGCTGACGCTCGACGAGCCGCTGGTACAGGCCGCCACGCGCCACGAGCTCGCGATGGGGGCCAGACTCCACAATCAAGCCACCCTCGATCACCACCACGCGATCGGCGCTCGCGACCGTCGAGAGCCGGTGGGCGATGATCACGGTGGTGCGGCCGGTCATGAGACGCGCGAGCGCGTCCTTCACGAGCGCCTCGGATTCCGCATCGAGGGCGCTCGTCGCCTCGTCCAGGAGGAGGATGCGCGGGTCCTTGAGGACGGCGCGAGCGATGGCGAGCCGCTGGCGCTGGCCGCCGGAGAGCTGCTGACCGCGCTCGCCCACCCGCGTCGCGTAGCCCTCCGGGAACCCGCGCACGAAGGCGTCCGCGTGGGCTGCGCGGCAGGCTGCCACGACCTCCTCGTGCGTCGCGTCCGGCCGGCCGTAGCGCACGTTCTCCTCCACCGAGGCCGAGAAGAGCGTGGGCTCCTGCGGGACGACGCCGAACTGCGCCCGCAGCCAGGTGGGGTCGAGGGAGCGTAGGTCATGGCCGTCGAGCGTGAGCCGCCCGGCGAGCGGGTCGTAGAGCCGGCCGAGGAGCGCCGCGACGGTGGACTTGCCTGAGCCGGAGGGGCCGACGAGCGCGACCACCTCGCCCGGAGCGATGTGGAGGTCGATCCCGCCCAGCACCTCGACGTCGGGGCGGCTCGGGTAGGAGAAGCGCACGCCCTCGAGCGCGATCCGCCCGTCGCAGCGCGCCGGCTGGAGGCCGCCGGCGACGGGCATCTCCGGCACGCGATCCATGAGCGCGAACACCCGCTCCGCCGCGCCGATGCCCTTCATCGCCTCGGCCCACAGGTCGGCGAGGCCGCCGAGGCTCATGGCGATGAGGAGCGTGTAGACGAGGAACGCGGTGAGGGCACCAGGCGTGAGGTCACCGCGCGCGACGAGCTGGCCGCCGTAGCCGAGCACCGCGGCGATGGCGAGGTAGACGCCCGCCGAGGCCCCGCCCATGAAGAGCGAGCCCGCCCGCGCCCGGCGTCGTGCGGCGTCGTAGGAGGAGGCGATGGCGGCGTCGTAGCGGCCGCGCTCGGCGGGCTCGGCGTTGAAGGCCCGCACCGTGCGCATCGCGGAGAGCGACTCCTCCGCGACGTGGGAGGCGTCGGCGAGCGCGTCCTGGTAGCGGCGCGCGAGCGCACGGACCTTGCGACCGTAGAACACCGAACCGACCGCGATGGGCGGCACGACGAGCAGCATCACCACGGTGAGTCGCGGGGAGGTGACGAAGAGGAGCCCGATGCCGCCGAGCGCGGTGATGGCGTGGCGGAAGACCATCGACACGTTCGCCGCGACGAGGCTCTGGATGGTGGCGGAGTCGGTGCCCAGGCGCGAGATGAGCTCGCCGGTGCGGGAGGCGTCGAAGAAGCCGATCTCCTGATCGAGGAGGCTCCTGTAGAGCCGCTCGCGCACGCGCCGCACGCCACGCTCGCCCGCGAGCGAGAAGAGGAGGTGCCGCCCCGCTATCGCGAGACCCTGGACGACGGCGATGACCGCGAGCACGCCCGCCGCCCGGGTGACCGCGCGCGGATCCTTCCCCGCGATGGCGCCGTCCACGATGAGCCGGATGCCCTGCGGGTACACGAGCGAGAGCGCCGCACCAGCGACCAGCAGGACGGTGCCGAGCGAGAGCGCCGGCAGCTCCTCGCGCAGGAGGCCGCCCAGGCGGCGGAGGACGGAGGTGGGCGGGCGGGCGGGCATCGGGCGGGAGTCATAACGCGGGAAAACTCCGCTCGCCCTCACCAGCCCCGCTCGCGGTTCGGCAAGCTCGCCGCGAGTGTTACGCGAATTCCGAACGCGAGCCGAAGCTGGTAGGCCTCTCGACTCGCGAACCGTCAGCGAGTGGCGATGACCTTGAGCGGCGGGTCCCACGCGAGCGGCGGAAGGGACTCCCCCGGCTGCAGCCGATTGTTTGCCGGTCGGGGATCGCTCGGCAGCGGGGTGTCGCACGGCAGCGTTGGGCGGAACTCCGGCACGATCTCCGCGAACTTGCGGCGAATGTCGTCGGGCGCGGCGTCGGAGAGCGCCCCGAGCTCACTAACGTGCCGCAACAGCGGCTCCCACGCGTGCGGGCGGAAGCGGCCGACGAAGATCTTGGGGTGCCGCGTCTTGGCGGCGTTCTCGGAGTGCACCGACAGCTCCTCGAACAGCTTCTCGCCGGGGCGCACGCCGGTGTACTCGATCTCGATGTCCACCCCAGGCTCGTAGCCGCAGAGGGAGATGAGATCGCGGGCGAGATCCGAGATCTTCACGGGCTCGCCCATGTCGAGGATGAAGATCTCGCCGCCTGCCCCCATGGACCCGGCCTGGAGCACGAGCTGGCTCGCCTCCGGGATGGTCATGAAGTAGCGCTGCATCTCCGGGTGCGTGACGGTCACCGGGCCGCCGGCCGCGATCTGCTCCTTGAAGATCGGGATGACGCTCCCGGTGGAGCCGAGCACGTTCCCGAACCGGACGGTCACGAACCGCGTCCGCGATCGCTGCGAGAGTCCCTGGACGTAGATCTCGGCCACGCGCTTCGAGACGCCCATCACGGAGGTCGGGTTCACCGCCTTGTCCGTGGAGATCATGACGAAGCGATCGACCCCGTACTGATCCGAGAGGTCGGCGAGCGTCTTCGTCCCGAAGACGTTGTTCTTCACGGCCTCGCCTGGGTTCCACTCCATCATCGGCACGTGCTTGTGCGCGGCCGCGTGCAGCACCACGTCCGGCCGGTGCTCCGCGAACACCTTGTGCATCCGGACCTCGTCGCCGACGTCCGCGATGCACGCCACGAGCGAGAGGTCGGGAAAGCGCTCCTGGAGCTCCCGGTGGATCTGGAAGAGGTTGTTCTCGCCGTGCTCGACCAGCACGAGGCGCTCGGGCCCGAACCGACAGACCTGGCGGCAAAGCTCCGATCCGATGGAACCTCCCGCGCCCGAGACCATCACCACCCGGCCCGCCATGACCTCGGAGATGGCAGCCATGTCGAGCTGGACGGGATCGCGGCCGAGGAGGTCCTCGATGGCGACCTCGCGGAGCTGGCTCACCGTGACGCGGCCGTCGATGAGATCACCGATCCCCGGGATCGTCCGGAAACGGACGCCGGCGGCCTTGCAGGCCGCGACCATGCGCCGCATTTGCGCGCCGGTCGCCGAGGGCACCGCGATGAGCACCTCGTCCACCGCAAAGTCGGCGGCGACCGTGGGGAGATCCTCGATCGTGCCGACCACGCGCACGCCGTGGATCTGCGCCCCCCGCTTGTGCGGGCTGTCGTCGAGGACACCCACCGCGTCCCAGCGCTCCTGACGCGCGTGGATCTCGCGGAGCAACGTCTCGCCGGCATCGCCGGCGCCGATGACGAGAACGCGCTGCCGCCGCTCCTGGCCTGCGGTGTGGAGACGCCGTCTCAGCGCCCGCGTCGCGAACCGCAGACCTCCGACGAGCGTGATCGCGGTCAACCACTCGATCGCCGGGACCGAACGGGGGAACCCCTCGAACCCGGCGAACAGGAAGACCGAGAAGAGCAGGGTCCCGACCGTCGTCGCCTGTACGAGTGCGACGAGATCCGGCGCGCCCGTGTATCGCCACAGGCCACGGAAGAGCCCGAGCGCGTGGAAGCTCGCGACGCGGGCGGCGAGAAGCACTGGGAGCCAGACCGCGAGGTCGATGGCCTGATCCGCGGGGATCCTGAAGTCGAACCGAAGGTTTAGCGCGATGAGGAGCGCCGACGTCCACAACGCCATGTGGGCGCCGATGACGGCCACACGACGTGCAGCGACCCTAAGTGCGACCCCCCGGTCAGTCACGGCGGAATGTGTACCAGAAGAAGCTCGGTCACGCATAGTGGCAGCCGCGTCGCCCGAGCACAGGACGCGGCCGCAGCCTCGCCGTCAGGCCGCCTCGAACCGGTGCCTTCCCCCGGAGCGCCGGTGCTTGCTGGCGATGTCGGTGACCGCCTCCACGACGCGTGCGACGTCGCCGTCCGTCATCTTGGAGTATATGGGCAGCGAGACGCTTCGGCGGTAGACGTCGAGCGCCACGGGGAGCTGCTCGGGCGCGTAACCGTAAGTGTCTCGATAGTACGGATGGACGTGGAGCGGGATGAAGTGTACCGAGGCGCCAATCCCGCGCTCCTTGAGCTCCACGATGAAGCGATCCCGGTCGATTCCGAGCGCTCCTGGGCGAAGCTTCAGGACGTACAAATGGTGCGTGTGGTCACGATCCGTCGACCACGACATCAGCTCGAAGGCCCGATGGTCGATGAAGGCGCGGTCGTAGGTCACCGCGATCTCGCGGCGCCGCTCGAGCATCTCGTCGGCCCGCTCCAGCTGGCCCAGGCCGATCGCCGACGCGATGTCGGTCAGGTTGTACTTGTAGCCCGGCGCGATGATCTCGTAGTACCAGCTGCCCTCGGCCGAGTACCGCTTCCACGCGTCCCGCGAGATCCCGTGGAGCGACATGAACCGCATCCGGTCCGCCCACTCCGCGTTGGCGGTCACCGCCGCGCCGCCTTCACCCGTCGTGATCGTCTTCGTCGCATAGAACGAGAAGCAGGAGATGTCGGCGAGAGTCCCGACCTTTCGCCCGCGATAGCGACCCGGGAAGCAGTGGGCGGCGTCGTCGATCACGAAGATGCCGCGCGGCCTCGCCAGCGCGACGATTTCGTCCATGTCCGCGGGCACGCCCGCGAAGTGCACGGGCATGATCGCCCGCGTGCGCGGCGTGATCGCCCGCTCGATGGCGGCGGGGTCCACGTTGTGGTCGGACCCGCGCACGTCCACGAGCACGGGGGTCGCGCCGAGGTACCTGACCACTTCGGCGGTGGCCGCGAACGTCAAGGTGGGGACGATCACCTCGTCGCCGGCCTTCACGCCGACCGCCTCGAGGGCGAGGTGAAGCGCAGCCGTACAGGAGTTCACCATCACGGCGTGCGGCGCGCCCGTCGCGGCGCCGAACCGGCGCTCGAATTCCTTCGTCTTCGGGCCGGTCGTGATCCAGCCGGAGCGGAGGGTCTCGACGACGGACTCGACCTCCGCCTCCGAGATGTCGGGTAACGCGAACGGCAGGAAGTTGGCGGCGCGCATCGCTCCCTGTTTACCACGGATGGTGCGGTCTCATGAATGGCCCTCGGACGTGGAAGGTACGAGAAGTTGGAGTGCCCCGCTGGACCTGTGTCGCCACTGCGCGTGCGCACGCGACTCCGCCTCGCCGCCTGGCGCTTACGCGCTTTCCTCGTCAGCGGCGCGACCCGCAGCATCTCGGTGATCGGACGACCGTCCCACCGCTCCCATTCCGACTCCGTTGCGGCGCCAGCGCGGGGCTTTTCCGTCCGCCGGTTTACGCGTAGAGTCCCACCTCCTCCGGTATGGACATGCAGAAACTCTTCGACGGCATCCAGAATCGCTCCGCGCGGATCGGCATCATCGGGCAGGGCTACGTGGGGTTGCCCCTCGGCCTCGTCTTCTGCAGCGCCGGCTTTCACGTCACGGGCTTCGACATCGACGCGAAGAAGGTCGCCACGCTCTCCAGGGGCGAGTCCTACATTCGCCACATCGGCCCGGAACGCGTCGCCGCGGCCGTCGAGAGCGGGCGGTACGTGGCGACCGACGACTTCGATCGGCTCGCCGAATGCGACGCGGTCTTGATCTGCGTCCCCACTCCGCTCGGCAAGCACCGGGAGCCCGACAACTCCTTCATCCACTCGACCGCTCGGGAGATCGCGAAGCGGCTGCGGCCTGGACAGCTCGTCGTCCTCGAGTCCACCACGTACCCGGGAACCACCGACGAGGAGGTGAAGCCCATCCTCGAGTCGAGCGGGCTCGAGTGCCCGAAGGACTTCTTGCTCGCGTTCTCCCCTGAGCGCGAAGACCCCGGCAACGAGCGGTTCTCGACGCGCTCCATCCCGAAGGTGGTCGGGGGCGTCAACGCCCCTTCGACGGAGGCGGCGGTCCAGCTCTACCGCGCCGCGCTCGACACCGTGGTCCCCGTCTCGAGCTCCCGCGTCGCAGAGTCGGGGAAGCTCCTCGAGAACATCTTCCGCTCGGTCAACATCGCGCTCGTGAACGAGCTAAAGGTCATCTTCGACCGGATGGACATCGACGTCTGGGAGGTCATCGAGGCCGCGAAGACCAAGCCGTTCGGGTTCATGCCGTTCTATCCCGGCCCCGGGCTCGGCGGGCACTGCATCCCGCTCGACCCCTTCTACCTCTCCTGGAAGGCTGCCGAGTTCGGCTCCTGGGCGCGGTTCATCGAGCTCGCGGGTGAGGTGAACACCCGCATGCCGGGCTATGTTGTCGAGAAGACCGTCCGCGCGCTGAACGACGACGGGAAGGCGCTGCGCGGCTCGCGCGTCCTCGTGCTCGGTCTGTCCTACAAGGCGAACATCGACGACGATCGGGAGTCCCCGTCGTACGAGCTCATCGAGCTCTTCCAGCACGGGGGGGCGCAGGTGGACTACTGCGATCCCTACTTTCCGGTCTCGCACCCGACACGGAAGCACGACCTCGCGATGCGCTCGGTGCCGTGCACGCCGAAGACGCTCGCGACCTACGACGTCGTCGTTCTCTCGACGGCGCACGACGAGTTCAAGCGCCCCGAGATCTACGAAAACGTGCCGCTCGTCGTCGACACGCGCAACGTCGTCGCCTCGCTGCGAGGCGGCGGTGGGCCGCGGAGGCTCGTGAAGGCATGAACTGACGGCGGCGCACCCGCGGGGTGCGCGCCACGCGGCGGGTGACGGCCGATCGGGTGTACGTCCGTCGCGAAGGGGCGGTGGCGCAGGGCCCTCCACCGCGCCAGGGGGCATCATGAAGAACTTTGCGATGACGGGCGTCGGCGGGTACATCGCGCCGCGCCACCTGCAGGCGATCAAGGATACTGGCAACCGCCTCGTGGCGGCACTGGACCCGCACGACGCAGTCGGCATCCTCGACCGCTACTTCGACGACGTCGCGTACTTCCGGGAGTTCGAGCGGTTCGATCGTCACGTCGAGAAGCTGCGGCGCCGCGGCGACGACGAGCGCATCCACTACGTCTCGATCTGCACGCCGAACTACCTGCACGACGCGCACATGCGCTTCGCCCTGCGCGTCGGAGCCGACGCGATCTGCGAGAAGCCGCTCGTGCTGAACCCGTGGAACCTCGACGCGCTGCAAGAGCTGGAGGCAGAGACGGGGCGGCGGGTGTTCAACATCCTGCAGCTGCGGCTGCACCCGACCATCGTGGCGCTGAAGGAGCGCATCGCCGCGGAGCCACCCGGCAAGATCCACGACATCGACCTCACGTACATCACCTCGCGCGGGCGCTGGTACGGCGTGTCCTGGAAAGGCGACGTCGAGAAGTCCGGCGGGATCGCGACCAACATCGGGATCCACTTCTTCGACATGCTCTCCTGGATCTTCGGGAGCGTGCAGGAGATGCAGGTCCACGTGTCCGAGGCCACGCGCGCGGCAGGCATGCTGCGCCTGGAGCGCGCGGTAGTGCGCTGGTTCCTCTCGCTCGCGAAAAGCGACGTGCCCCAGGCCGCGCGCGACCAGGGGAAGACCACCTTCCGCTCGCTGACGGTGGACGGTCAGGAGATCGAGTTCTCGGACGGGTTCACCGAGCTCCACACGGCCGTGTACCGGGAGATCCTGGCGGGGCGCGGCTTCGGACTCGAGGCCGCCCGTCCATCGGTGACCCTCGCGCACGACATCCGCGTCGCCCCAGCCGTGCGGACCTCTCCCCAGCTGATGCATCCGTTCGTCACCCGAGCGTCTTGAGGAGCCCATGGACTATTTCGTTCACGAGTCTTCGTACGTCGATGATGGAGCTCAGGTCGGCAAGGGCACGAAGCTCTGGCACTTCTGCCACGTGCTCTCGGGCGCGGTGATCGGCGAACGCTGCAGCTTCGGTCAGAACTGCTCGATCGCCGGCGGCACGACCATCGGCAACAACGTCAAGGTCCAGAACAACGTCTCCATCTACGAGGGCACCGTCATCGAGGACGACGTCTTCCTCGGCCCGTCCTGCGTGCTCACGAACGTGACGAACCCGCGCTCCCAGGTGGTGCGCCGCGCGCTCTACGAGAAGACGCTCCTTCGCCGCGGCGCCTCCATCGGCGCGAACGCCACCGTCGTCTGCGGGGTCACGATCGGCCGTTACGCCTTCGTCGCGGCCGGCGCGGTGGTCGCGAAGGACGTGCCCGACTACGCGCTCGTGGTCGGGGTGCCCGGCCGCTTTGCGGGGTGGATGAGCCGGCACGGGCATCGGCTTCCCAAACCTGACGGCGAGGGCATCATGCGCTGCCCGGAGAGCGGGCTCCGCTACAGGGAGGTCGAGCCAGGCGTGGTGCGCTGCCTGGATGTCGACGAGGAAGCACCGCTCCCGCCCGAGCTGGCGGTGGGCAAGGTGGCGTACGACACCTTCAAGAAGTGAGAGCGCGCGTGGCTGAGCATTCCAGGATCCCCGTTCTCGACCTCGCACCGGAGCTGGACGAGGTCGGGCCTGCGCTCGAGGCGGCGTTCCGTCGCGTCATGGCCTCGGGCCACTTCATCCTCGGGCCCGAGGTCGATGCGTTCGAGCGCGAGGTCGCCGAGTACCTGGGCGTTCGGTACGCGATCGGCGTGAACTCGGGGACCGACGCGCTCGTCATCGCGCTCCGGGCCCTCGGCATCGGGCCAGGCGACGAGGTCGTGACTTCACCGTTCACGTTCTTCGCCACGCCAGAGTCCGTCAGCGTGGTCGGGGCGACGCCGGTCTTCGTCGACGTCGATCCCGAGACCTTCAACCTCCGGCCCGAGCTCGTCGCGCGCGCGATCACGCCCCGCACGAAGGCCATTCTTCCCGTCCACCTCTTCGGCCATGCCGCGGATCTCGAGGCGCTGCAGTCGCTCGCCCGTGCGAAGGGACTCCGAATCGTGGAGGACGTCGCGCAGGCTTTCGGTGGGTCGCTGAACGGCCGGAAGCTCGGGACCTTCGGCGACGCAGGGGCCTTCTCGTTCTTCCCCTCGAAGAACCTCGGCTGCCTGGGAGATGGCGGGCTCGTCGCGACGAACGACGCGGAGGTCGCGGACGCCGCCCGCATGCTGCGCGCGCACGGATCCCGGAAGAAGTACGAGAACGAGCAGATCGGCTACAACTCGCGGCTCGATGCGCTCCAGGCGGCGTTCCTCCGCGCGAAGCTGCCGCACGTCGACGCGTGGAACGCGGGTCGGCGTGAGGCGGCGATCCGGTATCGCGAGCTGCTCGCCGGAGTGCCTGGCATCGTGCTCCCCTCGGAGCGCCAGGGGGTGCGGCACGTCTATCATCAGTTCACGATTCGCGTTCTCGACGGGCGCCGCGATGCGCTGAAGGCAGCGCTCGCCGACGCCGGCGTCGACACGATGGTGTACTACCCGAAGGCGGCTCATCGACTGCCGGTCTACGAGGGGTTCGGAGAGTTCCCGCAAGCCGATGCGGCGAGCGGCGAGGTGTTGTCGTTGCCGATGTGGCCGCGGATACCTGTCGCCGTTCAGGAACGGGTCGCGAGAGCGCTCCGCGAAGCGAAGGCTCGTGGATGACATCGGAGCGCAGAGCTGGATGAAGCTGGCCTACATGACGGCGTCCTTCCCGTACGGAACGGGCGAGACGTTCCTGATCTCGGAGATCGCCGCGCTGAAGAGCTTGGGGGTGGAGCTGTACGTGATCCCCCTTTATCCCCGGGGTAGTCGCAGGCCGGACTGGGACCCTGACACCGAGGGGGTCCACTTGCTCGACGAGGGACTCTGTTCGATCCGCGTTCTCCTGGGCGCAGCCAGCGCTTGTTCAAGGGAGCCTCTCGCCTCGGCGCGCGCCGTCTTCAAGTTACTGAGTGCATCAACACGGCACGCGGCGAAGAACCTCGCCGTCGTCCCGAAGGCGCTCTGGGCTTTCCGGGAACTCGAGCGAAGGGGCTGTGAGCATCTCCACGTGCACTGGGCTGCGACCACGGCGTCCGCCGGCATGGTGGCCGCGCAGTTGGCCGGAATCCCCTGGTCCATGTCATGCCATCGGTGGGATATCCACGAGAACAATCTGCTCGCTGCAAAGGTGCACTCCGCGGCGTTCACTCGGTTCATTTCCCGTGGGGGCCAGCGCGATGCGGGGCAGCTCGGCGCCGCCGCGGGCCGTACGCATGTGATCCCCATGGGAACCTGGGTGCCGCCGTTCGTTCCGCCCCTGCTATGGCCGAGCGGCACTCCCTTCAGAGTCCTGTGTCCAGCGAATCTTCTTCCGGTCAAAGGTCACTCATACCTGCTGGCGGCGTGTGCGGAGCTCATCGCTGAAGGTCGCGACGTAGAGCTTGCACTGGCTGGCGATGGGCCGCTTCGCGGAGAACTAGCTGCGCAAGCAAGGCGCGCCGGAATCGCTGGGCGTGTCACGTTTCTGGGGCACCTTCCGCGGCCGGAGCTCCTCAGGCTGTACGAAGACCGCCGGGTCAACGCAGTCGTGCTTCCCAGCCTGGACCTCGGCGGAGGGGAGCATGAGGGCGTGCCGGTCTCGCTGATGGAGGCGATGGCCTTTGGCGTTCCGGTGCTCTCGACGCGGACGGGATCCATTCCGGAGCTGCTTCCGGACGACCTCGGTCTCACGGTGCCGCAACGAAACGCATCCGCACTTGCGGAGCGTCTGCGCCTCCTCATTTGCGACGAGCAGCACTATCGCTCGGTCGGCGCGATGTGCAGGACTCGCGTTCGCGAGGGCTGCTCAGTGGACAGCTCTGCCGCGCGCCTGCTGGCGTTGATTCGCCGCGACGCACATGAGCCCTGCCGACTCTAACGAAGGATGCCGGGAGGGGGCTGCCTGAGCTTCTGAACGGCCTTCGTGATCAGCGCACGCAACGATTGGCCTCGAGATGCGGCCTGCCTCTCGAAGCGCGCCCGGGCATTCGCAAAATGAACGGCGCGCTCGGGAAATGTCATCTCGAGCGCGGAGAGCTGTGCGATGTGAAGGCGATGATAGAAGGGGCTCGCCAACGTTCCTTGCGTGTCGTAATTGGACCAATACGGCCCGCAATAACGGGGAAGCCAGCGGCAGAGCGCGGCCAGCGTGCGGTCGAGGGCGACCGCAACCGCGTCGTCGGGTCGCACCAGAAGGAAGTCGTGCAATCCAAATAGCGAGAAGATCCACCCATTCAAGACGGCGTTCTCACGCTGCGACGCAACTTCTTCCAGCACCAGCCCCTCGGGGACATCGCGCGCAACCCCACCGCGATCCACTGGCAGCAGCATGAGCGCAAGGGCGCGGCGCGCTGCCTCGAGAAACACCTCGTTGCGCGTCACGTCATACGCACGGACGAGCAGTGACGTGCCCTCGCCTTGCGTCATGGACGAATACTCTGACCGATCCTGGGCACCCAGGAGCGACCACACGGGCCACCCACCCAGCCGGTCCTGGTGCTCGAGGGCCCATTGGGCTCCTGCCAAGAATACATCGCGATGCGCAGGCACGCTCCGGCCAGTCGCAAGCCACAGATCCCAGTGCCCCAGGGCTTGCTGGAAGACTGCGGTCGGGTACTGTACCGGGCTTCCGTCAGCAAGCTGATTGAGAATCAGTCCATTCTCGTCGACTGGGCCCTGCCAGCGAGCTTTCCCGGTTAGATCATTGAAATACCCGGCCAGTTTTCCGGCAACGAACTGTGAGCCGAGCCCTTGAGGGGCATGCCAGTACCCCCGCCCGCTCAGCATGCCACCCCAATGCCGAAACATCTGAATATAGAGCCGGACACGACTTCCAACGCGAGAACGCGTCTGGACCCTGCCGGTGGGCGCTGTGTCAGTCACTGAGCTCTCGAGTACCCAAGAAGAAGATCTCGCATTGCACGATGGTCCTTCGCAAATATCAGGCATCGCTCCACAGCCGCGCCTAGGTTTGCCGGTCGATAGCGCGTCCTGAAAGCCTGCAGTAGAGGTTCTCATACGCCGACGCCATCACGCGTACATCAAGCGCTTCGCTGGCGAGTCGCGACGCAGCGAGTCCCATGGCGCGTCGGAGTGTGGCGTCGGATCCGAGCTCGAGCATTGCGTCGCCAAGGGAACGGGCGTCCTTCGGACGCGCGAGACGACCCGTCGTGCCCGAACGTACGAGCTCCGGGACGCCGCCCACGGCAGTAGCTGCGACCGGGAGGCCAGCCGCCATTGCCTCCATGATCGAGACCGGAGTTCCCTCCCAGTCCGAGGACAAGACAAACACGTCGGACGCTCCCAGGAGCGAGGGCATGTCGCGGCGCTCGCCGAGAAACCGGACACGATCTCGGATTCCAAGGGCGCCAGCCTGATTCTGGACGCTTGTCAGCAGCGGCCCGTCACCTGCGAGCAGGAGTATCGCCGTGGGGAGCGCCACGGTCGTACGGGCAAACGCGTCTATCAGAAGATGCAGGTTCTTCTGCGGAGCGAACCGTGCGACGCACACGAACACCACCGCATCGTCCGGCACCCCCTCGGACGCGCGCCAGGCTCTGCGGTCCATCGATGGGCTCGCCATGGCTGCCAGGGGAATGCCGATCGGGATGAGCGCCGCCGGTGGGCGGCGATAGAGGAGTTCGAAGGAACGAGCTACCTCGGCGCTGATCGCAACCGGCGCCACTCCCAAGCGAAATGCAAACCGGTACGCGACGCGATGAAGGGCCGGGACCTCTTGCCGGGCGATGTTATGGACTGTGTGAACGCACGCAATTTCACGCTTCACCAGCGACGGAAGCACGTACGACAGCGCGAACCGATGAGTGTGCACCACGTCTGGCCGGAGTTCGCGGAGTGTTCGCCAGACTGCGATGGCGCATGAAGGGTCCGGGCCGGGTCGCTTCGAGAGATAGTATGACCGGACCCCGCCCCGGTGGAGTTCCGATTCGATGATCGACCCTGCTGCCGGGTAGAGACTCAAGACGGAGGCATCGACCCGCCGGGGATCGAGCGCGCAAAGGAGATTGAGCAGCATGCGCTCGGCACCGCCGGTGCCCAGATTGGGAATCACATGCACCAAGCGAAGACGGTCAGTCATGCATCCTCCTCGCCTGGAAGACGTCATTTGACGGGCTCATGAAGGATCGATGCTCGCGGACGAACGCTGCCCACCCGAGGTCGGCTCCTCCGGCGGGAGGCTCTGAGCTCGGGTGAGCGAGCGCTCGGCGCTTCGCAAGACTGCGGCGCTGCCCAGGATCTGTGCCACTGACCCGATGCCCGCACCCAGCGCGGCGCCATGCAGGCCGAGAACCGGTACCGCGAGAGCGCACCCGCCCCACGTCACCGCCGCGGCGAAAAGGAAGAGGATTACCTGGATGCGGAGACGCCGCGCCATGGTCATGGAGTATCCAAGGAACGAAGCCCCGTAGGACAGGCCAGCGGCGATGCTCAAGGAGACGAGTACGCTGGCACCCTGGGCATAGTCGGGTGTGTACACGATCGAGAGAATCTGACGTCCCGCCAGGAAGCTGAGGGCGGCGCCCGCCAAGCCGATCCCGAGTCCCAGACCGAAAAGCCGCCACGTGATCCGGCGGAAGTCCGCCACCTCTCCGGACGAGAAGGCCCGCGCGATGCGCCTGACCGTAGCGGTGGCGATGCTGCTGACCAGGTTCGCTCCGACGTTCGTGAGCTGGCTCGCGGCTGCGAAGATCCCGAGCGCGCTGATGCCAAGGTGTCGGTCCACGAACAATCGAGGAAGGTTGGTCTGAACAGCGACGAGTCCCATCACCACCCCGAGCGGGAGGCCGAGCGTAGCGAGGGCGATGACCCCGCGGAGACCAGAGCCCTTCGCGGACCACCGCGGCTCTCCGGCATTCCAGCGCGACACGACGACGAGCGCGGCGAGCGGGCCGAGCCCGCTCGCGAGTGCCGCGATCGAGGCATGCCGCCACACGCTCATGGCAGCCGCAGCGGCGCCGAGCGCCATTGCCCCGTTCACGAACAGTGCCTTCGCGACCCGATCCATGCGCTCCTGGCGCTGGAGCCATCCGAGGTGGATGTCGACGAGAGAGTCCAGTGCCTTCGCGACGCCGACGGCAACCATGACTGCCAGCCTCTCGCCTCGATAGCCGAGCGCGAGCACGATGAGGATGGTCGCAACGAGCGCCCCGGTCGTGAGCAGGCGGCGCGCCGTCAGATAGTCGCGAAACGACACTTCGTCGTCGCTCGCGGACACGAGCAGTTGCCGAAGCTGAAGGGTCGAAAAGACGAATACGGGGGTCGTCACCGCCCACGCGAGAGCGAGTTCTCCGACCATGCCCTCATGGCCGAGCTTCGCGACTGCGATGGTGATGCCCCACTGCGAAAAGCCGAACGCGACGTTGCCCGCCAGCGTCCATCCGACGAGCCGGTAGAGGGACGAGGACCGCATCACGGGAGCTCGGGCGCGGAGACGGGTGAATCGGAACTCTTGGTCGAGAGCGCGTCATCGCGACCCACGGCCAGCTCCGGAGCTGCCAGAGCGACCCCCATGACCACGAAGAACAACTCCTGCACACGCTCCCCGAAGAAGGACGGGACGGACAGGCCATTGACCAGCCACCCCAGGGTCGTCGCCGAGCACGCCATGCCCAGAACCCTTGCACCCGGGCTCTCGAGACTCCGAAGCAGTCTCAGAAAGCGTAGGCACGCAAACGCGAACACGATCGTACCCGCGAGGCCATGGACCAAGAGCAAACCAAGGTAAAGATTGTCGAGAGGAGCAGAGTCCGCCGAGCGGAGTCCAAAAAGCGGATTCTGAGTGAATAGCTCCCAGTTCGTCTGCCAGAAAGGCAAGCGGCTTTCGAAGATGGACTCTCCGGACCCATCCCCTCGGGCCTCCATGAGCTGCATGAGCCGCTCGAGCGGGACCTCCGGCAACACCGAGTACAATCCAACCAGGACCACAGTGCCCGCCACCACAAATCCCAACAATCGACGGCGACCCGCCCTCCACAGGAGGTACATGAGCACCGTGAGCGCGCCCGCGTATGCACCTCGCGACCAGCTAATCGCGATGAGCCACGTTGCCGCGAACGTCGCTCCCGCGAGCAGGAGCCGCGCTCGAGAACGGTCGGCCTCCACCAGGAGTGACCCTATCACGGCGACGCCCAGAACCCCGAACGAGCCGAGGACGTTCGGCTGCCCGTCGAAGGTCCCATACGCACGACCAAGATCGAGCGCTTCGAGCACGAGGTCGAAGTCAGCCTTGCGAGTGTAGTTGGCCGAGAGGAACCCGTATATCGGTTCCCACTTGAAGAGTTGCGCCGTCGCGACTCCGGCCATCAGGACGGTCAGGAAAGCCAGGAACCAGGAGAAGGAGCGGCGCTGCGTGTCGGTTACACGAGCGCCGGCCGTCAGCCCGAGCAGCATGACGAAGGGCAGGCGGAACGTCCCCCACGCGCCGGCGAGCGCGCCGCCGACCGAAAGCCCCGGGGCAAAGATCAGCGACCAGAGAGCGGAGACGAGTGAGAAGCCAGCGAACCACCATAGGGGACGCATGGCCGGGTTCGACACCGCCACACTTGCCGCATCCGGATCGCGACGCACCGTCAGGTAGACCAGTGGCAAGAGAAGCACCTGGTCCAGCTTGACCCCGCGGCTCGCAAACTCGAAGTCGATCGGCAAAGGTGGCGCGAACACGACAATCGCGCAGAAGGCGGCCAGGAACGCCAAAGCCCACCGTCCGCCGATGCCAGGGACTTCGGCGGTCACTCGAACGCTCCTCGATCCAGCAAGCCACGTACCTCTGAAGCCACCGCACGGCGTCGAAGACGCCGTACTGCGCCGCGAGGGGTACGAGCCGACCGTTGGCCGACGCAAGCGTCACCGGGCTCCCGTGCATCCTCGCGCGTCCAAACGCGTCCGAGCAGGCTCCCCCTCACGTCCTGATTACTCGCATTCTCACGGTCGAAGTCGTAGCAGAGCATGCCGCCACTCGGGTTGCATCTCAGCCTCCAAGCGCCGCCAGGAAGCGCCGCGAGAGAACGTCGTAGGTGTGGTGCTCGAGGATGAACTTCCGGCCTCGCGCGCCCATCTCCGCGCGCTCCCCCGCGCTCGTCGCCATCAATCGATGAACCCCGTCCGCGATCGCGCCAGGGTCTTCGGGGGCCACGGATATGCCGCAGCGAGCCTCGGCCACCAGGTCGTTCCCGGCCTCGATCGCGTGGAGCACCGGCTTCGCCGCCATCATGTAGTCCATGAGCTTGTTCGGACTCACGCCGAACCGGTAGAGCGGGCTGCGGTGCCAGCCGATGAACAGGGCGTCCATCGCGGCGAGCAACGCGGGGATCGTGCGCTTCTTCACCGGATCCAGGAAGATCAGGTTCTCGAGCCCGAGCCTCGCCGCCCGGGCACGCAGCGCCTCCTTCTCGGGACCGTGTCCGACGAGCACGAACCCCACCGGCGTCTGGACGACGCGCGCTGCCGCCTCAACCAGCACCTCCAGGGCGTTCGCGACGCCATGCGCGCCAGCGTAGCCGATCAGAAAGGGGCATCGCCTCCGAAAGGCCTGGAGGGCGGAGGCGGCCTCCGTGGGGAGGGGCTGGTCGCTCGCTTCCCATTCCGCGACGTCGATTCCGTTCGCCACGTAGACGAACTTGCCGGGCGCGAGCCCGTGGGCGCGCATGTGAGCCTCCGCTCGCGGCAGCATCGAGACGACGCGATCGGCGCGGCGATAGGCGAAGTCCTCCGCCACCTGCATCGTCGCGATGAAGGGATGCCATCGCGACATGTTACCGAGCTCCATCGGCGACAGCGGCCAGAGGTCGTGGACCTCGTGGACGAAACGCGCGCCGTAGCGGCGCGCAATCCTGTGCGCCGGGAATGCATCCAGCGGGTAGGTCGAGGACGACACCACCGCATCGGGCCGGAACTCCGCCGTCACGAACCGTTCGTGCCGATAAAGCCCCGACAGGAACGCGAGCATGTTCCGGATCCGACCCACGCCATTGCCGTGGTACTCCCCACCAGGCAGCCAGCAATACTCGACGCCGTCGAGCATCTCATGACGAGGCACGGTCGAGGGCTCCGGCTGGGCAGCCCGGAGGTGCGAGAACGACGAGGCCACGACGCGCGTCCGGTGACCAAGGCGGTTCCAGGCGCGTGCCATGTAGAACGGACGGTACTCCATGCCGTGCTGCGTGGAGCCCGCGTAATGATTGATGAGAAGTATGTTCATCGAAAGTTCATCGCCTCGACGTCCGCCGGAGGCGCCCGCCCCCTGTCGCCGAGAAGAACAGTTGGTGGCACGGTCCGTTGCCCCCGTGGTAATGGCTCTCGCGTACTGGGCGCCGGTCCTCAGGGACCATCAACCTCCGTGCGATGAGAGTCGCCGGAACGCGATAAGCTGATCGTGCGGAGTATCTCTAGTGACACCATATGTGGTCACCAAGCGAGCCGTCGACGTGTCGGCGTCGCTGATCGGTCTTGCGCTGCTCTCGCCGCTTCTCGTCGCCGTAGCGGTGGCCGTCAAGCTGGACAGCCCCGGCCCTGCTTTGTTCCGGCACGAGCGCATCGGCCGCGGCAGACGGAAGTTTCTCCTTCTCAAGTTCCGCTCCATGACGCACGGCGCAAGCGGTCGAGACGTGACGGTAGCAGGCGACGCTCGTGTCACACGCGTCGGGCGCCTGCTGCGGCGAACGAAGATCGATGAGCTCCCACAGCTCTGGAACGTGCTCGTGGGCGACATGAGCCTCGTGGGCCCACGCCCCGAGGTCGACCGTTACGTCCGAATGTTTGCGAGCGACTACGACGACATCCTCCAAGTCAGACCCGGCATCACCGATCTCGCGGCGATCGAGTACCGCGACGAGGAGCGGATCCTGGCAGCGAGCCGCGATCCGGACGCGGAGTACTGCCGGATCGTGCTGCCAGCGAAGATCGCGCTCTACCGCAGATACCTCGCCGAGCGGTCGCTCCGAACGGATTTCGTCATCCTCGCCAGAACGTTCGCAGCCATTCTGCGTTAGGCGAGCGCCCTTCGAAAGGCGCTCGATGGCGGCAGCGGGGATCGCCTGGGAGACGGTCACGCAGTTCGTGACGTACCATCGCGACTCGAACGAGCCGAACGCGCCGCTGGGCCAATTCCGAGAAGTTCGGCCACCCCACCTCGACGCGCCCACTCCCAGGCGATTGACGCAGCGATCCCCAGGAGAGTCGCCATCGCGACGATGCGCAGCCGTTGTGGCCTCGCCTTGCGTGTGGGTAACGTGGGCATGTCGAGCACCTGGAAGGTGGAAACCTCGCGGGCCTCGTTCGCCTTGGCGGCCTCGAGCCGCTCCAGCGCGAATATCAGCGTCGCCTCGCTCACCTTGCGATCGCGGAAGATCGCCTCGAACTCCGCACGCAGTTTCGGGACGTCGAGTGCAGCCGGAAACACACCAGCGCGCGACGTCTTGCCTCGCGATTTTGCGTTCGCCGGCGTAGCGGAGACCTCGGTCGCGGGCTGCTCGAGGTCGCGAAGCTTCTCGTTCACGACCGCGATCTGCGACCGAAGCTGCTGAAGTGTCGCCTCGTCACCGGCCGAGAACGTCCGCGCGTAGTCGAGCTCCAGCTCCTTGTTGATGCGTTGCGTCTGCAGCGTCGCCAGCGCCGACACGACCGCCTTCGTCTGCGTCTCTATATCCACGATCTGGTACTTCTCCTGGAATTCACGCATCCGTGTGGCCGTACCGTCTGCCTGCTGACGTAGCTCAGCGACTCTCTTCTCGAGGAAGTTCACCTCCTCCGAGGCCGAGCTGACATTCACGCGGCGAAACACCTGGTTCGCGAAATTCAGAAGGTAGGCGAGCATCTCCTGGACGAAGCGGGGGTCCTTGTCCTCGCACGACACCTGGACGAGGTTCGGCTTCGGCAGCGCCTTGACGTCGCAGTGCTCCCACAGGGCGTCGCGTGCGTTCTCCTGATACCTCTTCCCATACCGGTCGCGCAGATTGAACTTTTCCACGACTGCATCGGTCACCGAAACGCTCTGCAACACCGCTGCGATTCGTGGCACATCCGCGCCCCCGCCGGCAGAGTCGAATCCCGCCGCGAGGCTTGCCACCTCTGCGCCGAGCATGCTGGAGATTCCCTGCCGTTGACCCCTGGCCGGGACGACCGTGGCAACGGACCGATACCATTTCGGTGCGAGGACCGCGTAGATCACGCCGCCCAACGCAAAAGCGAGGGTGAACGCCGCCAGACGCTTCTGCACGGCGCGATCTCTGAGGAACGAAAGGTCCAGCGGTGACATGGCCCAGCTCACTTCCTTGCGGAGATGACTACGGCAACACCGCTCAAGACAATTCCGGCGGCACCGAGGAAGATCTGAACGACCTCCGACCGCGAGAAGTTGCGCTCCGGTACGATCACCGATGAGCCCGGCTCCACGTTCAGGTCCGATGCGTACTTCTTCGTCTCACCGTTCGGCGTCACGACGCGTACGCTGGAAAGGCCCTGCGCGAACCGATTCCGGCCGCCCGCGAGCGACAGGTACTGCTGGATCCCGAAGTTCGGGTTGTACGGGTACTCGCCGGCCTTGAACACAGCACCCTCCACGAGGATGCTCCGCCTCTTGAATGGCACCACGAGCGAGTCGCCCAGCTCGACGGGACGGTCCGCGCTCAGATCGCGGACCATCACGAGCTGGTAGAGGTTGACGGGCAGTGACGTCCCGTTGCGCAGCACGTAGGCGCCGGTGAGATCCGCGAGGGGTCCGACACCGCCAACGCGATCGAGGAGCGTCCGGACCGAATCGCCCTGGACGAACGGCAGGCGCCGCGTCGCTGTAGCATCGTTCGGCGCGGTAGCGCCGGCGATCGCGCCGATAATCATGACGGACCGCTGAAGGTCCGCGAACGCCGGAATCCTGACGCTGTCTTCGTGCTGAATGGTGGCGGTCGGGAGGGACCCGTCCGCCCCGAAGGGAAGCAGCGTCTGGTCCTGGCGGTCCTCCTTCGATCGTCGTACTAGGCTGATCGGCAGGCGCTGGGTCGCGGTCGGCGCGAGTCCACCGGCGAGCTCGACGAGCTCTGCGAGGTCACGCTTTCCCGTCAGCTCGTAGCGCCCTGGGCGATTGACCGCGCCGTCGACCGTCGCAGCAAGCTCCTCGAACGGCACGCGCACCACGTCGCCGTCGAGGAGATACGGGTTCTGCGCCACGTCGCCGGTGAGCGAGTAGACCAGCAAGTCGGCGCGGAGCTCCTTGCCGTCTCGCCGCCGGATCTCGATGCGGCGCCTCGAGGCGTTCGGCCCGAAGCCACCCGCGCGTGCGATGAGGCTTGCGACGCGATCGAGCGCGCGAGCAGGGTATGAACCCGGTCGCTTCACGTCGTCGACAACCTGCACGAGGAACGTCCGCGGCTCGGCGAGCGTAACGTCGAAGCTTAGCCGCGGGTAGAAGCGCGCCACGGAGTCACGCATGATCCGCCGCGCCTGAGACAGGGTCTTCCCGCCGAGATCGAGAAAGCCTGTCTTAGGGACGAACGCGCGGCCTTCCAGATCCACGGTCACGCGCAGCTTGAAGTTCTGGACGCCCCAGAAGTTCAGCTCGAGGATGTCCCCGGGGCCGCACACGTACGCGTCGGGATCCAACGGCGCGTCGATCGCAGGAACCCTGGCGGCGAGCGAGCGGTCGATGCCCGAGACCCCCATCCCTGTCTGGTCCCGTGGGGCAACCATTTCGGATCCGTCGCGGGTGTGATCCCGCTCGCGATCCAGGTCAGGAACCGTGAACGGCGGCTGATACGGGGACGCGCTTCCGGGCGCGGTTTCGCCGGGCGTCGTGGGGAACGTTCCGGGTGACTGCAACGTCTGCGCGAGCGCGACGTTGCTCATCCAAAAGACGGGCTGGCAGCAGAGCAGCACAGCCACCGCGCGACCGAAAGTCGTACGAAGCATTTCACGTCCGAGGTGAGCCCGCGCGGCGGAGCCCCGTGGGCACGTGCGCGAGTGGGTCAAGATCGCGCCTTGTGGGCACGAGCCGAGCAGAGAACGTTAGGGGCATTCCGGGTCCCGGCTCGGACGGCCAGTGCACGATGGACGTTACCTCACTGGGTCCCTCCGGTCCAGACTGCGAGCACGACCGAACCTTTGGCTCGACAGCCATGAACTGGTGGCGGCGCGGTCTCCGATCCACCTGCAACTCGCCCGCGCGCTGACCAGTTGCACGTGACCGTCAAGCGCCGCGCCGCTGCCACTCCGCGCGGAACCGGCGGAGCGCCTCATCGATTGGCAGGGGCTTCGTCCGGAGCAGCGCCGCCGCGCGCTCCGTGCGCAGGCCCCCGCGCAAGGGACGTGGGGCGAGGAGCTTCACGTCCGCGGTCCTGACCGGAACGATCTCGCCCGAAAGACCGAACTCGGTCGCCACCCTCCGCGCGAACTCCACGCGATCGAGCACGGTGGCGTCGCTCGTGTGCAGGACGCCCCGGTAGGTCGTCTCGAGCAGCAGCTCGAGGCACATCGCCGCGCCGTTCGCGGCGAGCGTGGTCGAGACGAGCTGGTCCGAGAACGCGTGGACCTTTTCTCCGCGCGAGAGCTTCTCCACCACCTGCGTCGCAAAGGTGGCCTTCGCCCCCTGCCGACCGCTGTACACGACTGCGACGCGCCCCACGGCGCAGTCCGGCACGAGCACGAGCGCCGCCTCCTCGCCGCAGCGCTTCGTGCGCGCGTAGACGCCGCGCGGGTTCGGCACGTCGTCCTCGGAGTACGGGCCGGCGGTGCCGTCGAAGACGTAGTCGGTAGAGACCGCCACGAGCCGCGCGCCCAGGGCGCGGCAGGCGCGGGCCACCTGCTCGCTGCCGCCGACGTTCACGCGCCAGGCGAGCTCCGGGTCGCGCTCACAGGCGTCCACGTCGGTCGCGGCTCCCGCGTGAAGTACCGCCTCGGCACCGAACTCGCGGAGGACCCGCTCGACCGACGCGCCGTCGCCGAGGTCGGCCTCGGCCCAGCGGTACGCGCCAGGCGGCAGCCGACATGGCCCGCGGCCGATGGCGAGCACCTCGTGACCGCTCGCAGCGAGCGCTGCCACGGCCTCGCCGCCGAGCAGCCCGTTCGCCCCGGTGACCGCGACGCGCACTACCGGCCTCCGTACTGCTTCTCGTAGTACTTCAGGTATTCGCCGGAGATGATCCGCTCCCACCACGGCCGGCGCTCCACGTACCAGCGCACGGTCGCGGCGAGCGCGTCCTCGAACGCGTGCCGCGGCGCCCAGCCGAGCTGGGTCCGCGCCTTGGTGGAGTCGATGGCGTAGCGGCGGTCATGGCCGGGCCGATCCGTCACGTACCTGATGAGCGACTCGGGCTTGCCGACGAGGCGGAGCACCTGCTTCACGATGTCGATGTTGTGGCGCTCGCTCGACGCCCCGAAGTTGTAGACCTGCCCGCTCTCGCCCTGCTCCAGCGCGGCGAGGAGGCCGCGACAGTGGTCCTCGACGTGGATCCAGTCGCGCACGTTCATGCCGTCGCCGTACACGGGCAGGGGCAGGTCGCGGAGCGCGTTCGCGATCATGAGCGGGATGAGCTTCTCGGGAAACTGGTAGGGCCCGTAGTTGTTCGAGCACCGCGTGACGACCACCGGCAGCTTGAACGTGTGCGCGTAGGCGAGCGCGAGGAGATCGCTCGAGGCCTTCGAGGCGGAGTACGGCGAGGACGGATCGAGGGGCGTCTTCTCGGTGAAGAGGCCGGTCGGCCCGAGCGAGCCGTACACCTCGTCGGTGGAGACGTGGACGAAGCGCTTCACCCCGAGCTCGCGCGCCGCCTCGAGCAGCACCTGAGTGCCGCGCACGTTCGTCTCGATGAAGACGGACGGGGAGAGGATCGAGCGATCGACGTGGCTCTCGGCCGCGAGGTGCAGCACCGCTTCGATCTTCTCCGTCCGGAAGACGTCGGCGATGAGCTCGCCGTTGCAGATGTCGCCGCGCACGAAGCGGTAGCGCGGGTTCCCCTCGAGGTCGGCGAGGTTCTCGGCGTTCCCGGCGTAGGTGAGCTTGTCGAGGTTGACGATGCGCCACTCGGGCCGCTCGGCGAGGAGGAGGCGCACCAGATTCGAGCCGATGAAGCCCGAGCCGCCGGTGAGGAGGACGTTCATTCTTGATTCTCCAGCTCAGTCGAACAGCGGCGCGTCGGCGAGGCGCAGCCCGGCCGCGTCCTTCGCCGAGACGACGGGCGAGTCGCCGCCGGTCTGCCAGTCGATGGCGAGGGTCGGATCGTCCCAGCGGATGCAGCGCTCGTGCTCCGGGTGCCAGTAGTCGGTGGTCTTGTAGAGGAACTCCGCCTCGGTCGAGCGAACGAGGAACCCGTGGGCGAAGCCCTCCGGGATCCAGAGCTGGCGCTTGTTCTCGGCGGAGAGCACCTCGCCCACCCACTTGCCGCAGGTCGGCGAGCCGCGGCGGAGGTCCACCGCCACGTCGAGCACCTCGCCGCGGACCACGCGCACGAGCTTTCCCTGCGGGCGCGGGAGCTGGTAGTGCAGGCCGCGCAGGACGTTCCGCGCCGACAGGCTGTGGTTGTCCTGCACGAACTCGACGGCCCGCCCGACCGCGGCGTCGAAGGCCTTGCGGTTGAAGCTCTCGAAGAAGAAGCCCCGCGCGTCCCCGAACACCTTCGGCTCGAGGACCAGCACGTCCGGGATGCGGGTGGGCCGGACGTTCATCAGAAGACCCGCGTGCCGACGAGCCCGCAGACGTACTGGCCGTAGCTCGACTTGCCCAGGGCCGCGGCGCAGCGCTCGAGCCGGGCGTCGTCGATCCATCCCTGCCGCCAGGCCACCTCCTCCGGGCAGGCGACCTTGAGCCCCTGGCGCTTCTCGATGGTGGCGATGAACTGCCCCGCGTCGAGGAGCGAGTCGTGCGTGCCGGTGTCGAGCCAGGCGTAACCTCGGCCCATGATCTCGACCGCGAGCTTGCCCTCGTCGAGGTACAGGCGGTTGAGGTCGGTGATCTCCAGCTCGCCGCGCGCGGAGGGGCGCACGGTGCGCGCCTTCTCGACGACCTCCTCGTCGTAGAAATAGAGGCCCGTGACCGCGTAGCGCGACTTCGGCCGTGCCGGCTTCTCCTCGATGCTGACGGCCCGCCGCTTCTCGTCGAACTCCACGACGCCGTAGCGCTCCGGGTCGGTCACCGCGTAGGCGAAGACTGTCGCCCCGTCGCGCCGCTCGTCCGCGGTCCGCAGCACCTGCTGCAGCTCGTGGCCGTAGAAGATGTTGTCGCCGAGCACGAGCGCCGACGGGCCATCCCGCACGAAGTCCGCTCCGAGGATGAACGCCTGCGCGAGGCCGTCCGGGCTCGGCTGGACCTTGTACTCGAAGTGCATGCCCCAGGCGCCGCCGTCGCCGAGGAGCTCCGCGAACCGCGGCGTGTCCTGCGGCGTCGAGATGACGAGCACCTCCCGGATCCCGGCGAGCATCAGCGCCGTGAGCGGGTAGTAGATCATCGGCTTGTCGTAGACGGGCAACAGCTGCTTCGAGACGGACAGCGTGGCCGGATAGAGCCGGGTTCCGGCGCCGCCAGCGAGGATGATGCCCTTGCGCCTGGTCGTCATGGGATCCGCCGCGTCTCCGAGCGTTGGAGCAGCCCCGCGTCGTCGCGAGGATGAAACCGTCGGAGCCGCGGCCCGCCTGCAGCTTGCAGCGTCGAGGCGCTCGAACGCCCGTCCGCCGGCCAAGACCGCGAGTCCGCGATCTTCTACGACGCTCCGCGCGGCCGGCGCAAGCGCGGCCGGAGTCCGCTTCCGCTCACGGCAGGCTGGCGCCGTCTCGCGCCGCGGGGCAGCGTGGCGACGCCGGCGGCCGCGGCGTCAGCGCGCAGCCTCGTCGCTCGGCACCCACACCCGGACCCAGTCGATCTCCATCCTGGTGGTGCTCGTCTCGCGCGAGCCGTAGCCGCCCGCCGGGACGTCGCCTGCCCAGCTGTGATCCAGCACCTCGCAGGTGAGATACAGATCCTGCGCGATGTTCGACACGGCCGCGCTCGTCCGGAACACCGGCTTCTCGTCGATGTAGAAGGTGTAGCCCTCCGGGGTCCACAGCACCGAGTAGTCGTGCCACTCGCCCTTGAGCGGCGCGCCATCGGGGTGCGCGACGGTGCGGTTGCTCTTCTTCCACTCGCTCCCGAAGCCGTCCCAGTTGATGCCGACCTGGACGTAGTTGGGCATCCGCCACCCGCTGCCGTCGATCTCGCGGTGCTCGTAGATGTCCACCTCTACGCCGGCGGCGCCGGGATCGCCGATTGGGTTCCCGTAAGTCTCCGGCCACACGAAGAACGAGCACCACTGGCCGTAGCTGTCTCCGAACCGGGCCCGCGTCTCGTAGTAGCCGTAGCGCGCCTTGAACTTGCCGTGCGTGGTGATGTGACCGGCGTGGTGCACGCCCGCGTCGTCGGTGAAGGTGATGAACGTGAGGATGCCACCGCTCACGTCGAGCGCCTCCGGGCCTCTCACGCCGCCCTTCCACCTTCCACTGTTCACGGTCCACTTGCCGGAATCGACCGCGGACCCGGAGAACTCATCCCGCCAGGCGAGCGTGTAGCCGGCGAACGGGGCGTCGGGCACCGGTTCGCCGGGAGCGCTCGGATCCTGCGGGGTGCTCGGGTCCTGCGGCCGCGGGATCGGCACGTCCGGCGTCGTCCCTCCTGGGAGCTCCCCCGCCGTCCTCGCCGGCGGCCCCTCCGGCTCGAGGAGCCCGCACGCGGAGAGCGCGAGCGCGGCTGCGACGACGATCCGGATCTCGTGGCGCATGGTCTCCCCCCCCCGCCGAGCCGCCCTAGTACGACCAGTTGACGCCCGCCGCGACGACCCCGTTGCCCTTCCGCTCCGTGGTGTCCCAGGTGCGGAGGCGGTCGAGCTGCATCTCGTCCCGGTACGTGAGGAAGAGCCCCCCCGGCCGCCAGTCCCAGCGTCCGAGCGCGAACGACACGCGCCACTCGGGCGGCGTCGCCGTGCCCTCCAGCGCGCCCGGGATGGTCCAGCCGAGCCCGCCGGTGGCGAACCAGGTCCGCGCCACGAGCAAGGTGGTGCGCGCGCCGAGGTACGGGCCGCCGCGGAACGGCAGGGTGGCGAACGCGCTCGGCGCGATGCAGAACGGCCCCCCGCACAGGCTCGGGAGCTTGTAGCCGAGGCTCGCCTCGGCGTCCTTGAGCGTGAACGAGTCGTCGGGGCGCACCGGCCCCCAGTCGTGCACGTGCAGGAAGAAGGAGTTGTCCCGCCAGTCCTCGAACCCGAGCCCCCACAGGAACCGCACGTCGCCATCGCGGGAACGCGGCGTGAGCTCCGCGCCCAGGCGCACGAACGACTTCCACCAGGGGGCGGCCGTCACGATTGCGCCGGTGGTCTGCCGGTCGATGCCGCGGTAGCCGAGGAACGCCGTGCCGCTGAGGTGCTGGCCGGGAAGCACCGGCGGGAGCACCTGCACCGGGCCGCTCGTCATCTCGGGGACCACCGTTCGAGGCGGCTCGCCGAGGCCGTCGTCGCCCCCGCGCGCCTCCGGCGGAGCGGCGCCGACGGCGACCGCCAGCGCGACGATGGCGTAGCGCGAGCTCACTTCCGGAAGCTAGCGGTGGGCCGGCGGACGGCAATGGGCGCGCCCGCGGCACGGCGGGGCGCTCCGATCTTCGCCACGAGTGGAGAGGCGCACGCTCGTTTGGCCGTGGCGCGCCCTCGGGGGATGCGCCGTGGCCTCGCGTGGACCTCCGTCCGCGGGCTTGCTCCCGGCGCTCGCACGCTCGACGTTGGAGCGCTGGGACCGCGCTTGCGAACTTTACCCTTCGTGTTGCTGCTCGCGGCGCAGGCCGCGGCCAGGCAGGAGCCTTTCGGCTCGCCGGGGGTGCCGAGGTCCACCCCCGAGGTCGAGGCCGCGCCCGCGGTTCGCCCGCCCGAACGGGCCCGCGCGAGCGACCACGGCTTCGTGCTCGAGCTGCACAGCGACTTCGGCTTCGAGCGGCTGGTCGCGATCCAGTACCCGGACGATACCCGCACGACGATGCACCTCAACGACGGCTTCGCCTTCGCGCTGGGCTGGAGCTTCCTCCCGCTCTCGCAGGGCCGCCTCGCGACCCGTCTCGCCGCCGGCTTCAAGCTCGACATGCTCCGCGCGTCGAACGGGGACGCGCTCTTCACTACGGTGCCCGTGGACCTCATGGAGCTCGCCTACGCGGGGCCGTTCCGGCTCGGGGCAGGCGCCTCGGTGCTGCTGTGGCCGCGCATGCGCGGCGGCGGGTTCCTCGAGGATGCGCGCTTCCACTTCGATCCGGCGCCCGGCGTGGTGCTCGACGCGGAGTGGATCGTGGCGCCCCGGACCCGCACCGGCCTCGGGCTGCGGGCGAGCTGGTACCGGTTCTCCTGGGACGGCGGATCGCGGGGCGCGCCCTCGATCGGCCTCCTCATCCGGACGGACCTGCCGGTCGGACGGCGAGTGCGATAACATCGCGCCGCCCCCATGGATCCCGGTCTCGACCGCTCGTACCGAGCCCTGAACGACTACTTCGATCGGATCTTCGTCCTCACGCTGCCGCGCGCGACCGATCGCCACCCGGCGATCGAGCGCTCGCTCGGTGGGCTGCGCTACGAGCTCGTGTACGGGCAGGACAAGCTCGAGCTCGACCTCGCCGACCTCGAGGCGCGCGGCGTCTACGACGATCGCGCGGCGCGGCGCGCCCACCGGTACGGTCGCAGCATCACGCTGGGTCACATCGCCTGCGTCCTCTCCCACGCGCGGATCTGGAGGAGGATGCTCGACGAGGGGCACGAGCGCGTCCTCGTCTTCGAGGACGACGCCGAGCCGATCCCCGAGGCCATCGGGCTCGCTCCGGCGGTCCTGGAGCAGCTCCCTCCCACGTTCGAGCTCGTCTACCTCGGCTACAAGGGGCGCGAGGCGGTCACGGCGCGGCGGCGGCTCGACCAGGCCGCCTACGTCGCGCTCGGGGCCCTGGGCCTCATCCGCTGGAGCGCCCGCGAGGCGATGAACCTCTTGCCGCGCCCCTACTCGGACAACCTCCGCCGGGCCGGGCGCCACGATCACACCCACGCGTACGCGCTGAGCCGCTCCGCAGCCCGGAAGCTCCTCGCCTCGCAGCAGCCCGTCGTCCTGAACGTGGACACCGGCATCGGGCGGCTCGTCCTGCGCGGGGAGCTCGAGGCCTACGTGAGCGAGCCGAAGCTGTTCCGGCAGCGGGGTGACACCTCGTACATCCTCGAGGGGCCACCGACGGCACAGCGGTAGGGAAAGGGTTCTCCCTTCGCGCGATCCGTTCGCGTAGAGTCGCGCCGCCTCCATGCGCTCCCGACCGCTCGCCCTCGCCTTCGTCCTCGCTCTCTCGCTCCCCGCCGTCGCGCCAGCGGCCGACGACACGCGCTGCACGCCGGCCGCGACCTTCGCGGTGGACGGGTTCCGGGACCCCGCCGACGACCTCGCCCGCGTCGGCGAGCTGGTCGGCGCGGTCGCGCCCGAGCCGCGCCTCATCCGGCGCGGCGGGTTCCGCCTGGAAGAGACCTGCGCCGCCGTCGCGCTCCCCTGGAACGTCGCGCCCGCGCCCGCGGACGGCGAGCGCTTCCTCACGGCGCTCCCCGCCCGGCTCGAGGGCACGTTCAACTCCCGCTTCCCCGAGGGCGCGAACGACGGCCTCCTGTGGGCGGGCCGCGGCGTCTCGGCGTTCGCCACGGTGGGCGTCGCCGGACGCTACGGGCCGCTCTCCTTCGCGCTCGCCCCCGAGGTCGCGGTCTCGCAGAACCGGGACTTCACGCTCGTCCCGAACGGCAAGACCGGCGATCTCCGCTTCCAGAACGCCTGGTACGGCGACACGATCGACTATCCCCAGCGCTTCGGGGCGGGGACCCCGACCTTCTGGGCGCCCGGCCAGAGCTACCTGAGGCTCGACGTCTGGAACGTCGCCGCCGGCGTCTCGACCGAGAACCTCTGGTTCGGGCCGGGCATCCGGAACTCCATCGTGATGTCCTCGGCCGCCGCCGGGTTCCCCCACGCCTTCGTCGGCACCTCGCGCCCGGCCGACATCTGGATCGGAACGGTGGAGGCGAAGGTGCTCTGGGGGCGGCTCGACCGCACGCGCTACGTCACGACGCCGACGCACCCGCTCCTCACCGCGCTCGTGGTGGACTACACCCCGCGCTGGCTGCCGCGCCTGTCGCTCGGCCTCGCGCGCGTTCAGCTCCAGGTGTGGGACGACCTGCGCGTCCGCGACTGGTTTCCGTTCTTCCAGAGCTTCGAGAAGAAGAACCTCAGCTCCTGGTACGGCGGCCCGCAGGGGGACAACCCGCGCGACAACCAGCTCGCCTCCGCGTTCGGCCGCTGGGCGTTCCCCGAGAGCGGGCTCGAGATCTACTTAGAGTGGGCCCGCGAGGATCACGAGAACTCGTGGGCGGGCTTCATCCGCGAGCCGGACCACACGCAGGCGTACACGCTCGGCCTCCAGAAGGTCGCGCGCCTCGGCGAGCGCTGGGTGCGCTTCCACGCCGAGTACACCGACCTGCAGGAGTTCCGCCCGGTCACCAGCAGCCGGGGGCAGCCGGTCTACTACATCCACGGGAACGACCTCTCCTACACGTACCAGGGCCAGCTCCTCGGCGCGTGGATCGGGCCGGGGGCAGACTCGCAGCTGGTGGCGCTCGACGTGTTCGGCAAGCGCGGCCGCATCGGCGGCTACCTCGAGCGGGTGCGCCGGAACGAGCCCGTGTTCTGGCTCGTCATCGACCCGAACAACCCCGGCGAGATCTCCCACGACACGGAGGTCACCGCGGCGGTGCGCCAGGTCTTCTTCGCGGGGCCGGTGGACGTCTCGTGGGAGGCGGCGGCCACTTACCGCTGGGACCGCGACTTCCTCCGCAACGAGCCGAACCTCCGGCTCGGCGTGCAGCTGGCGATGCCGCTCGGCCGCCGGCCTTGATCCTTTGCGGATGCGTCCGCCCGCCCGCTCGTTCCGGGGGCAGCCAGGGTCTGGTAGAACCGGACGGTCATGACGTCCCTGTCCGTCCTCGTCCCCGTCTTCAACGAGCAGCACCTCGTAGCGACCTCGCTCGCGCGGCTCGAGCTCCTCGAGACCTCGCCGCACCTCGAGCGCGTGCAGGTCATCGTGGTGAACGACGCCTCCAAGGACGGCACGGCGGGCGCGCTCGCGGCGTTCGCGGCGCAGCGCGGCATCGCCTGGCACGAGAACGGGCCCGTCGCGGAGGGCGTGCGGCTCCGCGGCCACGGGCGCACCGGGCGGATCGAGTGGGTGTTCCTCGAGCACGTCGTGAACGGCGGGAAGGGCGCGGCCATCCGCACCGCGCTCGCCGACGCCGACTGCGAGCTCTCGGTCATCCACGACGCCGACCTCGAGTACCACCCGAAGGACCTGCTCCGCATCGTGAAGGTCTTCGTGGAGGAGCAGGCCGACGCGGTGTTCGGCTCCCGCTTCGCGGGCGGCGAGGCGCGGCGCGCGCTGCTCTTCCGCCACGAGCTCGGTAACCGGCTCCTCACGTTCCTCACCAACTGGGTGACGAACGTGAACCTGACGGACATGGAGACCTGCTACAAGGCCGTCCGCACCGAGCTCCTCAAGTCGCTGCCGCTGCGCTCGAACGACTTCCGCCTCGAGCCCGAGCTCACCATCAAGCTCGCGAAGCGCGAGGCGCGCATCTTCGAGGTGCCCATCAGCTACTCGGGGCGCACCTACCAGGAAGGCAAGAAGATCAACTGGCGCGACGGCCTGAAGGCGCTGTTCGCCATCCTGCGCTTCTGGCTCTCCGACGAGATCTACGCGAAGGACGCCCACGGCTCGCAGATCCTCGGGCGGCTCGCGCGCGCGCCGCGCTTCAACGCCTGGATGGCCGACACCATCCGCCCGTTCTGCGGCCAGCGCATCCTCGAGATCGGCAGCGGCACGGGCAACCTCACCCGCCAGCTCATCCCCCGCAGCCGCTACGTCGCCTCGGACATCAACCCGCTCTATCTCCAGACCCTGCGCAGCCTCACCGCCGACCGGCCCTACCTCGACGTCGCCCTCACCGACGTCACCGCGGCCGGCTCGTTCCCGAAGGTCGAGGGCGGCTTCGACACGGTGGTGTGCCTCAACGTCATCGAGCACGTGGAGGACGACAAGGGTGCCCTCGAGAACATCCGCGCGGTGCTCTCCGAGCGCGGCCGCGCCGTGGTGCTCGTGCCGCAGGGGCCGGAGCTGCTCGGCACCCTCGACGAGGTGCTCGGCCACAAGCGGCGCTACACCGAGGCGTCGCTCCGGGTGCTCGCAATCGAGAGCGGCTTCGAGGTGAGGGAGGTGCTGCGCTTCAACCGCGTGGGCACCGCCGCGTGGTGGCTCAACGGCAAGCTCCTCAAGCGCCGCTCCTTCGGGCTCCTGCAGATCGTCGCCCTGAACCTCCTCACGCCGCTCTTCCGGCTCGTGGACCGGGTGCTGCCGCTGCCGGCCCTGTCGCTCATCGCGGTCCTCGAGCCGGCGCGCGCCGGGCGCGCCGCGGAGCCGCAGTTCCCGCAGGAGGCGCTCGAGCCGGTGCCGCCCTCGCTCGACGTGGGGTGAGGCGCGCCCCGCCCGCGCCGGAGGGCGAGCGGGGCGCGTGACGATCCGCGGGCCTCCTTACTGGCTCGCCCCCGGCGCGCTCGGGTAGGGCGGGCTCGCGCCGCGGAGCCCGGTCTGCGCGGTCTGACGGAGGAACGCGCCCACGCCCCGGTAGCTGTGGAGCTTGTTCGCGTGGGCGACCACCTCCACGGCGGCGCCGTCGAGGAGCGCGCGCGCCACGATCGCCTCGCCGAGGTCGCGCACCGCGTGGAGCTCTCCGCCGCAGTAGGGGCAGGACTCCGCCGACTCCGCGTTCGCGCCGATGGCGAGGCAGTTCTCGCAGCGCCAGCCCGTGCCGTCGAAGCACTCCTCGATGACGAGCCGGTGCACGCGCCCCTGGTTCAGCGCCTCGACCACGTCGCTCGGGCCGAGCACGCCGAGCGCGCCGCGGAGCGACTGGGCCACCACCTGCTCGATGGCGTCGTGCTCGTCCAGCTTCTCCCGCTCGGCGAGCGCCTTCACGGCGCCCTTCACGATGCCGTCGCGCCGCATCCCGTCCCCGGACTCCCAGTCCCGCGGCCGCGGGAGCCGCGCGATGATGCGCTCCTTGAGCCGCTCCGGAAGCTCGCGCTCGAAGGCGGCCAGCGTCTCGGCGGTGCCGACGAGCACGACATAGGCCTGCCGGTGCTGGTCGTAGAAGGCGGTCACCTCCGCCGCCGCGGCGCGCCGGTTCTTCTGGACGTAGTTCTCGTGGTGGCGGACCTCCTTCGTCTCCCGCTCGTACTGCGCCCGCGGCCGCCCGGAGCCGCCCGCGTTGAAGTTGTCGCGCTCGCGGCGCGGGACGAAGCCGCGCAGGTTCGCCTCGACGGCGAGATCGCCGAGGGACACGTGGTAGATGTCCGCGCCCTCCTGGCTCGGCGCGACCACGATGGCCGGCGCGACGTCGTCCTGGAGCCGCGCGAGCTGGGTGAGGTGCGGGATGGCGTCGGTGGTGAGCGCGTTCTCGAACGACCGCCGGAAGAAGTGCGGCTGCCACAGGCCGAGCGCGTCGCACGCGAACAGCGCGAGCCCGTTCTTGTTCTCCTCGTACTCCTGGCCGAGCAGGCCGTTCACCTGCTCCTGGATCCGCCTCAGGTTCTTCTCGAGCCCCGCGCGGCCCGGGCTCTCCGGTAGGTAGTGCGCGAGGGTCTGCCGGATTCGCTCCTGCACGAACAGCCGGACGCGTTCGCGCTGCTGCTCGTCCTTCCAACGGATGTCGAGGTACAGGCTGACGATGGGCTCGCTGCCGCTCTTGTAGCGGGCGAGCTCGGAGAGCGTTCCGTCGAGCTCGATCATTCCTTCCTCCCTTGTCACCACAACGTGGACATGCCCACGGGCCCCGCGCGCGTCGAGTCGTCGGCGGGGCTCTGCGCCTCTCGATTGGCCGATTGCCGCGCCGCGCCGGACGGGTTAGATGGCGGCCGTGGCCCTGCTCGACGCCCTGCGCGCGCTCACCGACTTCACCCCCCCGCGGGCGCTGCCCGACGCGGATTTCTCGCTCCTCGGCGACGTCCTCGAGGCGCACGGCCTCGGGCCGCTCGCCTCGTACCAGCTCGAGACGACGCGGCTCGGCGCAGGCCTGCCGGAGGCGTTCCGCGAGCGCCTGCTCGGCAACTACCAGGGGGTCGTGAACGACAACGTCCTGAAGCTCGTCTCCCTGCGCAACGCGCTGCGCGAGGCGCCGGAGCTGCCGGTCGTGCTGCTCGACGCGGCCGCCTACGTGGACTGGCTCTACCCGCACATGGCGTTCCGCCCGGTGGGCGAGGTACGCATCGCGATGCGGCCGGCCGACCGCGAGCAGCTCGTCTCCCGGGTGCCTGCGCTCCACGTGGAGCGCACCGAGCACGAGGGCCGCACGGCGGTGCTCGCAGACGAGCGCATCACCATCGCCGTGCAGGACGCCCTGTGGCCCGGTGGCCCGGCGGAGGGGCCACTCTTCGAGCGCGGCCGGCCGCACCGGGCGTTTGGCCCGGGGGCCGCCCGGCCGTCGGCCGAGGACGCGCTCCTCGCGACGGTCGCGGAGCAGGCGGGCCTGGGACTCTTCGCGCCGCTCATCACCTTCGTGGACGTGCGCGAGCTGCTCCGCCTCGAGCTCGACGTCCGCTACCTCCACGCCCGCGCCGCGGACCTGCGGCTGTCGCGCGCGCTCTTCGGCTCGAGCCAGCTCGCCGCGCACTTCTACCCCGAGATCGCGGACGCGGCGGCGCGGGTGCGCCCGGCGCTCGGCGTCGCCGAGCGGCTCGCCGTCGAGCGGGTGGTGGAGGCGGCGAAGGACCCGGCCCAGCTCCGCCACCTGCGCGGCGTGGATGCCGCGGCGAGGCTCGTGGTCGCGCCGTGACCCCGGAGCGAGCGAGACGCGTCGGCGTGGGGGCCTACGCGGCCGCCCTCGCGGCGCTCTCGCTCCTCCACCTCGGCACCGGGCTCGCGGACAACGGCGACTTCGATCGCTCGACCTACTTCCTCCTCGAGAAGCCGGTCGGGTTCGCGACGAACTGGCCGCCCTACGACACCCCCGAGCGCGAGCGCCGCATCCTCGGCGAGTGGCACGACCGCTGGGAGCTCGCCCCGGACGCGCCGCGGGTCCACCCGGGCATGACGGCCTCGTCCTACAAGCCCATCCTCGCGGCGCAGGTGGCCCTCGACGGGCTCGTCACGCGCGACCGCGAGTACTCGTTCGTCGTCGGCTCCCTGCCGCTCCGCGCGCTGCTCGTCGCGGGCGTCGTCGCGCTCGTCGCTGCCGCCGCCGCCGAGGCGCCCGCCGCGGGGGTGGTGCTCGCCCTCCTGCTCGGCCTCGTCGCGCTCGAGACGAGCTTCGTCGCGTTCCTGAACAGCGCCTTCGAGGACCAGGTCGCGATCGTGTTCCTGCCGCTCCTCGCGCTCCTCACGTGGCGCGCGGCGCGGGAGCGATCGCGCTGGGACGCGCTCGCCGCGCTCGCCGTGGCCGCGCTCGTGGGGGCGGCGAAGCCCGCCTTCTTCTACCTGCCGCTCCTCGCGGCGCCCTTCCTGTGGGACGCGCTCAGTGCGCGGACGGCGGCCACTCGCGCGCTGGCGGTCGCGGCCCTCCTCCTCGCCCAGGCCGTCGCCGTCGTCCCGCCCCTCGTGAACCGCGCCACGACGCGGCTCAACGCCTACCAGGCGCTCTACTACGGCGCGCTCCTCCCGCTCTCCGACGCGGAGCTCGCCGAGGTGCGTGTGCGCGGGGCGCCGGTCGATCGCGACTGCATCGGCGTGCGAGCCTACGTGCGGCCCGAGGGGCCGGCCTGCCTCGAGCGCGCGCCCGGCTCGCTCGCCGCCGCCGCAGGCCTCCTCGCGACGCACCCGCGCGCCGCCGCCGCGCTCGTCGCCCGCGCGGTGGCGAAGGGCGCCGACGTGGACCTCGCCTACCTCTCGAAGCGCGCGCCGGGCCTCGCGTCCTACGCCGAGCTGTTCCCGTTCCGCTTCTGGACCGGCGTCTTCCACCGGCTCGGGCGGGCCGTGCTCGCGCTCTCGCTCCTCGCGGCCGCCTCGCCGCTCCTCGCGTCAGCGCGGCGCTCCGGCGCGGCGCGCCCGGCGGGGCTCCTCGCGCTCTTCGGCGTCCTGCAGTACCCGGTCTCGCTCGCCGACGGGCTCGTCGAGACGCAGAAGCACGTGCTCGTGGGGAACTACGCGAACGTGCTCGCGCTCTCGCTCGCCGCCGCCTGGCTCGCCGCCGCCGCGGCGCATGCGCTGCGCAGGGCGCCCCCGGAAGCGGGCGGCGCCGCGCCGGCGCACGCTCGCACCGCCGCTCGTTGAGCCGGCCGCTCCGTGCTACCCTCCGGGCGCTTTTTCCTGGGGGAGCACACATGCGGATCGCTGTCGTCGGCACGGGCTACGTCGGCCTCGTCACCGGCACCTGCTTCGCCGAGACCGGCCACACCGTCGTCTGCCTCGACGTGGACGCGCGCAAGATCGAGACGCTGCGCGCCGGCGGGATCCCGATCTACGAGCCCGGCCTCGAGGAGCTCGTCCGCCGCAACGTGAAGGAGCGGCGGCTCACCTTCACGACCTCCTACGCCGAGGCCATCGGGGGCGCGGAGGTCGCATTCATCGCGGTGGGCACCCCGCCCGGCGAGAACGGCGAGGCGGACCTCCAGTACGTGCTCTCCGCGGCCGAGGACATCGGCCGGCACCTCACCCGCCCGTGCGTGGTGGTGGACAAGAGCACCGTGCCGGTCGGCAGCGCGGAGAAGGTCGCCGAGGCCCTGGGGCGCGTCGCGCAGCACCCGTTCGACGTGGTCTCGAACCCCGAGTTCCTCAAGGAGGGGGCCGCCATCGAGGACTTCATGCGGCCCGACCGCGTGGTCGTGGGCGTCGCCTCCGAGCGCGGCCGCGCGGTGATGGCCGAGCTGTACGCGCCGTTCGTCCGCGCCGAGCAGCCGGTGCTGTTCATGGACCTGCGCTCCGCCGAGCTCACCAAGTACGCGGCGAACGCCATGCTGGCGACGCGCATCTCCTTCATGAACGAGATGGCCGCGCTGTGCGAGCGGCTCGGCGCCGACGTGGATCAGGTGCGGCGCGGCATCGGCTCCGATCGCCGCATCGGCCACCCGTTCCTCTTCCCCGGCGTGGGCTTCGGCGGCTCCTGCTTTCCGAAGGACGTGCGCGCCGTCATGACCATGGCCCGCCACGTGGGCCTCGACTTCGACCTGCTCCGCTCGGTGGAGCGCGTGAACGAGCGCCAGAAGCGCTGGCTCGTGGAGAAGGCCACGAAGCACTTCGGCTCGCTCGCCGGGAAGACCATCGCGGTGTGGGGGCTCGCCTTCAAGCCCAAGACCGACGACATGCGCGAGGCGCCGGCGATCTCGGTGGTGGAGGGGCTCCTCGGCGCGGGCGCCCGGGTGCGCGCCCACGATCCGGTGGCCGCCGAGGTGGCGGAGCGGCTCTTCGACGGCCGCGGTGTCGTGCTCGCCGACGAGCCCTACGCGGCGGCGGAGGGCGCCGACGCGCTCATGCTCGTCACCGAATGGAACGAGTTCCGCCAGCCCGACCTCGCCCGCCTGAAGGCGCTCCTGCGCCAGCCGGTGCTCCTCGACGGCCGGAACGTGTGGGACGCCGCGAAGATGCGGGCGGCGGGGTTCACGTACTACGGGGTGGGGCGGAACGCGGCGGAGCTGCAATGAAGACGACGGCCGCGCCGCGAGGCGCCGGCGCGACGGCGCCGGGCTCCCTCGTTGCCGCCGTCGGAGCGGGGCTCTTCGCGCCCGCTCCGGTCATGATCCTGCTCGCGGCGGCCGGGTTCGCGATCGGCGTTCCCATCGGGCCTGCGCACGCGGTGATCGCGCTCGCGGCGGGGGCGTCGCTCTCGACGTGGGCGGCCCGCGACGCGGGCGTCCGCTCGCGCGCCGCGCTGTGGCTCGTGGCCGCGCTGCCGCTCCTCGGGTGGGCCGCGTCGTGCGCCCTCGCCTCCCGCTTCTTCGACATGTCCTGGGACGGGCTCGCCTACCACGCGCCCGCCATCGACGACCTCGCCCGCGGCTGGAACCCGTTCCACGTGGTCGGCGATCCCTTCCGAAGCGAAGGGTTCGCGTTCTGGATCGATCACTATCCGAAGGCGTCGTGGGAGGTCGCCGCGGCGCTCTACCGTCTCGGGATTCCCTTCCAGGCCGCGAAGGGTATGAACGTCGTGCTCATCGCGGCGGCGCTCTGCTTCGTGTTCGCGGCGGCGCGCGCGCGGGCGGGCCTCGGCCCCTTCACATCGCTGGCGATCGCGGCAGCGGCGGCGCTGAACCCGGTAGCCGTTGCGCAGCTCTTCTCGCTCTATGTGGACGGGCAGCTTGCGGCCACCATCACGATCCTCCTCGCCGCCATGCTCCTCGTGGGGATCCCGGGGCTGCGCCTCGCCGCCGCGACGGGCCTCGCTGGCGCAGCCCTGTATCTCCCCAACCTCAAGTTCACGGGCGTGGTGTACGCGGTTGGGGCAGCTCTCGCGTTCGTCGCGATAGGCCTCCTCACCCGCGCGCCGGGAGTTCGGCGGTACGCCGTGGCCCTCGCGGTCGCGATCCCGCTCGCGGTCGCCCTCGTCGGCTACGCGCCCTACGTGACGAACGCCCGCGAGCACGGGCATCCGTTCTTCCCGATCATGGGACCGGGGAAGATCGATTTCATGACCGCGAACACCCCGTCCGCCCTGCGCGGGCGGGATCGCCTGTCAGCCCTCGCGATCGCGACCTTCGGCGCGTGTGACGGTGCGGAGGTCCACCCGAAGGCTCCGTTCCGAGTCGTGGAGGGCGAGCTCGCCTGGCTCGGTGTGGTCGACCTGCGCGTCGGCGGCTTCGGCCCGCTTTTCAGCGGCGCGTTGCTCGTCGCCCTCGCGACGACGCTCCTGCTCCTCTGGCGCGCGCCCGAGACGCGGCGGGATCCCGCCTGGCTCGTCGGAGCGGCGCTCGTCGCGAGCGTCCTCGTGAACCCCGAGGCCTGGTGGGCGCGGTACGTGCCGCAGCTCTGGCTCGTCCCGATCCTCACGGCGGTCGTCGCGCTGCGCGCTCGCCGGCGCGCCCTCGCCGCTGCGGGCCTCGCGCTCGCGCTGGCCGGGAGCGCCCTCACGCTCGCGTCCCAGCACCGCGCCCGCACGATCGGCACCACGGTCCTCGCGGCGCACCTCGACAGCCTCGCGCGGATGCCGCAGCCGCTCGAGATCTATTTCGGTCCGTTCGAGGGGCTCGAGCCCTCGCTGCGCGAGCGCGGGATCGCCTTCCACAAACGCTCGGCCGCGCCGAGCTGCGCGGAGCCCGTCACCCACCCGGCGTACCCGCAGTACACCGTCTGTTCCGCCGGCGCGTCGACCGCCAACGCCCGCTGAGCGGCGGCGTGCACCGCCGCCCGTCCGTCACTCCCGCACGCACTCGATGAGCACGTGTGGGTAGGGCAGCACGTCTCGGATGCGCCGCGCGCTCGCGCGAAACCCAGCCTCGGCGAGGAGCGCCAGCCAGTCCTCGGGCGAGCGATAGCTGAGCTGGTCCTGGGGCGCCATCACGCGATCGAGCGCCCAGGTGAACGCGAGCCCGAGGCGCGGCGCGGTCGCGATCTCCTTCACGAGGAGGGTGGCGCCCGGCGCGAGCCGGTCCCGCACGTCTCGCAGTACGCCGAGATGGTGCTCGGCGGGGACGTGGTGCAGCACGTCCAGCGCGTAAGCCCCGTCGAAGCGCTCCGCCTGGGGCAGCGCGCGGACGTCGCTCACGGCGAACCGCGCCGGCAGGCCGAGCGCCTCGGACATCCGCGACGCGAGCGAGATCCGGCGCGCGTCGCGGTCCACGCCGAGCACCTCCCGTCCTTCGCCGCGCGCGGCGAAGTAGCCGGCGAAGAGCCCGAAGCCGCAGCCGACCTCGAGGATGCGCCCGCGGGCTGGGAGGAGCGCGTCCATGGGTGCGAGGATGTTCTCGCGGATGATGAGGAAGCGGAGCCTCGCGTACAGGCCCGCGCCGCCCGGGTAGGCGGCGGCGATGCGCCGCCGCGGGTCGGGCGCGCCGCGCGCGGCCGGCGAGGGGGTGCTCCTTGGCGTGGGCTGGCCGAGCGGCTCGGGCATGGCTCCTCCCTTCGGAGGTGAGGTCAGGAGGCGATGAGGATCACGAGGGCGGACGCCCCGGCGACGCCGTAGCTCGGGAGATCCCGCATGGCGAAGACGAGGGGGTCGTGGTGCATCTCGCCCCGCCGCACGAGCAACCAGAGCCGCGAGAGCCAGTAGAGCAGGAGCGGGCAGAGGGCCCACAGCACGTGGGGGTGGCTGTAGACGTGGCGCACGTCCGGACTCGAGACGTACAGCGCGAGGACGAGCACGGAGAGATAGCCGCTCCCGATTCCCATCGTGAACACCATCTCCCGGTCGACGCGCTGGTAGCCGCGCCCGGGGAGCGTGTCGTCGCTCGAGACGAGCTCGCTCGCGCGCTTCAGGAAGGCGAGGGATAGGAACAGGAACATCGAGAACGTCGCGAGCCACTCCGACACCACGATCCCGGTGGCCGCAGCGCCCGCGAAGATCCGGGTCGTGTACAGGATCGCGAGCACGAGCACGTCCGCGATGGGCTGGCGCTTGAGGCCGAACGAGTACGCCAGCGCCGCGGTGAGGTAGCCCGCCACGAGCAGGCTGAAAGCGAGGGGGAGCGGGACTGCCACGGTCCAGGCCGCGACGAACAGGAGCGGCGCGAGCGCGGCGCCCACGCGGGCCGACAGCGCCCCGGAGGCGAACGGCCGCAGGCGCTTGTGCGGGTGCAACCGATCCGCCTCGACGTCGCGCAGGTCGTTCGTGACGTAGACGCCCGAGGCGACGAGCCCGAACGCGACGAAGGCGAGCGCGGCGCGGAGCACCTCCTCCGGCTCCCGCAGCCGGTGGGCCGCCACGAGGGGGAGGAACACGAGGACGTTCTTCGCCCACTGGTGCAGCCGCAGCGCCCGTAAGATCTCGATCACGGTGCGTGCAATCCCGCCCCGCGCCTCGGCCGCGGGCGTCCCGCGCGCGCTGTCCCCGTCCATCGCCCCTCCGTCCGTGACGGCGCCCCGCGGAACAGCCGCCTCACACCCGCGGGTTCTTCCCCTTCGAGAGCACCAGCACGACGCCGGCGACCTCCTCGAGCACGTACTCGAGCCGCCGCGCGACCGCGAGCTCCTCGAGCACCTTCTGGCGCGACTCGGGGTCGGAGACCACCGCGGCGCCCACGAGGTCCACGATCGCGGAGGGATCGCTCATCTGCGCGACCGCCTCGGCGAGCTGCGGCGCGCCGGACTCGGCCGGGAGCCGCGTCGAGAGCTCGTAGACGAGCTGGCGGAGCGCCTCGAGCTCCGGCGCGAGCGCGGCGGCGCCTCCCTGCGGCCAGATCTCCTCGAGGATCTCCGCCTTCCACTCCCGGTACGCCTTCTCGGTGACGTGCTCCTCGACGAGCCGCACGCGGGCGAGGCCGCGCACGAGGATGTCGTAGCGGCCGTCGGGGTACTCCTGCTCGGCCTCGATGATGCCGGCCCCGCAGATGGGCTTGAGGCGCGGGCGGAGCCGCTGCGCGTCGGCCTTGGTGTAGAGCGCGGGGATCGCGACCACGCGATCCCCGGCCAGCGCGTCCTTCACGAGCGCCTTGTAGCGGGGCTCGAAGACGTGAAACGGCGTGGGCGTCCCGGGGAGGACGGCCACGCCGTGGAGCGGGAACACCTTGAGGGCGGCGCACGCGCTCGCGAGCGCCGCCCACTTGCCCTGCGGAGCGATGCGCTCCGCGCACATGTTAATGGGCCGCCGGGCTCGCCGAGGTCTCGCCCGCCGCCTTCATGCCCACCTGGATGCGCATCCCGTAGAACGAGCGGTAGACGAAGAACAGCGCGACGGCGAGGAAGACGGCCGCGAGGGTGACGCGCGTCCCGAGCTCCATCTTGATCGCGAGCTCGACGGCGAGGAGGCCGAAGAGCGTCGTGAACTTGATGATGGGGTTCATCGCGACGGACGAGGTGTCCTTGAACGGGTCGCCGACGGTGTCGCCGACCACGCACGCGTCGTGCAGCGCGGTGCCCTTCGCCTTGAGCTCCACCTCGACGACCTTCTTCGCGTTGTCCCAGGCGCCGCCGGCGTTCGCCATGAAGATCGCCTGGAACAGGCCGAAGATCGCGATCGAGATGAGGTAGCCGATGAAGAAGAACTCGTCGACGAACGAGAAGGACAGCGTCGCGAAGAACACGACGAGGAAGATGTTGAACATGCCCTTCTGCGCGTAGACCGTGCAGATCTCGACGACCTTCTTCGAGTCCTCGACGGAGGCCTTCTCGACGCCCTCGAGCTTGATGTTGGCCTTGATGAACTCGACCGCGCGGTAGGCGCCGGTGGAGACGGCCTGCGTGGACGCGCCGGTGAACCAGTAGATCACCGAGCCGCCCATGATGAGCCCGAGCAGGAAGAGCGGGTTCAGGATGGAGAGCTTCTCGAGGTTGGCGGTGAGGCCGCTCGTGAGCGCCACGATGATCGAGAAGATCATCGTCGTCGCGCCGACGACGGCCGTGCCGATGAGCACCGGCTTGGCGGTCGCCTTGAAGGTGTTGCCGGCGCCGTCGTTCTCCTCGAGGAAGTGCTTCGCCTTGTCGAAGTTCGGCTCGAACCCGAACTCCTTCTTCACCTCGGCGTGGACGTTCGGGACGTTCTCGATGAGCGAGAGCTCGTAGACGGACTGCGCGTTGTCGGTGACCGGGCCGTAGGAGTCGACCGCGATGGTCACCGGGCCCATGCCGAGGAAGCCGAAGGCGATGAGGCCGAAGGCGAACACCGCCGGGGCCATCATGAGGTCCGAGAGGCCGAGCGTGGAGACGCCCCAGCCGGCCGCCATGAGGGCGGTGATGACGAGGCCCATCCAGAACGCGGAGAAGTTGCCCGCCGTGAGGCCGGCGAGGACGTTCAGGGACGCGCCGCCCTCGCGGGAGGCCGTGACGACCTCCCTCACGTGGCCGGAGGAGGTGGAGGTGAAGACCTTCACGATCTCGGGGATGATCGCGCCGGCGAGCGTGCCGCAGGTGATGATCGTCGAGAGCTTCCACCACATCGTGCCGTCGCCGAGGTCGGCGATGAGCAGGTACGAGACGACGTAGGTGAGGACCACCGAGACGACCGAGGTGAGCCACACGAGCGCGGTGAGCGGCGCCTCGAAGTTCATCACCGTCGCGGTGGCGTAGCGGCCCTTCGCGACGGCCTCGTTGATCCAGTAGGACACGACCGACGCGATGACCATCATGATGCGCATCGCGAAGATCCAGACGAGCAGCTTCACCTGCACGGCCGGGTTGGAGATGGCGAGCAGGATGAAGGTGATGAGCGCGACGCCCGTCACGCCGTAGGTCTCGAAGCCGTCCGCGGAGGGGCCGACCGAGTCACCCGCGTTGTCGCCGGTGCAGTCGGCGATGACGCCGGGGTTACGCGCGTCGTCTTCCTTGATCTTGAAGACGATCTTCATCAGGTCCGAGCCGATGTCGGCGATCTTCGTGAAGATGCCGCCGGCGATGCGGAGCGCGGACGCGCCGAGCGACTCGCCGATCGCGAAGCCGATGAAGCAGGGGCCGGCGAGGTCGCGCGGGATGAAGAGGAGGATGAACAGCATGATGAGCAGCTCGACGCTGATGAGCATCGTGCCGATCGACATGCCGGCCTTGAGCGGGATGGCGTAGGTCGGGAACGGCTTGCCGCCCAGCGAGGCGAAGGCGGCGCGGCTGTTCGCGTAGGTGTTCACGCGGATGCCGAACCAGGCGACGCCGGTCGAGCCGATGATGCCGACGAGCGAGAACAGGAGGATGATCGCCACCCGGCCCAGCCCCATCCCCTGCTGCCCCTCGGGGCCGGTGGTGAGGAAGCCGAAGTACGCGACGATGATCACCGCGATGAAGGCCCACAGGATCGCGATGAACTTGCCCTGCGTGCCGAGGTAGGTCTTCGCAGTCTCGTAGATGAGCTCGGAGATCTCCCGCATCGAGCGGTGCACGGGCAGCGCCTTGAGCTGCCGGGCGACGACGAGGCCGAAGACAAGGCCGAGCGCGCAGACGAGGAGGCCGACGAGGAGGAGCGAGTGCCCCGTCACACCGCCGAGGAAGGTCTCGGACCCGAGGTCCGGCAGGACGAGGTTCGCCTCGCCCCCGCCGTGGTGCGGCGCTGCGGCGACGGCGAGGCGTGAAAGCAGGTGGGAGATGTTCATGGTCCGGGAATCCGAATCTTCGGATATTTCTTGGAATATCCGTTGGTTGCGCGACGGAACGCCGCGGCGGAGCCCGGATAGTACCGGCCCGTTGCGCTTTTTGGCAAGCGTTGGGGATGTTCGGGCGTCCCGAGCGCCCGCGGGCGCCGCGTGGCGCGCGGAAGAGCCGCGCCGCGGCCGGCGCCCCGCGCCGTAGGCGGGGGCGATCGCGGCCGGGCGAGCGCTCAGATGCCGGGCGTCGGGGCGCCGCTCGAGGTGGCGGTGAGGCCGCCGAGGTCGAGCGCCGCGAAGTTCACGTTGAAGTAGCCGGCCACGCCGCAGGAGTACATCACGCGCTTCACGATGCGGAACGGCACCGCCTTGTCCGCCTGGATGTTCACCACCCCGTCCCACTTCTTCTCGGGGTCCTGCTGGTGGATGAACTCCCAGCGCTTCTTCTCGTCGCGCAGCCGCTCCTCGAGCGCGGGGATGTTGAGGTAGCCCGAGTCGGAGTCGAGCTCGCGGATGTCCGCGACCTTCACCCCGGTCACGACCACCTGGTCGGCGCTCACCGCCACCACCGGCGCCATCTCGATCATCTGCCCGTGCTGCGCGTCGGGGAGCTTGATGTCCTTCTGCATGTACAGCACCTCGCCGGTGGCGCTGAACTGCTGCAGGAGGAAGATGACGAGCATCGTCATCATGTCGACCATCGGGACGACGTTCAGCTCCGCGTTGGTCGCCTTGTGAGCGCGGCCCATCTTGCCGCCGAGGATCTTCGACTTCTCGAACCGCTTCGCCGGGCGCTTGCCTGGAGTGACGATGGGCATGGCGGCTCTCTAGACCCCGGTGACGGCGACGGAGACGAGCCCCGCGCCGACGCACGTGTCGATGACCTGCACGAGGTCGCCGTACGGCACGGTGTCCTCGGCGGAGAGGGTGACCGCGGCGGCGTCCGGGTGATCGCCCTTGAGCGCCTTCAGCCGCTCGCCGAGGCCCTTGAGGTCGAAGCGCACGAGGCCGTCCTGGCCGCGCCCGAGGTTCGGGATCTCGATGGAGGTGCCGGCCGAGGTCGAGAGGTTGAAGCCCCGCTCGCCCATGGCGAGGGTCACGAGGAGCTGCTTCTGCGCCTCGGTCTGCTCGACCTCGGGCGCGCCGGTGCCGAGCTGCTGCACCTGGAGCCGCGAGACCTGCGTCCAGACCGCGGTGTAGAGGAGGAAGGTGATGCAGCAGGAGAGCAGGTCGATCGCCGGGACGACGTTGATCGTCGCGTCGAGCGCCTTCTTTCGCCGCTTGCCACCGCCGCCGCCCTGCTCGGGCATCGCGCCGCCGCCCATTGGCTACCTCCTCTCGCGTGAGCTCGGATCCGCTGCCGCCCGTGGCTCGCGCCGCGGACGGTCGCTCGGGCGCCCCGGGCCGCTCGCCCCGACGGGGCGAGCGGGGAGCGCCGGGATCCGTCCTAGTCGTCGTCACCCGTCGACACCGTCGCGGGCATCTTCATCTTGTCCTTGTTCGCGACGATGAGGTTCAGCACGGCGACCGAGGTCTCGTTGATCTCGTCGATCATGTGCTGGGTGCGGCCCTGCAGCACCGAGAAGGCGACGAGCGCCGGGATCGCGGTGAGGAGGCCGAACGCGGTGCAGTTCATGGCCTCGGAGATGGAGTCGGCGAGGATCGCCGCCTTGTCGGCCGGGTTGGCGTTCGCCACGGCGCCGAACGCGCCGATGAGGCCGACGATGGTGCCGAGGAGGCCGAGCAGCGTGGCCACGTTGCCGATCATGGCGAGGTAGCCCGTGCGCGCCTCGATCTTGGGCGACTCGCGCAGGGTCGCCTCGTCCATGGCGGCCTGCACGTCCTGATCGCCCTTCGGCACGTTGATGAGCCCCGCCTTGATGACGCTCGTGAGCGGCGTCTTCTTCTGCGAGGCGGTGAAGCTGATCGCCTTGTCGAGGTCGCCCGCGTAGATGTGCTTCTTGAGGCCGCGCAGGAAGGCGTCCTTATCGACGTTCGCCCTGAAATACAGGGCGATGATGCGGTCGATGACGAGCCCCACCACGAAGAACAGCGACACGAGGATGGGGTGCATCATCCAGCCACCGTCGTGGTAGTGCTTCGCCAGCGTTCCGAACATGTCGCCCATCTGGAAGGGTCCTCCGGACCGTGGGCACGCGCGGAAATCCGCAGGGAATTGCCGCGCGCTTGCCCGAGTGCTCGATCCCCTATCACGGGGTTTTCAGAGGCGTCAATTCGACGGCGTGCGCGCGCCGCGCACACCGTTCGACCTACACGCGACGCGCCCGCCGCCCCGCGCGGCCGTGTCGCGCACGTCCGGGCGAGACGGTGCATCCGCCGCGCTCGCCCGGCAATTGCCCGCGAGGCGGCCTGCGTCGTAGGCTCTCCGCCTCCGCGCGCCGGAGCGCCTGGCCGGTGAGCGGCCGAAAGCGCGCCGCACTCCGTCCGGGCGGTCGTCGGACATGCCGAACGAGACCACCTTCGCGCCCTACCGCCTCGCGCCCGGCGCGTTGCCGGAAGAGGCTGCCCGCGCGGCCGCCGCGCTCGACGCGCACCCGCTCGTCGCCACGCCCGCGGAGCCGTTGCCCGCGTCGCTCGTGAACCGCGCGCTCGCCGACGTGCCGTCAGGCCGCGCCACGACGCCGTCCGAGGCGTGCCGCGCGGCCGACGGGACGATCGCGGGCATGGGCGGCACCCCGCGCGCCTGCCTGTCGTCCGAGCGCCAGCGCGCCCGCGTCGGCGAGGCGGTCCGGGCCGCGCTCTCGGCCGGCTTCGCCGGCGTCTGCCTGGACCGCCCGGACGCGCCGCTCACGCTCGGCCTCCTCGGCGCAGGCTTCTGCACCGACTGCCAGCGCGCCTTCACCCGCCACCTCGTCCGCGAGTACGGCGATCACTTCCAGCCGATCGACTACCTCTCCCTCGCGCGCGAGGCCGTGGCGCAGGCCTCCGGCGCGCTCTCGTTCGAGGTCCTCCCGTTCGGGCGCGACTTCTGGCGCACCCGCAACGAGGCGCTCGAGCGGGCGGTCGCCGACTACGCGCGCAGCGCGCGCGACGCGGCTCGGGCCGCCGCCCGCGCGTTCGAGGTGGTGGTCCAGTTCGAGGCGGTCGGCCCGGCGCAGCTCCGCGCCGCGCGCCACGCCGACGCGGCCATCTTCCCGGCGAGCCTCGCGCCCGGCGCGACCGGGATCGGCCTGTTCCGCCTCCTGCGCGCGGCGATGGGCCGCCGCCTCGCGGCGGTCGCGCCCGCGGCTGCCTCCGCCGCCGGGGCGCACCCGCACGCGCGCCTCGCCGCCGTCGCGGCGAGCTGCGGCATCGACCTCTCCGGCGTAGAGCCGGCAGCGGCGCCGGGCACGGAGGTCGCGGCCGTGCGGCGGCTCGCCCGCCAGCTCGCCACCGCGGGCCGCTCGCCCCTCGTGACCACGCCGGTCGCCGAGTGCGCGATCCTCTACTCCGCCGAGGCGGACCTCTGGTCCGGCGGGCGGCACCGCGCCGCCGTCGAGCGCGCGGCGGAGGCGCTCGCGCAGCTGCACGTGCAGGCCCCGGTGGTGCTCCGCCTCGAGGACGCGCCGCCGGAGGCGGTCGTGGTGCTCGCCGACGCCGTGGGCGTGACGCCGCTCGAGGCCAAGGAGATCCGGCGGCGGCTCGAGGCAGGCGGGGGGGTGCTCGCGTTCGGCGAGCCCGCCGGCGCCGACGAGGTCGGGCGGCCAGGCGCGACGTTCTTGCCGGGCGGCAAGCCCGCCGGCGTGCGCGTGGGGAAGGGGACCTTCGCCGCCCTCGCGCCGCTCGCGCCGGAGAAGGGCAGCGCCGCGCCGCCGGACCCGGCGCTGCTCGAGCGCGCGCTCGCGGCGCTCCTCGGCAAGGGACGCCGGGCGGCGTCCGTCGCCTCGCGCCAGCCGCTCCTCGTGGTCCTCGACCGCACAGACGGCGCGGTTCACGCGCACCTCGTCACGCTCGGCCCGGAGCGCGCCCAGGGCGCGACCCTGTTCCTCGGCCTCCAGGTGGCGGGCGACGCCCGCCGCGCGCGCTTCGTCTCCGCCGACGGCAGCGACGTGCGCATCCCCATGAACCCGTCGGGCTACTCGCTCTCCACGGTGCTGCCCGCCTTCAAGGGCTACGCGATCCTCAGCGTGAACGTTTGAACGGAGCGTTCACCGTTCGGCGCTGGCGCCGCGGACGGGCAGCGTCACCGTCACGGTGGTGCCGCGGCCCTCGGCGGTGTCGAGGGCGATCCGGCCGCCGTGGCGCTCGAGGATGCCCTGCACGATCGGGAGCCCGAGGCCGATGCCCACGCCCGGGCGCGTCGTGAAGAACGGCTCGAACGCCCGGGCCGCGATCTCCGGCGGCATGCCCGCGCCGTCGTCCTGCACCGCGACCTTCACGGTCTCGCCGTCCTGCTCGAGCGCGAGCGACACGCGGCCGCCCTCGCCGACCGCCTGCGCGGCGTTCCGCACGAGGTTCACGAAGACGTGCACGAGGCTCGGGCGGTTCCCCTCGACCGGCGGCACCGGGACGAGCCGCTGCTCGAGCACCGCGCTCATCTCCTTGAGGGCGGGCTTCGCGAGCCGCGCCGCCTCGTCGAGCACCGAGGCGAGGTCCACGAGCTCGGCGCGCGCGCCGGAGGGCTTCGCGTAGGCGACGAGGTCGCGCGCGAGCCGCTGGATGCGCTGGCCCCCCTCGCGGATGGCGCGGAGCTTCTCCACGTCGGCGGGGTCGTGCCCGGCGTTCTGCAGCTTCTCCACGAGCACGTCCGAGTACATGTTCACCGCGGTGAGCGGGTTGTTGAGCTCGTGCACGACGCCCGCGACGAGCCGGCCGATGCCGGCGAGCCGCTCGGCGTGCTCCGCCGCGGCCTCGAGCGAGCGCACGCGCGTGAGGTCGTGGCCGATGGCGATGACCCCCTCGACGTCGCCGGCCGCGCCGAAGATGGGGGCGGTGTTCACCGCGATGCGCGCCTCGCGCCCCGCGGCGAGGAGCCGCGTCTCGAACCCGTCCACCGACTCGCCCGAGAGCCCGCGCGCGAGCACCGCCTCCACCGCGGCGTGCTCCTCCGGCGGGATGCGCGCGAGGAGATCGCCCCCGAGCGCCTCCTCGCGGGTGACCCCGGTGAGCCGCACCAGCGCGGCGTTCCAGACGATCACCTCGCGCGCCCGGCTCGCCACGAAGATGAGCGCGTTCGCGTGCTCGATGAGGTCCTCGAGGTAGGTCTTGAGGTAGGTGAGCTCCTCGACCGAGCGCAGGTTCCGGACGCCGAGGGCGGCGTGGTTCGCCACCTGGTACAGCAGCGACGCGTCGGAGAGCGGATCGCCCGGGCCGCCGCGCGCGTACTCGAGGTTCACGATGCCGAAGAGCTGCCCCGCCACGGCGAGCGGGACCGCGCTCGCCTCGTCGCAGCCCGCGAAGAGCGGCACGTCGCGCTCGACGATCTGGACGCCGCCCTGCTCGAGCGCCGCGCGCGAGAGGCCGGTGCGCTCGACCGCGATCGCCTTGAGGGCGAGCCGGCCGCGCGCGAGCGGCCGGAGCCGGCCGCGGGCGTACAGGGTGGTGAGCGCGAAGGTCCTCGGATCGACGAGCCGCACGCAGAAGGAGCGCGCGGGGAAGAGCAGCTCGAGCGCGCGCGCCACCGCCGCGGTGATCTGGTCCTCGCTGCGCGCCTCGGCGAGCTCGCGGGAGAGGGCGAGGAGCACGCGCGGGACCGCGGTGTCCTCGTCGGGCAGCGCCAGGGCGAGGGCGGCCGAGCCCAGGACCGCGCCGCTCTGCGCGGGCGTGAGCGCGGCGGAGACGTCGACGCGGGCGGGCACGCCGGCGACGCTCGTGCGGTAGCTGCGGATCGTCCCGGGGAGCGGGGTGGGGACCTCGCCGTCCACCGGCGGGAGGAGCGCGCCGAGCGCCGCGCCGCGGAGCGCGTCGGCGTCCTGCCCGAGCGCCCGCGCGAACGCCTCGTTCGCGAGCTTCACCACGCCGTCCTCGAGGACCACCGCCGGCACCGCCGCGGTGCGGAACACCTCGCGCAGCACGGCGTCGTCCACGCGCGGGGCGGGCCGCGGGGGCCTCCGCCGCGGCGTCGCGCGGGCCGATCGCTTCCGCGGCCGTGCCTTCTCCTTGCGTGCCACGCGCTTCCCCCGCAGTGACTCTAGCACGCGGAGCGGACGCGCCGACGAAGGCGGCGGCCGCGGCCTTCAGCGCCCGGCGCGATGTGCGGCGATGGCGGCGGACATCACCTCGCGCACCGGGACGCCGCGCTCGCGCGCGCGGGCGAGGCAGTCGTCGTACTCGGGGTGAGCGCCCAGCTCGCGCCCGGCCTGCCACGCCACCTTGACCCGCACGACCCCGTAGGGCGTCTCCACCTGCTCGAAGGTGCGCTCGAGGGCGTCCCGCTCGACCGCGTGGCGGCGGACGCCGAGCGTGGTGGTCTCCGCGAAGAGCGCCTGGGTCACCGCCGCGCGGCGCGGCTCCTCGCACAGCGCGCCCAGGAGCATCCCCGGGCGTCCCTTCTTCATGGTGAGCGGCGCGGCCCACGCGTCGAGCGCGCCCGCCTCGAGCGCGGCCTCGATGGCGCGCGCGACGAGCTGCCCGGGGCAGTCGTCGAGGTTCGCCTCGAGCACCCACAGCGCCCCGGCGCCGGCCTCCGCGGGCGCGCCGCCCGCGGGGCTCGCGCCCGGGGCGAGCGGGACCTCCTCGGCGAGCGTCATGCGCAGCACGTTCGGCCGGTCCGGCCAGGTGACCGTCCCGACGCCGTGGCCGATCCGGCGCGGCACGAACGGCGGCAGGGGCCCCACCTGGGCGAACTCGGCGAGGAGGGCGGCGCCGGTGGGCGTGACCGCCTCGCCGGGAGGCCCGCCGGGCCGCACGGGCGTGCCGGCGAGCAGCTCCAGCACCGCCGGCGGGGGGATGGGCACCGGCCCGTGCGCCGTCCGGGCGATCCCGCGCCCGAGCTCGGGCGGCGCGGACACCACGCGCGGCCAGCCGAGCAGGTCGAGCGCCACCGCCGCGCCGCACAGGTCCACGATCGAGTCCACCGCGCCGACCTCGTGGAAGTGCACCTCCTCGACCGGCACGCCGTGGACCTTCGCCTCGGCCCGGCCGATCCGCTCGAACAGCCCGCGCGCGGCGGCCTTCACCCGCGGCGCGAGCGCGCTCGCGTCGAGGATGCCGAGGATCTCGGAGAGCGACCGCGCGGGCGGCTCCTGCCCCTCCACGACCACGTCCACGTGCGTGCCGAGGATCGCCGAGGCGCTCCGGCGCTGCACCTCGAGCCGCCAGCCGGGCACGCCCAGCGAGCGGAGCGCCTCCTCGAGGCGGGCGCGGTCGACGCCCAGGTCGAGCGCCGCCGCGAGGAACATGTCGCCGGCGATGCCGCCGATGGGTTCGAGGACGAGCAGAGGCTGCATGGAGAGGCTCCTACTCGCGCGCGATGAGGCCCGCCACGAACGCCGCCCCGAAGCCGTTGTCGATGTTCACGACCGTGACGTTGGGCGCGCAGGAGTTGAGCATGGTGAGGAGGGGCGCCATGCCGCCGAGCGAGGCTCCGTAGCCGACGGAGGTGGGCACCCCGATGACGGGCCGCCCCACGAGGCCCCCCACCACCGAGGGGAGCGCGCCCTCCATGCCGGCCGCCACGATCACGGCGCGGGCCCGCTCGAGGTCCGCCCGGCGCGCGAGGAGCCGGTGCAGGCCGGCGACGCCCACGTCGTAGACCCGGATCACCTCGAGGCCCATCACGTCGAGCGTCACCGCCGCCTCCTCGCAGACGGGGATGTCGCTCGTCCCGGCGCAGCAGACCGCGACCGGCCCGCGCGCCGGGACGTCCATGCGCCCCTTGCGCAGGGTGCGCGAGACCGGGTCGTACTTCGCCCCCTTCACCGCGCGCCTCACCGGCGCGGCCTTGTCCGCCGCGAGGCGCGTCACGAGGAGCGGCCCGCGGGCCGCGAGCTGCTTCGCGATCGCGGCGACCTGGGCGCCGGTCTTGGCCTCGGCGAGCACCACCTCCGGCATGCCCACGCGCAGCGCGCGGTGCGTGTCGATCGTGGCGACGTCGCCGAGCCGCTCGAACGGCGCGTGCTTCATGTGCGCGACCGCGTCGTCGACGGTGGTGTCGCCATTGCGGACGCCGTCGAGGAGCCGGCGCAGCGTGCGTTCGTCCATGCCGGGGTGTCTAGCGCAGATCGAGGTGCGAGAGGAGCCTCGCGATCCGTTCCGGCTCGGGCATGACGAGGATGAGCCCCTCGAGGGCCCCGCGGTCGACCTCGGCGGCGAGGGTGAAGCGGGTGGCGAGCGCGATCGAGCCGGCGTGGGCGACGAGCCGCTCGACGCAGGCGCGGCCGCTGCCGCGCGCGAAGGTGGGCACCGACAGGAGCAGCTTCTCGCCGACCAGGGTCCCGATGGCGGAGACGAAGGCGCTCCCCACGATGTTGCCCGACTCCATGAGGGCGCTCTCGGCCATGCCGCCCCAGCCCTCGCCCGCGCCGGGCGGGAAGCCGAGCAGCGCCGCGAGCCCCTCCGCGTCCGCCTCGGGCAGGGCGAGGAGCAGGTCGCCCTGGAGCGGCCCCTCGAGCTTCACGCCGACGGCGACGAGGTCCTGGCCGAGCCCCCCGAGGAACACGGCGATCGCGCCCGCCTCGGCGCCCACCCACGCCTCGGGGACGTCCATCTCGATGCGCCGGCCGGCGAGCTTGCCGAGCGCGGTGATGGCCTGCCCGCAGCCGATGGTGGCGAGCTCCTGGAGGGCGTCGAGGTCTCGCGGGCCGAAGGAGGTCACGCCGAGAGGAGCCTCTGAACGTCCAGGATGAACACCGGCCGCCCGGTGCCGAGCACCGTCACCGCGGAGAGGCCGGGCACGAGGTCGAGCGGCTCGCCGAGCGGCTTCAGCACCGCCTCGTGCTGGCCGAGGAGCGCGTCCACCGCGAGGCCGACCCGCCCGCCGTCGCCGCCGTCGGCCACCACCACCGAGCGCTCGTCGAAGGGCGCGCCCGGGAAGCCGAGCAGGCGGGTGAGGTCGTGCACCGGGACGAGCGCGCCCTCGTGCTCCAGCACCGGCGTCCCCTGGCTCCGCTCGAGCCGGGAGAGCGCCACCTGCGCCGCGCCGTGGACCTTGGCGATGGGGATGCCGAGCACCTCCTCGCCGACGCGCACGAGCAGCACCGGCTGCACCGCCACGGTGAGCGGCAGGCGGAAGGTGACGCGCGTGCCCTTGCCGGGCACGGAGTCGAGCTCGAGCGTGCCGCCCACCCCCTCGACGGTGCGCTTCACCGCGTCGAGGCCGACGCCGCGGCCGGAGACGTCGGTGACGGTCTCGGCGGTCGAGACGCCCGGCAGGCAGGCGAGCAGGAGCGCCTCGCGCTCGGGGAGCTCCGCCGCGTCCTCCGCGCTGAGCGCGCCGCGCGCGACCGCGGCGGCGCGGAGCTTCTCGGGGTTCATGCCGCGCCCGTCGTCCGAGATCTCGAGGATCACCCGGTCCCGCTCGCGGCGAGCGGTGATGGCGAGGGCGCCGGTGGCGGGCTTCCCGGCGAGGAGCCGGAGGTGGGGGAGCTCGACGCCGTGATCGACGGCGTTGCGCAGGACGTGCAGCACCGGGTCCGACAGCTCCTCCAGGATGGCGCGGTCGAGCTCGATCTCCGCGCCGCGGATCTCCACCTCCACGCTCTTGCCGAGCTTGCGCGCGACGTCGCGCGCCGTGCGCGGGAGCCGCTCGGTGACGAGGGCGAGCGGCGTCATCCGCACCGTCATCACCTTGTCGTGCAGGTCCTTCACGATCGCGTGCAGCCGGTCCACGCCCTCGTCGAGCGCGGGGCGAGCGCCCTCCGGCAGCGCCCGGCCGATCTCGCGGATGCGCGCGGTGGCGAGGATGAGCTCGCCCACCGCGTCGAGGAAGCCGTCGAGGATCTCGGTGCGGACGCGCACCGTGCGGCTCGCCTCCCCGGGCGTCCCCTCTCGCGCGGGCGCCGGGGCCGGCGCGGGGGCGCGCTCCGCCTCCGCCTCGCGGAGCGTGACGGCGGCGATGTCGGAGATCTGCGCGAGGGCGCGCTCCACCGCCTGGAGCGACTCGGCGGTGTCGAGCAGGACCTCGAGGCGCTTGCCCGGGATGCGGCCGGCGCGGAGCTCCTCCACGGACGGCCGGGCCTCGGCGACCTGCCCGAGCGCGCCGAGCTTCTTCACCACGAGGAAGCCGCGCACCGCCGGCACCGGGCAGGACCCGGCGATCTCGACCTGCACCTGCACGCGCCGG
>NZ_JAKZLF010000002.1 GCF_022808855.1 Anaeromyxobacter soli
CGCGCCCCGCCGCCGCGGCGCGGGCGCGAGGCGCAAGAGCGCCGCCAGCCGCCGCCGCGCGGGCGGGCGCGGCACGCGCCGCGCCGGCCGCCGCTAGCGGATTCGACCGCGAGTCGCCGTCGCCGGACGGTCCGGGCGCCGTCGAGACGCGCGCGCCCGGCCGCCCCGGGGATCGCAGGAGGGGAGCGCTCCTCAGCGCTCGCGTCCGGCCGCCTCGCGCTCCCCGGGCAGCTCGAAGCTGAGGGTGGAGACCGCGATGAGGATCTCGCGCAGGAAGAGGACGAGCGCGGAGACGAACGCGCCCATGGCGGCGATGAACAGCACGGCGAGGAAGATCGAGAAGTCGACGCCGACGAGGTAGCCGACGAAGGCGCTCGCGATGAGCACGCACACGAGGAGCGCGGCGCTCGTGCCGGAGGTGATGGCGAGGTTCACGAGCTGGCGCCTGCGCAGGAGCGTCTCGATCTCCCGCTCGATCCAGCCGAGCTCCTCCCGCGGGAGCTTCGACGCGCGGTCGATGAGGATGCGGACGCGGTCCACGATGCGGGCGAGCCGCCCGGACAGGACCGAGAGGATCGTGCCGATCGCGGTGAGGAGGAACACGGGCGCGACCGCGAGCTGGATCACGCGGGCGATGTCGGTGATGTGGGCGGCGTCGCCTTGCACCCGCTCATGGTAGCCGAAGCTCGCCCGGCGCGCGGCTCCGTCGACCCTTCCCGCCACGGAATGGGAGGGAGAGGAGGAACAGGAGCACGGCCGCGACGGCGTCCGCGCCGAGGATGTAGACGGGCCACGGGCCGAGCAGGTCGAGGAGCGTCCCCGAGCGCGGCCTCTCGCACAGGTACATGTAGTTCGTGCCGAAGCGCGCGTTCACGACCCCCACGGCCAGCGCGTAGGCGTTCACGCCGAGGAGCGTGCGCCACCACGCCCCCGGCCGCGGGCGGAGGAGCCCCGCGAGGACCAAGAACAGCACCGAGGCGACGATCGCCCCGTGCGCGAGGAAGAACTGGATGGCGGCGTAGGACGGGAACGGCACGTCCGCCAGGTCCGGCGTGACGAGCGCCATGCCGCTCCCGGCGAGGCCGAGGAAGTAGACCGCCTCGAGCGCCCAGGGCCTGAGCGTCGCGAGCGCGTACACCGCGAGCCAGAGCACGACGTCGCACAGGTCGAGCGGCAGCCCGTGCGGAGGGTTCAGCCAGCCGAGCGACACGCCGTGCCGGTACCAGACGAGCTCGTTCACGGCGATCACCGCGGCGATGGCGCGGCAGAGGGGCCGCGCGAGGCTGGGCCGGGCGCGGGCCGCCGCCGCGAGCGCCGCGGCCACGACGGGGACGGCGGCGAGGATCGCGAGGTGCGTCGCGCCGAAGAGGCGGAGCGTGCCCACGGAGGATGCGATAGCGCGGCGGCGCGCCCGCCGCCCCACCCTCCCCCGCGCGGTCCCCCCCCGGCTGCGCGCGACCGCGCGGGCATCGCCCCGTCCGGTCGCGCCGCGATGACGCCCCGGTGACGCGGTCACCGCAACTCTCGAGAGAGGACGGAGGAGCGGCGATGGCGGGGGAGCGGATGGCAGGGGTGACGGAGGTGGCGCGCGTGAAGCCGCGGCTCCGCGGCGTCTCACACGAGATCGCCGCGTACCTCGCGGCTCCGGCCTGGGCGCTGCTGTTCGTCCACGCGGAGACGGGCACCGCGCGCACCGGGGCACTCACCTACGGAGCGAGCCTGTTCGCGCTCTTCCTCGCGAGCGCCGTGTACCACCGCCCCACCTGGTCTGCCCGGGCGCGGCGAATCCTCTGGCGCGTCGATCACTCCGCGATCTTCCTCCTCATCGCCGGGACCTACACGCCCCTGTGCCTCCTGCTCGGCGACCGCGGGCGACCGCTGCTCGCCGCGGTCTGGCTCGGCGCCGCCGCGGGGGTGGGGCTCTCGATCGCCTGGGTGACCGCCCCCAAGGCGCTCATGGCCGCGCTGTACGTGCTGCTCGGGTGGCTCGTCGTGCCGGTGGTGCCGGCGCTCCACGCCGCCATCGGCCCCGCGGCCCTGGCGCTCCTCCTCGGCGGCGGGCTCCTGTACACGGTGGGTGCGGTGATCTACGCGCTGCGACGGCCGGATCCGTTCCCCGCGGTGTTCGGGTTCCACGAGATCTTCCATTTGCTCGTGGTGGCCGCGGCGGCCTGCCACTTCGCCGTGGTCGCCGGCGCGATCCGCGCGCTGCGCTGACCGCCCCGAGCCCGCGCCTCGCCGTCAGGTGCGCGCGCGCAGGAGCGCCTCGCGGAGCGTGACGAGCCCGTCCGCGTCCACTCCCCTCCGCAGGCGCGCCGCGATCGCCGCGGCGATGGCGGGCCACGCCGGGTCGAACCACGCGCTCGACGTCCGCCCGCCCTCGTCGTGCACGCGATCGAGCGCGGCGCGGATCTCGATCACCGCCGCATCCTCGAGCCGGTCCGCCTGCGCGAGCTCGAGCGGCACCTCCCGCAGCACCCGGTCGCAGACGCGAGCCGCGAGGACGCGCGCCTCGACGTAGGACAGCCCGCGGATGTCCTCCGCCGTGAACCAGCGCTCGCCCCGGGCGCGGCTCTCGAGCTGCGCCTCGACGTCGGCGACCGGCCGCGCGCGATCGCCGAGGACGGCGCGCGCGGCGCGGAGGGCGCCGTCCGGATCGGCGCCGGGCGCGAGCTCGAGCAGGAACAGCCGGCCGGCGGCGTCCACCTGGGCGCGCGCGAGCTCGGGGAGCAGGGACAGGCGCGCCAGCACGGGCGCGAGCACGGTGCCTCAGCCGAGGCCCGCCACGGGGCCTCAGGAGAAGCCGCTCGCCCGCAGGAGGAGCCGTCGATCGGGGGTCTTCACGCGTGCGACTCTACACCGGCCCCCTCGGGATCCAGGGGCCCGGTGCAGGCGAGGCGAAGGGCGCCCGGAGGCACGGACGCCCGCGACCGCGTCCCGCGTCCGAGCGGCTCCGGGAGGCCACCTCGACGCGGGCCACCGATCGGCCGACGCTCGTTCGCGGAAGGAGGCTGTCGATGCGCTTCGTCACCCTGAACCTGATCTTTGCGACGTGGCTGCTCATCTCCGCCTTCGCGTTCCCGCAGACGCCGTTCTCCACCGCGTTCACGGCCATCTCGGCGCTCGTCGTCGCCGTCGCCGCGTTCGCCGCGCAGGGCAAGCCAGGCCTGCGCTACGTGATCTCGGTGGTCGCGGTGCTGCTCGCGATCGGGGCACTGTTCCTCACCAACGTCTCGGGCATCGCCCGCGTCAGCAACGCGCTCGTCGGCGCCGTGCTGTTCGCCATCTCGCTCGTCCGCCCGGGGCACGCGGCGACGCCGCAGACCCCCGCGGCCTCGTCGCCCTGAAGGCGCGGCCGTCCCGTCTCCGGACCCCCCGCGCCCGAGCGGCGGGGCCCGCGAACGCGTGCCCGCGGCGCTTCGACGCGAGCGCCCGCCGGCCGGCTCCCCGCCCGCGGGGACCGCCCACGCGAGCCGCCGCGAGGGAGGCGCGTCGGCCGCAGAATGCGCATGTACGGCAAGGAGGACGGGCCATGATCCCATCGCTGATCGAGACGCACCTGCGCGAGAGCCATCGCGGGTACGAGCACCACACCCACCGCACGGCGATGTCCGCGCAGGAGCTCGCCGCTGCCGAGCACGTGAGCGGCCACCGCGTCGCCAAGCCGGTCGTCGTCAGCCTCGACGGCCTCATCGCGTTCGCCGTCGTGGCGGCCACCGACCGCGTGAGCCTCGCGGCCCTCGAGGAGGCGACGGGGCGCCCGGCCGAGCTCGTCGCGGAGTCGGAGTTCACGCCGCGCTTCGAGCCGTGCGAGGCCGGGGCGGAGCCGCCGTTCGCGATGTTCGGCGTGCCGATCTTCGTTGACGAGGTGCTCCTGCAGGAGCGGAAGCTCGTGATGCCGGCGGGCACGCACGAGGACGCGGTCGTGCTCGACACCGGCGAGTGGATGCGCTGCGAGGGTGTCACCCCCATCGCCGGCCTCGGCATGGCGTCCGCCCGCTCCGAGTTCGGCGGATGAGCGCGGCGGCCTAGCGCCACCCGCGCCAACCTCAGGGCTTCAGGACGGCCCGGCCGAGGAGGGTCCCGTCCGCGAGCGCGTCCACGCCCTCCTGGAAGCGCTCGAGCGGGAGCACGCGGTCGACCATCGTCCTCACCCGCCCCTGGGCGACGAGCTCGACCGCCTCCCGCAGCTCGGCGAGCGTGTTCCCCACCGAGCCGAGGACGCTCTGCTCGCCGACCACGAGCTGGATCGGGTGGATCTCGAGCGCGTCCTCGGAGTAGCCGACGAAGACGAGCCGGCCGCGCTTCGCGAGGCAGCGCGCGCTCGCGGCCATCGTCTCTCGCGTCGCGACGAGCTCGAACACCACGTCGGCGCCCCGGCCAGAGGTGAGCTCGCGGACGCGCGCGGCGACGTCCTCCTCGCCGGCGCGCACCGTGGCGTCGGCGCCGAGCGCGCGGGCGGCCTCGAGCTTCCGCGGGGTCCGGCCGACGGCGATCACGCGCGCGCCGCGCAGCCGCGCCACCTGGACGAGCCCGAACCCCACCGCCCCCACGCCGTACACGACCACCCAGTCCCCGAGGCCCACGCGCGCGAGGCCGGCCGCGTGGACCGCGGTGGTGACGCCGCAGCCGATCGGCGCCGCGTCGGCGTCGGAGATCGCGTCCGGGAGCGGGACCGCGTTCCGCGCGGGGACCCGCACGTACTCGGCGAAGCCGCCGTCGGTGACGAAGCCGTGCTCCGCCCGGAGGGCGTCACACAGGTTCTCGTCGCCGCGCAGGCAGTGCAGGCAGCGGCCGCAGCCGGAGTAGTAGTAGACGATGACCCGCTCCCCCACGCGCGCCGGCTCGACCCCCTCCCCCACGCGCTCGATCCGTCCGACGATCTCGTGGCCGAGGGTGAGCGGCGCCACGCCGAGGTCGAGCAGGCCGGACAGGAAGTGGAGCTCGGTGTGGCACACGCCCGCCGCGGTCACCCGGACCCGCACCTCGCCGGGGCCGGGAGCGGGGGTGGCGATCTCCTCGAGCTGCAGCGGCTTCTTCGGACCGTGATAGCGGATGGCGCGCATGAGGGCCTCGGACGTTCGTTTCGGGATCCCCGCCGGCCTCCAACTAACCGTGCGGACGTGGCCCGGCCACTCTCCATGGCCACGCCGGCCGCTCACTCTCCGCGCATCGGGCAGCCGTGCGCGACCACCTCCACGGTCGCCTCCGGGTGGCGCTCGCGCAGGAGCCGCGCGTAGTCCTCCGCGCGGTCGCGGTTGCGGGTGCCGCAGACGGGCGGCTCGAGCCGCTCGTCCGGACCGAGGAGGGAGGAGGTGCAGGCGGGGCTGCCGTCCACGGTGACGTGCCAGACCATGGCCCCGGAGAATACCTCGACCGGGCCGCGGCTCCGGCTGGCGCCCGGCGCCGGCTTCCGGTAGTCGTGTACCGGAATGACCCCAGGGCAGCGCGCGAACGTGAAGAAGACGCTCGAGCGGCTCCGCGCCGAGCTCCTCCGGACCGGCCCGGCCCGGATCGAGCCCAACCGGACGGATCCCGCCACGACCGGCGTGGCGGACGAGGACGCGCAGGCGCTCTCCGAGATGCTCCAGGTGCTCGCCTCGCAGCGCAACAAGGGCCAGGCGGAGCTCGTCGCGCGGATCGATCGGGCCCTCGCGAAGCTCGCGAACACCCCCGAGGACTTCGGGCTGTGCGAGGACTGCGACGAGGAGATCGCGCCCGGGCGGCTCGCGGTGATGCCCTACGCGACCCGTTGCCCGGCGTGCCAGGCGAAGACCGAGCCGCGGCTCGGCGGCACGCGCCGCAAGCTCACCGACTACCGCTGACCGCCGCGAGGGCTACCTTACCGTTCGATGGTCGAGCGGTTCGTCGAGCACTTCGGCTACGGGGCCATCCTGGCGCTCCTCGTGGGAGCGGGCGTCGGCGTGCCCCTGCCCGAGGAGCTCACCCAGCTCACCGCCGGCGTCCTCGCGCACCAGGGCTACCTCCGGTTCGTGCCGTCGGTCGTCGCCTGCTGGGTCGGGATCGTCGGCGGCGACTTCCTCTTCTACTCGCTCGCCCGGCGGCACGGCGACGCGGTCATGGAGAGCCGGCCGGTGCGGCGCGTGCTCACGCCGGGGCGGCGCGCGTGGCTCGAGCGGCACTTCGAGCGCCACGCGTTCTGGACCATCGTGGTCGCGCGCCACACCTCCGGGCTCCGCCTGCCGGCCTTCGCGCTCGCGGGGACCCACGGCGTCGGGCGTCTGACCTTCCTCCTCGCGGACGGGCTCTCCGCGCTCGTCTCCGTCCCCCTCGTCGTCACGGTCGGCTACCTCGCCTCGCACCACCTCGCGGAGGCCCACCGCGACCTGCGGCGCGTCGAGCTCGGGATCCTCGCGGCCGTGGCGCTCGCGGCCCTCGTCGCCTGGGCGGTGCGCGCGCGCCGTCGCCGGGCCGCGGCGGCGCGCGGTCCCGGCGAGGCCGTCACGGAGCGGTGAAGTCGATCCGCGCGAGATCCGCGCCGAGCGAGCGCGTGTCCTGGACACGCACCTCGCCGTCCGTGAACGACAGCACGAAGTCCTCGAGGAACAGGCTGCGCTTCACCGGCGTGCTCGCGTCGGTCCACCAGCCGGAGCACGCGTCGCGGAAGGTCTCGGGCGTCTCCGGCGTCGCGTGCGCCACGCCCCCGAGGTAGGTGAAGCCCGCGTCGGCGCGGACGCGGTAGACCCGCAGCCCGCTGAAGGTCATGAGGTCGCCGTAGCCGCCGGCCGGGTCGCCGCCCTCGCAGATGACGATGGGCAGCGCGAGGAGCGCCTTCTCCGCGAAGTAGTTGAAGGCGAGGTGGTCGGTCACCGCCTGCGAGGTGGACCCGCGCGTACCGATGAGCTCCCGGTACGCGAGCGCCGGCGCGGCGGGATCGGCGACGTCGAAGAGCTGGAGCTGGATCCCGGTGAACCAGGCGAACCCGCCCTGGTCCGACGCGTCGTAGCCGAGGGTGAGGAGGTGGTCCGGATCCATGAGGTGCAGGTAGGTGGAGAAGCCCGGGACCTTCAGCTCCCCGGCGATGGCGGGCGCCGCCTGATCCGCGAGGTCGAGCACGAACAGCGGATCGGTCTTCTTGAAGGTCACGACGAACCCGCGCGCGCCGTCGAAGCGGACGGAGCGGATGTCCTCCGAGGGGGCGATGCCGTCCACCCGCCCGACCTCCTCGAGGACCCCGCCCGCGTCCCGCAGCACCGCCACCGCGCTGTGCGCGGCGGGATCCGGCGAGTGGCCGGTCGTGGTGGCGATCCGGAGCGCCCCCGCGTGCTCGTCCAGCGAGAACGAGCTCAGCACCCGCCCCTCGACGACGCCGCTCGCGCGGTACTCGGCGCGCGGCCCGGGAGCGTCCGCGAGCTGGAACGCGTGCACGGTCGTGGCCTCGGGGGAGGCCTCTGGCTCCCCCCAGAACCAGCTCCCGCCGCCGCGCCAGGCGTGCGGCGACGCGACGTACAGCGCCGCCGGCGCGGCGTAGACGAAGCCCGGCCGGCCGAGCACGGTCGTCACCGAGAGCGGGCCCTCGCCGTCCGTCGAGAGCGAGGCGATCGAGACGAACCCGACCCCCAGCCCCTCCGCCGAGGCGTGGAAGCCGGGGCAGGCCCCGAGCACGTCCGCGTCCACGGCGTCGCCGCCGGCGTCGTGGCGGACGTCGCGGACCGCGGGCACGAAGGCGCCGAGCTCCGCGCCCTCGATGAGGGCGCGGTTCGCGCGGCGGAGCTCCTCGAAGGCCTCGCGGATCGCCCGGGGCGACGTGCCGTCACCGCATACGAACGTGCTCGGCCAGTACGCGAGGCCCGGCACCGTCCGCTCGGGCAGCGCGAGGACGGCGTGGACGGACGCGCCGATCCTCCGGGCCGCGAGGTACGAGCCGTTGAAGGTCACCTCGCGGAGCACGCGCGGCCGGGCCGGGTCCGAGACGTCGAGCACGGTGATCTTCGAGGGGTTCCCGTCGCCCGTGGGCACGCAGTCGTAGCCGTAGGTGCAGTCGCCGGCCGGCACGGCGACCGGGCTCGCGGTCGTGCCCCCCGGCACGGGCACCCCGCCGCCGCCCGAGGGCGGGACCGGGGTCGGGCCGGGCTCCGGGGTGGGCGCCGAGAGCGACGAGAACACGACGACGCGGCCCTCGTTGAGGAGGAGCCGCCGCGGCGTCCCCTCGACCTCGACCGCCGCGATCCGGTGCGCCTCCGCGGCGGGCCAGGCGTCCACGATCTGGAGGCGCCCGTCGCCGATCGCGTAGACGAGGTTCCCGTCGGTCTTCACGAGGTCCGGCTCGTCCACGCCCGCGACCTGGACGTTCGTGTCGGAAAAGGCCTTCGCGCCGCCCCCGTCGCCCGCGTCGCCCGCGGGCGCGAGGGGCGGGACCGCGCCGCCGTAGGCCCAGCAGCGCCCCTCGAGCGCGGTCGCCAGGTTCGCGTCCAGGGCGCGGTCCATGTCTGCGACGAGGCGATCCCGGAGGGCGCGGGCGAGGTCCTCGCACCCGGCGATGGGGTCGAGGCCGACGCGGGCGATCGCGACCTCCGGCCCGCCCGCGCCGGAGTGACAGCCGGCCAGGGCGAGGCCGGCGAGGACGAGAGCGGCGGTGGCACGCACGGGAGATCCTCCTCGACGAGGCGGGAGCACACGCCGCGTGCGTCGAGGATACGCTCACCCTCCTCGCCGGCCGTCCGCCGTACGGGGGCGGCTCGTCCGGGTCGGCGGCGACGGAGTCGCGGCCGTGTTACCCCGCGCGGCGGGACGCGCCCGGGTCGCTCCCGGCCAGGACCGGCAGCGCGGACGCGGCGCGCACCGGGAGCTGGATCACGAAGCGGGCTCCGTTCGTGTAGCCGCCGTCGAGGAACATGGCCCCGCCGTGGCGCTCGACGATCTGGTAGCTCATCGCGAGCCCCAGCCCGGTGCCCTTCCCGACGCCCTTCGTCGTGAAGAAAGGCTCGAAGAGGCGCGCCTGGTGCTCCCGCGCGACACCCGGCCCGCTGTCCGCGACGGTGACCTCGATCCGGTCGCCGACCGCGCGCGCCCGGACCGTGACGGTGCCCGCGTCCCCGACGGCGTCGAGCGCGTTCTGGACGAGGTTGTGCCAGACCTGGTTGAGCTGTCCGGGCTGGAAGGCAGTCCGCGGGAGCGGGCCCACGTCCACCTCCACGCGGACCGCCTCCGGCAACCTGCGCGAGAGGAGCGTCGCGGTCGCGCGGAGCCCCTCCCCGGGATCGCCCAGCACCATGCCGGGCGCGTCCCCGCGGATGAAGGCCCGCAGATCGGCGTGAACCTGCCGCACCCGCTCCATCGCCGCGCGCATCATCTCGGTCGCGTCCCGGACGTCCTTCGAGGTGGTGTCCACGTCGAGCTCGGCGCATCGCCGGCGCAGCGCGGGCAGGTCCGCGGCCGTCGCGGCCTCGGCGGCGCGCGCGACCTCGAGCAAGCCTCCGAGCGAGGCGCCGAGCGGGTCGAGGTTGTTGTGGAGCACGTTCAGCGGGTTGTTGATCTCGTGGGAGAGGCCGGCGAGGAGCCGCCCGAGCGCGGTGAGCTTCTCCGAGGCGACGAGGCGCGCCTGCGCGTCGCGGAGCTGCTCGAGCGTGCGCTCGACGTCGGCGTTGCGCATCGCGAGCTCGTGCGACACGACGAAGCCGTCGCGCACGAGCTGGCTGCGCACGAGCGTCATGATCGTCGCGATGACCCCCGCGCTGCCGATGTAGAAGCCGGCCGCCACGAAGTCCGCGAGCTCGCGGGCGTCCGGCCACACGGCGAACCCCGCGGACATCACGGCGAGCAGGAACCCGAACAGCGCGAGGGACCACCGGGCCGGCCAGGAGAACATCGCCCCCGCCCCCCAGAAGAAGAGCGAGAAGCCGAAGACGTAGGCCGGGAAGTGCCGGACGTGCGGCAGCATCAGGGCGATCGACGCGCCGCCCACCGCCAGCGCCAGCACGACCCACGCGCGCAGCCCGCGGGTCGTCCGCGCCCGGCGGATGGCGACCACGCAGATCGAGGCCACCGCGGTCGCCGCGAGGCGCATGGCGGTGAAGGGCTGCACCCACTCCGGCTCGAGCAGCGCGTCGAAGACGATCCAGAGCGGGATGAGCACCGCGGAGAGGACGACCGCGGTCGTGCCCTCCCAGCGCTCCCGCGCGAGGCACGAGGCCTCGAAGCCGGCCTCGAGGTCCGGGCTCGCGGCTCCGGCGCTCACGGCGCGTCGCCGCCGGAGGCCCCCGCGCGCCGCGCCCGCGCGATCCGGACCTGCTCGTCGAGCGTGCGCTGGAGGTCGTCGCGATCCCACGGCTTCATGACGACCGCCGCGGCGATCCCGGTGCGCGCGGCCTCGGCGAGCTCCGGGTGATCGGGGTAGCCGGTCACCATGACGCGGCCGACCTCCGGGTGCGCCCGCTGCATCCGGACGAGCAGCTCGAGCCCGTTCATGCCCGGCATCGCGTAGTCCACGAGCGCGACGTCGAAGCTCCCCGCGGCCAGCTCGGAGAGGGCCTCGTCTCCGGACAGGGCGAGCGTCGCGTCGTATTCCGCCCGGAACACGATGCGAAACGTGCGCAGGTTGGCGTGATCGTCGTCGACCACCAGGACCCTCGGCTTCGGCACCTCCGCAGGCATACCGGCGCAGGATAGCGGAACCGGGGCGGCGGCCGAAGGGGGCCCGGGCGCCCTTCGCCCGCCGCGGGCCGGGAGGTCCGGGGCGCCGGCGGACGCGACGGGTGCTGCCCGCCCGCCCGCCTTGGTCCGGCAGGGCGCCGGAGGGTCGGGGCGTCAGGCGCCCGGCTCGCGGCGGAAGAACAGCGCCCCGAGGGGCGGGAGCGTGAGGGTGAGCGAGTGTAGCCGTCCGTGCGCGCCCACCGGCGCCGCCTCCTGCCCGCCCAGGTTGCCGAAGCCGGCGCCGCCGTAGCGGGACGCGTCGCTGTTCAGGACCTCGCGCCAGAACCCGCCGCGCGGCACGCCCACCCGGTAGTTCTGGCGCGGCACCGGCGTGAAGTTGAGGACGACGAGGATCTCGGGATCGGCCTCCCCTCCCCTGCGCAGGAACGACAGCACGCTCGCCTCGGCGTCGTTCGCGTCGATCCACTCGAAGCCGCCCGCGTCGAAGTCGCGGACGTGCAGGGCGGGGCTCTCGCGCATGAGCCGGTTCAGGTCCTCGACCCAGGCCCTCACGCCCTCGTGCTGCTCCCGCTCGAGCAGGTGCCAGTCGAGGCTCCGCTCGTGGCTCCACTCCTGGCCCTGCGCGAGCTCACCGCCCATGAAGAGGAGCTTCTTGCCCGACTGCGCCCACTGGTACGCGAAGAGGAGGCGCAGGTTCGCGAACTTCTGCCGGCCCTCGCCCGGCATCCGGTCGAGCAGGGATCGCTTCCCGTGGACCACCTCGTCGTGCGACAGCGCGAGGACGAAGTTCTCGGAGAACGCGTACATCATCCGGAACGTCACCTCGTTGTGGTGGAAGCGCCGGAACACGGGATCGTGGCCCATGTACGCGAGGGTGTCGTGCATCCACCCCATGTCCCACTTCATCCCGAACCCGAGGCCGCCGACGTAGAGGGGGCGCGAGACCATCGGCCACGAGGTGGACTCCTCGGCGATGGTCTGGACGTCGGGGTGCTCCGCGTACACGACCTCGTTGAAGCGGCGGAGGAACGCGATCGCCTCGAGGTTCTCGCGGCCGCCGTAACGGTTCGGGATCCACTCGCCCGCCTTGCGCGAGTAGTCGAGGTAGAGCATCGAGGCGACCGCGTCCACGCGCAGGCCGTCCACGTGGTACGCGTCGAGCCAGAACATCGCCGAGGAGAGCAGGAAGCTCCGCACCTCGTTGCGCCCGTAGTTGAAGATGAAGCTGTCCCAGTCCGGGTGGTGGCCCTGGCGTCGGTCCGCGTGCTCGAACAGGTGCGTGCCGTCGAAGTACGCGAGCCCGTGCGCGTCGGTCGGGAAGTGCGACGGGACCCAGTCCAGGATCACCCCGAGGCCCCGCTGGTGGAGCGTGTCCACGAGGAACATGAAGTCCTGCGGCGTGCCGTAGCGGCTCGTCGGCGCGAAGTAGCCCGTCGTCTGGTAGCCCCACGATCCGTAGAACGGGTGCTCGGTGATCGGGAGCAGCTCGACGTGGGTGAAGCCCATCCTCGCGGCGTGATCTGCGAGGAGTGGCGCGAGCTCGCGGTAAGTGAGCGACCGGTTTCCCTCCTCCGGGACGCGCCGCCACGAGCCGAGGTGCACCTCGTAGATGCTCATCGGGCTCGCGAGCCCGTTCCGCTCGCGCCGCGAGCGCATCCAGGCGTCGTCGCCCCAGTCGTACGCGAGGTCCCACACGACGGACTGCGTCCCCGGCGCGGCCTCGTGCATGAGGCCGAACGGATCCGCCTTGTCCACCTCGTAGCCGCGCTCGCGCGATCGCAGGTGGTACTTGTAGACCGCGCCCTTCTTCACGCCGGGCAAGAAGCCCTGCCACAGCCCGGAGTCGTCGAGGCGGCGGAGCGGGTGGCGCGCCTTGTCCCAGCCGTTGAAGTCTCCGATCACGGAGACGCGCTCGGCGTTCGGCGCCCAGACCGTGAAGGACGCGCCCTCGACGCCGTCGAACGCGCCGAGGTGCGCGCCGAGCGTCCGGTAGGCGCGGTGGTTCGTCCCCTCGTTCCACAGGTGCCGGTCGAGCTCTCCGGGACCACCGCGCGCGAGCACCTCGCCCGGCGCGTCTTCCTGCGCCCGCCCTGCGGCGCGCGCGGCGGCGCGCGGCGCGTCCCTCGTTCCCTTCCTCGGCAAGCTCTCCTCCCCTTCCCGGTCTCGATCCGGCTCGGTGGCGAGGAGCCCGGCGATCCCGAGCAGCGGCAGCCCCACCCACTCCGGCCGGTTGTTGAGCTCGTACGCGAGCTCGTACAGCGCCTTCTCAGTGAGGTGCAGCTCGAGCAGCGCGCGCACCTCCGCGCCGGCCCGGGGGAGGAAGCGCCCGCCCTCGGCGACGTCGAGGTACGCGCGGAGGAACGCCGCCGCGACCCAGGGATACCACACCCGCGCCCACGCCTCGGCCCGGCCCCCGTCCTCTGGGCGACCCCCCGCGCTCGCCGGGCGCCGAGCAGCCCCCTGGCACGACGCGTAGTGGAAAGAGCGGATCATCCCTGCCACGTCCCGCAGCGGCGACCCCTTCGCGCGCCGGGCCGCGAGCGGCGCCGCGGGCTCGCCCTCGAAGTCGATGACGACGAAGTCACGCCCCGTCCAGAGCACCTGGCCGAGGTGGTAGTCGCCGTGCGTCCGCGTGCGCAGCGCGGTGAGCGGTCGCTCGAGGACGAAGCGCAGGCGCCGCTCGAGGTCGTCCTCGCGCGCGAGGATCGCCTCGGCGCGCGCGCGCACGTCCGGCGCGAGCGTCCCGAGCCGCGCGCGGAGGAGCGCGAGCGCGCCGCGGACCTGACGGACCGCCCCGTCGTGGAGCGCGCGCCGGTCCTCCGGCGAGTACGGCTCCGGCCGGAACGCCTCGTCGTCCGATCCGCGCGCGAGGGCGAGGTGCAGCTCCGCGGTCCGGCGGCCGAGCAGCCCGGCCGAGTCGAGCGACGGCGCCGCGAGCGTGCGGAGCTCCGGCGGCGGCGCCCGGCCGGCGAGCTCGACGAGGGGACCGGCGGGAGGCGCGGGCGGCGCGGTGCCGGCGGCGCGCTCGAGGAACGCGGCGAGCTCGCCGAGCGTGAAGGTCCAGGCGTCGCCCTGGTTCGGGACGAACGCCTGCAGGAGCGCCAGCGCGCGGGGCTCGCCGCTCGACGGCCGGTACTCCACCGCGCCGAGCACCGGCGGGACGTTCGGGAACGCGGCCCGCTCGGTGAGGTACTCGCCGACCTCGAGCTCCGGGTTCGCGCCCGCCTCCGTGCGACGGAAGAGCTTCAGGACGAGCCGCTCGCCGAAGCGGATGGAGGTGTTGCTCTGCTCTGCGCCGAGCGGCGCCGGGGCGAGCGCCTCGACCCCGGGCGCCTCGCGCGCGAACGCCTGCGTCGGCCAGGCGACGAGCGTGCCGGCGCGCGCCCGGAACGTGCGGCCGTGCGCGATGGCGTCGAGGAGCGCGCGCGAGAAGGCCGGGTCGCGATCCGTCGCGTAGAGGAGGCCCGGCTGACCGCCGGCGCGGAGCGCCGCGACCCCCGCTCCGGGGAGGTCCGCGCGGACGCGGTCCGCCGCTGCGCCGGAGGCGAAGGCGAGCGGGAGCGAGTAGACCTCCGGCGCGCCCTCGGCGTACGAGACGGCGAGGAGCACGAGGCTCGGCGCTCCCGGCCCCGAGCCGATCCGCGCGACGTCCAGGACCGCCACCCGCAGGATGTGGCGGGCCTTCCCGCCGAACCACCGCCGGCCCAGGAGGTAGCGCGGCAGCACCTCCTCGAGGCGCTCCCGCGCCGGGCCGGGCTCCAGGATCCCGTCCCACGGCCCACCCGTCGTGATCGTCGCGAGCGACTCCTCCATCTGCCCCCTCGGCCCGTTCACATGAAGTAGTCGAAGTCGCGCTCGGTCCGGACCCGGCGGCGGATGCGGAAGATCTGGGCCGGCGCGCTCGCCGGATCGAGCTCCACGTAGTTCCGCGCGCCGTGCCAGAGGTACCGGCCGCCGCCGAGCAGGTCGTGGACCTGGTACGGCTCGTCGCCGCGCAGCCCGAGCAGCTCGAGCGGGAGCTCCAGCCAGCCGGCGTGGACGTGGTGCGGGTCGAGGTTCACCACCACGAGCACGAGATCGGAGAGGTCCTCGCTCGCCTTGGAGTAGGCGATGAGCTGCTCGTTGTCGATCGGGTGGAACGCGAGGCGCTCGTTCGACTGGAGGGCCGGGTGCTCCCGGCGGATGCGGTTCACGCGCGCGATGAAGTCGCGCAGGCTGTCCTCGCGGTCGAGCTGCCAGCTGCGCAGCTGGTACTTCTCCGAGTCGAGGTACTCCTCGCTCCCGGAGCGCACGGCGCGCCCCTCCATGTGCTCGAACGCGGCGCCGTAGATCCCGTAGCTCGCCGCGAGCGTCGCGGCGAGCACGAGCCGCGCCTGGAACATCGGCCGGCCGCCGTACTGGAGGGGCTCGGGGAGGATGTCCGGCGTGTTGGGCCAGAAGCTCGGGCGGAAGAAGTCCTTCACCGGGCTGCGCGTGAGCTCGGTGAGGTACTGCGTGAGCTCCCCCTTCGTGTTGCGCCAGCTGAAGTAGGTGTAGGACTGCGTGAAGCCGAGCTTCGCGAGGTGGTACATCACCTTCGGCCGCGTGAACGCCTCGGCGAGGAACACGAGGTCGGGCCGCGTCCGCCGCGCCTCGGCGATGAGCCACTCCCAGAAGCGGAACGGCTTCGTGTGGGGGTTGTCGACCCGGAAGATCCGCACCCCCTCGTCCGCCCAGTGCAGGACGACGTCGAGGAGCGCCGACCAGAGCGCGCGCCAGTCCGGGTTGTCGAACTCGAGCGGGTAGACGTCCTGGTACTTCTTGGGAGGGTTCTCCGCGTACTGGACGCTCCCGTCCGGGCGGCGCCGGAACCACTGCGGATGCTCCTTCACCCACGGGTGATCCGGCGAGCACTGGAACGCGACGTCGAGGGCGAGCTCCAGGCCGAGCTCGCGCGCCCGCGAGACCAGCCGCCGGAAGTCCTCCGCCGTGCCGAGCTCCGGGTGGATCGCGGTGTGCCCGCCTTCGGGCCCGCCGATCGCCCACGGGCTGCCGACGTCCACCGGCGTCGCCTCCGTGCTGTTGTTCCGGCCCTTGCGGAAGGCGCGCCCGATCGGGTGAATGGGCGGGAGGTAGAGGACGTCGAAGCCCATCGAGGCGACGTATGGCAGCCGATCGACCACGTCCCTCAGGGTCCCGTGGCGGCCGGGCTCGGGCGACGCCGAGCGCGGGAACAGCTCGTACCAGGCGCTGAAGCGACCGCGCTCGCGATCCACCGAGACGACGAGCTCCCGCGCATGGCGCGCCGCGCCGCTGCGATCCGGGTGACGGGCGACGGCGAGCCGGAGCTCCGGATCGAGCGCCTGCCGCGCCCGCTCCTCGAGCGGCGCATCCCCCCGGAGCGCCGCCGCAGAGCCCCGCAGCCGCGCGCCCTCGTCGCCCTCCGCCCGCGCTGCCGCCTGCTCGACGAGCTCGGCCCCGACGAGCAGGTCCACGGGCTCGACCGCGCCGGCCGCCAGCTTCCTCTCGAAGCCGTGCGCCCAGCTCCCGAACGCGTCCACCCAGGCCTCGATCGTGTAGCGGTGCGGCTCGAGCGCCCGGACGGCGAAGGACGCGCGCCAGCGGTCGTTCCCCACCGGCGCCATCGCGACCTCCGTCCAGGAGGGCTCGCCCTCGCGCCGGTGGCGCAGGACGGCCACGAGCGCGTCGTGCCCCTCCGTGAACACGTCCGCCTCGACGACGACCTGCTCCCCCACCGTCCGCTTCACCGGGAAGCGGCCGGCGTCGATCTCCGGGGCGACGTTCTCGATGACGACGCGTGGCGGGCGCTCGGCCGGCGGCTGGGCCGCCTCCGGGCGTGCGCGCTTGGCCATGTCCACCTCTCGGGCGCGGGGCTCGAGTGCAATCTGTGGGTGGCCCACCGCGCCGCGCATGGCGCGCTGCCGTCCGGCGCGGGAGCGGCCGGGCGGACATCTCCCGTTCGCGGGCGGGCAGGGGTCGAGGTTCGAGGTCGAGGTCGGGTCGCGGTCGCGGTCGCCCGCCCCCTCGCCCATTTCCCCCCCGTCCGCCCTCCCGCTCCCCCGCCGTGCAAGGTCTCCGCTCGTGGTCCGTGCTAGCCTCTCGCCGCCTTGTCCCCCCCCGCCCGGCGGCTCGTCCGTGAGGCGCTCGAAGCGCTCGGCATCCGCCGCCTCCTCCTCGGCGTCCACGACGCCGCCTTCCCCACTCTCCCCGGCGAGGACGTGGGCCGCGGCTCGCCCTCGGCCGACGGCGCTGTCGAGCTGCTCGAGCTCGCCTCCGCGCTCGGCTTCGACGGCCTCCAGCTCGGCCCCTCGGGCGCCACCTCCGCGTCGAATCCGTCGCCCTACGACGGCACCCTCTTCTCTCGCAATCCGCTCTCGATCGCGCTCGCGCCGCTCACGCGCCCGGAGTGGGCGTGCCTGCTCCGGGAGGAGACGCTCGCCGAGCTCGTCGCCGCGCGGCCGGGCGGCGACCGGGTGGCGTACGGTTACGCGTTCGCCGCGATGCGGCGCGCCCTCGCAGAGGTCGCCGCGCGGTTCCGCGCCGCGCGCGCGGCGGGCGCGGGGGGCCCTGTTGCGGAGCTCGCGGCGCGGCTCACGGCATTCCGCGCGGAGCACGCCGGCTGGCTCGTCCCGGACGCGCTGTACGAGGTGCTCGAGCGGGAGCACGGTGGCGCGAGCTGGCGCGCGTGGCCGAGCCGCGAGGACCGCGAGCTCTTCGCCCCGGGGCCCGGCGCCGGGGCGGCCGGCGCGAGCCGCCGGGAGGCCCTGCTCGCGCGCCACCGCGGCGAGGTCGAGGACCACGCCCTCGTGCAGCTCCTCGCGCACGAGCAGCACGCCGCGTTCCGCGCTCGCGCCCGCGCCCTCGGGCTCGCGCTCCACGCCGACCTCCAGGTGGGGATGTCCGAGCGCGACGTCTGGGCGGCGCAGGGGCTCGTCCTCGACGGATGGCGCATGGGCGCGCCGCCGAGCAGGACCGACCCGGAGGGCCAGCCGTGGGGGTTCGCGGTGCTCGATCCGCGCGGCTACTTCGAGACGGACGCGTCGGGCGGGCGCGCGGACGGGCCGGTCGTCCGGTTCCTGCGCGCGCGAGTCCGCAAGGTGCTCGCGGAGCACGACGGGCTCCGCGTCGATCACCCGCACGGCCTCGTCGCGCCGTGGGTCTACCGCGCCGGCGGCGAGCCCGGCGCGGCGGTCCGGGCGGGGGCGCGGCTCTTCTGCTCTCCCGAGCTGCCGGAGCTCGCCGCCCTCGCGATCGCGCGCGCCGACCAGGTGAACCCCGGCGTGCCACGGCACGCGGACGACCGGGTGGTCTCGCTCGACGAGGACCAGGTCGCGCGCTACGGGGCGCTCTTCGACGTGATCATGGATGCGGTGCCCGAGCCGCGCGACGTCGCCTGCGAGATCCTGAGCACGCAGCCGTACCCGCTCGCGCGCGTCATCGCGCGGCACGGCCTCGGCCGGTTCCGCGTGACCCAGAAGGCGAACCTCGACGATCCTCGCGACGTCTATCGCGGGGAGAACGCCAAACCCGAGGACTGGATCATGCTCGGGAACCACGACACGCCCACCGTGTGGACGAAGGCGGAGCGCTGGGTCGAGACGGGAGCGTCCGGGCGGCACGCCGAGCACCTCGCGTCGCGTCTCCTCGCGGAGAACGAGGATCGCGCGGCCTGGGCGCGCGCCATCGCGGCGGATCCTGCCGCGCTCGCGCAGGCGCGCTTCGCGGAGCTGTTCGTCGGGCCGGCGCGGCACGTGATGGTCCACTTCACGGACCTCCTCGGCTCGCGAGCGCCGTACAACGTGCCGGGGACGGTGTCCGGCGCGAACTGGTCGCTCCGCATCCCGCACGACGTCCGGACCGAGCACGCCGCGCGCGTCCGGGCGAACCGCGCGCTCGATCTCCCGGGCGCGCTCGCCCGGGCGCTCCGCGCGCGGGGCGCCGGGTTCGTCGCCCTTCACCGCGAGCTCCTCGCCGGGCTCGACGCCGCGGCGCGCCCGGCGCGCTGAGCGGACGCTCGGCAGGCGAACGTCCCGCCGCGGGCGGCCGACGGCGCCGGCAGGCCAGCCGCACCTCGCCGCGCTCGCGAGCGAGGCGCTCGACCGCGACCTCGACCGCCCACCCATCCGTCACCCCGGCCGCGGCGCCGGCTTCCCCGCACCCTCCCCGCTCACCGGGATCCCGCTCATCACGTGCTCGGCCAGCGCCGTGATGGTGAGCGACGGGTTCACGCCCAGGTTCGCCGGCACGAGGCTCCCGTCCGCCACGTAGAGGTCCTCGTACCCGAAGATCCGCCCCGTCCGATCGCACACCCCGTCCTCCGGCGTGGCACCCATCGTCGCGCCGCCGAGGATGTGCGCCGTGCTGGAGGCGCCGAGGAACACCTCGTGGAGGCCGCTCTGCGGGACGCCGCCCATCTTCCGCGCCATCCGCGCGGCGAGGGCGTTCGCGAGGGGCATGTACGTCGGGGGCCGCGCCTGGCCCCGGGCGAGCTCGCTCGAGAGCGCCCTGCCCCAGGGCCGCCGCGCGAGCCGCAGCCGCATGTGGCTCGAGAGCGGCTGCATCACGAGGAGGATCGCCGTGCGTCGCGCCCAGCCGAAAGGCCAGTGGGCGCGGACGAAGTCGAGGGGATGGCGGACCGCGTTGCCGAGCCAGCGGAGCCAGCGCGGCCAGGGCGGTCCGGCGCCGGTGAGGTGCGTCGACAGGAGCGCCATCGCGTCGTGGCCCTTGCCGTAGCGGACGATCTCCACGTGGGTGTCCGCGTCGGCGTCGATCCCGGAGGTGATGGCGATCCCGCGGCTGTAGTCGACGGCGTCCCCCCGCGCGGTGACCGCGAGGAGCGCCTCGCTGTTCGTCCGCACGTAGTCGCCGAGCGGCGCGGCGAGGCGCGGGAGGCTGCCGCGCTCCCGGCAGCGCAGGAGCAGGTTCACCGTCCCGAGCGCGCCGGCGGCGAAGACCACGCCCCGCGCGCGGAGCACCCGCGTCCGCCGCGAGAGCGGGCGCGTGGAGCGGACGGTGCGGACCTCGTAGCCGCCGCCCGGCGCCGGCCGCACGTCGAGGACCTTCGTCTCCGGGTGGATGACGCAGCCGCGCCGCTCGGCGAGGAAGAGGTAGTTCCGGTCGAGGGTGTTCTTCGCGCCGTGCTTGCACCCCGTCATGCAGCCGCCGCACAGCGTGCAGCCGGTGCGCGGAGGCCCCTCCCCGCCGAAGAACGGATCCGGATCCGTCCGGCCCGCCTCGCCGAAGTACACGCCCACCGTGTGGCGCGCGAACGTGCTCCCGCGCCCCGTCTCCTCCTCCACCACCTGCCGCAAGAGCTCGTCGGCCGGGAACGTCTCCGGCGCCGGGGTCGCCCCCAGCATGAAGCGCGCGGTCCTGTAGTGGGGCGCGAGCGACGCCGCCCAGTCCACGCCCGCCGGCCAGCGCGGGTCCTCGAACGCGCGCGCCGGCGGCTCGAGCAGCGTGTTCGCGTAGACGAGGCTGCCACCGCCCACGCCCGCGCCGTGCAGCACGAGCACGTGCTTCAGGACCGAGATCTGCTGGATGCCGTAGCAGAGCAGCCGCGGCATCCAGAGGGACTTGCGGACGTTCCAGTTCGTGGCCGCGAAGTCATCCGGACCCCAGCGCTTCCCCATCTCGAGCACCGCGACGCGGTAGCCCTTCTCGCTGAGCCGGAGGGCGGAGACGGCGCCGCCGAAGCCGGAGCCGATGACGATGAAGTCGTAGTCGAGCGCGTCGCGCACGCCCGCAGTCTGCCAGAGCGGGCGGGCCGCGCGCGAGCGGAGCCTCGCCTGCCAGGGCAGCCGGCCCGGGTCCCGGTTGCGCCGCCCGCGAGGGCCCCCGCCCGTCCGCTGGAAGGGCGGCGCCGCGCGCGCTCCCGTGGCCAGGAAGTGAACGTCGCTCAGCCGCGCCCGCCCGCGCCCGCGCCGATCACCTCGTGCGCGACCGCGAGGAAGCGCTGCACCACCGGGCGCGGGTCCTCGGGCCGGTGGATGGCGACGAGGCGCGTGCGCGGGGCGGGGCTCCGCAGCGGCCGGTAGACCACGCCGGGGAGCCGGACCGTCTGCGCCGACTCGGGGACGAGCGTGATGCCGATCCCGGCCGCGACGAGGGCGACGGTGGTCGACAGCTCGAGCGTCTCCTGCGCGACCTCGGGGCGGAAGCCCGCCGCGCGGCAGGCGTTCACGACCTCGTCCGCCCAGCCCGGCCGTGGCTGGCGCGGGAAGAGCACGAACGGCTCCTCGGCGAGCGCGTGCAGGGAGAGCGCGCGGCGCGCGGCGAGGGGGTGGCGTGCCGCGAGCGCCACGACGAGCGGCTCCTCCGCGAGCGGGTCCTCCCGGAGCGTCTCGTCGCCGACGGGCGGCCGGGCGAGGCCGAGCTGGATCGAGCCCGCCCGGATCGCCGCCACCTGCTCGGCGGTGGAGAGCTCGGTGAGCGTGAGCGCGATCTCGGGGTGGCGCTGCCGGAACGTCCGGACGAGGCGCGGGAGCAGCGCGTAGGTGGCGGACGCGACGAACCCCACCGCGAGCGACCCCACCTCGCCGCGCGCCACCCGGCGCGCCGACTCGGCCGCCCGGGAGACGCGCTCGAGGATGCCCCGCGCGTCCAGCAGGAAGGTCCCGCCCGCCTCGGTGAGCCGGACCCGCCGGTTCGTCCGGAGGAACAGCTCGAAGCCGAGCTCGCGCTCGAGCTGCCGGATCTGCTGGCTGAGCGGCGGCTGCGCGATGTGGAGCCGCGCCGCGGCGCGGCCGAAGTGCAGCTCCTCGGCGACGGCCACGAAGTAGCGGAGGTGTCGGAGCTCCACGGTGAGACCTCCAGAGTATCATTCGCGACGAAAGATATATTGGACGTCTTGCTGACCGCCGCGGCAAGTTCACGCGTCCCGGGCCGCGCCCGGTCAGCGATGCCCTCCCGCCCTCTCCCGCCCCAGGCTCCCCGGCCACCCGGCCCGGTCGCCGCGCTCCTCTCGCTCGCGCTCGCCGGGATCTGCGCGTTCCTGAACGTCTACGCGACGCAGCCGCTCCTGCCGCTCCTCGGCGTGGCCTTCGGCGTCTCCAAGGCCGCTGCGGCCCTCACGGTGAGCGCCCCGCCCATCGCCATCGCGCTCGCCTCGCCGTTCGTGGGCGCGCTGGCGGAGCGCGTGGGGCGGCGCCGGCTCATCGTGGGGTCGCTGTTCGCGCTGTCCGTCCCCACCCTGCTCGCCGCGACGGCCCCCGGCATGCGGTCGCTCCTCGCGTGGCGGTTCGCGCAGGGCCTCGCCGTCCCGGGCGTGTACGCCGTCTCGATCTCGTACGTCGCGGCGGAGTGGGCGGAGGGCGGCCTGGCGCGCGGGATGGCGATCGTCGTGAGCGGCAACGTCGTGGGCGGGTTCCTCGGCCGCGTGGTCGCGGCGCTCGTGGCCGAGCGCGCTGGCTGGCGCGCCGCCTTCGTCGCCCTCGGCGCGATCACGCTCGCGGGCGCGCTCGCCGTCGCCCGCGGCCTCCCGCCGGAGCGCCGCCCGGCTCCGCGGCGCGGCCCGCCGCTCGCGGCGCTGCGCGCCCTCGCCGGCCGCCTCGACGATCCGCGCCTGCTCGCGACGTTCGCGGTGGGCTTCAACGTCCTCTTCACGCTCGTCGCCACCTTCACGTACGTGACCCTCTACCTCTCCGAGCCGCCGTTCCGGCTCGGGGCCGGCGCGCTCAGCTGGATGTTCTCGGTCTACCTCGTCGGCGCGCTCGTGGTCCCGTTCGCGGGCCGCTGGATCGACCGCGTCGGCCCGCGCGCCGGCCTCGCCGCGGCGCTCGCCGGAGCGCTGGCGGGCGGGGGCCTCACGCTCGTACATTCCCTGTGGGTGATCGGGATCGGCCTCGCGCTCTCGTGCTCCGCCGCGTTCGTGAGCCAGTCCGCCTCCACGAGCCACCTCCAGGCCGCCGCGCCCGCCGAGATGCGCTCCGCCGCCTCCGGTGTGTACGTCTCCTGCTACTACCTCGGCGGCAGCGCGGGCGGCGCGCTCCCCGCGCTCGCGTGGCACGCGGGCGGCTGGCCCGCCTGCGTGGCGCTCGTCGCCGTCGTGCAGCTCGCGACGCTCGCGCTCGCGCTGCGCTTCTGGCGGCGCCCCGCCACGGCAGTCGCCCCCTCGGCCGCGGCGGCCTGAAGCTCTCCTCCATCCTGCGCGAACGGAGCCCCTCGGGCGGGCGTGGCGCAGGCCGCCGCCCGCTCACCGGGCGCCGCTCCGGCCGCGCCAGGTCCGCGCGGGCGAATGCGCGAGGGGCTTTGCGGCGCCGGTCGCGGATCACCACCGTCGAGCCGACCCATCCACGCGGGCGTGCGCGACACGCCGCGGAACCATGCCCGGACGCGAGTCCGGAAGGAGCGGTCATGGCGAACGAGAACCCGGCGGGAGCGGAGCAGAAGAAGGCGCAGGGGCAGGCGGGGGGCGAGCAGCGGGCGGCGAAGGCGGGCGAGACGCCGAAGCAGCAGGGGATGGAGCGCGCCGGGGAGCAGCGGACGGGCGGAGGCCTCTCCCGCAGGGAGGCGCGAGCGCCGATGCTCCGGGGCTCCGATCTCTTCACGATGAGCCCGTTCTCGCTGATGCGCCGGATGATGGACGACTTCGATCGCATGTTCGAGGACGCGGGGTTCGGGATGGGCGGGCTCATGCCGCGGGGTGAGCGGGGGGGCGAGGCGCTCTCCCGCGGCGGGCTCTGGACTCCCGAGATCGACGTCCTCGAGCGCGAGGGCCACCTCGTGGTCCGGGCCGACCTGCCGGGGCTCTCCAAGGACGATCTCCACGTCGAGGTGAAGGACGATGCGCTCGTCATCGAGGGCGAGCGCCGGCGCGAGCAGAAGGAGGAGGGGGCGGGGTTCTACCGCTCCGAGCGGAGCTACGGATCCTTCCGGCGCGCCATCCCGCTCCCCGAGGGCGTGGATCCCGAGCAGGCCGACGCGCGGTTCGAGAACGGAGTGCTCGAGGTCTCCCTGCCCCTTCCGAAGGGACGCGCGCAGAGCAAGCGCATCGAGATCCGGGGAGGCGGCGAGGGGAAGAGCGTTCACTGACCGCGGCGGCTTGCCGCGCGCGCAGCTCGGCGCACCGGCGCCCGCCGGGGGGCCGCAGAGCCCCGTCTTTGCAGCGGCGCCAGGCGCTCCGGAGCGACTGCGACGCGCTACCCTCGCGCGCCGATGGAACCCTCGCCGTCCACGGCGCCGGACTCCGCGCGCGCGACCGCGCCGCCGCTCGTCGCGCGCGCCGGCGTGGGCGGAGCGCCCCTCGCCTCGCGCTCCGCGGCCGCGCCCGCCCGCGCGAGCGTGCCCGTCCGGGCGCCCGCGCGCTCGCACGTGCTCGCGGCCGCGGCCGTGGCGGTCCTCTTCCTCCTCCGGCTCGCGATCCTCCCGTGGCTCGGGCTGTTCAACGACGAGGCGTATTACTGGGAGTGGTCGCGCCGGCTCGCCGCGAGCTACTACGATCACCCGCCGCTCGTCGCGTGGATCCTGGCGGTCTCGACGCGCCTCCTCGGACACGGCACCCTCGCCGTCCACCTCCCGGCCCTCCTCTTCACCGCCGCCACCTCGCTCGTCCTCCTCCGCCTGTCGCTCGACCTCGTCCCGGGCCGGCGCGACGTGGCGTGGGGCGCGGTCCTGCTCTGCAACGCCGCGCCGCTCTTCGGGCTCGGCGCCGTGTTCACCACGCCGGATGCGCCGGCCACGTTCTTCTGGATCCTCACCGCCTGGCTCGCGTGGCGGGCGGTGAACGGAGCGCCGCGCCTGTGGTACGCGGCCGGCCTCGCGGCCGGGCTCGGCCTCCTGTCCAAGTACACCGACGTCTTCCTCCTGCCGGGGATCCTCCTCTTCCTGCTCCTCACCCCGCACCGGGCGTGGCTGCGGCGCAAGGAGCCGTACCTCGCGCTCGCCATCGCGGCGCTCGCGTTCGCGCCGGTCGTGCTGTGGAACGCCCGGCACGGCTGGGAGTCGTTCCTGTTCCAGCTCGTGGAGCGCCACGGCGGCGCGTTCCGCCCGTGGCGGACCGTCCCGCGCTTCCTGGCCGCCCAGCAGAGCCTGTCCCCGCTCGTCTGGGCGGCGTGCCTCGTCGGGCTCGCGCGGAGCGGGCGCGCCGCGCGCGCGGGCAGCGCTGCGGCCGCGCTCGTCTTCGGGTGTGCCGCGCCTTCCCTCGCCTTCTTCACCGTGGCCTCGCTGTTCACCTACGTGAACCCGAACTGGTTCGGCCCCGCCTTCCTGACCCTCATGATCCCCGCGTCGGCGGCGCTGCTCGAGAGCCGCTCGCGGCTCGTGCGCCTCGCGCCCGCGGGGCTCGGCCTCGCCCTCTCGCTCGTGTTCTACGTCCAGGCGATCTCGCTCGCGCTGCCGCTCCCGCCGCGCCTCGACTTCGCGACGGACCTCGTCGGCTGGGAGGAGGTCGGCGCGCGGCTGCGCGGGCTCCAGGCCTCCGGCGCCGGCGCGCGGCCGTTCGTGTTCTCGCGGCGACTCCAGCTCTCCGCGCTCGCCGCCTTCTACGGCGGCGACGGCCTCGAGGTGACCCGCCTCGGCGGGCGCCGCGATCAGTACGACGAGTGGACCTCCCCGGAGGCGCTCCGCGGACGGGACGCGGTCTACTTCTGCGACGACCTCAAGTTCCGGGCGCCGGACGAGCTCCCGTTCCAGCGCTGCGAGGCCGCGGGCGAGCTCCCCATCGTGCGCCACGGCCGGACGGTCCGGCGCTTCTTCTTCTGGCGGTGCTTCGCGTATCAGCCCTGACGCCGCGTGGCGGGGGGCTCACCGCACCCCGGCCGTGAACGCGTAGTACGCGCGGAGCTCCGTGCCCGTCTCGGAGCGCGCGGGCGCGCCTCCCCCCGCGTCGCCCGCGTGGTGCGAGAGGAGCCCCTCCACGCCGAGCGCGTGCGGGCCGACGACGCGCAGCTCGAGCGCGCCCGTGACGGTCGAGACGCGCTCGAGGCCGGGGAGGGATCCCAGGCCGGCGATGAGGTACTGACGCGCGACGAGCCGCGCGGCGATGCGACCGAGCGCCCGCAGCTGGGCCTCGAGGTGCGCCTGTCCCCCCGGGCCCATCCGGTAGCTGCGATCGTGCACCGGCCGGCCTCCCAGGTAGCCGGCGGCGCCGAGGAGCACCGCCGACGCGGTCGCGGCGCCCTCGAGCGCGACGCGCGGCGCCAGCTCCCAGCGCCCCTCCGCGGAGAGCCCCACCGCGCTCGTGGAGACGCTGTGGCGACGCAGCGCCGAGAAGTCGAACTGGAGCGCGACGCCGGCGAGGCCTCGCACCCGCTCTCCCTCGAACGTCCGCCCGGCCAGCACGCCGCGGGCGAAGAGCGTCGCGAGGGGGTCCTTCTCCGTCGAGTACGTGGATTCGAGCTCGAAGTGGTCGAACGGCCGCTCGAACCGAAAGCGCGGATCGCCGGGGAGGCCGTAGCTCAGGCGGACGCCGAGCTCCGGCACCACCCCCTCGTTCCCGCCGGCGCGGAGGTCCGGATCGAAGGACAGCGCGCCGACGCGGAGCTGCACGCGCGAGGGCGGCGTGGGAGCCGGCGGGTCCGTGCCGACGAGGGCCCGGTTCATGCTCTCGATGGGCGCGAAGGTCGTCGCGGCCGCGAGGCGCCAGCCGCTGCGGGGCCCGTCGAGGATCATGCCCGACACCCGGTGGAACATTTCCCCGAGCACGACCCCGGCGAGCGGCGTGGTGATCTGGTCGTTCACCGACGGGAGCGTGGTCTCGCCGACGATCTCCCAGATCGCGCTCGCGGCGAACGGGTACGGGGTCGACGCCCAGAACCCCAGGCCCGACGAGCGCGCCGCGCTGTACGGGAAGATGCCCTGGAACGGGTGACCGATCTGGTTGATCCAGAAGCGATCCTCGTCGAGCACCCAGCTGCCCCGGAGGTTCCGTCCGATGGTGTGCGCGGTCACTCGCGCCCAGGGCGCGCCGCCGATGGAGACGTTCCAGCCGAGCATCACGCCCGTGATGACGCCCGTCTCGAGGGCGGGGAGGAGGTGCCCTCTCGGCAGCAGCCCTCGGCGCTGCGGCGGCCGGAACGTGAGGTCCGGGACGCCACTCGCTACCGATCCCGCGCCGTCCTCGGATTCCCCCGCTCCGGCGGGCCTCGCGCCCCCCGCGCTCGCCGCCGGCTTCGCGCTCGCGGCGCCGGGGGAGTCGCCACCCCCCTCCTCCTGCGCCGCGCCCGCCGCGGGCTTCGCGCCGCCGCAGTCCATCCCTTCCCCGGCCTGCGCCTCGTCTTGCTCCCGCGGCGCGGTGGGCACGTCCGCACCCGCCGGCCGGGCGAGCGCGATGCCGCAGAGCGCCGCCAGGGCGAGGAGGGACGCGTGGCCGCGAGGCGAGATCACACGAGCGAGCATCAGCGGTATCCACCGCGGATCGTAGCGACCTGGACCCGACGCCGGCACGTGCGTCTCCGGCCCCCCGACATCCACCCGAGCGCCCGTTCGGGCCGCTTCCGCCCCCGGCGGTGCTCGAGCTTCACCCGAGTTCGGTTTTCACGCGCGTGGCGGTTTGCCGCGCAGGAGCCCTCACGGCGGCCAGAGACGCGTCGGGCCGGTCCGCGCTGGACCGGCCCGACGGTTTCATCGGCGACTCCGTGCGCGCGGCGCCGGACACCGGCGCGGCGTCGACGGACCCGCGATCAAGGCCGCGCGAGGGTGACCACGGGCGACGTCCAGCGCTCCCAGTCGGAGGGGTTCGCCGGATCCCCGAGCGCCTTCAGCACGGACAGGGTGACGAGGTAGCTGCCGTTCGGCACGACGTAGCTCCTCGTGCCGGCGGCGGTCGTGCCGTCCCAGGCGAGCGCGAAGAAGCCGGCGCTCGTCGCGTTGCGCGGCAGGTAATCCTCGGCGAGCGCGGTGTGCCACGCCTTGCCGCTCGCGGCGTCGGTCACGTCGAGGCGCAGGGCGCGCGACGGGTGATCGAGGTGGACGAGGACGAACGGGACGTCGTCGCCCGCCATCGTGAACGTGCCGCCGGCGGGCCGCGCCTCGTAGCTCGACTCCACGAGCTGAGCCAGCACCGGCAGCCCGGCGCCGGCCGGCGTGAGGACCTTGATCGACTGGTAGTCACCGACGAAGCCGGCGTACGGCACCCGCAGGATCTCGCCGCCGCCCGAGGGCGTGAGCACCACGTAGCCGCCGTACTGCGCCTTGTCCGGCCCGGTCGGAGGCGTCACGGTGAGCTCGACGGTCGCGCTCCCTTGCGCGGGGACCGTCACCGTCGGCGCGCCGAAGGAGACGCTCGCGTTCGACGTGTTGAACACCGGCGAGAACGTCCCCCGCGCCGAGAGGGCGTTCACGAACGAGAGCGCGTAGGTGACCGGCGCGTCGGCGGAGCTCGTGACCGTGAGCGTGCGCGCGACCGGCCCCGCCTGGCTCTCGCCGAGCGAGAGCTTCGCCGGCTCGACGCTGGTGGTGGCGAGGATGGCGCGATCGATCCGGAGCATGCCCGCGCCCTGGCGGCCCACCGTCTCGAGGAAACCGAGCGTCGGGTCCCGCCACCAGAGCTTCGGCTCTGCGGTGTTCTGGAGGATCGTCCGGACCCGCTGCGACGGCGTGCTCGGCCGCGCCTCGAGCAGGAGCGCCACCGCGCCCGCGACGTGCGGCGACGACATGGAGGTGCCGCTGAGGCTCGCGTAGCCACCGAGCTCCAGGGGGTAGGTCGAGTAGATGTACCCGCCGGGCGCGCCGAGATCGGGCTTCAGGGCGAGATCGGGCGAGAGGCCGTAGGAGCTGAAGTCGGAGATGAGGTTCCCGGTGGAGTTCGGGAAGCTCCCGAGGTCCGAGGTCCAGGTGAGGTCCACGGAGCCGGCGGCCAGCCTGGAGTCGATGAGCGCCCCCTCCGCGGCGGAGACGGCGACCACCGGGATGGTGATCGCGACCGCCCCGGCGACGGTGGGGCTCACGCGGCCCGTGGTGCTGTTGTAGAGCACGACCGCGGCCGCGCCCGCGTTCTGGGCGTTCAAGGCCTTCTGGTAGAACGAGCATGTCCCTCGCCGGACGAGCGCCGCCTTTCCGGCGAGGCTTCCGGACGGAAGCGCGGCGCAGGCGTCGGCCGTCGAGCTCGGGGTGCCGGTGCGGGCCATCGGGAGCGTGCCCGTGTACGGCGCCGGCGGAGCGGCGGTCGCGTTCGTGTAGCCGATGGCCGTCCCGTCCGGCGAGATCGTGAGCTCCTTCAGCATGGCGTGCGTGTTGTCGAACGACGCGACGCCGATGACCTTCTCGCCGAGGCCCGGGGCGCCGGCGGCCCACAGCCCGTTCGCGCCGCTGTTCCCGATCGAGGCGACCACCACCACGCCGAGGTTCACGAGGCGCGTCGCCGCCATGGCCGTCGGGTACTGGGGCCACTGGTAGGCGGATCCGATGCTCATGTTCACGACCTGCATGCCGTCGGCGAGCGCCGCCTCCATCGCTGCGATCATCACGTCCGCGCTGGTCGAGCCCTCGCACCCGAAGACGCGATAGGCGCCGAGCTGCGCGTCCGGCGCGACGCCGCGCGCCCTCCCGTTCGCGCCGATGATCCCGGCGACGTGCGTGCCGTGGCCGGCGCAGTCGTCGGGGTACGCGTCCGGAACCGTCGTCGGGTCGTACGTCGCCGAGCTCGAGTCGGCGTTGAACGCGTCGCCGACGAAGTCCCAGCCGGCGACGATGCGGCTGCCGGGGAACGGGCTGTTGGCGCGCGGGACCCCGTCGCCGCCGAGGTCCACGTGATCGTAGTCGATGCCGGTGTCGATGACGCCGACCTTCACGCCGCGCCCGGTGAACCCGAGCTCCTCCTGCGCGGCGTCGGCGCCGGTCATGGCGATGGCGGTGAGGAGGTCCGGCTCGGAGACCTCGGCCGGCTCCGGCATCGCGATCGTCTCGACCGGGTAGACCGCCTTCACGCCCGCGATCCGCGCGAGGCGTCCGAGCTGGGCGGGCGGCACCGACACGGAGACGCCGTTGAAGAGCACGTCGAACGAGAAGCGCTCGGAGTAGCGGACGCCCGCCTTCGCGGCGGCCGCGCGGAACGCGCTCTTCTGGGCGCGCACCGTGGCGAGGCTCGAGCCCTCCGAGGTGGGCGGGCTCGCGAGCTCGACGAACCAGAGGTGCGCGGATTCGTCCACGAGCGCGCCCGTCTCCGCGGAAGGCGCGAGGCCGGACGGCTCGAGGGCAACGACGTCGTCTGCGAGAGCTCGCGAGGCGAGCGCCAGCAGGGGCAAGAGCAGCAAGGCGTTCTTCTTGGCCATTTCGGTCCTCGGAGTGCGAGTTCGCCGCGTCCTTCACCTGCCCGGCACGCGTGGGCTCACCTGCGCGCCGGAGGTCCGTGCAAGGGAGCGAGGAGCCTACACTGAAGGTAGGAGTCGCAAACAAGGGGAGCCCCGGAGTGGGCACGGCCGCCGGGCCCCGTTCAGGGCTCAGGGCAGGGCTCAGGGCGAGGGTCAGGGCACAGGGCTCAGGAGCTCGGGTGGCTCAGGCGGCGCTCCGCGCTGCCGGCGCCTCCGCGCGCCGCCGGCGGATGCGCGGGACCAGGATGAGCGCGGCGCCGTAGCAGGCGAAGGCCACGAGCAGCGTCGCCGGCCGTCCTCGGGGGAGATCCTCGAGCACGATCTTGAGCCCGATGGCGGCGAGCGCGGGGTACGCGAGCGCGGCTCCGTCGGACCAGGCCGGGAGCCTGCCGAGCGACGCGAGGCCGAGCGTCACGCAGACGAGGAGCGTCGTGCGGACCGCCGCGAGCTCGCCGGCGTCCGCGCCCGGGCCGGGGAGGCCCGCGACCGCGGGGGCGATCCAGCCGATCGCCACCCCCGCGAGCCCCGCGGCGAGCGTCGCGAGGAGCACGATCCGCGGCACGCGCTGGGCGCGGGTGTGCCTGCCTCCCTCGGCGCCGATCCAGGCGACGGCGAGGAGCCCCGCGAGGACGGCGAGCGCTGGAGGCGTCACCGGCGTCCACGGGACGCGCGGCGACGCGAGCGACGTCTCGGCCGCGTGGGCGACGAGCCCGCTCGCGATCGCGGCCGCCGCGGCGTACCCCGCCGCGTGTGCCGCGAGGGTGAGCCGGCCCTGTCGCCTTCCGAGCGCGCCAGCGGCGACGGCGAGCGCGATCCAGGCGACGGGCAGGGCGGGCCCGTCGAGGAGGAGGCCCGTCCCGGCGAGCACGAGCAGCGCCGCCGCGGAGGTGTAGAAGACGAAGTTCCGGCGGCGGTCCAGGGGGCGCTCGAGGAACGCGAACGCCACCGCGTAGGCGGCGAGCCCGAGCACCGTGACCGCAGCGCCGATGGCGGACGCGCCGGCGCCCGAGCGGGTCGCCACGAACGCCGCGCCGCCGAGGCCGACGGCGATCGCCGCCGCGCTCTGGGCGATCTCGAACGCCAGCACGTCGCGGCGGAGCAGGAGCGTGCGGGTGGCGACGGTCCCGAGATAGAGCGCCATGAGCGGCGTGAGCACGGCGAACGCGGCGAGGGCCCCCTCCCCGCCTCGCGCGAGGCCCACCCGCACCGCGAGCACCGCCGCGGCGAGGTCGGCGGCGACCGCCGGCAGCGCGCGGAGCGAGAACCAGTCGAGCACGTAGCTGAGCCACAGCGTCGCGACGCCGAGGAGGACCAGGAAGAGCGCGGGGGGGCCGAGCCGCCCGGTGGCGGCCGCGAGGGCGACGGCCGTGGCGATGCCTCCGAGCGTCACGATCCACGCGAGCGCCTCGAGCCGGCGCCGCGCCGCGACGGCGAGCGCCGCGGCGGTGAAGAGGGTGAGCAGCGCCGCGGCCGCCGGGGGAGAGGCGAGCCCGAAGCGCGACGCCGCCTCGTAGACGAGCGGGAAGCCCACGAGCGCGGCGGCGGTGCCGTGGAACGCGGCGCTCGCCGTCGCGCCCGCCTTCGCCCCGGCCCGCAGGGCGAACCCGAGCCACGTGGCGGCGTACGCGAGGCCGAGGGCGACGCCGACCGCGGCCGGGAGCGTCCCCGCGTCGGCGAGCGCGCGCAGGACGAAGGCCCCCGCCAGGACGAGCAGCGTGCGCCCTACGAGCGAGACGCTCCCGAGCGCCGCGGCGAGCTCCTGGCCCGGCGGCGCGGCGGCGGGCGACCGGGGGGTCCCCGCGCGGCCCGCGGCGCGCGCCCGGCCCGGAGCGCCCTCGAGGGCCGCCAGGCGCTGCTCCAGGCGCCGGAGCCGCTCCTCCGTCTCCGCGTGCCTCGCCTCGAGCTCCGCCAGCCGATCCGTCACGGGCGCCTCCCCGGTAGAGCGAGGACGCCGGACCCGCCCCGGCGGCCCTCGCGCGCGTCACGCCGTGCGGCGCGCGGGCTCCGCCGCGGGCTCGCGGCTCGGCTCCGCCGGCGGGGCCGCGCGCTCGATGGGCAGCACGCGATCGAACACCCACAGGAGCACGAACGGCAGGACGAACAGCGCGATCGCGACGATGACCCCCTCCCGGCCGAAGAGCGACGGCTGGTACCCGGAGCGCAGGCCGCGGAACGACTTCGAGAGCAGCTGCCCGCCGATGACGACGTTCCAGCGCATCGAGAACACCTGCACGAGGAGGAGCAGCGAGGCGACCGAGGCGAGCGTGTTCCGCACCCGGTCGTGCAGGTAGGCGTTCATCGTCACCACGATCGCGAGGAGGATGAACGGGACGAGGCTCCCGCCGATCATCTGCACGGAGATGAAGGAGAACTCGAGCCGCGTGGTGAGGAGCTGGGAGATGATGTGCCAGGCGTCGGAGTTCTCGTACGCGAGCAGCACGATCTCGAGCAGCTCGAGGGTGACGGTGAGGATGAGGAAGAACCAGAGCCAGCGCGCCATCGCCTGCACCGTCTCCCGCTCGATCGGGCGCCGCCCGAGCTTCGCGGTCACCTGGTAGAGGAGCACGAGCAGCGCGATGCCGGACACCGCCGCCGAGAGCAGGAAGATGACCGGCATGAGCGGCGTCGACCACCAGGGGTTCGCCTTGATCCCGCCGAAGATGAAGCCGACGTAGCCGTGCAGCATGCACGCCGCGGGCAGGCCGAACGCGGAGAGGAGCTTCACCGCGCGATGATCGACCTCGAGCGCCTCGGGCGAGGTGTCGTAGGTGCCGAGCGCGAGGGCGGCGTAGAACGCGCGCTTCACGCCGCGGCTCCGGCGCGCGGTCTCGATGATCTCGCGCCGGTACACGAACCAGACCTCGAGCAGCAGGATGACGAAGTACCCGGAGTAGAGCAGGCCGAAGCCCGCCATCGCCGAGGAGAAGTGCGGCGTCACGACGACGTTGAAGGCGCGCTCGGCGTGACCGAGGTGGAGGTTCAGGGGGAACGTCGCGATGGCCATGAAGCAGAAGGAGGTCGCGAGCGCGAGCCGCGCCACCGGCTCGAACTCCTTCTTTCCGAAGAGGTGGTAGAGCGCGGTGACGATGAACGCTCCCGCCACGAAGCCCGTGATGTACGGGTACATCACGATCATCAGGCTCCAGTGGACGTGCACGTCGTTCGGAAACGCGTAGCCGCTGATCTCCGGCATCACCGCACCTCCTTGTCGAGGCCGAGGTAGAAGCACTGCGGCTCCGTGAGCAGGTGCGGCTGCAGCACGCTCACGCGCCCGTGCGCGATGGCGAGCCGGACGGGATCGTCCTCGCGGCGCATGTCCCCGAACTGGCGCGTGGCGGTCGGGCAGACCTCGACGCAGGCGGGCTTCAGGCCCTTCGTGACGCGGTGGTAGCACCAGGTGCACTTCTCGGCGGTGTGCGTCGTCGGCGACAGGAACCGGCTGCCGTAGGGGCACGCCTGGACGCAGTAGCCGCAGCCGATGCAGCGCTCGGCGTCCACCAGCACGAGGCCGTCCTGCGTGCGGTACGAGGCGCCGACCGGGCAGACCTGGACGCAGGGCGTCTCCTTGCAGTGGTTGCACATCTTCGGGACGAAGAAGGACTTGGTCGGCGTGAACGGCGTCTGGATCGGGGGGAACCCGTCGAGCCCGCCCTTCGGCGAGTCCACGTGCGAGGCCTCCGGCGAGACGACGTAGCGCTCCACCCACGTCCGGAAGAAGCCGTCGGGGACGCCGTTCTCGGCCTTGCACGCGCGGACGCAGGAGCCGCAGCCGATGCACTTCTCGGTGTCGATGAGGTAGGCGTAGCGGTGCTGCGTCCAGTCGTAGCCCTCCGCCACGTGGTCCTCTCCGAGCGCGGGGGCGCCGGAGAGGAACACGAGCACCCCGCCGCCGAGGCGGAGCGCGTTCGCGAGGAACTCCCGGCGGCCGACGGGCTCCGGCGCCGGCGGCGGGGCGGGTGCGCGGGCGTCGCTCTCGGTCTCGTCCATCGTGGCCTCCTGTCAGAGCTTCGGGGAGTGCGGCTCGTGGCAGTCGATGCAGGCGGTCCCCTCGACGCCGCCCTGGTGCTGGGCGAGGACGATCTGGGGGAACGCGGCGGGGCGCCCCTCGATGCGGCGATGGCACCGCGCACAGAGCGTGAACGACCGGTCCACCGGCATCGGCGCGCTCCTGGCGCCGTCCCGGACGTGCCTCGCGAGCGGCGCGTGGCACACCTCGCAGCCGACCTTGCGGTGCGCGCCGGCGGTGACCGCCTTCAGCCGCTCCGCGTGGCACGCGCCGCACGACGCCGAGCCGCCGTGCTGCGGCGGGCGGACGGCGGCCTGCTCCGCGACGTTGTCGAAGCGGTACGGGCCGTAGGCCCCGTACGACTTCGGCACGAGGAAGGTCCGGCCGACCGAGAAGATCACGACGACCACGAGGAGCAGGAACAGGACGCGGAAGACGTGTCGGGCGGATTCCATGGGCGCCTCCTCCTACGGCGGGTCGAGCGGCTCGAGGCCGAAGAGCCAGCGCATCCAGCGGGCGCGGCGCGCGCGCGGCGGCGCGGCGGGGGCGCGAGAGAGCGGCTCCACCGCGAAGAGGAGCCGGAGCCAGCCGCGCCTCGCGGGCCGCGGCACCTCCGGATCCTTGGGGAGCGGCTCCGGCGAGAGGAGCGTGCGCAAGAGGCCGCGCCCCCTGCCCGCCGCGAGCGCCGGGGAGGGCGGCCCGAGGCGCTCGATCGCGAAGATCTTGCGCAACGACGAAAATGTCGCAGCCCATTTTTGCGTCACGACGCAAAGCAACCACAACACCGCACCCCTCCGCAATGTGCCCCGAATTAGCTATCCACAGGCGGTTCGAGGCTTTTCCGGTATTCGCGGAAGAGGCATCCGGCCGAATTCACTGCGCTCTCCAGGGCTCGGGGTGCGCGTTTGAGCGCAGGTCTCAATTGATAGCGATCAATGTCACACGCATTCGAGGCATGGACAGGATTGCGCAGCAGGCGCCCACTCGCACCGACGGCGAAGTCCCCGGCCGCCGCAGGAAGAACGGAGGTCACCATGCCCTTCGCATCCGTCGTGCGGAACGCCTGGCGCGAGCACGGGACCGACTACGCGCTGGTCGGCGCCGCGCTCATCGCGCTCCTCGGGAGCGCGATGCTGTTCCTGAGCTTCTGATCGGACGGAGGACGCGCCTCTTGGGCGCGCTCGCTTCGCCCGCGGGTGGACCGCGGGCGTCGCGGCCGCGCAGCGCGATCACCTCGCTCGCGAGGTCATGACGCCGTTCCGCGCGAACGGAGCGCGCTCGGGCCTCGCAAGAGCCGCGCCGGGAAGAGCAGGATCGCCCCGAGGAGCGCGAGCACGCCGTTCACCGCGACGCCGAGGATCCGGAACGGGAGCAGCAGGATCCAGACGAGCGGATAGAGGATCAGCGCCGCGAGCGCGAGCGGCCAGCACACGAGGAGCAGCGCGAGCCAGACGAGGAAGGTGAGCATCGCTTTCTCCCGGTACGCGCGGGCTCAGCCGATATTTCGTCCGGCGGAGCTCGATTCGCTGCGGGGCTCCCGCGCGTCGGGCGCCTGCGCCGGCGCGGCGAGCAGCCGCCGCGCCTCCACCACCCACTCCGGCGCGTCCGGCTCTCCCGCCGCCGCGCGCCGCTCCGCGAGCGCGAGCGCCCGCCCGGCGGCGGCGCGGCCCGCTGCGGGATCGCCGTTCGCGGCGAGCGCCTCCGCGAGCGCGAGCAGGTTCGGCGGGAACTCCGGGGCGCGCGAGGCGGCCTTCTTCGCCTCCGCGAGCCCCGCCTCGGGATCCCCGGGCCCGAGCGGCCACCCCGGCGCGCGCAGCAGGAGGAGCGCCAGCACGCGCTCGGGCCCCGCCTCGTCGAGCGCGGGGTCCCGCGCGGCGGCGCGGCGGAGCCGCTCCACCATGAGCTTCAGCCCCTCCGCGGCCGTGCTCCTCCGCTCGCGCGCCTGGATGCCGAGCCCGAGCGCGAGGGCGTACGCGCAGCGCGCCTCCTCCGGCGCGCGCGCCTCGCAGAGCTGGCCGAGCTCGACCGCGGAGGTCGCGAGCCGCGCGCGCTCTGCCGCGGAGCGCTCGTGCTCGGCGAGCCAGATCACGGCGCGCGCCGCGCCGTAGGGTCCCTCCACGGCGCCGGGGTCCGCCTGCGCCGCCTCGCGGTACAGCGCCTCCGCGCGGCGCACCGCGGCCGGATCGGGCCTCCGCCCGAAGGCCGCGTCCGCGTCGGCGAGGAGCCTCGCCGCGGCCGCCGCCCCTGCCCCGCGAGTGGCCGGCGGGAGGACCGCAGGCTTCCGGAGCGCCGGCGCGCAGGCGGCGAGCGCGAGGCCGAGCACGAGGACGAGCGGGAGCGAGACGCCGCGCATCCCCGCACGGTATGCGCGCGTCGGGCGTCCCGGAACGTCATGAGCGAGGTGAGCCCACCGGGGTCGCGACACTCGAGGTGTCTGCCCGCGCGCGGCCCCTCGCCGCAGCCGCGCGCCCCCACCGCGACGGGACCCGCGGCGCGGGCGGGCGCGGTGCTACTCTCCCGCGGATGCCCCGCTCGCGGATCGAGCGCGTCTTCGGCGCGATCGTGGCGCTCCGCGTCCCCATCCTCGTGCTCTACGCGCTCGCGGTGCCGGTGGCCGCGTGGCTCGCCGCGGGGATCCCGTCGGAGGGGGCCATCGACCGGCTCGTGGTCCCCTCGGACCCGGACTTCGTCGCGACCCGCGAGTTCCAGCGCATCTTCCCCGAGCGCCCGACCGTCATGCTGCTCCTCGAGGCGGACGAGCCCTTTCGCCCGCGCGCGCTCGCGCAGGTCGCCGCCGTGGAGGACGCCCTGCGGGCGCTGCCGGGCACGACGCCCGTCTCGATCCTCGACGCGTACGCGCGGGCGCGCCCCGGAACGTCGCCGACCGCCGACCCCGCCGCGGCCGAGGCGCTCCGCCGGTTCGCGAGCGGGACCGGCTTCTTCGCACGGCAGGGGCTCGTCGGCGACCGCTTCCTGGGGGTCGCGGTGACGTTCGACGCGGCGACGTCCGCCGCGCGCGACGCCGCGCTCGCCCGGATCGACGCGGCGGTGGAGCGGTCGCGCGGCGACGCCCTCACGGGCGTGCGCCGCGTGGGCGGGCCCTACGTCGACGCCTGGATCGAGCGCGAGTCGCGCGAGGCGTCGCGGCGCAACTTCCCGGTGTTCGGGCTCCTCGTGGTCGCGGTCGCGCTGTTCCTCTACCGCTCGGTGCGCGCGCTCGTGGCGCTCCTGCTGACGCTGGGCGCGGCGGTGGCCCTCGCCACCGCCGCGGGGCGGCTCCTCGGGTTCCCCTTCACGATCGTCTCGACCCTCGTGCCGCTCACGGTCCTCGTGACGACGCTCGCCTCGCTCGTGTACCTGCACTCGCGGTTCGTGGACGCCCCCGAGGGCGTGGACCCCGCCCGTCACCAGCTCGCCGCGCTCGCGAACAAGCTCCTGCCGGTGACCGCGTCCAGCGCCGCCGCCGTGCTCGGCTTCGCGGCGCTCGCCGTCTCCCGCATCCGCCCGGTGCGCGAGATGGGGATCTGGACCGCCACCGGGCTCGCGATCGCCTGGGTCGTGGTCTTCACGCTCTTCCCCGCCCTCCAGCGCGCGCTCCGCACGCCCACGCGGCGGACCGTGGAGATCCGCGCCCACCTGTACGACCGGCTCGCGGCGGCGCTGCCGCGGTTCACCTGGCGCTGGCGCTGGCCGCTCGTCGCCGGGGCGCTGGGCCTCGCCGCCGCCGGGCTGGTGGCGCTCCTCGGCGTGCCCGGGCGGCTCGCGCCCATGGGCGTCGGGCTCGACGTGCTCGAGTACGTGGACCCCGCCTCGCCCGTGCACCGGGACCTGGTGTTCTTCCGCCGGAACGTCGGAGGGCTGAACGTCGCGCGCCTGTGGGTGCGGACGCCGCCCGGCGCCGTCACCGATCCCGAGGTGCTCCGGCCGCTCGATCGGTTCACCCGGCGCGTGGAGGCGATCCCCGGCGTCACCTCGGTCGTCGGACCGACCTCGATCCTGCGGATGCGTCGCTACGCCGCCGGCCAGGGCGAGTCGCTCCCGGAGGACCCGGCCGCGTTCGCCGCGGCGGTCGCGGACCTCGAGCAGCTCCTCCTCGCCGGGCCCGAGCTCCGCGGCTTCGTCGACGTCGGGACGCTCGCCAGCGCGCAGCTCACCGTCGTGTTCGAGCGCGGCGACGGGCCCGGCGTGGCGGCGCTCACCGCCGCGGCGCGCGATGCGTGGGAACGGACCGTCGCGGAGGCGCCCGCGCTGCGCGGCGCCGAGCTCCGGGTCGTCGGGGAGTCGATCCTCGCCGGGAAGGTCGGGGCGAGCCTCGTGCCGACGCTCGGCGAGAGCTTCGCCATCACCGCCGCGCTCATCTTCGCGGCCTTCCTCGCGGTGTTCCGGTCGGCGTCGGCGCGGCTCATGGCCATGATCCCATCGGTGTTCGCGATCCTCGTCACGTTCCTCGCGATGCGCCTCGCGGGCGCGTCCCTCAACGTGGCGACGATCCTCGTCGCCACCACCCTGCTCGGGACCACCGAGAACGACCCGGACCACTTCGTCCACCACCAGCACGCGGGCGGGGGGGCCGGGGGCCTCGACGGCGCGCTCCGCCACACGCTCCGCGTGGCCGGCCGGGCCATCGTGTTCGCGACCCTCATCGACGCCGCGGGCTTCCTCGCGCTCGCCCTCTCGCGGTTCCCGCCCCTCCGCCAGTTCGGGATGGTCACCGCGGGCGCGTTCCTCCTCGCCATGCTCGCCGACTTCACCGCGCTGCCGGCGGCGCTCTGGATCGTGCGGCGCGAGGCGCCGGAGAAGCCCCCAGCCTGAGCCCGCAACGGCCCGGGATCCCTCCCCGACCTCCCACCGCTCGCCGAGGCCCCACCGCTCGGTGGTTGTGAAACGCGACTGGGCCGGATATGGTGGCTCCGTGATCCTTCGGTTCGTGAGCGCGTATCGATTTAGCAGCCCCCCGCCCCGGCCTGGGCGCTGGGTGGGCTCCTACGCGTAGCGAAGGACCACCCCGCACCATCGAGATCGCTCGGGCCTGGACGGGGGGGACGCTTCGCTCCTGCTCCCGCCTCACTCCGTCCGCCGCTCCGGACGGCCGCCACCTTCGCCCGAGGGCTCAGCCGTGAACGACGAAAAGAAACGTGGAATCTCGCTGCCGGACTGCATGACGCTGCGCGACGTGCGCGCGTCCATCGACGACGTGGACCGCCGCATCGTCGCCCTGCTCGCCGAGCGCCGCGGCTACGCGCTCCAGGCGGCCCGCTTCAAGAGCGCCGCAGACGGCGTGAAGGACCCCGCCCGCGAGGAGCAGGTCGTGCGGAACGTGCGGGCGCTCGCCGGCGAGGAAGGCATCGAGCCCGAGCTCGTCGAGACGCTCTACCGCGACATGATCGCCGGCTTCGTCCGCGTGGAGCTCACGTCGGCGGGGCACCGCGGTCCTCCCGCCCTGGAGAACCTGAACGTCGCCGCGTTCGACGCGATGCTGCCGCCCGAGGAGGTGAAGCTGCGGATCCCGGCCTCGGAGCGCGCCGCGCGGACGGTGGCCGAGGGGCGCCGGACGATGGAGGCGATCCTCGACCGCCGCGACCCGCGGCTCGCGGTCGTCGTGGGCCCGTGCTCGATCCACGACACCGACGCCGGGCTCGACTACGCGCGGCGCCTGCGCGAGCTCGCGGACGAGGTCTCCGACACGCTGTACCTCGTCATGCGCGTGTACTTCGAGAAGCCCCGCACCTCCGTCGGATGGGAGGGGCTCACGAACGATCCGCGGATGAACGACTCCTTCCAGGTGAAGGAGGGCATGGAGCTGGCCCGCCGCTTCCTCCTGGAGGTGGCCGAGCTCGGGCTCCCCACCGGGACCGAGGCGCTCGATCCCATCGCGCCCCACTACCGCGGCGACCTCATCACCTGGACGGCGATCGGGGCGCGGACCTCCGAATCGCAGACGCACCGGAACCTCGCCTCCGGGCTCTCGACCCCCATCGGCTTCAAGAACGGCACCGACGGCGAGGTCGACGGCGCGGTGAACGCGATCCTCTCCGCCGCGCGGCCGCACGCTTTCCTGGGCATCAACGACCAGGGGCGCTCGTCGGTCATCCGCACCCGCGGCAACCGGTACGGCCACCTCGTCCTGCGCGGCGGCGGCGGCCGGCCGAACTTCGACAGCGTCTCGGTCGCCATCGCCGAGCAGGCGCTCGCGAAGGCCGGGCTCCCGCAGACGATCGTCATCGACTGCTCGCACGCGAACTCCTGGAAGAAGCCGGAGCTCCAGCCGCTCGTGATGCGCGACGTGGCGAGCCAGATCCGCCAGGGGAACCGCTCCATCGTGGGCGTCATGATGGAGAGCTTCCTCGAGACGGGGAGCCAGCCGATGTCGGCGGAGCTCTCGCAGCTCAGGTACGGGTGCTCGGTGACGGACCCCTGCCTCGGCTGGGACCAGACGGTCGAGGCGCTGCGCGAGGCCCGCGCGCTCCTGCGCGAGGCGGTGGACGAGCGCCGCCAGGCGGGCGCGCCCGCCCCCGCGCAGCGCGCCACGGCGAGCTGAACGACCGATCCGGATCCGCAGAACGACGGCGCGATGCGCGACGCCGAAGGTGCTCGCGCATCGCGAGCCGTCGTTCATCGGCCCCGCGCGGCTCCGGCCGCCGCCGGGGCGGGCCCGCGATTCAGGTGTGCCCGGCGCATCACTTGCGGTGCGCCAGGCCGCTCACGTACCGCTGGTACTCCCCGCCGGGCGGGGCGACGAAGAACGTGACCTCCACGACGTCCCCGGCCTTCTGCTCGTAGACGAGCTTGAACCGCGGGCCGGGGGCCGCCGGGGCGGCGGACTCGAAGATGGCGCGGCCCGGCTCGGATCGCACGCCGTACTCGATCACGTGCCCCTCGTCGTCCCAGTAGGTGGCGCGGAGCCCCGCCGCGCCGGGGGAGAGGACCATCAGATCCTCGTGCTTCGCCCCCTGCTTCTGCCCGGGCTTCGGGGCGAACTTGGCGCGCGCGTGGCGGACGGCGACGTGCCCGTCGAGGCCGAGCGAGAACGAGAAGCTCCCGGCCGTCTGCTCGCCGGGCTTGCCGCTGCCCTCGCTCGCGAGCCAGTCGCCGAACAGGAAGCGGACGCCGGCGAAGGGATCCCCCGCCGGCGGCGCCGCGAGCGGCATCGCGGGGAGCGAGAGCAGGCACAGCAGGGAGACGGCGAGCTTCATGAGGGTGCCTCTGTCGTGGAGGTTCGAGGATGGCTGTGGCGAGGATTCTACAGCCTCGGCGGAGCGGGCCGGGGCTTCGTCGAATGGACGGCGTCGGACGGCGCGCTCCGGGTAACATCCGGCGCACGTCCACCGCCTTCAGCCCGGAGCCTCGATGGAGCCCACCCAGAGCACCGCCCTCCCCGCCGCGACCGCCGAGCAGGTCGCGAAGGCGGAGTCCATGGCGAAGCTCGTGTACGTCCTGTACCTCGCGTCGCTCGTCGTGGGCGTGACCTCGCTCGTCGGCGTCGTGATCGCGTACGTCTACCAGGGCGATGCGCCCGAGGGGCTGCGGACGCACTTCCGGCTGCAGATCCGGACGTTCTGGATCGGCCTCCTCTACGCGTTCCTGGGCCTGCTCCTCTCGCTCGCCGTGATCGGGGTCGCGCTGCTCGCCTTCGTCGCGATCTGGCTCATCGTACGCTGCGTGAAAGGCCTCCGGTACCTCGATCGGCGCGAGCCGTATCCTTCTCCCGGCACCTGGCTCTGGTAGGCGAGCGCCCGGAAAGCGAGCCGCTCGAGGACCTCGCCGGGCCATTGCCGTTTGATTGCGGTCAATCTCGCGTCGCCGCCGCGGGGGCTCGCGCTCGTCCTCGATCGCTCGAGTCGCCCCGATCGCGGTAGCGACGCGATGCGTCGTCCGCGCGAGGGATGCGGAAAAATCCCGGCGCGACCTCTTGCGCGCGCCGATCGCGATGTGCGAATCGTGTTGGTCCGAAGCCATCGAGTCGTCCGCGAGGCTTACGGATCCCGGATCAATCGTCGTCCATCCTGTCGCGTCCTCGGGAACGGGGCGCGGCCGAGCCGGTGTCGGCTCGTGGATCCCGTACCGCGGAGGCTGCCTTGAACATCCTCGTCCTGAACTGCGGAAGCTCGTCGGCGAAGTTCGCCGTCATCGACTCCGGGTCCGGCGCGGAGCGCATCTCGGGCATCGCCCAGCGCCTCGACTCGGCGCACGCCACGCTCGACTGGAAGCTCGACGGCCACCGCCACAGCCGCGACCTGAACCACGCCGATCACGACCAGGCGCTGCGCGCGGTGGTCGAGCTGCTCCGGGGCATCGGGCTCGCCGAGGGGCTGGCCGGCGTGGGCCACCGCGTCGTGCACGGCGGCGCGCGCTTCTCCGGCTCGATGCCGATCACCGAGGAGGTGGTCGCGAAGATCCGCGAGTGCATCCCGCTCGGCCCCCTGCACAACCCGCCCAACCTGCGCGGCATCGAGATCTCCCAGGAGCTCTTCCCCGAGCTGCCGCAGGTGGCGGTGTTCGACACCGCCTTCCACCAGACGATGCCGCCGCGCGCCTACCTGTACGCGGTGCCGTACGAGTGGTTCGAGCATCACGAGGTCCGGCGCTACGGGTTCCACGGCACGAGCCACCGCTACGTCTCGGAGCAGGCGGCGCAGCTCCTCGAGCTGCCGCCGCACGACCACTGCATCGTGACCGCCCACCTCGGGAACGGCTGCTCGCTGGCGGCGGTCCGCAACGGCCAGAGCGTCGACACGACCATGGGCCTCACGCCGCTCGACGGCGTGGTGATGGGCACGCGCTCCGGGTCCATCGACCCGTCGATCATCGCGCACATGAAGAAGGCCCTGCACCGCGACGCCAGCCACGTGATGGACCAGCTCAACAAGCGCTCCGGCCTCCTCGGCATCTCCGGCCTGTCGAACGACATGCGCACGCTGCAGGACGCGGCGGCGAGCGGGCACGAGCGCGCCGCCCTGGCCATCGAGAAGTTCTGCTACTCGGTGGCCAAGGCCGCCGCCGGGATGGTGGTCTCGCTCGGGCGGCTCGACGCCTTCGTCTTCACGGGCGGCATCGGCGAGAACGCCACCCTCGTGCGCGCGAAGGTCGTCGAGCTCCTCGGCTTCCTCGGCTTCACGCTCGATCCGGAGCTGAACGCGGTCGCCGGCAAGGGCAACCGGGGCGTCATCACGCGGCCGGGCGGGCCGCGGGTCATCGTGGTGCCCACGAACGAGGAGCTCATGATCGCCATGGACACCGCCCAGATCGTCGCCGCCCGGCGCTGCGCCGCCTAGCCCCCGCTGCCTCCCGAAGGTCCGAATGCCCCGCACCCTCCTCGTCGCCCCCGCCGGCCGCCAGGTCGGCGTCACCACCGTCTGCATCGGCCTCGTCCGCGCGCTCGACCGCCTCGGCGTCCGCGTCGCGTTCGCGAAGCCGATCGCCCCGCGCGGCGAGAACCGCGCGGCGGCCCTCGTGCGGCTCGGCGCCCAGCTCGATCCGCCGGAGCCCATCGCCCGCGCGGAGGCGGAGGAGCTGCTCGCGACCGGCGACGACCAGACGCTCATGGAGCGCGTGGTTGCGCTCTGCGCCCGCGCCGCCGAGGGCGCGGACGTGCTCGTCGTCGAGGGGATGGCGCCCGAGCCGGGCATGGTCTACTCGACGCGCGTCAACGCGCTCATGCTGAAGGCGCTCGACGCGGAGCTCGTCGTGGTGGGCTCGCCGCGCGGCGAGACGCCCGCCGAGCTCGCGAACGCGGTGGCGATCGCGGCCCGCGGCCTCGGCGCCGACGTGGACGGGGGCGCAGTCGGCTGCGTCCTGAACCGCGTCACGGGCGCCGGAGCGGCGGGCGCCTCCCCCACGGCGGAGGGGCGCACGCACTGGGTGGACGCCGCCGCCGAGGCGGAGGACGTGCCGGCCGCCGAGCTCGACGCCTACGCGGCCGCGCTCCGCGGCGAGAAGCTCCGGCCCATCGGGATCGTCCCCTCCCGCGGCGACCTCGCCGCGCCCCGCGTGAAGGATCTCGCCGGAGCCCTCGGCGCCAGGGTGCTGCGCGCGGGCGATCACGAGCACCGGCGGATCAGCAGCGTGGCGCTGTGCGCGATGAGCGTGCCCGGCTCCATCAAGGTGTTCCGCCCCGGGACGCTCATCATCACCCCCGGTGACCGGAGCGACATCGTCGTCGCCGCCTCCCTGGCGGTGCTGAACGGCATGCCGCTCGCGGGGCTCCTCCTCACCGGCGGCGTCGTGCCGGAGGAGCACGTCTTCGCCATGTGCGAGCCGGCGCTCGCGACCGGCCTCCCCGTGCTCGCGGTGGAGGACGGCAGCTACGCGGCGGCGAGCGCCGTCGCGGCGATGAACCTGCAGATCCCTCCGGACGACGTGGAGCGGGTGGAGCGGGTCATGAACGCGGTCGCCGACCGCATCGACGGCGAGTGGCTCTCGGGGGTCGTCCGCGCGCAGCGCAAGCGGCGGCTCTCGCCCCCCGCGTTCCGCCACCGCCTCGTCGAGGCGGCGCGCGCGGCGAACAAGCGCATCGTGCTCCCCGAGGGGACCGAGCCGCGCACCATCGCGGCCGCCTCGATCGTGCAGGAGCGCGGGATCGCGCGCTGCGTGCTCCTCGGGGCGCCCGACGAGGTCCGGGACGTCGCCCGGAAGCACGGCGTGACGCTGCCGGCGTCGCTCGAGATCGTCGACCCGGTGAAGATCGCGCCGCGCTACGTGGAGCCGCTCGTCGAGCGCCGCCGGAGCAAGGGCATGACGCCCGAGGTCGCCGCCGGCGAGCTCGGCGACAGCATCATGGTGGGGACGATGATGATGGCGCTCGACGAGGCGGACGGCCTCGTGTCGGGCGCCCTCCACACCACCGCGCACACCATCCGCCCGGCGCTGCAGATCATCCGGACGGTGCCCGGCTGCGAGCTCGTCTCCAGCGTCTTCTTCATGTGCCTGCCCGAGCAGGTGCTCGTGTTCGGCGACTGCGCGGTGAACCCGAACCCCACCGCCGAGCAGCTCGCCGACATCGCCATCCAGAGCGCCGACTCCGCGCGCGCGTTCGGGATCGAGCCGCGCGTGGCGATGCTCTCCTACTCGACCGGGACGAGCGGCGCGGGCGCCGACGTCGAGAAGGTGAAGCGCGCGACCGACCTCGCGCGCGCCCAGCGGCCGGACCTGCCGATCGACGGGCCCCTCCAGTACGACGCCGCCATCGTGCCCGCCGTCGGGCGCCAGAAGGCGCCGAAGTCGGAGGTGGCGGGCCAGGCCACCGTGTTCGTGTTCCCCGACCTCAACACCGGCAACGTCACCTACAAGGCCGTCCAGCGCAGCGCCAACGTGGTGAGCATCGGCCCGATGCTGCAGGGGCTCGCGAAGCCCGTGAACGACCTCAGCCGCGGCTGCCTCGTCGAGGACATCGTCTTCACGATCACTCTCACCGCCATCCAGGCGCAGCAGCGCGCGGCGCGCTGACCCGATCCGACCTGACGTATCGCCGCATCTCCACGAGGGGATGCGTGCGCGCGGGCGAGACGCGGTCGCGTCGATTGCCGGGTCGACGTGGCGCGGAGCTGGGTGCGAAGCGCCGGAACACGCAGGGGCGCAGCTCCGCCGCCTCGCGCCCTCGAGCACCGCGAGATGGCGTCTCGCTCCGCGCCGCGCGCGGCGCGCGACCGCCCGCCTGCCTGAATTTGCCCGCGCGGCCGGAGCGTGGCAAACGGGCGGCATGCGGCAGCGCGTGCTCGTGGTGGACGACGATCAGGATCTCCGGGATGCCCTCGCGCACCGACTCTCGAACGAGGGGTTCTCGGTCGATCTCGCGCGCGACGGCGCGGAGGCGCTCGCGCAGCTCGACACCGGGCTCAGCCCCGTGGCGATCGTGCTCGACCTCGGCATGCCCACCATGAGCGGCTGGCAGTTCCGCGACCTGCAGAAGCGGAACCCCCGGCTCGCGGAGATCCCCGTCGTGGTGATGACCGGCCAGGCGCCGCTCGGGATCGACGTGCAGCACGTGCTCGAGAAGCCGTTCGCGATCGAGCGCCTCGTCGAGACCATCCGTCGCGTCGCCGTCGTGAGCTCGTAGGACCCTTCGCTCCGTCCCGCACCGCTTCGACCGCGCCCGAGCGCGCGGACAGGCCGCGGCGCGTGCGCGCGCCAGGGCGTTCGCTGCCTTGCGGGGCCCCGCGCCCGTCCCCAGGATCCCCTCGCAACGGAAACCACACGACGCTCGCGCGGCGGTCGCCAAGGCCGCGGGCCCCGGCCGCCTCGCCTCGTCGAGAGGAGAGCGGCCATGACGTACCTGTTGCTGGCGGATCGGTGGTGGGCCCTCGCGCTCCGCGGCGTGGCGGCGATCGTGTTCGGCGTCCTGACGTTCGTCGCTCCGCAGGCGAGCCTCTTCGCCCTCGTGGTGCTCTTCGGCGTGTACGCGATCGTGAACGGGGCGATCCTCCTCGCGCTCGCCTTCCGGCGCCCGAGCGGCGAGCCGCGCTGGGGATCGCTCGCCTTCGAGGGGATCCTGAGCATCCTCGCCGGCGCCGTCGCGCTCGGCTGGCCCGGCATCGGCGCCCTAGCGCTCGTCTTCGTCGTGGCGAGCTGGGCCGTGGTGACGGGGCTCGCCCAGATCGTCGCGGCCGTGCGCCTGCGCAAGCGCATCCGCGGAGAGTGGCTGCTCGGCCTCTCCGGCGCGCTGTCCGTGGCCTTCGGCGTCCTGCTCTTCGCCGCTCCTGCGGCCGGCGCGCTCGCGCTCGCGCTCTGGGTGGGCGCGTACGCCGTGCTGTTCGGGGCGCTGCTCCTCGCGCTGGGCCTGCGCCTGCGCGCCTGGGGCCGCTCGCCGGCCCACCGGGTGCCGCCCGGCGGCATCCCGGCGACCACCTGACGCGACCCGCGACTTGGGCTGCGGTCTCGTCGCGGTCGAGCTCCCGGGGGGCGGTCGGGGCGCGGCGGCTCGGGGATGGAGCGCCGCGCCGGCTCACCCCCCGTCGGCGAGCACCCGCACCGGCATCACCATCGCGGAGAGCCCGCGGAACTGGAGCCGGCGCTGGAGCGCGTAGGCGGTCTCGTTGTGGAGCAGCCGCTGGAACCAGCGCTCCTTCTGGAAGACGAGCTTGCCGGCGAAGAACACCGCGCGCGGGAACTCCTGGGCGATGGACGCGCAGAGCCGCTCCCCCACGTCCACCGCCTCGGTCCCGAGGTCCATGCGCCAGTCCGCGGCGAGCTTCAGCCGGTGCGCGAGCTCCACGTACTGCTCGAGGCTCGCCTGGGTGCGCGCCCGCACGCGATCGACCTCCTCGATCCCCTTCATCGCGGCGGAGTCCACCACCCCGACCGAGATGAAGACGAAGTTCTTGAAGAAGTTGGGGAACGTGCGCTGCACGGTGAGGAGCGCGTGCACGCCGAGGCCGCTGTAGCCCCCGACGAGGAGCACCGCGGTGGGCGCGCGCGGGTCCATGGCCGGCCGGGGACCACCCGGCGCCGGCGGCAGGACCTCGAGGATCGCGTCGAGCCGCTTCAGGCTGTCCTGCACGGCCCGGTAGTGCCGCCGGATCACGAAGCAGAGCCCGACGACGAGCCCCGTCACGGCGATGGTGATCCAGCCGCCCTGCTCGCCCTTCTCGTAGATCGTGCCCGCGAGGATCGACGCGCAGAGCGCGAAGGCGACCCCGTGGATGGCGAGCCCGCGCCGGCGGCCGGCCGTCCGGGTGCGACGCCAGTAGCGCAGCATGGCGAACTGGGAGATCGAGAACGTCACGAACACGTTGATCGCGTACATCGTGACGAGCCGGGTGATGTCTCCCCGCGTGTAGTAGAGCGTCGCGAGCGACGCCGCGCCCATGAGCAGCACGCCGTTCTGCGTGGTGAGCCGGTCGGAGAGCTGGGCGAACCGGTGCGGCAGCCATGAGTCGGTGGCCATGTTCGCCATCACGCGCGGACCGTCGATGAAGCCGGCCTGCGCGGCCACCACGAGGAGCGCGGCCTCGGCGAGCAGCGTGACGACCACGAACCCGTGGCCCACGGCGAGACCGCCGGGCCGGAAGCCGCCGGCGAACCGCTCGAGCAGCACGGCGTTCATGGTCTTGCCCGGCTCCGGCGCCGCGCGGAAGAGCAGGTAGCAGACGAGGATCCCGGCGGCCGTCACCGCGAGCGAGACCGCCATGTAGGTCATGGTCCGGCGGGCCGTCGCGACCTTCGGCTCGCGCATGATCTGGATGCCGTTCGAGACGGCCTCGATGCCGGTGTACGTCCCGGCGCCCATCGAGTAGGCGCGGAGGAAGACCGCGAAGAGGCCCACCGCGCCGAGCTCGGCGACGCCGGCGCGCAGGCCATGCGTGACCTCCCCCGCGACGCGGGGCACCTCGGTGACGTGCGAGCCGACGCCGCCGGCGATCAGGATCACGTGGGTGACGAGGAACAGGCCGAAGATCGGCGCGAGGAAGGAGACGGACTCCTTCACGCCGCGGAGGTTGAGGACGACGAGCAGCGCGATGGCGGCGATCTCGGCGGGCAGCTTCCACGGGCTGGAGCCGCCGGAGAGGAAGCTCCAGATCGCGTCCCCGCTCGAGGCGATCGACACGGAGATCGTGAGCACGTAGTCCACGAGCAGCGCCGCCCCGGACACGACCCCCACCCGCGCCCCGAGCAGCTCGGTCGCGACCACGTACCCGCCGCCGCCGAAGGGGAAGCGCTTGATGATCTGCCCGTAGGCGACCGAGATGATGAGGACCGTGAGGCCGGTGGCGAGCGCGAGCGCGACCGCGAGCGACGTGTGGTGGCCGAGCGCCCGGAATGCCTCGTCGGGACCGTAGGCGGACGACGAGAGCCCGTCGGCCCCGAGGCCCACCCACGCGAGGAGCGCGACGAGCGAGATGCCGTGATGCGTGCGCGGGTCCTGGACGTCCCTCGGCGCTCCGAACAGCACGCGTCGAAGGCGGGCGCCGAGGGTCGCCGGGCTCTCCGCCTGGGAAGGTGCCGTCTCGGCCGGCGCCGGTGCGCCGTTCCCTTTGCGTCCTTGGAGGGGCTCTAGCGGGGGGTTTGCCATGTGCACGGAGAGCTTCGCGGCCGGGACCTCGGCCCGGCATCAAGACTGCGCATGCCCGTATCAAGGCGGCGTCAAGGTGCCCGGTGCCGGGCGAGCGCGACCTCCGCCGGCCGCCGTGTTCGTTGACGGGACGCTGACGGCGCGGCGACGAAGCTTGACCCGGCGCTGACCTCCCCGCCCGTACGCTCCAGGGTGAGGAGAGATTATGCCGTCACGACCCGGCCGACTTCGACTCGTCGTCACCTCGCGAGAGGGCACCGCGGCCGCGTCCGTGCCCGCCCGCGGAGATCTGGTGCTCCTGGCCATGCTCCTCGCGGTGAACCTCGTCCCCGTGATCGGGGAGATCGCTCACCTTGGCCGCTGGGGCGGCTCGACGCTCGGCTTCGCGACGGCGTGCGTGCTCGTCACGGGCCGGGAGCTCTGGCTCGAGGTCCGGGCGTTCGCCCGCGCCCGGAGGACCGCGTGACGATCCTCACCTCGATCGCCGGCGCGCTCGCGCTCGGCCTGACCGTGTACCTCGTGTTCGCGCTGCTCTTCCCGGAGAGGCTCTCGTGACCGGGGCGGCGTACGCCGAGATCGCGGTGTTCTTCGGCACGCTCACGGTGCTGGCCGTCCCGCTCGGCGGCTGGATCGGCCGCGCGATGCGCGGCGAGGCCCCGCTCGTGGGACGTCTGCTGGGCCCCGTGGAGCGCGCGGTCTACCGGCTCGCCGGCGTCGATCCCGCGGAGGAGATGAGCTGGCGCCGTTACGCGGCGGCCGTGCTCGCCTTCAACGGTGCCGGGCTCCTGCTGCTCTACGCGCTGCAGCGGCTCCAGCCGGCGCTGCCGCTCGACCCGGGGCGGCTCGCCGCGGTCCCGCGCGACGTCGCCGTGAACACCGCCGTGAGCTTCGTCACCAACACCAACTGGCAGAGCTACGGCGGCGAGGCGACGCTGAGCCCGCTCGTCCAGATGGCAGGGCTCGCGGTCCAGAACTTCCTCTCGGCGGCGACGGGGATCGCGGTGCTCGCCGCGCTCACGCGCGGGCTCGTGCGCCGCTCGACGCAGGGGCTCGGCAGCTTCTGGGTCGACCTGACGCGGAGCACGCTGCACGTCCTGCTCCCCCTGTCGCTCGGCCTCGCCCTGCTGCTCGCCGGGCAGGGGGTGGTCCAGTCCTTCGGTGGCGTGGGGCGATGGCCGCTCCGCGACCCGGTGCCCGACGCGAGCGGTCGGCCGGTCGTCGAGCAGGCCATCCCGATGGGCCCCGTGGCCTCGCAGGTCGCGATCAAGCAGCTCGGCACCAACGGAGGCGGCTACTACGCCGCGAACTCGACGCATCCCTTCGAGAACCCGACGCCGCTCACGAACCTCGCGGAGGCGCTCGCCATCCTCCTCGTGCCGGCGGCGCTGTGCTTCACCTTCGGCGGGTGGGTGGGGGATCGGCGGCACGCGTGGACGCTGTACTCGGCCATGCTCGTCATCCTCGTTCCGCTCACCATGGCGACCGTCGCCGCCGAGCAGGCCGGTAACCCGGCGATCACGGCGGTCGGCGTGGACGAGCAGCCCGGGCCGCTCCAGGCGGGCGGAAACATGGAGGGCAAGGAGGCGCGCCTCGGACCGGTGGACGCCGGGATCTGGGCGGCGGCGACGACGGCCGCGTCGAACGGCTCCGTCGACGCGCAGCACGACAGCCTCACGCCGCTCGGCGGCCTCTGGCCCATGTGGCTCATGCAGCTCGGCGAGGTCGTGTTCGGCGGCGTCGGCTCCGGGCTGTACGGGATGCTCCTGTTCGTCGTCGTGGCGGTGTTCGTCTCCGGCCTGATGGTCGGCCGCACCCCCGAGTACCTCGGCAAGAAGATCGAGGCTCGGGAGATCAAGCTGGCGAGCGTCGCCATCCTCCTGCCGTCGGCGGTCGTCCTCGGCGGTACGGCGCTCGCGTGCCTCGTCCCCTCCGCGGCGGCCGCGGCGGCGAACCCCGGGGCCCACGGGTTCAGCGAGCTCCTCTACGCCTTCTCCTCGGCGGCGAACAACAACGGCTCCGCGTTCGGCGGCTTGACCGCGGACGGACCGTTCTGGACGCGCGCGACGGACGTCGCGATGCTCGTCGGTCGTTACGGGGTGCTCGTCCCCGTCCTCGCCATGGCGGGAGCGCTCGCGCAGAAGCGCACCGTTCCGCCGAGCGCAGGGACGCTCCCGACCCATGGCCCGCTCTTCGCCGGGCTGCTCGTGGGGACCGTCCTCCTCGTGGGCGCCCTCACGTTCCTGCCTGCGCTCGCGCTCGGGCCGATCGTGGAGCACCTGCAGCTCCACTCCTGGTGATCCATGGACGTCGCCGCCCATCCGCCTGCCCGAAGCCGGACGCTGCTTCCACGAACGGTCGTCGGGGCCGCTCTGCTCGACGCGCTGCGGAAGCTCGACCCGCGAACCCTGGTCCGCAACCCCGTGATGTTCACGGTGGAGGTCGGCAGCGCCTTCACGACCGCGCTCTTCCTCCACGCGCTCGTGACCGGGCGGGGCGACGCGCCCGCCGGGTTCATCCTCGCCGTCGCCGCCTGGCTCTGGTTCACCGTGCTGTTCTCGAACTTCGCCGAGGCGATCGCCGAGGGGCGCGGGAAGGCGCAGGCCGACACGCTGCGCCGCGCCCGCCGCGAGGTGGTGGCGACGCGGCTCGCGACCCCGTCCCGCGCCTCGCCGCGCGAGGACGTCCCCGCCGCTCGCCTCCGCCCGGGGGACGTCGTCTGGGTGGAGGCTGGCCAGATCGTGCCCGGCGACGGCGAGGTGATCGAGGGGATCGCGTCGGTGGACGAGAGCGCCATCACCGGCGAGAGCGCCCCCGTCATCCGCGAGAGCGGCGGAGATCGGAGCGCGGTCACGGGCGGGACGCGCCTCCTCTCCGACTGGCTCGTGGTCCGCATCACCGCCGAGCCTGGCGGGTCGTTCCTCGACCGGATGATCGGGCTCGTGGAGGGCGCGAAGCGCCAGAAGACCCCCAACGAGATCGCGCTCGACATCCTGCTCGCCGCGCTCACGCTGGTCTTCCTCCTCGCGACCGCCACGCTCCTGCCGTTCTCGGTCCACGCGGTCCGGACGGCCGGCGCCGGGGCGCCGGTGGGGCTGACGGTGCTCGTCGCGCTCCTCGTGTGCCTCATCCCAACGACCATCGGCGGGCTCCTCTCCGCGATCGGGATCGCCGGGATGGACCGGATGATCCGCGCGAACGTGATCGCCACCTCCGGCCGCGCCGTCGAGGCCGCCGGCGACGTGGACGTGCTCCTCCTCGACAAGACGGGGACGATCACCCTCGGGAACCGCCAGGCCACTGCGTTCCTGCCGGGCGACGGCGTCGCGGAGCGAGCGCTCGCCGACGCGGCGCAGCTCGCGTCCCTCGCGGACGAGACGCCGGAGGGGCGCAGCATCGTGGTGCTCGCGAAGGAGCGGCACGGGCTCCGCGGGCGGACGCTCGAGCCCGGCGCGCTGTTCGTCCCCTTCGCCGCCCAGACGCGGATGAGCGGCGTCGACGTCGGCGCCCGCCGCGTGCGGAAGGGGGCGCTGGACGCCGTCGCCCGGTTCGTCGAGGCGGAGGGTGGACGCCTCCCGGACACCGTGCGCACGATCGCCGAGGACGTCGCGCGCCGCGGGGCGACGCCGCTCGTGGTCGCCGACGGGAGCAGGGCGCTCGGCGTGATCGAGCTGAAGGACGTCGTGAAGGGCGGCATCGCGGAGAAGTTCGCCGAGCTGCGGCGAATGGGGATCCGCACCGTCATGATCACCGGCGACAACGCCCTCACCGCGGCCTCCATCGCCGCGGAGGCAGGCGTCGACGACTTCCTGGCCGAGGCCACGCCGGAGATGAAGCTCGCGCACATCCGCGGCTGGCAGGCGAAGGGCCACCTCGTGGCCATGACCGGCGACGGCACGAACGACGCGCCTGCCCTCGCCCAGGCCGACGTCGCCGTCGCCATGCACACGGGCACGCAGGCGGCGAAGGAGGCCGGCAACATGGTCGACCTCGACTCGAACCCGACGAAGCTCATCCAGATCGTCGAGATCGGAAAGCAGCTCCTCATGACGCGCGGGGCGCTCACGACCTTCAGCATCGCGAACGACGTGGCCAAGTACTTCGCCATCATCCCCGCGGCGTTCGCCACGACCTACCCGCCCCTCCGCGCGCTCGACGTCATGCGGCTCCACTCGCCCGCGAGCGCGATCCTGTCGGCCGTCATCTTCAACGCGCTCGTGATCGTCGCGCTCATCCCGCTCGCGCTCCGCGGCATCGCCTACCGTCCCGCGCCGGCGAGCGCGATCCTCGCGCGGCACCTGCTGCTCTACGGGCTGGGGGGGCTCGTCCTGCCCTTCGCGGGCATCAAGCTCATCGACCTCGCGCTCGCTGCGCTCCACCTGGCCTAGAGGTGCCCGTGATCCGCGCCGTCTCCGTGCTGCTCGCCGCCTTCACCCTCCTCCTCGGCGGCGTCTACCCGGCCGTGGTGACCGGCCTGTCGCGCGTGCTGTTCCCCGCGCAGGCGACCGGCAGCGTCGTGAGCGCCGGCGCTCGCCCCGCCGGCTCGGCGCTCGTCGGGCAGCCATTCACCTCGCCGCGGTACTTCTGGAGCCGGCCCTCCGCGACGACCCGCGTGCCCTACGACGGCCTCGCGTCCGCGGGATCGAACCTGGGCCCGACGAGCCCCGCGCTCGTCGCGGCCGTTCGCCGCCGCGTCGAGGCGCTCCGGACGGCCGACCCCGGGAACGTCGCGCCCGTGCCGGTGGATCTCGTGACCGCCTCCGGCAGCGGGCTCGACCCGCACGTGTCGCCCGCCGCGGCGCTCTATCAAGTGCGGCGCATCGCGCGCGCGCGCGGCCTTCCGCCGGACCGGGTGCGCGCGCTCGTCGAGGCGCACGTCGAGCGGCCGCTCCTCGGGCTCTTCGGGGCTCCCCGGGTGAACGTCCTCGCGCTCAACCTGGCGCTTGACGGGCTCGGCCAGTGATGGCTTGGGTTCGGAGGTGACTGGAGCGCGGCCATGACACGGCAGCCGGGGCGCCCGGATCCGGACGCGCTCCTCGCGCGCGTCACGGCCGAGGCGCGGCGCGAGGCGCGCACGCGGTTCAAGATCTTCTTCGGCTTCGCGCCCGGCGTGGGCAAGACGTATCGCATGCTGCAGGTCGCGCGGGACCTCGAGGCCGAGGGGGTCGACGTGGTGATCGGCGCGATCGAGACCCACGGCCGCTACGACACGGCCGGCCTCATGCTCGGGCTCGAGATGCTGCCGCGGCGTGCGCTGCCGTATCGCGGCCGGGTGCTCGAGGAGTTCGACCTCGACGCCGCGCTCGCACGCCGCCCCCGCATCCTCCTCCTCGACGAGCTCGCGCACACGAACGCCCCCGGCTCGCGCCACGCGAAGCGCTGGCAGGACGTGGTCGAGCTGCTCGACGCGGGCGTCGAGGTGTACACGACCCTCAACGTCCAGCACGTCGAGAGCCTGAACGACGTGGTGGAGCAGATCACGCACGTCCCCGTGCGCGAGACGGTGCCCGACTCCATCCTGGAGCGCGCGGACGAGGTGGAGATCGTGGACGTCGCGCCGGAGGAGCTCCTCCAGCGCCTCCGGGAAGGCAAGGTGTACCTGCCCGAGCAGGCGGAGCGCGCCCGGGAGCACTTCTTCCAGCGCGGGAACCTGCTCGCGCTCCGCGAGCTCGCCCTGCGCCGCATGGCGGAGCGCGTGGACTCCGACGTCCTCGAGTATCGCGCGGAGCACGGGGTGGACGTGCCCTGGCCCACCGCGGAGCGCGTCCTCGTGTGCGTCGGCCCCGCGCCCGACTCGGCCCGGCTCGTCCGCGCCGCGCGCCGGATCGCGGCGGGCCTGCGAGCTCCCTGGGTCGCCGCGTCGGTGCAGGCCTCGGGGAGGCCGCCGCTCGGCGACGAGGATCGCGAACGCCTCGAGGCCCACCTGCGCCTCGCCGAGTCGCTCGGCGCGGAGGTCGCGCGGCTCACGGGGGTGGGCGTCCCGGACGCGATCCTGGAGTTCGCCCGGCGGCGCAACGTCACGCGCATCGTGCTCGGCAAGCCGCGCCACCCGCGCTGGCGCGACCGGCTTCGCGGCTCCCTCCTCGACGACATCATCCGCGGCAGCGGGGACATCGAGGTGACCGTGCTCGCCGGCGGGGCCGACGAGGATCACGAGCGCGTTTCTGCGGTGCAGCGAGCGCCCGCGCGCGGCGCCGGCTACCTGCGGGCGCTCGTCGTCATCGCGCTGACCACCGCCGTGGCGCGCGCGGCGCGGGCGCTCCTCGGCGTCCCCGACGTCGAGATGCTGTTCCTGCTCGGGGTGATGATCGCGGCGCTCACCACCGGACGCCGCGCCTCCGTCCTGGCGGCGGCGCTGGCGGTCGTCTCGTACGACTTCTTCTTCGTGCCGCCGCCGTACACGCTGAACGTGTCCGACGCGCGTTACCTCCTCACCTTCGTGATGCTCTTCGGCGTGAGCGTCGTCATCGGCACCCTCACGCTGCGGCTGCGCGAGCAGCAGGCGGCGGCGGTCGGCCGCGAGCGCAGGACCTCGGCGCTGTATGGGATCAGCCGCGAGCTCGGCGCGGCCCTCGACGACGAGGGCGTCGCGGCCGTGTGCGCCAGGGCGATCGCCGAGGCGTTCGACGTCGAGGTCGTGTTCCTGCGCGTACGTGGCGACGGCGATCTCTCCGACCTCGCGGCGGTTCCGCGCGAGGCGGCGCTCAGCCCGTCCGAGCGCGCGGTCGCGCAGTGGGTCGCCGCGCACGGGCAGCCCGCCGGGCGCGGGACCGACACCCTCCCCGGGGAGCCGGTGATCTGCGCACCCGTGCGCGCGTGGGGTGACGTCCTCGCGGTGCTCGCCCTTCGGACCGAGGGCGAGCGCGGGCTCGGCGCAGAGCAGCACACGCTGCTCGAGGCGCTCGCGCGCCAGGTGGCGCTCGCCCTCGATCGCGTGCGGCTCGCCGCGGAGGCGCGTCAGGCTGCGCTGCGGGCGAAGACCGAGGAGCTGCGCAGCGGGCTCCTCTCCTCGGTCTCCCACGATCTCCGGACGCCGCTCGCGGCCATCACTGGGGCCGCCTCGACGCTGCGCGCCGAGGCGGAGCTGGATGCCGCCACGCGGAGGGATCTCACGGACGCGATCTGCGAGGAGGCGGAGCGGCTCGAGCGGCTCGTCGCGAACCTGCTCGACATGACCCGGCTCGACTCCGGCACCGTGGAGCCGAAGCGCGAGTGGGTGCCGCTCGTCGAGGTGATCGGCGGGGCGCTCACCCGGCTCGAGCGCCGGCTCGCGGGGAGGCCCGTCACGACCACGCTGCCGGACGATCTGCCGCTCGTCTCGATCGATCCGGTGCTGCTCGAGCAGCTGTTCAGGAACCTCCTCGAGAACGCCGCGAAGTACACGCCCCCGGGCTCGCCGCTCGACATCCGCGCGGAGCGCGACGGGGGTACGCTCTCCGTGGACGTGGCGGACCGCGGCCCCGGGATCCCCTCGGGCGACGAGGAGCGGATCTTCGAGCGGTTCCACCGCGGCGCGCACGCCGGGGTCCGGGGCGTCGGCCTGGGCCTGCCCATCGCCCGCGCCATCGCCCAGGTGCACGGGGGCAGGCTCGTCGCCGCCAATCGCCCCGGCGGGGGCGCCGTGTTCCGGCTCACCCTGCCCTTGCCGTCCGAGCGGCCGCCGCCCGCCGAGCCCGCGGAAGGCAGCGCATGACGGCGACCGGACCGCTCGTGCTCGTCGTCGACGACGAGGCGCAGGTGCGCCGGTTCCTGCGCGCCGCCCTCACCTCGCGGGGGTACCGGCTCCTCGAGGCCGAGACGGCGCGCGAGGCCGAGCAGCTCGCGACGAGCCACACCCCCGACGTCTACCTCCTCGACCTCACGCTGCCGGACGGCGACGGGGTGGATCTGGCGCGGCGCCTGCGCGAGTGGACGACGGCGCCGATCGTCGTGCTGTCGGCGCGAGGCCGCGAGGAGGACAAGGTGAACGCCCTCGACGCGGGCGCGGACGACTACCTCACGAAGCCGTTCGGCGTGAACGAGCTGCTCGCCAGGCTCCGGGTCGCGCTGCGGCATGCCCAGGCGCGGCCCGGCGAGCCCGCCGTGATCGAGGCCGGACCGCTCCGCGTGGACCTCGCCCGGCGCGAGGTGACCGTGGACGGTCGCGAGGTGCGGCTCACGCCGACCGAGTTCCGCCTCCTCGCGCTGCTCGCGCGACACGCCGGAAAGGTGCTCACCCACCGTCAGATCCTGCGGGAGGTGTGGGGTCCGAACGCGACGGAGGCGCACTACGTCCGCGTGCACATGGCCGAGCTCCGCAAGAAGGTCGAGGCGGACCCCGCCCGGCCCCGCCTGCTCGTCACCGAGCCGGGCGTCGGCTACCGGCTCCGCGACCGCGTCGAGGGCGCCTGAAGCGTTCGCCGCGGGGCGCACGGGCCGCGCCGGTGGCCGCCCGCCGAGCGCGAGGCCACCTTCTCTGCAGGGAGGGAGAAGATCATGCGACTGTCACTGTTCGTGTCGGCGCTCGTCCTCGCCGCGGGGCTCGCGGGCTGCGCGACGTCCACGCGCGAGACCCAGCGGCCCGCCAGCCCGGCGGCCGCTCGCTCGCCCATCGCCAGCGACCATCCGTTCGAGGTGAAGGGCACCGTGAAGTCGGTCGGCGATGGGCTCCTCGGGATGGGGCGCAGCGTCACCATCGCGCGCGAGGGCGCGCCCGCCGCAGAGCTTCACGTGGCGGAGGAGACCCGCGTGACGCTCGACGACCGTCCGGCCAAGCTGTCGGACCTGCGCGAGGGAGACGAGATCCGCGCGCGCTTCGACTTCGACAAGAGCACGCCGGTGGCGATCGAGCTCCAGGCGAAGCCGAAGCGACGCTGACGCGCCGGGCGCCTCGCCGGCTCGACCGATGTTCTACCCGCGCCTGCGGTGCGGGTGACGGCGCTCGTGCTGGGGGGACGGCCCCTCCCCGCGCGGAGCGCCGGGAGGCGGACCGGAGGGTCTGCCCTGCTGCGGTGCGACGGGTGCAGCCGGGCCGAGCGGCGGACGACTCACGCGGATCACCTCCGGCGCGGGAGCGTCGCGGCGACGGGCCGGTCCGCCACGTCCAGGCTGCCGCGGTCCGCCCGCGCGCGGCGCGTTCTGCGGCTGGCGCGGTCCGGACTGCTGCTGCGGCTGGCGCTGTCCGGGCTGCTGCGGCTGGCGTGGCCCGGACTGCTGCTGCGGCTGGCGCTGTCCGGGCTGCTGCGGCTGGCGCGGTCCGGGCTGCTGCGGCTGGCGCGGCCCGGACTGCTGCTGCTGCTGGCGCGGCCCGGACTGCTGCTGCTGGCGCGGCCCGGACTGCTGCTGGCGCTGTCCCGGCTGCTGCTGCTGGCGCTGTCCGGGCTGCGCCGGACGCTGTCCGGCCTGCTGCGTGGTCGGCTCGTGGCGTGCGCCGGGCGAAAGGTGCGAAATCTGCCGCGGCCCGGACCCGGAGGGCTCGTGGTGGGCGCGCGGCTGCGCGGGCGCGTGGGTCTCGCGCGCCGGGGGCGCGTGCGCCGGCCGCTCCCGCCGTTCCTGCCAGACGCGATCCCGGCGCGGCTCCTGCTGCTGCGGCCGCTGCGGGTGACGCTCGCCGTGACCGCGCCCGTGCCGCTGTCCCTGCCTCTCGCCTCCCCGCGCGGCGGGCTCCGGCGGCCGGCCACTCGGCACGAAGTCGGAGCTGAGCTCGCGCCGTACGTACGCGCGCCAGATCTCGTGCCCGTCCCCGGAGGCGGCGTGGAGCTCGGGGGCGATGCCGGCGAAGAACCGCCGCACGTTCTCGAGGTCGCGCTGGAAGAACGACTCCGCCTGGCTGTTGTGCGCGGCGCCGACCACCTGCGGGAAGTCGATCACCACCGGGCCGTTCCAGCCGAGGAGGATGTTGTAGGGCGAGAGATCGCCGTGGATGAGATCGCACCCGAGCATCCGGACGATCTGGCTGCGCAGGTCGGCGTAGAGCGCCGCCGCCTCCTCGGGCGCGACCTGCGCGTCCACGAGGCGCGGCGCTGGGTGTCCGTTCGCGTCGACGACGAGCTCCATGAGGAGCACGCCCTCGTAGAACATCACCGGCCTGGGGACCCGGACGCCGGCGGCGTGCAGCGCGTGGAGCGCGTCGGCCTCCTTCGCCTTCCACGCCTCCTCGGCGGCGGCCTGCCCGAAGCGGCTGCCCCGGTCCATCGCGCGCTGCATGCGCGAGTCGCGGACCTGCCGCCCTTCCTTGTAGCCGGCGTTGTTCCGGAAGCTCCGCGCCTCGCGCGCCTTGTAGACCTTGGCGGCGACGACCTCGCCGCCGTGGCGGACGAGCCAGAGGTCCGCCTCCTTGCCGCTCTTGAGGCGCGCGCAGACCTCTTCGATGACGCCGTCCGCCAGGAGCGGTGCGAGGGGATCGTGCATGCTCGTCGGGTGGGTCCTTGCGCGAGGCTACTTCTTCGGGGCACCGCCCGGACGACCGCCACCGGCGCCGCCACCCGGCCTCCGGCCACCGCCGCCCGGCCGTCCGCGACCGCGCTCGTTCTTGCGATCCTCGCGGAGCGAGTCCATCGAGAAGCCGCCGGTCGCGCCGGCCTTGGTGCCGCCAGCGCCGCGGCCGCCACCGCCGCCTCCCCGACCGCCGCCGGGTCCACCGCGACCGCCACGGCCACCGCGGCCGCCGCGCTCGTCGCGGGGAGAGCTCACGGTCTGCTTCATGCTCTGCGGGAAGAAGTCCACGAGGTACTGGTGACCGCCGCTCGTCTTCGCGCCCGGGACCGGCTCCTCGACGCCGAACACGCGGACGAGCCGCACGTCCTCGGCCCGGCGCCCCACCACCTCGACGGCGGCGCGAAGCATGGCGAGCCGATCGCCCGACAGGCCCGTGGCCGTCGCCACTGCGGCGTCGAGCGCGGCCTTGACCGCCTCGCTCTCTCCCTCCGCCGCGGGCTTCGGCGCCTCTGCCGTCGCCGCGGGCGCTGCCTCCGCCGTCTCGGCGGGCGCAGCGGCCTCGACCGGCGCGGCCTCCTGCGCCTCGGTGGGCGCCTCGGCGACAGCGCCCTCCGGCGCGGCCGGGGCCGGCGCCTCGGCGGCCGCGGCGACGGGGGCGGCCGGCTTCTCCTCGGCCGGGAGTGAACGCCGGGCCTGGGCGACCGCGGCCGCCGCCGTCCTAATCAGGGATCCGCTGAGCTCGGTGAGCGTCTTCATGCGGGCGTAGCCATACACCGTCCGGGCGGTGTCGGCAAAGGGCTGCCTGGCGCGAGCGCTCGTCTGCCGGCTCCGCGAACCCGGCGACGCGAGAGGAGCGGGGCCTGGTCCGGCGCCGGCCGGTCGAGGTTCGTCACCTCTTCGCGGCGAGAAGCGCGTTCACCTTCTCCATCACCGCGAAGGCGTCCGCCACGTACAGCACGTCCGCCTTGCCCCTCGCCCACCCGCAGCCCGCGTCGAGGTTCACCGCGCGCCGCTCGCGGATGAAGCGCCAGCCGACGACGTGCGGCTCCTCACCGTGGCAGCAGGTCGCGAGCCCCTTGGGATGGCGAGGGGTGGAGCCGGTCTGGCCGACCTGGTTCAGGTGTGTCATGAACTCGAACACCTTCTGCCCCTCCCCCGCCTGATCCACGAGCGACTTGGACGAACCGAGCGAGGCGCCGGCGCTTCGCAGGAGGCCGAGGATGAGCTGCTCGGCGCGCTCCGGCTCGGGCTTCCCGGACGCCTGCTTCTTCGTCCAGCCCGCCCCGGCGACGAAGAGGAGCTTCGCGTCGGGGCGGATCGTCTGCTCGCCCGACGAGGGCGCCCGCAGCCCCAGGACCTTCGTCCGCGTCAGGCCGTCGGCGGAGAGCGCGAGCCGCTCGACCACGGGGGAGGCGCCGCCTTCGACCGTCGCCGCGGGGTACGCGCCCGGATCGACGAGCAGCACCCAGGGGCGCTCCTCGCGCCGGAGCTTCGCCTCGATGCGCTGCTTGTAGAACCAGCGGGTGATGGCGACGCCGCCGTCGGACGCGACCTGCGTCACGTGGGTGTCCACGCGCCCGCCGAGCCGCTGCGCGACCCCGGCCGCCACGCGCGCCATTCGGCTCGTCGCGGGCGCGACGACGACGGTCGCGCCGGAGGCCTTGGCGAGCGCCGTGGCGGCCGCCGCGTCGGTGCCGTAACGCGGGTCGTCGAAGGCGGGGCCCTCGACGGCGAGCACCTTCGTGGCGCCTGCGCCCGCGAGCGCCGCGGCCGCCCGCTCGACGGAGGCGCCGAACAGGCCGACGGCGAGCGGCCCGCCGACAGCGCGCGCCGCGGAGAGCGCCTCGAGCGCGGCGCGCGGGAGGCCGCCATCGGCCTCGGTGTGGGTGAGGAGGAGGACGGTGTCCATGGTCGGGCTCCCTCGCGCTAGTCCTGGGCGATCCACTCGACGAGCTCGCGCGCGACGTCGTCGGGGCTCATGTCCTTCACGATGCGGGTCTCGCGCTGCGTCCTCGGCACGGCGACCGAGAGGTACTCGACGCGACCGGTGCCGACCGGCGCGGGCGCGGCCTTCTGCAGGGCCGGCATGATCGCGCGCATGTTGGCCATGCCGACCTGCGGGTTGTTCTTGGGCTCGCCGAGGCTGCCGGTCGCCCAGCCGAGCACCGCGGGGGCGCCGGCGCAGGAGGACACCTGGTGCCTCCCGCCCTCCACGCGCTCGAGCACCTCGAACGCGCCGTCCGGACCTGGCGTGAGCTGGTCGACGCCCTGGAACTGATCGGGGATCTCGAGCCGCTCGCCGACGAGCTGGAGGGTGACGCCCGCACCGCGCGAGGCCGACTCCCAGCCGCCGAACAGGAGCAGCCGGGAGCGATCGAGGCCGGGGAGCGCCTTCACGGCGTCGGCGAGCCTCGCCGCGACCTCGTGGGGATCGGTGAAGCCGCCGGCGGGGCCGTCGAGCGCGACGAGCTCGAAGGGGACCCGCTGGCCGACCGCCATCATGACCTGCTGGAGCTTCGCCTTCGGGCCGAGCGAGAGGAGCGTCACCTTCGAGCCCGGCGTTCGCGCCGCGAGGTTCGCCGCCTCGTACAGCGCGTGGGCGGCCCACGGGTCGAGCACGTGCGGCAGCATGAGCTCGTTCTTGAGGCCCGGCCCCTGCGGCGTCTGGGCGGGCTCGAGGGTCTGGAGCGGGTCCGGGACGACGCTCCCGAGGACGACGATCTGGTATCCGGTGCTCATGGGCTCCTCGTCGTGCGCGCCCGCCGGCGAGCGGCGGGGGCGGGGTTTGCGATCAGTTCTCCGCGGAGTGAAGCCCGCCCGTCCCGGCGCGGAGCTCGAGGTTCACCTCGTCGGTCCCCTCGAGGCGTCCGGTGCAGCTCCACAGGCACGCGCCGCAGTGGACGCACTTCTCGCGATCGAAGCTCGGCACGCCGTCGGCGCCCGGCCGGAGCGCCTCGGCCGAGCAGATCTCGACGCAGACGCGCTTGCCGCAGGCGCGGCAGCGCTCGGCGGAGCGGAACCCGACGTGATCCGCGTAGCCGGGGGGCGCCTGGACCTTGCCGCCCATGAGGAGCGCGTCCTGCTGCGACACGAGGAGCTTCCCGTCGAGCGGCACGGCCGGCCAGCCGGCGCGATCCATGAGCGCGTCGTGCAGCGGGACGCCCCTCGCCTCGCACTCCGCCCGCAGCCGCGCGAGCTCCTCGGCCGGGATCCGGCCCGCGTAGAAGTCCTCCAGCGTGCCGACCGCGTCGGCCGGGTGCGGCGGCTCGTGGCCGAGCGACACCCTGCCGCGCGTGAGGCCCGCGAGCGCCATCCCGACGAGGCCGGGCACGAACCCGCGCTGGAAGCCGTCGCGCGCCTTCTCGGCGATCCTCGCCTCCGCCTCGATCCAGCTCGCGCGGCGACGGGCGACGTAGGCCTCCTCCAGGCCCTCCTTCGTGAGCGGCCTCCCCGCCTCTAGGAGCGCGATGACGCCCTCCGCGAGCTGGACGCCCGTCGTGAAGGCCTCGTCCACGCCCGAGGACGTGAGGACGTTCGTCGAGCCGGAGCCCTCGCCGATCCGCGCGAACCCGTCGCCCGCGAGGAACGGCTCGCCGCGCCGCCCGGACTCGAGGAGCGACTTCGCCCCCCAGGACCGGAGGCGCGCGCCCTCGAGGTGCCGCCAGATCGCGGGGTGCTGGACGTAGTGCTGTAGGTAGCGATAGGTCGTGCGCGCCGGCGACGCGAAGCCGCTCGGGACGAAGATGCCGACCGACGCGACGTGATCCGGGTGGACGTACAGGAACCCGAAGATCTCCGGCTCCGGGAACCCGAGCGTGTGGAGCACCGTGCCCGGCTCGAGGCGCGTTTCCTCCGGGAGGTCGACCACGAACTTCATGCCGACCGCCCACTCGCGCCGCGCGTTCCCGGGGGGCATGCCGAGCTCGGCGTCGAGCTGGCGCCCGACCGCGCCGACCGGCCCGTCGCCGACGACGGTCAGCGCGGCCCGGACGTCCATGCCCGGCATGAACGCGGCGTCCGGGAGCCCCTGGCGATCGACGCCCTGGTCGACGAGGCGGACGCCCCGGACCTTGCCGTCCTCGACGAGCGCCCGCGCGACGGGTGTCCCCGGCCAGAGCTGGACCGCGCCGGACGCGAGCACCTGGGCGCTCATCCACTGCATGAGCTGGCCCATCGAGAAGACGAAACCGTCCTGCTTGTGCAGGAACTCGGGCGTGAAGGGGAGCTCGAGCGCCTCGTCGGCGAAGGGCAGCACGCCGCGCAGCGCGCGGATGGTCCGATCCGCCGCGCGCAGCGAGGCCGACCGGCGGCTCGCGCCGAGGGGATCGAGCAGGTAGAGGACGCGCTCGTCCTTCACCCTCGCCGCCATGGGGATCTGCGCGCCGTCGAGGTCCGGGAACGCGGCGCGCAGGCCGCGGGCGCGCGTCACGACGCCCGACACGCCGAAGCCGAGGTCGTCGGCGCGCTCGTAGCAGACCACCTGCAGCGGCAGGCCCGGCGCCGCGGCGCTCTCGAGTGGCGGGAGGTCGGACGCGGAGAGGCGGCGCGACAGGGTGGTGAGGAAGCCGGCCGTGGCCGGCCCGAAGCCGACGCAGGCGATGTCCACGGACATCGTCTGGCGCTCCGGCTGTTCCTGGGTCCCGAGGGGCTGCAATGGCGTCTCCCTGGCGACGAAGGCCGCCGCGGCTACTGCGGGTAGTCGAGCGCCTCGGGGATCATCACCTTCGAGAGCGCCTCCGCAGCGCGGTCCTTCGCGAGCAACGCGCCCGTCAGGCACCCGTCGATCTTCACCCGCATCGTCCGGAAGTCGCTGATGCCCTGGCAGGAGGCGCAGGGGCCCTCCTTGTCCGGGTGGCCGCCCTCGGCGACCACGTCGCCGGTGCAGCCCGCGAGGCCTGGGATGATCCCCTCGAGCGCCTCGGCGTCGCTCGCCGACCAGCACGCCGCGCACCCCTCCGCGTCCCACGACGGGTGGCGGTTGTAGCCGTGGACGAGCTCGGCGCAGATGCGCCCCACCTCGCCCGCGGCGCGCGCCGCCTGGACGTGGCAGAGGTCCGCGAAGAAGCGGGCCGTGCCCGCGTGCGCCTCGCCGAGCACCGGCGCGCCCTCCTCGGCGAGCACGACCGCGTCGAGGATCTGGCTGCGCGCGGCCATGAGCCAGCCGAGCGCGTCCGCGAGCTTGAAGGTCACCCCCTGCCGCGGCGACTGGACGAGCTTCGCGCCGTCCGCGTCCGTCGACCGCTCGAGGTGCCGGTACGTCCAGAGCCAGAGCTCCATCGCCGACGCGAGCGCGCAGGCCCCGGTGCCCGGATGCGCGCCCGCCACGTGGCGCAGCTCGCGGACCCACGCCTTCTGCTGCGCGAGGAAGAGCGGGTTCGCCATCGTCACCGAGAGCTGCCGGCGCTGCACGGCCTCGGGGCCCTCGTAGGTCGCCTCGAGCTGGGCGTCCATCCACTTCTGGCCGAGGAACCCCGGGCAGTCCTCCGTGATGCCGTAGCCGCCCATGAGCGAGACCGCCTCGCGCATCACGCTCGCGCCGACGCCGGTGTTCCAGAGCTTCGTCGCGGGGCAGAGGACGTTCGCCTGCGCGTCGAGGAGCGCGAACCGGACGAGCTCGTCGGCGCGGAGCTCCGCGATGCGCGCCTCCTGCTTCTCGCCGCGGGGGTGCGCCTCGAGCTCCAGGAGCTCGAGCCCCTTCTGCTCGAGGGCCTTCGTCCACTTGAGGGTGGCCTTCATGCCGGAGATGCCCTGGGCCGCGAGCGCGGCGTCCTTGCGCCGCTCGAGCGGATCGAGCTCGTCGAACAGGCGAGCCGTCGCGAAGCCCAGCGACGCGCCCGCCTCGCCCGCCGCCCAGACCTCGACGAGCCGGTGCAGCGCGTCCTCGCGCTGCTGGATGCCGAGCTCGTAGCGCACCGATCCGGGCGCGGCCTGCTCGGCGCCGCGGAACCGCCCGCGCTGGTAGCGGATGACCGGCTCGATCGCGCTGAGCAGCTTCGCGGAGGTCATGACGCCGACCGTCACGCGCGTGCGCCGGAACACCGCCTCGATCACCTCGGAGTGGTCGAACCTCGGGACGATGACGCCGTCCTTCACGGTGTACCCGCCGACGATGCGGCTCGCCGGAACTTGCAGGCTGAAGATGGGATCGCTCGTCGAGGAGAGCTGGTGCACGAGCTTCTTCGTGGGGGTGCCGCGGTCGAACGTCCCCGCGTCCGTCTCCTCGAGGATGACGAGGCACGAGGACTTGATGCGCGGATCGTCGGTGTCCACCGCGGCGGTGACGAAGTTCGCGAACCCCATGTTCGTGATGAACCGGCCGCGCTTCTCGACCCGCAGCACGGGCTCCTCGCCCTCCTTCCACTCCGCCACGCTCACCTTCCCGGAGAGCATGCCGGTGTCCACGCCGACGTAGGGAATGGGCTCGGTGAGCGCGAACGCCGCGCGCCAGGGCCGCCGGTCCTCGCCGGGCTTCGCGGGCGCGGCGAGGCTCATGTAGTGGCGCACCTGCTCGGGCGTGCCGCGCTCGTGGATGGGCGACAGGCCCAGGAAGCCGGCGAGGGCGCCGGTCGCCGCGCCCGCGTCCACCCAGGCGAGCTCGAAGGCGGCGAGCGCGAGGGCGAGGTTCTTCGGGCCGGCGATGAAGCCGCCCTCCTCCGGCTCCATGAACGCCGCCGTGATCCCCGACGCGTCGTAGTGGGCGAGGAGCTCGTTCTTGCGCGCGGTCCACTCGTGCTCGTTCCTCCCGCCCTCCGCGACGAGGCGCGCGACCGGGCCGCGCGCGACGCCGCGCGCGGACTGCACCAGCATCTGCAGGTCGTACCGTTCCGCGAACCGCCACATGAGCTGCCGGACGTCGTCGCCGGGCAGGGTGCGGAGCGTGTCGGGATGAGCCTTCAGGGCGGGCGTCGCCATGGGGTGTTCCTCGCGGGGCGGGTGCGCGTGGGAGCGCACTGTGAGGAGAACAGTGACCGTGGTCCGAGCGGCGTGCGGCGGACAGTAGCAGAGGAACGGGGCCCGATTGCAATGCGTCAGGCCCGAGGATCGGCGGTGATTGCCCAATCCATTGTTCGGGATCATCGGACGACGCGACACTCTGCCGCGCCCGCGACCGTTCGCCACACTCTGCGGACGTCCGCCACACGGGTCTGCCGGCCGTGAGCTTCGGCGGATCCCTGCCCCTGGATCGAGGTGCACTGCCCGCGAAAGGGCGCACCCTTCCGGTCCGAGCCGCGGCAACACGCCCGCCGTACCTGTCGCGCATGACGACTCGAGCGTTCTCCCTGTTCCTGGCTCTCGCCGTTCCACTCACCGTCACCGCCGCCGCTCCCGCCGCGAAGGCGGTCCTGAAGGACGCCGACGGCAAGGAGGTCGGGACGGCCACGCTCACGCCGACTCGCGGCGGCGTGAAGCTCGCGGTCGCGGTGGCCGGGCTCCCGCCGGGGAAGCACGGCATCCACCTCCACGGAGCGGCCAAGTGCGAGCCGCCCGACTTCAAGTCGGCCGGCGGTCACTTCAACCCGTTCGGCAAGAAGCACGGCGTCCACAACCCGGAGGGCGTGCACGCCGGCGACCTGCCGAACCTCACGGTGGGGAAGGACGGCAAGGCGAAGGCGACCTTCACCGCGAAGGGGGCCACCCTGGGCGCCGGCGAGGGCTCGCTGCTCGGCCCGGACGGCACGGCCCTGGTCATCCACGCCGACCCCGACGACGAGAAGACCGATCCCGCCGGCAACTCGGGCGCGCGCATCGCCTGCGGCGTGGTCGAGAAGCAGTAGGGAGCCGGCGCCGGGGCGCTCACGCACGGGCCGGGCACTCCGCCCGGCTTGTCCCGAAGGCCCGTCCCCCCAATGTTCCCCTCCGAACCCTCGAAACCAAAGCGGAGGGGACATGGCCACCGTCAGCGGGCAGCAAGGCTTCCAGGCGACCTTCCAGGCGACGCCGCACTTCAGCCACATGGCCGAGCAGATGCGGCGGTCCATCCAGGAATGCCTGTCGTGCTTCAGCGTCTGCGAGCAGACCCTCGCGCACTGCCTGCAGAAGGGCGGCGAGCACGCGGCCGCCGATCACGTGAAGCTCCTGATGGACTGCGCGGAGAGCTGCCGCATGAGCGTGGCGCTCATGTCACGCGAGTCCGCGTTCCACGCCCACCAGTGCGCGACGTGTGCGGAGATCTGCAAGGCCTGCGAGGAGTCCTGCGAGGAGTTCGCGGGCGACGCGCAGATGAAGGCCTGCGCCAACGCGTGCCGCTCGTGCGCCGAGGCGTGCAGCGCGACGGCCGCCCTGGCGTAGCCGCCGGAGCCGGCCGCATCTCACGCGCACGCGAAGGTGGAGCGTCCGCCTCCCGGGAGGGCGGCGCGCGCCCCGACTCCAGCGGAGCCCGGTTGATCTGGTCGCGTCACGAGGCGCGCGATGGCGTCGGCGAGCCGGGCACAAGACGACCGAGCAGCGCAGGCGGGCCTGGAAGGCCCGTCGAGCAGCGCAGGGAGGAGTCTGCCCGGCGCAGCCAGCCAGCGTGCGCCGCAGTAGCGATCCAGGTCGACCGGTCTCTGCCTTACCCGAGCACCTTCTCCGCCTGCGCCACGTGGAGCAGCACGGCGGCCCGGCACCAGGGGAAGTCCCGCTTCAGCTGCTCGTGGACCGGCGTGCCCACCTGGAACTCGGCGCGTCCGGAGAGGCGGAAGCCGACGCCCTTCGGGTGCTTGGCCCCCAGGATCATCTGCACCCCGCTGCCGCTCCGGACGTTCTCCTCCGTCCGCCGGTAGCCGCCGGCGGGGAACGCGAGGGTGGTGTCGTCGAGGACGCGGAGGTAGCTGTTCCACGTCGCGACGAGGTGCGGCCCCGCCGGCCCCTCCGTCACGAAGGCGGCCGAGCCCTCCTGCGTCAGCGCTGCGCGAATCTCCTCGGAAATCATGAACGCACTCCTCCTGGCTCGCGGTCGCGTTTCTCGCGCGCGACGGTGTGCGCCCCCGTATAACGCGGGCGAGGAACGGATGGTCCGATTGAAGCGCGCCTACGACGGGCCCGAGCGGAGCGATGGCTACCGCGTGCTCGTGGACCGGCTCTGGCCGCGCGGCGTGAAGAAGGAGGCGCTCGCGCTCGACCTGTGGGCGAAGGACCTCGCGCCGAGCCCGGGGCTCCGGCGCTGGTTCGGGCACGACCCCGCCCGCTTCCGCGAGTTCGCGCGGCGCTACCACGCCGAGCTCGGGACGGGCCCGGCGCAGGTGCTCCTCGCGGAGCTCGGCCGCCGCGCAGCGCACCGTACGGTGACGCTCGTCTACGGCGCGCGCGACCGGGAGCACAACGGCGCCGTCGTGCTGCGTGACCTGATCGCGGAGGGGCCGGGGGAGCACGCGAGGTGACACCATGCCGCATGCGGCCGCGGCAGGCGGCGATGAAGATGACGGGATGACCTCCGGTCCGACCCGTACCGCGTGGCTGAAGTGGCTCTATCCGGTGATGCTGACGCTCGCGGGCGCGCTCCTCGCGACGGGCCCGGGTTGCCGCGAGGGTGGCTCACGCTCCGGAGACGCCGCGCCTGCGAACGCGCGGCGCTACACCGTGCGCGGCGAGATCGTGCGGCTCTCCGCCGCGGCGCGGCAGGTCTCCATCCGTCACGAGCCCATCGACGACTTCGCGAACGAGGCGGGGACGGTGGTGGGGATGGGCTCGATGGTGATGCCGTTCGACGTTTCGCCGGAGGCCGCGCTCGACGACGTGCGCGTCGGGGACAAGGTCGAGGTCCGGATCGCCGTCTCGTGGTCGCCTCCCGTGCTGCGGATCGAGCAGCTCCGCAAGCTTCCCGCCGACACCGCCCTCCGGTTCGGAGAGGCCCGCCCGAAGGCCGCCACGCGTCCCTGACGACCGTCGGCGGGCCCCGCGTCCCGGGACCCGAGCGCCCCCCGCCGCTCCGCCCTCGCCTTCTCGCGCGCCCTGCCGGCGCTCGACCCCCTCGCCCGTCAGCGTCCACGAGCCTCGCGCCTGCCGGGCACGACCACGAGGAGCGCGACCGCCGCCACGAACGCAAGCGTCGCGCCGTAGGCGAACGCGGCGGGAGATCCCAGCCGGTCCCAGATCAGGCCGAAGATCACCGAGGCCGGGAGCGCGCCGAGCCCGATCGCGAGGTTGTACCAGCCGAACGCGGCGCCGCGCCGGTCGGGCGGGACGAGGTCGGCCACGAGCGCCTTCTCCGCTCCCTCGGTGAGCCCGAAGTAGACGCCGTACAGGGAGAAGAGGGCCCACGCGTGCCACGCTGCGCTCGCGTGGCCGAAGAGGAAGTAGACGAGGGCATAGACCGCCCAGCCGACGACGATGAGCGGCTTGCGTCCGACCCGATCCGAGAGCGCGCCGCCGGGGGTGCTGGAGAGGGACTTCACGACGTGCAGCAGCGCCCAGAGGATCGGGGTGAGCGCCTGGTTCACGCCGAGCTGGGAGGCGCGCAGGAGGAGGAACGCGTCGGTCGCGTTGCCGAGCGTGAAGACGAGGAGCACGACGAGGTAGCGCCAGAACCCTCGACCCAGCGGGCCTGACGCGGCGGGGGCCTCGCGCCTCCCGTCCACCTCGCGCGGCACCTCCGACACGGCGGATGCGAGGACCAGCACCGAGAGCACGCCGGGGATCGCCGCCAGCCAGAAGACGCGCCGGAGCGGCGCGCCCGTCCACCACGTCAGGATCGCGAATGCGATGAGCGGCCCGACGACCGCGCCCGCGTGGTCGCCTGCCCGGTGGAGGCCGAAGGCCCTGCCGCGGATGGACGGCGCGACCGAGTCCGCGATGAGCGCGTCGCGCGGCGACGTCCGCACGCCCTTGCCGACGCGGTCCACGACCCGGATGACGAGAACCTGCGAGGCCGCCTGCGCGACGGCGACGAGCGGGCGCGCGAACGAGGAGATCACGTAGCCGAGGAGGACGAGCGGCTTGCGCCTCCGGACCCGATCCGACCACCACCCGCTGGCGAGCTTGAGGAGCGCGGCGGTGGTCTCCGCAGTTCCCTCGATGAGCCCCACCGCGCTCGCGCTCGCGTGGAGCACGCTCGACAGGAAGAGCGGCAGGAGCGGGTAGATCATCTCGCTCGAGACGTCGGTGAGGAAGCTCACCACCGCGAGCGCGATCACGTTCCGGCCGAGCCGCGGGCGCCCCTCCACGCTCGTCTCGCGCTCGGTCCGGCGGCCTCGAGCTCCATTTCCGGGAAGGCGCATGCGGCTCCTCGGGCGAAGGGTAACGCTGCTCGCGTCTCGCGGGGCCCCGCAATCGCGGCTGGCGGGCAGGGCCGCGCCGCCGGGTGCGACGCGCGGGGCGAGCGAACGGCCCTCGCGCGAGGAGCCTCGAGCCGGGATTGTTCCGCGCCGCGGGACACGGTGGTGCGCGCGCGCGACTTGTCCCGATCGCCTCGGCGGTTATGGATCCCGTCGGAGAGACCCATGATCGAGCGAGGACTGAAGGACGTGGTGACCCCCGTCGCGACGAGCGACGGCGCAGGCGTGCGGCTCCAGCGCAGCATCGCCACGGAGCGGCTCGACCACCTCGACCCGTTCTTCCTCTTCGACCATTTCGGGTCGGAAAACGCGAACGACTACGTCGCCGGCTTCCCCATGCACCCGCACCGGGGCATCGAGACCATCACCTACATGCTCGACGGCAGCGTTGCCCATCGGGACAGCCTCGGGAGCTCGGGCGTCATCGGGGCGGGCGACGTGCAGTGGATGACCGCGGGGAGCGGCATCCTGCACGAGGAGATGCCGAAGGTCGGACCGCGCCGGCTCGACGGCTTCCAGATCTGGGTGAACCTGCCCGCGAAGCTCAAGATGACCCGGCCGCGCTACCAGGACGTGCCCTCGAGCGCGATCCCCGAGGTCGCGCGCCCCGACGGCGCCCGCATCCGCGTGGTGGCGGGCGAGGTGGACGGCGTTCCCGGCGCGGTCCGCGAGATCTTCGCGGGACCGACCTACCTCGACATCGCGCTCCCTGCCGGCCGGACCTTCGAGCAGCCGGTGCCGCGCGGCCACACCGCGATCCTCTACGTCTTCCAGGGAGAGGTGAGCGTGGGCGGCGCCGCGCCCTCGCGCGGGCCCGCCATCCGCGCCCCGCACCTCGCCATCCTGGAGGACGGTGACGTCGTCCGCGTCCACGCCGGCGGCGCGGGCGCGCGCTTCCTGCTCCTGTCGGCGCAGCCGCTCCGCGAGCCGTACGCACGCTACGGCCCGTTCGTCATGAACACCCGCGAGGAGATCGCCGAGGCGCTCGCGGAGCTCCGCGCGGGGACGTTCATCAAGCCCTGACGGCGGCGCGGCTCGTCGCGCCGAGCGCGCCGCGCCCCGCCGTCACCGCGTCGCGCCCGCCTTCCCCGGCGGCGTCTCGGCGCGGGCGCTCTGCGGCGCCTCTACGACGCCGAACCCGTACCACCACCCGGTCACGGCGGACTTGCGGAACACGACCGTCCGCTGGCGTTCACGGAACGTATATCGAACCACGCCCTCCTTCTTCGACAGCATCTCCGTGAAGGCCTTGTCGACCTCGGGGCCGAGCTCCTTCGGGTTCGTGAAGACGAGCGTGGGATCCCATACGATCGCGAGGAGCGGCGTCGCGTCGAACGAGTAGAAGATGAGGTCGTCTCCGACATTCATCTCCTCGCGGATCCGGGCGCTCAGCTTGCCGAGGTAGATCGACGCGCCGAGGACGCCGGACACGACGCCGTCGCGACCCTTCACCGGCACGGCGACGATGGCGACGCCCTTGCCCGTCGCCTTGCTGACGACGAGGTCGCCGATCACGGTCTCCCCTGCGAGGACCTTCGGAAAGTAGGCCCGCGTGGAGAGGTTTCCCTTCTCGCGGCCGTTCTGGACGCTCCAGTACGACCCGTCTGGCAGGGCGAACCAGTTGAGCGCGGCGTCGTTCAGCTTGGCGATCTCGCCGAGCTGGCGCTCGATGTTTGCCCAGTCGGCGGAGCGCGTCTGCTCGGACAGCGCGAGCACCTGGAGCGAGTCCGCCATCTTCCGAAGGTGGCCGTCCGCGAGGGCGACGAACGCAGCGAGCACGACCTTCGCGTCCACCTCGAATGCCGCAGCCTCGGCGGGTGCCTGCGGCGGTGCGGCCCGTGCGATGCCGCTCGCCAGCGCCATCGCCAGCGCGAGCGCGAGACCCCTCCCGAATACGCCTCTCGATGCGGGGAACATGCCCTGCCTCCTTCCACGCCGGCCGGGTCGCGCCGCGCGACGAGCCTGCCCGAGCCCGGCCTCTCGTCGCGCACGCCTCGACCGGTCCACCCCACGATACGCTCCGAGGCGCGCTCACCTTCGCATTGCGGACGAGGGCCTTCGGGTTCGGACGATCGGCGTGCCCGCATCGTGGTGAGGAGATCACCCGTGCGCTCCTCTGGCTCACCGATCCGCGTGGACGGCCGCGCGCAGTGACGCTCGCCCGAACGGCGCCGAGGGCGCGGATCGCCGCCGGCCCGCGCACGTGCGCGCGAATGCGGCGCGGTCCGACGCGGTCGCGCCGACCGGCAGGACCGACCGTTCCAATCCTGGAACAGACCTGTGCTAAGGCGCCGATTGCGCCGCATCGGGAACGCCGCCAAGAATGCTCCCGTGCCGAGCGGCAGCGGGAGAGGGCCGAGAGAAGGCCCCGCCCCGCCGATGAGACCGCCGCCGCGGCCCCCAACGCTCTCCCGAAGGAAGGCCGAACATGAAGAAGCTCCTCGCCTCGCTGCTCGCCGTCGCCCCGATGCTCGCGCTCGCCGCGCCTGCCGCCTGGAACGTCGACGCGTCCCACTCGCAGGTCGGCTTCGCCGTGAAGCACCTCGTCATCTCGACGGTCCGCGGCGAGTTCACGAAGTACTCGGGCGTCGCGCAGCTCGACGACGCGGATCCGGCGCGCTCCACGGTCGAGGTGACGATCGACGCGAACAGCATCGATACCCGCGTCGCCGACCGGGACGCGCACCTCAAGTCGCCCGACTTCCTCGACGCGGCGAAGTACCCGGCCATCACCTTCAAGTCGGCCAAGGTCACCAAGGCGGGCAAGGACAAGCTGAAGGTCGCGGGCGACCTCACCCTGCACGGCGTCACGAAGCCCGTCACCCTCGACGTGACGACGTCGCCCGAGGTGAAGGGCATGTACGGCGAGACCCGCCGCGCGTTCTCGGCCGTCACGAAGATCAGCCGCAAGGACTACGGCCTCTCCTGGAACAAGCTCGTCGAGGCCGGCCCGGCGGTCGGGGACGAGATCGCCATCACGCTCGACGTCGAGCTCGTGAAGGACGCCCCGAAGAGCGCGTCGAGGTGAGGACGCCTGGCGCGCGGTGAGTCCGGGCCGGCTCCGCGAGCGCGGGGCCGGCCCGCGCCGTCCGTGGTCAGGGGCTCGCTCTCCTCGCGATGCGGACGCGCCAGTCGGCCGGGCCGCGCTCGAGGTACTCGGACTCCGCCTGGCCGGGCCGCACGAACCGGAACTGCTGCAGCAGCGGCGCCGGGTCGTGGTCGTTCACGATCACGAGCGCCTCGCCCGGTCCGAGCGCGTCGAAGGTCTGGAACACGAGGCCGTGCCGCAGCTCCGGCGGCAGCTTGCGAAGGTCGAGCTCACGGGGCGATCCGGTCATCGGGAGAGGCTCCTCGGGACGGGGTTCGGTCGCCGGGCGGTGCACCTCGCGTGCCTTCCGCGCGCGGCGCGACCCGCCGGCGCGGCGCTCTTGCGCTCGCCGCTCCGGCCCAGCGATTTCCCGCGGGGCGCCTCCGACCGCGCGCCCGGCGCGCCGGCGACACGATCGCGGCCCCGCGTGTTCCACGCCGTTCCGGTCTGGAACGTAAGGGGGATCGAGGACCCTCGGGGCACCCCCGGTGCTAGAACCCTTGCCGAGCGGCGCGGTCCGCCACCCGGCCCGTGTGAGCCCACTCGCATCCCGGCCGTTCCTGCGACCGTGCGGGCGAATAGACTCGACGCGGGAGGCCGATTGGCGCACGACCACGAAGGACAGCGCATCCTCGCGGCCATCGACGTGGGGACGAACGCGGTGCGCCTCGAGATCGCGCGCCCGCTGCCTGACGGCACGCTCGAGACCCTCCACCAGGAGCGCGATCCGGTGCGCCCGGGCGAGGGGGTCTTCGCCACCGGCTCGATGTCCCGCGAGGTCGCCGACCGGCTCCTCTCGGCCCTCCGCCGGTACGCGGCCCTCTGCCGCCGCTACCACGCCACCGTGCGCGCCGTCGCGACGAGCGCCGTCCGCGAGGCGCGGAACCGCGACGACCTCGTGAAGCGCGTGAAGCGCGAGACCGGGCTCGACCTCGAGGTCGTCTCCGGGCGCGAGGAGGCCCGCCTCATCTGCCGCGGCGTGCTGAACGGCCGGCCCCGGCGCGCGCGCTCGCTCGTCCTCGACATCGGCGGCGGGTCGACCGAGGTCGCGACCGCCGTGGGGGAGGAGGCGAAGGATCTCTACAGCGTCGGGCTCGGCGCGGTCCGGCTGACCGAGATCTTCGGCTCGGCGGGGAAGGTCTCGCCGCAGCGGCTCGCGGCCATGCGCAGCTTCGCCGACGAGGCGTTCCGCGACTCCGTTCCGCGGCGGCTGCCGCACGGCAACGTGGCGCTCGGGTCGTCCGGGACGATCAACGCCATCGTCGCGGCCCACGGCGAGGGCCGCCGCATGACGCTCCGGGACGTGAAGCGCGCGGTCGAGGAGCTCGCCTCCGACTCCATCGCGGAGCGGCGCAGGCGGTTCGAGCCCCGCCGCGCGGAGATCATCGTCGCGGGCGCCGTGATCCTCGAGGCGGCGATGCGCCACCTCGGCCTCGACTCGATCGCCGCGGTCGACACCGGGCTCCGCAACGGCATCCTCGTCGACCTCGCGCGCCGGTCGCCGGCGGCGGTCGCGGCCGCCCAGGCCTCTCGCGCCGCGGCGGCGCTCGCGTTCGGCCGCCGGTTCAACTTCGACGAGGGCCACGCCCGGCAGACGGCGCGCCTCGCGCTCGATCTCTTCGATCAGCTCGCCGAGCTGCACGCGCTCCCCGCGAGCGCGCGCGGGCTGCTCGAGGCGGCGGCGCTCCTCCACGACGTCGGGCACGCCGTCTCGCCGACCCGCCACCACAAGCACACCTTCTACCTCGTCTCGAGCGCCGACATCCCCGGGCTGTCCGACAGGGAGCGGCTCCTCGTCGCGCTCGTCGCCCGCTATCACCGGCGCAGCCCGCCGGAGCGGCACCGCCCGGATCTCGAGGACCTCCCCGCGGGCGAGTTCCGGCTCGTGCGGCGGCTCGTCGCCCTGCTGCGCGTCGCGGACGCGCTCGACCGGAGCCACCACCAGCCGGTCGTCTCCGTCCGGGCCGCCCGGAAGAACGGCGTCGTGAGGGTGCTCGCGCGGACCCGCGGCCCCGTGGACCTCGAGCTGTGGGACGTCGCCCGGGAGGCGTCGCTCTTCCGCGCCGTCTTCCACGCGTCGATCCACGTCGAGCGAGCGCGGAGGTAGGGCCCGGTCGCGAGCCGCGACCGCGACCTCGAGCCGCGTCGTCACGCCGCCGGCGCGTCCGCCGCGTGCCCGTTCGCCGCCGCCGCGACCTTCACCCCGAGCTTCACGCGCCGTCCGCCGCGCGAGAACCCGCGCCGCAGCGCCCGGACCACCCTCTCCTCCCGCCACCGCGAGAGCTCGCGCCGGAGCGCCCGGGCCTCGCGGGCGCGCTCCTCGTGGAGGACGGCGAGCGTCGCGCGCGCGGCCCGGCGCTCGCGCCGCTGGCCCCGGCGGGCGAGGCGCTCGAGCCGCTCGATCCGCACGTCCGTGTCGTGGAGATCGCCGAGCCGCTCCTGGAGCGGCACGAGCGCGGCGAGCATCCCCTTCGCCGCGCCCGGGAAGCCGGGCTCCACGAGCTCGGCGACGTAGCGGAGCTTCTTCGCCGCGATGCGGAGGCGGTGCACCTTCCGTGGCGATCGCGCGTCCCGCGCGGCCGCGAGGCGGCGCTTCAAGGTCGCGAGCCGCGCCCTCACCTCCTTCGCGAGCCGCTTCCCCTGGAGCCGCCCCTTCCCTGCCGCGTCCTCCGCGGCGCGCGCGATCGAGGGCGCGACGGCGCCCTGCCAGCCACGGATCGCGCGGCGCAGCCGCTTGCTGGCCCTCGGCAGGCCTCCGCCCGCCCACGCCGCGAGCCGCCCGCCGCCATCCTGCCTCCGGGCGTGCCGCTCGAACCAGCGCCGCTGCACCTGGCCGTCGCGGACCTCGCCGAGCGCGTCCTGGAGCGCCTTCACCTCGTCCTCGAGCGCCGCGAGGTCGCCGCGGCCGAAGAGCTGGAGCGCGGCGCGCAGCCGCCGCGTCGCGATCCGCATGTCGTGCACCGCGTCCACGTCCGGCTCGCCGTCGCCCGTCCCCACGGCCGCGGCCTCGTACCGGCGCACGTCGTCGAGGCGCGCGCGGACGAGGAGCGGGCCCGCCACGGAGAGCGGCGTGCCGGGCTCGAGCCCGGGGATCTCCGTCGGCTTCGCCACGCGCTAGCTCCCGGCGAGGAGCCGCTCCACGTCCTCGGGCCCGTGCCATCCGAGGACGCGGGGGTGCTTCGGCTCGAAGAACACGGACGACGTGAAGAAGTGCTCGATCTCCTCGAGCACCCGGCCGTCGAGGTCCCGATGCGTGCGCAGCGCGGCGCCGCGGGGGTGGACGAGCGGGAGCGCGAGGATCCGGTCGTTCCGCTCCCGTCCTCCGCCCTTCGCGTCCTGCTCGAGCGCGAGGACCCCGAGTGCGCGGCAGCGGAGGACGACGCCGGGGTAGCTCGCGACGTCCCAGTAGACGAGCGCGTCCACCGGGTCGCCGTCGGAGGCCTTCGTCCCCGGCACGAAGCCCCAGTCGTACGGGTAGGCGAACCCGAGCGGCAGCGGCCGGTGGCCGATCATCACGTCGAGCTCCGGATCGTGCTTGAGCTTGAGCGTCGCGCCGCGCGGCGCCTCGACGACGACGTGGAATCCGCCCTCCGTGCGGGCGGGAACGGACGAGATGGGCATGCCTCGAATCTGCGGTCCGGCGTCACGACCCGCCACCGGCGAGGCGGGCGGCGAGCGAGCGCCTCCCTGGACGCGCTCGACGGTGTGCGCGTCACCTCGCCTTCCGCGCCCCGAGCAGGCGCAAGAGCCTCGCCGTCGCGAGCCAGCGCAGCCGCCCTCCCCCCGGCCGCGGGGCGCCGTCGAGCTCGAGGAGGCACGCGCCGCCTTTGCGAAAGGTGAACAGCGGCTCGGGATCGCCGGCGACGAGGAGCGCCGCGAGGCCAGAGAGGTGCGGCTCGTGCCCGACGAGCGCGACGGTCCCGCCGTGGCGCGACGCGCGGAGCCACTCGAGCAGCTCCTGGGGCGGATGGCCCGGCGCGAGCGCCGGGAGCCCTTCCTCGGGCGAGAGCTCGAACGCGTCCGCGACGATCCGCGCCGTCTCGACGGCCCGGACGAGGGGGCTCGGGACGACGGCGTCGAGCTCCGCGACGAGCGCCATGAGCCCCCGCGCACCCCGGGCCATGCGCCGGCGTCCCTCGGCCGTCAGCGGCCGGCGCGCGTCGGCCGCCTCGCCGCGCGACGAGGCCCGCTCGGCGATGGCGTGGCGAATGAGCAGGAGCTCCATCTCCCTGCTCGATAAGGCCGGGCGCGGCCCGGCGGCAGCGGCGCGCCCCATTCCCGTGCACGCTCGGGGCCCACGCGAGGCGGGCTCCCCCGGTCGCTCGCGCGCCCGACCGGGTGGGGAGCGGGGGCGGACGGCGCGGCCCGTCTTCGTGGCGGCCGCGGCCCGCCGCCGCTTATGAGCGAAGAAAGGATCCCTCAGATGCTCAGAGGCACGGGCGTGTCGCCGGGAGTCGCGCGGGGCAAGGCCCTCGTCATCGCGTGCGGCTACCGGTCCGCGGCCCCCCGGCGCAGCATCCACCCGTCCGAGGTGGAGGGCGAGCGGCTGCGCCTGGACGCAGCCCTGGCCACCGCCGGCGCGGAGCTGGCCGCGCTCCAGGCGGACGTGACCGAGCGGCTCGGCCAGAGCCAGGCCGACATCTTCGGTGCCCAGGCGCTCGCGGTGGACGATCCGGAGCTGCGCGACCGGGTCCTCCGCCGGGTCCGGGAGAAGCTCATCAACGTCGAGGCGGCGCTCTCGGAGGTGATCGACGAGTACCTGCGGATCATCGAGGCGATCCCCGACGCCTACCTCCGCGAGCGCGCGGCCGACGTCCGCGACGTGGGCCGCCGGGTCCTGTCGACGCTCATCGAGCGCCGGGGCCCCTCGAGCCTCGTCATCCCCGCGGGCGCCATCATCGTGACGGAGGAGCTCCTGCCGTCCGTGACGGCGCGCCTCGAGCTCGACCGCGTCGGCGGCCTCGTGACGGAGCGGGGCAACCGGTTCTCGCACAGCTCGATCCTGGCGCGCTCCCTGGGGACCCCCGCCGTCGCCGGGGTGCCCGAGGCGTCGCTCCGGATCAGGACGGGAGATCGGCTGATCGTGGACGGCATCGGGGGCGTGGTCTTCGTCAACCCGGAGCCTGCGCTGGAGCGCGAGTACGATCGCGTGGAGGCGGAGCTCCGCGCCGGCAAGGAGGAGCTCACGCACCTCGTCGGCGTGCCCTCGGTGACGCGCGACGGCACGGCGGTCCCGCTCTACGCCAACGTGAACAAGCTCGCGGACACGGAGTCCGCGCTCCGCTTCGAGGCCGAGGGGATCGGCCTCTACCGCACCGAGTTCGCGTTCTCGATCCGCCCGGCGTTCCCCACCGAGGAGGAGCAGTACGAGTACCTCGCGCGGGCGGCGGAGCGCTTCCACCCGCGGAAGGTCGTCTTCCGTCTCCTCGACCTCGGCGGCGACAAGGTCCTGCCGTACTTCCCCCTGCCGCCCGCCCGCAACCCCTCGCTCGCGCAGCGCGGTGTCCGGCTCCTGCTCCGCCACCCCGAGGTGCTGAAGCCGCAGTTGCGGGCGTTCCTGCGCGTCAGCGCGGATCACCCGGCCTCCATCCTGCTCCCCGTCGTCGGCGGGCTGGAAGAGGTCCGGGAAGCCCGCCGGATGGTGAGGCAGGTGCAGGCGGAGCTCGCCGCCGAGGGCCTGCGCTTCAACCCCGACGTCCCGCTGGGCGCGATGATCGAGGTCCCCTCGGCGGCACTGATGGCGCGCACGCTGGCGCGGGAGGTCGAGTTCCTGAGCCTCGGGACGAACGACCTCGTGCAGTACGTGCTCGCGGCCGATCGCGAGGACGAGACCATCGCTCCCTACTACCAGCCCCTGCACCCGGGAGTGCTGCGCCTCATCCGCTCCGTCGCGGAGGCCGCGGAGGCCGCCGCCCGTGAGCTCACCATCTGCGGCGAGATGGCCGGCGATCCGCTCCACACCGAGCTCCTCCTCGGCCTCGGCCTGCGCGCGTTCAGCGTCGCCCCGGGCGAGATGCTCGAGGTGAAGAACGCCATCCGCGAGACCCGCCTCGACGCGGCCCGGGAGCTCGCGCAGCGCGCCGTGGAGCTGGGATCGGCCGCGGAGGTCGAGGCGCTGCTCGGCGAGCGGACCCGCCCCCGGAAGGATTGAGCCGCCGGCGGCCGGGCGAGCGAGCGAGCCGCCGGGCAGCGCGCGCGGCTCAGGCCGCGATCGCGCGGCCGGCCCGGACCGCGGCGACGGCGCGGAGGAGGTCGGAAGCGGCGTACGGCTTGGCCAGGTATCCGCTCGCGGCGAGCGCGCCGGGCTCGGCCGACGAGGTGACGAGCACCGGCACCTGGGCGAGCACGGGGTCGCGCAGCTGCTCGCGGCGGAACTCCCAGCCGGACATGACCGGCATCTCGAGGTCGAGCAGGATGAGCTCGGGCGTGAGCTCGCCCGCCTTGAGCCGAGCGAGGGCCTCGCGCCCGTGCCTCGCCGTCACCGTCTCGAAGCCCGCGTCGGTCAGGACCTGGACGACGAGCTCCCGGAGGTCCTCGTCGTCGTCGACCACCATCACCACGCCACCCGTCCGCTCGACCATGCCGTCCTCCCCTCGGACGCCGAGCTCAACGCTACGCCCCGTCCCGCGGCCGTCGAGCTTTCGGCGCCCGGGAACGCCAGCTCTCGTGGGTTCGGCCGACGGGAGGAGCGGCGGAGCCGGCCGGGCGCGTCAGGGACGCTCCGCGTGCCCCAAGTGCGGCCCTCGGCAGGGGGATGCGTGGCGATAGATCCCCGGTCCTTTCCCCAGGGAGATCCCGATGCCGCTCGTTCGCATCTCGCTCAGAGCCGGAAAGCCGGAGGCCTACCGCACCGCCCTCGGCGACGCGGTCCACCGCGCCATGGTGGAGACGATGAACGTCCCCGCGAAGGATCGCTTCCAGGTCATCACCGAGCACGACGCCGCGGGGCTCGTCTACGACCGGTCCTATCTCGACATCGCGCGGAGCGACGATCTCGTCGTCGTGCAGATCACGCTCAACGCGGGACGGACCGTGGAGATGAAGAAGGCGCTCTACGCCCGGATCGCCGAGCTGCTCTCCACGTCACCCGGGGTCCGAAGGGAGGACGTCCTCGTCTCCCTCGTGGAGGTGGGGAAGGAGAACTGGTCGTTCGGGAACGGGATCGCGCAGTACGCGTGACTCAAGGCGCCGCGACCACCCAGACGTCCTTCACGCCCTGCCCATTCGTGTCGCCCGGCTTCTTGTCCCCGACGAACGTGTAGAGCGGCTTGCCCTTGTACGTCGTCTGCTTCTTGCCGTCCTCACGCGTGATGGCGCCGAAGTCGCCCGCGCTCGGCCCCCCCGCCGGCTCGACCTTCTCGCGGTAGTAGATCGGCCAGTTCGCCACGCACGACCCTGCGCACGCGCTCTTCCCGCCCGCGTCCATCTTGAACACGTAGAGCGTCATGCCCTTGTCGTCGGTGAGGTAGCTCCCGACCTTCTCGCTCTTCGCCACCGTGACCGTGTCGCCGGCCGCCCGCGCGCCACCGGCGAGCCCTAGGACGGCGGCGGAGGCGATCGCCGCCACGAACCCACGCTTCGAAACGCGCATCTCGAGTCCCTCCCGCCCGTACGGGCGCGATGAACGTAGGGCGAGGAGGCCCTCGCGATCGCGGCTCGCGCGGGGCCATCGTCGCCTTTGCGCGGGTGCTGCCTTGGCGGGAACCGCGCGCGGTCGGGCGCGCGCGCCGGCGGGGTCAAGGCGCCGCGAGGAAGGGCGCTGCGGCGCGGTCGACGAGCCAGAGGACCGAGCCGTGCGCCGGCCGGACGCGCGCCGCGGGGAGCGCCTCCGCCCCGCTCTCGCCGGAGAGCACGCGCGCGAGCGCCGGCGCCTTCTGCGCGCCCGAGACGAGGAAGACGGCGTGCGCCGCCGCCTGCAGCGCGCGCAGGGTGAGCGTGATCCGGGCGGGGCCCGCGGCGGGCGCGGGCACCGCGGCGACGAGCCGCGACGGCTCGTCGATCGCGGGGCTCCCCGGGAACAGCGAGGCGGTGTGACCGTCCGCGCCCATCCCGAGCAGCAGGAGATCGAAGCGGGGCGCGACGCCGAAGAAGGCGCGCAGCGCGTCCTCGTAGGAGCGGGCGGCCGCGCCGGGCTCGTCCTCCCCGCGGATCCGGTGGACGTTCTCCGGCGGGAGCGCCACGGACGAGAGGAGCGCGCCGCGCGCCATGCCGTAGTTCGACCGCGGGTCGTCGGGCGGCACCGCCCGCTCGTCCCCGAAGAACACGTGCGTGCGCGCCCACGGGAGCGCGTCGCGGTAGGGGGCGGCGGGATCGGCGAGCAGCGCGTAGACCGCGCGCGGGGTCGCGCCGCCGGAGAGCGCGACCGCGAAGCGCCCCGACGCGGCCACCGCCGCGAGGGCCCGGAGGCGCCACTCGTCGGCGGCGGCGCGAGCGAGCGCGACGTGGTCGTCGAGGACCCGCACCTCCCGCCCGGACGTGTCCCCCTCCGCGCCCACGCGGCCCGCCCTCAGCCCACCACCCAGCGCCGCCCGTCGCGGCGCAGGAGCGTGTCCGCCGCCGGAGGCCCCCAGGAGCCGGCGGCGTAGTTCGGGAAGTCGGGGGCGGGGCGGCTCGACCACGCGTCGAGGATCGGGGTCATGATCCGCCACGCCGCCTCGACCATGTCGGCGCGGTGGAAGAGCGTCGAGTCGCCCACCAGCGCGTCGTACAGGAGCCGCTCGTACCCCGTCGCCGCGCACCCCTCGCCGATGCTCCCGTAGTCGAAGGAGAGCCGCACGTCCTCGACCCGGATGGCGGCGCCCGGCGCCTTCGCCTTGATGTCGAAGGAGATCGCCTCGTCGGGCTGGATGTGGATGTGGAGCCGGTTCGGCTCGAGCTCCGCGACGCCCGACTGCTGGAAGAGCGTGAGCGGCGGCTTCCGGAACTGGACCACGATCTCGGTGCAGCGGCGCGCGAGCCGCTTGCCCGATCTGACGTAGAAGGGCACCCCGGACCAGCGCCAGCTGTCCAGGTCGAGCCGCACGGCCGCGTAGGTCTCGATCGTCGACTGCGGGTCCACGTCCGGCTCCGACCGGTAGCCGGGCACGCGCGCCCCGGCGATCGTCCCCTCCCCGTACTGCCCGCGGACGGCGCCCGTCGCGCGGATCGTCTGGAGCACCTTCACCTTCTCGGCGTGGACCGCGTCGGCGTCGAGGCTCGCGAGCGGCTCCATGGCGACGAGCGTGACGAGCTGGAGGACGTGGTTCTGGAGGACGTCCCGCAGCGCCCCCGCGCTCTCGTAATAGGAGCCGCGCCCCTCCATCCCGAGGTCCTCCGCCACGGTGATCTGGACGTGGTCGACGTAGCGGCGGTTCCAGATGGGCTCGAACACGCCGTTCCCGAAGCGGAAGACGAGGATGTTCTGGACCGTCTCCTTCCCGAGGTAGTGATCGATCCGGAAGATCTGATCTTCCCGCAGCACCGCGTGCAGCTCCGCGCCGAGGGCCTTCGCCGAGGCGAGATCGCGCCCGAACGGCTTCTCCACGACCACGCGCCGCCACCCCTGCGCCTCGCGGGTGAGCCCCGCGGCCTCCAGGCGGCGGACGATCGTCCCGAACGCCGCGGGCGGCGTCGCGAGGTAGAAGAGGACGTTCCCGCCGGTCCGGTGGCGCGCGGACACCTCGGCGAGGCGGGCCTTCAGCCACCCGTAGGTGGCGGGGTCCTCGAACGCGCCCTGCACGACGCACATCCGCTCGACGAAGCCGTCGAAGCTGCGCTCGTCCTCCGGCGGGCACGCCGCGACCTCGCGCACGCTCGCGCCGATCGCCTCGCGGTACGCGGTGTCGGAGGCGACCTTGCGCCCGACGCCGATGATGGCGAAGTCCTCGGGCAAGAGCCCGTTCGACCACAGGTTCCACAGCGAGGGGAAGAGCTTGCGGCGCGCGAGATCGCCCGTGCCTCCGAAGATCACGAGCGCGGCGGGGTCGGCCGGCCGCTCGAGCGGAGCCGGCTTCGGCTTGCCTCCCTCGTCGGGCGCGATCCGCGCCTCGGGCTCGCTCATCGCCGTCGCTCCCGGGAGGTCCCCGGCGCCGACCCGGGCGCGCTCGGCGGCGGGGCCTCCGCGTGGCCGCCGAATTGCCGCCGCATCGCCGAGAGGAGCTTCTCGCCGAACGTGTGGTCCTGCCTCGAGCGGAACCGGGCGTAGAGCGCCGCGGAGATGACGGTCGCCGGGACCGCCTCCTCCACAGCGGCCTGCACCGTCCAGCGCCCCTCGCCGGAGTCCGGCACCCTGCCCCCGAACGCGTCGAGCCCGGGGTCCTGCGCGAGGGCCGCGGCGGCGAGGTCGAGGAGCCAGGAGGAGACGACGCTGCCGCGTCTCCAGACCTCGGCCACCTCGGCGAGATCGAGCCGGTAGCGGAGCTCCTCGGGCACCTCGTCCCCGGCGGCGCCGCGCAGGATGTCGAACCCCTCGGCGAACGCCTGCATGAGGGCGTACTCGATGCCGTTGTGGACCATCTTCACGAAGTGCCCGGCGCCCGCCGGACCGCAGTGGAGCCAGCCGTCGTCGGCGGTGCCCGTCCGGCCCTCGCGGCCGGGCGTGGCCGGCACCGCGGCGCGCCCCGGCGCGAGCGAGCGGAAGACCGGCTCGAGGAGGCGGACCGCCTCGGCGTCCCCGCCGATCATCAGGCTGTACCCGCGCTCGAGCCCGAAGACGCCGCCGCTCGTGCCGACGTCCACGTACCGGACGCCCTTCGCCGCGAGGCGCCCTGCCCGCCGCACGTCGTCCTTGAACCAGGAGTTGCCCCCGTCCACGACCACGTCGCCCGCCTGGAGCCGGTCCGCCAGCGCCGAGACCGTCTCCTCGGTGGGCGCTCCCGCGGGCAGCATGACCCAGACCGCCCGCGGAGGGGCGAGGCGGCCGACGAGCGCCTCGAGCGACGGCGCCGCGGCCGCTCCCTCCCGCTCCAGGGCCGCTCCCGCCGCGGGCTCGCGGTCGTACGCGACGACGCGGTGACCGGCGCGCAGGAGGCGCCGCGCCATGTTCGATCCCATCCGCCCGAGCCCGACCATCCCGAGGTGCATCGCGCCGTCTCCTCTCATGGGGCCGCGGGCGCGCCGAGCCCCGCGCGCCGCGCCTCGATCGTGGCGAGGAGCGCCTGGAACGGCTCGGCGAACTTCCGGACCCCCTCCGCGAGCACCTCGTCCGTGACCGCGTCCATCGAGATCCCGAGCGCCCTCAGCGCCGTGAGGTCGGCGTGGGCTCCCGGCACGTCCTCCTCGAGCGTGGGGCGCACCGTGAGGCCGCGGCGGAGGGCCTCGAGCGTGTCCGGCGGCACCGTGTCCACCGTGTCCGGGCCGACCAGCGCCTCGACGTACATGAGCTCCGGGTAGCGCGGATCCTTCACGCTCGTGCTCGCGAAGAGCACGCGCTGCGTGCGGGCGCCGCGGGCCGCGAGCCGCTGCCAGCGCCCGGTCGCGACGAGGGCCTTGTAGTCCTGGTAGGCCAGCTTCGCGTTGGCGATGCCGGCCTTGCCGCGGAGCGCCACGATGCGCTCGCGCTCGCTCGGCCCCGCCGCGCGGCCGGCCAGCGCGTCGAGCCGGCGGTCCACCGCGGTGTCGATCCGCGAGACGAAGAAGCTCGCCACGCTCGCCGCCCGCGAGAGCTCCTCTCCCCTGGCCGCGCGCGCCTCGAGCCCGGCCATCCAGGCCTCCGCGGCCAGTCGGTACGCCGAGCGCGCGAACAGCAGCGTGACGTTCACGTTCACGCCCTCGGCGGCCAGCGCCTCGATGGCCGGCATGCCCTCGGGCGTGCCCGGGACCTTGATGAAGACGTTCGGTCGCGAGAGCGCCCTCCACAGACGGAGGCCCTCCTCGATCGTCCCTCGCGTGTCCTTCGCCAGGAGCGGCGAGACCTCCAGGCTCACGAAGCCGTCGCGCCCGTCCATCGCGTCCCAGACCGGGCGCAGGAGATCGGCCGCCGCGCGCAGGTCCTGGAGCGCCAGCGCCTCGAAGATCGCCTTCGCGTCCGCGGTCCCCCGCCCCAGCGCGGCGATGTCGGCGTCGTAGTCGGCGGTGCCCGCGATCGCCTTCTCGTAGATGGACGGGTTCGTGGTGAGCCCGCGGACGCCGTCCTCGACGAGCCGCGCGAGCGACCCGGTGCGGAGGAGATCCCGCTTCAGCCCGTCGTACCAGAGGCTCTGCCCGTACCTCGCGAGCTCACGGATCGGCTCGATCATGTGCGCCTCCTTGCAGCGCCCGCGCCTCGATGGAGCGCGTCAGCGAGACCCGACGGCGGTGCCGCTCCTCGGCGGAGGGGCGGGCGCCGAGGAAGGCCCGGACGATCTCCCGCGCGAGCGCCTCCCCGACGACCCGCGCCCCGAGCGCGAGGACGTTCATCGCGTCGTGCTCGACGCCCTGGTGCGCCGAGTAGGTGTCGTGGCACACGCCGGCATAGACGCCCGGCAGCTTGTTCGCGGCGATGGCCACCCCCACGCCGCTCCCGCACACGAGGACGCCGCGCTCGGCCCGGCCGGACCGGACGGCCTCGCCCACCCGCACCGCGTGCTCCGGGTAGTCGTCCTCCGGTCCCGGCGCGCGCGGGGCGAGATCGACGATCTCGTGGCCGCCGGCGGCGAGGTCCTCGCGCAGCGCCTCCTTCAGGGCGAAGCCGGCGTGGTCGGCGGCGAGGGCGACGCGCACGGGCGCTAGCCCTCCCCGCGCGCGAGGAGCGCGCTCGCGGTCGAGACGATCGCGTCCGGCGTGAACCCGAAGCGCGTCTGCAGCGCCTTGAGCGGCGCGGAGGCGCCGAAGGTGCGCATCCCGACGACGGCGCCTTCGCTCCCCACGTAGCGATCCCAGCCGAACGTGGAGGCCTGCTCCACCGCGACGCGCGCCTTCACCTCGGGTGGGAGCACGCTCGCGCGGTACTCCGGCGGCTGCTGCTCGAAGAGCTCGAACGACGGCATGCTCACCACGCGCGCGCGGACGCCCCGCGCCGAGAGCGTCTCCCAGGCCGCGAGGGCGAGGTGCACCTCGCTCCCGGTGGCGAGGAGCAGCAGCGCGGGGCGCCCGCCGGGGGCGTCGGCGAGCACGTAGGCGCCGCGCGCGAGTCCCGACGCCGGGGCGTAGCGGGTGCGATCGAGGATCGGCACCGGCTGGCGGGTGAGCACGAGGGCCACCGGGCCGTAGCGCCGCTGCATCACGACGCGCCAGGCCTCCACCACCTCGTTCGCGTCCGCCGGGCGGAGCGTGACGAGGCCCGGGATCGCCCGGAGGGAGGCGAGGTGCTCCACGGGCTGGTGCGTGGGGCCGTCCTCGCCGAGCCCGATGGAGTCGTGCGTGAAGACGGCGATGACGGGGAGCTCCATGAGCGCGGAGAGCCGCAGCGCGGGGCGCATGTAGTCGCTGAAGACGAGGAAGGTCGCCTCGAAGGGGCGCAGCTTCGTGAGCGAGAGGCCATTCGTCACCGCGCCCATGGCGTGCTCGCGGATCCCGAAGTGCAGGTTCCTGCCGCCGGGGGTGTCCGCCTCGAGGTCCAGGGCGCCGTCGAGGGCGAGGCGGGTCTTCGTGGAGGGCGCGAGATCGGCGGCGCCGCCGAGGAGCCAGGGGACGTTCGCGGCGACGGCGGTCGCGACCTTCCCGGACGCGTCGCGCGTGGCGATCCCCTTCGCGTCGGCCGGGAACGCCGGGAGCCCCCGGTCCCACGCCTCCGGCAGCTCGCGGCGCTGGATCCGCTCGAGCTCGCCGGCGAGGTCCGGGTGGCGCGCCCGGTACGCGGCGAACGTCCGCTCCCACGCGCCGCGCAGGCGCGCGCCGCGGGCCCCGATCCCCGCGCGGAAGTTCTCGCGCACTCCCTCCGGCACGAGGAACCGGCCGTCCTCCGGCCACCCGTAGCGCCGCTTCGTGTCGCGGACCTCGTCCTCGCCGAGGGGCTCGCCGTGCGCCTCGGAGGTGTCCTGCTTCCGCGGCGCGCCCCAGGCGATGTGGCTGTCCACCACGATCAGCGTCGGGCGGTCGCGGGTCGCGCGGAACTGCTCGAGCGCGCGAGCGAGCGCGTCGAGGTCGTTCGCGTCGCCCACGCGCGTCACGCTCCACCCGAGCGCGATGAAGCGGCACGCCACGTCCTCGCTGAAGGCGAGCTCGGTCCGCCCCTCGATGGTGATCCGGTTGTTGTCGTAGATCCAGCAGAGGTTCGGCAGCCGGAGGTGGCCCGCGAGCGACGCCGCCTCCTCGGAGATCCCCTCCATGAGGTCGCCGTCCCCGCACAGCGCGTAGACGTCGTAGTCGAACAGCGTGAGGTCGGGGCGGTTGTACCGGGCGGCGAGCCAGCGGCCGCCGATCGCGAGGCCGACGCTCGTCGCGACGCCCTGCCCGAGCGGACCGGTCGTCGCCTCGACGCCGCTCGTCCACCGGTACTCGGGGTGTCCGGGGCACTTGCTGTCGAGCTGGCGGAACCGCTCGATGTCCGCGAGCTCGACGGCCAGCCGGCCCAGCGTCTCGTAGTCGGGATCGACGGCCTTCACCCCCGCGAGGTGGAGCAGCCCGTAGAGGAGCATCGACGCGTGCCCGTTCGAGAGCACGAAGCGGTCGCGGTCCGGCCAGACCGGATCCTCGGGGTCGTATCGCAGGAAGCGTTGCCACAGCACGTAGCCCACCGGCGCGAGGGCCATGGGCGTGCCCGGGTGGCCCGAGCGCGCCTTCTGGACGGCGTCCATGGCGAGGGTGCGGAGCGTCGCCACCGAGAGCTGGTCGACATCGCGGTCCACCACGGCTCCTGATCTGGATGCGACGCGCGCCGATCGCATCCCCTCGGCGCTCGCGTACCGGATCGTCCTGCGAGTGCGCGAGCGCCCGCACGGACGCGCGCTCCGTGCGCTCTTCTCAACCGCGCGCCGGGACCTCCATCGCGCGGCGCGCGGCGCCGAGGAGCCCGGCGCGGTCGTCGAGGATGACGTGGACCGGGATCTCCTCGAGCAGCGCGGCGAGCCGTCCCTTGTCCGTGAAGACCTCGTGGAACACCCCGCGCCGGAGCCAGGGCAAGATGTGCGGCGCGATGCCGCCGCCGAGGAAGACGCCGCCCGTCGCGAGCACGCGGAGGGCGAGGTTCCCCGCCTCGGCGGCGTACGCCGAGGCGAACAGATCGAGCGCCGCCGCGCAGACGGGATCGCGCCCCTCGAGCGCGGCCGACGACACGGCCTTCGCCGCGCCCGCGCCGGCGATCGCGCGGACGAGCTCCGGCGGCTCCGGGACCCCGCTCCGCTCGCGGAGGAAGCGGTACGCGTCGCCGAGCCCGGGGCCGGAGAGCACGCGCTCCCAGCTCACGCGGCCGTGGCGCGCCCGGAGCCAGCGGAGGAGCTCGATCTCGAGGTCGGTGCGCGGCGCGAAGTCCGCGTGCCCCCCCTCGCTCGGGAGCGCGACGAGGCGGCCGGAGATGGACAGGAGCGCCGCCTCGCCGAGCCCCGTCCCCGCCGCGATCACGGCCCGCGCCGCGGACGGGTCCGGGCGGCCCGCGTGGATCGTCCCGAGCGCGTCCGCGCCGAGCACGTCCAGTGACCACGCGAGCGCCTCGAGGTCGTTCATGAGCACGACCTCGGCGAGCCCGAGCGCCGCCGCGAGGCGATCCGCGTCGACCACCCAGGGCAGGTTCGTGGTCACGACGACGCCGGCCCGCAGCGGCCCGGCCACGCCGAACGCCGCCGAGTCGATGGAGCCGCCCTCCTCGCGCAGGAAGCGCTCCAGGATCTCCTCGAGGCGGCCGAAGCGGTCGCTCGGGTAGATCCGGAGGGCGCGCAGCGCGGGCCGTCCGCCCCGGACGTCGAAGGTGGCGAGGCGGGCGTTCGTCCCGCCGATGTCCCCTGCCAGGATCACGAGCCTCTCCGGGCCGCCTCGATCGTGCGAACCTCGCTCATCGCGTCCCATGCCGCGCCCGAGCGCGCAGGGCTCGTCTCGCACGGGCCATCGGGGCGGTGCGCGCTCCTGGCCTTGCGCGCGAGGCGCGCGGGTCGAAGATCCGGCACCGACGGGGTGCGCCGGCAAATGCCCGATAGGATCCTGGTCCTCAACGCGGGCTCGTCGTCCATCAAGTTCTCGCTCTTCCGCGGGCGCGATGGGGCGCTCGCGGCCGACGTCCGCGGCCAGGTCGACGGGCTCTCGCCCGAGGGCGCGCCGCGCTTCGTGGCGCGCGGGCCGGGCGGCGCGGTGCTCGCGGAGCGTCGCTGGCCGGCGAGCGCGTACCTCGACCACGCGGGCGCGGTGCGGGCGCTCCTCGACTTCGTCCGCGGGGCGGCGGAGGGCGGGGCGCTCGCGGGCGCGGCGCACCGGGTGGTGCACGGCGGCGCCGTCTTCGCCGGGCCGGAGCTCGTCGACGACGGCGTGCTCGCCCGGCTCCAGACCTTCGTCCCGCTCGCGCCACTCCACCAGCCGCACGGCCTCGCGCCCATCCGCATCCTGCGCGAGCTCGACCCGGCGCTCCCGCAGGTCGCCTGCTTCGACACCGCCTTCCACCGCACCCTGCCCCCCGTGGCCGAGCGCTTCGCGCTCCCCGAGGAGCTGCACGCGGCGGGCCTCCGGCGCTACGGCTTCCACGGTCTCTCGTACGAGTACGTAGCCTCGACGCTCGGGTCGCTCGATCCCGCCGCCGCGTCCGGGCGGACGGTCGTCATGCACCTCGGCAGCGGCGCCAGCATGTGCGCCCTGCTCGAGGGTCGCAGCGTCGCGACGACGATGGGGTTCAGCGTGCTCGACGGGCTCTGCATGGGGACCCGCTGTGGCGCGCTGGATCCGGGCGTCGTGCTCTGGCTCGCGAGCGAGCGGGGCCTGGATCCGCGCGCGATCGAGCGGCTCCTGTACGACGAGTCCGGGCTCCTCGGGGTGTCGGGCATCTCGAGCGATCTCCGGACGCTGCTCGCCTCGCCCGATCCGCGCGCGCGGCTCGCCGTGGACCTCTTCGTCTACCGGATCGACCGCGAGCTGGGGTCCCTCGCGGCGGCGCTCGGCGGACTCGACGCCGTCGTGTTCACGGCGGGTATCGGCGAGAACTCCGCCGAGATCCGGGCGCGGGTCTGCCGCGACGCCGCCTGGCTCGGCCTCGAGCTCGATCCTGCGGCGAACGCCGCGGGGGGCCCGCGGATCTCCGGCGGCCGGAGCCGCGTGTCCGCCTGGGTGGTCCGCACCGACGAGGAGCTGATGATCGCGCGGCACGCGCGCCGGATCCTGGCGCGCGCGGTCGCGGGGGAGGGACGAGCCGTGAGCGAGCAAGCGCCGAGGACCCCGGGAATCGCCGACCTGTCCGCGTTCGGGCCTGCGCGCTCCACCGTGCGCGGAGCGCCGCTCGCGCCCGAGGAGGTGGGCCGGATCGACGCCTTCTGGCGCGCCTGCAACTACCTCGCGCTCGGCATGATCTTCCTGCAGGACAACCCGCTCCTGCGCGAGCCGCTCCGCCCCGAGCACGTGAAGAACCGGCTCCTCGGCCACTGGGGCGCGAGCCCGGCCCTGTCGTTCGTCTACGCGCACCTCGACCGGATCATCCGCGCGCGCAACCTGGACGTGCTCTTCCTGGCGGGGCCGGGGCACGGCGCGCCCGGCGTGCTCGGCCCGGTCTACCTCGAGGGCACCTACTCCGAGGTCTACCCGGACAAGAGCCTCGACGAGGAGGGGCTCCGGCGCCTCTTCAAGCAGTTCTCGTTCCCGGGCGGCGTCGGCAGCCACTGCACGCCCGAGCTGCCGGGCTCGATCCACGAGGGCGGAGAGCTCGGGTACGTGCTCTCCCACGCCTGCGGCGCCGCGTTCGACGACCCGGACCTCATCGTCGCGGCCGTCGTGGGGGACGGCGAGGCCGAGACCGGCCCGCTCGCGACGTCGTGGCACGTGAACAAGTTCCTGAACCCGATCCGCGACGGCGCGGTCCTCCCGATCCTGTCCCTGAACGGCTACAAGATCGACAACCCCACCCTGCTCTCCCGCATCCCCTCGGACGAGCTCACGCAGCTCCTCGCCGGCTACGGCTGGACGCCCTTCCTCGTGGAGGGCTCCGAGCCCGAGTCGATGCACCAGGCGATGGCGGCCACCCTCGATCGCTGCGTGGAGCTCGTGCGCGGGGCGCAGGCCGAGGCACGCCGGACCGGCGTCGCCGCCCGGCCGCGCTGGCCGATGATCGTGCTGCGCGCGCCCAAGGGCTGGACGGCGCCGGCCGAGCTGGACGGCCACGCGCTCGAGGGCTCCTGGCGCGCGCACCAGGTCCCCATCCCGGGCGTCAAGCGGGACCCCGCCCGGCTCGCGCTGCTCGAGCGCTGGCTCCGGAGCTACCGCCCCGAGGAGCTCTTCGACGCGGCGGGCGCGCCGGTCGCCGCCGTGCGCGAGGCGGCGCCCCGGGGGCCGCGCCGCATGGGCGCGAGCGCGCGCGCCAACGGCGGGCTCCTCAAGAAGGCGCTCCGGCTCCCCGACTTCCGGGACTACGCGGTGACGGTGGAGTCGCCCGGGGGCTCGCAGGCGGGGAACACCGGTCCGCTCGGCGCCTTCCTGCGCGACGTGCTGCGCGCGAACGACCGGAACTTCCGGTTCTTCTCGCCCGACGAGACCACCTCGAACCGGCTCGACGCGGTGTACGAGGCGTCGGGGAAGCTCTGGCTCGGCGCGAGCCTCCCGGAGGACGCCGACGGCGGCCGGCTCGCCCCCGACGGCCGCGCCGTCGAGGTGCTCTCGGAGCACACGCTCGAGGGGATGCTGGAGGGCTACCTCCTGACCGGGCGCCACGGGCTCCTCGCGTCCTACGAGGCGTTCGTCCACATCATCGACTCGATGTTCAACCAGCACGCGAAGTGGCTCTCCATCTGCAACCGCCTCTCGTGGCGCGAGGAGATCGCGTCGCTCAACCTGCTCGTCACCTCGACCGTCTGGCGCCAGGACCACAACGGCTTCACCCACCAGGACCCCGGGTTCCTGGACGTGGTGGTGAACAAGAGCGCCGAGGTGACCCGCATCTACCTCCCGCCCGACGCGAACTGCCTGCTCTCGGTGGCGGACCACTGCCTCCGGAGCGAGAACTACGTGAACGTGATCGTCGCCGACAAGCAGGTCCACCTTCAGTACCTCTCGATGGAGGCGGCCGTCGCGCACTGCGCGAAGGGGATCGGCATCTGGGACTGGGCGAGCAGCGACGAGGGGCACGACCCCGACGTCGTCATGGCGTGCGCCGGCGACGTCGCCACGCTGGAGGCGCTGGCCGCCACGGCCATGCTGCGGGAGGCGTTCCCCGACCTGCGCCTCCGCTTCGTGAACGTCGTGGACCTGTTCAAGCTCCAGCCGGAGACGGAGCACCCGCACGGCCTCTCCGACCGGGACTTCGACTCGCTCTTCACCGGGGACGCGCCGATCATCTTCAACTTCCACGGCTACCCCTGGCTCGTCCACCGGCTCGCCTACCGCCGCAGGAACCACCCGAACCTGCACGTGCGCGGCTACAAGGAGAAGGGGAGCATCAACACGCCCCTCGAGCTCGCGATCGAGAACCAGATCGACCGGTTCAGCCTGGCCATGGACGTGATCGACCGCGTGCCGCGGCTGCTCGGCCCGGGCGCTCACGCCAAGGAGCGGTTCCGCAACCGGCAGATCCAGTGCCGGCTGCACGCCCAGGAGTACGGCATCGACCCGCCCGACATCGTGGGCTGGCGGTGGCCGGCGGGGGACGCCGTTGGCCGCGATTAGCCCCACGGACGCATCTCCTCAGCGCCGCGCCGTCGCGGACGTCGTCGCCGCGCTCGCGAGCGACGCGCGGCGCGGGCTCTCGGGCGGCGCGGTCGAGGAGCGCCTCCGGCGCCACGGCAGGAACGAGCTGCCCTCGCCGCCGCCGGTCCCCGCCTGGCGACGCTTCCTCGCCCAGTTCGCGGACGTCCTCACGATCCTGCTGCTCGTCGCGACGGTGGTCTCCTTCGTCGCCTGGTGGATCGAGCGGGAGACCCCGCTCCCGTACGAGACGCTCACCATCGTCGCGATCGTCCTCCTCAACGGCGTGCTGGGCTTCGTCCAGGAGAGCCGGGCCGAGCAGGCGGTCGCGGCGCTCCGGGCGATGACCGCCCCGACGGCCCGCGTCCTGCGCGACGGGAAGCAGGAGCTCGTCCCGACCGCCGGGCTCGTGCCGGGCGACGTCCTGCTCCTCGAGGAGGGCGACACGGTCCCGGCGGACGCCCGCGTGCTCGAGGCGATCGCGCTCCGGGTCGCCGAGGCGGCCCTCACGGGCGAGAGCACGCCCGTCTCGAAGGACAGCGCCCCGCTCGCCGTCGAGGCCGGGATCGCCGATCGGACGAACATGGTGTGGAGCGGCACGGCCATCGCCTCCGGCCGCGGCCGGGCCGTCGTCACCGCCACCGGACCCTCGACGGAGCTCGGCCGGATCGCCGGCTCGCTCCAGGAGACCGAGGAGGTCGCGACGCCGCTCCAGCGGGAGCTCGACCGCGTGGGCAAGCAGCTCGGCGTCGCGGTCGTCGCGATCGCGCTCGCGATCAGCGCGACGATCCTGGTGCTGGAGGAGCTGCGGTCGCTCACCGACCTGGTCGACGTGCTGCTCCTGGCGGTCTCGCTCGCCGTGGCCGCCGTCCCGGAGGGGCTCACGGCGATCACGACGATCGTGCTCTCGCTCGGGACGCAGCGCATGGCCGCGCGCCACGTCATCGTGCGCAAGCTCTCGGCGGTCGAGACGCTCGGCTCGACCACGACGATCTGCTCCGACAAGACCGGGACCCTGACCCGGAACGAGATGACCGTCCGCGCCGTCGTCACGGCGAGCGGCGCCGTCGAGCTGAGCGGGACGGGCTACGATCCCACCGGCGAGGTGCGGAGGGACGGCGCGCCGGTGGAGGACCCCGCGCTGCTGGAGGAGGTGGAGAAGACGCTCGGCGCCGGGCGGCTCGCGAGCAACGCCACGCTCGTCGAGCAGGACGGCCGCTTCACGATCCAGGGCGATCCGACCGAGGGCGCGCTCCTCGTCGCCGCGAGGAAGGTGGGGCTCGCCGCGGAGGAGCTCGAGGCGCGCTACCCGCGCGTCGGCGAGGTGCCGTTCTCCTCGGACCGCAAGATGATGAGCACCGCCCACGCGGACGCCGAGCAGGAGCGGGTGCTCGTGTTCGCGAAGGGGGCGCCCGACATCCTGCTCGCGCGCTGCACGCAGGAGCGGGTCGGCCAGGGGACGAGGGCGCTCGGCGAGGAGCGCCGCGCGGAGCTCTCGCGCGCCGTCGACAGGCTCGCCGCGTCGGCGCTGCGGACGCTGGGCGTCGCCTACCGCACGCTGGGCCGGGACGCGGTCACCGGCGAGCTGACGGACGAGGTCGAGCAGGAGCTCGTGTTCCTCGGGGTGGTCGGCATGATCGACCCGCCGCGCCCGGAGGCCCGCGCCTCGGTCGCGCAGGCGCAGGGCGCAGGCGTCCGGCCCGTGATGATCACCGGCGACCACCCGATCACCGCGGCGGCCATCTCCGCCGAGCTGGGCATCGCCGCCGCCGGCGCCAGGGTGCTGACCGGCGCCGAGCTCCAGCGCATGGACGACGAGGCGTTGCGCGAGGCCGCCCGCGACGTCTCCGTCTACGCCCGGGTGTCCGCCGAGCACAAGCTGCGGATCGTCCGGGCGCTGCGCGCGAACGGCGAGATCATCGCCATGACCGGCGATGGCGTGAACGACGCCCCGGCGCTGAAGGCGGCGGACATCGGCGTGGCGATGGGCATCACCGGGACCGACGTCGCGAAGGGCGCCGCCGACATGATCCTCACCGACGACAACTTCGCCTCCATCGTCGCCGCCGTCGAGGAGGGCCGCTCGATCTTCGCCAACATCCAGCGCTTCCTGCGCTACCTGCTCTCGTCGAACATCGGCGAGGTGCTCGTCATGCTCCTGGGCGTGCTGCTCGCCGGGGTCGTCGGCCTCGCGCCCGAGGAGGGCTCGGCGGTCGTCGTCCCGCTGCTCGCGACCCAGATCCTCTGGATCAACCTCTTGACCGACTCGGGCCCGGCGCTGGCGCTCGGGGTCGAGCCCCCGGACCGTGACGTCATGCTCGAGCCGCCGCGCGACCCCCGGAGCCGGGTGATCGACGCACGGACCTGGCTCGATCTCATCCTGGTCGGCGTGGTCATGGCCGCCGGGACGCTCGCGGTGATGGACCTCGCCTTGCCCGGCGGGCTCCTCGGCGGCGGCGCCTCGGCGCCGGGGCAGGGCCTCCGCCGTGCCCAGACCCTGGCGTTCACCACCCTCGTCCTGTTCCAGCTGTTCAACGCCTTCAACGCCCGCTTCGTGGCCCGCAGCGCCTTCCACCGGGCCTTCGCCAACCGCTGGCTCTGGCTCGCGGTGGCGATCTCGGCGGGCCTGCAGGTCGCCGTGGTCCACGCCCCGTTCCTCCAGCGTCCGTTCCGGACCGTCGCGCTCGACGCGAAGGACTGGCTCCTCTGCGTCGCCGTCGCGAGCTCCGTGCTGTGGGTGATGGAGGCGAAGAAGGCGGTGGTGCGGCTCGCCGCGCGGTCCGGCGCCGGGCGGCTGCCGCGAACGCGCCCGGCCTGAGCGCGAAGCGCCGCGGCAACAGGGACGCGGCAGACCTGCTTACCGGTACGTCAGCCGTCTCGGCGCGGCCCAGATGGGCTCGGCGGACGCCCGCGCGCGGGCCGCACGACCGAGCGGCGCGTCGCCCGAGCGGAGCGCGACGCGCCCCGCCGAGGCCCCGACACGGCAGCGCGCGCCGTGCATCGGTGAGGAGAGCTCGACGAGGAGGTACGACATGGCCCCGACTCGCCCGGGGTTCCGCCTGGGCATCTACGTCTTCAAGGACGCCGAGATCGTCGACTTCGCCGCTCCGCACGGCGTCTTCTCGGTGGCGCGCCGGTACGATCCGGAGCTGGACGCGTTCCTGGTCGCGGACGCGATGCGCCCGGTGCAGGCCCAGGCCGGCTTCACGGTCCTGCCGAACTACGGCTTCTCGGACCGCCCTGCGATGGACGCATTCCTGATCCCGGGGGGCTACGGCACGAGGCAGGAGCTGCACAACCGGCGCCTCCACGAGTTCATCCGCAGCCAGCCCCAGGAGACGCTCCTCGTCTCCGTCTGCACGGGCTCCTGGATCTACGGCGCGATGGGCCTGCTCGACGGCCTCCCCGCGACGAACCGCAAGGAGCCGGACCGCGCCGAGGCGACGCCGCCGGGCCTCGTGCCGCTCGAGCGGCTCGCGCGGATCGCGCCGGCGTGCAAGCCGAGCCGCGCCCGCGTCGTCGACGCCGGACGGATCATCACCGCGGGGGGGATCACGTCGGGGATGGAGATGGGCTTCCATCTGCTCCGCCGCGCCGGGTATCCGGAGAGCTTCATCGCCGACGTCGCGCGCGTCATGGAGTACACCGCGGCGTACGAGCTGTACCGGGACGATCGCGAGGAGCCGCGGAGCTGATGGCGCCCGTCGCTTGCGTCGAGCCGTCGCGAGACGCGCGATGCCGTCGCCGAGCCGGGCCCGGGCTCGCCGGTCGCGGTGGACCGGCGGGCGCGGGCCCGGAGCTTCAGGAGCGACGCTCCCGGCGCGGCGGAGCGCGCCGGGAGCGGGCGTCGCCTACAGGCAGGTCGCCGCGCAGGCCGCCGCCGGCGTCGCCGCCTTCAGCGCCTCGTCCGTCGCCTGCAGCACCTCGAACACGAACGTCGGGTTGTGGATGGCGTTCGAGCCGTCGTTCACGAGGCCGAGGTTCCACAGCGACCGCGAGAGGACGCCGTCCACGCCGGCGAGCGCGAACGCGCCCGTCGCGTCCGTGACCTTCCCGGCCGAGGCGCGGACCGTCTTGGTCGAGACCGTTCCCGACGGGAACGTGACGTCCACCGCCGCGACGAGGTTGAACACGATGGTCGTGCCCTCCACGTCGATGCTCGCGATGTTCGTGAGCGCGAGGACGAGCGGCGTGCCCTCAGGGGCTCCGTGGCCCGCGCCCGCGGGCGTGACGGTGAACCCGGCGGTGCCGGCCACCGCGGCCTCGAGGGTCGCGCTGAGCTGCGCGATGACCTGGGCGCGCGCGTTCGCGTACGCCGTCTCGATGGCCTCGCCGTTCACCTCTTCGCCGTGGCACTCCTTGCAGATCGACTTCGCCGCGTCGAAGCCCGCGTCGTTCGTGAAGCCGAACGTGTGGTTCGTGATCGTGTAGCGGAGGCCCTCGACGGCGGTCTTCATGTGGCAGCCGACGCAGGTCTCGGACACGGCGGCGTGGCCGGAGACCTTGTAGCCGTTGGCGTCGCCGATGAAGTACGCGTTCATGCCCATCAGCACCTCGGTCTGGGTCGGCGCGTGCGGCGTCGCGAAGCCCGTCATCGGGACGGCGTCGCCCCTGAGACCGCGGCGGCCGTTGTGGCAGGTCATGCAGAGCGCGCCGGTGCCGGCGCCGGAGACGGTGAAGCCGGCGGCGACGTAGACGGGGGCCTTGCCGTCGATGCGGACGGTGGTGGAGTGCGAGTCGTGGCACGCGGCGCAGGTCTGCGGCTCGACGTTCTCCTTCGTGGCGCCGCTGTCGACCGAGTCCTGCAGCGTGTTCGCGGCGTACTTCACGAAGCCCTGCGCCGAGTGGCAGCGCGCGCAGCTGGAGTTGGCGCGGGCCCCGGTCGACTCGCCGAAGGCGAGGCCGGTGTTCGCGTGGCCGGAGCGGCGCCAGAGCGCGACGCGGTCATGGTTCGTGGGACGGTCGTGGCACACGGCGCACGCGGCGACGCCGTACTCGCCGACCGGCTTCGAGCCGCCGTTCGCGGCGTGGCGGCCGAGCGGACCGTGGCAGCTCTCGCACTGCATGCCGGCGTAGGCCTTGGCGTCCGCGGGGACGAGGTCCCAGGCGCCGTACTGCGGCTCCGTCGTGACGAGGTCGGGGGGAGTGCCGGTGAGGCCGGTGAGGTACTTGGAGAGGTCGGGGAAGGTCCAGCCCGCGGCCTTGGCGACGTCGTCGAAGCCGTCGTTCTGGAGCGCCGCGTTGTAGCCGGTCGTGTGGCACGCCACGCAGTTCTCGCCGTAGTGCGTGCCCTCGGCGCCCGTCATGCCGTACTCGAACGTCGTCATCGCGCCCGGCTCGGTCCAGAAGACGGTCGGGTTCGCCGTGGGCGCCGGGATGGGCTTGCCGTCGGGGCCGGTCTTCCAGACCAGCTGGCCGTTCGCGTCGTACTCCATGTACTTGAAGAAGTGGTTCCCGTGCGCCGAGTTGCTCCACTTCTTGAACTTGAGCGCCATGGCCGCCTGCTTCTCGGCGGACATGAGGTACTCGTGGCAGCCACCGCAGCTCGGGTTCGAGCTGACGTAGTTCGAGACGGCGACGCGGAGCCCGTCGAACCGGTAGACGCCCGGGGCGTCCGCGATGAACCAGGGGAACGCGGTGTCGGCGTCGTTCAGCACGGCGCTCGAGGCGATCGGCTTCTCGGTGAAGACGAGCGCGGCGGCGTTGCCGGGGATGCTGGCGATGACGAGGGTGCCCGTCGGGATGGAGCCGTTGGCCTGGGCGAGCGTCGCCGGGACGACCGCGACGGTGACCTTGCCCTCGAAGCCCATCTGGTCGGTGACGACGACGTCGAAGTTGTACGTCATCTCCGTGAGCTGCCGGTTGCTGACGCCGAGGAACTCGGGGCGGAAGGGCTTCCCTTCCTCGTCGAGCGACGGACCGAACCCGATCACCTTCTTGTCGGCGGCGACGATGTCGGCGAGGGCGCCCGTCGTGAAGGTCGGGGCCTCGACGTCATTCGCGGACAGCGTGACCGCCGTCGGGTTCGTGGTCCGCGGCGTCCACTTGTACGTGTAGGGCGGCGTGCCGCCGGTGACCGTGACGCCGAGGGTGACCTCGCGCTCGAAGCCGGCCGGGTTCGGCGGCTTCGCGGCCTTGAGGACGAGCGGGGAGATCGCGGTGAGCTCGCGGTTCAGGATGTACTCCTTGCCCGCGGCGATCGAGATGTTCGGCACCTCGAGCGTCTTGAAGCCGTTGCCCGAGAAGACGATGGTGTAGACGCCGATGGCGCAGCCCGAGCCGAGCTCGTACTCGCCGTTCGCGTCGGACGTGGCGGTCCCGCACCAGTCCGGAATGCTCGTCACCGTGACGTTCGTCGCCGGATACTCCTTCCCCGCGACCTTGAACGTCAGCTTGCCCATCACCCCACCCGTCGACCTGCCGTCCGCGCCGTCCTGGCCGCTCGGCCCCACTGGTCCCGCCGCGCCGTCCTGGCCGTTCAGCCCGTCCCTGCCGTCCTTGCCGTTCGAGCCACCGGAGCAGCCGGCGAGCGCGAGGACCATCACCAGCGAGAGCACGCGATGCTTCGTCGCATCCATGAAGGGATTCCCCCCAATTACTTAACGTGAAGAGTCGATTCCAGAGACACCGCCGGTCACACGGCCGGCGGTGCCCGCGGTGCACGTGCGAGAGCCGGGCCGCTCGCTCGCTGATCGCCCGCACTCACCGTGTACCGCGTAACGTCGTCACGGCGGCATGGGAGCCCCGCGAGGTCGAGCCGCGCGGCGACGTGTCGTGCGCGCCGAGTGATCCCGTGCCCTTGAGCGCGCCCGTCCCTCCGCCGCAGCCGGCCCGGCGGTCGGGCGTTTTCTGCCAGGGCCACAAGCGGCGATCCGCGACCGGCGGCGTGTGTGGCGGGGTCGCACGGGTGTGGTCTTACCCTGCGTGATTTCACCCGGGGGATTTCACCCACCGGCGTGGTCACGGAACGTCAACCTATGGAAATGCGGGGCGATTCATCGCACTCCTTGGCAGCTCCTTGAATGGTCTGCCGACCGCCGGGAGCACCCCTGGAGGGACGCCCTGCCGCAAGACGGGCTCTGCCGCAGCGACGTCCGCCGACGCGTTGAAGGCGTTCCCGCGGGCTCGCTCACGCCGGGCGCCGTCCTCATCGTCATGCGCGGAGGTGCCACATGCCGAACGAAGGTGGAGAGCGGCCGCGCACTCAGACGAGCGCTCCCGTGAAGCCCGCCCGCACGACGGAGGACGTACCGGCTCCTCGGCGCGACGCTCCCGATGAGAGGATGCCCGCTCGACGGGCGGCCGACGACGACACGGGCGTGGGCGGCGACCGCATGCCGAAGGGCGCGGACGAGCCTGGCGCCGGGCTGTGACCGAACCGGCACGAGCCCCGGCGCGCGGACGGCTCTCCGGCCGGGCAGGCGCGGGGGAAGGCGGGGAGACGTAGCCTGTCCGTGCAGAAATGGCGGCCAGACGCGCACCGCACGTCATCGTCGTGGGAGCCGGCGCGGCCGGGCTCGCGGCGGCCGCGCTGCTCCGCGACCGCGGGGTGGCGGTGACGCTCGTCGAGGCGCGCGATCGGTATGGCGGGCGCATCGACACGCGCCTCGACCCGGTGCTGGGCCTTTCTCTCGAGCACGGCGCCGAGTTCGTGCACGGCCACCCGGACCGGACGCTCGCGCTCGCGCGCCGCGCTCGGGCCGCCATCCGCGAGGTGCCGGACCGGCACCAGCGCCCGCGAGGGAGTCGGCTCGCCGGGATCACGGCCGCGTACGCGCGCGCGCAGGAGCTCCTCGCGCTCGGCACCCGGGACGACGAGAGCATCGGAGCCCTGCTCCGACGCCGCTCCGCCCTGCGACGGTCGCGGGAGGCGATCCCCCTGGCCCGGGAGCTCGTGCGCGGGTTCTACCTCGCCGATCCGCGCACCGCGTCGTCCCTCGCCCTCGCGCGGTTGAGCCGCGGGATGGAGGAGATCGGCGGCGACACCGCCGCGCGGATCGACGGAGGCTACGCGAGGATCCTCTCCCCGCTGGCGCGAGCGCTTCGCGGCGGCGTGCTCCGCCTCGGCATCGTCGTCGAGGAGGTCGGGTGGGGTCGCCGGGAGGTGCGGCTCCGGGCGCGCGGTCGCGCCGGAGGCCGGCTCGCGCCGATCACGGGGAGTCACGCCATCGTGACCCTGCCGCTGTCGATCCTGCGCGACGGCGCGGTCCGGTTCGTCCCTGCGCTGCCCGAGAAGCAAAGCGCCGCGAGGGCCCTCGCGATGGGGCCGGTCGTGAAGGTCCTGCTGCGGTTCCGGCGCGCGCCGTGGGGAGGCCGGCGCCTCGTGTTCCTGCACGTCCCCGGCGCCGCCGTGCCGGTCTTCTGGACGCTCGCGCCCGTGGACGCGCCGGTGCTGGTCGGCTGGGCGGGAGGACCGGGCGCGGCCCGCCTCGCGGGGAAGCGGGAGCAGGACGTCTTGCGGGCGGCGATCCGGTCCGCCTCGCACGGCCTGGGCGTGCCGCCGGCCGAGCTCGAGGACCTGCTCGACGGCGCGGCGATCGCCGACTGGACGCGCGACCCGTTCGCGCGCGGGGGCTACGCGGTCTTCCCGGTCGGCTCGGACGGCGCGTCCGCCGCGCTCGCGCGCAGCGTCGAGGGGACGCTGTTCTTCGCAGGCGAGGCCACCGCCGCCGGGCTGGCCGGCACCGTCGAGGGGGCGCTCCGGAGCGGCGAGCGCGCGGCGCGGGAGGTGCTGGAGACGCTCTGAGCGTTTTCCTTCCCTTGCGACCCCCGTTCGCTTATCGCCTGGTCATGCGCTTCCTCCATCCCGAGCACGACGAGGCCCTCGAGCTCTCCCTCGACGACGTCTTCCTCGTCCCCGACTACTTCGACGGCGGCTCGCGCCTCGACGTGGACCTGCGCCCCGTGGACTTCTCCGGGGGCGCGCACCCGGTCGTGTCCGCGAACATGAACGCGGTCACCGGCAAGCGGATGGCCGAGACCATGGCTCGCCTCGGCGGCCTCGGCGTCCTGCCCCAGGACATGGACCTGGAGACGGCTTCGCGCATCATCCGGCACATCAAGGCCGCCGACCCGCGCTACGACACCCCGCTCGCCGTGTCGCCGCGCGCCACGCTGCGCGACGTCCTCGGCATCATCCGCAAGCGCGCGCACGACATGGTGGTCGTGGTCGACGACGAGCGCCGGCCGCTCGGCATCGTCACGCACGCCGACCTGCGCGACCGGGACCAGTACTCGCCCGTCGGCTCGCTCATGTCGTCGCGCCTCGTGACCCTCCCGGCCGGCACCCCGAACCGGGACGCCTTCCTGCTCATGGAGGATCAGCGCGTGAAGGCCGCGCCGGTCCTCGACGCCGAGGGCCGGCTGGCCGGCGTGCTGACGCGCGACGACGCTGTGCGGCTGGAGCTGCTCGAGCCCGCGCTCGACGCGCGGGGCAGGCTCATGGTCGCCGCCGCCGTCGGGATCTCGGCCGGCGCCGCCGCGGCGGCCGCCGCCCTCGCCGAGCTCGGCGTCGCCGCGATCGTGCTCGACACCGCGCACGGGCACCAGCGCCGCATGATCGAGGCGATCCGCGAGGTGCGCCGCGCCATCGGCGCGCTGCCGCTCGTGGCCGGCAACGTGTGCACCCCCGAGGGCACCCGCGCCCTCCTCGACGCGGGCGCCGACATCGTGAAGGTGAACGTCGGGCCGGGTGCCATGTGCACGACCCGCATGCAGACCGGGGCCGGCCGGCCGACGTTCTCGTCGGTGCTCGCGTGCGCCCGCGAGGCTCACCGGCGCGGGCGACACGTGTGGGCCGACGGCGGCGTGCGCGATCCGCGCGACGTGGCCCTCTACCTCGCCGCCGGCGCCTCCCGCGTCATGATCGGCACCGCGCTCTCCGGCACCTACGAGAGCCCGGGCGACGTGAAGGAGGATCGCGAGGGGCGCCCGTACAAGGAGAACTACGGGATGGCCAGCGCCCGGGCGGTGAGCGATCGCTCCGCGGGGCTCGACGCGTTCGAGCGCGCGAAGAAGGGCTTCTTCCGCGAGGGGATCTCGACGTCGCGGATCTACATCCGCGAGGGGCGCGAGAGCGTCGGCGCGATCCTCGTCGACGTGATCACCGGCGTGCAGTCCGCCTTCACGTACGCGGGCGCGCTGACCGTGCCGGAGTTCCACCGCAAGGCGGTGATCGGCGTCCAGACCGCGGGCGGCTACGGAGAGGGGAAGCCGCGGGGGTGAGCGGCGTAGTGCGTTCGCGGCGACTCCGCGGGGAACGCGGGGATCGCCTCGACCAGCTCCTCGTCCACGTAGCACCACGCCCAGTCCTCTCCCGGCTCGAACGCCTTCGCGACCGGATGCCTCGTCGCGTGGAAGTGGCGGGTGGCGTGCTTGTTCGGTGAGCTGTCGCAGCACCCCACGTGGCCGCAGGTCATGCACAGCCGCAGCTGGACCCACGCGTCGCCGCTCTGGAGGCACTCCTCGCAGCCGAGCGAGCTCGGCGTCAGGGCGTGCGACCTCGGTCGCTGGAGGCTGCTCAGGTGCTCGCACATGCCTGCTCTCATGACGGCGCGGCCCCCGGCGGTCAATCCCGGACGACCCCGCGCCCGCCCGTGCTATGCACAGGAGCTGGAGGTTCCATGACCCGCGCCCTGATCCTGACCCTCGCCGCCCTGCTCGCCGCCCCGGCGCTCGCGGACGAGCCCGCGCCGAAGGCGCCTCCGGCGCCCGCGACCGCCGGCGGCGCCGCGCCCCGCGCCGCGAGCGGCGAGCGCCCCCGGCCGGACGCGCGCCGCGCCACCGACCTGCGCCCTCGCCCGCGGACGGAGGAGCCAGCAAAGAGAGACGGAGCGGCGCCGGCTCGCTCGCAGACCGCGTCGAAGCCGCCGCCGTGCGTCGAGGTGAAGCCTTGCTCGATCGACTGATCGCCGGGGCAGCGCCTGCCGTGCATCCAGCGCGTGCAGCCGCGCGCACGACGCTTCTCCGGGAACACGTCACCCTCTCGGCCCTCACCGCGACCGCTTACCCTCACCGTCCATGAAGAGAGCACGTCAGAAGACGTCGCGGCGCCCCGGCGGCGTCCCGCCCGACCGTCGTTCGCCCGCCAGGCCGCTCGTGGCGGCGCTCGGGCTCGCCCTGCTGGGCGTGGCCCTGGCTGCCCTCCTCGCGCGCCTGCACGCTCGCGCGCACGCGGGGTACTCCAGCTTCTGCGCCATCAACGACGTCGTGAACTGCGATCGCGTGGCGTTGAGCCGGTTCTCCGTGTTCCTCGGGCTGCCCGTCGCGGCCTGGGGCGTCCTGGGCTACGGCCTCGCCGCCGGGCTCGCCGCTCGGGCGCTCGTCCACGCGCGGCGCGGTCGCCCCCTCGCCCGGGGGCTCCTGTTCGGCGTGGCGGCGACCGCGGTCGCGGCGTCGATCGCGCTCGCGATCGTGAGCGAGGCCGCCATCGGCGCGTGGTGCCTGCTCTGCGTGGCCTCGTGGCTCACGGCCGTCGCGCTCCTCGCGGCGGCCTGGCGCGCCTGCCCGGCCGGCCCCGCCGCCGCGATCGCGGCCGACCTCGCCGCGCTCCGCGCGCGCCCGGCGAGGTCCGCGGCGCTCGCGGTCGTGCTCCTCGCCGCCGTCGCGGGCGCGCGGGCCGCATACCCGCGCTACGCGTCCGTGGCGCCCGCGCCTCCCGCCGCGCGCGCCGGCGCGCCGGGGACCCCGACCCCGAGCCCGGCGGCGGCTCCGGCCCCCGGCGACCGCGTCATCGTCGAGTTCAGCGACTACGAGTGCCCGTTCTGCGCGCGCGCCCACGAGCAGCTCGCGCTCCTCCGCGCGGCGAGGCCGGACCTGGAGATCGTCCGCCGGCACTTCCCCCTCGACGCCGCGTGCAACCCCGCCCTGAAGCGCTCCATCCATCCGTCGGCGTGCTCCCTCGCGCGCGCCGCGATCTGCGCCGAGGCGCGGGGCCGCTTCGAGCAGATGGACGACGCGCTGTTCAAGAACCAGCAGGACAAGGCGCCGGTGGCGACCCTCGCGGCTCGCCTCGGGCTCGACCTCCCCGCGTTCGAGGCGTGCCTCGTGTCGCCCGCGACGGAGGCCCGGCTCTCCCGCGACGTCGCGGACGCGATGCGCGCCGGCGTGCGCGCGACGCCGTCGTACGTCGTGGGCGGCAAGGTCTACGCGGGCGAGCTCCCGCGGGAGCTCTGGAGCGCGCCCCCGGCCGCCCAGCCTCGCGCCCGCGCCGCCGAGCGCTGAGGCGCCGAGGGAGCGCGGGACCGGAGCTTCGTGGACGACCGCCGCGCCGAGCGCCCGCCTCGGTGGGCGCGCGTGCGCGATCGGCGTCGGTGTGGGAACAACGGCGCTCCGCGGCGGATTGGAACAGGGGACGACGGTGTCCCCCTGGACTCCCTTGGACGTGCTTCGACGCATCGGTGAGCGGTTGCGCAGCGACACGGTCGTCGCCCGCTACGGGCTCGCCGTCACGCTGGCCACCGCCGCGATCGGGCTCACGCTCGTGCTCTCGCCGGTGTTCCCGCACACGCTGACGGTGCTCGCGCTGGGGGCAGTCGCGGTGAGCACCGCGACCTGCGGCGCGGGCCCCGGGGTGCTCGTCATCGTCCTCGTCGTGGGCTGGTTCACCGCCTTGGTGGCGCCCACGCTCGATCGCGGCGAGGCGCTGCACTTCGTGCTCTTCGCGCTGGTGGGCGCCCTCATCGTCCGCACGAGCGGCTCGGCGCGCGCCTCGCTCCGCGCCGCCGTCGGCCTGCGTCGCGAGGGGGCGCGGCGGGTGCGCGCGCGGCTCGAGTCGCTGCGCGCGGTGACGCGCGCCGTGGACGAGGGCGTGTACGCCATCGGGCGGGACGGCCGCATCACGTACCTGAACGCGGCCGCGGAGCGCATGCTCGGGTACCGGAGCAAGGAGCTCGTCGGCCTCGAGATGAAGGCGGCGCTCCGCTGCAACCGCATCGAGGGGACCTGCTCGGGGAAGACGTGCCGGCTGCTGAACGTGATGGCCACCGGCCAGCCGCACCGCGGCGCCGACGACACGCTCACGCGCAAGGACGGCTCCTGCTTCCCGGTGCGCTACAGCTCCGCGCCCATCACCCGCGGCGGCAGGATCGTCGGCGCCGCCATCGCGTTCCAGGACATCACGGAGGAGCGGCGCGCCGCCAAGCGGGAGCGGTTCCTCGCGATCGCGACCGAGCAGCTCGCGAGCTCGCTCGGCTTCGACGAGACGCTCGCCCGGTCGGCGCGCGTCGCCCTCCCGCACCTCGGCGACTGGTGCGCGGTGGTCCTCGCCGGCGAATGCGGCGCCGCCGGTCGGGTCGCGGTGGAGGCGCTCGATCCGGCGCGCGCGCACGAGGGGTACGAGATCCTGCGCCGCACTCCCGTCGCTCCGCTGGCGGAGGACGGGTTCGGGATCGAGGTCCGGACGAGCGCACCCGAGCTCATCCGCGAGGTGGACAACCTCTCCGACCACGACGGCTCGACGGCTCGCGCACGCGAGGAGCTGCTCCGGAGGGTGGGCGTCCGGTCCTTCATGTCCGTCCCGCTCCGCGCGCGCGACCGGGTGCTCGGGACCATGGACTTCGGCATCGCGGGCTCGAGCAGGCGGTTCGACGCGGAGGATCTCGGCGTCGCCACGGAGCTGGCGCGCCGGTGCGCGCTCGCGATCGACAACGCCCGGCTCTACCAGCAGGCGCAGGACGCCATCCGCGCCCGCGACGACACCCTCGCCATCGTGTCGCACGATCTCAGGAACCCGCTCTCGGCCATCCGGATGGCCGCGAGCGTCGCCGCCGGGAGCACCGCGCCCGGCACCCCCGCCCGGAAGGCTTCCCAGTCCATCGAGCGCGTGTGCAACCGCATGAACCGCCTCATCGGCGATCTCGTCGACCTCGCGTCGATCGACGCGGGGCGGCTCTCGATCCTGCGCACCGCGATCTGCCCGGCGGGGCCCGTGGACGACGCCGTGGACGCGATCCGGCCGCTCGCGGAGCAGCTCGGCGTGCGCCTCGAGCTCGACCTCGCCGTCGACCCGCCGCGCGTGTGGGGCGACCGCGACCGCCTCCAGCAGGTCCTCGTGAACCTGCTCTCGAACGCGGTGAAGGTGAGCGCGCGCGGCGCGTCGGTCCGGCTGCGGTCCCGCGCGCTGCCCGGCACGGTGGTGTTCTCCGTGAGCGACCGCGGACCGGGGATCCCCCTCGAGCACCAGGCGCGCATCTTCGACCGGTACTGGCGCGATCCCTCGGTTCGCTACACGGGCACGGGCCTCGGCCTCTCGATCGCCCGCGGGATCATCGAGGCGCACGGCGGACGGCTGTGGGTCGTCAGCAGGCCCGGCGCCGGAGCGACGCTGCGGTTCACGATCCCGCTGGCGCCCGAAGCCGAGGTCGCGGAGCCGGAGCGCGCTCCCAGGGCGCCGGGCGCCGGCGCAGCCCCGGAGGTCGGAGCGTCGCGGTGGGCGATGGAAGGGGACCGGCGCGGGGCGTGAGACCGACCCTCCCTCCGCGAAGGCCGCGAACCCGTCCTCCGTCCACAGAAGGCTCGGCCCGCTCCGTGAGCCGCCGCAGAATCACGGGGCCCACATGCCCAGCTGCATCCCGGGACGGAGGGGCGCCACGTCAGCGCGCGAGAGCGGCGTCGGCCCTTCGCCCGCGTCGCGGCGGAAGCGATCCATGTGCTCGCGCCCGAAGCTCCTCTCTGCGTGAAGCAGATTGTGGGCTCGGCAGGCGAGCCGAAGGTTGTCGATCGTCGACGGTCCGGCGAGGGCCGCGGGTTGGATGTGATCGAGCTCGAGCTTCCAGCGGCTATTGCAGCGGCAGCCGTCCGGACCGACCCAGGCGCAGCGCCCGCCGTCGCGGCTCCACACCGCGCGGCGCACTATCGCCGGGATCGTGGACCTCGCCACCGCCGGCTTCGCCGCAGTCTGCTTCGTGCCCTGCTTCGCGTCCTCTTTCGCGTCCTTCGTCTTGCGCTGCGGCGTGACCGCGCCCTTGCGCTTGCCGTGCTTGTCGATGGCGCAGCGGATCGCTTCGTGGAGCACCGCCGCGAGGTCGCCGTCCGGGACCTTGTGCGACAGGAGTGACCGGAGCGTCTCGAGGTCCTCCTTACAGGCGCGGCCGAGGGTGACGCGGAGCGACCAGTGGTCGTCCGAGACGGGGAGGGTCTCGGCCCGTCGCTTTGGCTTCTCGAGGGTGGCGTCAGGCGGTGGGAGCCGGCCGGCATTCGGGCTCGGATCGAGGGTCTCCGCAGTTCCGGGCGAGCTCGACGCCTCCGCCCGCTCGGCCCCACCATTGGACGCCGGGAGGGCCAGCGCTGTGCTCGCCGCGGCGGGCGCGCGCTCGGGCAGCGTCCGGAGGCCCGTGCGCGGAGCGGTGCGCGCCTGCACGGACACGACGAGGTGCTCGACCTCGGCCCGGGTCCGATAGGCGGCGCGGGCGAGAAGGTCGTTCAGGTTCTCCTCGGTGAGCACCTGGCCGAGGAGCGCCACGGTGGACAAGCAGAGGCGCCCATCGCGCAGCGGAGCTTCCAGCGTCGGGAACCGGCGCAGCACTCGCATCGCCTGGATGCGCCTTCCGGCGGCGCCCTCGCGCAGGTGGAGCGCCTCGAGGCAGTAGCTCCACAGCGACGAATAGCCGGCCTCCACGAACGCGCGGCGCCGATCGAATTCGTCGAGGTGCAGGAGGAAGTCGACCTGGACGTTTCGTTCCTCTCCGGCGAGCTCGCGCAGGCGCAGGGCGAGGACATTGGACTCGAGAGAAGCGGGGGCGAGCGCGGACATGGGGTTGCACCTCCAGTACACCCTTCGTAACACGCGATTTCCGGAGCTCCGGAGACGCTCCAGGCTCGCGCCTGCGCGGCGTTCTTCGCTTCACCCTCGTCGATGCCTTTCGGCGGTCGGCGCACGTGACACGCGCCAGGCGCGTGCGCGAGAGCGGCCCTTCCGCGCCGACCCGTACGCCCGAGCGCGATCGTGGCGAGATGGCGTCAATGGGAAAGTTTCACCCACCGCAACCGGGACGCTCTCCCTGGGCGCGAGCGACGCTGCGACGTCCTGAGGAACTATCGCTGGCGATAGCGGTCGCTGTAGGTGAACGCTAGCGAGCTCCCGAGACGCTCCGGTCCGTGCGCCCGCACGAGCTGTGGATGCGCGTCGCTCGCATGCACCCGCGCAAATTCACGCCCGCGCCGCGCCCAGCCGGTCACGCCCCGACGTGACGTCCGGCTGCTTCGCCGCCTCTGGCGCGTTCATCGGGGGAGCGGCTCAACCCCAAGCGAGCAACCCCTGTCATCATCAAGGTTCCTCGGGGATCGCCTCGGCCGAGAAGCGGGGCGACGGGCCGCCGAGCAGCACGTACGAGAGCTGCACGGCAGAGTCCGCGTGGAACGTCGCGTCCTGCACCCGCCGGGCGCGACGGGTCACCTCCACGGCGATCGCGCTGGCGCCCACGATGCGCAGCGTCGCCCCCGCGCGCGCCTCGAGCAGGAGCGCCGTCCCGCCCGGCTCGCCCTCGCCCAGCACGAGGTACTGGCGGAGGGTCAGGCCTGCGCGCGCGCGCGTGCCGGCGAGCAGGGCGACGTCGAGCAGCGACTGCGCGCCGGGGCCCATCAGGTAGTCCCGCCCCGTGCCGTCCGGCGCGCGCGCGACGGATCCGGCGGCGCCGAGCAGCACCGCCCCGCCGTGGAGGTCCGCCTCGAGCGCCCAGTCTCCGCCGAGGTCGGCGCGACCGCTCGCGCCCACCCCGATCGCGCTCGTCGAGACGCGGTACGGTCCGGGCGTGTCGAGATCGAAGGACAGGAAGAGTCCCCACAGCCCGCGCACCGCGCGCGTGGGCTCCAGCACGGCACCGGCGAGGAGCCCGCGGCCGCGCACCGTCGCGTCCGGATCCGCGGAGAAGCCGTACGCCGCCTCGAGCACGAAGTGGTCGAACGGCCGCGCGAGCTCGAGGTCCGGGTCGCCGGGGAGCCCCCACGTGAAGTCGAGGCCCGCCCGCCCGTGCCACGCTTCCTCGCGGTCCGCCCCCGACGCCGCCGACAGGGAGAGCTCCCACCGCGAGGACGGCGCCTCCATGGGCGTGGTCGCGACGTACAGCCGCCGGTTCACCGCCGACATGGGCGAGAGCACGCTCGCGGCGGCGTCGCGCCAGGCTCCGCCCTCCGCCCGCAGCGCGTCCGAGAAGCGCGTCAGGACCTCCCCGAGCACCATGCCCGCCACGGGGGTCGTGATCTGATCGTTCCTCGCGGGCCGCTCCGTCTCCCCCGCGATCTCCCAGAGCGCGCTCGCCGCGAACGCGTAGGACGCGGACTGCCAGAAGCCGAGCCCCGTGGAGCGCGCCGCGGTGAACGCCCACGTGCCCTGGTACGGATGACCGAACTGGTTCACCCAGAACTGATCGTCGTCGAGCACCCACCGGCTGCGCAGGTTGCGGCCGATCGAGTCGGCGGAGACGTCGCCCCAGGGAGCCGCGCCCACCCAGCGGTTCCAGCTCACCATGACGGCGTGGACGCCGAGCGCCTCGGCGGCGGGGAGCACGAAGCGGCGAGCGCCGTCGCCGGAGCGCTCCGGCCGCTCGAGCCCGGGGGCCGCCGTGATCGACGATGGCGGGAGGAGCTGCAGGTCCGCCTCGCGAGCGGCGTACTCGGCCCGTCGCTCGGATCTCTTCGCGTCCGGAGCGCTGCGGGTCGCGGCGGGCGCGGCGTACTCCACCCGGCGCTCGTGCGGCGGCGCGTCCGCCGCACCGCGGACCGGGGCGGCGGCGAGGAGGAGGAGCAGGAGGAAGGAGGCCTTCGGCGAGGATCGGCGCGGCGCCATCGAGGGCGCTCCCTGCAAGCGGACGGCCGAGCGGAACGGCCCGTGCAGACGCGCGTGGCGTGCTCCAGGTGTCGGATCTCCGTGCATCGGCCAGGACGCCGCCACGGGGCGTCCGCGACGACCTCGGCGCGTCGCGAGCGAACCCGAGGCAGCGACCCGCGGCGCGAACCAGGCCCGGCGGCCGGGCCGGCGCGGCCGCCTGCGCCGCCGCCGCGCTCGTCGCCTCGAGCGGCTGCGCGGCTCACCTGCCGCGCGCGGACGAGCGGGTCCCGTTCCTGGAGCGGTCGTACGTGTCGCTCACGACCGACCGGCGCCAGGCCTTCGAGGCCGATCCCGCCCTGCACCTCGTGCTCTGGAACGGGCTCGAGGATCCGGGCCTGCAGGAGTCGGGCGGGGTCACGACCTCGCTCTCGATGTCGTTCCTGGGGATGTTCCGGCTCCTGCGCGAGGACTCCACGCCCGTCCGCACGCCCACTTACGAGCCGCGCGCCAAGCTCCAGATCTTCGCGGCCGCCCGACCCGAGGACGCGGGGGCGGCACCCCGGGGCCCGCGCACGCTCGCCGCCCTCGAGCTCTCCGTGGGGCACCGCTCCAACGGGCAGCAAGGCTGCGCCCTCACGGATCACCTCCGCACCGGAAAGGGCGACTTCGACTGCGTTCCGCTGACGGATCCGCCGAGCGAGCGGCTCGACCTCTCCGCGGGGAGCTTCACGACGAACTACCTCGGCGCAGCGGTCGGCGGCCTCCGGCAGCTCGGCGCTGGACGCGGCCGGGCGATCCTCTCCGCCCGCTCCTCGGCGGAGTGGAACGTGCCCTGCGGGCTCGGGGCGTGCATGCCCGCGCAGATGCGCCGCCGGTACGGCGCGGTCGTAGGGCGGGCGTCGGCGGAGCTCGAGCTGCCCGCCCTGTGGCACCTGACGCGGGCGCTGCCGCTCGTCGCCGCGCACTCGGAGCTCGGCCTCCGCCTGGGCCTCGCCGGCTCGCGCCACCTCGGCACGGTCGCGCGGCCTGCGTTCGGCGATCTGGCGGCCGAGGTGACCTTGCTGGCTCGCGCGCCGCGGAGCCTGGGCCTCGGACTGTTCCTGCGGCGCCAGCAGGGCCGCGACCCGCTCAACATCCGCTTCGAGGAGCGCCTCGACGCGTGGATGGTCGGGTTCGTGGCGGAGCCGGGGGCGCCATGACGACGCGTGTCCGCGAATCCGACAGGGCTGTTCAGGATTCCGGCAGACTGCGCATCGCCCAGGCGGTGCTCACGAGGGCGGAAGCACTTGTCGCCGGCGACCCGCCTCACCACGGCAGCGGCCGCCCGTCCCTGAAGAACCCGCCCGTCGGGCCATCGTCCGGGAGCGTCGCCGCCCAGACGATCCCGCGCGCGCCCTCGGGGATGGGCCTGCCGCCGGCCCCGCCCATGTCGGTCGCCACCCAGCCCGGACAGACCGCGTTCACGAGGATGCCGGTGCCGGCCAGCTCGGCGGCGAGGACGCGCGTCAGCGCGTTGAGGGCGGCCTTGGAGGTGGAGTAGGCGGGGGTGTCCGAGCCCATCGAGGCGAGCGAGCCTGCCTCGCTCGACACGTTCACGATGCGTCCGCGTCCACGCTCGAGCATGAGCGGCAGGAGCGCCTCGGCGAGGCGCCAGGCGCCGAAGAGGTTCGTCTCGAAGGCCTCGCGGACCACCCGCCAGTCGGGGCTCCAGGCGTGGTCTCCGGTGTCGTAGTGGATTCCGGCGTTGTTGACGAGCACGTCGCAGCGCCCGAAGGCGGCGCGGACCTCCGCGGCGAGCCGGGCCGGGGACTCCGGATCGGCGACGTCGAGGATCGCGGGGTGGAGCGCCTTGCGACCTCGCGCCGCCGCCTCGCCCTTCCGCAGCTCGCGCACGCCCATCACGACGTCGAAGCCGCGGTCGGCGAGCTGCAGGCTCACCTCCAGGCCCAGCCCGCGGTTCGCCCCGCTGACGACCGCGACGGGAGCTTCGGCCATTCGCACCTCCCCTGCTCCTCGTCAGCGGCGGCCGCCCACCTCGTCGAGGTGCTCGAGGAGGTCCGCCGGATCCTCGAACACCCGGTACGCGCCGGCGCGCTCGAGCTCTCCCTCGCCGTAGCCGCCGGACAGCAGGCCGATCCCCAGCGCGCGCGCCCGCTGGGCGGCGAGCATGTCCCAGACCGCATCACCCACCACCGACGCCGAGCCGATGGGAACCCCGAGCCGCTGCGCCGCTGCCAGGAAGAGGTCGGGATCGGGCTTCGCGTGCCTGACCTGGTCCCGCGTGACGATCGGCACGCGCTCCGCGTCGACCCCCAGGGAGGCGATCACCGGTCCGGCCGATTCCATCCGGCCGCTCGTCGCGATCGCCCACGGGATCCGCGCCGCGTCGAGCGCCGCGAGCAGCTCGCGCGCCCCGGGCAGCGGGCGAACGTCGGCGAGCCGCCGCCGGTACGCCTCGCCGTGCAGGCGCTGCAGCCGCTCGATGCGCTCGCCGGACAGCTCCACGCCCGTCTCGCGCAGGAGCATGTTCGTGAACAGCCCGCCGCTCATGCCGATCCGGCGGTGGATCCTCCACACGGAGAGCTCGATCCCCTCCGACTCGAGCGCCTCGCGCCAGGCGAGCACGTGCTGGTAGACGCTGTCGACGAGCGTCCCGTCGAGGTCGAAGAGGAAGGACGTCTGCGGATGGAGCATCGTCGTCTCCGTTCCCGTGCACCGGCCTGCGCCGAAGGCGTCGCGCTCACGCGCCGGCGCGCTCGAACATCCTCAGCTCCCAGCGGTCCGCCGCCTCGTCGTGGCGCAGGAGGTAGACCGCTCCGTCGTCGCCCCGGAGCTTGAAGTAGCGGTGGTCGGGGCCGAGCCAGCGGTCGATGATCTCGACCACCTCGACATGCCGACCGCCGAGGTCGAGCCTTCGCGGCGCCTCCTCGCCGCGATACCCCGCATGGCTGTCCACCTTCACGTCCATGTCGCGTCCGCGCTCGCGCAGCGGTCGAGCCCCGCGGCGTGCAGCTCCTTCGCCTTTCCGAGGGGGTGATAGAGGAGCACCGTCCCGCGCCGCCGCCTCTTAGCGGGGCCCCGTCTCCGCGCGGCGGTCGGGCCGCTGGAAAAGATCGGAGGACCCCCGCGTCTCCACTTCCGCGGTTGCACGGCTGGAGAGACCCCGGCCTGGCGCCCGGCCGCGCCTCACGGCGCGGGAAGGGCGAGCAGCTCGTGGTCGACGACCTCGCGAAGGTACCGGCTGCCGACGAACCCGACGACGCGGTCCACCTCGCGACCTCGCTTGAAGAAGATCACGGTGGGCGTGCCCATCACACCGTGACGCGCGGTCGTCCGGCCCGCCTCCGCGGCGTTCAGCTCGGCGACCTTCACGCGCCCCTCGTATGCGCTCGCCAGCTCCATGATGACGGGCTCGAGCCGCTGGCAAGGGCCGCAGCCGGGCGACCAGAAGTCGACCACCACGGGCACGTCGGACCGGAGGACCTCCGCGGCGAAGTTTCCGTCCGTGAGGTGGACCGGCTGCACCTTCGACGCGCTCGGTCCGAAGATCCGCGAGAGCAGTCCCATTCGGTCTCCCTGCCTGTGAAAGCCGCCGGCCCCGTCCCCCGCGCTCGGGCCTACCTCCCCGCTGCGGTGGGACACGACGACGTCGTCGCTTGGGTTCGAGCCCCACGGCGCACCGGCGGTTCGGCCGTCCGAACGGGCGCACGCGAGGTCCGCCGTGTCCTCGAGGGAGACGCGGGCGTCACCGCGTCGATCCGGCCCCCGTCGTTCGACATGGGAGCCGGGGAGGAACGCGCATGTTCAGGAGCACGAAGGCATTCTCGGGGTTCTCGGTGGACGACCTTCAGAAGGCCAGGGAGTTCTACGGGCGGACCCTCGGCCTGGAGGTTCCGCGCCGCAACCCTGGCGCCGCGCACCGAGATGGCGTTGCGCGCTCAACGGCTGCTGGGTGTCGCGGCGGCTGCCGAGGGGAAAATGCGGAGGAGGTCCGCGGCGCTCGACGCTGGCCGGGTCCTTGCTCTCGTACGGCGCCACGAGGGCACGCCGGCCGGCGCCGGCGACTCGCCCACCCCACCCTCTCACCGGAGCCCCCATGAGCCAGACCTGGCGCGAGCTGCTGATGACCGACCACGAGACCACCGAGCGCGTCTTCTCGGCGGCCGAGAAGGCCCTCGCGGCGCCGGAGGGCCCGACGCCGGGGCTCGTCGCCAACCTGCGCGAGTACCTCGTCGGCTACGTCGATCGCTGCCACAACCAGAAGGAGGAGCGGACCGTGTTCCCGCTCCTCGAGCGGGCCGGCATGCCGGTCGAGGGAGGCCCGCTCGCCGTGATGCTGGCCGAGCACCGGCAGGCGAAGTCGCTGGTGGAGCGGCTCGACGCCGCCGCCGCCGCGTTCGTGGCGGGCGACCGGGCGCGGCTGGGCGAGCTGCGGGAGGTCTTCGGAGCCTACGCCGCGCTGTGCAAGGACCACTTCTGGAAGGAGAACGACATCCTCTACCCGCTCGCGGCGCGCATGCTGGACGGGGAGACGCAGGCCGGCATCGTCGCGGCCATCGAGGCGGTGGAGGCCGGGCTCGGCCCCGACACGCGCCGGCGCTATCACCGCATGGCCGACGAGATCGTGCGCGCCGTCGAGCTCGAGGACCTCTCGTACGGCCTCGACCGCGACGTCCTCGCCGCGATCCTCAACACGCTGCCGGTCGAGCTGTCGTTCATCGACGAGGAGGACCGGGTCCGCTACTTCAGCCACGAGCGGGGCGAGAAGATCTTCCCGCGCAGCCGCGGCGCCATCGGGACGAACGTCCGCAACTGCCATCCGCAGAAGAGCGTGCACCTCGTGGAGAAGATCCTGGCCGACTTCAAGGCCGGCCGGCGCGAGGTGGCCGAGTTCTGGATCGACATGGGCCCGCGCAAGGTCCACATCCGCTACTGGCCGGTGCGCGACGAGGCGGGCCGCTACCTCGGCTGCCTCGAGACGGTCCAGGACGTGGCCCCGATCCAGCGGCTCACCGGGCAGCGCCGCCTGCTCGAGGAGGCGGCCTGACGCGCGCGGTCCCCGTCGGCCGGGCGCAACCGAGAGGTTGCATCCCGCGGCGCGCGTGGCTACACCTGCAACCTGGAGGTTGCACATGGCCACGACGAGCACGGATCGCATCGAGAAGCAGGTCCTCCTGCGGGCACCCCGCGCGCGGGTCTGGCGAGCGCTCGTCGACCCGCGGGAGTTCGGCAGCTGGTTCGGGGTGAAGCTGGAGACCGGCTTCGCGCCGGGGTCGGTGACGCGCGGGCGGATCACGTACCCCGGCTACGAGCACCTCGTCTTCGAGGCGACCGTGGAGCGGATGGAGCCGGAGCGGCTCCTGTCCTGGCGCTGGCACCCGGCGCCCGTCGACGCGGGGGCGGACTACTCGAAGGAGCCCTCCACGCTCGTGACCTTCACGCTGGAGGAGGCGCCCGAGGGGACCCGGCTCACCGTGGTCGAGTCGGGGTTCGACGAGCTCCCGCTCGCGCGCCGCGCCGAGGCGTTCCGGATGAACGAGGGCGGCTGGGCCGAGCAGATGAAGAACATCGCGCGCCATGTCTCCGGGGCCTAGCGGCGCGGGGCGAGGCGCCGTCCGCGCTGCCGCCGCCCACGCCGCGCCGATGTTCGCGGCGCTCGGCGACGAGACCCGCCTCGCCCTGGTGGCGCGGCTCTGCGCCGCCGGACCGCTCTCCACCGCGCGCCTCGCCGAGGGCGCCGCCATCTCGCGCCAGGCCATCGCGAAGCACCTCGAGGTCCTCGCCGGCGCGGGCCTCGTGCGGCGCGGTGAGGGGGGCCCGGGCCGCGAGCGGCGCTGGGAGATCGAGCCCCGCCGCCTCGACGAGGCGCGCCGCGCGCTCGAGCAGATCTCGCGCCGCTGGGACGAGGCGCTCGAGCGGCTGCGGGCGGCGGTGGAGGAGGAGCCCTGAGACCCTGCGGCCCCTAGCGGGCACCCTCCTTCGAACGCGAGCGGGGCCCGACTGGCTTTCGTGGACACCCGGCGAAAGCCGTGCGACATGGCGGACGTGAGAGATCGGCGCAGCGTGCTGGGCGAGGCCCCGTCGGACGTCGTCCACGTGCCGTCGCGCGGCGCGGAGGCGCGCGCCCGCTCGCGGTCCGCGGCGGCACCTGCCTCGATGCTCCGCGTCGCGGAGGACGCGTCCGACGCTCCCGCAGGCGCCCCTTCGACACGGCGGCGCGCGCATCGCTTCGCCCTGCTCGCCGTCGTCGTGGTGGCGGCGGCGCTGCGGGTGGCGTGGAACGACGTCACGACGTTCTCGCCCGCCGACGAGACGCACTACCTCGAGACCGCGAGGGCGCTCGCCCCGTCCTTGCTCGAGCGGTACCCCGTGCTCGCGTCGGAGTACCTCTCCCAGCCCGGGGCGTGGAAGTTCCCGAGCTTCCTCCGCTGGGGCTGGTACGGGATCGGGGCGACGATCTGCAAGGCCCAGCCTGACTGCTCCCACCGCAGCCTGGCCTGGCTCTCCACGCTGTCGGGGGTGCTCGTCGTCCTGCTCGCCTACGCGGTCGGTCGGGCTCGCCTCGGCGAGCGCGCGGCCCTGCTCGGCGGCGCGTTCGTCGCCGTGTCGCCGCTGCAGCTCGGGCTCGGGCGTCGCGCCCTGCAGGACGAGCTCGTGTGCGCGACGGTCCTTTTGTCCCTCTGGACCGCCCTGCGCGTGCTCGACGTTCCGCGCGAGGCGCGGGCGTGGGGGCGCTACGCGGCGGCCATCGCGGCCGCCTCCCTCGCCTTCGCCGTGAAGGAGACCTTCGTCCTCTACGCCCCCGCGTTCGTCGCGCTGTGGCTGTTCGCGCGCGAGCGGCGCGGCGGGGGCCGCCCGCTCGACGCCGCGCTCCTGCTCGTCCCACCGCTCGTCTACTACGCGGGCTACTGCCTGCTCACGCACTCCGCGACCCAGTTCTTCGAGATGGCGCGCGTCGCCGTCGCGTCGCTCGGCTCCGAGTACGCGCGGCAGTACCAGTCCGGGCCGCCCCACCGGTACCTCCTCGACCTCCTCGTGCTCTCGCCGGTGCCCGTGCTGCTCGCCGTCGGCGCCTGCGCGGTGATCGTGTCGTCGCGCGGCCCCGCGGAGCGCGACGCTCGCCACCTCGCGGCGTTCGCCGCCCTGGCGCTCGCGGCGTTCGCGCTCGTGTCGAAGAGCGTTCGCTTCGTCGCGGCCACGGACGTGCTCGCCTCGCTCCTGGCCGCGTGGTTCGTCGTCTCGCTGGCGGAGCGCACGCGGGCGCCGCTCCGGCGGGTCGCCGCGGTCGTCGCGATCGTCGCCGCCTCGAACCTGTGGATCTTCGACCGGGTCTTCGTGCAGGGGCAGGTCGGCGACCCGACGACCTACGAGATCCTCCGCGCGCTCGACGCGATCCCGCGCTGACGGGCGCGGCGAGCGCGAGGGCGCCTCGCCGGCCGCCGCGTCTCCCGGGCTCAGGCGCGGGGGTCGGGAACGGCGCCGACGAGCTCCGCGTCCGGCCGGAAGAAGCCGTACCGGTGGAGCTCGTGCACCCGGTCCGCGAGGTGCGGCTCCTTCCTCAGGATCGCCCCGAGGCGAGCGGGCGCGGGCCGCGGGGTCGGTGTGAGCGCGTCGCGGACGTAGGCGCGGACGTTCACGAGCCCGAAGATCTCACCCCCCGACGCGGACAGCGCGAGCGCGTCGAGCGAACCCGGCGCGAGGAGCGCGGCCACGCGATCGCGCGAGTAGGTCTGGACCGTGACGAGCGGCAGGCGCAGCACGGGGATGCGCTTCAGGTATCCGAGGAGGAGCTCGGCCCACCAGCTCGCGTGCCCGAGCGTGATCCGCCCCAGCTCGTGGCCGATCATGAACGCGAAGACCTCCCGGCGCGTCGCGAGGTCCTGGACCCCGTCGAAGAGCTTCTCCCCGAGGACGATGGCCCGGGTCCCGCGCCGCAGCGCGAGCGCGTCGGAGAGCCCCACGCTCGGCAGCGCCGAGACGTAGAGCGCCGGCGCGGAGATGCCCAGCATCCGGCACTGCCGCTCCAGGATCGCGTGGAGCTCGGGGAGCTGATCGCTCCCGAGCCTGACCGAGTTCAGGTGGATCATCATCCACCGCCCGAGCCGCAGGAAGCCCAGCGCCGGCACGAGCAGCAGCGCCAGGACGGCGGCCGCTTGCACCCGCCGGACGAGCCGGGCGGCCTGCGGGTGCGCGGAGAGCCACTCCGGCGCGAGGAGGATGGCGGCTACCGCGCCGGCGACGAGGGCGAGGTTCGCGGCCGCGGAGAGGAGGAGGATGCGGCGCTCATGCGGGTGGCGCACCTGCGACAGGTCGATGACCCGGCCCGGCAGGGCGTCCGCACCCACGGCATCGGCTTCGAGCGTCAAGCCACGGCCATCCTCGCCGTCGATCGTCCCGGAACCTCGCGGCCGCGGCAACGCCACTTCGCGTCACCCCCTCGCGGCGGACCCCGAGCAACCGATCTCCTCGCAGGGAGCGGAGGGTGTCCGCCGCCGTCCAGGCGCTCGGGCGAGGGGCGGCCCCTACCACACCTGCACGCGCGCCGCGCGGTCGAGGTAGAGCGCCTGCCCGGGCTCCACGTCGAACGCGGCGTACCACGGGTCGAGGTTGCGCACGGTGAGGGAGCGGTAGCGGCCGGGCGCGTGACCGTCGGTGAGGAGCTGCCGGCGCACCGCCGGCTCGCGCGCCTTCGTCTGCCAGGTCTGCGCGTAACCGACGAAGAACTGCTGCTCGCCGTCGAGCCCACCCACCCGCGGCGTCGCCACGCCGCCGAGGGAGGCGCGCCAGGCGTCGTACGCGGCGGCGAGGCCGGCCAGGTCGGCGATGTTCTCGCTGAGCGTGAGCTTCCCGTTGACGGCGGCGTCGGGGAACGGCCGGTAGGCGTCGTACTGGGTGACGAGCTTCTGCGCCGCCGCCTGGAAGCGGGCGAGGTCGGCCTGGGTCCACCAGTTCTCGAGCTTGCCGCGCGCGTCGAAGAGCGCGCCCTGGTCGTCGAAGCTGTGGCTGATCTCGTGGCCGATGGTCGCGCCGATGGAGGCGTACTTCACGGCGGCCGTCGCGCCGCGGTCGTAGAAGGGCGGCTCCATGAAGCCCGCCGGGAAGTTCAGCGCGTTCCGCACCGGGAGGTTCACCGCGTTGACGGTGTGCGGGAGCATGCACCACTCGCCGCGGTCGGGCGCCTTGCCGAGCTTCGCGAGCTGGCGGCGGTACTCGAACAGCTCCGCGCGCTCCACGTCGCCGAGGAGGTCGCCCTTCACGATCTCCAGGCCGCCGTAGTCGATCCAGCGGTCCGGGTACCCCACCCCGACCTCGAGCACCGCCAGCTTCTCCTTCGCGCGCGCCTTCGTGGCGGGCGCCATCCAGTCGAGCGCGTCGATCCGGCGGGCGAACGCCTCGCGGAGGTTCCGCACCATCCCCTGGATCTCCGCCTTCGCCTCGGGGGGGAAGTAGCGCTGCACGTAGATGCGCCCGACCGCCTCGCCGAGGGCTGCGTCCACGACCCCGAGCCCGCGCTTCCAGCGCGCGCGTTGCTGCGGCGTCCCGTTGAGCGCCGTGCCGTAGAACGCGAACGCCTCGTCCGACAGGGCCCTGGAGAGGAGCGGCGCGGCGCGATCGAGGGCGCGGACGGTGAGGTAGTCCTTCCAGGTCGAGAGCGGCTCGCTCTTCACGAGCGCGGCGAGCCCGGTGAGCGCGGTGGGCTGCCAGGCGATGAACCGCTGCTGCCCGTCGAGCGCGGCCGCGCGGAGGAACGCGCCCCAGTCCATCCCGGGGGCCCGCTGCTCGAGGTCGGCCCGCGTCCACGGGTGGTTGCCCTTCTGCACGTCGCCCGCCTCCTCGCGCGAGCCGTGCGTCTTCGCGAGCCGGGTCTCGAAGGCCAGCACGCGCTCCGCGCGGTTCCCCGGCTCGGACAGGCCGGCGAGCGCGAAGGTCTTCTCGAGGTGCGCGCGGTACTGGGCCCGGAGCGCCGCGAACCGCGGGGACGCGTCGAGGTAGTAGTCGCGGTCCGGGAGCCCCAGGCCCCCCTGTACCAGGTAGACGGCGTTCCGCGCCGGCTCGTCGAGGTCCTGCTCGACGAAGACGCCCAGCGGGCGCGAGGTCGTGAGGTTCGTGCAGTTGAAGATGTCGACGTCGGCGCGCACGGTCGCGCCGAGCTCGGCGGCGAGCGCGCGCGCGTCGGAGAGCGCCGCGATGCGGGCGAGCGTGGGGCGGAGCGGCTCGAGGCCCTTCGCCTCGAGGCCGGCCTCGTCCATGAAGCTCGCGTAGAGATCACCGATCTTGCGCGCGTCCGTGCCGGCGGGCGCGTCGCCGCGCGCCGCCTCCTCGACGATCCCGCGGTTGCGCGCCTCGACCGTCTCGAAGACGCGCAGGAACGCGCCGGTGCTCGCGCGATCGGGAGGGATCTCGGCGGTGCGCATGAACCCACCGTTCGCGTACTCGTAGAAGTCGTCGCCTGGCTTCACCGAAGGGTTCATCGCGGCCAGCTCGACGCCGTGCGGCCCCGCGGCCGGCGTCTGCGCTTGCGGCGGGGAGCCTGAGGCGGAGGGCTTCTTGCCCGCGCAGGCGGCGAGCGCGGCGACGGAAAGGACCAGGGCAGTGCGCAGGATCACGGGCGGCCTCGGGGTTGGCAGGACCGATCCGGCGAGGTTTTCAGCCGGATCGGGGGCGCATTCTGTCACCGACGGGGCGGCCGCGCGAAGGAGCGACCTCGGCGGTCCCTTCCGTGACGACGGAAGACCGGGTCGAGCTCCCGAGCGGACGCGAACGGCGGTCGCCGCTCACCCCTCTTGCTCGAGTCGGTCCCGCCGCAGCGCCTCGCGGACCGCCCTCACCGACTCGTGGGTCGCGTCGTTGCACGTCTGGCACTTGCAGAGCGGGCAACCGTCCACGTGGACCAGCAGGGCGGCGAACATCCATTCGGCCGCGCCGGCGAGCGTCGCGCGGCGAAACTGCAGATGCGCCGAGAGACCAGCTTTCGTTCGCGCCACCATGTGGAGACGATGGCGCTGCGCCGGCCCGAACTGCGAGGAGGCATCGCGCCGCACCGCATTTCGGGGAGCGAACGCTCGACGGACGGCTCGGCGGCTGCATGCGAGCGCGCATCCCCGGCGCGTCGAGGAGCGTGATCGGCTCGCCGCGGGGGTCCCCATGGCCGTTCGGGCGCGCAGCCCCCGCCTCGGGCGAGCCCGGGTCGCCGGCGATCGCGGAGGCGCCCGTTGACAGCGGAGAGCGGGTTTGCTTCATTATTCAAGTTAGTTCTTGAATAGACGCCCGGAAGCGTCGCACCGCGCCCTCCCTGCGGCGCGGCGTCATCGAGGAGAATGCATGAAGCGGAACAACGTGAACCTCGCCGCCGTGGGCGCGCTCGCGGAGCGCGCGAAGGTCGATCGGGGCGCGGCGAAGCTGACGAAGCGGGTCGAGGGGACGTGGAGCTCCCGCGACGGCTCCCCCCAGTTCTCCGCGACCGTCGCGCACGGTGATCGCGCCTCGTTCCTCCAGGCGGACATGGCGGTACCGTTCGGCGGCGCCGGCCTCGCCCCGGATCCCCTGCAGTACATGCTCTTCGGGCTCGCCGCCTGCTACACGGCCACGCTCGTGATGATCGCCTCCCTGGAGGGCGTGGAGCTCCGGGACGTCAAGACGGTCGCGGAGAACGCCGTGGACACGTCCCGGGTCCTGGGCCTCGGCGAGGCTCCGCTGGTCGAGCGCGTGTCCGTGCGCGTCTCGGTGGCCGCCGACGTCGACGACGCGCGGCTCGCCCGCTGGGCGCAGGCCGCGCGTGAGGGCTGCCCGTTCGCCTTCACCGTCGCGCACGCGGTCCCGCTGGAGACCCGCGTCGAGCGCGCGTGACCGTCGCCTCCACCCTCCCGGATCGAAGAGCCATGAGATTCCTGATCATCCTGAACGACCCGCCCTACGGCACCGAGCGCAGCTACAACGGCTTGCGGCTCGCCGGAAACCTCCTGACGAAGCATGAAGACGTCGAGGTGGACGTCTTCCTCATGGGCGACGCGGTCGCCTGCGCCAAGGCCGGGCAGACGACGCCGAACGGCTACTACAACCTGGAGCGGATGCTGAAGCCGGTGCTGCGGCGCGGACGCGTGCTGCTGTGCGGGAGCTGCATGGACGCCCGCGGCTTGAAGGAGCCCGAGGTGGTCGAGGGGGCGAAGCGCAGCTCCCTCGACGAGCTGACCCAGCTCACCGTGGCGGCGGGCAAGGTCCTCGTGTTCTGAGCGTCCCGCGCCGTCGCGCCACGCCACCGCGACCTTGCGGAGCGGCCCCCGCCTCGCGGGGCCGCTCGCCGCTCACCCGGGCGCTCGAGCGCGGCTACACGGGAGGCGGGTCCTGGGCACGATCCCAGTTGCGGTGCCTCGCGACCGCCTGCAGGAAGGCCTTCGTCCCCGCCTCGACCTTGCCGGCCGGCACGACGATCAGCGCCGGATCGCCCGCGTCGAGCGGCAGGCCCGCCTTCTCGAGGAGCTTCTGACCGGCGCCGAGCACGAGGAGGGTCTTGCAGTGGCGGTACTGATCCTTCACGAACTCGACCGCCTGCCCCAGCGCCGCCAGCGCGGCCGCGGAGGCCTCGCCGTCCGGCACCACCACCGCGTCGAACAGGCAGGAGGGCATGGTCTCGAGCGTCGCGTCGGGATCGAGCGCGTCGCCCGTGGCGCTCTCCACCGGCCCGAGCCGGGCCGCCACCACCCGCGGCACCGCGCCCGCCCGCGTGAGCGCGCGGTGCACGGAGAGCGCGCCCTCGCCGTCTACCCCGGGCGCGACCAGGATGGCGACCTTCCGGCCTGCGACGTCGCCACGGCCGGGGCGCGCGAGGAGGGAGAGCGCCGGCGACCTCGTCACCTCGGGCTTGGCGGCCCTCCCCGACGGCGGCAGCGGGTCCGGCACCTCGATCCCGAGGCCGTCCGCCACCGCCCGGGCGAGCGCGTCGCTCACGTTCGCGAGCTGCGCGACCACGCGCTCCCGCACCGCCGGCGTCTGCACCTTCGTGAGCTCGAACCGGAAGGCCCGCACGATGTGCGCCTGCTCCATCTCGGACTGGCTCTCCCAGAACAGCGTGGCCTGCGTGTAGTGGTCGGCGAACTTCTCGGGCTTGCCGCGCACCTTGTCCTCCGGGGTCGGATCGGGGAACGAGGTGAAGCCCGCCGCGGCGCCGACCTGGAACGGGCAGCCGCCGGCGAGCGAGTTGGGCTCGTACGCCACGCGCCCCCGGTGGATCGCCTGCCGGTGCATCCCATCGCGCTGACCGTTGTGCACCTGCGCCACCGGGGCGTTGATGGGGATCTCGTGGAAGTTCGGCCCGCCCAGGCGCGAGATCTGCGTGTCGACGTACGAGTGGATGCGGCCGGCGAGGAGGGGATCGTTCGAGAAGTCGATCCCGGGCACGACGTGCGCCGCGCAGAAGGCGACCTGCTCCGTCTCGGCGAAGAAGTTGTCCGGGTTCCGGTTCAGCACGAGCCGCCCCACCGGGCGCACGGGCACGAGCTCCTCCGGGACGATCTTGGTCGGGTCGAGGACGTCGAACGAGAACCGGGCGGCCTCCTCCTCTGTGAAGAGCTGGACGCCCAGCTGCCACTCGGGGAACTGCCCCGCCTCGATGGACTCCCACAGGTCCCGGCGGTGGTAGTCGGGATCGGCCCCGTTGATCTTCACGCACTCGTCCCAGTCGAGGGAGTGGGTCCCGCGCACCGGGCTCCAGTGGAACTTCACGAACCGTGACTCGCCCGCGGCGTTGACGAACCGGAACGTGTGCACGCCGAAGCCCTGCATCATGGAGTAGCTCCGCGGCAGCGCGCGGTCGCTCATGACCCAGAGGAGCATGTGCGTCGACTCGGGCATGAGCGACACGAAGTCCCAGAACGTGTCGTGCGCGCTCGCCGCCTGCGGCATGCCGTGGTGAGGCTCGGGCTTCACCGCGTGGACGAAGTCCGGGAACTTGATCGCGTCCTGGATGAAGAACACCGGCATGTTGTTGCCGACCAGATCGAAGTTCCCCTCGTCCGTGTAGAACTTCACGGCGAACCCGCGCACGTCGCGGGCGAGGTCCGCCGAGCCGCGCTCCCCCGCGACCGTCGAGAAGCGCACGAAGACCGGGGTGCGCTTGCCCTCCTCCGCCAGGAACGACGCCCGGGTGACCTCGGTGAGGGCCTCGGTGCACTCGAAGAACCCGTGCGCGGCCGAGCCTCGCGCGTGCACGATGCGCTCGGGGATCCGCTCGTGGTCGAAGTGCGTGATCTTCTCGCGGAGGATGAAGTCCTCCATGAGCGTGGGGCCGCGCAGCCCCGCCTTGAGCGAGCTCTGGTCGTCGGCGATCGGAACGCCCTGGTTGGTGGTGAGTCCCCGGTCGGTGGAGTCCACCCGGACGCGGTCGAGCGGCAGGTTGCCTGGATTGACGCCGAGTCTCTCCTGCGGCTTGCCCCGCCCCACCTTGGCGGACGAGACCGCCTCGCTGAGCGTGCTGCCGGTCGCGGCCACGTCCCCCGGCGGCACGTGCGCGCCCTCCGGCGGATTGCGCGCGAGGGCGCCGTGCTCGGCCTTCTTGTTGGCGTTGAACGGCATGGCGGCGGCGAGCGCGTCGGTCGCGGCCAGCTTCGCGGCGAGCGCGTCGTCCGCTCTGGCAGCGGAGGTTCCTCGCCGTGACCCGCTCACCGTGGAGCGGGCGGACGCCTTGGCGGTGGACTTCTTCGGCGGCGGGGACGGCTTCCTCGGCTTGGCGGCCATGCGCGGTACTCCCGGGTGCGGGTCCCGCTCGGCAGCTGGCGCCCGGGGCCGGGGCGGCGACTGCGCGTGCGGTGTCCTCAACTTCGGTCCGCCACCCCCGCGGCGGTAGCGCCGACGCCACCACGGGCGCGCAGTCGCCGCGGCGGTGTGCCGCGGAGCGGCCCCCGCCGCCACCTCGCCCGGCGAGGCACGGAGCGCAGCTTCGCTTTGCACCTCGGGGAGACAGGCTGCGTCGAGGGCGCGAGCCCGCCTTCGAAGGGGTGTTGGCCACGCCCCCGAGATCTGGCCCGCCGCGGCGGCGCCGTCGGAGGTAGCATCGCGGGAGCGTGCGCCCCCACCCGTTCGAACGTGTCTTCGCTCCCCGCGCCATCGCGGTGTTCGGGGCCGACGGCCAGGAGTCGGCCGGCCATCGCATCCTCCGGAACGTGGTCGCGGGCGGGTTCGCGGGGCCGGTCCACGTCATCGGCGAGCCGGCGGAGTGCCCGGCCGGCGTGCGGCGCTGCGCCTCGCTCGCCGAGGTGGAGGGCGAGATCGACCTCGCCATCGTGGCCTCGCCCGCCGCATCGCTTCCCGAGGTGGTGCGCGCGTGCGCGGCGCGCCGCGTCGGCGGGGCCGTGATCGCTCCCCCGGCGTCGGGCGCGACCGGCCGCGCGGCGCTCGACGCGGGCGCGGTCCGCGCGCTCCTCGCGGAGGCCGCGCGAGGCGGTCTGCGGCTCCTCGGGCCGAACAGCGTCGGCCTCATCCGGCCGGCCGCGCGGCTCAACGCGACCCTCACGAACGGGGGCGCGTCTCCCGGGTCCATCGGGCTCGTCTCGCAGTCCGGCGCGATCTGCGCCACCGCGCTCGACTGGGCGGCGGCGCACCGGGTCGGGTTCTCGGCGGTGGTGTCGCTCGGGGACGCGCTCGACGTCGACTTCGGCGAGGTGCTCGAGTACCTCGCGCTCGACCGCGCCACGAAGAGCATCCTCCTCTACCTCGAGACGATCCGCTCCGCGCGCGCGTTCCTGAGCGGCCTGCGCCTCGCCGCGCGCCTCAAGCCCGTCGTGGTGGTGAAGGCGGGTCGCCACGGCGCGGGGGCGGGCAGCGCGTCGTCGGACGACGCCTTCGACGCCGCGCTCGCGCGCGCCGGCGCCGTGCGGGTCGGCTCGATGGACCAGATGTTCGCCGCCGCGCGGCTCCTCGGGACCCCGCGCCCCGTGAGCGGCAACCGGCTCGCCGTCGTCACGAACGCCCGCGGGCCCGGCCTGCTCGCCGCCGATCGCGCCGCCGAGCTCGGCGTGGTCGTCCCGCCGCTCGCCGACGCGACCTGGCGGGAGCTCGACGCGCTCCTGCCGGCGGCGTGCTCCCGCTCGAACCCGCTCGACCTCCTCGACGACGCCGATCCCGCGCGCTACCGGATCGCGGTGGAGCGCTGCCTCGCCGATCCCGACGTCGACGCGGTGCTCGCCATGCTCGCCCCGCTCGCGCGCGCGCAGCCGGCGGGCGCGGCCGACGCGGTCGTCGCGGCGAGCCAGGGCCGCTCGAAGCCGATCGTGGCCTGCTGGATGGGCGAGGAGCTCGTGCGGAGCGCCCACGCGCGCTTCCTCGAGGCGGGCGTCCCGGACTTCTCCTCGCCGGAGGCGGCGGTGGACGGGTTCGCGCTCCTCGCGAGCCACGCGCGCAACCAGCGCCTGCTCCGGCAGGTGCCCGGCCCGCTCGCCCCCGACGCGATCCCGCACCTCGACCGCGCCCGGGAGATCGTGCAGGCGGCGCTCGCGCGCGGGCGCGACCGGCTCACCGGCGCGGAGCTGCGCCGGCTCCTCGCGGCCATCGGCATCCGCGATCGCGACTCCGCCGGGCAGCGGGTGAGCGGGACCGAGCTGTACGTCGGCGTCGCCCGCGACGCGGTCTTCGGGCCGGTGATCCGCTTCGGCCGGGGGGGACCCTCCGGGCTCGCCGGCGAGGCGGTCGTCGCGCTCCCGCCCCTCGACACGGCCATCATCCAGACCCTCGTGCGGACGAGCCGCATCGCCTCCGTGTTCACCGCCGCCGGCGGGATGACCGCGCGGGAGGTCGCCGCGTTCGAGCGCACGCTCTGGGCGGTGTCCGCGATCGTGAGCGAGCTGCCCGAGCTGCGTGAGCTCGAGATCTCGCCCCTCGTCGTGGCGGACGACGACGTCTACGCGTCCGGCGCGCGGACCTCCATCGCGCCCGCCCTCCCGGAGGCGGGGCGGTACGGGCACATGGCGATCCACCCGTACCCGACGGACGTCGGCGCGCGCTGGCAGCTCCCCGGAGGCGTCACGGTCTCGGTGCGGCCCATCCGGCCGGAGGACGCGGAGATGGAGGCGAGCTTCGTGCGCAACCTCTCCGACAACGCGCGCCACTTCCGCTTCATGATCGCGCTGAAGGAGCTCACCCGGGAGATGCTCATCCGGTTCACGCAGATCGACTACGACCGCGAGCTCGCGCTCGTCGCCCTGGTCGAGCGCGAGGGGAAGGAGACGCAGATCGCGGTGGCGCGCTTCATCAAGGCGGACCCCGAGACCGCCCACGTCGCGATCGTGGTCGCCGACGCGTGGCAGGGGAAGGGGATCGGCGCGCGGCTGCTCCGGATGCTCATCGCGGCGGCGCGCGCGCGGGGGATCCTCCGCCTCGAGGGCGAGGTGCTGCACGAGAACACCACCGCGCTCGAGCTGATGGCGCGGGTGGGGTTCTCGATCCGCCGGGACCCCGAGAGCCCCGACCTCTGCCTCATCGAGATGAGCCTGACGGGCGCGTAGCGATCACCTCAGCTTCGCCTGCAGCTCCGGCAGCGCGGGGAAGAGGTCGGCGACGAGGCCGTAGTCCGCGATCTGGAAGATGGGCGCGTCGGGGTCCTTGTTCACCGCCACGATCACCCGCGACCCCTTCATGCCCGCGAGGTGCTGGATCGCGCCGGAGATGCCGGCCGCCACGTAGAGCTCCGGCGCGACCACCTTCCCGGTCTGCCCGACCTGCCAGTCGTTGGGCACCCACCCGGCGTCGACCGCGGCGCGGGTCGCGCCGACCGCGGCGCCGAGCGCGTCCGCGAGCGCCTCGACCGGCCTGAAGTCGCCCTTCGTGCCGCGGCCGCCCGCGACGATCGTGCGCGCCTCCGTCAGCTCGGGCCGCGCGCTCTTCACCTCCACGAAGCCGAGGTGCCGGGTCCGGAGGCTCGCGGCGTCGACCGCGACCGGCGCCCGCCGGAGCTCGCCCTGCCCTTCCCTCGGCGCCGCCGCGAACTCCGTGGGGCGCACCGTGAACACCTTCACGGGCGTCGTGATCTCCACCTCGGCGAGCACGTTCCCCGCCCACATCGGCCGCCGGAACGTGAGGTCGCTCCCCTCTCCGCCGAACCCGACGACCTCCGTCGCCATGCCGGCCTCGAGCCTCGCCGCGACGCGCGGCAGCACGTCCTTCGCGACGGCGGTGGCGGCGGCGCCGACGAGGGTCGACCCGGTCGCCCGCGCGAGGTCGGCCACGACCGGCGCCCACGCCTCCGCGAGGGGGTGCTCGAGCACGGCCGCGTCCGCGACGTGCACCTCGACGCCGTGCGCGGCGAGCTCCGCCGCGGCCGCGTCGATGCCGCTCCCGAGGAGCGCGGCGGCGAGCCTGCCCCCGGTCCGCCTCGCCAGCTCGCGCCCGGCCGAGAGCGCGTGGAGGGACGCCTTCCGGAGGTGTCCCGCGTGCTGCTCCGCCACGATGAGCACGTTCGCCATGTGGTCCCCCTAGACCGCCTTCGCCTCGTCGCGGAGCTTCCGGACGAGCTCGTCCACGTCCGCGACCTTCACGCCGCCCTTGCGGGCGGGCGGCGCCGCGAGCTTCCTCACGGCCACCTTCGGCGTGAGGTCCACGCCGAGCGAGGCGGCCGGGATCTCGCGGATCTCCTTCTTCTTCGCCTTCATGATCCCCGGGAGCGACGCGAACCGCGGCTTGTTGAGCCTGAGGTCCGTCGTGACGACCGCCGGGAGCCGGACCTCCAGCGTCTCGACGCCCCCGTCGACCTCGCGCACGACGGTCACGCGCGTCCCGTCGGCGGACACGGCGAGGCCGGGCAGCCGCTTCTGCTCCGCCTCGCTCTCCAGGCTGTCGTGCTTGGAGGCGAAGGTCGCCTGCCCCAGCCCGAGCCGCTCCGCGAGGTACTGGCCGGCCTGGTTCTGGTCGTCGTCGATGGACTGCTTCCCCAGGATGGCGAGGTCGGGCTTCTCCTGCTCGAACACCTTCGCGAGGAGGGCGGACACGACGACCGGGTCGAGGGGGCCGTCGTGCCGGACGTGGATCCCGCGGTCCGCCCCCATCGCGAGCGCGGCGCGGAGCTCGGTCACCGCCCGCGCCCCGCCGATGGAGACGACGACGACCTCGCCCCCGTGCTGCTCCTCGAGCCGCAGCGCCTCCTCGACGGCGATCTCGTCGAAGGGGTTCAGCTTGTAGTTCACGCCCTCGGTCACGATCCCCGTGCCGTCCGGCTTGACCTGGATCCGTGACTCCGGATCCTCGACGCGCTTCGCGGTGACCAGCAGCTTCAGCGGCATGCCGTCCCTCCCTCGCTCCTTTCGACTCTACGCAGCCGCGGACGGCGGGCGCGATGCCCGGCGCGCCGCGCCGGCTGGCGGTTTTTGCCAGTCGGCGCAGGGGCGCTGTACCATCGGGGCCCCCGAACCGGCCCGAGAGCGATGCAAAAGCACACCGTCTCGATGCACTTCGTCGGCGCCGCCGTCGCCGGGCTCTCCGGCGACGCGCGCGCGCGGGTCCTCGCGTCCGCCGGCATCCCCGCCGACCTCCTCGCGACGCCCCATGCGCGGGTGCCGGCCGAGTCCTTCTCCGCCCTCTGGCTCGCCGTGAACCGCGAGCTCGACGACGAGTTCTTCGGCCTCGATCGCCGGCGGATGAAGTGCGGCAGCTTCGCCCTGCTGTGCCACGCGGTCCTGCACGCCGGGACGCTCGAGCGGGCGCTGCGGCGGATGCTGAGAGGGTTCGCGGTGTTCCTGGACGACGTCCGCGCCGAGCTGCGCGTCGAGGGGCGGGACGCGGTCGTCGTCGTGACGAACGGCATCGCGGACGCCTCCGCCCGCCGCTTCGCGGACGAGACGTTCCTCATCATGGTCCACGGGCTGATGTGCTGGCTCGCGGGACGGCGCATCCCGCTCACGACGGCGGAGTTCGCGCACCCGCGTCCCCCCTACGCCCAGGAGTACACGGTCATGTACTCGCAGCGGCTGCGGTTCGACGCGGAGCGCACGGCCATCCGGTTCGATGCGCAGCTCCTCGCGCTGCCGATCCGTCAGACCGCGAGCAGCCTGAAGACCTTCCTGCGCACGGCGCCGCAGTCGGTGTTCCTCAAGTACACGAACGAGGAGAGCTGGACGGCGCGCCTGCGCCGCCGGCTCCGCCGGAGCATCGGCCAGCTGGAGTGGCCCCGGCTCGAGGACGTCGCGCGCGAGTTCCACGTCGCGCCGACGACCCTCCGCCGCCGGCTCGACGCGGAGGGGACGAGCTACCAGGGCATCAAGGACGAGCTGCGGCGGGACGCGGCCGTCCATCACCTGTGCGGCACCCGCCTGAGCGTCGCCGAGATCGCCGCCACGCTCGGCTTCCAGGAGACGAGCGCGTTCCACCGCGCGTTCAAGCGCTGGAGCGGGGTGCAGCCGGGCGAGTACCGCCGGCGCCAGGCCGAGCTCGCGCCGCGCTCCGACGACGCGCCGTCCGCGCCCGCCTCTGCCCGCGGCTGAGTCCGGGCCCGCCCGCGCTCAGGCGCGCCGCCGCCCCCCCCGGTGCAACATCCGCTCGGGCCGAGCCCTGCCGCGGCGCACGCTGCCTGCGGCGGGCTCGGCCCGAGCGAGCGACGGCCGTCAGAACTGGTCGTCCGGGAGGGCGAGCACCGCGTCGGCGTCGGCGACGACGGTCCGCGCGAGCCCACCGCCGCGCACGAGCACGTGGTCGGCGTAGAAGCGGGCCGTCGAGATCTTGGCACGGAGGAAGCCGGCCTCGCCGGTGCCCGCCTCGAGGTGCCGGTGCGCCGCGAGGGCGGCGCGGGCCATCTGCCAGCCGCCCGCGACGGTGCCGAAGAGCTCGAGGAACGGCACGGCGCCGGCGGCGGCGCGGCGCACGTCGGGTCCGAACGTGGCGACCACGAACTGCACCGCCTGCTCCAGGGCGGTGACGCCGTCGCGCAGCCGCGCCGCGATCGCGGAGAGCGTCTCGCTCTTCTCCTGCTCGAGCCGCGTCACGACCTCGCGCATCTCGGCCATCACCCGGCGGATCGTCTCTCCGCCGTCGCGCGCGACCTTCCGGCCGACGAGGTCGATGGCCTGGATGCCGTTCGTGCCCTCGTAGATCGAGGTGATCCGGGAGTCGCGGAAGAGCTGCGCCGCCCCGGTCTCCTCGATGAAGCCCATGCCGCCGTGGACCTGGATCCCGAGCGACGCGATGTCGATCGCGTTGTCGGTGCTCCAGGCCTTCACGATCGGGATCATGAGCTCGACGAACGCCTGGCTGCGCGCGCGCTGCTCCGCCTCGGGGTGGCAGCGCGCCGTGTCCATCGCCGCCGCCGTGACGCAAGCGACGGCGCGCATGGCCTCGGTCCGCGACTTCATGAGCAGGAGCATCCGGCGGACGTCCGGGTGGCGGAGGATCGCCACCTTCTCCTTGCTCCGCGTGCCGAGCTCCGTCCCCTGGAGGCGCTCCCGCGCGCAGGCGAGCGCGAGCTGGTAGGCGCGCTCCGCGATGCCGACGCCCTCCAGGCCCACCGAGAACCGGGCCGCGTTCATGGTGATGAACATGTACTCGAGGCCGCGGTTCTCCTCGCCGACGAGCCACCCGACCGCGCCGTCCTTGTCGCCGAAGGCGAGGACGGCGGTGGGGCTCGCGTGGATGCCGAGCTTGTGCTCGAGCGACACGCAGCGGACGTCGTTCCTCGCGCCGAGGCTGCCGTCGGCGTTCACGAGGAACTTCGGCACCACGAACAGCGAGATGCCCTTGACGCCCTCGGGGGCGTCGGGCGTCCGGGCGAGGACCAGGTGGACGATGTTCTCGGCGAGATCGTGCTCGCCGTAGGTGATGAAGATCTTCTGCCCCTCGAGGCGGTAGCTGCCGTCCGGCTGCCGCACGGCGCGGGTGCGCACCGCCGAGAGATCGGAGCCCGCCTGCGGCTCGGTGAGCACCATCGTGCCGGCCCACTCGCCCGAGGTGAGCTTCGGCAGGTACCGACCCTTCAGCTCCTCGGAGCCCTTCAGCTCGAGCGCCTCGATCGCGCCGCGCGTGAGCATCGGGCAGAGCGCGAACGAGAGGTTCGCCGCGTTCCACATCTCCTCGACGAGCGCGGAGACGAGGCGCGGGACCCCCTGGCCTCCGTACTCGGGGCTGCAGGAGAGGGCGTTCCAGCCCCCCTCCACGAAGCTGCGGTACGCGCCTCGCCAGCCGGTGGCCGTGACGACCTCGCCGTCGGCGACGACCCGCGCCCCCTCGCGGTCGCCCACGACGTTGAGGGGCGAGAGGACCCCGGCGGCGAACTTCCCGGCCTCGGCGAGGATCGCCTCCGCGAGCTCGAGGTTCACCTCGCCGCAGCCCGGCAGGCGGGCGACCTCGTCGATCGGGGCGAGCTCACGCAGGACGAACTGCATGTCGCGGAGGGGTGCGGTGTATTCCTTCATGGCTGACCTCCAATCACATGTTGCGCCGGTACTGCCCGCCGACCTCGAAGAGCGCGGCCGTGATCTGACCGAGCGAGCACACGCGGACCGCGTCCATCAGGACCTCGAAGACGTTGCGGCCCTCGAGGACCGCCTGCCTGAGGCGGCGCAGCGCGAGCGGCGCCTCGTCCGCGTGGCGCGCGTGGAAGTCCCGGAGCCGGTCGAGCTGGGAGCGCTTCTCCTCCTCCGTCGAGCGCGCCAGCTCGATGTGGTCGGAGACCGGGTCGCCGTGCGGGTTGCGGAAGGTGTTCACGCCGACGATGGGGTACTCGCCGGTGTGCTTGAGCATCTCGTAGTGCATGCTCTCCTCCTGGATCCGGCTGCGCTGGTAGCCGGTCTCCATCGCGCCGAGCACGCCCCCGCGGTCCGCGAGGCGCTCGAACTCGGCGAGCACGGCCTCCTCCACGAGCTCCGTCAGCTCGTCGATCACGAACGCACCCTGGTTCGGGTTCTCGTTCTTCGCGAGCCCCCACTCCCGGTTGATGATGAGCTGGATCGCCATCGCCCGGCGGACGCTCTCCTCCGTCGGCGTGGTGATCGCCTCGTCGTAGGCGTTCGTGTGGAGCGAGTTGCAGTTGTCGTAGATCGCCACGAGCGCCTGGAGCGTCGTGCGGATGTCGTTGAAGGCGATCTCCTGCGCGTGCAACGACCGGCCCGAGGTCTGGATGTGGTACTTCAGCTTCTGGCTGCGCTCGTTCGCGCCGTACCGGTCGCGCATCGCCACCGCCCAGATGCGGCGCGCCACGCGGCCGAGCACCGTGTACTCCGGGTCCATGCCGTTGCTGAAGAAGAAGCTCAGGTTCGGCGCGAACTCGTCGATGTGCATGCCGCGCGCGAGGTAGGCCTCGACGAACGTGAAGCCGTTCGCGAGCGTGAACGCGAGCTGGCTTATCGGGTTCGCCCCCGCCTCCGCGATGTGGTAGCCGCTGATGCTCACCGAGTAGAAGTTGCGCACCTTGTGGCGCACGAAGTACTCGGCGATGTCGCCCATCACCTTCAGGCTGAACTCGGTGGAGAAGATGCAGGTGTTCTGGCCCTGATCCTCCTTGAGGATGTCGGCCTGGACCGTGCCGCGCACGCTCGAGAGCGCGCGGGCGCGGAGCGCCGCCGCCTCGGCCACCGTCGGCTCCCGCCCGTGCTCGGCGGCGAACCGCTCGACCTGCTGGTCGATGGCGGCGTTCATGAACATCGCCAGGATCGCCGGCGCCGGGCCGTTGATCGTCATGCTGACGGACGTCGCGGGGTCGCAGAGGTCGAACCCGGAGTACAGCACCTTCAGGTCGTCGAGCGTCGCGATCGAGACGCCGGAGTTCCCGATCTTCCCGTAGATGTCGGGGCGCGGGTCCGGGTCGCAGCCGTACAGCGTCACCGAGTCGAAGGCGGTGGACAGCCGCTTCGCGGGCATGTCCTGGGAGACGAGCTTGAAGCGCCGGTTGGTCCGGAACGCGTCCCCCTCCCCCGCGAACATGCGGGTCGGATCCTCGTTCTCGCGCTTGAACGGGAACGTGCCCGCCGTGTAGGGGAAGGCGCCCGGCACGTTCTCCAGCATCAGCCAGGCGAGCCGGTCGCCGTCGTCCTCGAACCGGGGCAGGACGACCTTGCGGATCTTCGTCCCGGACAGGGAGGTGTGGACGATCCGGGTCCGCACCTCGCGGTCGCGGACCTTCACGACGTACTCGTCGCCCGCGTACGCCTTCACGAGCTCGGGCCAGCACGCGAGCAGCTTCTTCGCCCCGGGATCGAGGCGGGCCTCGCGCGCCTGCGCGAGCGGCTCGAGCGCCTCGGCGGGCGCCGGGTGGTCCGGATCGGCCGCGCGCACCATGCGCTGCGCCGCGCGGAGTTGCTGCGCCTCCCGCGCGAGCGCCGCCTGCTCGCGCGCGCGGCGCTTGTAGCCGCGGACGCCGTCCGCGATCTCGGCGAGGTAGCGCACCCGCCCGCTGGGCACGAGCGGGATCTGGTGCGTGCTGTGGCGCGTCTGGACCTCGGGCAGCCGGCCCTCGCGGAGCGGAAGGCCCAGCTCGCGCAGGCGCGGGCGGAGCGCCTGGTACAGCGCCGTGACGCCGTCGTCGTTGAAGCGGCTCGCGATGGTGCCGAAGACCGGCATCTCGTCGAGCGGGCGATCGAACGCGCCGCGGTTCCGCTGCACCTGCTTCGAGACGTCGCGCAGGGCGTCCGCCGCGCCCCGGCGGTCGAACTTGTTGATGGCGACGAGCTCGGCGAAGTCGAGCATGTCGATCTTCTCGAGCTGGCTCGCCGCGCCGAACTCCGGGGTCATGACGTAGAGCGGCACGTCGACGAGCGGCGCGATCGCGGCGTCGCCCTGGCCGATGCCGGGGGTCTCGACGATCACGAGGTCGAACCCGGCGACCTTCGCGGCGGCGACCACGTCCGGCAGCCCCCGGCTCACCTCGCTGCCCGTGTCCCGGGTGGCGAGGCTCCGGAAGTAGACGCGCGGGCCGTGCGTCCACGGGCCGATGGCGTTCATGCGGATGCGGTCGCCGAGCAGCGCGCCGCCGCTCTTCCGCCGCGACGGGTCGATGCTGACGACGGCGATGCGCAGCGCGTCGTCCTGGTCGAGGCGCAGCCGCCGGATGAGCTCGTCCGTGAGGCTCGACTTCCCCGCGCCGCCCGTCCCGGTGACACCGACCACCGGCACGCGGCGGGTGCGCGACTGGGCGTGGAGCGCCATGACGAGCTTCGGGTCCGCGTCGCCGTTCTCGAGGGCGGTGACGAGCCGCGCGAGGGCCCGCCAGGCGGCGTCGGAGTGGCCGGTGACGGCGTCGAGCGTCCTCGGGGCGAGCGGCGACGGGCCCGTGTCGCAGCGCTTCACGATCTCGCCGATCATCCCGGGCAGCCCCATGCGCTGGCCGTCCTCGGGGCTGTAGATGCGCCCGACGCCGTACGCGTGCAGCTCCCGGATCTCGGCGGGCACGATGACGCCGCCGCCGCCGCCGAACACCTGGATGTCCTCCCCGCCGCGCTGCCGCAGCGAGTCCACCACGTACTTGAAGAACTCGAGGTGGCCGCCCTGGTACGAGCTGATGGCGATCCCCTGGGCGTCCTCCTGCAGCGCCGCCGTGACGATCTCGTCGACCGAGCGGTTGTGGCCGAGGTGGATGACCTCGGCCCCCCGGTCCATGAGGATCCGCCGCACGATGTTGATGGCGGCGTCGTGGCCGTCGAACAGCGCCGCGGCGGTGACGATGCGGACCTTGTGCTTCGGCCGATCCTCGGTGACGGGCGTGAGCTCGCCGGTCGCGATGGTCACGGGTTCGCCTTCAGCTCGGGGAAGTCTTCCTCGAAGAACTCGCGCTCGCCGCGAGCGTCGGGCGACTCGTGCCGCTGCTTCTCGAGGCGGGAGAGCTCGGTGCGGCGGATCTTGCCGGAGATGGTCTTCGGGAGGTCCGCGATCTCGAGCCGGCGGACGCGCTTGTAGGGGGCGAGCACCTTGCGGATGTGCTGGAAGATCGAGAGCGCCAGCTCCCGGCTCGGCTCGTAGCCGTCCCTCAGCACGACGAACGCCTTCGGGACGGAGAGGCGGCGCGGGTCGGGGCTCGGCACGACCGCCGCCTCGGCCACGGCCTCGTGCTCGATGAGCGCGCTCTCGAGCTCGAAGGGGCTGATGCGGTAGTCGGACGACTTGAACACGTCGTCCATCCGGCCGACGTAGGTGTAGTAGCCCTCGTCGTCCACCGAGGCGACGTCGCCGCAGTGGTAGTGGCCGTTGCGCAGCAGGTGCGCGGTCTTCGCGGGGTCGTCCTTGTAGCCCGTCATGAGCCCGACCGGGCGCTCCTCCAGCGAGAGGCAGATCTCGCCCTCGCGCGCGGGCTGCTCCCCGTCGCCGAGCAGCGCGACCCGGTAGCCCGGCAGCGGCCGGCCCATCGACCCGGGCTTCACCTTCTGTCCGGGTGAGTTGCCGATCTGGCAGGTGGTCTCGGTCTGGCCGTAGCCGTCGCGGATGACGATCCCCCAGGCCTTCTTGACCTGCTCGATCACCTCGGGGTTGAGCGGCTCGCCCGCGCCGACGAGCTCGCGGAGCTTCACCGGGTGGCTCGCGAGGTCCTCCTGGATCAGCATCCGCCACACGGTCGGCGGGGCGCACAGGGAGGTGACCCCGCAGCGCGTGACGACGTCGAGCATCGCCTTCGCGTTGAACCGCGCGTAGTTGTAGATGAACACCGTGGCGCCCGCGTTCCACGGCGCGAAGAGGTTGCTCCAGGCGTGCTTCGCCCAGCCCGGCGAGCTGACGTTGTAGTGCACGTCGCCCGGCATCAGGCCGATCCAGTACATGGTCGAGAGGTGACCGACCGGATAGCTCGTGTGCGTGTGGAGCACGAGCTTCGGCTTCGCGGTCGTGCCGGAGGTGAAGTAGAGGAGCAGCGGCTCGTCCGCCGCCGTGGGGCCGTCCGGCGTGAACTGCGCCAGGGCGCCGCCCGCCCTCTCGTAGCTCGTCCAGCCGGAGCGCTCGCGCCCCACGACGATGCGCGAGTAGTCGCCGGGCAGCGCGTCGAACTTCGACGTGTCCGCCTCGCCGACGATCACGTGGCGCACCTTGCCGCGCTCGAAGCGGTCCTTCAGGTCGTCGGTGGTGAGGAGCGTCGTGGCGGGGATGATCACCGCGCCGAGCTTCATGCAGGCGAGCATGACCTCCCAGAGCGGCACGACGTTCCCGAGCATCATGAGGACCGCGTCGCCCCGGCGGACGCCCATCGCGCGGAGGAAGTTCGCGACCTGACCCGAGCGCCGGGAGAGCTCGGCGAAGGAGAGCTTCACCTCCTTGCCGCCCTCGTCGACGATCCACAGCGCCGGGCGGTCGTTCCCCTTCGCCAGCTCGTCGAAATAGTCGAGCGCCCAGTTGAACTGAACGAGCTTCGGCCACCGGAACTCCCGGTAGGCCTGCTCGTAGTCGGTCCGGTGGGCGAGGAGGAAGTCTCGCGCTTCGAGGAAGGGCCGTGACGGGCTCATCATGGACGCACCTCGGTAGATCGGGTGTGGACGCGCCCGTGACTGTACGCGCGGGCCACGCCGGGCGACGATGCCCGAGCCGGCCGTGTCACCTGGCAGTTTTTGCCACACCCCGCCTGCGGCGCCGGTCCATCGCGGGGCGGAGCCGCCGCCCCCCCAGGCCCGACCGAGAGCGAGCGAGCGCGTCAGGGGGACGGCCCCGTCCGCCCGAGCGCTCAGGCGGCTCGGGCCGGGAACGTCCGGGGTTCAGCGTCGCGCGAACGCGCGCGCGGCGTGCGGGTCGCGCCACTTGCGAAACCCGCAATGGAGGCACGCGTCCGAGAACGGGTTCGCCACCCAGATCGTCCAGTGGAAGTGGCATCCGCAGAAAGGGCAGCGGAACGAGGCGAACCTTATCGCCGCGCCGGCGGAGGCCGTGATCCAGGCGGCGAGGAGGACGTGCCCCGGCGTGGCGCTGCCGGAGAGCTCCGGCAACAGCCTCGTCGCCCATCCCAGCACCGGCGCGAAACCCACGATCGCGGCGGCGAGCACCCGGCGGCGCGCCCGGTAGTCCCGCCACACGGGCGACAAGCTCGAGCTCATTCGCCGGCGAGGATACCCCAGGACCCTCCGGGCCCCGAAAGGGACCGGTCGGCGCCTCGCTTGCGCGTGCCGGGCCGCGCGGCCTGGAGGACAGGGCGCCTCGCCGGCGCGGGGCGCCCTTTGCCCGAGCTCACCCCGCCGGCGACGGCCTCACAGCACGCGATCGATCGTGACGACGTCCACGAGGCCGAGCACCTGGTAGAGCGCGGGGATGATCCGCTCCGGAGGGTGGCGGCGCCGGAGCTCGGCCACCTTCTCCGTGCCGGCCCGGTACGCCGGCAGGTACATGCGCCCGTTGAGCGGGTGGCGACCCCAGGCGCCGGAGAGCTTTCCGGCGCGCTCCTCGGAGCACAGGTACTCGCCCCGGAGCACCCGGGCGACCTCGTCCTGCGGACGGCCCTCCTCCCAGGTGAGCCAGGACGACTGGTTCTTGGCGTCGTCCTGGAGGAGCGCGAGGAGCGTGCCGATCCGCAGATCGCGGTCGGGCAGCTCCGCGACCTCCTTGACGCCGAACGCCATCAGGACGGCGTTGTTGGCGAGCCCCTCGGACAGCGCGGCGCCCCGCGTGTTCATCGTCAGCACGGTGCCCTCGAAGCCGAGCTTCCCCTGGACGTAGAGGGCCTGGGCGAGCGCGAAGTTCGTCACGTGGCCGGGGACCACCTCGTGCGAGACGAGGTCCAGGAACTCCGGGACCGAGATCTCGAGCGCGGCGTTGATCTCGTAGGTCGCCTCGTAGAGCGGCGCGCCTCGCGCGTCGCGCGCCCTTCCGACGTAGTTCATCGAGCCCGAGAACCAGGCGTTCTCGATGGGCAGGAACTCGATGTTCGCGCGCGGCACGGCGTGGAGCGAGGGCGGGAGGTACGGCACCACGTGCCGGCGGGTGCCCTCCTCGAGCTCTGCGATGAAGCCGTCGGCGAGGAGCTTGATTGCCTTGCGGGGGACGAGCCGCTCGGCACGCCAGGCGTCGACGGCCGCGAGGAGCGGCTCCGGCCGGCCGTCCACGCCGAGCAGCTCCGCGAGGAGCTGCCGCTTCGTCTCCGGCCGAGACGGCTCGGGAGGCTTCCCGGTGGAGGCGACCACGCACCGCTCGTAGGGCACCTTCGGCCCGCGCCCGCGCAGCTCCTCCACGAGCTCCCACATCACGCGGAGCGACTCGGCCTGCCCCGCGAGGAAGGCGCCGCGCAGGCCGCCCAGGGCGCGGGCGTCGGCGGCCAGCGCGTCGATCGCGCCCGGCACGTCCACCGCCGCGAGGTAGGCGTCGAGGGCGGCCGCGTCCGGCGCCGGCGCGGCGACGCCACCCGTCTCCCGCAGCCGCGCCGCGGCCGCGTGCGTGTACGCCTGCGGGAGCGGCTCGTCGGAGAACCAGGAGTCCGCGATGTAGCGGCCAGTGCCGGAGGGGCTCATCACGTCGCCTCCCCACAGCGTGTCGATCCCCAGGATGGCGGTGGCGACGGTCCTCGCCAGCGTGGCCTCGTCCGGCATGAGCGGTCTCCTCGTGAGCGGCGGACCATAGCACCGGCGCTCGCCGGGGAGACGTCCCTCGAGGAGGACCTCGTCGCCGCCATGGAGGCCGCACGAGCGCCTCCCGTTGGGATCACCTCGACGTCGTCCCCGACCTCGCCTCGAGCGCCGCGGCGACGTCCCGGGAGAGCGTTCCGATCGTCCGGCTCAGCGCCGCGACCGTCGCCGCGACCTCCGCTCCGGCGCCGCGCTCGCGCGCGGTCGTCACCCCTTGGCTCGCGACCGCGCCACCCCGGCGCACGACCCACCGCGCCTCGAGGACGGCGGTGCCGTCAGGCTCGCCGTCGAACCGCAGCACGTCCACGGAGACCGACCACTCCGGCGCGGCGCTCACGGCCCACGGCCACCCGAGCACCTCGCTGGCCGGGACGGCCACCCGCAGGTCCTCGGCGAGCACGCGCGTGAAGAGGACGTCGAGCGGCGCGGCCCAGCGATCGACGCTCGCCACCTCCACGCGCGCGGGACCGGCGCGCGTCACGAGCTCCGGCCGGTCGAGGTAGGCGGGGAGGCGCACCGGCCCGACGCCGAGCACGGGCAGCGCGGGGCGGGTCGCGGAAGGTGAGGTCGCCTCGGCCTCGAGGAGGTAGTAGCGGGTCCGCTCGGGTCGCGGGCCGAGCGAGAGGCACGCCGCGAGCAGCGCGAGCGGCGCCACGAGCGCGTTCGCGCGGCTCATCGCCCGTCCTCCGCCCTGCCGCGGAGGAGCGCGCTCGGATCGCGATCGAGCCGCTCCGCGAGGTTGCGCAGCGACCGGCTCGTGCTCTGGAGCTCGGCGAGCGTGCGCGTGAGCTGCCACGCGAGCGGCGAGGCGGGGTCGAGGAGCTCGTCCACGTGCCGGACCGCGGACTCCGCGTGCTCGAGCGTCGCGCGGAGCTGGACGACCGCGGCGCGCGTGTCCGCGGCGAGCGGCGTCACGGACGCGTCGACGGCGCGGGCCGCGCTCCCCACCGAGGCGATCGCGGCGTCCGCCGCACGCAGCGTGCCCGGCAGCCGCGCGACGGCGGCGTCCACGCCGCCGGCGGTCCGCTCGAACGAGCGCGCGGCGGCGCGAAGATCGGCCACGAGGCCGTCGAGATCGAGGGACTGGAGCTTGGTGAGGAGCTTCGAGGCGTCCGCCTGGAGCGCGGCCAGGCCAGGCTCCGAGTAGACCGGGATCTCCGGGTACGGGAGCCGGAGCGGTGACGGCTTCGCGGGCGGCGCGTCGGGCAGGATGTCGAGGGTGACGTAGCGACGGTTCGAGAGGTAGCTCTCGAGCGCGAGCCGCGCGCGGAGGCCGTGGTCGACGAGGGTGCGCACCGCCCGCGGGTCCGAGAGGTCGATCTCCCCGCCCATCTCGCGGATCCGCGTCTGGTTGAGCTCGATCACGACCGGCATGCGCAGCTCCCGCAGCGGCTCGGTGGCGGAGCCCATCGAGAGGTGGATGCTCGTGACGCGCCCCACCGGGACGCCCCGGAACTTCACCGGCGCGTCCACCTCCAGCCCGGCGAGGTCCTCGGAGAAGACCACCACGAACCGGACCCGGGCCTGCAGGATGCGGCCGGCGCCGAGGTAGACCGCGGCGACGACCCCGAGCGCGACGGCGGCGATGACGAACGCGCCGACCAACTTCGGATCCAACCTCCGCGGCATGAGACCTCCTTCACGGACTGGCCACGCTCCCGGCGAAGAACGCGCGAACCGGCGCCGGCCCCTGCGCGCGCAGCTCGGACGGAGGTCCTTCCGCGATCGCGCGCCGGGCCTCGCCGTCGAGGAACAGCGCCCGCGTCCCGACCCCCAGGATCGTCGCGACGTCATGGGTGACGATGACCGCGGTCGTGCCGAGCGCGTCGCGAAGCTGCAGGATGAGCGCGTCGAGCCGGCGCGCGGTGGGCGGGTCGAGGCTCGCCGAGGGCTCGTCGATGAGCAGGATCTCGGGGTCGAGCGAGATGGCGCGGGCCAGCCCGGCGCGCTTCTGCATCCCTCCCGACAGCTCCCACGGGTAGTAGTCCTCGAAGCCGCGCAGGCCGACGAGCGAGAGCTTGAGCCGCACGACGGCGCGGATGGCCGCGGCGCGGAGCGAGGTGAACTGCTCGAGCGGCAGCGCGACGTTCTCGGCGAGCGTCATGGACGTCCAGAGCGCGCTCCCCTGGAACAGGACGCCGACGCGCCGGAGCATGCGCTCCCGCACCTCCGGGGGCGCGCTCGTGAAGCTCTCGCCGCCGTAGCGGACCTCACCGCCGGTGGGCTCCTGGAGGCCGAGGAGGTGGCGGAGCAGCGTGGTCTTCCCGCAGCCGCTCGCGCCCATCACCACGAAGATCTCGCCGCGCCGCACCGTGAAGCCGAGATCGCGGATGACCACGCGGTCCCCGAACCTCATCGTGAGCTCGCGTACGCTGATGACCTCGTCGCCCACGGTCACCACCCGAGCAGGAAGAACACGTACTGGTAGACGCCGCAGGCGGCGATGATCGAGACGATGCCCGTCACGACCGCCTCCGTCGCCGCGTCGCCGACGCGGGCCGCGCTGCGCTCCGCTTGCATGCCCCGCAGCGTGGCCGTGAGCGCGATGAGGAGCCCGTACGTCGCGCCCTTCACGAGCCCGCCCAGGAGATCCCCCGCCGTGACGGCGAGCGCCGTCTGCCGCACGTAGCCGGCGAAGGGCTGGTGCAGCATCGTCGTGGCCACCACGGCGCCTCCGAGGATGCCGGTCGCGTCCGCGAAGAGCGTCAGGAGCGGCGTCATCGCCGTGAGGGCGAGGACGCGGGGGACGACCAGGAACTCGGTCGGCGAGATGCCGAACGTCCGCAGCGCGTCCACCTCCTGCGTCACCTTCATCGTGGCGATCTGCGCGGCGAACGCGCCGCCGCTCCGCCCCGACAGCGTCACGCCGGTGATGAGGGCGGCCATGTCGCGGACGACGGCGATCCCGACGATGTCGGCGACGTAGGTCTCCGCGCCGAAGAACCGGAGCTGCGTGATCCCGACGAAGGCGAGGATGATCCCCACGAGGAAGTTCACGAGCGCGACGATGGGGAGCGCCTCGGCGCCGGATTGCTGGACGACGAGCCACAGGTCCTGGGAGCGGTAGCGGGCGCGCCCGCCCGCGAACCTCCCGAGCGCGAGCGCGGTGTCGCCGACGAAGGCGACCGCGTCGAGCAGCTTCACGTGCCGCTTCAGGGCCCGCACCCCCACGCCCTCGATCCCGCCGGGCCTCGGCGCCGCCCGCTCGGCGGGGGCGGCGGACTCCTGCGCGATCCCGAGGAGCCGGCCGACCTCGGGCGGGAGCCCGCTGGTGTCCACCGGCGTGCCGCGGGCGCGGCAGCCCTCGAGCACGGCGCCGACGAACACCACGAGGGCGCTGTCCCACGCGGCGAGCCCCTGCCCGTCGATCGTGACGCTCGGTGCGGGCGCGCGGTCCAGCTCGCGCCCCACCTCCTCCGCGCGCGGCAGGCCCTCCGCGATATGCCAGGGCCCGGCGAGGCGAACGCGCAGCGATCCGTCGACGGCCCGGCGCAGCTCGACCGTCGCACGCGCCTTCGCCGCCGGGCCGCGCCCCGCGATCCGGCGGAGGAGCGCAAGGCCGGCTGGCCGGGCTGGGTCGTGTTCGCGAATCGCGAACCTCCGCCCGCATCGTAGCGCCGCTCCTCACGCACCGTCCGGACCCGGGCGGGCGGCTCCGAACGGCCGCGACCGCGTGACGCCCCGAGCATCGATGCGCGACGGCGCGCACCGTGCGGCGACGTGCCGGGGCCACGAGCGCGCCGGTTCTCGGTCGACGCCCCCGAGCGAGCGCCGCTCCTCACGTGTGCGAGAGCACGTCCGGGATCCGGGCCCGCGCGGCCCGGCGCGCGGGCAGGACCGCGGCGGCAGCGGCCACGGTCGAGAGGAAGACGGCCGCGGCGGACCAGGTGCGCGGGAGGTACCGGACCCCCAGCGCGATGGGCTGGGCGAGCAGGCCAGCGTCGTAGGTGATCCCCGCGGCGTTCGTCGCGGCGGCGAGCGCCAGCGTCGCGACGAGCCCGATGGCCGAGGCCACGACGGCGAGGAGGGCCGCCTCCAGGGCGAAGAGGGCCACGATCTGCCGCCGCAGGAACCCGAGGCTGCGGAGCGTCCCGATCTCGCGCGTCCGCTCGCTCACCGCCTTCGCCATCGTGGTGAGGACCGTCATGCCCGCGATGAGCACGACGACGAACGCCATCAGGGAGCGGAAGACGCCGAGCACCTTCATCCCGCGCATGTGCTCCACGCCCGCCGTGTGCTCGCGCCAGGGCACCGCGTGGAGCGCCAGCCCCTTCGCCGCCGCCGCCCGCTCGAGCTCGCGCCCGAACGCGGAGGCGCGGCTCGGATCGCGCAGGAGGAGCAGGTACATCGAGAGGCCCTTCGTATCGAGGAGCCTCTGCGCGAGCGAGAGCGGCATGTTCGCGAGCTTCGCGTCGAGGTCCGTGGTGCCGCCGTCGATGAGGCCGACGACCTCCGGCTCGACGACGTTGAGCTGACCCGACGCGGTGCTCGCGACGAGCTGGACGCGCGGCCGCCGGCAGGCGAGGGGGCGCTCCTCGGGGATGAGCGTGCCGTCGCGCCGCCGCGCCGGCGCGTGGCCCGCCGGCTCGCAGTCGAGGAGGCTCCCGAGCCCCATCCCCAGGTGGACGGAGCTCTCGGGCGCGAGCTGGAGAGGCCTCCCGGCGACGGCGTTCCAGGCGAAGCGCCGCCGGAGCCTCGCGCCTTCCACGGGATCGAAGGCGAAGGCGACGAACGGCGCGCTCGCCTTCCCGGCGCTCGCGACCCCCCAGGCATAGAGCAAGCGCATCCGCGCCTCGACCTCGCCCGACCGGTCCGCGAGGAACCCGTCGAGGAACGCCCGCTCGCGCTCGCCGAGCAGGACCATCCCCGCCGTGCCCTGGTCGACGTCGCTCGCGCCGGCGGGCTCGATCATGAGGTCGCCCAGCATGAACATCTCGGCGAACATGTTCGCGCTGTTCTCGCCGAGGAAGGTCATGTACCCGTCGAACAGCGAGATCGCGACGAACCCCACCGCGATGGCGAGCATCGAGCCGAGGCTGTGCCGCGCGTTGCGCCGGACGTTGCGCCAGGCGATCCGGAGGAGCGGGGGCGAGGAGCGCACGATCACCTCACGACGTTGTTCACGTTGAACACGCTCGCGGCGTGCGTCTCGGCGCGCGGCGCCTGGAACTCGAGCACCGTCACGTTCCCCGCGCCCATGGCGTCGCGGATGATCATGCGCGAGACGAAGTCGATCTCCTCGCCGCCGGCGAGCCGCACCCGGTTCCCGTACTCGAACGTCGCCGCCTTGAACACGTCGCCCCCCACCGTGAGGAACTCCGCCTTCACCCCGAGGCGGCGCTTCTTCGAGATCCAGTAGCGGATCCGGTCGTAGGTGACGTCCTTGGAGCGGGCCTTCAGGTCGAGCCGCCAGGAGGGCTCGCCGTTCACGTCCTCCTCGCCGGCGATCGTCCCCTCGTAGTCGCGCGCGTAGTTCGTGCTCGAGATGTCGCCGTTCGCGGCCTCGCCCTGGAGCCGCTGCCGGGCGGAGATCGAGATGGGGCGGCGGAGCCCCGGCTTCACCCACCAGATCGACCGGTTGTTGAAGAGGATCACCTCGCCCTTGCGGCGGGGGGGCCCGAGCGCCTCGGCGAGGCCGTCGTTCCCTCGCGCGCGGATGAGCCAGCTGCTCTTCGAGACCGAGCCCTCGTCGGTGGCCACCACCGCGACCGTCCACGTGACGCCGCGCTCGAGGCCCCCGCGGGCGCGGTCGGAGTCCCTGAGCAGCGTCCCGGCGTCCGGCGCCGCCGCGGCGCCCGCGAGGAGGAGCGAACCGACGAGGAGCACCGCGTTCATGCCGCCACCTCCACGATGAGCTTCGCCACCCGCTCGCGGACGCGACGACGCACCGCGACCCACGTCGCCCCGAGCGCGAGGACGAGGAGGAGCGCCGCCGCCCCCACCCACATGCCGGCGCTCGGCGCGATCACGAGCGGGATCGTTCCGCCCACTCCGGGCGGCTGGAACCGCACCTTCGCGGCGCGCACCCCCGCGGAGACCGCGAGCGCGAGCACGAGCCCGGCGGCGATGGACAGCCCCGCGAGCGTCGCCGCCTCGCGGAGGAACACGCCCAGGAGCTGACGCCGCGTGAACCCGAGCGAGCGGAGCGTCCCGATCTCGCGCGTCCGCTCGAGCACGGCGAGCGTCATCGCATTGAGGACGGAGAGCGCCACGACGTTCGCGAGGAGGAGCCCGATGAAGGTGACGACGGCGCCGATCGTCTCCATCGTGCCCACGTAGTACGGGTTCGCCTTCGGGTCGTCGTACGGGTAGATGGAGACCTCGAGCCCCGCGGCCGCGAGCTTCTGCGACAGGTCCCTCGCCACCGCAGCCGTGTCCCGGTGATCATGGAGATAGGCGGCCACGTAGGTCACGCGGTCGGTGTCGTACAGGCGCTGGAAGAGATCGAGCCCGGCGACGAGCCCTGCCTGGTCGCCGTCCACCGTCCCCGCCTGGAAGAGGGACACGAGCCGCGCGTCCATCGCCCCGAAGCTCCCCTCGTGCGTCTGGACCGCGAGCTGGACCCACGGATCCGCCGCGATCCTCGCCTTCACGTCGGGCGCCTCGCACTCCAGGGCGCCAGGCGCGACCGCCGCCTCCCTTCCGGTCACGGCCGCTTTCCCGAGTCGCGCGCCCCCGAGGCCGACCGAGAGCGCGACGGGGCTCTCCTCGCCGGCGGCGTCGGGCAGCGGGCGGCCGGCGCGCGGGCGCGCGACGTCCCGGAGCGGCTCGAGCTGCGGGTGCGAGAGGATCCGGCGCTCCACGTCGAGCTCGATCCCGAGGCCGCGAAACGGGAACGTCTTGCACCCGTTGCCGGCGATGCCGGTGCCCAGGAGGTAGCGCCCACAGAACTCGACGCGCGGATCGGCGCGCAGCGCCGCGAGGATCTCCTCCTGCGCCGCGGCGTCGAGGGTGTAGGCCGCCGGCTTCGTCTGCGCCTTGCCGAGCCCGCCGCGCGCATAGACGGCCAGGTGGCCGGAGTGCTGGAGGTACACGGAGGAGAGGCGGATGAGCCCCTCGTTCCCGTTCGCGTACCCGCCGAGGAGGACGAGGCCCGCGTACCCGAGGGCGATGGCCGCGCCGGTGACGAGGTTCCGCCGGCGGTTCCGGGAGAGGTTCCGGAGCGCCAGCTTCCACCCGCCGGTCACGCCGCCGCTCCCGAGGCGGCGCCGTCGAGGCGCCCGTCGCGGATGCGCACGTGCCGGCCGACGCGTGCCATGAGCTTCTCGTCGTGCGTGGAGAAGAGAAACGTGACGTTCCGCTTCTGGTTCAGCTCCACCATGAGGTCCACGATTCGCCGGGCGGTCTCCGAGTCCAGGTTCGCGGTGGGCTCGTCCGCGAGGACGAGGATCGGCTGCGTCACGAGCGCGCGCGCGATGGCGACGCGCTGGCGCTGCCCGCCGGAGAGCTTGTCGGGCGGATGCCGCGCGTAGTCGTGGAGCCCGACGTCGTCGATGGCGCGGTGGACGCGCTCGCGTCGCTCGACCTTCGAGAGGTGCGAGTGGACGAGGAGCGGCAGCTCCACGTTCTCGTACACGTCGAGCACCGGGACGAGGTTGAACGACTGGAAGATGAACCCGATCTTCCGGTTGCGGAGCCTGCTCCGCGCGTCGTCGGCGAGCGTCGCGGCGTCCACGCCCTCGACGAGCACGCGGCCCCTGTCCGGCTCGTCGATGCAGCCGGCGAGGTTCAGCAGCGTGGACTTGCCGGAGCCGGACGGCCCCACGAGCGCGGTGAACTCGCCCGCGTGCAGCTCGAGCGTGATGCCGCGCAGCGCGGGCACCTCCGTCTCGCCGAGGCGGTAGATGCGATGCACGTCCTCGAGCCGGATGAGCGCCTGCGACATTGCCATTCCTCCCTCCGTCACCAGCTCACGACCGCGCCGACGACCGCGGTCGCACGCAGGAGCCTCGACAGCGCGCCGCGGTACGTGCCGTGCGTCCCCATGGCCGAGGCGAAGAGGACGAGCGAGTCCGTCGCGTCGAAGCTCGCGGTCGCGAACGCCGCGCCGGAGCCGTCCTCGAGCGCGGCGAGATAGCGAAGCTGGAGCGACGTCCTCTTCGCGGGCGGCAGGTCCGGCAGGCGGAGCGAGGCGTACGCGTGCTGCCGGCCGACGATCTCGAAGCCGGGCTCGAGCCAGGCCGCGAGGCTCTCGGGCGCGGGCGCGTCGCTCGCGAAGGACACCGCGCGTGCCCCGAGGGCCAGCTGCGCCTCGGTCCAGCCCGCCTCGTCGAACACGTACTCGAGCCGGAGGTCGGCCCCACCCGCGAACGTGTAGCGGACGCCCCCGAGCGCGAGCGTGCGGAGGCCGCGGCCCGTCCCGGTCTGCCGGAACGAGACGGTCCCGGCGCCGTCCACGGGATACCAGGCGCGCGAGCCGGACTGGTGGACCGCGTCGGCGTAGATCGAGAGCCCGTCGGTCAGCGAGACGGCTCCGTACTCGCCGAACCAGCCGCGCGAGCTCTCGCCGGCGCCTCCGGTGACCCCGAGGTAGCCGCCGCCATCGGGCGCCGACCACTCGGCCTTGGCCTGCGCCTTCGGCTCGAACGGCTCCCGCGCGACGAACGGCTCGGCGCCGTTCGGCTCGATCTCGGCGAGGACGACGGCGCTCCACGCGGACCCGAGCGAGACGTTCACGCGCGCGAGGTGCTTCCCACGCACCGTGTAGAGCGGATCGCGCAGGAACCCCGTCTCGTGGAAGATCCGGTTCGACGGGCTAACGAGCTCCGCGGGGCCCCACTGGAAGTTCTGGAGCCCGTAGGCGAGCGCGAGCCGATCGGAGACGCGCCAGGCACCGTACAGCTCGAGCCACTCCGCGGAGGCCTCGCGCTCTTCGGCCTGCCACTCGCTCGCGGCGCGGGACTTCGTCACCTGCACGCGCAGGCGCGGCCGGGCGAAGAGCTGGAGGATCGACCCGTGCTCGACCCGCAGGTCCGGACGCAGCTCCGACCCGCCCGCCGCCTGCGGCGCGCCGAGGACGTTCCGCGGATTCTGATCCGTGTCGCGGGGAGACGATCCGCCGACCGCGGTCACCCACTCGAGCCTTCCACGGAACGTGAACGCTGGCAGCTCCGCGACGGCGCCCTCGTCTGCCGCGGCGGTCGCGCACAGGAGGAGCGTCGCCACGGCGACGATCCTGCACGCATGCGTGCGATAGAGCGCCCCCATCGGTGCGTTTCGGACTACACGGTGCGTACGAGCATGTCAAACGGTCCGGGCCGGACGATCTCGCGCTCCCGACGGTCTCGTGGAGCACACGCGTCCACGTCAGAGGCGAGACCGGCGCTGCGGCGCTGCGCCGGCAAGCACCCCGCGGGAGGCGTTCCGCCGCTCGGAGGCACGGCCCAGCCGAGCGTTGCGGCGGCGTGCCGCAGCGGACATCCATGTCTCATGAACTCCGCGACGGAACCCCATGCCGACACCGCTTCGAGGTACCTCTCCCGCCCCGGCTCGAGCGCGGACGACTTTCCCGAGTGCGACCGGTGTGGCAAGGCCTTGAGCCGCGAGGCGGCGCTCGAGCGCGTCCAGCCTGGCGCCGACGACACCGAGCCTGTCTTTCTCTGCACCGGCTGCGAGCTCGGGGGCGACTAGCCCGCGGCGCACGCAGGAACCCGGTTCCGATCCGCCGCCGGGCGCCGTCGCGCGTCACGCGCGGCGCTGGAGTCCTCGATGTCCAAGCTGCGCTTCAGGATCTCGATGTCCCTGGACGGCTTCGTGGCCGGTCCGCGTCAGAGCGTGGAGAACCCGCTCGGCGAGGGTGGCATGCGCCTGCACCAGTGGGCGCTCCCGCTCGCCGTCTGGCGCGCGCCGCATGGCCTCCAGGGTGGAGAGGTGAACGAGAGCACCCCCGTCGTCGAGGAGTCTCTCGTGAACATCGGCGCCACGGTGATGGGGCGGAACATGTTCGGGGGCCACCCCGGACCGTGGAATCCCGAGAGCCCCTGGAACGGCTGGTGGGGGGCCAATCCACCCTTCCACCACCCCGTCTTCGTGCTCACCCATCACGCGAGAGAGCCGCTCGTCCTCGAGGGCGGGACGACCTTCACGTTCGTCACCGACGGCCCCGACTCCGCGCTCGAGCAGGCCCGGCGCGCCGCGGGGGGAAGGGACGTGTCGCTCGCGGGGGGCGCGAGCGTGGCCCGGCAGTATCTCGCCGCGGGCCTCGTCGACGAGATGGAGCTCCACCTCGTGCCCGCGCTGCTGGGCTCGGGCGAGCGGCTGTTCGACGGCGTCGGCGACGACCTGCGCGGCCTCGAGCTCGTGCGCACGGTGGCCGCGCCGGGCGTGGTCCACCTGAAGTTCGCGCGGAGGTGATCTCAGGCAGCAGTCGGCGCCGGGCGAGGCGAGCGAGCGCGACGCCCTACTGGATGATGACCTCCGGGCAGCCCACGTCCAGGTAGAGCTTGTCGCCCTTGCGGATCGCGAGCTGGTACGTGTGGACGCCCTTCAGGTCGCGGAGGGTGGCGCGCGCGATGGGGCCGGACGCTCCCCAGCGGGCGACCGCGAACAGCGCCTTCGCCTTGTCGTCGACGACGAAGTCCCCGGGGAGGGAGCTCACCTCCACGCCGCTGCCGTATTCCTCGTCACGCTCGTTCCGCCCGGCGAGCGCTGCGCCGTCCCTGAAGACGAGCACGAACGAGTCCGCTCCCGGCGCCTGCCACTGGACGACCTCGCCCGCCGCGGCCCTGACGATCGTGGGGCTGACGGTGAGGGTGTCGTCGTGCACGATGATGTTCACGAAGGCGCTCGGTTCCACCTGCTTCTTCTTGGCGTCGGGCATCTGCTCTCTCCTTGACGGTCACTTCGGGTTCGATACCGCCGGCTCCTTGCGATCGACGAGCGCCCGGAAGCGCGGATCCCGTCCGAGCAGCGCGAGCGGCGGCGCGTTCCGGATGAACTCCCGCGGGTAGCCGGCCTCGAGCGCGGCGCGCACGGCGTCGAGCGCGCGCTCGGTGTCGCCCGCGTCGGCCTTCACGAGGGCGGACCGGAAGAGCACGAGCCCATCGCCGGGAGCGAGCCGCAGCGCCTTCCCGATGCTCGCCGCCGCCTTGTCCCGCTCGCCGAGCGCGGCCTCGTGGATGGCGAGCCTCGACCAGGGCTCGGCGCTGCGCGGATCGACGGCGAGCTCCTTCTCCAGGAGCGCGATCGCCTGCCGGTAGTCGCGCGCGGCGTCCTCGGCCAGCCCCGACCAGCGCTCCGAGTCGGCCAGGGCGCCCCACACGCGCGCGTCGCTCCGGCCGAGCCGGACCGCCTCGCGGTACGCTGGCACGGCGTCCCGGAACCGTCCTTCGTAGAAGTAGACCGCGCCGAGGTTCGCGTGCGCCTGCGCGGTGGGGCGGAGCGAGAGGGACCTCTCGAGCGCGGCCGCGGCCTCGTCGTGCAGCCCGAGGCGCAGGTAGAGGCCGCCGAGGTTCGCGTAGCCCGCGTAGTTGTCGGGCGTGAGCTGGACGACGCGCTGGAACAGCGGCAGCGCCTCGGTGAGCCGCTCGTGCCGGTTGTAGAAGACGCCGAGGTCCTTGTACGCCGCCCAGGAGCTGGGCCGGAGCTGGATGGCGCGCCGGTAGGTCGCCTCCGCCTCCTGTGTCCGCCCCGCGGCGTCGTAGGCCCGCGCCAGCTCGCGGTACGCGTCGGCGCTCGCGGGCTCGAGCTCGAGCGCGCGCTCGAAGCTCCGGATCGCGCTCGCGTGGTCGCCGGAGGCCGCGTGGACGAGCCCCATCGTCAGCTGCACGGGGGCGAGCCGCTCGTCGAGCTCGATCGCGCGCCGGCCGCTGGCCCGCGCCTGCTCGAGGAAGCGTGCGTCCTTCGTGAGATCGTACCGGCGGAGGAAGGCCTCCGCCTTGCCGGCGTGGGCGAGGGCGTACGCGGGATCGCGCACCAGGGCCTGGTCGAACACGGCCACCGCGCTGTCGAGGTTCTCGGCGCGGTCGTACCGCTGCAAATAGCCCCTCCCCTCCAGGTAGAACTCGTAGGCGCCCGGCGCGGGCGGCGGATCCGCGAACGCGCTCCGCCCCGCCTCGGGCCCGAGCTCGATCTCGAGCATCTCGGCCACGCGCTCGACGAGCGCCCGCTGCAGCGCGGCAGCGTCCGCCCTCGGCGCCTCCACGTCGCGCGCGGCGACCACGAGCAGCGTCCTCGCGTCCACGAGGTCCGCGGCCACGACGACCCGATCGCGATCCCAGTGGACGCTCCCCGTGACGGCGAGGGTCGCGCCGAAGGCGGACCGCGCCTCCTTCGCGCTCGCCACCTTCTCCTTCAGCACGTCGCTCGGGGAGACGACGCGCAGCGAGCTGCGGAGCTGCTCGAGCTGGCGCAGCTTGTTCGTGACGAGCTCGACGAGGCCGGCCGAGAACGCCTCGTCCGAGCGGCTCCCCCCCACCTGACGGAACGGCAGCACCGCGACCAGCTTCTCGTCGGGGAGCGCCGGGCGGCGCGCGAAGCCCAGGAGGTGCTCGCGGACGGCGGGCGACGCCGCGACGGCCGCGACGACGGCGACCGCGGCGATCGCCGAGGCGAGGACGAGCGCGCCGGCGCGCCCGGCGAGCCGCCGGCGAACCCGGGCGAGCCGGCGACGAGGCCGGGCGCGGGCCGCGGGGGCGTCGGCTCGCTCCGGTCGCTCGAGGTCGCGCTGGAGAACGGTGAGCGCCCCGAGCACCTCGCCCAGGTCGCGCGGGCGCTTCACGGGATCCACCTCGAGCATCCGCCCCACGAGCTCGCCGAGCGCGGGCGCGTCCGGCACCTCGAGCGCCGCGACGCGCGCCCTCCCCTCCCCGCGGGCCGGCGAGCCGGCCAGCAGGCGGTGGAGGATCGCACCCAGCGCGAACACGTCGGTCCGCTCGTCCTCCGGGGCGCCCCGGCGCTGCTCGGGCGCCATGTACTCGACCGTCCCTCCGTCCACCTTGCGCTGGCCGAACGCGTGCGCGAGGCCGAGGTCGAGGACCTTCACCTGCCCGTCCTCGCAGAGGAACACGTTCGCCGGCTTGAGGTCGCGGTGGATGACCCCCTGGCCGTGCGCGTGCGCGACCCCCTTCGCGACCTCCGCCGCGATCCGGACCGCTTCACGCAGCGGCAGCTCCCCGGCCTGCAGCCGCTCGGCGAGCGTCTCCCCGCGCAGGAGCTCGAGGATGAGGTACGGCCCGTGCTCGCTCCGGCCGGCGTCGTGGAGCGTCACGATGTTCGGGTGCGACAGCCGCGCGGCGAGCTCCGCCTCGCGAAGGAGCCGCTCCTCGCGGGCGGCCACTCGCGTCTCGAGCCGCACCGCCTTGAACGCGACCGATCGCCCGAGCTCGGTGTCGCGGGCCTCCCACACGATCCCGAACCCGCCCCGGCCGATCTCGCGCACGAGCTCGAAGCGGCCGATCGCCGCGCCGGGCCGCAGCGCGCCCTCCCACGAACCCGGACGCACCGCGGGCGCGCGCGCCAGCTCCTTCAGGAGCGCGGAGAGCGAGCGGGCCACGGGCGGCGCCGCGGCCGCCGCGCCGCGAATCTCGTCGCGCTGCTCCTGCCTTGCCACCTCGGACCCCGCGAGCGGAAGTGATGCTCTCGTGTCGAATTCGCCGCGTGCGGTCGAGGCGCACGTCACGGAGGGGCTCGGGCCGACCCTCTACGGCGAGCCGGCCGACCGCCCGGCCTGCGGGCGCGGCCGCGGAGCCGGCGGCGCGGCACGGTCGGTGCGCGGGGTCCGTCCCTGTCGCCGGTCTGTTACGGTGACCGGATGAAGCTCGTGGCCCTCGTCCGCCCCGCGATGCGCCCCGACGAGGCGGCGCACGCGGTGGCCGACGCCGCGGGGCTGACGCTGGCCGAGGCTCGCATGCGCCTCGCCCCCGAGCCACCCGCGCTCCTCGCCAGACTCGCGCCGGACGAGGCCGACCGGCTCGTCCTCGCGCTGCGCGAGGCCGGGCTCGCGGCCGTGGCGGTCGAGGCCCGTTGCCCGTCCGACCGGGAACGCATCGTGGCTCACTCCTTTGCACTCGACGACCTGGGGCTCACGCTCACGCCGCGGTTCGGGGAGCCGACGACGTTCGCGTGGGCCGACGTGACGGCCCTGTTCCGCGGCCTCCGCGCCTCGCGGTCCGAGGTCGAGCGCCTCGAGAAGTCGAAGCGCTTCTCGGTCGGCAGGGCCGTGCTGACGGGCGGCCTCGGCATGACTCGCACCTCCACGCAGGCGGTGCGCTCGTCGAAGGAGGAGCTCGAGCAGGTGATCCTCGTCTACGCCCGCAGTGGACGCGCGGCGACGCTCTCGGAGACCCAGCTCGACTTCTCCTGCCTCGGGGCCGGGATGCAGCCCTCGAGCACCGGCAACATGCTCGAGCTCTCGCGGAGGCTGCGCGAGAAGGCGAGGAGCGCGTTCTACGACGAGCGGCTCATGCGCCTCGGTCGCCGGCCGCTGCCCTTCGTCGCGGCGGGGGAGTCGGGCTCGGTGACGCCCACGAGGACCACCACCCGCACGGACACGAGCGGCTCGCTCGACACGCTCGCCGAGGTGATGCGGCAGGCCCTCGGCGAGGGCCTGCTGCCGTGACGACGAGGCCGCCGCGGGCCGGTAGCGCGGCCGCGCGACGCGCCCTCAGCGCCCCAGCGCGGCACGCACGGCCGCCGCGAGCGGCGTCGTGGGCCGGCCGATGAGACGCCTCAGCTCGCCGCTCGAATCGTCGAGCTCGCCCTTCGCGACGTGGACGTCCGCGTCCACGTACAGGTCCGCCGCAGCGCCCGGCATCCCGGCGCCGATCAGCACCGCCCGGTACTGGTCGGGCGGCAGGTCCCGGTACGCGATCTGCTTGCCGGTCTGCCGCGACAGCTCGTCGGCGAGCTCGGCCATCGTGAACGGATGATCGCCGGCGAGCTCGTACACGGGCTTCTCGACGTCGCGGGTGAGCACCGCGACCGCGGCGTCGGCGTAGTCGGCACGCGCCGCCGCGGCGATCCGGCCATCCCCCGCGCTGCCCACGAGGGCGCCGTGCTGGAGCGCCGGCGCCAGGTGCTCCGTGTAGTTCTCGAGGTACCAGCCGTTCCGCAGGAACACGTACGGCACGCCGGACCCGCGGATCACCGCCTCGGTGGCCTGGTGCTCGGCGGCGAGCGCGAGGTTCGAGGTCCCTGCGTGCAGCACGCTCGTGTAGGCGAGGAGTCGCACGCGGGCGGCCTTCGCGGCCTCCACGACGGCGGAATGCTGCGGCACGCGCTGCCCGACCTCGCTCGACGAGATGAGCAGGACCTTCTCCGCGCCGGCCAGGGCGGGGCCCAGCGTGTCGGGCTTCGCGTAGTCGGCGCGCCGCACCTCGACGCCGAGCGCGGCGAGGTCCTTCGCCCGATCGGGGTTCCGCGCCGCGACCGCGATGTCGCGGGCCGGTACCTTCGTGAGGAGCCTCTCGACGACGAGGCGGCCGAGGTGGCCCGTGGCTCCGGTGACGACGATCATGTCTCTTCTCTCTCTCGTATTCGTAACTGGTTGAGCTACAGATGCGGCCAAAAAAAGGGGTTCGACCTTCCGGCGTCAGCGCGCGAGCCTCGTCACCTCCTGCAGCAGATCGGCGATCGTCGTCCGCTCGAGATCCCGCTCGAGGGCGAGCCGGGCCTCGCCGTAGCGGCCGGCCAGCGCCGCCTGGATGGTCCTGCCCACGGGGCACCGGGGGTTCGGCGTGCTCGCGTGCAGCGGGAAGAGCGCCTCGCTCTCGACGGCACGGTAGACGTCGCGGAGGGTGATCCCTCTGGCGGGAACGACGAGTTGCCACCCGCCGCCGGGCCCGCCCTGGGAGCGGACGAGCTTCGACTTCCTCAGCATCGCGAGCAGCCGTCGAATGACGACCGGGTTCGTGCCCACGCTGCCGGCGATGTACTCGGACGTGACGGGCTCACCGCTCGCCTCGTGGGCGAGCAGCGTGAGGATGTGGATCGCTACCGTGAGGCGGCTGCTCGGGCTCATCGCAACTCGTAACAGAATAAGTTGCGGTTAGCCTCGATGTCAAGGCGTTCGCGCGCGGGGTCTCCTACCGCTGCGCTGCCGGATCCCCGGCGGGCCGTGGCAGCAAGTCTGCGAACGTGAAGCCGTCGCGCTCGACCACCTCTCCAGCGGCGACCGGGATGGGCTCCTCGCCGAGCTCCCGGCGACGGTGGCTCCTCTCGGCCTCCACGGCGCCCCTCATCTCACGGAGAGCGTCAGCCCGTGCGCCGCGGCCGCGTGCCCCGCCGCCGCGAGCAGTCGCTCGTCCGGGGGCGCGAGCCCGCATCCGTCGTCGAGGTGGCCGCCCGGGCGGAAGCGCTGGACCGCCCAGCGCTGCGCGCCGGCCGCGAACGCCGCCAGGGCGTCGAGCTCGCCGGCGTCGTGGACGGGGGAGGCGAGCGTCGTCCGCACCTCGTGCTCGATCCCCGCCGCCAGCGCGAGCTCGAGGCAGCGGCGAGCCCCGAAGGGCTGCTCGGCCGAGCCGGTCAGCCACTCCGCGGCCTGGGGCAGCGCCTTCAGATCGACGGCCAGGAAGTCGACGAGCCCCGCCGCGAGCAGCGCCGCGACCACCTCCGGCCGCGTGCCGTTCGTGTCGAGCTTCACCGCGAACCCGCGCGCCTTCACCCGCGCCAGGAACGGCGCCAGGCCCGCGTGCAGCGTGGGCTCGCCACCGGTCACGACGAGCCCGTCGAGCCGCCCGCGCCGCGCCTCGAGGAGCGCGAGCACCTCGCCCTCCGGCACGGGTCGCGCCGCCGTGGCCGCGAGCAGCGACGGGTTGTGGCAGTAGCGGCAGGCGAGGTTGCAGCCCTGCGTGAAGACGACGGCGGCGAGCCTCCCGGGCCAATCGACGAAGGAGCAGGGCCGCAGGGCCGCGATGATCAAGCGGGCACCTCGGCGGCGTCGCCCGGGCGGAGCGACAGGCGCCGCTCGAACTCGGCCTGCTTGCCCGCGTTCCACTGCTGCAGGGGGCGGAGGTACCCGACGATCCGCGAGTAGACCTCGGCGGCGGCGCCGCACCGCGGGCAGGTCGGGTGCTCACCGGCGAGGTACCCGTGCTCGCCGCACACGGAGAACGTCGGCGTGACGGTGAAGTACGGGAGCCGGTAGCGCTCGCACACGGTTCGCACGAACCTCTTCACGGTCGAGGGGTCGTCGATGGCCTCGCCGACGAAGACGTGCTGGACGGTCCCGCCGGTGTACCGCGCCTGGAACTCGTCCTGGTGATCGAGCACCGCGAAGACGTCGTCGCTCGCGTCCACCGGGAGCTGGGAGGAGTTCGTGTAGTACGGTGCGGCGCCCCGGACGGCCGCGTCCTCGTTCGCGCAGCGGATGCCCGGGTGGCGCGCCTTGTCGAGCCTGGCGAGCCGGTAGCTCGTCGCCTCGGCCGGCGTCGCCTCCAGGTTGAACCGGCTGCCCGTCTCCGCCTGGTACTGCTCGAGCCGAGCGCGCATGTGGTCGAGCACCCGGAGCCCGAAGGCGCGACCGGGCCCGCTCGCGAGCGTCGTGTCGAGCAGGTTGTCGGCGGCCTCCGCGAGCCCGACGAGGCCGATGGTGGAGAAGTGGTTGCGCCAGTACGAGCCGCTCCGGGCGCGGATGTGGCGCAGGTAGTGGCGGACGTACGGATAGAGGCCCTGCTCGGTGTAGCGCTCCAGGATCTTCCGCTTGAGGACCAGGCTGTCGCGGGCGAGGTCCATGACCCGGTCCAGGCGAGCCATGAAGTCGGCCTCGTCGCGCGCGAGGTGGCCGAGGCGCGGCAGGTTCACGGTGACGACGCCGATGGACCCCGTGAGCGGGCTCGCGCCGAAGAGGCCGCCGCCGCGCCGCTCGAGCTCGCGCGTGTCGAGGCGGAGGCGGCAGCACATGCTGCGGGCGTCCTCCGGCGAGAGCTCCGAGTTCACGAAGTTCGCGAAGTACGGGAGGCCGTACCGGGCGGTGACCTCCCAGAGGCGATCGAGCCGGGGGTCCTCGTAGTCGAAGCCGGGCGTGACGTTGTAGGTGGGGATCGGGAACGTGAAGACGCGCCCCTTCGCGTCGCCGCCGGCCATGACGTCGAGGAAGGCGCGGTTGAACAGGTCCATCTCCGCCTGGAACTCGCCGTACGTGGCCGCCTGCCGCTCGCCCCCGAGGACGATCGCCTCGTCGCGGAGCAGCGCGGGGCACTCGAGGTCGAGGGTGACGTTCGTGAACGGCGTCTGGAACCCGACGCGCGTCGGCACGTTGAGGTTGAAGACGAACTCCTGGAGCGCCTGGCGCACCTCCTCGTAGCCGAGCCCGTCGTGCCGGATGAACGGCGCGAGGTACGTGTCGAGGCTCGAGAACGCCTGCGCGCCCGCCGCCTCGCCCTGGAGCGTGTAGAAGAAGTTCGCGATCTGGCCGAGGGCGGTGCGGAAGTGGCGCGCCGGCGCGCTCTCGGCCTTCCCGGGCGCCCCTCGGAACCCCTCGGTGAGGAGGTCGGCGAGATCCCAGCCGACGCAGTAGACGGCGAGGAGGTTCAGGTCGTGGAGGTGGAGGTCGCCCGAGCGATGGGCGTCCCGCACCTCGGGCGGATAGAGCCGCTCGAGCCAGTAGGTGGAGCTCACGTGGCTCGCGACGTAGTTGTTGAGGCCTTGCAGGCTGAACGCCATGTTGGCGTTCTCGGCCACCTGCCAGTCGGAGCGCTCCAGGTAGGCGTCGACGAGCGCCACGCTGGCCGTGTCGGAGATCTCGCGCAGCGCGCGGTGCTGCTCGCGGTAGACGGCGTACGCCCGCGCCGTGCGCCGGTACGGGCTCGCGAGAAGCACCTCCTCGACGACGTCCTGGATCCGCTCCACCGACGGCCGGCCCTCGATCGTAGCGATCGCGATGGCGAGGACGCGCTGGCAGAGCCGCCTCGCCTCGGGCGCGTCGACCTCGCCGGTGACGGCCCCCGCCTTGGCGATGGCTCGCTGGATGCGCTCGGCGTCGAACGGGACCACCCGTCCGTCGCGCTTCTCGATGGTCTCGAACACGGGCCCTCCTCGTGGCGGCCTCGGGGCACGGAGGAGGACCCGAGCACACGACGGCCCGTACGAGGGCAGTGCGCCGAGGACCCTCCGCCCTCCCACGAGGCGTGTCGGTCGTGCCGCCGCCCGAGCATCCGGGCGACGGTCGCTGGCAGGTCTTCGGGCTCGCGAGCGCTCCGGGGCTTCCCGGACCCTACTGTCCGCCGCTTCCCAGCCGAACCGGCCAGTGCGTGTGGCGGAGGTCGTTCTCGCTTACCGCTGCGGGGCAGCCCCGGAATCTCACCGGGTTCCCTATTCGCTCGGAGCGAACCCCGAGCACCAGCGCGAGACCCAACCTATGGTGGTTCACGGTCACGGTCAACGGGATATGTTGTGCACGGCCGTTCATGCGCCGGGCCCCTCGCGAGGCGTCGATCCAGGAGATCGAGGCCCCTTGCCGACGCCCGCCTCGCGTGCGAAGTTCCGCTGCCCCCGAACAGGGCGCCCGCCGACGCCCCAGGCCCACGCGAAGGAACCGCCGATGAAGAAGACCCTGCTCGCCGCGCTCGCCCTCGTGGCGCTCCACGCCACCGCCCTCGCCGCCGACACCTCGCTCGAGACGGTGAAGAAGAAGGGCACGCTCGTCCTCGGCCTCGACGACTCGTTCCCGCCGATGGGCTTCCGGAACGACGACAACCAGATCGTCGGCTACGACATCGACCTGGCGAAGGAGGTCGCGCGGCGGCTCGGCGTGAAGCTCGTCCCGCAGGCCATCGACTGGAACGCCAAGGAGCAGGAGCTCAACACCGGCAAGATCGACTGCATCTGGAACGGCTTCACGATCACCGACGAGCGCAAGAAGGCGATGAGCTTCACGAAGCCGTACCTGCGCAACGCCCAGGTGGTGGTGGTGAAGAAGGCCTCCGGCTACTCCACCCTCGCGAGCCTCAAGGGGAAGAAGGTCGGCCTCCAGGCCGGCTCCTCGGCCGCCGACGCCCTCGAGGGCGCCAAGGCCTTCCGCGCGTCGCTCGAGGAGGTGGTGGAGTTCAAGGACAACCTCACCGCCCTGATGGACCTCGAGGCCCGCGGCGTGGACGCGGTGGTGATGGACCTCATCGTCGCCGACGACAACATCAAGCGCTCGGGCAAGGCCTACGCCGTCCTGAAGGAGACGCTCGCCCCCGAGGTGTTCGGGGTGGGCTTCCGCAAGAACGATCTCGCCCTCCGGGACGCGGTGCAGGGCGCGCTGGAGAGCATGGCCAAGGACGGCACGCTCGCCAAGGTGACCACGAAGTGGTTCGGCTCGGACATCTCGGTCGTCGGGAAGTGAGCACCCGCGCATGGTGAAGCTGCTGGGGGCGATGCTCCAGGGATCGCTCGTCTCCCTGGAGATCTTCTTCCTGACGCTGGTCTTCGCGCTCCCCCTCGCCCTGCCGGTCGCGCTCGGCCGCATGTCGGCGAGCCGGCTCCTGCGCGTCCCGGTCAACCTCTACATCCTCGTGATGCGCGGCACGCCGCTCATCCTGCAGATCCTCTTCGTCTACTTCGCCCCCTACTATCTGTTCGAGGCCTCGTACGATCGGTTCACCGCCGTGATCGTGGCCTTCACCATCAACTACGCCGCCTACTTCGCCGAGATCTACCGCGGTGGCATCCAGTCGATCGCGAAGGGCCAGTACGAGGCCGCCAAGGTGCTCGGCTTCACGCGCGCCGACACCTTCTTCCGGATCGTCCTGCCCCAGGTGGTGAAGCGAATCCTGCCGGCCTCCGCCAACGAGGTCATCACGCTCGTGAAGGACACCGCCCTCGCCCAGACCATCGGCGTGGCCGAGCTCTTCCGGGTGGCGCAGAACGCCTCCGCGCGTCAGTTCTCCACCACGCCCATCTTCGTGGCGGGGGTGTTCTACTTCGTCATGAACTGGGCGGTCTCCGAGCTCTTCCTCCGCGCCGAGCGGAAGCTCGAGTACTACAGCTGAGCCGGGCCATGGACGTCGTCACCGTCGACCACCTCTCCAAGTCCTTCGGCGACCTCCGGGTCCTCACCGACATCTCCTTCTCGGTGCACCAGGGCGAGGTGCTCGCCATCATCGGGCCGTCGGGCTCGGGCAAGTCCACGCTGCTCCGCGCCGTCACCCACCTCGAGACCGCCAGCAGCGGCAGCATCTCCATCTGCGGCACCCGGATCCTCGACCGCGGCGTCTACGCCGACAAGGCCACGCTGCGCAGCGCGCTCCTCAAGCTCGGCCTCGTGTTCCAGGACTTCAACCTGTTCCCCCACTTCTCCGTGCTTCGCAACATCACCGAGGCGCAGGTGCGCGTGCTGGGGCGCGGGAAGGCCGAGGCGCGGGAGGTGGCGCTCGCGCTGCTCGAGAAGATGGGCCTCACCGGCAAGGCCGGTGCCTATCCCTGCGAGCTCTCGGGCGGTCAGAAGCAGCGCGTCTCCATCGCGCGCGCCCTCGCCCTCGATCCGCAGGTGCTCTTTTTCGACGAGCCGACGAGCGCCCTCGACCCCGAGCTGACGGGCGAGATCCTCAAGGTCATGCGTGCCCTGGCCGCCGAGAAGATGACGATGGTGGTCGTCACTCACGAGATGGGCTTCGCCCGCGAGGTGGCCGATCGCGCCATGCTGATGGACGGCGGGGTCATCGTGGAGGAAGGCCCGGCCCGGGAGCTCATCGACAACCCCAGGAACGAGCGGACCCGGGCCTTCCTGAGGCGCTTCTCCCAGAACGGCCCCACGTAGGTCGGCGGCTCGTCACGGCTCCACGCCGAGCCGCGAGGTCGGCGCTCACGTCCTGAGCGATCTGCTCAGGCCGCGGCCGCGCCGCGCCTCCGCGAGGATTCGCCGCGAGGGCAATCGCGAGCGTTCGGGGGGGCTTTTCGGAGCCCCGAGAGCGCCGCGACGTGGCCTGCGCCGTGCAGTTCCGCCCCGGTCTCGGGAGCGCCGCCCGACCCACGGGACGACCGCATCGCCGAGCGGAAGGACGCGAGCTTGAGCGCTTCAGCCTTGGAGCGAGAGGACCTCGGGGGGAAGAAGAAGAGGCTGTTCGTCCTCGGCGCGACGGGTGGCACCGGTCGCGCGATCGTCGAGCAGGCTCGCTGGCGCGGCCACCTCGTGACCGCCTTCGTGCGTTCGCCGGAGAAGCTCGAGCCCCTCCTCCGCGACGGCCTGAGCGTGGTCCAGGGCGACCCGCGCGACCGCGACGCGCTGCGCGCGGTGATGTCCGGTCACGACGCCGTGCTGTCGGCGCTCGGGCCCGCGGGGCTGGGGCCGACCACCCTCGTGGGCGACTGCGCGCGGAGCACGGTCGCCGCGATGGAGGCGACCGGCGTGCGAAGGCTCCTCATCGTCGGCGTGGCCGTGCTCTTCGAGGCGGACGGGCTCCTGAGCGCGATCGCGCGCCGGACGTTCCTGCGCAACGTGGCGAGGGACTCCGCCGAGATGGAGCACATCGTGAGCGAGAGCGGCCTGGACTGGACCATCGCTCGACCGCCGCGGCTGACGAACGGCGGGCTCACGCGGGCCTACGGCGTGGGGGACGGCCGGATGCCTCCCGGCGCCCGCCTCACGTTGAGCCGCGCCGACCTGGCGAACTTCCTGCTCGACGAGCTCGAGCACCCCGCCCACGTACGCCGGATGGTGGGGCTGGCGTCGGTGAAGGCAGCCGAGAGGGAGGGCGCCGGCGAGCTGTTCTAGCCCCCGCGCTCGCCGCGCCCGATCGCAGGCGCCGCGTCACCCGCCGACTCGGAGCTCGGCCGGCGGGCTTTCGCGCAGGACGGCGCGGGGGCCATAATGCCCGCTCGCCGCGCCCCTCCCGACCTCGAGGAGGGACGCGCGGCCGACGGGAGACCGGCATGAAGCTCGCGCTGCAGCTCATCGAGGCGCTCTCGGTCTTCCTCGTCATCTTCTACCTGTACTGCCGGTCCCCCGCGTTCCGGCCGCTCAAGCCCGATTGGCCCCGCCCCCGCGGCAAGATCCGCCTGTACCTCGTCTTCAGCGGCATCGCGATCCTCGGGAACTACCTCGGCGTGCCGGTCGTCGGCGGGCAGGCCATCGTGAACGCGCGGGCGGTCGGCTCGACGCTCGCCGGCCTGCTGGGCGGCCCCGCGCTCGGGATGCTCGTGGGGGCCACCGCCGGCCTCCACCGCGTGACCGCGATGAGCGGCGCGGCCGCCTTCCCGGGCGCCGTCTCCACCACGCTGGAGGGCCTCCTCGGCGGCCTCGTGCACGTCGCCCTGAAGCGCCGGCCCGAGCGCCTGATGACGCCGCGGGTCGCCTTCGCGACGACCCTCGTCGGCGAGATCCTCCACATGGTGATCGTGCGGTACCTGACGCAGGCGCCGCCCGAGCAGGCCATCGCGATCGTGAAGGCGATCGCCGGGCCCATGGTGATCGCGAACCCCATCGGCGCCGCGCTCTTCATGGCGGTGCTCCTCGAGCGCCAGCGCGAGCAGGACCGCGTCGCGGCGACGTCCTCGGCCCGCGCCCTCAAGGTCGCGGACCGCACGCTGCGCCTCCTCGTGCGCGGGATCGGCCGCGACACCGCCGGCGAGCTCGCCGCGATCATCAAGGAGGAGACGGGCGTCGGCGCGGTGGGGGTCACCGACACCGAGCGCGTCCTCGGCTGGGCCGGCATGGGCTCCGACCACCACCTGCCGGGGAACCCGATCGCCTCGCCCTACACGCGCCAGTCGATCGCGGAGAACGCGGTCGTGTTCGCCGACGGCGTCCGCCAGGCCTACGACTGCACGGTGTCGCCGAGCTGCCAGCTCAGCTCGATGGTGATCGCGCCGCTGCAGGTGGACGGCAGCGTGGTCGGGACGGTCCAGCTCTTCGAGCCGCGCGGGCGCCGCTTCCTCAACATGAACAAGTCGCTCGGCGAGGGGCTCGGCGCCGTGCTCTCGAGCCAGCTCCTCATCGCGCGCTACCAGGAGCAGAAGAGCCTGCTCGTCATGTCGGAGCTGAAGCTCGCCCAGGCGCAGGTGAACCCGCACTTCCTGTTCAACGCGCTCAACACCATCATCGCCATCCTGCGCCGCGACGGCGACCGCGCGCGGGACCTGCTCATCCACCTCTCGAACTTCTTCCGCAAGAACCTGAAGCGCTCGAGCGACGTGTCGACGCTCCGCGAGGAGCTCGAGCACGTCGGCGCGTACCTCGAGATCGAGAAGGCGCGGTTCGAGGGGCGCATCGCCGTCGAGACCGACGTGGACCCGGAGCTCCTCTCGCTCGAGATGCCCGCGTTCACCCTCCAGCCGCTCGTCGAGAACGCCTTCAAGCACGGGCTCTCGGACATGCTCGGCGAGGGGCGCGCCACCATCCGCGCCTTCCGGAAGGACGGCGCGGCGCTCATCGAGGTCGAGGACAACGGCGGCGCGTGGAAGGAGCAGCCGCGCGAGAAGGCCGGCCTCGGCATGCAGATCGTCGACAAGCGCGTGAAGAACCTCTTCGGAGAGGCGTTCGGCCTGACCGTCACCTGCGTGCCGCAGGAGCTCACGCGCGTGACGGTGTGCCTGCCCGGGAAGGGAGCCGCCGCGTGATGCGGGCCCTCATCGTGGACGACGAGCTGCACGCGCGCGAGGAGCTCGAGTCGCTCCTCCTCGAGACCGGCGCGTTCTCGATCGCGGGCCGCTGCGGCAACGCCGTCGAGGCCATCCAGGCCATCCGCAAGCAGCGGCCGGACGTGGTGTTCCTCGACATCCAGATGCCGGCCATCTCCGGGTTCGAGCTCCTCTCGATGCTGGACGACGACGAGCTGCCGGCGATCGTCTTCGTCACCGCCCACGACGCGTTCGCGCTGCGCGCCTTCGAGGAGCGCGCCCTCGACTACCTCCTGAAGCCCGTCTCGCGCGAGCGGCTCGCGAAGACCGTGGAGCGGCTGCGGAAGCTCCCCGGCGCCGAGGCCCGGCCCGGGTACCCGCGCGCCGAGATCCGGCGCATCCCCTGCCTCGCCGCCCGCGCGATCAAGCTGGTGGACGTCCCGGAGGTCGAGTTCGTGCGGTCGAGCGAGGCCGGCGTGTACGTCGTCACCGCGAAGGCGGAGCTCTTCACCGAGCTCACGCTGAAGGTGCTCGAGGAGCGCGCCGGGCTCGTCCGCTGCCACAAGCAGTTCCTCGTCAACGCCGACCAGGTCGACGAGATCAGCATCGACGAGGGCCTCGCGGTCATCCGGACCCGGTCCGGGAAGGACGTGCCGGTGAGCCGCCGGCACCTGCCCGCCGTGAAGGCCCGCCTCGATCTCTGAGGCCCGCCGGTCACCCCGCGAAAGACCCCGCTCCCCTCCGCTCCGCGACCGGTCGCCCGGAACGGGCGGGGTGCGCCCGCGCCGCGTGCGAGACCAGCGTGACGGAAGCTCCGCGAACGCCGGCGTCTCGAACCGCAGGAGAGCGACATGACGTGGACGCAGACCTACGTGCCCCTCGGCAACCTCCACCTCTCCGCGCTCGTGGCGGCGATCCCCGTGGTCGTCCTCCTCGCGGCGCTCGCGTTCTTCCACGTGAAGGCGCACGTCGCGGCGCTGCTCGGGCTCGTGCTCGCCCAGGGCATCGCGGTCGGCGTCTACGGCATGCCCCTCGGCATGGCGGGGGCGACCGCCGCGTACGGCGCGGCCTTCGGCCTCCTGCCCATCGGCTGGATCATCCTGAACGCCATCTTCATCTACGACATCACGGTGAAGACCGGGAAGTTCGAGGTGGTGAAGGACACCATCGGAGGCCTCGCGGGCGACCGGCGCATCCAGGTGCTCCTCATCGCGTTCGCGTTCGGCGCGTTCATCGAGGGGGCCGCGGGGTTCGGCACGCCGGTCGCGATCAGCGCCGCGATGCTCATCGGCCTCGGCTTCAAGCCCCTCGCCGCCGCCGGCCTGGCGCTCATCGGCAACACCGCGCCCGTGGCCTACGGCGCGCTCGGCACCCCGATCATCACGCTCGCCAAGGTCACCGGCCTGAACGAGCTGGCCCTCTCCTCGATGGCGGGGCGCCAGCTCCCGCTGTTCTCGCTGATGGTCCCGTTCTGGCTCGTGTGGGCCATGGCCGGGTTCCGCGGGATGCTCGGGGTGTGGCCGGCGTGCCTCGTCGCTGGGCTCTCCTTCGCGATCCCCCAGTTCCTCGTCTCGAACTTCATCGGGCCGAACCTCGTCGACATCGTCGCCGCGGCGTCCTGCATCGTCGTGACCTACGCCTTCCTCAAGGTGTGGCAGCCGAAGGAGGAGTGGCGGTTCCCCGAGGAGCGCGCGACGGAGGCCGCCGCAGCGCCGCAGCGCCGGTCCGTGGGCGCCGCCGCCGCGTTCCGCCGCCACACCTTCGGCGAGGCGTTCATGGGCTGGATGCCCTGGATCGTCCTCTCCGTCTCGGTGTTCGTGTGGGGCCAGCCCGCCGTGAAGAGCTGGCTGAACGGGCTGTTCAACCCGACCTTCGACGTGCCGTTCCTCCACAACCTGGTCCTCAAGGCCCCGCCCGTCGCCGCCAAGGTCCACCCCGAGGCGGCGCGGTTCAGCCTGAACCTCCTCTCCGCCACGGGCACGGCCCTCCTCCTCGCCGGCGTGGTCGCGGGCCTGTGGCTGAGGCTGTCGCCCCTCACGCTCGCGAGGACCTACCTCGGCACGCTGAAGCGGGTGCGCTACTCGCTCCTCACGATCGCCGCCATGCTCGCGCTCGGGTTCACGACGCGCTACTCGGGCTCCGACTCGACGATGGGCCTCGCGTTCGCCTCGACGGGCTTCCTGTTCCCGTTCTTCTCGCCGCTGCTCGGCTGGCTCGGCGTGGCGCTGACCGGCTCCGACACCTCGTCGAACGTGCTGTTCGGCAACCTCCAGGTGGTCTCGGCCCAGCAGATCGGGATGAACCCGATCCTCGCGGCCGCGTCCAACAGCTCGGGCGGCGTCATGGGCAAGATGATCGACGCCCAGAGCATCGTCGTGGCGTCGGTGGCGACGAAGCAGGACGGCCACGAGGGCGCCATCCTGCGCTACGTGTTCTGGCACTCGCTCGCGCTGGCGTGCCTCGTCGGCGTGGTCGTGCTCGTCCAGGCGTACTGGCTGCAGTGGATGGTCCCCCACTAGAGGGGCCGGCGTCACGGGGCTGAGCGCGGATCGGCAGAGAGGGCGCGCGTCACGGCGCCCCTCGTCAGCCTTAAGCCATGACGTGAGCCCGGGAAGGACGGTTGCACCCCCGCTCGCCAACCCGGTTGCATGGCCCCTGGCCGCCAGGTCGCCTTCCTGGCGGCGACATGCCTACGGGGGGCACACATGCAATCGAGAGGGACGATCCTGGCGCTGGCGCTCGCGTCGCTGGTCTTCACCGCGTGCGGTACGCAGCGCTCCGGAGGAGAAGGTGACGGTACGGCGCTGAGCGTCACCGCCGTCGTCGTGGGGACGCCCATCGACGTCATCGTCATCGACGTGACGGCGCCGGATCTCGCGACGCCGCTGGTGTTCAACCTCACCGCCGTCGACGGGGTCGCCGCGGGGACGATCAGGGTCTCGCCTGGCAGCGCCCGCACGATCCGCGCGCGGGGCTACGACACCACCGGCGAGATCACGCACGAGGGATCCGTCACGGTGGACGTGGCGCGCGGGACGAACGCCGCCGTCTCGATCCCCATGGTGCCGAGGTCCGGGCAGCTCCCGGTCAGCGTGGTGATCGGGCCGGTGTCGATCGTGGTGCAGCCCCTCGTGATGGAGCTGGTGCCCGGGGGAACGGCCCAGGCGACGGCGATCATCCGGGCCCCCAGCGGCGAGCTGGTGATCGCGGCGCCCCAGTGGGCGAGCACGGATCCCAGCGTCGCGACCGTCGACGAGCTCGGGCTCGTGACGGCGCGGCGCGACGGTGACGCGCAGATCGTGGCGACCTACGGGGGCACGGCGGGCGTCGCCTCGCTCCACGTCGCGACCACGGCGCTGCCGTCGTACCCGGGGACCGTGCGGCAGCTCGGCACCGCCGGCGGCGACCGCGCCACGGCGGTGTTCCTCGGCTCGGCCGGAGACCTCCTCCTCGCCGGCGTCGTGGGCGACGCGTTCCCGGGCTTCACGAGCGCGGGGCTGAGCGACGCCTTCGTCGCGAACCTCGACCCGCTCGCCGCGCCCGTGTGGACGAGCCAGTTCGGGAGCGCGGACGCGGAGCGGGTGTCCTCCGCCGCGATCGACGCGGCGGGCGACGTGTACCTCGTGGCGCAGCGGTGGACGACCTCGTTCGTGACCGACGGGGGTTCGTACCTGGGCTCGTCTCTCGAGAAGGTGAGCGCCGCGGGGCTCCACGAGTGGTCGCAGCCCAGCATCGTCGCGAGCGGCTGGACGCTCACCCAGATCGCGTCGGTGGCGGCGGCGCCCGGGGGCGACGGGGTGCTGGTCGCGGCGATGGGCAGCGGAGGGAGCCTCGTCGCCACCGTGGACGGCGCCGGGCTCCAGCAGGCGGTGACGTCCGTGGTGCCCGGCTTTGCGTTCGACGTGGCGTCGAGCGCGGCCGGGCCGGTCGTGTCGGGCTGCTTCGCGAACACGACGGGGACGAGCTTCTGCGGCCCGACCTCGCCGGCCGGGGGCGCGTTCGTCACCGCCTTCGACGCGGCCGGGAGCGTCCGGTGGGATACGCGGCTCAGCGACCTCACCGTCTCGCAGGTCCTGACCACGATCGCCCTCGACGCCGCGGGCGACGTCTACGCCGCCGGCCACCGCACCGTCGTCGGCTCCGGCAACACCGACGTCGTCCTCGTCAAGCTGGACGGGGCGACCGGAGCCGTGCTGTGGACCCGGGTGCTCGACTGGTCCGCCTTCGAGATGCCCAGCCAGGTCGCCCTCGACGCGGCGGGAGACGTCTACGTCGTCGGTTTCACCGACGGCGGTGGCTTCGGCGGCAGGGACGCGTTCGTGATGAAGCTCGATCCCGCGGGTACCGAGCTGTGGATGCGCAGCATCGGGACCGCCGCGTCGGATCACGGCTCGGCGATCGCCATCGGCGCCAACGGCGTCGTGGTGGTGGGCTCGACGGCGGGCGCCTTCCCGGGCGCCACGAACGCGGGCAACACGGACGTGTTCATCACGACGGTGGGGTTCGGCGGCGAGCCGCTCTGATCGCCGCGCCCGACGGATGGCGCCGCGCCCCGCAGCCTCGCAGCCTCGCGAGGCGGCCGGGCGCGGCGAGCACGACGGGCCGTCTCCCGCCGCGCCACGGCCGCTGGGCGACGAGCGGAACCCCGGCCTCCCTCGCCGCGCGGAGAGGGACGCCGGGGGGTGCGAGCCACGAGGCCGGGGCCGCTGGCCCCGGCGCCGCCGGAGGGCCCGCGCGTGCGGGCCCCGCGGCCGGTCAGGGTGCGATCAGCGCCGGGACGAGGACGTTGTTCGACTCGTCCCGCTCGTACACGAACGTCCCCTTCTGCGGGTTCTCCGCCGTGTCCGCGAGCAGGCCGACGTACCCGGGGACGGTGGAGCTGAATGTCAGCGCGACGTCCCGCTCCTCACCCGGAGCCATCACTTCCACCCACGCGAGCGCGACCTGCAGATCGCAGTCGAACCCGGCGTCGTCACACTCCGTGATCTGCGCGTCTCCGGTGACGTACGCCGCGAGGTAGAACCCGCTCGCGCCGATGGGGCCGCTCGTGCGCCCGTCCCCGAGGTTCTTGAGGTGAGCGGTGACCGTGACGGTCTCGCCTGCCTGGATGGTCGTCGGCCCGGCCATCCCCGTGACCGCCACGTCGGACTGCGTGACCGTGACCCGACTCCCCAGGAGCGTGTTGTTGCGCTCGTTCGTCTCAGGGATGCGCTCGCCGCCGTAGCCGTCGGGACCATCCACGATCGCGCCGGCCCAGAACGTCCCCGGCCCGGAGCCGCCACCCGCCGGCACGTTCATCGTGACCGTCTTCTCCTGCCCGGGCGCGAAGTCCGAGAACCAGCCCGAAGCCCACGCCGGGTCGTCTGCCGTGATCGTCGCGTCGGACGAGAAGTAGACGACCACGTAAACGCCGCCGGGAGAGTTCGTCGCGACGTTGCCGATGTTCTTCACCGTCGCCACGTACGTGGCCGGCTCCGCCTTGTTCACGACCGCGGGGACTTCCAGCCGCGTCACCACGAGATCCGGCCCGACCGCCGTGAACGCCGGAACGAGGGCGTTGTTCGACTCGTCGCGCTCGTAGACGAACGTCCCCTTCGCCGGGTTCTCGCCCGTGTCCGCGAGCAGGCCGATGTACCCGGGGATGGTCGAGCTGAACGTGAGCACGACGTCCCGCTCCTCACCAGGAGCCATCGTGTCCACCCAGACGAGCGCGCGCTGGAGGTCGCAGTCGAAGCCGGCGTCGTCACACTCGGTGATGTTCGCGTCGCCGGTGACGTACGCCGCGAGATAGAACCCGCTCGCGCCGATGGGTCCGCTCGTGCGCCCGTCCCCGAGGTTCTTGAGGTGCGCGGTGACCGTGACGGTCTCGCCTGCCTGGATGCTCGTCGGCCCGGCCATCCCCGTGACCGCCAGGTCGGACTGCGTGACCGTGATCTGCGTCCCGAGCAGCGTGTTGTCGTCCTCGTTCGTCTCGGGGACGCGCGCGCCGCCGTAGCCGTCGGGGCCGTCCACGATCGCGCCGGCCCAGAACACCCCCGGCCCCGAGCCTCCGCCGGCCGGCACGTTCATCGCGACCGTCTTCTCCTGCCCGGGCGCGAAGTCCGAGAACCAGCCCGAAGCCCACGCCGGGTCGTCGGGCGTGATGGTCGCGTCGGACGAGAAGTAGACCACCACGTACACGCCGCCGGGCGAGTTCGTGGCGACGTTGCCGATGTTCTTCACCGTCGCCACGTACGTGGCCGGCTCCGCCTTGTTCACGACCGCGGGCACGTCCAGCCGCGTCACCACGAGGTTGGGCCCGTCGAGCGCGGCCGCCGACGAGCCGACCGCGAGGGCCACCACGACACCCAAGAGCTTCGAGCGCATCCAACTCCTCCGCGAGGCGCCCGCGCCTGGAGCGGGAGCTCGCCCCATGCGCGACCGCCTCATGACTGGTTGTGAAGCACACATCGCTAGCACGCTCAGCGCACGGGCGGCGCGGGCGGATTGTCGCACGGACGCCACGCGCGCGGCGGGCGGCGCGGTTGCGCGAGCCGCTCCAGCGAGTCACGAGCGAGGTCCCGGAATCGCGCGCTCACGCGCGCCCGTCGGCCCCTCACCGCTCAGCGATTCACGTTCACCACGAGCCGCCCGCGGACCTTGCCCGCGAGGACGTCGCGGGCCGCCCCGATCGCCTCGCCGAGCCCGATCTCGTGCGTGATGGCGTCGAGCTTGGTCGCGTCGAGGTCGCGCGCCAGCCTCGACCACGCCTCGAGGCGGAGCGCCCTGGGCGCCATCACGCTGTCGATGCCGTAGAGCGTGACGCCGCGGAGGATGAAGGGCGCCACCGTGGCCGGGAAGTCCATGCCCTGCGCGAGCCCGCAGGCCGCGACGGCGCCCCGGTAGCGGGTCGTCGCGCAGACGTTCGCGAGCGTGTGGCTGCCGACCGAGTCCACGGCGCCGGCCCAGCGCTCCTTGCCGAGCGGCTTGCCCGGCGCGGAGAGCTGGGCGCGGTCGATGACCTCCGCGGCGCCGAGCGACTGGAGGTAGCTCGCCTCGGCGGCGCGCCCCGTGGAGGCCACGACCCTGTAGCCGAGCCTGGACAGGATCGCGATCGCGACGCTGCCCACGCCGCCCGCGGCGCCGGTGACCAGCACCTCGCCGTCGCCGGGCTTCAGGCCGTGCTTCTCCAGCGCGAGGACGCAGAGCATGGCCGTGTAGCCCGCGGTGCCGATGGACATCGCCTGCCGCGAGGTGAAGGCCGCAGGCACCGGCAAGAGCCACGCGCTCCTCACCCGCGCCTTCTGCGCGAGCCCGCCAAAGTGGCTCTCACCCACGCCCCACCCGTCGAGCAACACCCTGTCGCCCGGTGACCACGCGGGATCGCCGCTCGCCTCCACGACGCCGGCGAGGTCGATGCCCGGCACCATCGGGTACTTGCGCACGACCGGCGACGCGCCGGTGATGGCGAGGGCGTCCTTGTAGTTGAGGGTCGAGTACTCGACGCGCACGGTGACGTCGCCTTCCGGGAGCTGCGCCTCGTCGAGCTCGGTGAGGCGGGCCTCGTGCCCCGCGGCGGCCTTCTCCACGACGATCGCCTTGAACATTCGCGCCTCCTCCGTGCCCGTCCGCACTCGACGGGAGAGCGTCACGATCGCACGGTTCCCTCGGCTCGCTCGAGCCGCATCTGAGGTGCTGCCTTCGCGACCCGCGAAGAGCCGGCGCCGCAGAGCGACCCCGCCACGTCGAAAAGCTAGGCGACGAGCTGGAACTTCGACTGCGGCGCGCCGCACACCGGGCACTTGTCCGGCGGCGTGCCGAACTCGACGTCCCCGCAGACGGGGCACAGGTACACCTCCATCGTCGAGAGGTCGGCGCCGGACTCCAGCGCCTTCAGGGCCTGACCGAAGAGCCCTGCGTGGACCTTCTCGGCGGCGTTCGCGAACCCGAGCAGGTAGCGCGCCTTGTGGTTCTCGCGCTGGGCCTGCTCCACCATGGGCGGGTACATCTCGGTGTACTCGTAGGTCTCGCCGGCCACCGCGCTCTTCAGGTTCTCGAGCGTCGAGCCGACGCCGCCCATGTTGGCGAGGTGTCCGAGCGCGTGGATCGTCTCGGCCTCCGCCGCGGCACGGAAGAGCTTCGCGATCTGCGCGTAGCCCTCCTTCTCGGCCTGGCGCGCGAACGCGAGGTACTTGCGGTTCGCCTGGCTCTCGCCGGCGAAGGCGACCTTCAGGTTATCGACGGTGGCGGGCATGGTGGGTCTCCTGTTTGCGAGGCGAGATGGATACCACGGGAGCGCCGGCGCTCTTACAGCAGCACGTCGAGCGTGAGCCCGAGCGCCGTGTCCGTCGAGACCTTCGTCGGCGCGGGCCGGCTGTCGTGATTCACCGTGAACGACACCCCGAACGCCAGCGAGCGCGAGAGGCGCGTCGAGATCTTGGAGAGGCTGTTCAAGACGACCCTGCTCTCGCCGACCACGTTCGGCAGGACCTCGGCGTCCTCGGCGAAGAGGACGTCCTTGGAGATGGCGTACCTGAAGCCGAGCCCGGCGCGCGGGGCGTAGAGGGTGTCGTCGGGGAGCTGCGCAGCGGTGGGGTAGTACTGGTAGCGGGCCTCGTTCGCGAGCCGGAAGCCGAGGTCGGTGCGCAGGCTCGTCTTCCAGCCGGAGGGCCCGCCGGCGTCCACCCACACGACCGTCGCGCCGACCTCCCCCGTGCCGCGGAGCTCGACGCTCTTCACGTGGTCGGTCTCCGCCGCGCCGAGCACGTACGCGCTGTAGCGCTCGCCGAAGCGCCGATCGAGCCGGAGCTGGGCACCGGCCGCCTCCGCCACCGTCTGCGAGCCGGTGACGCCGGCCACGCGGTTCTGCCCGTAGCTCGCGGAGACCTTCGCGCCCCAGATCCACGACGCGCTCTTCCGCTCGGCGGCCGCGTTCGCGTTGAACGTCACCGTGTTCGAGTTGCCGGTGAGCGAGATGAGGCCGAGCCCGACGGTGCTGGACCAGCTCGTCGGGACCGCGTGCGCCGGCGCCGGTGGCGCAGCCGGGACCTCGAAGCGGACGGGGACGACGGCCGCGACGCGGGCGGCGGCGTCGGCTGCACGGGCGGCGGCCTCCGCCGCGAGGAGCGCCGCGGCAGCCGCCTTCTCGGCTGCGGCGGCCGCGCGATCGGCGGCGCCTTCGGGGGCGGCCGCGGTGGTCGCGGCGGGCGCCTCGGTCTGCGCCACGAGGAACGTGGCGAGGAGCATTGCGGCGGTGGTCATGTCGGTCTCGGGGGTTCGGGATTCAGAATCGAGGGAGCGAGCGCACGGACTCCGGGCTCGGAATCGTGCGGCAAAAGAGCGCGCTTCTCGGCGACCAGCGGGACGGGCGCGTGAAGCACGCTCGCCATTTTAGGCGAATGCGGCCATAAGGGTAGCTCTCCGGGGTACCTTTCCATGCTCGGCCCGAAAGGTGGGCCACAGATGGAGAGGAGCGGACGATTCAATGCCCGGCTGTCAGGCATTGGAGGTAGTTTGCGCCCGTTCGCTTACTCCCCACTTCAACATGAGGCTTGAAAAGTGACCAAAGTCAGAGTCCTGACCTTCGCGGTGCTTGCGGCGCTCGCGAACGCCGCGTCGGCCCAATCGTTCGAGCTCGAGCGGCTGCAGCTCGACCCTTCCGCGATCGGCTCCCTCGTCGTCGGGACGGGCGAGGTGAACCCCGCGCGGAGCTTCCGCCTGTCCGCCGCGGGCGACTGGGAGCATCGGCCGCTCGTGCGGCACGGCACCGAGCTGTTCGGCCGCCGTACGGGCGACGCGATCGTGAAGGACCGCCAGACGCTCCACCTCACGCTCGACTACGTTCCGGTGGAGCGCGTCGAGCTCTACGCCCGCGCGAGCTACGTCCTGAACCAGGACGGTGAGCGTGGCCTCTCGGCCGCGAAGAGCGACGGCTTCGGGATGCCCTCGTTCGGCATCCGCATCTCGGCGCTCTCGCAGCGCGACGGCGCCTCGCCGGTGAACGTCGCCTTCGCCGGCGAGTTCCTGCCTCCCTGGGGCACGGCGGGCGCGTTCGCCAAGTTCTCGAAGCCCGCGGCGCTGCTGAAGCTGGAGCTCGGCCGCGACCTCGGCAACGTGATCATCGGCGCGGAAGGCGGCCTCGTCGCGCGCGAGGGAGAGCAGATCCAGAACACGAACGTCGGCTCCGAGGTGATCTACGGGGCGACCATCGCGATGAAGGGGACCATCCGGCCCGAGCTGTCGTTCCGCGGCGCGACGCCCTTCGAGGCCGGCCCGAGCACCGCCGAGGTCCTCGCGGGCCTGCGCGCCGTCCTCGGCCCGGCGGAGCTGTTCGCGCTCGGCGGCCCGGGGTTCTTCAACGCGATCGGCACGCCCGAGTGGCGCGGCGTCGTCGGCCTCGCCTTCGGCATGGAGGGCGCGCGCGCGAAGAAGGAGGCCGCCCCCGAGCAGGCGGCCCCGCCGCCTCCGCCGCCCCCCGCCGCGGCCGCGCCGGTGGATCCCTGCGCTCCGGGGCAGTCGCACACGCCCGATCAGTGCCCCAACCTCGACGACGACGGCGATGGCGTCGCGAACAAGGACGACGCGTGCCCGACCGAGAAGGGCCTCCCTGAGCTGAAGGGCTGCCCGGCGAAGGACACGGACGGCGACGGCGTCCCGGATCACCAGGACAAGTGCCCGGACCAGGCTGGCCCTGCCGACAACCAGGGCTGCCCGCGCGTCGTGGTGCAGCCGGAGGCGAAGAAGATCGAGCTCCGCGAGAAGGTCCAGTTCGAGGCGGGGAAGGCCACCATTCGCCCCGAGTCGGACAAGCTCATCGAGGACATCGCGAACGTGCTGAAGGAGCACCCCGAGATCAAGCGCGTCCAGGTCGAGGGTCACGCGGACTCGAGCGGCAGCGCGGCCCTGAACAAGCGGCTCTCGCAGGCCCGCGCCGACGCCGTCGCGAAGGCCATCGCCGCCCGCGGCGTCGACAAGGCGCGGCTGTCCGCGAAGGGCTACGGCCCGAGCCGCCCGATCGCGTCCAACGACACGCCGGAGGGTCGCGAGGCGAACCGCCGGGTCGAGATCTCGATCGTGCAGTCCGAGTAGCGGGCCCACGCTTCGCCGAAACCTCGAGGCCCCCGGTTCGCCGGGGGCCTCTTTTCTTCATTGGCGCAGGTGTCCTCGAGCGCCTGCCGCCCGGCGCCGCCTGACCCAGGCGGCCATCCGCCCGCCTGTCGGCGCTGTCAGCCCCATCCGGTAGAACACGCCATGGCGACAGACCCGACGAACTCCTCGCCCGGCAAGGGTCGGGGCGCGGTCCCGTCCGACGAGGGTCCGTACAAGGACGAGATCGTCATCTCCTGGCCGGAGCTGCACCGCGACACGCGCTATCTCTCGCGCGTCCTGCACGAGCTCGGTGACTGGAAGGGCATCATCGCGATCACGCGCGGCGGCCTCGTTCCTGCGGCGCTCGTCGCCCGCGAGCTCGAGATCCGGCTCATCGACACGGTCTGCATCGTCAGCTACGGCGCGGGCGAGTCCGGCGGCGCGGAGCAGAAACAGGGCGAGCTCCGCTGGCTGAAGACGGTCCAGGGCGACGGCGACGGCTGGCTCCTCATCGACGACCTCGTCGACACCGGCCGGACCGCCCAGGCGGTCCGGGAGCGGCTCCCGAAGGCGCACTTCGCGACGCTCTACGCCAAGCCGCTCGGGCGCCCCGTCGTCGACACGTTCGTGAAGGAGTTCCGGCAGGAGAAGTGGATCTACTTCCCCTGGGACATCGACTACCGGTTCGTCTCTCCGATCCGGCAGCGGCGCGAGACGGAGTGACGGCTCCGTGACCGCACCGCGCCTCGAGCTTCGGCACGTCACGAAGCGCTACGGGGACGTCGTCGCGAACGACGACGTCGCGCTCGCCGTCGCGCCCGGAGAGATCCACGCGATCCTCGGCGAGAACGGCGCGGGCAAGTCGACGCTGATGAAGATCGTCTACGGCGCGGTCGCGCCCGACGCCGGCGAGCTCCTCTGGGACGGCGCGCCGGCCGACATCCGCAGCCCGCACGACGCGCGCGCGCTCGGCATCGCCATGGTGTTCCAGCACTTCTCCCTGTTCGACTCGCTCACGGTCGCGGAGAACGTCTGGCTCGGCCTGTCCCGCACGGTGAGCCTGCGGGAGGTGGTCGAGGGGATTCGCGGGAAGGCGGCCGAGTACGGCCTCGACCTCGATCCTCACCGGCCGGTGCACGTGCTGTCCGTGGGCGAGCGCCAGCGCGTCGAGATCGTCCGGGCGCTCCTCGCGAACCCGCGGCTCCTGATCCTCGACGAGCCGACCGCCGTGCTCACGCCGCAGGCCGCCGACAAGCTGTTCGAGACGCTGCGGAAGCTCGCCGCCACCGGCTGCTCGATCCTCTACATCAGCCACAAGCTCCACGAGATCGTGGCGCTGTGCCACCAGTGCACCGTGCTGCGCGGCGGCCGCGTCGTGGCGAGCTGCGATCCGGCCCGGGAGAGCACCGCGAGCCTCTCGCGCCTGATGATCGGCGCCGAGCCGCCCCGGCTCGAGCGGCGCCCCGCGAGCGCCGGCGCCATCGCCCTCTCGACGCGGGAGCTCACCCTCGAGAGCCACGACCGGTTCGGCGTCGCGCTCGAGGACGTCTCGCTCGACGTCCGGGCGGGAGAGATCGTCGGCATCGCGGGGGTGTCCGGAAACGGCCAGCAGGAGCTGCTCGCCGCGCTCTCGGGCGAGGACCCGCGCGCCGACGCCGGCGCGATCCAGCTCTTCGGGCAGCCGATCGGCCGGGTGGGCGCGGCCGCGCGCCGCAAGCGCGGCCTGCACTTCGTTCCCGAGGAGCGGCTCGGCCGCGGCGCGGTGCCGGCGCTCTCGCTCGCGAACAACATGCTGCTGACGCGCAAGGAGGCGCTGCGCGCGTTCGGCTGGATCGACCGCGCCGCGCTCCGCGACCAGGCCTCCGGCGTGCTCCGGCGGTACTGGGTGAAGGCCGCGGGCCCGTCCGCCGCGGCGCGGAGCCTCTCGGGCGGCAACCTCCAGAAGTACATCGTCGGCAGGGAGCTCGACGCCGTCCCCAAGGTGCTCGTCGTGGCGCAGCCGACCTGGGGCGTGGACGTCGGGGCGGCGTCGCAGATCCGGGCCGAGCTCGTCGCGCTCCGCGACGCGGGGTGCGCCGTGCTCGTCGTCTCCGAGGAGCTCGAGGAGCTCTTCGCGCTCGCCGACCGGCTCCACGTGATCGCGAAGGGGCGCCTCTCACCGTCGATCCCGACGGCCGAGGCGACCGTCGAGCAGATCGGCGAGTGGATGAGCGGGCTGTGGGCGGGCGGCCCCGGTCAGGCGGCCGCGCTCGCCGGAGGGAGCCCATGATCCGCCTCGACGTCCGCCCGGTGCCCTCGCTCAGGATGAGCGTCCTCTCCCCGCTCATCGCGCTCGCGGTGACGGTGGCCGCCGGGGGCGTGCTCTTCCTCGCGCTCGGCAAGGACCCGGTGCGCGTGCTCTCGATGTTCCTCGTCGAGCCGTTCCACGGCGTGCGCGCGCTCACCGAGCTGGGCCTCAAGTGCACGCCGCTCATCCTGTGCGCGCTCGGCCTCGGGCTCTGCTTCCGCTCGAACGTGTGGAACATCGGCGCCGAGGGGCAGTTCCTCATGGGCGCCATCGCGGGGGGCGGGCTCGCGCTGTGGGTCACGACCGCGTCGGTCGCGCTCTCGCCGTGGGCGTTCTTCCCGCTGGTGGTGACGGCGGGGGCCGCGGGCGGAGCGGCGTGGGCGGCGATCGTGGCGCTCCTGCGGGACCGCTTCAACGCGAACGAGATCCTGGTCAGCCTGATGCTCGTCTACGTGGCGGACCTCTTCCTGTCCTGGCTCGTGTTCGGGCCGTGGAAGGACCCGCGGGGCTTCAACTTCCCGCAGACCGTGCAGTTCGCGGCGGCGACCGAGATCCCGCGGTTCGTGCGCGGCATGCGGCTGCACTGGGGGTTCGCGTTCGCGCTCGTCGCGGCCGTCCTCATGTGGCTGTTCATGTTCCGGACCCACCGCGGCATCCAGCTCCAGATCGGCGGCCCCGCGCCGGCGGCGGCGCGCTACGCGGGGTTCTCGTCGCGATCCGCGGTCTGGACGACGCTGCTCGTCTCGGGCGGGCTCGCCGGCGTGGCCGGCGCCTTCGAGGTGGCCGGCCCGATGGGCCAGCTCACGCCGCACGTGGCGAGCGGCTACGGGTTCACCGCGATCATCGTCGCCTTCGTGGGCCGGCTCCATCCGCTCGGCGCGGTGCTCGCCAGCGTCGTGCTCTCCGCGTTCGTGATCGGCGGGCAGCTCGCGCAGTCGCGCGTCGGCCTGCCCGCCTCGGTGAGCGGCGTGTTCCAGGGCATCCTGCTCCTCGCCCTGCTCGGCTGCGACACCCTCATCCACCACCGCCTCCGGCTCGTCCGGTGGACCTGGAGGACCGCGCCTTGAGCGAGGTCGCCCTGCTCGTCGCCGCGACGCTCGCCGCGGGCACGCCCCTCGCCATCGCCGGCCTCGGGCTGCTCCTCAACGAGCGCGCCGGCATCCTGAACCTCGGGGCCGAGGGCATGCTGCTCATCTCGGCCGTCGCGGGCTTCGCGGCGGCGTTCCACGGGGGGAGCGAGTGGCTGGGCTTCGCCGCGGGTGCCGCGGCGGGTGCGGCGGTGGCGGCCGTGTTCGGCTGGCTCGTGGTGTGGCTGAACACGAACCAGTACGCGACCGGGCTCGCGGTGAGCCTCTTCGGCTCGGGGTTCTCCGCGTTCGTGGGGATCGACTACGTCGGGCGGCAGCTCGGCGAGCAGCGCGCCCACGCGGTGCCGATCCTCGGCGAGCTGCCGTTCCTCGGCCCGGCCCTCTTCCGCCAGCACCCGATGGTCTACGTGGCGGTCGCGCTCGTCGGGGCCGCGTCCTTCTTCCTCTACCGGACGCGCGCGGGGCTCGTGCTGCGGGCGGTCGGCGAGTCGCCGCAGTCCGCGCACGCGCTCGGCTACGGCGTGCGCCGGATCCGCCTCGCCGCCGTGGTGACGGGCGGCGCGCTCTGCGGCGTCGCGGGGGCGTTCCTCTCGGTCGTCTACACGCCGCTCTGGGTCGAGGGCATGGTCGCGGGACGCGGCTGGATCGCCCTCGCGCTGACGGTCTTCGCGACGTGGCGGCCAGCCCGGATCCTCCTCGGCGCGTATCTGTTCGGCGGCGTCACCATGCTGCAGCTCCACCTGCAGGCGCAGGGCGTGGAGCTGCCGAGCCAGTTCATGGCGATGCTCCCCTACGTCGCGACCGTCGTCGTCCTCGTCCTCATCTCCCGGAATCCGCTCTGGATCCGCCTCAACATGCCCGCCTCGCTCGGGAAGCCGTTCTTCCCGGGCGCCTGAACGGCGGGACGCAGCGCCTCACCGCAGTCACCACCGCACCTAGAGAGAGGGGAGCCACATGACTCGTTCGTTCGTCCGCAAGCTCGCGCTCGGCGCCGTCGTCCTCGGGGCGACGCTCGCAGCCTGCGCCAAGAAGGAAGAGGCGCCGCCCGCGCCCGCCGCCGCCCCCACCGCGAAGGCCGAGCCGCTGAAGGCCGCCTTCGTCTACGTGGGCCCGGTCGGGGACTCCGGCTGGAGCTTCTCGCACGACCTCGGCCGCAAGAACGCGCTCGCGAAGTTCGGCGACAAGGTCACCACCACCTTCGTCGAGAAGGTCCCCGAGGGCCCGGACGCCGAGCGCGTCATCCGCGACCTCGTCGCCCAGGGCAACAAGGTCGTCTTCGCCACCTCGTTCGGCTTCATGGACGCGATGGTGAAGGTCGCGAAGGACCACCCGGACGTCTACTTCGAGCACGCCACGGGCTACAAGACCGCGGACAACCTCCGGGTCTACGAGGCCCGCTTCTACGAGGGCGCCTACCTCGCGGGCGTCGTCGCGGGCAAGATGACGAAGACGAACACCCTCGGCTTCGTCGCGTCGTTCCCCATCCCCGAGGTGCTCCGGAACATCAACGCGTACACGCTGGGCGCGCAGAGCGTGAACCCCAAGGTGAAGACGCGGGTGGTCTGGATCAACTCCTGGTTCGATCCGCCCAAGGAGACGGAGGCGGCGCAGTCGCTCATGAACCAGGGCGCCGACGTGCTGCTCCAGAACACCGACTCGACGGCCGTCCTCCAGGCCGCGGAGCGCAACGGCAAGTTCGGGTTCGGCTGGGACAGCGACATGAGCGCGTTCGCGCCGAAGGCGCACCTCGGCTCGGTCGCGCTGAACTGGACGGTCTACTACGAGAAGTCGTTCGGCGAGATCCTCGAGAAGCGGTGGAAGCCCGAGGTCACGAAGTGGGGCGTGAAGGAAGGAATGCTCGATTTCGTGAAGCCCGCCGCGTTCCTCCCCGAGGAGACGAAGAAGGCCGTCGAGGCCGCGCGCGAGGGGCTCAAGACCGGCACCGTCGCGGTGTTCAAGGGACCGGTCGTCGACAACACGGGCAAGGAGGTCCTCGCGAAGGACGCCGTCGCCGACGACACGTGGAAGGGCGCGATCAACTTCTACGTGAAGGGCGTCGAGGGGAAGGTTCCCTCGAGCATGTAGCCGACCTGGCCGTCTCACGGCACGGCAGCACAGCGGCCCCGACCGGCTTTCGCCGGCCGGGGGCCGTTCCATCTCTCGAGGCCTGAGCGGCGGCGTCACCGGTCACTGGCGCTCGTGGTGGCGCCGCTCCTCGTCCTCCTCGAACACGCCTTCCGCCGTCTCGTGCTCCCGCTCGATGGGCGGAGCGACGGTGCGCTCCCGCTCATGCGTCTCACGCTCGGCCGGGCGAGGCTCGGTCCGGCGCTCTTTCTGATCCTTTCCCTTCATGTCGTTTCCCCCTCACCCAACGGTAGCGCCGGGCGGCCGCCCAGGCCCGGCATCACCACCGCTGGCCGCCAGCGCGGGCGGGCGCTCGCCGCCCCGTCCCGCGCCGCGCGAGAGAGCGCCCGGGCTTCCGCGGAGCGCGCAGGCGGGAGGTCCCTCTCGAAGCACGCCTCAAGGCGTCACGATCGGCCACTGCGGCTCGAACTTGTCGAGCATGCCCATCAGCTCCGCGAGCTTCTGGACGTTGCCCACCGCCTGGATCCTGCCCGCCTTCACCTCCGTCTGGAAGTCGGTCTGGCCGAGGAGGATGGCGTTCAGGGTCGCGCGGGCGAGCGTGAAGCTCGCGTCCGCCGCCGGGTCGAGCCCCGGGTGATGAGTCAGGGCGGAGTTGGACAGGTTGAGGGCGTAGCTCTCGTTGCGCTCGGTGAAGGTCCAGTTGAGGAGCATGCGCTGGCCGTTCGCCTTGGCCGCGTCGAGGAGCACGCCCCAGTAGTCGAACAGGAGGGGGATCGTCATCGACCGGATCGTGTCCGCGCTGCCGGTCGCCGCGCCTCCCGGCGCCGGCGCGAGCCCGTCCCGCAGCTCCTGGGCGCCGGACAGGTAGAAGTTGCGCCAGATGGGCGACTCCGCCTGATAGCCGAGCTGCTCCAGGGCGGCCGCCTGCAGCTTGCGGGCCTCGACGTTGTCGGGCTCTGCGAAGACCACCTGGTTCATCAGCTGCGCGACCCAGCGGTACTCTCCGTGCTTGAAGTCCTGCTGTGCCCTCGCCGTCACCACGCTCGCGCCGCCCATGTACTCCACGTACTTCCTGGCGGCCTCGACCGGCGGCAGCGGATCCAGGTTGGCCGGATTCCCGTCGAACCAGCCGAGGTAGCGCTGGTAGATGGCCTTCACGTTGTGCTTGAGGGTGCCGTAGTGATCGCGCACGTACCACAGCTTCGCCAGGCTCGCGGGGAGCTTGATCACCTCGGCGATCTCGACGGGGACGTAACCCTGGTTGAGCAGGTGCAGGGTCTGGTCGTTCATGAACTTGTACAGGTCGCGCTGATCGGCCATGAGCTGCACCGCCGGGCCCCTCCCCCACCGCGGCCAGTTGTGCGAGGCGATGAGCACGTCGGCCTGGCTCCCGTACCGGGCGATCAGCTCGTCCAGGCTCGCCGCCCATTTCCTGGGATCGCGCACCTGGGCGCCGCGCGGGGTCAGCGTGTTGTGCATCAACGGACAGGCGATCTCCGCCGCGTCCAGCACCCGGAGCTCGGGGAAGTAGAGGGTCATCTCGGCCGGCGCTTCCGTCTGCGGAGCCATCACGAACTCGATCTGCACGCCGTCCAGGTTTCGCGTCTCCCCGGAGCGCGTGATCGTGTCCGTGGGAGCGATGAGCGAGACGGTGCCGACCGACTGCGACTTCCCCAGCCCGTCGTCCACCGTCCCGGTGGCGGTCTTGGGCAGGAGGTATCCGAACATGTACGAGGCCCGCCGCGACATGGCCGTGCCGGCGTAGACGTTCTCGCTGACGGCCGCGTCCAGGAACCCCTCGGGAGCGAGCACGGTCACGTCACCGCTCAGGACGTCCGCCTCGGAGACGACCCCCTTCACCCCGGCGTAGTGGTCGTGGTGGGAGTGCGTGTAGACGACGGCCTTCACCGGCCGCACGCCGCGATGCTGGTAGTAGAGCTCCAGGGCTGCCTTGGACGTCTCGGTCGCGGTCAGCGGGTCGATCACGATCACGCCGCTCTGGCCCTCGACGATCGTCATGTTCGCGAGGTCGAAGTTCCGGACCTGGTACACGCGCTCGGTGACCTGGAAGAGCCCGTGGGTGAGGTTCACCTGGGCGTGCCGCCAGAGGCTGGGGTTCACCGTCGCCGGTGCCTCGGGCTGCTGCAGGAACTCGAACTCCTGAAGCGAGAACACGATCGTCCCGTCGTCCCTCACGATCGTCAGGTCCGGCAAGGTGGCGATGAATCCTCGCTGCGCGTCGTCGTAGTCCTGGCGGTCCGAGAACGGCAGCTCCTGCAGCACCTGTGCGTTGTGCGCGATCGTGGCCGGCTCGGCCGGCCCCGGGGCCGTCGCCTTGCGAGGGCCCGCTCTCGATCCGGCCGCGGCCGGAGTGGCCTGCAGGATCGCCGCCAGCAGCGCGACGGCGATCATCAGGCGGCGGAGCGTCGTCCTCTCCCCTGCGGTCGCGCCCCCGTTCGACGGCCCTCGCCGAGATGATGAAACGACTTCGACCGGCTCCGGCGCGATTTCCGCGAAGCCCCTCACGCTGGCGATGTTCATGACACCCCCAGGCGCGGGCACGCACCTCGAGCGCCTCGCGCCCAGGCCCACCCTAGGCTCGCGGGGCGCGACCACCGCGAGGGATGCAGGGGTGACACGGTCGCGTGCGCCAGCGAACCGCGATCGGTCGGCGGCTCCGCGAACCGCGGTGATGGCAGGCGAGACGAGCGCCCGCTCATCCGCCGGCGGCGCGCCCGAGCAAGGCGGACGCTCTCTCACCGGAAGAGCGCCGGCCCTGGCGCTCCCGGAGCGAACCTCCGCTCGACGGAGGGTGACGTCGCGTCTGGTAGCATGGACCCTCGCGATCCGGAGGGGCCCAATGGCGAGCAAGAAGGTTCCGAGGAGGAGAGCGGGGCGAACGAGCAAGGCCGCGAAGCCGGCGAAGCGGACGACTGCCCGTGGGAGCCGCCCTCGCCGCTCGACGGTGGCCGCCACGCCGCTCGAGCCGGTCCGGGGCGCGACCCGCAGGGACGTCGGCCACGTCCGGCTCGAGGTCGGGCCCGCGGGAGCGGCGCGGGTGAAGCGCGTGGTGTATCCGCCGGGTTTCCGCTGGTCCGTCGACATGAAGCCGGAGGTCGGCACCGATCTCTGCATGCACGGACACGTCGGCTTCCTCGCGAGCGGCGCGATCCGGATCGAGTACCCGGATGGCTGCGCCCTCGAGCTCGTGGCACCGCAGGTCGTGGCGATCGAGCCGGGGCACGACGGCGCCGTGATCGGCGACGCGCCGGCCGTGCTCATCGAGCTCGACTTCGAGGGGGCGACGGTCGAGCGCTTCGGCCTCCCGGCGTCGCATCGGCACGCGTGAACCTCCTCGCCCGAGCGTGACCCTGTCCATGGAGCCGCTGCCGTACATCGACGAGCACAGCCGGCCGATCGACGCTCCCGCCGACGCGGTCTGGACGGCGCTGCTGAAGGTCCTGCGCCGTGAGATGGGCGGCAGCGCGACGTTCGCGCGGCTCCTGGGCTGCGATCCGGCGCAGGGCACGGCCGCGTTCGCCGGACGGCCGGGGGAGACGGTGCCGGGCTTCAGGGTGGTCGAGGCCGAGCCGGGGCGGCGGCTCGCCCTGCGCGGTCGCCACCGCTTCTCCAGCTACGCGTTGACGTTCGTGCTCGACGGCGGCCGCCTGCGCGCGCAGACGCACGCGGCCTTTCCCGGCGTCCTCGGACGGCTCTACCGTGCGGCCGTGATCGGGACCGGCGGACACCGGATCATGACGCGGCGCCTGCTGCGCCAGGTCGCCCGCGCGACGTGAAGTGTCGGGCAGCGCGACCCCTCACGGAGCGTCACCCCACCCCGGCCGCTCGAGCGATGAGGAGCAACCCTGCCCCGACGGCGAGCGCCCCGGTGGCTCGCGCCACGCGCTCACCGGCCGGCGCGAGACGCTCGACGGTGATGGCCGCCGTCACGACGGCCATCGCGCGAAGGTCCATGACTCCGACGACCAGGAGGACCGCGGTCGGACCCGCACAGCAGAAGGTGCAGTGAAGGCCGAGGCGCAGGCCGTGGCGCCAGGCCGTGCCGGCTCCGGCTGGCAGCGCGCGGCCGCGCCCCGGCGCCTCCCGGCAACAGGCGAGGTGCCGCGCCTTCCACGCGGTGAGCTGGCAGGCGCCGGCCACGAGGACGACCCCGCCGACCGCGATCGGCACGGCGCGCGCGAGCGCCGGCTGCTGCATCTCGGCGGACGCCAGCGCGACCCCCAGCGGAAAGATGGCCACTCCGAGCACGGTCCAGACGAAGAAGTAGCCAGCGCCCACGAGCGCCGTCAGGAGACCGAGGCGCGCCTCGCCGGTGCTGCCGACGGCCTCGCGGTAGCGCCTCAGCATGGGGACGAGGGACGGCAGCATCATCGCCACCATCATCACGACCCACATGCCGAGGAAGGACGCCGCGGCGCCGAGCCACGTCTGTCCGGGCATCCGCATCCAGGCCATCGACATCGTCCAGCCGCCGGGCATCGGCATCCCGCCCATGGCCGACATCGACGCGCACCAGCCGATCGTCACCGCCGCGCTGCCAGCGAAGAGCAGCGCCGAGACGCCCAGGAACCTCTGCCGGGAAGCTCGCTCGGAAAGCTCGGAGAGCATGCGTGAGATCTCCCGTCCCGCAGCCGCGCCAGCAGCGCCGGTCTCGCTTCAGCCCCTGTAGTACTCGTCGTGGCGGCGCCACCAGACGCCCGTCTCGTTGCGCCCCCTGGGTGCGCGATCGAGCCACTGGTACATGCCCCAGAGCCCGTCGACCCCGCGCGAATAGGCGGAGTAGGTGTGGTAGACGACGCCGTCCTCGAGCACGAACGCGCTCACGCCCGGCCGCTCGCGCGTGTACGTGGCCACGTCGGTGCCGGTCATGGCCGCGATCTCGGCGACGGGGCCCTCGCCGTCTTCCCCGACCAGCGCGCTCTGCTGCCAGGCCGCCCCCTCGCGCCGGTAGTTGTACTCGATGCCCCCCTCGCGCTGTTGCCTCTCGGTGAAATGGACGGCGAAGTCGAGGTTGAAGTCGCCGCCGAACGAGGACGCCCAGGGGAACGTCCACCCCATCCGCCGCTTGTAGGCCTGCAGCTTCGCGAGCGGCGCCCGCGACACGGCCGAGAGCGTGACGTCGTGGTGGGCCAGGTGGACGACGGAGCCGCTGAACCCATCGGCGATCGCCGAGCAGGACGGACACCCCGCCGCGTAGTCGGGCCCGAACATGAAGTGGTAGACGAGGAGCTGCGAGCGCCCGCGGAAGAGCTCCTTCAGCGAGGCGCTCCCCTCGTCGGTCTCGAAGCGATACTCCTTCTCGACCCGGACCCACGGCAGCTCCTGCCGCCGCCGCGCCAGCTCGTCGCTGCGCCGCGTCAGCTCCTTCTCCGCCTCGAGCAGCTCCAGCCGAGCTGCGAGCCACTCTCCACGTGTACCGGTGTGGTGCGTCGTCATCGCGCTCTCCCTTCCTGTCACGCTTCGGGGCGGCGTCGGTCCGCCCGCTGTCGGCAGGGATCGTTCCCTGCGTGGCCAGAGGTAACGTCCACCGAAGGGAGTCGGGAGTAACAACGGCGACGGGATTAGGTTCCGAAGATGGACGCCTCGATCACGGCGGCAGGGCGCGCGCTGCGCGCGGGGGATCCGCTCGGCGCGCTCGGGCGCGTGGCCCTGCGGGACGACCCGGCGGCCCTCGCGCTGCGCGGGATCGCGATGGCCCAGCTCGGGGACCTGGGGCGGGCGCGGGAGCTCTTGCGACGGGCCGCGCGTGGCTTCGGGCCGCGGGAGACGCTCGCGCGGGCGCGCTGTCTCACGGCGGAGGCGGAGGTGGCGCTGGCCGCGCGGGATCTCGCCTGGGCGCCGCGGGCGCTGAGCGAGGCCCTGCGCACGTTCGCCGCTCGCGGCGAGCGGGACAACGCGGCCCACGCCCGGCTGCTGCAGATCCGCCGCCTCTTGCTGCTCGGCCGGGTCGACGAGGCGGACGTCGCGTGCGCTCGGCTCGAGCTCGACGCCGGGCCCGCCCGGCTCGCGGCCGTGGCCGCCCTGGTGACCTTCGAGATCGCGCTCCGCCGGGGGCGAGCCGAACGGGCGCGCGCGGCCCTCGCGCGCGCGCGGGAGGCGGCGGCGCGATCGGGCATCGGGGCGCTGCGCGCCGAGATCGAGCAGGCAGGACGGGCCCTCGTCCTGCCGGCGGCGCGTCTCGTCGCCGCGGGCGAGGCGCGATCCCTGACCCTGGCGGAGGTGGAGGCCGTGCTCACCTCGTCGGACCTGGTCGTCGACGGCTGCCGGCGGGCGGTGCGCCGCGGGGAGCGGGTGGTGCGGCTCGCGCGCCGGCCGGCGCTGTTCGCGCTGCTGTGCGGTCTCGCGGAGGCGTGGCCCGGCGAGGCAGCGCGCGACGGCCTCATCCAGCGCGCGTTCGGCGCGCGTCGGACCAACGCCTCCCACCGCGCGCGCCTGCGGGTCGCGATGGGGCGCCTGCGTCACACGCTGCGGCCGCTCGCCGGGATCCGGGCCACCGCCGGTGGCTTCTGCCTGGTCGCGCCAGAGGCGGGCACGGTGCGGCTGCTGGCACCGCCCATCGAGAGCCCCGACGCCGCCGTCCTGGCGCTGCTCGCCGACGGCGAGGCCTGGTCGACCTCGGCGCTGGCGCTGGCACTGGGGTCCAGCCAGCGGACGGTGCAGCGGGCCCTGGCAGCCCTCGAGGAGGCCGGCCAGGTGCGCGCCCTGGGCCGCGGCCGCTCCCGGCGCTGGCTCTCCGCGCCAGTGGCCGGATTCGCGACATCCTTGTTGCTCCCGGTCTCCGACGGACACGGTCAGGATAGGGAAAGGGGCAGGCGATGAGCAGAGAGAGCGACTCGGAGCGGCCGGCCGAGGTGGTGCGCGAGTACGGGCCCTTCCCCGACGCACGGCGCGTGAACGGCGTCAGCTTCGACGGCAGCCTGGTCTGGTTCGCCAGCGGCGAGAAGCTGCAGGCCTTCGAACCGGCGAGCGGCAGGATCGTGCGCGCGCTCGACGTCCCCTGCGATGCCGGGACGGCCTTCGACGGCAGGCACCTCTTCCAGATCGCGGGCGATCGCATCCACAAGATCGACCCGGTGACCGGTGAGGTCCTCTCGAGGATCCCGGCTCCGGGTGGCGGCGCCGGAGACTCGGGGCTCGCCTGGGCCGAGGGTACGCTCTGGGTCGGCCAGTACCGCAACCGGAAGATCCACCAGATCGATCCCGACACGGGCGCGATCCTGCGCACGATCGAGTCGAACCGCTTCGTCACCGGAGTCACCTGGGTGGACGACGAGCTCTGGCACGGGACATGGGAAGGCGGCGAGGCCGAGCTCCGCCAGGTCGATCCCGAGACGGGCGAGGTGCTGACCCGCCTGACGATGCCCGAGGGCACGGAGGTGAGCGGGCTCGAGTCGGATCAGGGCGACTTCTTCTACGCAGGGGGCGGCGCGAGCGGCCGGATCCGCGCGGTGCGCAAGCCGCGCCGCCGGTCGGGACGCTAGACCGCGCGCGCTGGAAGGCGCTCGCGCTGGCCGATTCGCGCCGGCGCTCGGAGCACCTCGCCCCCTCGCCCAAGGCGAGAGGCGCTTCGCCAGGCCGGCAGCCGAGGCGCCGCGGGGCAGCCAACGCGCTCTCCTGCGAGGCGAGCCATCTCGCACGGCGTCGTTCGGATCCACGCGACGGGATCTCGCCGCGGCCGGCCACGAGCTCTCGCCGAGACGGGAGCTCGCCGGATCCCGTTTCGGGGCGCCGCCGCACGGAAACCGCTGCAGGGCACACGGATCCTCGCCGCGGCGCGCCTGGTACAGGCCATGCGATGGCGTCGGGTGTCCCACGCGAGACCGAGCGGCTCGAGCAGAGCTGCAGCTCGCCGTGGTCGAAGGAGCGGAGCCATGACGCGCACCCTCGCAGTGGTCCTGGCAGTGGCGGTGCCGGCGGCGGCGCTGGCCGAGCCGGCTCCTGCCTCGCCGGCGGCGCCCGCGCGCGTGCGCGTCGTCACCACCGCTCCCGCCCGCGGCACCCGATGGGCGGCAGGGAGCCTGGCGGCGGTGCGCCGGGCCGTCGTCTCCACGCGGACGCCGGCCTCGGTCCGCTCCGTGAACGTGCAGGAGGGCGCGTGCGTCCGCCAGGGCGAGCTGCTCGTGCGGCTGTCGGACGATGACGTCCGGGGGCAGCTCGCTGCGGCACGGACCGCGCTCTCGACCGCCGCCGCCCAGGAGCGCCGGATGGAGGTGCTCGCGGCGCAGGGGGCGGCCACCGCGGTCGAGCTTGACCGAGCGCGGGCGGAGCGGGCGCAGGCCCGTGCGGCCGTGGCGGCCGCGCGCGCGACCCTCGCCTACACCGAGATCCGCGCCCCGTTCGCCGGCACGGTGCAGGCCCGCCGCGTCGACGCCGGCGACCTCGTCGGCCCGGGCCAGCCGCTGCTCGAGCTGGAAGGGAGCGCGCTGGAGATCGTGGCGAGCCTCTCCGAAGCGGAGGCGCGCGGGATCGCGATCGGCCAGACGATCCGGTTCGAGGCGGGCGGTGAGGCCGGCGCAGCGCAGGTCTCGGCGCTCGCGGTCGGCGGCGATCCGCTGTCCCATCGCCGGACGCTGCGCGCTCGCGTGCAGCAGGGCGGCGCGACGCTCCGCAGCGGCGCCTTCGCCCGGCTCGTGCTCCCGGTCGACATTGCCGCGCCGCCGCGCGGGGTGTGGGTCCCGCGCAGCGCCCTCGTGGAACGAGGCGACCTCACCGGCGTCTTCGTCGTGACCGGAGGGCAGGCGCAGCTCCGCTGGCTCGCGCTCGGCGAGGGCGTCGGCGACCGCGTCGCGGTGCGCGCGGGACTGGAGGCGCGTGAGGCGGTCATCGACGCTCCGGGCAGCGCGCTGCGGGATGGGCAGCGGGTGGAGGTGACGCCATGACTTCTCCCTCGGAACACCGGGTCGGCCTGGCCGGCCGGCTCGCGCGCGGCTTCCTGCGCAGCAAGCTGACCCCGCTCCTCGTCGTCGCCTCGATCGCCCTCGGCGTCACCGCGGTCCTCCTGACGCCGCGCGAGGAGGAGCCGCAGATCATCGTCCCCATGGTCGACGTGCTGGTGCCGTACCCGGGCGCGACCGCGCGGGAGGTGGAGAGCCAGCTCACCGCGCCGCTCGAGCGGCGGCTGTGGGGCATCCCGGGCGTCGAGTACCTCTACTCGACCTCCACCCCGTCGGCGGCGTTCCTCACCGTGCGCTTCAAGGTGAACGAGCCGCTCGAGGCGAGCCTGGTGAAGGTCCACCAGGAGCTGGGCGCGCATCCCGAGCTCCTGCCCTCCGGGGCGCTACCGCCGGTGGTGCGGCTCCTCACCATCGACGACGTCCCCTTCCTGACGCTCACGCTCCACGGCGATCCGCAGCCCGCTGGCCAGCTGCGCGCCCTCGGGGAGGAGGTCGCGCGCGAGCTGGCGGCCGTCCCGCAGACGGCGCAGGTGCGGGTGCTGGGGGGCGCGCGCCGGGTGGCCCGGGTCGAGCCCGAGCCGGACCGGATGCGGACGCTGGGCGTGTCGATCGCGGAGCTGCAGCCGGCCATCGCGGCCGGTCAGGGGCAGCTCCCCGCCGGCGCGCTCGTGGATGCGGGCAGGCGCATCGAGCTGGAGGCGAACGGATTCGTGCGCTCCGCGGCGGACCTGCGCCGCCTGGTGGTCGCGGTCCGAGGCGACCGGCCCATCTACCTCGAGGACGTGGCGCGCGTGACGGACGGTCCCGAGCCCGAGCCGGCCGTCGTCCTGATGGCCGAGAGAGGGAAGCCCGGATTCGAGCAGGCGGTCTCCATCGCGTTGGCGAAGCGCGCCGGCGCGAACGCGCCCGAGCTGGCGAGGACGGTCGAGCACAAGGTGGCGACGCTGCGCGGCCGGCTCATCCCCTCCTCCGTGAAGGTGAGCGTCACCCGCAACTATGGCGAGACCGCGGGGGAGAAGTCGAACGAGCTCATCGAGCACCTCCTCCTCGCCACGCTGTCCGTGATCGCCCTCATCGCGCTCGCCATGGGCTGGCGCTCGGCGGTGGTGGTGGGGGTGGCGGTGCCGGTGACGCTCGCCCTGACGCTCGTCCCCACCTACCTCCTCGGCTACACGCTCAACCGCGTCACGCTCTTCGCGCTCATCTTCTCGATCGGCATCCTCGTCGACGACGCGATCGTGGTGGTCGAGAACATCCACCGGCACCTCCACCTGCCCGGGCCGAAGCGGAGCTTCGCCCGCACGGTCGTCGAGGCGGTCGACGAGGTCGGGAACCCCACCATCCTCGCCACCTTCGCCGTCATCGCCGCCATCCTGCCGAACGCGTTCGTGCGCGGCCTCTCGGGCCCGTACATGCGCCCCATCCCGGTGGGCGCCAGCGCGGCCATGCTCTTCTCGCTCGCGATCGCCTTCGTCATCAGCCCCTGGGCCGCGATGAAGGTCTTCCGCAAGGAGGGGCACCTGGCGGAGGTCGACGCGTCGGGGCTGCACCCGGCCGACGGCGGCCGCGACCCTGCGGACCCGCTCGCGGCCGAGCCAGCGGCGATCCCGGCGCGGGCGCAGGAGACGCGCCTCACCCGGCTCTACCGTCGCGTCATGGGCACGCTCCTCACCCGCGCCTGGAGTCGCTGGGCCTTCCTGGCCCTCGTGCTCGGGCTCCTCGCCGGGGCGGCGTCGCTCGTCGCGCTCGGGGCACTCAAGGTGAAGATGCTGCCCTTCGACAACAAGCGCGAGTTCCAGGTGCAGCTCGACCTGCCGGCCGGCACGGCACGCGAGGGGGCGCTCGCCGTCGGGCAGGAGCTGGCGCGGCGGCTCCTCCAGGAACCCGAGGTGAAGGACGTCCAGGTCCACTCGGGCGTCGCCGCGCCGTTCACCTTCGTCGGCATGGTCCGCCACAGCTTCCTGCGCGAAGGCGCCGAGCAGGTGGACCTCCAGGTGAACCTCGTCCCCAAGGGCGATCGCAAGGCGCAGAGCCACGCCATCGCGACGCGCGTCCGCCCGGCGCTGGAGGCCATCGCCTGGCCGCGCGGCGGCCGGCTCAAGCTGGTCGAGCTCCCGCCCGGCCCGCCCGTGCTCGACACCCTCGTGGCCGAGGTGTACGGCCCCTCGGCGGCGGAGCGCGACCGGCTCGCCGGCGAGGTCCTTGCGGCCTTCCGCTCGACGAAGGGCGTGGTGGACGTCGACTCGTCGCTGGCAGCGACGTCGCCGAAGCTGGCGCTCCGCCTCGACGCGGAGAAGGCCGCGCTGCACGGCGTCGCGCCGGCCGCGGTGATCCAGACGCTCGCGGCGGGCGGCGCCGGAGCGCCGCTCGGGAGCTTTCACGTCGAGCGGGGCGCGGAGCAGGTCCCCGTCGTGCTCCAGCTCGCGCCGGCGCGGCGGGCGCGCCTCGAGGATCTGCTGCAGCTCACCGTCCCGGGACGGCGCGGCCCGGTCCCGCTCTCCGAGCTCGTCAGCCCGGAGGACGGAAGGGTCGACCCGCCCGTCTTCCACAAGAACCTCATGCCGGTCGCATACGTCCTCGGCGACCTCGCGGGCGAGATCGAGAGCCCGGTCTACGCGCTCTCGGCGCTCGACAGGAAGCTCGACGCGCTTCGCGACGCCGGCGGGGAGCAGGTGCCACGCCTCGGCCTCGCCCACCCCGCGTCCACCGAGCAGCCGGCGCTCAAGTGGGACGGCGAGTGGCACATCACGCTGGAGGTCTTCCGCGACCTCGGCCTCGCCTTCGCCGTCGTGCTCGTCCTCATCTACATCCTGGTGGTGGGCTGGTTCCAGAGCTTCACGGTGCCGTGGGTGATCCTCGTGCCGATCCCGCTCTCCCTCATCGGCATCCTGCCCGCACACTTCGCGCTCGGCGCCTTCTTCACGGCGACCAGCATGATCGGCTTCATCGCCGGCGCCGGCATCATCGTGCGCAACAGCATCATCCTCGTCGACTTCATCGAGCTGAAGCTGCGGGAGGGGATGCCGCTCGCGGCCGCGGTCGAGGAGGCGGGCGTGGTCCGGTTCCGCCCCATGCTGCTCACCGCCGCGGCCGTGCTCGTCGGGAGCGCCGTGATGCTGGCCGACCCCATCTTCCAGGGCCTGGCGGTGAGCCTCATGGCCGGCGAGGTGGCGGCGACGCTGCTCTCGCGGCTCGCCGTGCCGGTCCTCTACTTCCTCGTCGCCCGCCGCGGCCGCGCCGCCGAGCTCCAGCGCGAGGGCGCGCTCGCCCCGGGGCGGCGCGGCGCCTCCGCGGCAGGCCCGGCGATCGCGGTCGTAGCTCCCCTGGTCACGGCGTCCCGTTCAGCAGCCACCTGAGCTCTCCCGCGCGCTGGCCGATCGCCTTCGGCACCCGCGTCATCGCGAGCCCCGATGGCAAGCGGGGCCGTCTTCGTCTAGGTTTGCCGCCGCGCGACGCCACCGCCCGCCTCCGGGAGGCGCGCCGCGAGGGAGCCAGGCATGAAGGTCGTCGCATTCAACGGCAGCGCACGGAAGGACGGCAACACTGCGCTCCTCATCGGCCGGGTGCTCGACGTGCTCGAGCGCGAGGGGATCGAGACCGAGGTCGTGCACCTCGCCGGCCACGACATCCACGGCTGCACCGGCTGTCGCCGCTGCGGCGAGCGTCGCGACCGACGCTGCGCCCGGAACGACGACATGGTCAACGCGTGCATCGAGAAGATGACCGCCTCCGACGGCATCCTGCTCGGCTCGCCGACCTACTTCAGCGACGTGTCCACCGAGATGAAGGCGCTCATCGACCGCTGCGGGTTCGTCGCCAAGCAGAACGGCGACCTGTTCCGCCGGAAGGTGGGCGCCGCGGTCGTCGCCGTGCGACGAGCAGGCTCGACGCACGCCTTCGACACGATGAATCACTTCTTCACGATCAACCAGATGATCGTGCCCGGCTCCAACTACTGGAACGTGGGGATCGGGCTCGAGAAGGGCGACGTGGAGCGGGACGAGGAGGGGCTGCGCACGATGCAGGTCCTCGGCCAGAACATGGCCTGGCTGTTGAAGAAGCTCGCGTGACTCCCGCTCCCACGGACGACGGTCAGGTCATCTTCTCGAGCAGGGAGAGGAGGACCGCCTGCTCGGCGACGCCGAGGCGCCCCAGCCGATCGCTGAACGCCTTCGACAGCAGGGCCTTCCCCTGCGCTGCTGCCTTGCGCCCGGCCGCAGTCAGCACCAGCCGGTGACGCCGCAGGTCGGCGGGATCGATCTCGCGGCGCAGGAAGCCGGCGGCCTCGAGCCGCTTCACGTACACGGTCACGCTGGGCTTCGGCATGCAGAGGGTGGCCGCGAGCGCCGCCGGATACGGGTGCTCCTCGACCTCGCCGAGGACGAACAGCTCCTTCGTCTCGAGCCCGAGCGCCGCGATGGCGGGCGCGGCGGCGGTTATCACCGACATGAGCAGCCGGTAGTTGAGCGACCAGACCCTGGCGGGTTCGATCTTCGGCATGGGTTGCGGCTCTGTGGTTCAGGATTAAAGTAGTTCCACTTTAAACGACGTGTGTTCTTGAACCAGCTGCATCTTTGAACAAGTTAGCACGATGGGAGATCCCATGCCTCTCGACCACTACGTGACGCTGGGCCGGTCCGGCCTGCGCGTGAGCCCGCTCTGCCTCGGCGCGATGACCTTCGGCGAAGATCTCGGGTGGGGCTCGAGCGTCGAGGAGTCGCAGCGCATCATGGACCGCTACATCGAGCGCGGCGGCAACTTCATCGACACGGCGAACTTCTACACGAAGAGCCACTCCGAGAAGATCATCGGCGACCATCTCGGACGCCACGCCGCTCGCCGCGATCGCCTGGTGCTCGCGACCAAGTTCAGCGGGAACCTCTACCCAGGTGATCCCAACGGCGGCGGCTCCGGCCGGAAGTCGATCCTCGCCGCCTGCGAGAACTCGCTGCGGCGGCTCCAGACCGACTACATCGACCTCTACTGGCTGCACAACTGGGACGTCCACACGCCCATCGAGGAGACGATGGCCGCGCTCGACGACCTGGTGCGCGCGGGGAAGGTGCGCTACCTCGGCGTCTCCGACACGCCGGCCTGGAAGATCGCCGAGGCGAACGTCCTCGCCCGCTTCCGCGGGTGGTCGGCGTTCATCGGGCTGCAGATCGAGTACTCGCTGCTCGAGCGCAGCGTCGAGCAGGAGCTCGTGCCCATGGCGCTGGAGCTCGGCCTGGGGATCACTCCCTGGTCGCCGCTCAAGAGCGGTGCGCTGAGCGGCAAGTACACCCGCCGCAACGCCGGCCAGGTGAAGACGGATCGGGCTCAGTTCCTAGAGTCGTTCCTGAACGAGCGGACCTACGCGACCGTGGACGCGCTCGAGGCCATCGCCCGGGCGCACCAGTCGACGGTGGCGCGCGTGGCGCTCGCGTGGCTCCGCCAGCGGCCCGGCGTGACCTCCACCATCATCGGCGCGCGCCGGTGGGAACAGCTCGAGGACAACCTCGCGTCGCTCGAGGTGGAGCTCACGGCGGACGAGCGCGGGCGGCTCGACGCGCTCACCCAGCCGACGTTCGGCTTCCCGCAGAGCATGCAGCCCATCTTCCCGGCCATCCACAACGGCGGCACCACGGTCAACGGGGTGTTCGCGCCGGCGTCACCCTTCGGGCTCGTGAAGGGAGACCAGCCGTACTGACGGCGGCCCGCGCGCGGTCCCTCGAGGCGGCGTCCTTCCGGAGCTTGCTCGGCGACGTCCCCGTCATCCGGTGGAACATGGCGATGAAGGCCGACGAGCTGCCGTAGCCGAGGTCGAAGGCGATGGACTCCACCGAGCGCCCCGCCTCGAGGAGCGCGAGCGCCCGCACGACCCGCAGCCGTTGCCGCCACTCGCCGAAGGACATCCCGAGGTCGCGCTGGCACCGCCGGACGAGCGTCCGCTCCGTGGTGTGCACCTGCCTCGCCCAGTGCGCGAGGGACCGCTGGTCGTCCGGCTGCGCCTGGAGCGCGGCGAGGATGGGGCCGAGCAGCGGGTCCTCGGAGCTGGGCAGGTAAGTGCCCTGGCGCGGCGCCGCAGCGAGCTCGTCGACGAGCACCTCCACGAGCCGGGCGTCCGGCGCCGTCCGCGGCGTGTCGATGCCGCGCGCGCGGAGCTGATCGAGCAGCGCCTTCAGGAGCGGGCCCACCGCGAGCGCGCAGGCGTCCCGCGGAAGACGGCGGCAGCGCTCGCGCGCGAGGTAGAGCGAGCAGAACGTCGCCTCGTGGCGGTTGAGCCCGACGTGCTCGACCTCGGGCGGGAGCCAGATCCCGTACTGCGGCGGAGCGAGGTAATGGCGGTCGGCCAGCTTCAGCTCCATGACCCCGCTGAACGCGTAGACGAACTCGCCCCAGTGGTGCCGGTGGCGTGGGTACGACGAGTCCGGCTGCAAGCTGTCCGTCCGGAAGTACACCGGATGCGGCAGCGTCTCGTCGAGAGGTGTGCGGAGATGCCTGGGCATGGCGCCTTCGCTGCAATGAATGTCCGGATCGCACTATATCCAGCCCCGGCGCCAGCGGCATCATCGCGCTCGCGCAGGCCGCGACGGCCCGCGGGAACGGAACGCATGAGCGCGGCGCGCAAGGGTCTCGACGGCTTCGTGATGGCGACGATGGTGCTCCTGTGCGCGATCTGGGGCGCACAGCAGGTGGCGATCAAGCTGGCCGCGCACGACGTCGTCCCGATCATGCAGGTCTGCCTGCGCTCCGGGATGAGCGCCGCGCTCGTCCTGCTGCTCATGTCCATCCGCCGCGAGCCGCTCTCGCTGCGAGACGGCACGCTGCGGCCAGGGCTCGTGGCGGGTGCGCTCTTCGCCGCCGAGTTCATGTTCGTCGCCGAGGGGCTGCGCCGGACCTCGGCGTCGCACATGGCGGTCCTCCTCTACACCTCGCCGATCTTCACCGCGGTCGGGCTCCACTGGACCGTGCCCGGCGAGCGGCTCCGCCCCCGACAGTGGCTCGGCATCCTCCTCGCCTTCACCGGGATCGCCGTGGCGTTCGCGGGCGGCTGGGCGCGCGGCGCCGTGTCGCTCCGGATGCTCGGCGGCGATGCGCTCGGCGTCCTCGCCGGCGCGGCATGGGGCGCGACCACGGTCGTGGTGCGCCGCTCGGCGTTGTCCGATGCGGCGCCCGCCAAGACGCTGCTCTACCAGCTCGCGGTCGCGAGCGTCCTCCTCGGCGCTGCCGCCGCGGCCTCCGGGCAGGCGACGCAGGTGTCGCTCACGCGGCTCGCCTGGACGAGCCTCCTGTTCCAGGGCGTCGTCGTGTCCTTCGCGAGCTACCTCGCGTGGTTCTGGCTCCTCCGCCACTACGCCGCGTCGCAGGTCTCGGTGTTCTCGTTCCTGACGCCGCTCTTCGGCGTGACCTTCGGCGTGCTCGTCCTGGGGGAGCACGTCGACCCCGCCTTCGGGATCGGGGCGGCGCTGGTGCTCGCGGGCATCGCCACCGTGAGCGCGCCGAGGCTTCGCCGCCGCGCGGCGCGCCTGGAACCGGATATCTGCTAGGTCGGGATCCGCCCGCGTAGCGACTCCGGATCGTGCGGACCGGGCTCCGCGATGAGCTCTCGCGCGGAGTCCATCTTGCCGAAGACGCCCCACGTCAGCACGCCGCGCACCCTGCCATTCGCGACGTAGTAGACGATTCCCCTGCGGTACGGCTCCTTCCATTCGGCGACGACCTCGAGGCGCGGGTCCAGAACGCCGACTGCCTCGTACCCGAGGTCGAACAGGTCCGAGTAGAAGAATGGCAGGTGACGGTAGGCGACGTCGGCCCCGGCCATCGCGCGGCCGGCCTCCCGTCCCATGCGGTTGGCGTTGTCCTCGTGCTCGACCCGGATTCTCGTTCCGAGTGCCGGATTGAGGAATCTCGCGACGTCACCTGCAGCGAAGATTGCGGGGTCGGACGTGCGTAGCGTCTCGTCCACGAGGATGCCGTCGTCGACCTCGAGTCCCGCCTCCGCGGCGAGGCGGTCGTTCGGGACGATGCCGAGCCCCGCCACCACGAGGTCGGCCTGGATCTCGTCCCGGTCGGTCCGGAGGGTGAATCCCGAGCCGCGCGCCACGAGCCCCGTGACGCGCTCCCCCGCCCGAACCTCCACCTCACGCTCGGCGTAGTAGCCGTTCAGGTGAACCGCGAGGTCTCGCGGGAAGAGCCGTGAGCCGATCCCTTCCTCCGGGAAGACGAGCGTCACCCGATAGCCAGCGGTCGCGAGAGAGGCCGCGATCTCCGACCCGATGAAGCCGCCACCGACGATCGCCACGTGCTTTCCCGCCGGGAGCGCCCGGACGCGCCTGAAGTCCGCGACCGTCCGGTAGTAGACGACCCCGTCGCCGTCGAAGGGCAGCCGACGCGGAGTGCCACCGGTCGCGAGGAGGAGCCGCTCGTACCCGATGGTCTCCCCTCCCTCGAGCCCGATGCGCCGCTCGGCACGGTCGATGGCGACGACGCGCGTGCCAGTCCGAAGCTGGATCCCCTCGACCGAGGGCAGCCAGATCGATCCCTCCTCCTGCCCCGTCCAGAGCCCCTTCGTGAGCGGCGGGCGCACGTAGGGTCCCACGGGCTCCTCGCCGACCAGCAGGACGGGCGCGCTCGCATCCACCGAGCGGATCCCCATCGCGGCGGCGTGCCCCGTCATCCCGCCGCCCACCACCACGTACTTGAAATCAGGCATCCGTCCTCCGCCTGGCGCGCTGAAACGTACTGTAGAAGCCGTTCGTCGCCCGTCACGTCCCTCGAGGCCAGTCCTGCACACCTCCGGAGGGATCCCGCTTTCGGGCAGGCACGGCGTGCTCGAGATCGTCCCCCGCGCGAAGCATCAGGCGCTCGGCCGCGGAGTGGCACATCGTGAAGCTTTCCTGCACGGGCCATCCGCGATCGACCTCTTTCGAGACTGCCGTGCCGCGCGTAGTTTCCCGTTCGATGACGACGGGGATGGAGAGCCGCCACAGCATCGGCGTGAGCCGAGGTTGAGCGAACCGGAAGGAGCACGAGATGCAGAAGCGCAAGCTGGGAAGGAGCGGACTCGAGGTCTCGGCCATCGGCCTCGGCTGCATGGGGATGAGCTTCGCCTACGGGACCCCACCGGACAGGAAGGAGATGATCGCGCTCCTCCGCGCCGCGGTCGATCGCGGCGTCACGTTCTTCGACACCGCCGAGGCCTACGGCCCCTTCACGAACGAGGAGCTGGTCGGCGAGGCGCTCGCGCCCGTCCGCGACCGGGTCGTCATCGCGACGAAGTTCGGGATGAAGCTCGGGACGATCGGAGTGGACAGCCGGCCCGAGCACATCCGCGAGGTCGCCGAGGCGTCGCTCCGGCGGCTGAAGGTCGAGACGATCGACCTCCTCTACCAGCACCGCGTGGATCCGGACGTTCCCATCGAGGATGTCGCGGGCACGGTGAAGGACCTCATCCGCGCTGGCAAGGTGAAGCACTTCGGCATGTCCGAGGCCGGCGTGAACACGATCCGCCGCGCGCACGCCGTGCAGCCGGTCGCCGCGGTCCAGAGCGAGTACTCGCTGTGGTGGCGGAAGCCCGAGGAGGAGCTGCTCCCGACGCTCGAGGAGCTCGGCATCGGGTTCGTCCCGTTCAGCCCGCTCGGCAAGGGATTCCTGACGGGGAAGATCGACGAGAAGACCACGTTCGAGAAGAACGACTTCCGCAACATCGTGCCCCGCTTCTCCCCGGAGGCGCGCAAGGCGAACCAGGCGCTCGTAGACCTCCTCGGCGTCATCGCGGCGGGCAAGCAGGCGACCCCCGCGCAGATCGCGCTCGCGTGGCTCCTCGCGCAGAAGCCCTGGATCGTGCCGATCCCCGGGACGACGAAGCTGCACCGGCTCGAGGAGGACCTCGGCGCCGCGAACGTCGAGCTGACCGCGGACGACCTCCGCGCCATCGACGAGGCCGCGTCGAAGATTCGCGTGGAGGGCGCGCGGTACCCGGAGGAGCTCGAGAAGAGGACCGGGCTCTAGCGGCTCGTGTTCGGAGATAGCCAACCATGAAGAATCAGATTGCGAAGCGGCCGCCCGAGCGCGAGCCGGATTCCCACGACACGACGACCCTGAGCCGGCGCGGCTTCATGTGGACGGGCGCCCTCGCCGCGGCGGGCGCAGGTGCCGCCGGGTTGTTCAAGCCGTCCACGGCGGGAGCCGCTCCAGGCGTCGAGAGGACGAGCTACGGACAGGGCCCGTTCCCGGTCGAAGGAATGGCCCTCTACTCGTCCCAGGGCCCGCACAAGCCGATGAAGTTCCAGCGGCGCGCGCTCGGGCCGAAGGACGTCGCGATCAAGCTCCAGTACTGCGGCATCTGCCACTCCGACATCCACCATGGGCGCGAGCACTGGCGGAAGGAGACGTTCCCGCTCGTCACCGGGCACGAGCTGGCCGGGGTGGTGGTGGCGGTCGGCTCGAGCGTCAGCAAGTTCAAGGTGGGCTCTCGCGTGGGGGTGGGCTGCATGGTGAACTCCTGCCGCCACTGTGGTCCGTGCGAGGCCGGCATGGAGCAGTACTGCGAGAACGGCAGCGTCCTCACCTACGGGTCGAAGGACCGCGACGGCTCGCTCACGCAGGGCGGCTACTCGACCTTCGACGTCGTGGACGAGGACTTCGTCATCGCGATCCCCGACGCGATCGACCTCGCGCACGCTGGACCGATGCTGTGCGCCGGGATCACCGTCTACTCTCCTTTCCGGAGGTGGAGCGTCGGCCCCGGGAAGAAGGTCGGCGTCGTCGGGCTCGGCGGCCTTGGTCACATGGCGACGAAGATCGCCGCCGCGATGGGCGCCCAGGTGACGGTGCTGACGACGTCGAGAGGCAAGGTCGACGACGCGAGGCGGTTCGGCGCGAAGACCGTCATCGTGAACGATCAGGGAGCGGATCTGGCGAAGTACCGGCGGTCGCTCGACTTCATCCTCGACACGGTCCCGTACCAGCACGACCTCGAGCGGCTCATTCCGCTGCTGAAGATGGACTCCACGCTGTGCATGGTCGGCGTCGGCAAGACCACCGAGCCTCACCAGATCGGCCCGTTCTCGCTCCTGAGAGATCGCACCTCGTTCGCGAGCTCGCAGATCGGCGGGATCCGGGAGACGCAGGAGCTCGTGCAGTTCTGCGAGCTTCACGGCATCAGGCCGGAGATCACCAAGGTCCCGATGTCCAGGATCGACGACGCCTGGACCAAGGTGGTCGACAAGGCGGCGCGCTACCGCTTCGTCATCGACATGACGAACGCCTGACGACGATCGCGAGCGCACCATGAAGCAGGTCATCGCCGTCGCGGCGTTGACGTTGACGTCCCTGGCCGCGTGCAGCGCCCACTCGAGGATCGAGATGAACTCCACCCGAAACCGTCCGGTCGCTCATCTGACGGAAGCGGCCGTCCGAAACCACGAGCAGCTGTTTCCCGGGTACGAGTCCAAGCTGAAGGAGACGGACCCGGAGTTGATCGAGATCTTCGACAACTTCGCGTTCGACGAGGTTCTCCGTCACGGGAACCTGGACCCGAAGACGAGGGTCATGGTCATCCTGGCGTCGACGATCGCGAGCCAAGCCTCGAGCGAGTACAGGATGATGCTCGGCGGAGCGCTGAACGTGGGCGTCACCCCGGTCGAGGCCAAGGAGATCCTGTACCAGGCCGTCCCCTACGTCGGCATCGCCAAGGTCGTCGACTTCATCCACACGACCAACGACGTGCTGCGGGCCAGGGGCGTGGAGTTGCCGCTGGAGGCTCAGTCCACGACGGCGCCGGAGAACCGGCGCGCGAGGGGGCTGGCCCTCCAGAAGGAGATCTTCGGGGGTCGCATCGACGAGCTGTACGCGGCCGCGCCCGCCAATCAGCGCCACGTCCAGGAGCTCCTTTCCGCGAACTGCTTCGGCGATTACTGGACCCGGGGTGGCCTCGATGCCAGGACGCGGGAGCTCCTGACGTTTTCGATGCTGGCGGCGCTCGGGGGCGCCGAGCCTCAGCTCAAGGGGCACATCCAGGGCAACGTCAACGTCGGGAACGACAAGGAGAAGCTCATCGCGGTCGTGACGCAGCTTCTTCCGTACATCGGCTATCCTCGGGCGCTCAGCGCGCTGACTTGCGTGAACGAGGTCATCCCCGAGCAGCGATAGCGTCCCCATGGCCTTCACTCCGCTCAACGCCCTCAGCTCCTTCATCGCGGTGGCGCGCCGCAGGAGCTTCGCGGCCGCGGCGAGGGATCTCGGGGTGTCCACCTCCGCGCTCAGCCAGTCGGTCCGGCAGCTCGAGGCGCGGCTCGGCGTGACGCTGCTCACGCGGACCTCGCGGACGGTGGCGCTCACGGACGCTGGGCAACGCCTCGTCGAGAACGCGGGTCCGGCGGTGGATCAGGCGCTGGAGTCGCTGAAGACGGTGTCCGCTCGCCCGGGAGAGATCACGGGCCGCGTCCGGCTGTCGGTCCCGACGGTGGCGGTGTCGCTCGTCGTCGCTCGCCTGCTGCCGAGGTTCCTGGAGCGGCATCCGAAGGTGGAGGTCGAGGTCCAGGCCGAGAACCGCTTCGTGAACATCGTCGCCGAGGGCTTCGACGCGGGCATCCGCCTGTCGGAGGCCATCGAGCGCGACATGGTCCAGGTCCGTCTCACGCCGCCCGGGCGCTTCGTCGTGGTCGCGGCTCCGTCGTACCTCGAGCGCCGCGGGGCGCCGCAGAGGCCAGAGGACCTCCTCCAGCACGACTGCCTCTGCATCCGCACGGACGTCGGCGGCGCGCGGTACGCGTGGGAGCTCGAGCGCGGAAAGAAGGAGTGGCGCGTGCCCGTCCACGGATCGGTCACGACGAACGACCCCGAGCTCATGCGGCTCCTCGCCGAGGCGGGAGTGGGCCTCCTCTACTCGTTCGAGCCCCTGGTGGCAGACGAGCTGCGCCGCGGCGCCCTGCGCATCGTCCTCGAGGACTACGCCGCCGCGGTGCCCGGGTTCTTCCTGTACTTCCCGAGCAGATCGCAGGTGTCGCCGGCGTTCAGGGCGTTCGTGGACGTCGCGCGCGAGCTCTCCGTCGGCTCGAAGCAGCGCGTGCGCTGACCGGAAGGAGGTCCACCGACGTGAAGTCCTTCGCAGACGTGGAGCGTGACTACATCCGGGAGAAGCTCCTCCCAGACTTCGAGTTCGAGTCGTACGACGAGCCGTCCCGCGTCAACGCGCTCGGCCGACCCGTCTCGACGGGGACCGTGGCGCTCGTCGTCACCGCCGGCGCGTACCTCGCCGGCGAGCAGGAACGGTTCCGGCGTAGCAAGGAAGGTGACCCGAGCTTCCGGGAGCTTCCGCACGACGTCGACCTCGCCCGCATCGGGCTCTCTCACGGCGGCTACGACACCCGGCGCGCCCTGGACGACGTGGACGTCGTCTTCCCGCTCCGCGCGCTCCGCACCCTGGAGCGAAGCGGCCGGATCGGCGCCGCGGCACCTCGCCACTACAGCTTCATGGGCTACGCCATCGAGACGGACGTGCTGCGAGACAACGGCCGGGAGGTCGCGCGGCGGCTGCGGTCGGACGCGGTCGACCTCGCCCTCCTCGTGCCCGCGTGACCCGTCTGCAACCAGTCGGTCGGACTGGTCCAGCGGGTCCTCGACGAGGAGGGGGTGAGCACGATGTCCCTCACGCTCTCCGCCAGCATCACGCGCCGCATCAAGCCCTCCCGCGCGCTCCTCGTCGAGCACCCCTTCGGCCTCACCATGGGGGACCTGCACGACGACGCCACCCACGTCGCCATCCTGGACGAGATGCTCGCCGCAGCGGAGCGAATCCAGCGCGCCGGTACGCTGGAGGCGCTGCCCTTCGAGTGGACGAAGGACGACCTGCGCTCGAGGCAGCTCCGCAAGGAGGCCTCCTGATCGGAAGGTGGCCGCGCCGGGATGGGCGCACCCGTCAACGCGGGCGCGGCCGGGGCGAAAAATCTCGGAGCAGGCCGTCCAACCCCCTGAGGGGACGGTGGGGAGCGCGCCGTAACCTTGCGCGTGCCCGCCGGACGCTACATGGAGGCCGTCGAGGCTAGGCGGGAGGCGCTCCGTGAATCAGTGCCAGGTCATCGTCGTGGGGGGCGGCATCGGGGGGAGCGCGGCTGCGCTGCGCGCAGCGCAGCACGGCCTCACGGTCGCCTGGATCCGCGGCGACGCGGGGACCGCTCGCGCGAGCCGGGCCCGTTACGTCTACAACGTGGACAACATGATCGGCGTCTCGGGGGGCATCGTGCAGCGAAAGGTGCTCGAGCTGCTCTCGGGCCCCGAGCACGCGGCCGCGCGCGAGGCGATCGCCCGGACTCACTTCCACGTCGGCGTCCCGGAGATCGTCGAGGACGTGACGCTTCGGCTGACCGCCGACTTCGCCGACGTGGCCATGCTGCTCGACGAGAAGGCCGTCGCGGCGCGTGCAGAAGACACCGGGTTCGTCGTCGAGACGGACCGCGGCCAGCGCCTCCGCGCCGGCGCGGTCATCCTCTCCACCGGCGTGATGGACCGCCAGCCGCGAGTGAAGCTCACCACGAAGGGCGGCAAGGTGGTGGACGACATCCACTGGATCTATCCCTGGGCCAACGCGGAGTCCCTCCTCTACTGCATCCTCTGCGAGGGGCACCTCGTGCGCGGCACGCCGGTGGCGGTGCTCGGGGCGAGCGACGCCGCCGCTCAGGTCGCGCTCCTCCTGCACGAGCGCTACGGTGTGGCCGTCGTCCTCCTCGGAAACGGCGAGGCGCTCGAGGCCAGGCCGGAGACGCTGCGACTCATGGAGGCCTACGGGGTGGTGTTCCATGGAGCGCGGCTCGTCGAGATCCTGGACGGCGAGAGCGGCCGGAAGGGCGAAAGCCTCCGCGGGTTCCGCCTCGAGGATGGCGCGCAGGTACCGGCGCGGTTCGGGATGGTCGCCATGGGGCTGCACCGCGTCTACAACGACCTCGCCCTCCAGCTCGGCGCGGAGCTCGACGCCGGCGACGGTCCGGAGGACGCCCGCCACGTGCTCGTCGACGACGCGACGAGCGAGACGAGCGTGCGCGGGCTCTTCGCGGTGGGGGACATGAGCCGGCACCGAAGCGGCACCCCATCCCTGAAGCAGATCTACACGGCGCAGGAGTACGCGGTCCGCGCCGTTCAAGCGATCGACCGGCGCGAGCGCGCGGTCCGCCGCGCGCGCGTCCTCGAGCGGCGGTGACGGGGCTCGCGCTCCGGGCGCCGCGAGCCGACCAGATCGTGCCCGAGGCGGGCCGGTGATGCTCTGGGGTCTCGCGGGCGTGCCTCCGCGATCGCTCATCGGGGCGATTCGATCGGCATCCGTGGCGCTTCCGTCGCGGGCGCCGGGCTCCTTTGACGCGAGGCGGAAACGGGAATACCATGTTCGCGTTTCGACCTCGCGAGGAGGCGTCTCATGGCGAAGTTCCGCGGTCTTTCCCGGCTCGACGGGGTCGGGCAGGCGGCGCTGGTCGCGCGCGGCGAGCTCACCGCGTCCGACCTGCTCGATGCGTTCGCCGAGCGGCTCGAGGCTCTGAACGCGCTGCTGCGGGTGGTCCCCGCCGTGGACCTCGAGCGCGCGCGCGCGGCGAAGGTGCCGCCCGGACCGTTCGCCGGCGTGCCGTTCCTGGTGAAGGAGGTGACCCCGTACCCGGGCCTGCGCTGGTCATGTGGCTCGCGGGTGTTCGCCGGCAACGTCGCGGGGCCCGAGACCCGCACCCCGTACATCGGCCGCATCGATGAAAGCGGGCTCGTCACCGTCGGAAAGTCCGCTGCCTCGGAATTCGGGCTGCTGGGCAGCACGGAGACACTCCTCGAGGGCGTGACGCACAACCCGTGGGACCTGTCGCTGTCGGCCGCGGGCTCATCCGGCGGGGCCGCTGCAGCGGTCGCCGCCGGGATCGTTCCTCTCGCCCACGCGAACGACGGCGGCGGGTCGATCCGGATCCCCGCCTCGGTGTGCGGCCTCTTCGGGTTCAAGCCGAGCCGGACGCGCTGCGTGCCGGCGAGCCTCCCTTCCGAGTTCGGCGCCCTCGTCTCCGACCACTGCGTGAGCCGCACCGTTCGCGACAGCGCCCTGTTCCTCTCCGTGACGGAGGACCGGGCCGGTCCGCTCCCCGCCGTAGGGTACGTGCGGGAGCCGCTCGCGCGTTCGCTGCGGATCGCGACCTGGACGCGCACCCTCCTCGGCGAGGAGCCGGAGCCGGCGGTGCGCCGCGCCGTGGACGACGCGGCTGGGCTCTGCGCGGCTCTCGGACACCGGGTCGAGCCCGTCGCTTCGCCCGATCTCGACGGCGCGGCTCTCGGCGACGCTTTCTTCATCGTCGCCGGGGCGGCGGTGGCCGGCCTCGTGGAGCTGGTGGACCGGCTGCGAGGACACCCGGTGCAGCGGGACGAGCTCGAACCGTTCAGCTGGGCGCTCGTCGACGAGCTCGAACGCCGGGGCCCGGGCGCGCTGCCCGCGGCGCGCGCGGCGTTCGCCGCTGGCACCGAGCGGTACCTCGAGACGATCCGCGGCTACGATGCGGTCCTCACGCCGACGCTCGCGACGACGCCCTGGCGCCTTGGCCACCTCTCCCCGGTCCTGCCGCGCGAGGAGCTGCTCCGGCGGACCGGGCGCACCGTCGGCTACACGCCCATCCACAACATCGCGGGCTGCCCGGCGATGTCAGTGCCGCTGCACTGGACCGAAGAGGGCATCCCCATCGGCGTCCACTTCGCCGCCGCACCGGGCGCGGACGCGCTCCTGCTCGGTCTCGCCTATCAGCTCGAGGAGGCGCGCCCCTGGGCGGAACGCTGGGCACCCTTCTCCTACCCGCGGCTGTTCGAGGCCTGATGCCCCAGGTCCTCAAGGACGAGGTGCGCGCGCGCATCGAGGCGGCCGCCCTCCAGATCTTCGCGGAGCGCGGGTACGCCGGCGCGAAGATGACCGCCATCGCCGAGCGCGCCGGGGTCGGAACGGCGAGCACGTACCGCTACTACGCCGGGAAGTACGAGCTCTTCCATGCGCTCGTCACGCCTGCGCTCGCCGAGGAGTTCGAGTCGCTGCTCGACCGACGTGTGCGCGCCCTCTCCCGCGCGTTCCGGGCGGAGGCGACCCGGGGCGCCGACGACATCGGCGACGAGATGCTGCGCTTCTGGGCGGAGCACCGGCTCGCGGTCGTGATCCTGCTCGACCGCGCCGCGGGAACCGACTACGCCGCGTTCGGCGCGCGCTTCGTGGAGCGTCTCGTCGCCTCGACGCTCGCCGATCTGCATCCGCGTCGCGGCGCAAGCGCGGCCGCGCGCTTCGTGCTCGCCCGGATCTTCGACAACACCCGGCGGATGCTCGCGGCGATCCTGGAGGCGCACGCCGACGAGCGCGCGCTCCGCGAGGCGATCGAGGCATTCTGGAGCTACCAGATCCCCGGGCTGCAGGGGTTCGCACGCTGGTCCAATCGTCGCCCCCGACGCCGGCTGTCCCCGAGCGAGCGGCGCGTGCCGCCCGTCACCGTGCCTCGTCCGTGAGCGCCGTGCAGATCGCAGGCGGGACGTCGAGGCGTACCCGCTCGACAAGGAGGCGCTGTTCCAGGCGGGCGACGTCCGCTGGCACCTCAGCGAGACCGGCGAGTACTTCGAGCGCGAGCGCGACCTCAACGCCTGGACGAGCTCCTGCGGGCGTGGCGGCGCGCGGACGCGAACGCGCCGCTCCTTGCGGACGCGCGGTCGCTCGAGGCGCGGCTCGCGCGGGCCCGTTGGCGCCGCCACGTCAGCGCGCGGCAGCCGCCTCGTCCGGTCCGAGGGGCTGGAAGTTCAGCTCCTCCCGGTCGAGCTCCTGCTCGACGCGCTGGAACGCAGCGTCGCCGATCGTGCCGTCCGCCCGCAGCGCGAGGATCCGGCTGCGCGCGGCGGCCGTCGCCTTGCGTACCAGGTCCGTCCCGACGTCGAGCCGCTGCCCCTCTTGCCCATCCGCGCCCACCGCCCCGCCGGCGTTGTCGGCTTCGGCGCGGCGGAGCAGCACCTCGTAGCGGCGGCGCAGCATGCTCGACATGTCGTCACCGGGCGCCTCTCCCGCCGCCGCGACCGACGCCCGCAGCGCCTCCACGCGAGCCAGGCGCAGCTCGCGCTCGATCTCGCCGTCATCCCGCAGCCGCAGCGCGCTCATCAGAGGCCGGAGCGTCAGCCCCTGAACGACGAGCGTGCCGAGCACGACCGAGAACGCCGTGAACAGGACCAGGTCGCGGTACGGGAACGCCGCCCCGCCGCCTCCTCCCGCGGGAAGCGCGAGCGCCGCGGCGAGCGTGACGATCCCGCGCATCCCGCACCACCCGACGACGGCCGCCGCGCGGGGCGACAGCCCGACGGCGTCGCGGCGCGGCTCCTCGCCCTCGGCAGCGGGACGGCACCGCCACCGGCTGACCGCGGCTGCGCCGGAGACCCAGACGATGCGCGCGAGGATGGTGGCGGCGCAGACTGCCGCCGCGACCACGACGTAGCGAGCCAGCGTGGCCGCGTCGATCCGGCCCAGGATCGCCTTGAGCTGGAACCCGACGAGGATGAACGCGAGCACGTTCAAGACGAAGACCGCGAACTCCCACACCGCGTACGACGGGACCCGGACCCGCGCGGGAACGGAACGCGACGCGGCCCGCGTGCTCGCCATCGCGAAGACGACGACGGTGAGGATGCCCGAGAGGTGGAGGCGCTCCGCGAGCATCCACACGGCGAACGTGCCGCAGAACTGGACGACGACCGCGATGGGCACGTCCTGGATCCGCGCGGTGAGCGGTACGATCACGCGCGACAGCACGTACCCGAGCACCACGCTGCCGGCGGTCACCACGACGAGCAGCGGGATGGCCTTCACCGGGGACACCGAGCCCGCGAGTGCGGCGCCGAGCGCGAGCCGGAAGACGAGGAGCGCGGTCGCGTCGTTGAAGAGGCTCTCGCCCTCGAGGATCACGAGGAGGCGGTGCGGCGGGCGGAGCTGCCCCAGGACCGCCATCGCGGCGGCCGCGTCGGGTGGAGCGACGATCGCGCCGAGCGCCACCGCGGCGGCCCACGGCATGTCCGGCACGACCGCCCGGGCCACCACCGCCACGAGGGCGACGGTCAACGCGACGGCCCCCACGGCGAGCCCGGCAACGGACCGCCAGTTGGCGCGAAGATCGCGCGCGGACGAATCGAACGCGGCGTCGAGGAGCACCGGCGCGACGAAGAGCGTCAGCGCCAGATCGGGCTCGAGCACCAGCGTCGGAGTGCCGGGGACGAGCGCCAGGGCAGCGCCGGCGAGCGCCAGCATCGCGGGGTACGGCGTCCCCAGGCGCCGCGACAAAGCGGTCAGGCCGGCGCCCGCGAGCAGCAAGGCGATGACGATCTCGAAGACGACCATGCCGTAGGGTTGTGCGGTGGCACACGCGTCCGCAATTCAGGCGCCCGCTCCGCACGGGTCGGGCCGACCGCGAGTCAGAGCCGCCATTCTCGTGCTCGCCCGGCTGAGTAACGGGCTGCGGGATCGTTCGAGGCGGGCGGGACGCTCCATCCCTCCCCCCCTCACGGTAAGCCCGTGGAGTCCTGCATTTCGTGAAGCTTTCCTGAACGGCCCATCCACTTCTCGCCCGTTTCGCGGGACTCGGGGCGCGCGTAGGTTTCACGGCGTCGCCCGGCTCCGTGCAGGGCCGCAGCGCACCCCGAAGGGAGAAACAGTCCATGTTCCACGCCAAGGCCTACTCCGCGGCGAGCGCGACCGCGCCGCTCGCCCCTACCACCATCGCCCGTCGCGAGCCGACCCCGCATGACGTGCAGCTCGAGATCCTGTTCTGCGGGATCTGCCACTCCGATCTCCACACTGTCCGGAACGAGTGGAGCAGCCTGATGTCCACGGTGTACCCGTGCGTTCCCGGCCACGAGATCGTCGGTCGCGTGACGAGGGTCGGTTCCGCCGTGACGAAGTTCGCGCCCGGCGACCTCGCCGCCGTCGGCTGCCTCGTCGACTCGGACCGCACCTGCCCCGAGTGCAAGGCCGGGTTCGAGCAGTTCTGCCCCGGCCAGGTCCTCACCTACAACGCGCCCGACAAGCACCTCGGCGGCGTCACCTACGGTGGCTACTCGGACGGCATCGTCGTCGACGAGCGCTTCGTCCTGCGTGTCCCCTCGAACCTCGACCTCGCCGGCGTCGCGCCACTGCTCTGCGCCGGCATCACGACCTGGTCGCCGCTGCGCCACTGGGGTGTCACGAAGGGAAAGAAGGTCGGCGTCGTCGGCATCGGCGGGCTCGGCCACATGGGCGTGAAGTTCGCCCGCGCGCTCGGCGCTCACGTCGTCGCCTTCACCACCTCCCCCAGCAAGAAGGAGGACGCGCTGCGCCTCGGCGCGCACGAGGCCGTCGTGTCGCGCAACGCCGACGAGATGCGGAAGCATGCGGCCAGCTTCGACTTCATCCTCGACACGGTCTCCGCCGAGCACGACCTCAACGCGTACGTCCAGCTCCTCCGGCGCGACGGCACCCTCACGCTCGTCGGCGCGCCGGAGAGGCCGTCCGCTCTCGCCGCCTTCGGGCTGATCCTGGGCCGCCGCAGCATCTCCGGCTCGCCCATCGGCGGCATCCCGGAGACGCAGGAGATGCTCGACTTCTGCGGCAAGCACGGCATCACCGCCGACGTCGAGGTGATCCCGGTGCAGAAGGTGAACGAGGCCTACGAGCGGATGCTGCGGTCGGACGTGAAGTACCGCTTCTCGATCGACATGGCTTCCCTGAAAGCGGCGTAGGCCGTCGAGGCCGGCGACATGAACCTGCTCGCAGCGATCGTCTCCCTCTCCGTCCTCGCTCCACCGCCCGCGCAGTACGGTCGGTGAGCCCGTCATGACGAAGCGTTCCGCAAGCTGCGATCCCGGTTCGGAATTCGACGGCTGCTCCTCGAGGGCGGCGGAAAGATCAACGGCTCGTTCCTGGCAGCCGGCGTCATCGACGAGCTCAGCGTCCTCGTCGCTCCCGTCGCCGACGGCGGGGTCGGCACGCCGACGCTCTTCGACGCGCGTGAAGGGCCCGGGCCAGCGCGCCACCTGAAGCTCGTGTCCGTCGAGCGTCGTCGCGGCGACCTGCTCTGGGTCCGGTATCGGATCCGGAGCTCGGGCCACAGGTGAATGCGCCCGAGACCACCTTTACTGACGACCGCCCACGCTCACCGACCCGTCTCGGCACCGCGCGGTTGCGCGGAGGCCTGCACGCTCGGAGTCCGTCCCGTCCGGGTCTCGCGCACCAATGATTCACTTGCTAGATCCGCGACACAGTTGAGCGCCCTGAAGAAACGTGAGAGTCCCCCCGCCCGGCCGGAGGCGCGCTGGATGCTGCTGATCCACCAGATCCCGCCGACACCAGCCTATCTGCGGGTCAAGATCGGCCGGCACCTGGCTCGCATCGGGGCGGTCGCCATCAAGAACTCGGTCTACGCCTTGCCCTACGACGACGAGTCGCAGGAGGACTTCCAGTGGGTCCTTCGCGAGGTCGTCAAGGGCGGCGGCGACGCGTCGATCGTCGAGGCCCGGTTCATCGAAGGCCTCTCCGACGAGCGGGTGATCGAGCGGTTCCAGTCGGAGCGCGAGGCCGACTTCCGCCACCTCGCGGAGCAGGCGCGCGCCATCGCGGCAGCTTTTCCGAAGCGAGGCGTCGTTCCCGAGGACCGCCGCGCCGAGCTCGCAAGGCAGGTTGCACGCCTCCGCCAGCGCGCGACCGAGCTCGCCGCGATCGACTTCTTCGGAGCACCCGGGCGCGAGGTCGTCGATGGCCTCCTGTCCGGAATGGAGGCACGCATGAGGCCCGTCGAAGGAACGGAGCCGGCGAAGGCGTCGCTGGCTCGTGAGCAGCACCAAGGCCGCACCTGGGTGACACGCACCGGGATCAAGGTGGACCGGATGGCGAGCGCATGGCTCATCCGGAAGTTCATCGATCCGAAGGCGCGCTTCAAGTTCGTCCCGGCGAAGGGGTATCGCCCGGAAGAGGGCGAGCTTCGCTTCGACATGTTCGAATCGGAGTTCACTCACGAGGGCGAGCTGTGCACGTTCGAGGTGCTCGTGCGGCGATTCGGCCTCACAGATCCCGCCCTCCGCGCGATCGCCGAGATCGTCCACGACATCGACGTGAAGGACGCGAAGTACGGCCGCGAGGAGGCGCCTGGCATCGGGCAGCTCGTCGCGGGCATCGCTGCCGCGCATGCCGACGACGAGCAGCGCCTCGCCCGCGGCACGGCGCTGTTCGACGACCTGTACGCCGTGCACAGCGGCGCCACCAGGCACTGATCGCTCGACAGGAGGTGCTCGGGCGTGCCGAGGAGCTCTGCGTCGAGCGCCGTCCGCTCGAGCGCTTCTCGCCCGCCTTGACATTCCAGGGCGGGCCGCTATCTTCTCCGCCGCGGGAGAAACACCAACTTTGGATTATTCAGAATCGCGGGCTCGCGGCGTTCCGGCCGTCGCTGCCTTGTCCCTCGTCGTGCTCGGCGCCGCCGGCTGCGCCTCTCCGGGCCGGATCGCCCCCCGGGAGCACCTCGCCGACACCGCTGCGCTGGCGCCCGGTCACGAGATCGCCGAGGCCGAGCTCGCCGGCCGCTGGCCCGACGCCGACTGGTGGCGATCGTTCGGCGACCCCCAGCTCGACGCCCTCGTGGCCGAGGCCCTCGACCACGCCCCCCGGCTCGCGCTGGCCTCGGCGCGCATCCGCCAGGCACAGGCGTTCGCCGCCGGCGCACGGGCGAGCCTCCTCCCCTCCGCGGACGCGAGCGCGGCCGCGATGCGGGTCCATCCCTCCGACCACCAGCCCCCCAAGACCACGGAGTGGCAGAACCAGGTGCGGCTGGGGCTCTCGTACGAGCTCGATCTGTGGGGACGCCACCGGAGCGCCCTCGAGGGCGCCCTCGACGGCGTCCAGGTTGCCGCCTACGAGGCGAGGTCCGCCCGCCTCGCCCTGGTGGGCGCCATCGTGCGCACCTACGCCGAGCTCGCGCTCCAGCTCGACCTCCAGGACTCGGCCCGGAGCGTCCTCGAGGACCAGCAGAAGAGCCTCGACGTCGCGCGCCGGCGGGCGGCGGCCGGCATCGGCACCGAGCTCCCCGTCCGCCAGGCAGAGACCCAGATCGCGACCACGCGCTCCGAGCTGGAGCAGCTCGACGGGCGCGCCGCGCTGCTCCGGCACCAGCTCGGCGCCCTCGTCGGCGTCGGCCCCGGCGCCGGCGACCCGCTCCGCCGTCCGGCGCTCCGGCTCGATCCGACCGTCGCCCTGCCGAGCAGGCTCCCCGCGGAGCTCCTGGGGCGCCGCCCCGACGTCCTCGCCAGCCGCTGGCGCGTGGAGCGCGCCGCGCGGGAGATCGACGTGGCGCGGGCAGCCTTCCTCCCCAACGTGGACCTCGCCGCGTTCGCTGGCGTGTTCGCGTTCGGCTTCCAGAAGCTCTTCTCCGCGGACGCCGCCGGATGGGGCGCCGGTCCGGCGATCTCCCTCCCCGTCTTCGAGGGGGGGCGGCTGCGCGCCGGGCTCGAGGGGCGCACGGCCGCCTACGACGCCGCGGTGAGCGACTACCAGGCCACCCTGGTGGACGCGCTGACAGACGTCGCCGACCAGCTTGCCCGGCTCGGGTCGCTCCGGCGCGAGCAGGCGCAGCGCGAGGTCGCGCTCTCGTCGGCGGAACGCGCGCACACCCTCGCGCTGCAAGCCTACCGGGCGGGCTTCGGCGACTACCTCGACACCCTCGTGACCGAGATCGCTCTCCGCGGCGAGCGCGACCAGCTCGTCCGGCTGCGGTACGCGCAGCTCGAGGCGGGCGCCAGCCTGACCCAGGCCCTAGGCGGCGGCGTCATGCCGGAGGCGGCGCCGCTCGCCGCCGCCGACGCCGCGCCGGTGCGCGTGGCCGCGGAGGAGAAGCCATGAGCGAACGTGTCGCGAAGCACGCCGGCGCCGCCGAGGCGGCGACCGCGGACGGCGGACGGCGCGCGGCCGCGAGCGATCGCGCCGGCGTCCTGGGGCGCCTGGAGCAACACCTCGAGACGGTCGCCGACCTCTTCCCGGGCTTCCCCTCCGATCTCTGTCTGCTCGTCCGGACCGCGGCGCTGGTGGAGCGGCGCATGGTCGAGGCCGGGAACGCGGTGCTGAAGCCCCACGGCCTCACCTACCCGATGTATCAGGTCCTCGTCGTCGCCCCTCCGACCGGCGCGGGCGGGATCACTCCGGGCGAGATCGCGACGATGACGGGCGAGCGTGCCACCAACGTCACCCACCTCTGCGACGAGCTCGTGCGCCATGGGTGGATGACGCGCCGGCGCGACGCCTCCGATCGTCGCCGGGTGCTGCTCGGCCTGACCGCCGCCGGCCGGCGAGTCCTCGCCGAGGTCCAGCCGCAGATGTGGGCGACCTGGCGCCGCCGGTTCGCCGGGCTCGACGCGGGCGAGCGGCGGGCGCTCCTCGCGCTCCTGCGCCGCGAGCACGCGAACCTCGAGGTCGACTGAGTTGGCGCGCGGCTCGCCCCCCGCAGCCGCCGCCCCGGTGCCTCCGCGCAAGGGCTGGCGCGGGCTCCTGCGCGAGGAGGCAGGCTGCTGGGGTCACGCGCTGCGCACGGCGTCGGCCGCGTCCCTCGCGCTCTGGATCGCGCTGCGGCTCGACCTGGGAGCGCCCGGCTCCGCGGCGATGACCGCCGTCCTCGTCTCGCTCCCCACCGCCGGACAGTCCCTGGAGAAGAGCCTCGCCCGGCTCCTCGGGACCGCCGTCGGCGCCGGGGTGGCGCTGCTCCTCGTGATGGCTCTCGCGCCGGAGCGGGACCTGTTCATCCTGGCCCTCTCGGCCTGGCTGGCGATCTGCGTCGCGGGCTCGGCCTGGTACCGGCAGAAGGCGGCCTACGCCGGGATGCTCATGGCGATCACCGCCTGCTTCGTCGGGCTCCCCGGCTTCCAGGCCCCCGAGCGCGCCTTCGACCTCGCCGTCGACCGGCTCACCGTGATCTCGATCGGCGTGATCTGCGGCGGGCTCGCCACGGCCCTCGTGTTCCCCCGCGCCTCGCGCGACGACGCGGTCGCAGCGGTGCGGGCTGCGTTCCGCGACTTCGTCGCCCACGCCTCGCGCTGCCTCGCGGGTCAAGGCCGGCGGTCGGAGGCCGAGGTGCTCGATCGGCACTTCGTCCGCCAGACGATGAACCTCGAGTCCGCCCGGATCTCGACCGCTTTCGAGGAGCCGGAGCTTGCACGAACCCGGCGGCTCGACGGCTTCATCAGCGCCTTCATGCTGTCGTCCACGACCGCTCGCGCCGTCGAGCACCTGCGCGCGGACCTCCGGGCGCGCGGCCAACACGCGGTGCTCGCGGCGCTCCACCCGGTCGCGGAGCGGCTCCTCGCGGCGCTGCGCGTCCCCGGCGAGCGCGCGCCAGCCAGCGCGGCGGAGGCAGCACCGGTCGCCGAGACCCTGGACGCGCTCGCGGCGCGCTGGGGGGCGCACGCCGACGAGGCCCGCGGCCGGCTCGGGACGTCCGTCCCACCCGTCGACCGGCTCGCGCTCGACGGCGCCCTCGCCCTGCTCCGGCAGCTCGTCCGTGAATCGCGGGAGCTCGCCCGGACCTACGCCGACCTGCGGGCGCCTCCGGGCGGCGCCCCGCTCCCGGCACGCCCGCTGTGGCGCCGGCCCGACACGCTGGGCGCCGCCGTGGCGGGACTGCGCGCGGCGTTCACGTTCCTCGTCGTCTGCGCGCTCTGGATCCTGACCGCATTTCCGGACGGTGAGTTCGCGGCGACGACGGCGGCGGTGGGGCTCTCGGTCTTCCAGGCGACCCCGAGGCCAGTGACGTCCACCCGGAGGGAGCTCATCGGGTACGTCCTGGTCTTCCCCATCGCCTTCGCGGCGTGCGCCTTCGTGCTCCCGGCGATGCAGGGGTTCCCGCTCCTCGTGGCCGGGCTCGCCCCGTTCCTGCTCGTCGCAGGCTATCTGACCGCCCGTCCCGCGACCGCGGCGTTCGCCTGGCCGGTCACCGCCCTCTTCTTCATGTCGCTCCGGATCACCGAGCGGACGACCTACGACGTGGGCGCGGTGATGAACACCACGCTCGCAGCCATGCTGGGGATCGCGGTCCCCCTGGTGAGCTTCGCGGTGGTGCTGCCCAGCGAGAGCCGCGTGCGAGCCGCCCTGCTCGAGCGGGCGCTGACCCGCCAGCTCCGCGCCGCTCTCGGCCGGCGGCGGTCACACTCGCGGCACCGGTTCGAGGCGGCCGTCCGGGACCTCACGCTCGAGCTCGCGGACCTGCCGGGCGCCAACGCCGACGAGCGACGCCGTCGCGTCCTCCACGGGATCCGCGTCCTCGAGGCCGGCCACGCGGCGCTCTCCCTCGCGGCCCTCAGCGGGCGCGGCGCGCTCCGCGCCTGGAGCCCCGAGATCGGCGCGGTCCTGGAGGCCTCCGTCCGCGCGCTCGAGTCGCGCCGCCCGGGTGATGCCGCCCGTGCGCTCGCCGCGCTGGAGGCGCTGGGCGCCCGCGTGGACGCTGCCGCCGCCGCGGCACCCCGGGCGACCCTCGTCGCGCTCCGCACCAGCGGCTGGCTCCTGCGCCTGGCGGTGGAGGAGCACGCCGGCGCCCCCGCCGCGGGCGCCGGCGCTCCCACCCGTCTCCCCGAGGTGATCCATGCCGCGTGAGCTCGAGCTGTTCGGCGTGCTCTTCCCGACGTTGCTCCTCGTCTTCCACGTCGCGGCGATCACCTTCTGGTTGCTCGACCGCGCGCTGGCGCGAACCGGGCTCTACCGGCTCGTCTGGCACCCTGCCCTCTTCCGCGCGTCCGTGCTCGCCGTTCTCTTCGGCGGCCTCGGGCTCGCCGTCTACCGCTGACCCCAGGAACCCGTCGCCATGTGGAAGGCCATCCTTCGTCCCACCCTCACGCTCGTCGTCCTGGCGCTGGCCGTGCTCGCCGGCCGCGCGCTCTGGAGTCACTACATGTACGCGCCGTGGACGCGCGACGCCCGCGTCCGCGCCGACGTGATCGCCATCGCGCCCGAGGTGGGCGGCCAGGTGCTGGACGTCGCCGTCGTGGACAACCAGATCGTCCGCAAGGGCGACGTCCTCTTCGCGATCGACCCGGCGCGCTACCGGCTCGCCGTGCAGCAGGCTCGCGCGGCGCTCGCCGCGACCCGGACCGAGCGGGCGCAGAAGCGCGCCGAGGCGCGACGTCGGGCCGCGGTGGACACCACCGTGGTCTCGAGCGAGAGCCGCCAGTCCGCGCAGTCGACAGCGGAGGCCGCCGACGCGCGCGCGCAGCAGGCGGAGGCGATGCTGGCGGCCGCCGAGCTCGACCTCGAGCGCACGAAGGTCCGGGCTCCGGCGGACGGCTGGGTGACGAACCTGACCGTCCGCCCCGGGAGCTTCGCGGTCGCCGGCCACCCCATGCTGGCCGTGGTGGACGCGCGCTCGTTCCGGGTGGAGGCGTACTTCGAGGAGACGAAGCTCGGCAGCGTGCGCCTCGGCGCGCCGGTGGACGTCCGCCTCATGTCCGGCGGCGCCCGGCTCGCCGGTCACGTCGCGAGCATCGCCCGCGCGATCGGCGACCCCGAGGTGGAGGGCCTCCTCTCCAACGTGAACCCGACGTTCCACTGGGTCCGGCTCGCCCAGCGGATCCCCGTGCGAATCACCCTCGACGAGATCCCCGAAAGGATCATGCTCGCCGCCGGAATGACCTGCACCGTGATGATCCATCCGGGCGGCGAGCTGGCGGCGGCCGAGTGACAGGAGCCGCCGGCTCGGCAACGACGTCGCGTTCCAGGGCTCGGGGCGCGGGCGCACCGTGTCTCCGAAGAACGCTGGGATCGTGTACGCTGCGAGTCCGGAGGGAGGCTCCATGTCCCGGATCTCCTGCCTGCTCGCGATGACCCTCTGCGCAGCATGCTCCGGCCCCCGCGCCCCCACGACGCTCTCCCCGCGGGTGCCCGCGTCCGCCGAGGAGGTCCACCGCGACGCCCTCGTGGTCGACCTGCACCTCGACACTCCGCAGCGGCTCCTCGACCGGCACTTCGACCTCGGCGAGCCGCTCCGCGATTTCGGCCAGGTGAATCTCGAGACGCTCCGCCGCGGGAACGTCGGCGCCGTCTTCTTCGTGCTCTGGCACGCGCCGGAGCTACCGGAGTCCGGCGCACACGCCCGCGCGCTCGCGCTCGCGGAGGCCGTCCGCGCCCAGGTGGCGCGCCACCCCGACGCGCTCGTCCTCGCGGAGAGCGCCGACGAGATCGTCGCCGCCCGGCGCGCCGGGAAGATCGCAGTGCTGCTCGGGCTCGAGGGCGGCGAGGCGCTCCGCGGAGACGTCGGCGAGCTCTCGCGGATGCACGCGCTCGGCGTCCGTTACGTCGGGCTCACCTGGAACGCGCACACCGCCTTCGCCGACGCGGGGAAGCCGGACACCCCCCGGCACGGCGGCCTCTCCGCCCTGGGCCGCGCCGCGATCGCCGAGATGAACCGGCTCGGCATCGCCGTCGATCTCTCCCACCTCTCCGACGCCTCGGCCGCGCAGGCGATCGCCGTCAGCAAGGCACCGGTCCTCGCGACGCACTCGTGCGCCCGCGCGCTCGCCGACCACCGCCGGAACCTGCCCGACGACCTCGTCCGCGCCGTCGCCGCGAACGGCGGCGTCGTCGGCGTCAACTTCCACTCGGCCTTCCTGGACGCCGCATACGCCGCGCGCGTCGCCGCCGCCGAGAAAGCGCACGCGCCCGAGCTCGAGGCGCTCACCCGATCGCTCGAGAACGCCGACCTCGCGACGAGGATGTGGTCGCCGTTCCTCTTCGAGATGCGCCTCGGCTACGAGCTGCCGCGCCCCCCGCTGTCGGTGCTCGTCGACCACGTCGAGCACCTCGTGGAGGTGGCCGGGGTGGATCACGTCGCGATCGGGACCGACTTCGACGGCGGCATCGTCCCGCCCGCGGGCATCGACTCGCCGGCCGACCTGCCGGAGCTCACCGCCGCGCTGCTCGACCGCGGCCACTCGCCCGACGACGTCCGCAAGATCCTGGGCGGCAACTTCCTGCGTGTGCTCCGCGACGTCGAGCGCGTCTCCCGCGAGCTGGGCGGAAGCGCGCGGTAGGCTCTCAAATAGTAGAGGAGGCGGCGCGCACGACGCGCTCGTGGCGCACGCCGAGCCGGGGGAACGCGCCCGTTACGGGCGCGTCCCACAGCGACTCAGGCGAAGTTCAGGACGAGGACGAGGACGACCGCGAGGATCCCTCCGATTCCGACCGTGAGCTTCGTCCCAAGCGACCAGGTGCTCCAAGAATTGTTGGTTGTCATCTGACTCCTTCTCTCGCCGCAGTATCGCGGCCGTAACCACCATGTGCCTATTTCACGCGCCGCGATAGCCGCGTCGCGAGATGGTGGCCCGATGGGGCGGATGCGAGCGATCGGTTCGAGCCGTCCGCAGCTTGATCGCGAACCGCGCGTCGAGCGCCTCGAGCGCATTCGTGATGAGGAAGTCGAAGGTGTTGACGTTCGGTGTCGACTGCCGCCCGGATTCGCGTCGAATCATCGGTCGCGGTGACGACCACGGCGAACATGAGTCCAGGCGCCGAGATCCCCGCGCACCGGAGCCGCCCACGCGCGAGTCGAATCGGTCGCGGTTCGCTCGCCCGACTGAAGGAGTCCGCGGGCAGCGTCGCGTCGGCTCGCGTCGAAGACCGACGTGGACCTTGGCGCGACTACCGCCGACCGGCCGCCGCCGCGGCGGCTGCGCGAACGATAAGCGCCCGCTCTTCACGGGAGTGTGCTGCGAGGACTCGACTGCTCGCTCGGGCGCGGGTGGAGGCGTGCCCGCGGAGTGGAAGACCGTGCGCATCCTCTGGCCTGCGTCCTCGAGGCATGCGCCGGCGAGCGCCGCCGCCTCCCCGCGCGGCAGCAGAACGCTCGCCAATCACTTGGGTCTCACCCGTCCGCGCTGTGCGGTTTTGGTAACGTGGGGCTGCGCAACCGGCGTCGGGATGGAGGGCGCAATGCGCACCGCGGTGTCACTGGGGCGAGGTGTCGCGCCGACCACGCCGATCCGGACGCCTGACCAGCACCTGCGCGTCTTCATCAGCTCGACGCTCGACCTGATGCCGGAGCGCAGGGCGGCGCGCGCCGCGGTGGAGCGGCTCCACCTCGCGCCGGTGATGTTCGAGCTGGGGGCGAGGCCGTACCCGCCGCGTGCGCTCTACCGCGCATATCTCGAGCAGAGCGACGTCTTCGTGGGGATTTATGCGCGCCGCTACGGCTGGACCGCTCCCGAGGAGACGGTGAGCGGGCTCGAGGACGAGTACGCGCTCTCGGGTGATCGGCCGAAGCTGCTCTACGTCGAGCGGGCATGCGACCGCGAGCCGCCTCTCGACGCGCTGCTCGAGCGCATCCGTCAGGAGGACCAGACCTCGTACAAGGAGTTCGACAGTGCCGACGAGCTCGGGAGGCTGCTCGAGGACGACCTCGCGACGCTACTCAGCGAGCACTTCGACATTTCGGGCGCGATGCCGTCGCGCGAGCCGGAGCCCGCCTCGCGCCTGCCCGTCTCCTCCACCTCGTTCGTCGGGCGCGAGGACGCCATCCACGAGGTGCGAGCGCTCCTGTGCGCCGGTCGGGCGCGGCTCGTGACGCTCACCGGGCCGGGCGGGATCGGCAAGACGCGCCTCGCGTTCGAGGCGGTGCGAGGGCTCTCGTGCCGCTACCGCGACGGCATCACTCCGGTGTTCCTCGAGGCGGTGGCCTACCCCGAGGAGGTGCTCGGGGCGATGGCGGAGGCGCTCGGGGTGGCGGACACCCCGGGCCTGTCGCGCCTCGAGATGCTGGTCGCCTATCTCCGCGACCGCAGGGTCCTGCTCGTGCTCGATAACTTCGAGCACGTCATCGACGCCGCGCCGCTGGTGGCGAAGCTTCTCGCCACGGCGCGCGGGCTGCGAGTCCTCGTCACGAGCCGTGAGCTCCTCAACGTGCGCGGCGAGCACGGGTACGAGGTGGGCCCCCTCAAGCTGCCGGACCCGAGCTGCGGGTGCGACCTCGGCGCGGTGCTCGGGTCGGAGTCGGTCCGGCTGTTCCGCGATCGCGCCTGCGCGGCGCTCCCCGGGTTCGCGCTGGACGAGCAGAACGCCGCGGCGGTCGTGGAGATCTGCAGGAAGCTCGAGGGGCTGCCGCTCGCGATCGAGCTCGCGGCCGCCCGGGTCCGGATGCTGCGCGCGTGCGAGATCGCCTCCCGCCTCGATCGGCGCCTCGGCTTCCTCGTCTACGGGCCGCGGGATCTGCCGGAGCGGCAGCGCACGCTGCGCGCCACCATCGCCTGGAGCCACGGCCTGCTGTCGGAGGAGGAGCGCCGCGTCTTCTCGAGGCTGGGTGTGTTCCGCGGAGGGTTCACCCTGGAGGCGGCCGACGTGGTGTGCGAGCCGGGCTGCGACCTGCTCCAGGTGCTCTCGTCGCTGCTCGACAAGAGCCTCGTGCGCGGCGGCGACGGCCGCGCGGGGAGCGTCCGGTTCACCATGCTGGAGAGCATCCGGGAGTTCGCGCTCGAGCAACTCGGCGCCGCGGGCGAGGAGGAGCCGGTCCGGCGCCGGCACGCCGCTTGGTTCCGCGAGTGGGTCGTGCAGTGGTGGCTCGCGTTCGAGCGGGACCTGAGCCGCGAGCCGGAGCTCGCCGCGAGCGTGTCGGACGAGCTCGACAACGTCCGGGCCGCGGTCCGATGGCACCTCGATGCGCACCAGCCCGGCGTCGCGGCGGCGATGGGTCTCGCCCTGTGGCCCTTCTGGTGGATCCGGAGCCACTTCACGGAGGCGCGGAGCTGGATGGAGGAGGTGCTCCGCTCGGAAGGCTTGGCCCCCCGGGATCGCGCGACCGCGCAGCTCGTCATCGGGCTCGCGGCCGTCGGGCAAAACGACTACGCGGCGGTGGCGCGGACGCTTCCGCCGGCGCGCGCGGGGCTGCTCGAGGCGGGGGACGAGATCGGAGCCGCCATCGCTTCCGTGCCCCTCGGCCTCGGGCAGTGCCTCGCCGGGGACGCCGCCGGAGGGGAGGCCGCCATCCGGGAGGCGCTCGAGACGTTCGAGCGCTCGCACCACCCGTTCGGCGTGTGCTTCTCCCTGATCGTGCTCGGGCGCGTGCTCATGCTCCAGGGTCGCCTCGAGGACGGCATCGCCGCCGACGAGAGCGCCGCCGCGCGCATGCGGAGCAAGGGCGAGCTCATGATCCGGAGCCTGAGCCTGCTCGCGCTCGCCTGGGCCTACGTCGGGAAACGGACGCCTCGAGCGCGCGGCCTCCGCGGTAGACGAGGCGCTGACGGTGCTCGCGACCCTCCAGAACCCGGAAGGCATCGCCCGCGCGCTCGACGTGGCCGGGGCGGTCGCGTTCGAGAGGGGAGTCGCGCGGACCGCGGCTCTCCTGCTGGGCGCGGCGGAGGGCACGCGCCGATCGGTTGGAGCACGGCCATGGCTCCTCGACGAGCCGGCCCGCTCCCGCCTCACCGCGCACGCCTGCGCGGCGCTCGGCGCGAAGGCTTTCGAGGCCGCCCACGCCGAGGGCGTGGCGCTCCGGGGCGCGCGCGCCGTCGCAGTCGGACGCGCCGCGATCGTAGGTGCCGGCGCGGCGGGGTCCCAGGCGGCGGCGGGGTGAGGAGAGCTCGCTGAGTAGGTCGCTCCGCGCCCGATCAGAGCCGAAGAGAAACTCGGTCGCGCTCGCTTTCCGGCGCCGCCATGTGCTGTGCGCGAAGCGCAGAGCACCGGATCGCCTCGCACGTCGCGCTCCCACGGCGATCCTCCCCGGGTTCCCATCACTCCTTCAAACAGGCCCGGACTCCGCCAGCGATGAACGTCGTCTTATCGCACCACGTTGCAACGGGGTAATAGTCGCCCATCACTTCCTGGGCACACTTCCCTGCCTCGTCCACGGAGGAACGGTCCAGAGTACCCGTCAACACGAGCGCGAACGTGCAAGGGGGATCGGCCGCAACGGCATCCTGGACGGAGTGGTGAAAGTCGGGGGAAGGCAGCATGTTTCGGAAGAACAGCATCTTGGGATACTGCTCGTCGCCCCACGGCAGCCACCTGATGTTGGGCCTCAGCCAGGCCGGGCGCAGCAGATCGTCCGATATGACGATCGTGTAATAGCCACCCACGACATCGGCGGTCAGGTCGGTCACGCAGCCCACCGTCGGCACCGGCAACGCAAGATCGGCCTCGCAGATCGACCAGTACCGCAGGTCGACGGTGCGAAAACCCCGTGCCGGGGTCGCGATCGACGATCCGTGGAACGTGTCGGGAAACCCCGGAGCCTTCCCATGGATGACGATGATCCGCCCAGGCTGGTACGTGTCGCCCGGGAACATGCCCAGATACTTGTTCTCTGGATTTGGAAGCAGCGACGGTGGCGGGGCCGTCGGCGCCGCAAACCAGAGCCGGTCGGAGGTTGGCGTGCCTTCGATCACCGTCAGGTCGACCGGGAAGAGCCCTTGAAGAAGCGCGCTCACGTCGGCCAGCCTGTTGACCCGCAAGCATGGCTGCAACTGCTGACTCGCGCCGTTCCTCGTCACGGATACGGTGGGCAGTGGCACGCCGCCCATCAGGTTGTGACCGCCAAGGGATGGATCCGCGTCCGGTACGTACATCCGCAGGAGCAGCCAGGCAAAATCCGACGAAACCCTGATCGTATTCCCGGGAGGCTGGCCGGCGCGCGAGATCACGACCGTATACGTTGACCTCCCCCCGAATCCTGGACGGTTTCAGACCTTAGGAAACCTCACTGATGGTCTGAGCCTCCGTCCTGAGCTTGGTCGCGAACTCGGCTGGCGTCAGGTCGCCAATCGAGCTGTGAGGCCTGTTCTGGTTGTAGTCCCGCCGCCAGGCCTCGAGCTTCTGGCGGGCATCAAGTAAGCCCATGAAGAGCTCACCATTCAAGAGCTCGTCGCGCAGCCTCCCGTTGAAGCTTTCTATGAAGGCGTTCTCGACCGGCTTCCCGGGGCGGATGAACTGCAGTTGCACGCCGTGCCGGTAGGCCCAGGAGTCCATCGCCTGTGAGTAGAACTCGGAGCCATTGTCGACGGTGATGCTTTTCGGGTATCCGCGCTCGCCTGCCACCTCGTCGAGCAGCTCCGCAACGCGCTTGCCGGTCAGCGATACGTCGGCCGCGAGCAATGGGCACTCGCGCGTGAAGTTGTCGACGACCGTCAGGATCCGGAACGGCCTCCCGCCATCGAAGGTGTCCCGCATGAAGTCCATGCTCCAGCGCTCGTTGGGCGCGGTGGGCGGAGGCGGCACCACGCGCAGGTGGCTCGCGCGCTTCTTCCTCTTCTTGTACCTGAGGTTCAGCCCTTCCAACCGATAGAGGCGGTAGACGCGCTTGATGTTCACCTTCCAGCCCTCGCGGCGAAGCAGGACGTGAAGGCGCGGGTACCCGAACCGCGGCCGCTCCGCAGCGAGCTCGCGCAAGCGTGTCCGGAGCGGCGTCTGGTCCTTCGCCCGGCTCTTCCAGTAGAACGTCGACCGCCCGAGCCCGATGACCTGGCACGCCCGCTGCGCGCTGACGTTGAACGCGCCCATCAACCAGCGGGCGCGCTCTCGGAGCGCAGCGGGCTTTAGAACTTTTTTCGGAGGACCTCCTGAAGCATGTGCTTGTCCAGGGTGAGGTCCGCGACCAGGCCCTTCAGCCGGCGGTTCTCGTCCTCGAGCTGCTTCACTCGACGCATCTCGACGATGCCCATGCCCGCGTACTTCTTCTTCCACGAATAGAAGGTCTGCTCGCTGATGCCGAGCTTGCGGCACAACTCGGCGACGGGCACCCCGGCATCCACCTGCCGGAGCGCGAGAGCGATCTGCTCCTCCGTGAACCTCGACTTCCGCATCGGCGATCCCCTTTCCAGTGGGGCTCAGCCAAGCGAAGTTCTAAAGTCCGTTTCCGTCCAGTTTTCCGGGGGAAGGTCAACGTACCGTTGCCGGCGCCGAATTCGACGAACGGATTGACGCTGCCTGGATCAGGGGTGATCTCGGCGTCGTAGAGATCGCCATCGATGACGCCGGTCGGCGTCTTCTCGCTGTTCGTCTGGTAGGCGACGAACGAGAAGAAGCGGGCATGAGGATAGGTGCCCCTGAGCGTCATCGTGTCGTAGCTGGCGAAGGGCATGAGCCAGTATCGCGCGGCCGTGTCGGGTGATGTTGCGTTGCCGAATCCCTCCGGTGAAAGCTCGATCGGCCACGCACACTCTTCGACGTTCTGGGCGCGAGCGGCGCCGGGGCCGATCACGATCGCGCAAGTCACGAGAGCCGCGGGTATCCCCATTCGAGCGAGTACCTTCATGATTCCCTCCCCTTGATCGATTCGAGCGTTCGTCTCGGTCATGCGAAGCATGGCTACTCGGCGAGCCGGAACCAGATCGCGCGATCCGGGACGACGTCCTCGTGACGCGGGCCCGATCGCGTCACCGGGTTCAGGTAGGCGCGGTACCCGATCATCATGGAGTTCTCGAGGGGGATCCCATTCCCCGAGGGTTCCGGGAAGCCGTACGGGTTCGGGTCCGGCTCCGGCACGACGACGCGGTACGGATCCGTCCCGGCAGCCCGGGCCTTCCTCACGACGCGGACGGCGTAGAGATAGCGCGCCATCGGGTCGCCGGGGAGGTACTGCTCGGCGCTGCCGGCGAAGTCGTGGCTGTTCATGGACGCGACGCCGTTCCAGATCGGGTCTCCACAGCCGTTGAGGTAGCGCGGTGCGGCTCCCGGGTCCGGACACGGGTAGCGCACCCAGTCGCCGTACACGGCGAAGCTCGAGTACGTCGCGACTCCGATCGCGGCATGGTTCACGCCGTACACGACGACCATGTCGTCGTCGCCGAGCGTGAAGTCGGACGGCGCGCCGTCCTCCGCGGTCCTGAAGTACGGGGTGTCGGAGCTCTCGCCGGCGACGAAGGCGCGGAACGCGGGAGATGCCGGATCGTCCTCCAGCACGTCCTTCGAGTCCGCGAACCAGCGGACAGACTCGAACTGCCGCGACGACGTCGCCGCCGTCTGATCGAGGATCGCTCCCCCGAGTCGATCCAGTGCCTCCAGCAATCCCGGCACCAGGACGGTCTCGTGAGTGAAGGTCCGGTCTCGCCACGCGGGCGTCGGGAACGGCTCCAGCGTGGGAGCCACCCTCGGCGTTACCCGGTACACCCTGGCCCAGGAGTCGTCGTGCAGGTAGTGCCTCCCCTCGGCCTCGCTGGTGAAGTTCGCCGTCCGCAGCAGGAAGAACAGGGTGTCGGCGTCCTCGCCGATGCCCATCCTCAGCTCCTCCCCGGGCAGCACGTACGAGTTCAGCATCGAGGCGGGATACCCAGCAGCGCGGGCGCTCTTCGCGACGCGCTCGTAGATCCCCTCGTCCGCCGTGAACACCACGATGGTGTTCTTGTGGAACGGGTTTCCGCTCCCTTCGGTACGGATCCGCAGGTCGTTCAGCGGATCGCGGAGCGACGCGAATACCCAGTCGCCGGTCGCCGTCACCCGGACGCCCGGGTACCTCGCCCAGAGCATCGGACAGAAGCTGAAGTAGTCGCCTCGCGGCGGGGTCCGACCCGCGTAAACGATCGCCTCGTTCGGCGCCAGCTTGAAGGCGTCCGACGCCTCGTCGATCCCGCCCCCCTGGTCCGGGTGGGCGGGGACCACGAATCGCTTGTAGTACTGGGGAAAGTTGAACCCCGACGCGGAGTCGATGGCGTGCCGGTCGAGGGCGTCGATGGGGTCCACGAATGTCGCCAGCCCATCCTGGACGATGAAGCCTTCGGCCTCGAGCGCGGCACGGAACGCCCTCGCCCGTCCGCCGTCGACGCCGTCCCGCTTCTCGCGGCTCTCCGCAACAGGAGGCGTCGCCGACTGCGCTTCGGTGACGGTAGGTGATGTGTTCGAGGGCTCCTCACCGCCCGAGGAGCAGCCAGCGACCCCGACTGCCACCGCGACGGCGGCGCCGATGCCGAGGAGCAGTTGCCTGGAAGCCATGGAAACTCCCTCGCGGAAGACCCGCCGCCCGAGACGAGGCCGAGCGCGATCATCGTGAGTCCGCGAAGCGACCGCGTACATCGATTACGCGGGTTCTCGCGTTCGGGGCTACGTTCCCTTCGTCGAGTGCGAACGCGTCTCCACGCCTCGTGCCCGAGGCTCGCTAAAGCGCGAGAAGTGTCCGGACGACGAGCTCGCCGGTCGAGCGTGCGCACGCGTGAGCGAGTGGCACGACGCGTCGCACCCGGGCTCCGCAAGCAATTGGACCGACCCCGAGCTCGCCCCTCATGTCGGCGAGTGACGGGCGTGGCACGGGGCCTCTACCTGCCGTCGCTCCGTCCACCCCGCCTGGCGCCTCATCATCTTCCCGACGAGGCCGATTCCTGGGCGGAGATCTCGTTCAGGCGCCGTTCGAGCAGGGCTTTCTCGGGATTCGTCGGTGCGGCCTCAAGGGCGCGCTTCGTATGCCTGAGCGCGCGGTCGCGATGCCCGCACCTTCGATGAAGCTCGCCGAGCGTCGCGTCCCACAAGTAGAAACCAAGGAGCCAGCTCGGCGCCTCGAACGCCTCGAGCGCGGCGAGGCCCGCGTCGGGCCCCTTCCACTCGGCCAGCGCGATCGCGCGATTCAGGACGTTGAGCGGCGACGGAGCGACGCGCTCGAGCACCTCGTAGAGCCGAACGATCTCCTCCCAGTCGGTCTCGGCATACGAGGGCGCGAGGCAGTGCTGCGCCGCAATGCCGGCCTCGACGTGATAACGCGAGACCGCCTCGCCGCGCGCGGATCGCATGAGGTGATCGAGCCCCCGCTCCACGAGCTCGCGATCCCAGTGCGAGCGATCCTGCACCTCGAGGAGCAAGAGGCCTCCCCATCCGTCCACGCGAGCGTCGAAGCGCGCTCCGTGAAAGCACATGAGCGCGACGAGCGCGTCCGTCTCCGGGAGCGCTCCTGCGGGATCTTGCCTCAGCATGAGCGCCAATCGAAGCGCTTCGTCGCAGAGCTCGCGGCGGATCACGCGATCGGGCTGCGCGGAGCTGTAGCCCTCGTTGAAGAGCAGATAGAGCATGTGAAGGACGCCCTGCACACGCTCCGGATCGACGCCCTGCACCTCCGCGTGCTCGCGTAGCCGGGCGCGGGCGCGTTGCAATCGCTTGTGAACGGCGTCTTCGCTCTGGAACAACCGAAGCGCGATCTCCTCGGTGCTGAAGCCGCAGAGGGTCTTCAGCGCGAGCACGAGCTGCGACTCGGGCGGGATCGCAGGATCGGCGCACACGAAGAGCAGCCGAAGCACGTCGTCCTGGACCTCTTGCTGCGCGTAGTCGGCATGGACTTCGGCGAGGTAGCGCTCTCCTCGTTTCTCGCGACGAAGCTCGTCGAGCACGTAGTTGTGCGCGACCCGATAGAGCCACGCTTCTGGGTTGTCGGGCAGCTTCGACGACCACGATTGCGTCGCCTGGAGAAGAGCGGTCTGCGCGGCGTCTTCGCAGAGCTCCATGCGATCGACGCCGAATCGGCGCGAGAGAATTGAGACCAAGCGCCCGAGCTCCCGGCGGAACCAATGCTCTGGAAGCTCGGGCGTCGTCATGTCAGAACGACGTGATCTCGATGATCTCGACGCTCGGAAACATGGGAACTTCCTTGGCGATCTCGACCGCTCGCGCGAGCGACTCGACCTCGATGAACGACCAGCCTGCGACGATCTCCTTGCCTTCGACGTAGGGTCCGTCGGTCACGGCGCCGGCCTTGCACACTGCCGATGCGCCGCCCGGCTTGGGGCCCGAGCGCGCAGGGGGCTGTTCGAGGATCTCCTTCGTGTGCTTGGTCATCCAGGCCTTCCACTTCATGTAGCCAGCCTGCATGTCGGCGGGAGAAGGCTGATCGCCCGGATCGGGTGACTTTCGATAGAGAAACAGGAACTTCATCGTCGGACCTCCTGAATGACCTGCTCCATCGCAGGTCTGATCGGGTGACGTTGGGACGTCCTCGAATGGACACGCTGATTTCGCGCACCAGAGGCGCCGGATGGGTGCATGCCCGGCGTCCACCTCCACGAGTGGCCCGGCCCCACGGGGTTGACTCGCCCCGAAGGCAGCGCGCGTAGCGAGTCACCTCGACATCGCCCGGAGCTTCGCTGGCATGGGGCGACAGCCGCAGTTCTTCTCGTGCGCTCGGTGCCATTCGAGCCGCTGCTCGATCGTCGGGCTCTTCGGCATCGGATGACGTGCGTGCCAGGCGGCGTTCACGCGTGGCCGATTCGCGGCGACGGTCTTCGGGGACTTCGCTGACCTGGGTCGCGGCGGCGCGTTCGCCGTGCGGGACGCGGCGGGGGAACGCGCGCGGAACCACTCGGCGATCTCTGCCATCTCGGGCTCGAAGTCGCCGGGCACCGAGAAGTTGAGCGCCCCCGCCGGCTTCGCGGTGCGGTTCTCGAAGTCGTGCGCCGTGCCTCCGGGCGCCATCACCAGCGAACCCTTCGGCGCGTCGATCCACGCGCCGCCCACGAAGAAGCTCATCGTCCCCTCGATCACGAAGAAGACGTCGTCCTCCTCATGCTCGTGCGCGCCCGGACCGCGCGTGTATGGCTCGAGCCACCACTCCGAGATCGAGTACCGCCTGCGCGTCTCTTCGCCGTCCGCCTTGAAGACGGCGTGCACCGGGCCCATCGCGTACGCGCGGCCTGCGCCCGGAGGGAGACGGATGGGAGCGCGCTTCTTCTCGCGTGGCATGACCCAGTGGTGTTAGCGCGGTGCCACGTTGCGCGCTACGAGGCCGCTGCGTGCCCCACGCTGATGCTTCGCGGTCCTCGGCGACACGGAGCGCGGCTTCAACGTGGAAGAGTCATCGCTTCCCGCCGGTCGTCGCATCGAGGGGCGCTGGACGATTCCTGGTGCAGCGGGTGGCGGCTACGACTAGCACCTCACACGGATCGACTGCCCCTCGTCATCTGGCCGACAAGGCCTCAACCCAATACCGACCGTTGCGAGATGGAGGAGGAGCACATGGCCAAGAACACGATCGTTCTGTGGTACGACAAGGACGCCGAAGCCGCGGCCCGCTTCTACACGCAGACCTTCCCAGACAGCGCGATGGGTCGCGTCTTTCGCGCGCCCAGCGACTACCCCAGTGGCAAGAAGGGCGACGTGCTGACGGTCGAGTTCACCGTAGCCGGGGTGCATTGCATGGGCTTGAATGGTGGGCCCGAGTTCAAGCACAGCGAAGCGTTCTCTTTCCAGATCGCGACCGACGACCAAGCAGAGACCGATCGCTACTGGAACGCGATCGTCGGCAATGGTGGCCAGGAGAGCGCGTGCGGGTGGTGCAAGGACAGGTGGGGCGTGTCCTGGCAGATCACGCCGCGGGTCTTGACCGAAGCGCTCGCGGCAGGGGGTGAGGAAGCGAGGCGCGCTTTCCAAGCGATGATGCCCATGAAGAAGATCGACGTCGCCACGATCGAGGCTGCGAGGCGTAGCTGACGCTTCGACTCTCCTCTTCACGCGTCGGACCTGCTGAATGGGGAGCCGCGCTGGGCCTGCTGAGCCCGGGAGACCGCGTACGTCCCACTCCGCGAGGATGGGCACGCGCCGGTCAACTCATTTTGACGCGCGATCCTCGGCCCCGAGTTGCCGGGCCTCTGGACCGCGCCGAGCAGCTCGCAGCTTCACCTTCCGCGCTCGTGTTCCCTCACCCGGTGATACCGCTCCAGCGAGAGCTCGGGATGGAGCGTCTCGACGTAGATGCGCTCCACGCTTCGCCCCATGCTCTTTCGCTTGACCCTCAGTGGACCGAAGGCGGTGGAGACCGCGTGCGTGCCCCCGCAGGGAATGGTCACCCCGTCGCACCGCCAGTACCACGCCTCCGGTTCATCAGGGTGCGGGAAGACCTCGACCGGAAGGCTCTTCTCCACCGCGCGCGAGGTGAAGTCCGAGATGGCCTGCATCTCCTCAGGCGAGAAACGCTGGCGCGCGGCAAAGTCGAGCCGTGCAGATTCCTCCGCGATGTGGCAGCCGCAGATCACATCGGAGATGCCCGGGCGGAGCCGTTCGATCCCCATCAGCACGAGGTGCCTGTTCTACGAGGACCCGTTCCTCACGGAGTGCGCGGCCGTTGTCACCCACGTCTCGGCGTCACGCGTTGCTCCTCTCGGACGGTGAGGCAACGTCCCCGACCGCAGCAGCCAGGCTCAGTGCGCCCACTTCGCGATGAAGATACCAAGGAGCGTCAGCCCCATCCCCAAGCCCTCTGTCCACGAGAGCCTCTCGCCGAAGACCATCGCGCCTATCGCCCGCCGCGAACAGGTTCAGGAACGCGTCGGCGCGACCGGAACAGGCGATTTTGCTTGCCCCGAGGCGGTAGACTGAACGTATGGGTCTCAGCACGCGCCGCATACCCCTGTACGAGCGACTCGCACGTCGGTACGCGCTGGCGATCGAGGCGGGCGCGCTGCGCGCCGGCGACAGGCTTCCGTCCATCCGCGCGCTGCGCGCCCAGGATGGCGTCTCCACCGCCACGGTGATTCAGGCGCTCGCGCGGCTGGAGTCGCTCGGGCTCGTCGAGGCTCGCCCGAGGCTCGGCACCTTCGTGCGCCCACACCGGGCGTTGCCGGCGCCCCAGCCCACTCGCCCGGAGCAGGGCGCCTGCGCCGTGACCCACTCCGCGCTCATCGCGCGGGTGCTCACCGTCATCGGCGACGAGCGGCTCGTGCCTCTCGGGATCTCCAGCCCCTCGCCCTCGCTTCTCCCGGCGGAGCAGCTCGCGCGTGCGGCTTCGGCGGTGTTCCGCGGCACGGCCGGCGCGGCGCTGCGCTACGAGCCGGCCGCGGGGTGTCCGCAGCTCCGCCGCACCGTCGCCCGGCGTGCGCTCACCTGGGGATTCGCGGCGCGGCCAGAAGAGGTCATCATCACCGCCGGAGCGTCGGAGGCGATCCACCTGGCGCTGTCGGCCGTCGCCCGACCCGGCGACGCCGTAGCCATCGAGTCGCCGGCGCACTACACGACCTTCCAGGCCCTCGAGGCGCTGGACCTCAAGGCGATCGAGGTGCCGTGCCGTCCGGACACGGGGCTGGACCTCGATGCGCTCGGGCGCATCCTGCGGCGCCGCCGCGTCGCCGCCGTGCTGGCGGTCCCGAGCTACAGCAACCCGCTCGGCAGCTGCATGCCGGAGTCGGCCAAGCGACGGCTCGTGGCAATGCTGGCGGAGCGCGGCGTGCCGCTCGTCGAGGACGACGTCTACGGCGACGTCGGGTTCGCCAGACGGCCGCCCGCAGCGAAGGCCTTCGACCGCCAGGGGGAGGTGCTGCTCTGCGGCTCGTTCTCGAAGACCGTGGCGCCCGGATGGCGGGTCGGCTACGTGCTCGCGGGGCGCTATCACGAGGACGTGCTGCTGCGGAAGTTTGCCCTCAACGTCACCACCAGTTCCGGACCGCAGCGCGCCATCGCGCGCTTCCTCGACTCCGGCGCGTACGATCGCCACCTCCGGCGGCTGCGGACGGCGCTCTCCGAGTCGGCGACCCGGATGCGTCACGCCGTCGCGAGATCGTTTCCGGTCGGCACCCGCGTCTCCAAGCCCACCGGAGGCTACGGGCTGTGGGTGGAGTTGCCAAAGTCGGTCGACGCGCTCGCGCTGTACTCCGCGGCGGTCGAGGAAGGGGTCAGCCTCGTGCCGGGGCACCTCTTCGGCCTGCGCGACGCGTTCCGCAATTTCGTCCGGTTGAGCTACGGCCACCGGTGGTCCGACGAACTTCAGGTGGCCGTGCAGAAGATCGGGCGGATCGCCTGTCGGATGGCGCAGGCTGACGCTGACACCCCGCCCACGGCGACCGGCGGAACGGGGAGGTGACTGGCCCAGCCCCACGCTGCGCCCGTCGTGGACTCCAGCAGGTCGCGGTGGATCTGAGGAGTGGACGATGCGCGCACGCGGGCTCAACCCCCGCGCGTCCGTACGCATGCTCGCGGCCCGGAAGGCGCGCGCCTCGTCGGGCTGCCGCGCGCGGTCGCCAGCGAGACCGTCGAGAAGCCGAAGCGCTCCCGGATGCTGTCGACGACCGCGCCGACGCGATCGTTGCGATCGAAGAGCGGGAGCTGCTCGAACGTGCCGAGGTTCGAGAGCTGGAGGCCGAGCAGGCGGATCGCCAGCGACCGCGTACGCGCCGCCGCGAACATCTCCTTGACGATGGGATAGAGCTCGAGCTCCGAGTTGGTTGCCATCGTGGTGTGCGAACGCGTGAGCGTGTGGAAGTCGGCGTAACGCAGCTTGAGGGTCACCGTTCGCGCCTTGACGTGGCGCTTGCGCGCGCGCCAGCAGACCCGCTCGCACAGCCCGCACAGGACCGCCTCGATCGACGCCGGGTCGCTCACGTCCTCGCGGAAGGTCCGCTCGTTGGAGATGCTGCCGACGGTCTCGCCCTCGGGATCGTGCTCGGAGAACGCCGGGCGCTCGCGGCCGAGGTCGCCCGAGCCCAGGCCCTGCACGCCGCGCGAGATCGACGCCGCCCAAGCGCCGAAGATCTTCTGCAGATCCGCCACCGGCGCCTCGGCGACCGCGCCCAGCGTCTGGTAGCCGGCGGCGTGCAGCTTGGCCTCGGCGACGGGACCGATACCGGGGAACGATCGCACCGGCAGCGGCGCGAGCACGGCGCGCTCGACGCCCGCAGGCACCAGCATCACACCGCGTGGCTTGGCCAGCGCCGACGCCACCTTGGCCACGACCTTGCTCGTCGCGACCCCGGCGCTGGACGGCAGGCCGATCTCGTCGAAGACGGCCGTCGTCAACTGCAGCACCGCGCCCTCGATGACGGCGTCGCCAGCGCGGTCTTCGCCGCCGTTCCCGCAGGCGGGGTCGCCGGAGGCATAGAGACGCTCGCAGCCGGAGAAGTCGAGATACATCTCGTCGATGCTGGCGACCCGCACCGTGGGCGCGAAGCGACGCGCGAGCTCGCGCACGCGCTCGGCGTAGGTGCCGTAGATCTCGTGGCGTGTGGGCAGGTAGATCGCGTTCGGCGCGCGCTTGCCGGCCTCGACGAGCGACATGCCCGACTTCACGCCGAGGCGGCGCACCTCGTAACTGGCGGCGGTGACCACGCCGCGGCTTCCCGGCTTTCCCCCGACGACCACCGGTTTGCCTTCAAGCGTCGGATCGAGCAGCCGCTCGACGGACACGAAGAACGTATCGAGATCCAGGCAGCAGATGCGCGGCGCCGTGAGCGGCTGCGCGCGCGCGAGCTCCGATGCCATCCCCATGTGCCGACGTTACCTGATCATCCGTTCAGGTACAAGTACAAGTCACCGCCTGGTCTTCGAGGGGGTGCTCCTGGTCGGCTTCAGGGCCTGCTTGCGCGGTGCCTTGCGCGACACCGGCCGCCGCGTCGACGCGGCCAGCGCCTCGCTCCGTTCCGCGTCGGTCAACATCGTTTGCAGCCTCGCCGTCGCGTCGCGCAGCGAGCACCGCCGATCGTCCAAGTCGGACCAGAGCTCGCCCACTTCACCGATGCGCGCCGCCATCGTGCGCAGCGTGAACGTGCGCGGGCCGGCGGTGCCTTCCTCGAGCTCGGCCCACGTGCACGGCGCCGAGATCGGCGCGCCCGGCCTGGCACGAACCGCGTAGACCGCGGCGAACGTCGCGCCCGGCAGGTTGCGCCCGGTGTCGACGAAGATGCGGTCGCCACGGTCGGCCTTGATGAACTCCTGGGTCAGGATGTGCGGGTGGCGCTTGACCAGCACCGCGCCAGCGTCGTGCGCAAACCGCCAGACGCTCTCCGCGTCGGCCTCGCCGTCGAGCGGGATCAGGATATGGAATCCCTTCGAGCCCGAGGTCTTCACGTACGACGGCAGCCCGAGCTCGTCGAGTAGCTCGCGCACCGCCAGCGCGGCCGTGCGCAGCGACTGCGGATCCTCCGCGGAGGGATCGAGATCGAACACGCACAGGTCCGGCTGATGGAGCTTCGGTACTCGCGAGATCCAGACGTGGGGCGTGACCGAGTTCTGGTTGGCGAGCCAGACCAGCGATCGCGCGTCGCCGACCAGCGGGTAGTGCACGGACTCGCCCGCCTTGCCGTCGCGCTTCTCGACCTCGACGCGCTCGAGCCAGCTCGGGAACCCCTTCGACACATCCTTCTGGATGAAGCCCTTCTTCTCGATGCCGGCGGGGAATCGCTCCATCGTGATGGGACGCCCGCGAATGTGCGGGATCATCAACGGCGCCACCGCGTCGTAGTACGCGCACAGCTCACCCTTGGTGATGGCGGAGTCGGGAAAGAGCACCTTCTCGGGGTGAGTGATCACGCTCGCTAAACTTGCCGTTGGCGCCCATTTGGGCGGGCCGTCGTAGCGATTAAGCGCCCATCCGCCCGTACTCCGGTTTCCCGCCGCGCTCGAACCGGTGGTACGTCGCGCCCTTGCTGCTCGTGACCGACTCCACCTGCTTGAGCGCCACCGGCACCGTGCCGCTACCGAAGAGCCGCTTGCCGGAGCCGAGCACCACCGGGAAGATGAACAGCCGGTACTCGTCGATCAGGTCGTTCTTCAGCAGCGTCTGGAGCAGCTCGGTGCTGCCCCAGGTGTGCACGGTCCGGCCGGGCTGCTGCCGGAGCTTCCGGAGCTCGGCGACCACGTCGCCCTTGATCAGGCTGGAATTGTTCCAGGTGACGCGATCGAGGCTGCGCGAGACCACGTACTTCGGCCGCGAGTTGAGCGCGGTCGCGATGGGGTCGTTGGGGTCGGTGACCTTGGGCCAGTAGTTGGCGAAGATGTCGTAGGTCTTTCGCCCGAGCAGGAAACCGTCGGCGTCCGTGATCCCCTCGGTGACCAGCCGTCCCATGACGTCCTCGACGTAGGGGGCCTGCCAGCCTCCGTGCGCGAACCCACCGTCGCGGTCCTCGTCGGGGCCGCCGGGAGCCTGCATGACGCCGTCCAGGGTCAGAAATGCATTCACGACGATCTTGGGCATACTCAAGTCCTCCACCAGGGCTATGACTCACGCCGGCCCGAGTCGACAGATTCGGCACAGAAGAGATGGTCTGCCGCCGAGCCGTTGGAAGCGGAACACACGCATTCGACCCGGCGGCCGGGAAACTCCATCGGTCGCGACCCAAGCGAGACGGCGCCGAGATCGACGCCAGCGTCGAGGACGCCCGTGCGCGTGCCCCAGCGGCGAGACGCGGAGGCGAGGTGTTCGCGCTCGACGGGCTGACCGGTAACCTCAGCTCGTACCGCTCGGCGACGGGCGAACCCTGCGAGCAGGCGTTCATACGTGCCGTCGGCGCGGCCGACAGCGAGCTGACGGTTTGGCGACGGGCGCTGGTGCGCAGCGTGATCTTGGCAACCTCGTCCGCGCGTGGTCCTGTGCTGGAGCTCTCATGCGTCACCCTTCGCTCGCCCTCGCGACGGCGGCGCTCCTGATCGTCGTCGCCCTGCCGCTCGCGATCAGTCTCGCAGTGTTCGCGCGGATCGAGCGCCGCGCCCAGGACCGCGCGGATCGCCGGGCTCGGGGTGAGGTCGAGTTGCGCGTCTCGAACCCGGGCGCGGCCCGCCTCGCTCTGTACCGCGCGGGGCAGAACCAGGGAGAAGCGGTTCCCGTCGCTGTCGAGTCGTTCACCTCCGCCTGGCTTCCGCCGGCGCGGTACTTCCTCGAGGCGAACGGTCCGCAGGGACGCCTGCTCTATCCCGTCACGTTCGATCCCGAGCGACCGGGCCCCAACGGCGACGGTTCGCTCGACCTCGTGGTGAGACCGATGCCGCCCTATCCGACGCCGCCGACCGACGACGGTCCGGGCTTCGTCTACGTGCCGAGCGGACCATTCGAGATCGGGGATCGGAGCACTCCGCGCCTGGCGCACCACCCGTGGGTGGCGGGCTTCTTCATCGCGACGTTCGAGACGACGAACGGCGAGTTCCGGCGCTTCCTCGCGGACCCTGGCGGTTACGACGATCGGGCCAACTGGACCGACGCCGGGTGGGCCTGGCGCGCGCGGGCCGCTTCGCAGACGACGGCCCGGCTCACACCGAGCGACCCCCGGTTCCCGCGCTTCGGTCGCGACCCGCTCCCCGTCGTGCTCGTCACCTGGTACGAGGCGGACGCCTACTGCCGCTGGCTGACCCGGCGCTTCGGAGGTGGCCGGTTCTGGTACCGGCTGCCGACGGAGGGGGAATGGGAGAAGGCAGCGCGCGGTCCGGACGGCTTCGACTACGGCCTCGGCATGGCGCTGAGCGAACCGCAGGCGGCGCTCTACAACTGGAGGAAGAACCCGGATGCCGATCCTACCGTCGTCGGCGCGGGTGAGAGCCTCGAGCGGTACCGCGCCAATCGCTACGGCCTCTACCACATGTCCGGCAACGCGGCGGAGTGGACGGCGTCGCTCTATCGTCACTACAACGTCGAGCAACCCTACCGCGAGGACGATCGCAACGACCGGGCGCTGCCCGGCATGCGCGTGACGCGTGGCGGCTCCTGGTACAGCGCGGCCAACGTGCGGCTCAACCTCGCGTACCGGGAGGAGTTCCAGCCGGACATGAGCAGCGACGATCTCGGATTCCGCGTGGCCGCCGTGCCGCTGGTTGGACCGCTACGCTGAGGGCGTGTCTACAAACTCACCGAGTACGCGGCTTCCCTGAACACCAGGACGTTCGAGTGAATGGTCGGCATACCGTCGGGCAGATCAATATAGAACCCGGCCGGCCCTGACCCGTCCCCGATATAGGAAGTCGGGTGCACATAGGGTCCCAGGTTGTCCAAGATGCCATACGAACCGGCCGATTCAACGAAGACGACCGGGTAGTCGGGCGCTGTAATCTCAAGGGTGAATCCCGCCACGTCGGCGTTGATCAGGTCGACGGTGCCGACACCCAACAACGTAGGCGGAGTCACGGAAAAGTTGAGGTTGAGGTAACTCCGCCAAGAACCTGGGTCGAACGTAATGAGGCCGACGTCTCGCGGGGGCAAGGTGACCGTGACTTGCGTTGAGAAGTTCTCCGCCATTGTCGTCCCGCTGCTGGGCACGAAATTCGCCAGCCGAACCTGTGCACCGATGCCGTTGAGCGTGAAAGACAAGGAGTAGAGGCCGGAGGCGTCTCGGCTCAAGACGCCGGTGAAGGGAACGGCAAAGCCGGAGGCGGATCCGAAAATGCCCATGGCGAGCAGGGCGGCTTTGGGGTCGATCATGCCAACGCCCGCCCTGGGACACATGCCAATGAGGCTCTCGCCATCGAGGCCGACGGAAAGCCGACATGACAGGCCTCCGCAGTCTGCATCCGAGCAGCATTGTCCTGCGGAGACGTCATAGACGAAGTCTCCGTGGTTCCCGACGTGGCTCTTGACGGCGGCCTCGGGAAGCGTGAGGGGAACCCATCGCCCGCCGGCGCGGTGGCACACGGAGACCTTCGCCGCCGAGCTCGCGCGCACGGAATCCCGGTCCCATGCCGTCGAGCCGGTGCCAGGCTCGACGGCGTCCGGGGTCAACGCTGATGTCGCATGCGACCCGCTCACGGGATCGGCATCGCCCGGCGCCCCGCAAGCCAGCAACAAGCAACTGGCAATAGCCATCGCTGTTCGCTGCATAGAGTCTCCTCTCGTCGAGCAAGCCGATCATGCTCCGGGCTGCATGACCATCAGAACGGCTCCTGGGTAGGCCACTGCGGTGTACGTCTCACCGGTGTGACCGCCTGCCGCGTTCCTCTGGACCGGCCGCGCGCTGCCGCTCAGCGCTCGACGCGCTCCCCGGGTCCGTGGGCGAAGAGGAGCCGGGTCCGCGCCGCTCCGCCCGCCGCCCGCACGCCGAGCGCAGGGGCCGGCACTCGCCGCAGTGCCTCGGCGTGATGTGGGTGGTGAAGCAGGCCGACGACCGGACCCAGGCCTACTGCTCCGCATGCCGCGACGTCGAGGCGGTCATCTCAGGCCGACAGGATCGCTCTTCGGCGACCGGCGTCGCAGAGGCGTCGGATCGGGGCGGGCGCCCGGGCTGACCCCGAGGCCTTCGGTGCGAGCAGCCTCAACCGATGGAGACGGTCCCCGGCACGACCCCGGCGTTCACGTCGCCCGCGCGGAAGCGGAACTTCACGCGCGCGACGCCGCCGTTCACCTCGATCAGCTCCTCGTACTGGTACTCGCCGGGCGGGAGCGGCATCGTGATTCCGTCGCGGCGGATGGTCGTGAACTCGCGCGCGATCTGCTGGAACAGGGTCGCCACCTGGCTGCTGTCGGGGTTTGACACGAACCGGCCGTGCCCCGCCGCGGCGATCGCCGACAGCTCGGAGGCCTTGATGGTGTTCCCGAGACCGATGACGTGGACCTCGAGCTGCGGGAACGCGCTGAGCTTCTCGAGCAGGCCGTCGAGCGTCATGGGCGCCGTCCCCGCGCAGGAGAAGGAGCCGCCCGCCGCGGGGTAGCTGATCGCGGGCGCGGTGGAGTTGTCGTACCAGCTGTAATTGTCCCAGCCGTCGGTGAAGACCACCATCGCGAAGTGATCGGACGACCCCGGCGCCACGAGCGCGTCATACTGCTGCTTCATCCGATCGACCATCCGCGCCGTCGCCGCGAAGAGCTTCGTCGCGTCCCCCGGAACCGGCGCGGGGATGTCGAGGACCGCCGCGTCCGGCATCGCGGGCGACGGCTCGCAGACGTAACCGTCCTGGAACCAGTCGAGCAGCGACGAGAACGTCCCGGTGTTCCAGGTCGTGAACTGCTGGCGGATGGACGCCTGCGTGTCGAGCGCCGCCTGCTTCATGGGCTCGAACGCCGGCGGCTGCCATTGCGTCATCGAATAGCTGGCGTCGAGCACCATCCCGACGCGCAGGTTCGCCATCATCTTCGTGTCGCGGAAGTCGGGGACCGACTCGAGGTCGACCTCCTGGCCGTCGACGAGCCGCCGAATCTGCGCCGTCGTAGGATCGATGGAGTTCCCCGAGGAGTCGCGCAAGACGAAGTCGAGGACGACGGTCGTCTTCCCGGTGGTGGGCTCGAAGATCGCGACCGGCGCGCCCCGCACCTCCACGCTCGGCCGCCGCGGCGGTGGCCCCATGGAAGCGCCCCCGCCGCACCCGGCGACGGAAATGGCGAGCGCGAGGGCCGTCCAGAACGAGGAACGATGCGGTTGGAGCGTCATTCTCCTGCCGTACCATGATCATGGGACCACGCAAGAAAAATCTCGGGGGTTCTTCGCGATGTGGGAGTTCCGACCGGGAGTCCCGACCGGGGAGTCCCGACCGACAGTACCGCCGCGCGAACCGCCGACCATTCCGCGGCCGTTCTTGGCTCCAGCCGCGCGCTCCATGTTGTTCCTGCACCCGCACGGGAAAGGGCCCTTGACCCATGCCGTATGCGTGTTCATGCATATGCACGTACATGCACCTCGACGCGTTCCAGGCCCTCGCGGATCCCACCCGGCGACGCATCGTCGAGGCGCTGAGCGTCGGGGAGCAGCAGGTCAACGACGTGGTCGGGAAGCTGGACATCCATCAATCCGGCGTGTCGCGGCACCTCCGGATCCTCCTGGAGGCGCGGTTCGTCCAGGTCCGTGCGGATGGGTCTCGCCGGCTCTACTCGCTACGTCCGGAGCCGTTTCAGGAGCTGGATGCCTGGCTGGAGGGCTACCGGAGCCTCTGGGACAGGCGGCTGGACCGCTTCGGCGAGGCGCTGCGGAAACGGCGCGCGGCTCGCGCCACCCACTCCAAGGAGAAGGCGAGATGAAGAACGAGAGCGCAGCACCGAACCCTCAGCCGGTCCGGTTCGAACGCACCTACGACGGCCCGGTAGACGACCTCTGGGACCTCTGGACCACGATGGACGGCTTCGAGTCGTGGTGGGGTCCCGAGGGGTTCCGGGTCAAGGTGTCGAGGATCGAGCCACGCGTCGGCGGCAGGCTCGACTACGACATGATCGCGACCCGCGCCGAGGAGATCGCGTACATGCAGAAGGAAGGCTGGGCGGTCCGCCACGGGACGCACGGCACCTTCGTCGAGCTCGAGCCGAAGCGCCGGCTCAAGCTCCGCCATCGGATCGACTTCATCCCCGGCGTCGAGCCGTACGACAACGACATGGTGGTGGAGCTCGTTCCGGAAGGCGCACGCGTTCGCATGGTGGTCGAGATCGAGCCGCACCGGGACGAGCAGTGGACTCGCATGTCCGCTCAGGGCTTCGAAAGCCAGCTCACGAAGGTCCCCGCGGCGCTGGCGGCGCGCCGGAGCTCGTCGCTCAGCTGACGGCGCCTGGCATTCCTACTCACTTCTTCGGAGGCGCCTCCACCCCCGAGAAGACCAGCACCTGATCCGGGAGCCGTGCGCCGCGGATCTGGACCGCCGACACCGCTCCATTCAGCTCGGCGAGCTCGCTCGACGTGAGCCGCAGGTCAGCGGCACCGATGTTCTCGAGCATGTGCGGCATCTGCGTCGTCCCGGGGATCGGCACGATCCAGGGCTTCTGCGCCATCACCCAGGCGAGCGCGATCTGTGCGGGCGTGGCACGCTTCCGCTCGGCCCAGCGCCTGAGCAGCGCGACCAGCGCCAGGTTCTGCGGAAGATTCTCCGGAGAGAAGCGGGACTCGACGCCGCGGATGTCACCCTGAGCGAAGCGTGTGTTCGAGTCGATCGCTCCCGTGAGGAACCCCACGCCGAGCGGGCTCCACGGCACGAAGCCGATTCCAAGCTCCTCGCACGTGGGGATGACTTCCTTCTCGGGTCCGCGCCAGAGCATCGAGTACTCGTTCTGGACGGCCGTGACCGGCAGCGTCGCGTGCGCTCGGCGCAGCGTCCTGAGCCCCATCTCCGAGAGACCCCAGTGCAGGACCTTGCCCTGCTGCTTCAGGTCCTTCACCGCCCCGGCGACGTCCTCGATCGGCACCTCAGGATCGACCCGGTGCTGGTACAGAAGGTCGATCCGGTCGGTCCGGAGGCGCTTCAGCATCCCTTCGACAGCGAGCTTGATGTGCTCGGGCGTGCTGTTGAGCCCGGGCCGCCGCTCTCCCGTCTGGACGTCGATGTTCCAGCCGAACTTGGAGGTGATCACGACCTTGTCTCGGAACGGCGCGACGCCCTCGCCGAGGATGCGCTCGACCTCGTGAGGGCCGTACGCCTCGGCCGCATCGAAGAACGTGACGCCCCGGTCGAACGCGGTCCGGATGATGTTCAGCATCTCGGGTCGGGACGGGATCGTCGTCTGGTAGGTGCGGCTCATGTTCTGGACGCCGAGCCCGACGCTGGAGACCTCGAGGGACCCCAGCCTCCGACGTCCGATCGCTGACGGGGTCGGCCTGCTCGGCGCCGGCGCATGTGCAGCGGAGCGCGGGGGCGCACCGCCCAGGAGCGGCGTCGCTGCCAGGGCGCCCGCCGACAGCAGGAAGGAGCGGCGTCCGAGGCCGTCCTTGCGATTCGAGGCGGTCATCACAGCTCCTGCCGCGTCGGGCGGAAGAGGATCTCGTTGATGTCCACGTCCTCGGGCTGCTCGATCGCGAACGCGACGGCACGGGCGAACGAGGACGGCGGGATCGCGTACTCCTCGTAGAACTGCGCGATGCCCTTCGCGATGTCAGGCTCCGTGATGCTCTGCGGCAGCTCCGTCGCGACTGCGCCCGGCGAGATGATCGTCGAGCGGATGTTCCAGGGCTTCACCTCCTGTCGCAGCCCCTCCGAGATCACGCGCACCGCGGTCTTCGTCGCCGAGTAGACCACTCCCGCCGGACGGACCTTGTGGCCGGCGACGGACGAGACGTTGATGAAGTGGCCGCTCTTCTGCCGCTGCATGTGGGGCAGCGCGGCGGCGATACCGTAGAGCACGCCCTTGATGTTGACGTCGATGGTCCGGTCCCAGTCGGCGATCTTGCGGCGCTCGAGGGGCGAATGCGGCATGAGCCCGGCGTTGTTGAGCATGACGTCGATGCGGCCGAACCGCTCCACGGCAGCATCGACGAGGCGTTGCACTTGCGCGGAGTCGGTGACGTCGGTGGCGAGGGTGAGCGCCTTGCCGCCGCCCTTGGTGATCTCCCCCACCAGCGCATTCAGGCGGTCCACGCGACGAGCGCCGAGCACGACGATCGCGCCCCGCTCGGCGAGATGACGGGCGGTCGCCTCGCCCATGCCGCTGCTGGCGCCGGTGATGACGACGACCTTGCCCGAGATGTTGGTGCCGTTCATGTGTCCGTTCATGTTCACGCTCCTGTCGCTGATGTCGCTGTGGGCTCACGCCTCGGGGATCGGCCTGCCGTAGCTCTCGAGGGTGATGCTGCCGGGCTCCGGTCCGCCGCGGACGCCGGTGTCGAGCGCGTCGATGGCGGCGAGCTGCTCCCGCGTGAGCTCGAAGTCGAAGACGGCGAAGTTCTCGGCGATGCGGGCGGGCTTGGTTGACTTCGGGATCGCCGAACGGCCCTGCTGCAGATGCCATCGCAGCATCACCTGGGGGGCCGACTTGCCATGCTGGCGCGCGATCTCGAGCAGCGTCGGGTCCGCGAACGACGTCTTCTCGAGGCCTCGGTAGGCGGTGATGCCGCCGATCGGCGACCAGGCCTGCGTCGCGATGCCGTGCTCCGCGTGTACGCGCTGGAGCGCCGTCTGCTGAAAGTACGGATGCACCTCGATCTGGTTCACGGTCGGTACAACGGACGCGGTGCTCAGCAGCCGCTCGAGGTGCTCGGGCATGAAGTTGCTCACGCCGATCGCGCGCACCCTGCCGTCCGCGAGGAGCTTCTCGAGCGCCCGGTACGCTTCGAGGGTGAGGTCGAACGCCGACGGCAGTGGCTGATGCAGGAGGAGCAGGTCGATCTGCTCCACGCCGAGCTTGCGGGCGCTCTTGTCGAACGCGTGCAGCGTGGCGTCGTAGCCGTAGTCGCTGATCCAGACCTTCGTCTCGATGAACACCTGGTCGCGGGGAAGCCCGGAGCGACGGAGGCCCTCGCCGACCTCGCGCTCGTTGGCGTACGCGGCGGCGGTGTCGATGAGCCGGTACCCGGTCGCGAGGGCGGTCTCCACGGCTCGCGCGGTCTCGGCCGGCGGGCTCTGGAACACGCCGAGCCCGAGCGCCGGCATCTGGACACCGTTGTTGAGGGTGATGGAGGGACTCTTCGCGGTCATGGTCGAACTTCCTTCGGGTGGGATTCCGTCTGTGGCCGGTTCGGCACCCCTCCGCACCGGTCGGAAGGAAACTAGCGGCCTCGCGAGCCACGCAGTAGGCGCCGAGCCCGCAATGGGCCTTCAAGCTGTGCTTGAAGATCTCCCCCGCTGACGCGCTACGCTCTACGGGGCGAGGAGGCGGGCTCCCCTCCCCCACCTCCGAGCCTCTCGATGAAGACGACACTTCTCCCGCAGCTCCAGACCTTCCTCGTGGCGGCCCGGCGGAAGAGCTTCAGCGCGGCGGCGCGCGAGCTCGGCGTCTCACCGGCGGCCGTGAGCCAGTCCGTGCGTCAGCTCGAGGAGCAGCTGCGCGTCGTGCTCTTCACCCGGACCACGCGTACCGTGGCGCTCACGGATGCGGGACGGCGGCTCTTGGAAGGCGCGGGGCCGGGCCTCGGCCAGGCGCTCGCCTCGCTGCAAGAGGTGTCGGCGCAGCCTGGGGAGGCAGTGGGTCGGCTGAAGCTGACCGTGCCGGAGGTCGCGGTTCCGTACGTGGTCACGCCCGTGCTGGCGGCTTTCCGCGCCCGCCACCCGCGCGTCGAGGTCGAGGTCGTCGTCGAGAACCGCCTCGTGGACATCGTCGCGGAGGGTTACGACGAAGGCGTGCGCCTGCACGAGGCGATCGAGCGGGACATGGTGCAGGTGCGCCTCACCGACGCCTTCCGCTTCGTGGTGGTGGGGGCGCCCTCGTATCTCGAGCGTCAGGACGCGCCGCGGCGCCCCGAGGACCTGCTGCGGCACGAGTGCTTCACGTTCCGCGTCCCGTCGAGCGGCGCGCTGTATGCGTGGGAGCTGGAGCGTGGCCGGAGGAACTGGCGGGTGCCGGTGCGAGGCAGCGTCGTGACGAACGACCGCCGGTTGACGCTGGCGCTGGTGGAGCAGGGGCTGGGGCTCGCGTACGCCTTCGAGCCCGCCGTGAAGGAGGAGCTGCGCACGGGGCGGCTCGTGCCCGTGCTCGAGGAGTACGCGCCGACCGTCCCCGGGTTCTTCCTCTACTTCCCGAGCCGGGCGCAGCGCTCGGGTCCCTTGCGCCTCTTCATCGAGGTCGCCAAGGAGTTCGCGACGAAGGCGCCTTGAAGCGGCGGGGCACCCGGCGCGGCGCCGGTGCCGTGTTCGCTTCAAGCGTCTCGTCGCGTATCTTCGAACGGAGGACACCATGGGCAAGCTGATCTACATCGCGAACATCTCGCTCGATGGCTACGTCGCCGACCGCGCCGGAAACATCGGCTTCACCGTCCCGACACCCGAGGTGTTCTCGACGATCCTCGAGCTCGTGCGAGGCGCCGGCACGTACGTGTACGGCCGCAAGATGTACGAAGTCATGGCGGCGTGGGAGACGGCGCACCTGACGCCCGGTGCACCGTCGTTCGTGCCCGGCCTGGGCGATCTCGAGCGCGACTTCGCGAACGTGTGGCGCGGGGCCGACAAGCTCGTGATCTCGACGACGCTAGCCACCGCGACAACGCAACGAACGCGCATCCTGCCCTCCTTCGACGCCGACGCGATCCGCCACCTGAAGCGCGACCAGACGCTCACGGTGGGCGGACCGCACCTCGCCGCAGCGATGCTGAACGCCGATCTCGTCGACGAGCTTCACGCCTTCGTCAGTCCGGTCATTCTCGGAGGCGGGAATCCCTGGCTCCCACCAGACCTCCGACGAACCCTCACGCTCGTGGGCGAGCGCCGGATGGGCGGCGTCGTGCACCTCCACTACGCGCAGTAGCGGATCCCGGACTCGGGTGCAGGCGTTGAGTCATAGGCGCCCCGCCGCGACGCGGCCCGAGGACGAAGAGCCCCTGCCGCCTTGCGGCGACCGGGGCCACGGCGCGGCGCTCCTGCGCTAGGCTGGGGGAGGAGGACGCCACATGCCCGAACCCACGAGCGCACCGATAGCCGTCGACGCGACCGCCGTCCCGCCACGCCGCGGGGCCGCGTTCGTCCCCGAGCCGTTCCGGACCATGCTCGCCGGCCGTGTGAAGCACCCGCTCGGCGATCACTTCGGCCTGAAGGCCTTCGGCGTGAACCTCGCCCGGTTGGCCCCGGGCGACCGCTCCGCCCTCCACCACCGGCACTCCGTGCAGGACGAGTTCGTCTACGTGCTCGACGGGCACCCGACCCTCGTCACCGACGCGGGCGAGGTGACGCTCTCCCCGGGCATGTGCGCGGGCTTCCCGGCAGGCGGAACGGCCCACCACGTCGAGAACCGCACCGGCCGCGAGGCCGTGTTCCTCGAGGTCGGGGACCGCGGCACGGGCGACCAGGTGGTCTGGCCGAACGACGACCTCGCGCTCGTCACCGGACCCGACGGGAAGCGGCGGTTCACGCACAAGGACGGGACCCCGTACTGACTCACGAAACGCGAAGCCCCGGTCGCCGCCAAGGTGACCGGAGCTCCGGATGGTTGCGGGGGCCTGCAACGCCGAGAATCATGATCGCGTACGTGCTCGCGAACCCGGTCGCCGCCGGCCTCGTCCGCCGCGGCGCTGAGTGGCCCGGCCTCTGGACCGCGCCCGAGCAGCTCGCGGGCACGACGCTCTCCGCGCGAAGGCCGAAAGTCATCTTCGACCCGAAGAGCTACATGCCCGACGTAGCGAGCTCGAGCTGACCGTCCCCCCCGGTTTCGAATCGGCGGAGCACTTCCGGGCGCTCGTGTCGGAGGCCCTCGGCGCCCTCGAGGAGGAGCACCAGCGGGAGCTCGCGTTAGAGAGGCGCCGGTTTCTCGGGCCTGCGCGCGTCCTCGCCCAGAACCCCTTCTCGCGTCCGCCGCCCGGCGAGCCGCGCTTCGCGCTCAGTCCGCGTATCGCCGCCCGCGACAAGTGGAGGCTCGAGGGGATCTTCCGCTTGAAGACGGTCCTGCGCGAGTACCGGCAGGCCTGGACCGCGCGGCAGTCGGGCGCGTCCGACGTGACGTTCCCGGCGGGCACCTACCTCCTCCGCATCTTGCACGGCGTGCAGTGCGCCGGCGCTGCGTAAGGCCGTTCCGCGCTCGGTCACGCCGTAGAGGAACTCGGTAGCGCTCGCTTCCGGCGCCGCAATGTGCGCGGCGACGCGCCGACAATCGTCTGGGCGTTGTCCGGGCCGTCCACATACCGGTTCGAGCGGTACTCACGGTCACTTGCTTCGGCGCCAGCGCGCCCCCTCCCGCACACCAGAGGCTGGGCGCGGCCCGCCTTCAGGTTTCGCGGAGCGGGTACTCTGGGGCGGGGAGCCCCGTCACATTCTTGTCGCAGCGCTCCCTTTTTCGGACGCCGGAGTCGCCCCGTCAGGCTTCGCATAGCGTTGTTCTCGGACAGGGCGCCCCGGTTACTCTCGGGCGGGGCGCCCGCGCCCGTGTCAGACCCAACGTGTAGGCATATGCGCTCCGATGCCGGCTGTTCCGGCGTCGCGGGGGAAAGCCATGGCGATGACGGCGCGCAGTCGAGTGGTCTTCGGGGCAGTCGCAGCGCTCGTCGTGGGTTGCGCGTCCGTCCCGCAGCAGGCCGTCGACCTCTCTGTGACAGCGGGGCGCGACCTCGACGCGGTCCACCGCGCGCACATTGCGCTGCTCGACAGCTATTTCGATCGGATGGAGTCGGACGTCAACGCTTTCGTCGACTCCGAGTACCGGACGTACAGCATCGAGCGCAACATGAAGGACTTCAAGCTCGTCGATAAGATCCGCGACCCGTCCACCGCTGGAGAGGGGCTCGACGCCCTCGACGTGATGGAGGTGTTCGTTGAGGAGATCGTCGCGGACGTCGAAGCGTTCCGCGCGTCCTTGCTCGGGCCGGTGCGCGCGCAGCGCGCTGAGGTTCGGACCGCGATCGAGGATGCATACCGCCGAATCCAGGATGCGCAGGCCATCGTCACCGGCCACCTCGCCTCCGTCCGGCGCGTGCACGATCTGCAGGACGAGATGCTTGCGCGTGCCGGCCTCGAGGGACTTCGCGAGAAGTTCGTCGACACAACGGCCAAGAGCGCAGACGCGATCGCCAAGCTCACGAAGGAGACTGAGTACGTGAGTGGCAAGATGGTCGACTTCCAGAAGGAACTCGAGAAGCTGAAGGCCACTACCGGAGCGCTGAAGAAGTAAGGGAGATTAACGTGCCGACTCGGCGAAACGAGGCGAAAGAGAAGATGCGCCTCGAGCTCAAGGCCATCATCAAGAAGAATAGCGAGGCGTTCCAGGGCGAGTTCGCGGAGGAGATCAAAGGACTACTTGGCCTTTCGCGCGAGGAGATCGACGCGATCACCCCCGACGTTACCGACCTCGCGACCTACGCCACGCTGATCGAGGTGGTGAAGGACGCCTCGAGGAAGAACCTGTCCCAGGCCGAACTGAAGGCTCGGGTCCGCGCGCTCGGGGGCGTCGCGGTCGAGATCGCGAAGAAGGTGCCGCGTCTCGCGAAGCTCCTCGCCTGACTGGATCGGAGGTCCGGATGCCCGGCGCGTATGCGCACCTCACGCTCGTGGCGATCGCGAGGGAGCCTGCCGAACTCGAGGCGGCAGGCGTCTCGGAACAGGCGATCGTCGCGCTCCTCGACTTTGCAAAGTACTGCGAGCTCGGGGCGGTGAGCCCTGACTACCCTTACCTCGCGATCACGCATCCCGCACAGAAGGAGTGGGCCGACGCGATGCACTACGTACGGACGCGCGAGGTGATCTCCTCCGGGATCACGCGGCTCCGGACGATGCAGGGCGACGCAGCTCGAAAGTGCTTGGCGTGGCTCCTGGGATACGCCGCCCACGTCACGACCGACATGACCATTCACCCGGTCGTCGAGAAGAAGGTTGGCCCGTATCGCGGAAACGAGCTCCAGCATCGCATCTGCGAGATGCACCAGGACGCGTACATCTTTCAGCGCCTCGAGCTCGGCGGAATCGAGTTCGCCGAGTACCTGGATCACGGCATCGCTGCGTGCTCGAGCCCGTCGGACCACGATCGCCTCGACGGCGATGTCGCGACGCTCTGGACGCAGGTGCTCGGCGAAGTCTACGCCGGCACTCCGATGCCTCAACCGGATCCCGACGCTTGGCACCGCGGCTTTCGTCGCGGCGTCGACAAGTTCGCCGAGTCGGGACGGTACCTGTTCCCGCTCGCGAGGCACGTCGCCCAGGGGCACGGGTTGGTCTACCCGCTGAAGCACGAGATCGATCGTCAGTTCATCGACGACCTCCTCACGCCAAGCGGCGCGCGCCTGCCCTACGACTTGATCTTCGACCGCGCCGTCGCGAACGTCCGCGCACAGTGGGCGCTTATCGCCGCCGAGCTCGCCGGCGGCCCCCTTTACGCCAGCGCTGGCGGAACGTGGAACCTGGACACGGGCCGTGACGGCGATCGTTACGTGTTCTGGGAGGTCGCATGAGGCCACCCGCAGCGAGCGTCCTCTTGATCGCCGCCCTCACTGTACCCTCGTCTGCCTCTTCTGATGACGTGGCCGAGCGCATGTACGCGCTCGCACCCGCCCTGACGCGGCTCACGTCCGCCGTCGAGTCGGCCGTCCGATACAAGAACGCGCCGCCGGGGCTGAGGGACGACGCCTTGCTCGAGTTCGCGACGAGGCACGACCGCAGCCTTCTCGAGCCCCTCAAGAGGTTCCGTGTTCTCGCTAAACGCGAAGGGCGCGATGCCGTCGTGCTCGTGTGCGGTCGAAAGCAGCCCGTGCGCCTCCTTGAGGATGCGGGCTGCAGCGCCAAGCTGGATCGGCACCATTGGCGCTCGCCGGAGCCGCTTCCGTGCGAGTTCACGCTCGACGCCGCGGCGATTTGCGCCGGTTCGGGATCGGCGACCGCTCCTTAACGCTGAGTTTTCCCTGCTCCCTTTGCGCACCGCGGCCATCGGAGTGAAGTCGGCAGACAACCGGCCCGCGGGCTGTTTGCGGCCGAGAGGCGAGTAGACAGGGCGCCACTGGTCATCCACGGAAAGTCTCGACGGGGACGGACACACCGGGCCCAGAACCTTGAGCAGCGTAGGCGTCAGCGCACCGTCCGGCACCACGGGACCTGTCAACGTGAATGAGACAGCGTGTTGCTGAGATCACTGAGGCGCATACTCTGTCGGTGAAGTCTGCCGCGGCTTGTTGATCCAGACCTCGCTCGGTACCGCGCCGGCCGATGGCGCGCCGGCGGGGAACCGCTCGGGCCGGGCGGCGAAGGCGGCCGCGAGGACCACGTCCCGCGCCTGGAGGCGGGCGGCGGCGAGGCCGTGGTGGACGTCGTGCGGCGTAATCAGCCCGAGACTCCGTGGCGGTGCTCGGTGTTGTACCGGCCGGCCTTCCGGAACTGCCAGCCGCAGAAGTCCGCGCAGTGCGCGCGCCCGTCCTCGATGGCCCCGAAGCGACTCAGAGAACGGGTTGTTGTTCGAGACGTGCGGCCGCGAGTGGCTCTTCGTGACGCCCCGCCGCTACGGCGGCCTCGTCCACGCCTTCTGCGTCCTCTCGAACCACGCACACGTGGGCCTCGCCGACCCTGACGGCCGGCACCTCGCATTCATGCAGTACCTCGACTCCCTCGCCGCGCGGGCAGCGAACGCGTCTCTGTGACGTTTCGAGGGCACGCAGGAGTCGACCCGCCAGGCTTCGATTTTGACGGAGCGTCCCGGTTACTCTCGGGCGGGGCGCCGCGCCCAGGGTGAAGCACCGCAGGCGCAACTAGTTGCGGGAGCCCCCTACCCAGCGGGTTGGCTACTGCTCGAGCAGCTCGAATTTCACGAAGTCCGATAGCGGAAAAGTCGCGCTTCCGACGTGACCAGCGCGGTCGTAGATCGGGCCGTAGCAGCCGTAGCCGGGACTCCCGAACCAGCGTGGCTCGGTCGCAGAGACGATTTCGTACGCGAGGTCTGGGGACAGTCCCGGGCTGCATGCGCCATTGAAGAGTTGTGGAATTGGCATGGTGAGGCCGAAGAACTGGTCACCGGTACGTACGGTGCAGTTGGAATCCGCAAACGTGCTACCGCCGCTGTAACACGTCATTTGGGGAAGACACACTGACTCCCCCGCGTCGTTCACGGTAACGGTACAAGGAATCCCGAGTTTCGTATCGATGAACCCTTGCGCGGGTTGCGTCATTCGCGATCCATCGGCTCCCACATAGACCCGGGTTTCTGCGCGGAGACGAGAGCCGCCCACGTACGGCAGTCCCGAGTCTCCAGGATCGCCCTTCACACCCGGAGGACCCGGCGGCCCCGCGGGGCCCACAGGGCCAAGCGCGCCCGGAACGCCCGCAACGCCGCGTTCCCCGGGTACTCCAGGCGCGCCGTTGCACGCCGTCGTCTCGACGCCCTGCGTGATGAAGCGGGTGCCGCCGAACGGACACAGCAAATCGCCGGGCGAGACCGGAATCGCGAGGACGGACTCGCCGGCCTGCCCCTTCTCGTTCCACGTGATTCTCACTTCGGTGGATCTGCACGCCTCGACGGCCGTATCGATCACGCGGAGCTTGCCCGTCTCCTTTTGAAAGCAGGACGTGTACGTACCGTTCGCATCCGGTATGGACGCGAGCACGAGCAGAAGTGGAGCGAGACTTGTCATCGGTTCCCCTGAACCTGCGGATCAGCCGAACTCAGTACCAAGGACGCGGGAAAGCGTCTGTCCCCTGGCCATGGCGTTCACGAGGCCGAGACGGTTGCTTCCGTGCGTTTCCCCACACCCGCCAGTTCCGTTCGCGCTCCGCGATCAGTCAGTCGGTCCAGTACGGCGCGATCGCCTGGTGCGGAGTCCTCTCGCGCGCAGCTCGAACGGCAGCGTCTGAGCCGTCGCCCTCCCAGCGTAGTTGTTCGTGCGCGTGTCGCTCCAGCCTCTCGACTTGCTCCAGGTGCATCCGCGCAACCGCTTCCTTTTCTCGGCCGCGCGAATCACCGTCTCAAGTCTGAGCCGCTCCCGGTCGAGTTAAGGCAAGGAAGCGTGCACGGAAGCGAGCTGGCGTTCACAGGCGTTCCAGGTTCTCAAGAACTTCGCGGAGGGCACTGTTCGCCTGGCACCATCCGTCGAACGCCTGAGTCCACCGAGGCTGGATGTCGCCGAGCTGCCGCCGCACTTTTCGACAGCATCGTCGCTCATCGCTGCACTCGCGTCCCCTGGGATGTCCCCTGCTGACGCCCGTCCCCTGGACACCAAGTACAAAGTGCCGGAACCGTAAGGATTCCGAGCCCTTCAAGTCGGGGAGACAGGATTTGAACGAGGTGGTCAAACAACAGCTAACTGCGCGACGGCACACTGCTTTTCCCGTTCAAGCGGCCGTTCGCGAGCTCTTCGCGACCAAACTCGAGTCCAGTGGAGTCCAGAGGTTACCAGCCCAGTCCAGCCGAGTTTTGGTCGTATTTTGGTCGCGACCGCGTAGCTGAAACGGGCACGCGGAGCCGGGTCGCAGGTTCAAATCACGAGCGGGCCTTGGCGGACAATCACCTCCTGGTGGACGAGGGCCATTCCGTTCGTCGTGCGCGTGAACCGGGCGAGCCTCACGGGACCCCGAACTCAATGAACGCGATGTCGCCTGTCCACGCCGCCGTGGCGTAGGCCCAGGGATACACCTCCTTGGCACCGTTCCCGGGGTTGTGGAGCACCGCTTCGTTCTCAGAGCACCCCGCCGCGACGAAGCAATGGATCCCATTCGGCGTCCTCGCCGGAAACAGCACCGGGATGCCAAGGCGGTTCAGCTCGCGCACCCGGGCAGCAACGTCGAGTGGGTGCTCGTTCTTCACCGAGTGCTTCATCCCGAGCTTCTTGAAGGCGGCCGACAGCTGCGCGAACCCCGACCCCGACCAGCCGGCGGGCGGGTACATGACGGCGATAAGCTCCTCTTCGGTCGGAGCCTGCTCTCCGGCGGCAGACAGGACGCTGCGGGTGCAGGCGGGGATGCAGCCCTTAGCCGGGTCGGTCTGCTTGATGATCTGGAACATCGGAGCGCCTCGACGTGGAGCACTACCGTGCGTCCTTCTAACGTTCCGTGAAGTCGCGAATCTTCACGCGAAAGCTGGACTGGTCGCCGCCGACGACTTCAAGCTGGTAGTCCCGCGCGCAACCGGAGCACGGCACCTCGGTGCTCTTCAACTGGCGTGGGGGGCTCTCGCTCACCTCGTACTTGATGGCGAAGCCGCAGCCAGGGCACCTAATGTCTCCCTTGGTGAACCGCACATTGCTCGAGTCGGACATCGGTTCTCCTGTTTTGGTTCGGGTGGAGGCGGATGTTCCGCGTAGAATCGCCGCGTGCGCGGCGCTCCGCAACACGAGCCGCACGACCGGCACCCGTGAGCTAGAAGACGCGAGAGCGCATCTACCTCGACAGCTTCTTGAAAGCGGTCGGGTGGTCGTGTGCGCCGAGCGACGTCGCGGAAGGCGAGCCCCGACTTCGTTGTCCCGTGCGAGGCCGGACGGTAGGCGTGGAGATCGTCCAAGTCTTCGCGGACCAGACGCCGAAGAAGTCGAAGATGCGGGAGGGTGAGTAGATTCAGCTCCGGTGGCTCGCCGAACTCGCCAGGACTACTACGACTGCGGAGGTCCGCCCGCACGGGTTCAACTCCAGGTCCAGCCCAGCTACTTCGAGAAGATCCGCGGAAAGATTCCCCCTGAGTTGCGCGCCAAGATCATCGAACGCCTCATAGCGAGAGTGCGTCGGGTGAAGTCCGGCGACCATCTCACGTCCCGCATCCGGCAAGCACCAAGATCTTCTCGTCACGCTCTCGATCTGGGCGCTTCCGCCTTCGTTTGCGCGCTACTCACGGTGGCGACTCGGGAACGATGCGGTCGGGTGAGCCCGGAAGCTCCTCCGAAGCCATGTCGAGGACCTGATCGCAAGAAGGCGGCTCTTCTTCCCGAGTACCGCCGCCGTGCGAGCTTGTGCTCGTGTTCGTCGCGGACAAGTTTCTCGTGTCCGGAATGATCATCTGGGAAGGCGCGCGGCACTCTCCGAAAGGGTTTGACGCTGGTACCTGCTCCACTTTCCGGACGGAGACGTCGACCGCGTCGGGTAGTTCATTCCAATCTTCAGTCGTCTTCGTCCGGGATGAGCCTCTCGTCGAACTCGGTCATGGCGGCGCCGAGGTCGAGGCGGGCACCCCACCGGCGCTCGCGCTCCTGGTCGTCGTACCTCCAGAACGAGTCCGCCTTGTCATCCGCGAACTCCGGCCAGAGCTCGGGTGTCTCGATGAGCCGCTCCATGCAGTGGCGAGCGAGGAGCTCGGACTCAGCCGCGCGCCGGAACGCCCGCATGCGCGCCTGGGCCCGCGGGAGCGGAGGCAGCATCGCATCAGGCGGGTGGAAGTGCTCGGCGTTGCTCCGGATCATGTAGAGCTCGCGGCACGCCCCGAGGTCGCCGGGCGTGACGAAGGTGCCGCACCGCTCCTTGAACTGGTTCTTGTTCCAGGCGCGGCTGATCCCGTCCACGGAGCGCACGAACTGGTGGACGGTTTCGGACACGTCGCCCTCCTGGAAGGCCTTGAGAAATGTGTTCACCGCCAGCTTCATCCGACGCATGCCGCGGGTGGCGAGCAGGGCGAGGAGTCCCTCCGCGAGCTTCGCCGCCCGGCGGAGCCGTTCCTCCGTGGCCAAGCCGTTAGGGAGGCCGCGGACGTGGAACACCATATTCAGGTTCGAGGCGGAGCGGACCTCCACGCGGCCGTCCACGTTCGCGCCGGTGAGCCGGTTCCCCTGGCCACCGATCCACAAGGGCCCTGTGAGGAACAGGGCGTAGTACAGGGCGTCCACGCGCCGCAGGAGCGTCTGGTTGTCGCCGTCCAGCACCTCCGGATGTGCGGTCGGCCCCGTCGCCAGCAGGATCACATCTGCATCCCGTAGAGCGCCCGTCCGGATCGACCCGAGCCAGTCCTTCCAGTGGTCCGTGATGTCCACCGAACCCTCGGGAAGCGCGAAGTACCCCGCTCCGAGGTCCAGCGGCGCGGAGAGGTCGGTGCCGCACTTGAGGGAGATGAGCGCGAACTTCTCGCCGGGCTTCACGGGAAGCTTCATGACGGGATCCTAGCCGCCCACTCCGTCCTTCCCACCGGGTGATCTGCGGGGTGAAGCTGGAAGGGCATGGACACGAGCACGCCTCCGAACCGCACCCCCCAGACGGCCGCCTCGAAGGCGAACGGCGCTACCAGCTCCGGCCCCGTAACGCCCGCCGGAAGGGGATTTCCTCCACCAACGGCACCACCCACGGCCTCGCCAGCCGCGGCGTCCTGCTGCGACGAGCTTCTTCGCCGCCTTCCTCGCCGTCGCCTCCTTGATCTCCGTGCCCTGGGTGAGCGTGGAAATGCGGAGGGCCTCCCCCTCGGACGCGGGCGCGTTCTGGAGCAGGACCTTTTCGGCCGCGGCGGTAACGACGCCGCCCTCGTCGGGGGGCTCGTAGCTGTGCTCGGTGAGCTCGACGTACTGCACCCTGGGCGTCGCCGGAACGCGAGAGGGCGTGCAGCACCCGGACGGCGGAGGAGGTCTGCCCCTCGGGCCGGCGGAGCGAGACGATGATGTCCACGGCGCCCGCGAAGGCGGAGCTGCCCCGGCCGCCATCCCACGACGTCGCTGGATACCTTCTTCTCATGGTGGACGGCGATCACCGCGAGGCCCCGGGCGGCCTCCTGGAGCGGCTTCAGGGGCCTCCAGGGCGGCGCCGGCCTCGTTCTCCGTGTCGCCGCGGAGCGCGCGGAACTGAGCGATGGTGTCGACGACGAGGATTTTCCCCGATCTCCTTCGCCACCTGGCACGCCGCTGCGACCTGCTCGGCGAAGTACGTGCCACGCTTCTGGATGTGGGAAGGACGCGCGGACCGTGCGGCTCGCGGCAGGAACCCCTATCACCCCATATCCCGAGAATTACTCGCGATTTTTTCTAGGGCTACGGGTCGCGCGACAGTGGCGCCGGAGTCGGGGACAGGGAAGGCTATCGTGGGGCCCAATCAAACCGGACTCGGCTGCGCAAGAGGTGCTGGTGGCCTCCCCCGCACGTCCGCCAGCGGTGTAGAACGGTTGGGGACCCTTGTAGGCGACTCTACCTGCCCTCCTGTGCGGGATCGACACCGGTGGCCAAGACGTCCCCCGCACACTCATCTCCGCCGTCCTCCATTCCGGCGCTCACCGACCAGCGGCTCTCGAGACCGTGACCAGTCCCAGAATGTCCCCTCCCGCAAGTCCGAACACGCCCGAGAAGAAGGCTCGAGAGAAGATCGACGCCCTCCTGGAGCAGTCTGGCTGGGTGGTCCAGGACCGGGCGGAGATGAATCTCACCCTCCCCGCCGTCGCGGTGCGTGAGTTCGCCCTCGCCAAGGGTCATGGCTTCGCCGACTACCTCCTCTTCCTGGACGGCCAGCCGGTCGGAGTCTGCGAGGCCAAGAAGACTGGCACGCCGGTCCGCGACGTCGAGGTCCAGGCCAACAAGTACGTCCGCGGTGTGCCGCCCGAGCTCGACACGGATCGCAAAGACCTCCCCTTCGTCTACATCTCCACTGGCGACGAGACGGCGTTCTACAATCTCCTCGATCCGCACCCACGCACTCGCGAGATCTTCACGTTTCACCGGCCGGAGACCGTGAGGGAATGGCTTTCCGCCGACACGCTTGATGCCTGGATCAAGCTCTCCGGGGGCTTCTTCACCGCCGCGGACGACGAGAAGCCTTCCACGTTGCGGGCTCGCCTGCGCGCCATGCCGCCGATAGTCCTGCCGGGCCTCTGGCCCAACAAGGTGCAGGCGGTCACCAACATCGAGAAGAGCATGTTCGACGACCGGCCGCGCTCGCTGATCCAGATGGCCACCGGCACCGGCAAGACGCTGCTGGCGGTGACCACGCTCTACCGACTGATCAAGTTCGGCGGCGCGCGGCGAGTGCTCTTCCTGGTCGACCGCGCCAACCTGGGCGAGCAGGCGGAGAAAGAGTTCCAGGCCTTCCGCACCCCCGACGACAAGCGCAAGTTCACCGAGTTGTACGGAGTCCAGCGGCTCACCACAAACACCATTGGCGCCTCGAGCAAGGTGGTCATCTCGACCATCCAGCGGCTCTACTCCGTTCTCAGAGGCGAGCCGGTACTCGATCCCGAGGCCGAGGAGGGGGAGGCCTTCGATAGCGACGAGGTCGAGCGGAGGGAGCCGCTGCCCGTCGTCTACAATCGGTCGGTCCCGCCGGAGTTCTTCGACGTCATCTTCATCGACGAGTGCCACCGCAGCATCTACTCGTTATGGCGACAGGTGATCGAATACTTCGACGCCTACCTGCTCGGCCTTACGGCGACTCCCGCCAAGCACACCTACGGCTTCTTCGACCAAAACGTGGTCATGGAGTACCCGCACGAGCAGGCTGTGGCCGACGGCGCCAACGTCGATTTTGACGTCTACAAGATCCGCACTGAGATCACCGCCAAGGGCTCCACCGTCCAGGCGGGCCGGGGCGTCATGCTGGGCTACCGGGACCGGCTGACCCGCAAGACTCGCTGGGAGGCTCCGGACGAGGACGTTTCCTACGAGGCCGGTGATCTCGACCGGAACGTGGTTGCCGTCGACCAGATCCGCCTCATCGTGAAGACCTTACGCGACAAGGTGTTGAAGGAGACGTTCCCCGATCGCACCGAGGTGCCGAAAACCCTCATCTTCGCCAAGGACGACAGCCACGCGGAGGACATCGTCAAGGTCCTCCGCGAGGAGTTCGGAAAGGGCAACGACTTCGCCCAGAAGATCACCTACAAGGCCTCCAACGCGAAGCCGGCCGACCTCATCCAGAGCTTCCGCAACAGCTACTTCCCGAGGGTGGCGGTCACCGTTGACCTCATTGCCACTGGCACCGACATCAAGCCGGTCGAGATCGTGATGTTCATGCGCACGGTCAAGTCCCGCGTGCTTTTCGAGCAGATGAAGGGCCGCGGCGTGCGAGTCATCGGCAAGGACGAGCTGCGGGCGGTAACACCGGACGCGAAGGCCAAGACGCACTTCCTGATCGTCGACTGCGTCGGGGTCTGCGAGGCCAAGCTGGCCGATACCCGGCCGCTGGAGAAAAGCCCGAGCGTGTCGTTCAAGGCGCTGCTGGATCACGTCGCCTCCGGTGGCACCAACGATGAGTACATCTCGTCCCTGGCGGGCCGGCTGGCGCGCCTAGACAAGCAGTGCGGTCCCGAGGAGCGTCAGCGCATCGCCCAGGTCTCCGGCGGACTGACGCTCTCCCAACTCTCGACCGCGCTCCTCCACTCCGTTGACGACGACGTGCAGGTCGACGCGGCCCGCAAGAAGTTCAAGCTCACGGCCAAGCATGAGCCGACGGAGGCGCAGCTCAAGGAGGCCGCCAAGCCCCTCAAGCTGGCCGCGACCAAGGCGCTCATGGGCGCGCCCGCCCTGCGCATGCTCCTCGTCGACCTCAAGCAGAAGTTCGAGCAGGTCGTCGACACGGTCAGCATCGACCGCTTGGTGGAGAAGGACACCGGCTACGGGCCCGAGGCCAAGAAGCGGGCTCAGGCGCTGGTCGATTCATTTGAGAAGTTCCTGGCCGGAAACAAGCGGGAGCTCGACGCGCTCCAGTTCTTCTACTCGGTGCCGCACCGGAAGCGGCTCCGCTACGCGGACATCAAGGCGCTGGCCGACGCCATCTCGGCGCCACCGCGGTCCTGGACGCCGGAACTCCTCTGGCAGGCGTACCAGACGCTGGAGCGGTCCAAGGTGCGCGGCGCCTCCGCCGGACGGCTCCTCACCGACGTGGTGAGCCTGGTCCGGTTCGCCCTGCACAAGGATGACGAACTCGTGCCGCACGCCGACCGCGTCCAGAAACGCTACCAGAACTGGCTGGCCCAGCAGGCAAACAAGGGCCGGACCTTCACCGACGAGCAGCAGCGCTGGCTCGACATGATGAAGGGGCACATCGCGGTGAGCGTGGAAATGGCGACTGACGACTTCGATCTCACGCCCTTCGTGGAGAAGGGCGGGTTGGCGAAGGCGACGAAGGTGTTCGGGAAGGAGCTTCCGGCCGTGGTGCGTGAGCTGAATGAGGTACTGGCGGCATGAGCTTCACTGAATCGGTAGCCGACATCGTCCAGGCCAACACGAACGGCCTTCTCGCGAAGCATTCCTCTTGGGGAAGGGTGCCGCTACGCGACGTGTTCTACGTGCAGAACGGATTCCCCTTCGAGTCGAAGTACTTCAACGCGTGCGGCGATGGTAAGCCGCTCCTCCGAATCCGGGACATCGTGTCCGGTACAACGGAGACCTTCTACAGCGGCCCTTACGACGACGAGTTCATCGTCAAGCCCGGTGACATCGTCGTGGGCATGGACGGGGATTTCAACATCCGTGCGTGGAGGGGGCCCGAAGCCTTGCTCAACCAGCGGGTGTGCCGCCTGGCTCCGCGAGGCGGTTATCTCCAAGAGCTTCTACCCTGGGTGCTTCAGGGCTACCTCAACGCTATCAACGCGAGCACGTCCGCGATCACGGTCAAGCACCTGTCATCCCGGACCGTGGAGGAAATCCCCCTGCCGCTACCCCCGGCTAGCGAGCAGGGCAGGCTCTTGGAGTCGCTCGAGAGCGAGATGTCCCGCCTCGACGCGGCGGAGACGTCCCTCCAATACGTCCGAGGACGGCTCCAGGCGTACCGCGCGTCGGTCTTGAAAGCCGCGGTCGAGGGCCGGCTGGTACCGACGGAGGCGGAGCTGGCCCGGAAGGAGGGGCGAGAGTACGAGGCGGCTTCGGTCCTGCTCGACCGCATCCTCAAGGAGCGTCGACATCGGTGGGAGGAGAACGAGCTCGCGCGCCTGATGAAGGCCGGCAAGGCGCCGAAGGACGACAGGTGGAAGAAGAAATACGAGGAACCCGAGGCGCCCGACACGCGCAAGTTGTCCGAACTGCCGCAGGGATGGTGCTGGGCCAGCATCGAGCAACTTTCACTAAGAGTGTTCTACGGGACCTCGGCGAAGACCTCCCAGGACGGTGAGGTGCCGGTGTTGCGGATGGGCAACATCATCGATGGCGTCCTCGACCTCGCGGATCTGAAGTACCTCCCCGCCGACCACCCGGAGTTCCCGGAGCTCTTCCTGAAGAGGGGTGACCTCCTATTCAATCGAACCAACAGTGCCGAACTCGTGGGAAAGACCGCGGTGTACCGGGGCCACCCCCCCACCGCCTCGTTTGCTTCGTACCTGATCGGTGCCCGTCTGCTCGTAGACGCCGGGTGGGTCTCCCATGTCATCAACTCCCCCTACGGCCGCCACTGGGCCTCGGATGTGGCCGTCCAGCAGGTCGGGCAGGCCAACATCAACGGCTCCAAGCTCAAGGCACTCGCTGTTCCCCTACCGCCGTTGGCCGAGTTTGACCGCATCCTGTCTCAGGTTGATCGGGCTCACTCGAGTTCTCAAAACGTGATGACAACGCTCCAGCGAGAGCAACTCCGGGTCGCCCGCCTCCGCCAGGGGATCCTCAAGTGGGCATTCGAGGGCAAGCTCGTGGACCAGGACCCCGCCGACGAGCCTGCCGGGAGGCTCCTGGCCCGCATCCGCGCCGCGCGCGCCACCACTACCACCATCAAGAAGTCGAAGAACGGCAAGGAGCGGCTGGCTGGATGAGCGACCAGAGCGAGCGGATCGTCAAGAAGTTGTGGAGCTACTGCCAGGTGCTCCGCGATGACGGCCTGTCCTACCAGGACTACCTGGAGCAGCTCACGTTCCTGCTCTTTCTCAAGATGGCCAACGAGCGGTCGAAGCTCCTCGACAAGGAGCAGTCCATCCCCAAGGGCCACCGCTGGGAGGACCTGGCGAATCCCAAGATGGAGGGGACTAAGCTCGAGACCCATTACCGCGAGACGCTCAAGAAGCTCGGCGAACAGGGCGGGATGCTCGGGCTCATATTCCGGAAGTCGCAGAACAAGATTCAAGATCCCGCCAAGCTCCGCAAGTTGGTAGTCGACCTCATCGGCAACGAGTCCTGGCTCGAGATGACCGCCGACGTGAAGGGCGACGCTTATGAGGGGTTGCTGGAGCGGAACGCCCAGGACGTGAAGGGCGGCGCAGGCCAGTACTTCACCCCCCGGCCGCTCATCGACGCTATCGTCGACTGCATCCGGCCGCGGCCTGGCGAGGTTATCGCCGATCCGGCCTGCGGCACCGGCGGTTTCCTGCTCGCGGCAAACCACTTCTTGGCGACTCAGTACAAGCTGGACAAGACCCAGAAGCTCTTCCTCAAGCTCGACGCGCTCCGTGGGATCGAACTTGTCGACGGCGTGGCACGCCTCTGCGCCATGAACCTCTTCCTGCACGGCGTCGGCCCGGACGACGACAAGAAGGCGCCCCCTATCAAAGGCGGCGAGGACTCGCTGCGCAACGAGCCCTCCTCGACTGTCGACGTGGTGCTCACGAATCCGCCCTTCGGCAAGAAGTCGAGCATCACCGTGGTCAACGAAGAAGGCGAGACCGACAAGGAGTCGATCACCTACAACCGGCCCGACTTCTGGACCACCACCAGCAACAAGCAGCTCAACTTCCTCCAGCACGTGAAGTCGATGCTCAAGATCCATGGACGGGCGGCAGTGGTGGTGCCCGATAACGTGCTGTTCGAGGGCGGGCCCGGCGAGAAGATCCGCCGCAAGCTCCTCCAGGAGTGCGATGTCCACACCATCCTTCGGCTGCCCACTGGCATCTTCTACGCCCAGGGCGTCAAGGCCAACGTCCTCTTCTTCGAGCGCAAGCCGGGCGCGAAGGAGCCCTGGACGAAGAAGGTCTGGTACTACGACCTCCGCACGAACAAGGACTTCACGCTCAAGACCCGTCGCATGACGCGGGCTGACCTCGACGAGTTCGTGGCCTGCTACCGCCCGGAGAACCGGAACGACCGCAAGCAACTCTGGAGCGAGAAGAAGAACCCCCAGGGGCGGTGGCGGGTGTTCACCTACGAGGAGCTCGTCTCCCGCGACAAGTGCAGCCTCGACATCTTCTGGCTCAAGGACGAGAGCCTCGAGGACTCGGCCAAACTGCCTGCGCCGCACGTGCTCGCCGAAGAGATCGCCGACGAGCTCCGGTCAGCCGTTGAGCAGATCGAAGCTGTCCTCGGGGATCTACAACTGCGGGCGGAGCGAGTCCTGAACGGGTCTTGAGGTCGCTGTAGACGTCTGCCGGCCCGATGGAAGTACCGAAGCTCCCCGCAACGCCGACCCCCGGTGCTGCACGGGCCGACCACATGCCTGAATGTCCGCATTCCGTCGCATACTGCTACGGAACGGACATGCCCACGTACCTCCCTATCCCCCGCAGCCAATACCCCCGCACCGAGCAGGACCTCGCGACCATGTCGTCCGAGCGGCTCGGCGGCAAGGCCTCGCTGCACCTCGCCCGTGAGAAGGTCGAGAAGACGGCCATGGTGAACGGTGCACCCGTGGCGAGACGGCTGCACGCCATCAGCTGACCGGCGGGCGTAGTGGCGTGGGCGCGAGGAGGTTTCGGCTACTGCATCAGCGCGAGCACGCCGTTCGTAACCAAGTCCTTGATGAACTCCTCCGCTGTCTCCGGCGGGATCATCACGCGCGATGGGTGCGCGGCCATATTGCGGCGGTCGAGCTTCTCCTTGAAAATCTTGTGCTGATCCGGAGTGAGGATCCCGGCTGAACGGCAGACCTCGATAACCTGCGACTCCTTGAGCTCTGCCAAGTCATCGCGCTTGGCGATGACGGAAATGTCTGCGCGCGGGAACCGCTTCGGCAGCGCGACGTTGAAGTCGCCGAGGTGCTTCGCGATGACCCAAGTGCAGAGATGGTCAAAGGCGAGATTCCAGGTCATGACCATCGACGCGCGGTATGCCTTAGACCGGAAGCACGCGATCGCCTCGTCCAAGAAGACCCGCTCGACTTCCTCCGGGAGGCGGGCTGGAAGATCCGCGAGCAGCTTGTCGACGCGGGCCGCGGCCGGGCGCTTCCCCAGCTTCTCGTCAAGCGCTTGTCGAACTCTGCGCTCCAGCACGTAGCCCTCACCGGCACGCAGCGCCTCCTTGGGCTTGCGGCTCAGCATCTTGGACACGTACGGCGAGATCGCCTGAGGCGGCTCCACCCCGAGCCCGTCGAAGCAGCGGCGCAGATCGTCGGTCGTAAAGTACGGCCGGCCCTCGTGCGTCAGCACGAACCACGCGAAGGCCCGCACCTTGTCGGCGTGCGACCATGCCGGGAAACCCGGAGCCGCAGCTAAGTCCTCGAGCAGCACTACGCGCTCGCGCCCATCTTCGCCACGTCGTTCTCGCCGAGGTGGTTGATGGCGTACGCTCCCTTGCCCTCAACCTTGTCGAAGAGGTTGTGCTTACGCTTCAGGTCGCGGAGCGGCTGCGCGGGGTCCGGTGGCACGGGCCACTTCAAGTGGCGGTAACACGTGAAGATTTCGTTCATGGTAACCGACGGAATGTTTCGGAAGTCCTTCAGCCACGCCGCGATCACGAGGTATCTCTTGTAATCGCTGTCCGGCTGCTTTTCGGCGCAGTACGCCTCCAGCGTTACGGGCCCGGACGTCAGGTCAAGCGGGACGACCTGGGGCCTCGGGATGGCGCGCTGGGCCTTTGGACGTGACGGTGCCACGGGCGTTTCCGTCTCGATCTGCTCCTCCTCGATGAAGAGCGAGCCCTGAGGCGGCGGGACCGCGGGCGTGATGTCCACTTCCGCCGGCATCCTTGGCGCCTTCGCCTGCGTGGGCCCCGCCCCGTTAGCAGCGGCGGGGAGCGCGGTGCGCGCCGGGGGCTGGCGCGCAAGCGTCGCCGCGAAGGAGCGCACCGTCTCCTGCAAGGCGGCACTCCCGCCCTCGATCTCGAGGAAGACGAAACGCACCTTCGCCTTATCGTCACGCTCCTGCTTCGCCATGCGGGTTGTTCCTTGAAGTCCGGCCGCTGCCGACCGGTGCCGGTGGTTGGCTACCGTATGCAACTCTACGTGATGGGGCTGACAACACCGCCCGTGCGGTTCCTGCGGCCGGCGGCATCCGGCGCCTGACACCTGAACACTTGATCAGGCGGCCGAGGAAGCGTACGATAGCCCGTGTTCGTCAGCCTAAAGAACGGCCACGTGGACGGCCGGTGGCCCAAGCGACCAGCCGACCCATCGCTCGCCCCTAGCCTTTGGTATCGGAGCATGGAGCCACCGTCCCATGGGATGGTGACTAGGTGCACGCTGGGTGCTACGCTTTGACCTGCCCCCCGACTCTAGACGGCTAGCTTCGTGAGTCCGGTGATACTGCGAGCAAAGCCGTTCGGCGTCTGGTTGTCCAGCGAGCTGTGCGGCCGCACCTCGTTGTAGTCGATCCGATAGGCCT
>NZ_JAKZLF010000020.1 GCF_022808855.1 Anaeromyxobacter soli
GCGCCGCCGCCGTCGGCGCCGAGCACGGCCCAGGCGAGGGCCGGCACGGAGGCGCCCGCGGCCCGGGCCGCGACGCCGGCCGTTCCGCGCGCCGCCGCGCCGGCGGCGGCTCCGGCCCTGTCCGCGCGCCCCGCGGGCCAGAAGGCGCTGGCGACGCCGGCGGCGCGGGCGCGCGCGCGCTCGAGATCGACATCAACGCCGTGGCCGGCTCCGGGCCGGGCGGGCGCGTCACGAAGGAGGACCTCGCCGCGTTCCGGAACGCCACGAACGGGCACGGCCGCCCGGAGCGCGGGGCCGCGCCCTCGGCCGAGGTCATGCCCGCGCGGCCGGCGGCGCCCATCCCGCTGCGCCCCGAGGGCGGCGGCGCCGAGGAGCGCGTGCCGCTCCGCGGGGTCCGCAAGCGGATCGCCGAGAACATGGCCCGCTCCAAGCGGACCGCCGCGCACTTCACCTTCGTCGAGCAGTGCGACGTGACGGAGCTCGCGCGGGTGAAGGACCGGATCGCCGCCGCCGCGAAGGAGGAGGGCGTGAAGGTGACGTTCCTCCCGTTCATCGTGAAGGCGGTCGTCGCCGCGCTGAGGAAGTTCCCGAAGCTCAACGCCACGATGGACGACGAGCGCGGCGAGCTCGTGCTGCACCGCCGCCACGACATCGGCATCGCCTCCGCGACGGACGCGGGGCTCGTCGTGCCGGTGGTGCGCGGCGCGGACCGGCGCTCGCTCGTCGAGCTCGCGCGGGAGATCGAGCGGCTCGCGCAGGACGCGAAGGCCGGGCGGGCGCGGCCGGAGGACATGGGCCGCTCGACCTTCACCATCACGAGCCTCGGCGCGCTGGGCGGGATGTTCGCGACGCCGGTCCTCAACTACCCCGAGGTGGGCATCCTCGGCGTGCACCGCATCCGGCCCACCCCCGTGGTGCGGGACGGGCAGGTCGTGGTCCGGGACGTGATGCACCTGTCCATCACGAGCGACCACCGCGTCATCGACGGCCACGAGGCGGCGGCCTTCTGCTACGAGATCATCCGGACGCTCGAGGATCCGAACCTGCTCTTCATGCACATGGCGTAGGCCCGCGCTGATCGACACCCACTGTCACCTCGACAAGCTCGAGTTCGCGCCCGATCGCGACCGGGTCCTCGAGCGCGCGCGGGCGGCGGGCGTCTCGGAGGTCGTCGTCCCGGCGATCGGGCCCGACGGCTGGGCGGGCCTCGCCGGCTGGGCGCGCGCCAACCCGGGCGTGCACTTCGGGCTCGGCCTCCACCCGCAGCTCCTCCCCGAGCTCGACCCGCGGGACGACGCGCGGCACCTGGCGGCGCTCGAGGCCGCGCTCGCCGAGGGCGGCGCGGTGGCGGTGGGGGAGTGCGGGCTCGACGGGCCGAGCGTCGCCGCCGGCGCCCCGCTCGAGCGACAGGTGCGGGTGCTCCGCGCGCACCTCGCCCTCGCCCGGCGGCACCGGCTCCCGGTCGTGCTCCACTGCCTGAAGCTCCACGAGCCGCTCATCGCGCTCCTCGAGGAGGCGCCGCTCCCCGCGGGCGGCGTGCTCCACAGCTTCTCGGGCAGCGCCGACCAGGTGAAGGGCTACCTGCGCTTCGGCCTCCACTTCTCGTTCGCCGGCCCGGTGACCTACGAGCGCGCGCGGCGCCCCATCGCCGCCGTCCAGGCGGTCCCGCCGGACCGGCTGCTCCTCGAGACCGACGCGCCGGACCAGACGCCGCGCCCGCACCGGGGCCGGAACGAGCCCGCGTTCCTCCCCGAGATCGCCTCGGCCGTGGCGCGCGCCACCGGGCGCTCGGTCGAGGAGGTGGACGCGCTCACCACCGCGAACGCGCGGGCGCTCTTCCGGCTCGGGCCCCAGGGGCGGTAGAAGAGCGCGCGCATGGACACGCGTCGGCATCTTGTCGGGGGGGCGCAGACGGCGCGCCCCGCCGATCCCCCGGTCGCTCCGGCTCCCGCCTCGCCGCGCCACGACCGCACCGCGCGCCTCCTCGGCGCGGACGCCATGGAGCGGCTCGGCAAGGCGCACGTGGTCGTGCTCGGCATTGGCGGGGTGGGGAGCTTCGCGGCGGAGGCGCTGGTGCGCGCCGGGGTCGGGCGGGTCACGCTCGTGGACGGCGAGCGCGTGGACGAGACGAACGCGAACCGCCAGCTCCACGCGCTCGAGGGCGCGTTCGGCGCGCTGAAGGTCGAGGAGATGGCGGCCCGCCTCGCGCGGGTGAGCCCGGCCGTGCGGGTGGACGCGATCGCCGAGTTCTACTCGGAGGCGAGCGCGGAGCGCATCGTCCCGGCGGGCGTGTCGTTCGTCGTGGACGCGATGGACACCGTGGTCGCGAAGCTCCACGTCATCCAGCGCTGCCTCGCGCTCGGCGTCCCCATCGTCACCTCCCTCGGCGCCGCGCGGCGGCTCGATCCCACCGCCATCCAGGTGACCGACCTCTGCGAGTCGCACACCGATCAGCTCGGCAAGGACGTCCGCAAGTACCTGCGCCGGCGGCACGGGATCTCCGCGGCCGAGCCCACCGGCGTCCTCGCCGTCTGGTCGGTCGAGACGCCGCGCGAGACGCTCGCGCTCCCGGGCGACGACGGCGGTGTCCCCGGCGCGCGCCCGCGCGGGTCGGAGGAGCGCCGCCGCGGCCCGAAGGTGTACGGCAGCGCGGCGTTCGTCACTGGCGCGTTCGGCCTCGCCGCCGCGGCCGCCGTCGTGCAGCGGCTCTCCGGCGTCGCGCCCGAGACGCACCGGATCCTCTCGGAGAAGGAGGAGGCGCGGCGGCGCAAGCGGCAGCGCGCCCGCTGAGCGGGCAGGCCATCCCTCTCGGGGGAGCCGCTTTCGTGTTGACCGTCGGCGGCCCGCCGATAGAGTCCCCGCGCGCGCGAGGTCGCGCGGTTACATCTTCACCCAAGGACTCCACCCAGGAGATCGCTCCATGGCCACCAAGACCTTCGACGCCGTCGTGATCGGCGCCGGCGTGGGCGGATACCCCGCCGCCATCCGGCTCGCGCAGCTCGGGAAGAAGGTGGCGCTCGTCGAGAAGGAGACGCTCGGCGGCGTGTGCCTGAACTGGGGCTGCATCCCGTCGAAGGCGCTCATCGCCGCGGCGAACCTCGTGGACGAGATCAAGCACGCGGCCGAGCGCGGCATCGTGGCCGGCGAGCCGAAGGTGGACGTCGCGAAGCTGCGCGAGTTCAAGAACGGCGTGGTCAAGAAGCTCACGAGCGGCGTCGGCCTGCTCGAGAAGGGCAACGGCGTCGAGGTGGTGAAGGGGACGGCGACCTTCGTCTCGCCCACGGCCATCGACGTCGAGCAGAACGGCGAGCGGACGCGCGTCGAGGCGCAGGCCTTCATCGTGGCGACGGGAGGCCGCCCGGTCGAGATCCCGGGCTTCAAGTTCGACGGCAAGGACGTGTGGAGCGCGAAGGAGGCCGTCGATCTCCCGGAGGTCCCGAAGCGTCTCGTCTGCATCGGCGGCGGCATCATCGGGATGGAGCTCGGCACCGTCTACGCGAAGCTGGGCTCGCAGGTCACGTTCCTCGAGGCGCTGCCGAACATCCTCACCGGCATCGACCCGGAGGCCGTGCGGTTCGTGCAGAAGAACCTGCGCCAGCGCGGCGTCACCGTGCACGTGAACGCGAAGGCGAAGGGGTTCGAGCGCAAGGGCGCCGCGCTCGCGGTCAAGGTCGAGGTGGAGGGGAAGGAGACCACGATCGAGTGCGACAAGATCCTCGTCGCCGTCGGGTTCCGGCCGAGCCCCGAGGGGCTGGGGCTCGACAAGATCGGCGTGAAGGTCGGGCCGAAGGGGATCGAGGTCGACGCGCAGTACAGGACGAGCGTGCCTTCGGTCTTCGCGATCGGCGACGTGACGGGTGGGCCGTTCCTCGCGCACAAGGCGTCGAAGGAGGGCGAGATCGCGGCGGAGGTGATCGCCGGGATGAAGTCGGCGCGCGACTGGGTCGCGATGCCGGGCGGCATCTTCACGGATCCGGAGATCGGCACCGTCGGGCTCTCCGAGGAGGAGGCTCGCGCGCAGGGGTACGACCCCATCACCGGGAAGTTCTCGTTCGGCGCGCTCGGCCGCGCGATCGCGATCGACCACACGGACGGGTTCGTGAAGGTGGTCGCCGACCGCGCCTCGAAGCTCCTCCTGGGCGTGACGGCGGTCGGGCCGGAGGCGGCGGATCTCATCGCCGAGGCCACGCTGGCGCTCGAGATGGGCGCGTACCTCGAGGACGTCGCGCTCACCATCCACGCGCACCCGACCCTCCCCGAGGCGTTCATGGAGGCGTGCAAGACCGCGCTCGGCGAGCCCATCCACATGTTGAAGCCGCCCGAGCGCAAGAAGAAGGGCGAGGCCGCCGAGCCCGCGCGGGCGTGACGGGCGCCGCGAACGTGCGCACGCTCCTCGTCCACAGGCTCGGCCGCGTCGAGTACGAAGACGGCCTCGCGCTCATGCGCCTCGCGGGCGAGGCGGTGCGGGCTGCGACGCCGCCCGGGGTCGATCACCTCTTCCTGCTCGAGCACCCGCCGGTCGTGACGCTCGGGCGCGGCGCGGACCGGGCGAACATCGTCGCCGCCCCGGCCTGGCTCGAGAAGCAGGGCTTCGAGCTGCACGACACCGACCGCGGGGGCGACGTCACCTACCACGGGCCCGGCCAGATCGTCGGCTACCCCGTCGTCGACCTCGCCGACCGCCCCGACGTGCGCCGCTACGTCGCCGCGCTCGAGGAGGCGATGATCCGCACCTGCGCGGACTACGGGGTCGAGGCGGGCCGGCACGAGGAGCACCGGGGCGCCTGGGTCGGCCGCAAGAAGATCGGCGCGGTCGGCGTCCACCTGTCGCGCTGGGTGACCTCGCACGGCTTCGCGTTCAACGTCCGCACCGACCTCACCCACTTCCAGGTGATCGTGCCGTGCGGCATCGCCGATCCGCGCCTCGGGGTCACGAGCCTCGAGGCCGAGCTGCGCGAGCGGGGCAGGGCGGCGCCGGAGCTGCCGGAGGTGGAGGAGCGGCTCGCCGCCCACGCGGCGGAGGCCCTGGGGCGCGCGCGCGAGGACGCGTCCCCGGACCTGCGCACGGTCTCGGTGGTGCCGGTCGGCGCCGACGGGCGCGTGCTGCTCCTGCGCCGCAGCGAGGCGCGCGGCGGCTTCTGGCAGCCGGTGACCGGGCGCATCGAGGTGGGCGAGAGCGAGGCGGAGGCGGCGCGGCGCGAGCTGCGAGAGGAGACCGGCGCGGACGTGCCGGTCGAGCCGCTCGGCTACCGGCACGCGTTCGGCGTCGATCCCGTCCTGGCACGGCTCCCCGGCGGCGCGCTGCGGCTCGCGGAGGAGACCGCCTTCGCCGCCCGGCTCCCGGCCGGCTTCGAGGTCCGCATCTCCGACGAGCACGCCGAGCACGTCTGGCTCACGCCGGCGGAGGCCCTCGAGCGGCTCCGCCTGGCGGGGCTGCGCAAGGCGGTGCGGCTCGCGACGGGCTCGCCCGCCTCGCGCTGAGGCCGGCTTCCCCGGCCAGGCGCCCGGACCCGGGAGACGTGTGGTCCGAGGTGGTCCGGGCGGCGGCTCGGCGCTGTCCCGCGTCCATGGCATGATGCGCGCCGTGGTCGTCACCGAGCGCCATCGCCTCCGCGAGAAGCTTCCGGACCTCGGCAACGCCGCGCGCACGCTCGCGCTGCGCGGCGTGCCGCGCGAGGTCCGCATCCCCGGGTGGACCGGGCCGACGTTCTTCTCCTCCGAGCTCGCCGACGGGAGGCTCCGCACGCTCGAGCAGTTCGCGAGCGGCGGCGCGGAGACGGCGGGCGTGACGGGCTGGGTGATCGGCTCCATGCGCGACCCGATGTCCTGGGGCGACGAGCCGCCCGCCGCGGTCTTCGTCCTCGAGCGGGTGAGCGGCCGCGTGCTGCTCGTCGACCTGGAGCAGGGGCAGCGGCCCGCGTTCGTGAGCTCGAGCGCGGGCCTGTTCCTCGACGCGATCGACGTGTTCCTGCAGTGGTGGGGCGCCGAGGAGCCGGTCGCGCAGCGGCTCAAGCGGATCCGCACGGATCTCGCCCGCATCGACCCCCCGGCGATGGCCTCGCCGGCGAACCACTGGCCGCAGTGGCTCGATGATCTGAACGAGAGCTGAACGGGGGCTGCGCCCCCGCCCCGCCGACGGCTGACCGCCGTCGTCGGGGACCCCACCCCTGCTCGCCGGGTCCCGTGCGCCGCCGCGAGCGGCTTCGCCGCTTCCGCGGCGTCGCCCCGGCGGGCTCGCTTCGCTCGCCTGTTCGCGAATCATGATCGGCCGTTCAGCCGTGGCGGGACCGCTCGCGGCGGGCTCCCGGACCCCGCCGGTCGCCCGCTCGCGCCCCAGGGGGGTCGCGATCCCGGCCACAGTTGGTATCATCCCGGCTTTCGCCCGGAACTCCACACCATCCAGCCCCGCGGGATCCGTTCGATGATCAGCGTCGAGAAGATCGGTGGCACCTCGATGTCGGCGTTCGAGGACGTCCTCCGCAACATCATGCTGCGCGACCCGAAGCGCGTGCACGGCCGCGTCTACGTCGTGTCCGCCTACGCCGGCGTGACGAACCAGCTCCTCGAGCACAAGAAGACCGGCGAGCCCGGCGTCTACGCGCGGTTCGCGAACGGCGCGGACTACGCGAGCGCGCTCGAGGGGCTCACCGCCAAGCTCAAGGAGATCAACGCGGGCCTCGCCCCGATCGGTCTCGATCTCGCCCGCGCCGACGGCTTCATCGAGCGGCGGATGCGCGAGCTGCGCGCCTACCTCGACTCGATGCGCCACGTCCTCGCGAGCGGGTACCTGCGGCGCGACAACGTGCTGCTCGCCGCGCGCGAGATGCTCGCCGCCATCGGCGAGGCGCACAGCGCCTTCAACAGCGTCGAGATCCTGAAGGCGAAGGGCGTCGCGGCCTCCCTCATGGACCTCACCGGCTTCGACGACGACGAGCCGTTCACCATCGACGAGCGCATCCACGCCTCGTTCAAGGGCGTCGACCTCGCGAACCAGGTGGTGGTCGTCACCGGCTACACGAAGGGCGTCGAGGGGATCATGCGGGAGTTCGACCGCGGCTACTCCGAGGTCACCTTCAGCAAGGTCGCCGTCGAGATCAAGGCGAACGAGGCGGTCATCCACAAGGAGTTCCACCTCTCCTCGGCGGATCCCCAGCTCGTGGGGGCGGAGAACGCGGTGGTGGTCGGGATGACGAACTACGACGTCGCCGATCAGCTCGCCGACGTGGGCATGGAGGCGATCCACCCGAAGGCGGCGAAGCCCATGGAGCTCGCCGGCATCGCCATCCGGCTCAAGAACACCTTCGAGCCCGACCACCCGGGCACGCTCATCACGAAGCAGTACACCGGCAAGCAGGCGCGCATCGAGATCATCGCCGGCTCGCCGAAGGTGACCGCGGTCGAGATCCACGATCCCTCGATGGTCGGGACGGTCGGCTTCGACTACGGGGTGATGGAGCTGTTCCGCAAGCACGGCGTCTCGTACATCCTCAAGGCGACCAACGCGAACTCGATCACGCACGTCGTCTGGGAGAAGTCGGTGAGCGCGGGCTTCGTCGAGGAGCTCGAGAACGCCTACGAGGTCGTGACCGCCGTGCCCTCCGCGATCGTCTGCGTGATCGGCACGAACATCGCGTTCCCCGGGGTCCTCGCCCGCGCCACCGCGGCGCTCGCCGAGAACGGCATCAACGTGAACGCCGTCTCCCAGTCGCTGCGCCAGACGAGCATCCAGTTCGTCATCAACCGCGACGACTACAAGCGCGCGGTGGTGGCGCTCAACTCGGCGCTCTGCCTCAACCCTCCCGTCGCGGCGTGAGGCTCGCGAGGGCGGCGTCCCGCGACCGCGGGGCGCCGCCGCCCGCGCACCCCCTCCCACCTTCCTGACGACCCGGCGCGGGTGGCACTTTCCATTCCGCGCGGGGGAGCGTGTCTCTCTCCGTAGACCGCGCCGGAATGATCCGGCCGACCACCGAGGTCTCCGAGATGAGAAAGACGATCGCCGCGCTGTCCCTCGCCGTGCTCGCGTCAGCGTGCGGGAAGCAGGACATCACCCCTGACGAGGCGCGGAGCGCCGTCCCCGAGTCGAGCGCCATCCGCATCGACACCCCGAAGGACAGCGCGGACGCTTCCTCCCCGTCCTCCCCGGCCGCGCTCACCGCGACCGCCGAGGCGACCTTCGACGCCCGCTTCCCCGCCCTGACGACCTCGGACTACGCGCGCTGGTCCTACGTCACCGCCTGGACCGTGAACGGCGGCGCGTGGTGGACGCTCGCGACGCTCCGCCTCGTCACGCTCCTCCCGCCGACCGCCTGCAGCGGCGACACGTGCACCTGGGGCCCCTGGGACGAGGAGAGCAAGGTCGGGCTCAAGGTGAAGCGCTGGCAGCTCGTCGTCACGAAGGTCGAGGAGGGCAAGTTCACCTACGAGCTCTCGGCCATGAACCTCCTCGTGCCCGGCCCGTTCCTCTCCATCGTGAGCGGCGTCGCCGAGCCCGCCGGCCCCGGCCGCGGCAAGGGGCAGCTCACCGTCTCCTTCGACAACGCGCGCCAGCTCCCGGAGTCCGAGCAGCGCTACGGGACGCTGACGATCCAGTACGACACCACCGCCGAGGCCCGCGTCGACGCGCAGCTCGCCGGCGGGCGCGACGAGCAGAACGGGAACCCGCTCGACGCCGCGTACGCGTTCGTCGCGACGGGCGCCGGCGGGGACCTCCAGGTGGCGTTCCGCGGCCAGGACCCGGCGGCGAACCCGGTGAACCTCTCGCTCCACGCGCGCTGGGACGGGACCGGCGCGGGCCGCGGCGACGCGCGGGTCTTCGCCGAGGACGTGAACGGGAGCTGGACGTTCGACTACGGCGCGAGCGAGTGCTGGGCGGGCAAGGCGGGCGCCTTCGCGCTCACCTACGACACCGATCCGGCCTTCGGCGACGTGTCGGCCTGCGCGAGCGCCTTCCAGGGCGAGCCGCAGTACTCGACGCTCGGCCTCCCCTGAGCGGGGCGGATGGCGCGGCTCGAGGTCATCGCGGGAGGGAGGGCCGGCCCCGCCGGCCCGCTCCCCGCGGCCACGCCGGCGGCGGGGCTCGTCGAGGAGCTCTACCGCCGGCACGCCGCGGGCGTGCTCGCGCGCTGCCGCTACCTGCTGCGCGACGAGGAGGGGGCGCGCGACGCGGCGCAGGAGGTCTTCGTCCGCGCGCTGCGCGCGCTCCCCGAGCTGCGCGCCGCCGCCTCGCCGAGCGCCTATCTCCTCACCGCCGCGACGCACCACTGTCTCAACGTCCTGCGCGCCTCGCGGGCGGCGTGGCGGGACGAGCTTACGCGGCTCGCCCGGGAGCGGGTGAGCGAGGGCATCGCGCCGGACTCCCGCGAGCTCGTGCGCGCGCTCCTCGGCGCGGCGCCGGTGGAGGCGCAGGAGGTCGCCGTGCTCTACTTCGTCGACGAGCTGACGCAGGCCGAGATCGCGGCGGCGACCGGCCGCAGCCTCCCGACCGTCCGCAAGCGGCTGCGCGAGTTCCTGGGCGCCGCGCGCGGCGCGCTCCGCGAGGCGTTCCCCGACCTGACCCTGCCGGATCCGGAGGAGCTGCCATGAAGACCGAGCTGGGCGGCCCCGGCGTCGCGTGCTCGATCTCCCGGATCCGCCGGCTCGAGGCGGGCGAGCTGACGGGCGACGAGCGCTCCCGCACCGAGGGGCACCTCGCCGGCTGCGCGCGGTGCCAGGCCTCGGCGCGCGAGCTCGCGCGCGAGCGCGAGGCGCTCCACGCGTCGCTCCCGTTCGAGCGGTTCGCCGCGGGCGTCGCGGAGGGGCTCGCCCGCGCGGACGCGCCGGCCGCGGCCCCGCGCCGCCGCCTCCTCCGCGCAGGGCTGGCGCTCGCGGCCCTCCTCGTCGCCGTGGCGGCGGTGCCGCTCCTCCAGCGGCTCGCGCCCGGGCCGGACACGCAGGACTGGCGCGCCAAGGGCGCCCTCGAGCTCACCCTGTGGGCGAGCGAGGGCGGCCGCGTGCGGACGCTCGGGGAGGCCGAGCCGGTGCCGGCGGGCGCGTCGCTGCGCGTCGGGCTCCCCGCGTCGCGTCACGCGCACGCCGCGGTGGCGCTCGTGGACGGGGACGGCGTGGCGGTCCTCTTCGCCGGGCCGGCCACGGCGGGGGCGGTGGGGGACGCGTTCGCGTGGACGGGCGCGGGGGAGGGGGCGCTCGTGGCGGTGCTCGACGACCGCCCCGTGGACGTGGGCGCGCTGCGGGCCCGGCTCGAGCGGCGCGGGGCGGAGGGCGCCGCCGGGGCGGGGCCCGCGGTGATCGTCCGGCCGCTCGTGCGAGGGCGGCCGTGACCCGGGCGCTCGCCGCCGCCGCGCTCCTCGCGCTCGCCGCCGGAGCCGGCGCGGCGGAGCCGCACCGCTTCGCGCTCGTCGCGGGCGCGCCCGACGGCGGGCCCGGGACCGCGAAGCTGCGCTACGCCGAGCGCGACGCGCGCCGCATCCACGGGATCCTCACGCGCGTCGGCGGGGTCAGGCCGGAGGACGCGCGGCTCATCCTCTCCGGCAGCGCCGGCGAGCTCATGCGCGCGCTCGGAGAGCTTTCGGACCGCGCCGGCGCGGCGCGCGCGCGCGGCGAGCGCACCGTGCTGCTCGTCTACTACTCCGGGCACGCGAAGGACGGGGCGCTCCGGCTCGGGAGCGGCCGCGTGCCGTTCGGCGACCTCCGCGCCGCGCTCGAGGCCGCGCCCGCCGACGTCCGCGTGGGCCTCGTGGACTCCTGCCGCTCGGGGGCCATCGCCCGGGCGAAGGGCGTCCGCCCCGCGCCGGCCTTCGACGTCTCGGCGGCGGAGGAGGGGCCCCGCGGGCTCGTGCTCATCGCCTCGTCCGCCGGGGACGAGGACTCGCAGGAGTCGGACACCATCGGGGCGAGCTGGTTCACCCATCACCTGGCGTCGGGCCTCCTCGGCGCGGCGGACGCCTCCGGCGACGGGCGCGTCACGCTCGCCGAGGCCTACGCCTACGCGTACGCGCGCACCGTCGGCTCCACCGCCTCGAGCGCGGGGGGCGTCCAGCACCCGGTGTTCCTCTACGACCTCGGCGGCTCCGGCGATCTCGTCCTCACGGACCTCGCCCCGGTCGCAGGAGGGCTCCTCCTGCCCGCGGCCGCGGAGGGGCTCTACGTCGTGCTCGACGGCGCAGGCCGCGCCGTCGCCGAGGTGGCGAAGGGGGCAGGGGTGGAGCGGCGCGTCGCGCTCCCGGCGGGCCGGTACACCGTGAAGAAGCGGCTTGCCGACGACTCGGCGCTCCTCGTCGCGCCGGTGGCCGTGACCGGCGCCGCGCCGGCCGTCGTGGACGACGCGCGCATGGACCGGGTCCGGCTCGATCGCGACCCGCAGAAGGGCTTCTCGGGCACGCGCTGGGCCCTCCTGGCCGGGCTCGGCGCGCAGCGCTTCTTCGACCGCGCCGCGCGCGACGGGCTCTTCCCGCCCGCGGCGCTCGGCGGGCTCGAGCTCGCGGTCCGCGACGATCTCGGGCGCGGGCTCGCCTGGGGGATCGACGCCGCGCTGGGTGGCGGCGCCGGCACGCTGCGGATGCCGGGCGTCGAGCCCATCCCGGTGAAGTTCGCCGAGATCGCGGGGGGCGCCTCGCTCTGGAAGGACCTCGTCCTCGGACCGGTGGTGCTCTCGGCGGGCGCGCGGATCGGGCTCACGTTCCTCGGGCGCAGCTTCCCGGCGCGCGAGGAGCTGCCGAGCCAGACGTTCTTCACCGTGACGCCGGGGCTCGTGGGCGGCGCCGCCTGGCGCGCCTCTCCGCGCCTCGCCGCCGTGGCGCGCCTGCGGCTCTCGTACCTCTTCTACAACGTCGACGAGAACCGGAGCCTCGGGTTCGTCGAGGGGATGCTGGGGGTGGAGTATGCGCTCGGTGAATAGGCTGATCGTCCTCGCGCTCTGCCTGGGCCTCTGCGCCTGCGGCGACTACTCGACCGAGGACCTCCGGTTCCTGGCCGCCGTGCCGAGCCGCGCCGATCTGCGCGTGGAGGTCCCGCAGGACGCGGCGGCGAGCGCCGGAGCCTCGGCGCAGGTCGCGGCCTGCCCCACGCGCGCGGCCGACACGTGGCTGCGCGCCAAGCCGGAGTCGGACCGGCTGAACTCCGCGGTCGAGTTCCTGCTCGGGCTCGTGGACGTCGTCCGGCGCGAGCCGCCCTCCTGGAGGCAGGTGGACGCCCGCGGCTGGGGGCCCTTCCCCGACGGACGGCACCCGGGGCGCGAGCTCCGCGTGACGCTCCTGCGCCAGTACCCTGCGGGCCCGGAGGCGCCGCCCACGTTCGCGTACGCGTTCGACGCGCGCGTCTCCGGCGGCGGCGCCTGGACGACCGTGCTCGCCGGCTCGTTCGAGGGCGCGTCCGCCTCGCTCGGGAAGGGAACGCTCGGGCTCGACTTCGACGCGCTCTGGTCGCTCGGGATGGCCGACGCCGGCACGCCGCGGGGGCGGATGGGCGTGGAGTACGACCGCTCCGCGGAGCCGGTGCGGATCGGGCTCCTCCTCGACCAGGACGGCTTCGGCCTCGCGCAGTTCGGCTACCGCTTCGAGGGCTACGCCGACCGGAGCGGCACGTTCACCTACGCGTTCCGGAACGCCCAGGGCGACCTGCTCGTCGCGACCGCCTCCTTCGACGCGGCGGCGGCCGGGCGCGCCGCGGTGGGCTTCCGCACCGTGGCCGGGGTCACGGGCGGCTTCCGCGAGTGCTGGGATCCCGCCGCGTGCCTCGTCTACGTGGACGATCCCGCGGCGTTCAGCTGCGGAGGCGCCTGGCCCTGCTCGCTCGGCGACGTGTCGGCGTGCCCGGCGGTGCCGTCGCCGCCGTTCTGAGGACGATTCACCCTGCGTGCGAGACGGTGAGGTAGACCATCGTCTGGTTCAGGAGCTGGTAGGCGATCTCGCCGAAGGTGATCGGGCCGACGATGTCTCCGGTGGTCCTGCCCTCGAGCGACGAGTTGACGAAGTTGACGACGCAGTTGCACGAGAGGGCGACGCGCTCGGCGATCCCGGTGGGGAGCGCCGAGACGAAGGCGTCCACGTAGTCCTCGATCGGTCGGGCGTGGTGGTAACGGACCCCCGCGAACACCGGAGCGTAGAAGCGGACCTCGCCGCGGGATGGGTCCACGGACTGGAAGCTCACGTTGATCGCCGCGCCGAGGTAGTCGGCGACGAGGGGCAGGCGCGTGTCGAGGCGCGTCTCCCCGACGTACTCGGCGAAGTTGCGCTCCCGGCCGTCGATCTCCGCGAGGGTCGCCGAGAAGCCGGTCGCCGGGAAGGTGATCGTGGGCCCGGTCCCCGCCTCGAAGATGTTGAGGATCCCGATCTCCGCGCGCACGCCGGGCGGGAAGGCGACCTGCATCACGACGGCGTGGTGCTCCAGCGCCTCGGCCGTGGTGCCTTCGAACACCTTGGGCCTCGTCTTGCCGATCTCGGAGAGGTGGACCCCGGAGATCCACCCGAACAGCGGGGCGGTGGCGAACTTCTCGTACCTGGGCGCGTTCAGCGCGAACGAGAGATGCACGCGGCTCGCGTACGGAGCGATGATCACGCCCATCGAGCCCGCGGGCAGGTCCGAATACACCCGCGCGATCTCGCGCTCGTCGTAGCGGCGGATCGCGACGTACTCCGAGGGCGCGGGGAGCCGCTCGACGAAGATGCGGTGGCGATCGACCACGCCGCCTTCCTCGCTCATGAAGTACGGGATGGTCCCCCCGATCCACCTGCCCCTGGGCAGCCGGCTGAGGGGGGTCTCGTCCCCGGCGAGCAGCAGCGTCTCCCCCTCGCGGATCAGCGCCGCGACCTCGTCCACCTCGAGGAGATGCCCTTTCATCACCACGACCATATACCCGCAGTGGCGGGCTCCGCCGAACGCCAGGCGCCGGCACCGAGCGGGGTGAGCGCGTCAGGGCTGCCTTGACGGAGGGACGGGCGCGCCACGGCTGGGCGAGCGCGCCTCGCCGGCTCGCCGGACGCAGCTTTCGCCGAGACGCGGGACCTCGGAGGCATGGCAGCAGACATGAGCCTGCTCGCTCAGCAGCTCCGGCTCAGCGCGATGGAGGCGGAGGTGAGCCGCTTCCAGCGGTTCGCGAAGGACGCCCCCATCGGCATCCTCTTCATCAGCAAAGACGCCACCGTGCAGTTCGCGAACGACGAGTACCTGCGCATCGTCGGCCGAACGCGGGAAGAGTTCGAGGCCGAGCGGTTCCGGCTGGGGCCGGTGCGGCCGCCGGAGTGGCTGCACCCGGAGGTCGGCGCGCGACACGAGAGCGAGTGCGTGCGGGGCGACGGCACGCGGGTGCCGATCCTCGTCGGCCTCTCGATCCAGGAGGACGGCGTCGCTGCGTTCGTCATCGACCTCACCTCCGAGAAGTCGGCGGAGCGCGCGCGCCAGGAGAGCGAGGCGCGCTACCGCGCCATCGCCGAGCAGCTCGCGGAGGCCGATCGACGCAAGGACGAGTTCTTCGGGATCCTGTCCCACGAGCTCCGGAATCCGCTCGCGCCCATCCGGAACGCGCTCCACCTCCTCGCGCGCGCTCCGGACGACCCGGCACGCGCCGCGCGGGCGCGCGAGGTCATCGATCGCCAGATCGGGCACCTCTCGCGGCTCGTCGACGACCTCCTCGACCTCACCCGGATCACGCGCGGGAGCATCCAGCTCGTCAGAAAGCGGCTCGATCTCGCGCGCGTCGTCCGCGACACCGTCGAGGACCACCGCGCCGGGTTCGACGCCATCGGCGTCGCGCTGATCCTGCAGCTGCCGCCGGCGCCGCTCCACGTGGAGGGCGACGAGACCCGGCTCGCGCAGGTGGTGGGAAACCTGCTCGCCAACTCGGCGAAGTTCACGCCGCGCGGCGGCGCGGTCACGGTGCGGCTCGAGGAAGGGCCGGCGCGCGCCGCGCTCCTCGAGGTCCGCGACACGGGGGAGGGGATCGAGCCGGACGTCCTCCCGCGCATCTTCGAGCCGTTCTCGCAGGCGGACCGCAGCCTCGCGCGCTCCCGCGGCGGCCTCGGCCTCGGCCTCAGCCTCGTGAAGCGCCTCGTCGAGCTGCACGGCGGCACGGTGAGCGCGACGAGCGCCGGCCGGGGCGCCGGGACGGAGGTCGCGGTGCGCCTGCCGCTCCTCGATCCGCCCCTCGCGGCGGCGGAGGCGGCGGCGCCAAGTGCCCCGCCGCGCGTCGCGCACGTGCTCGTCGTCGAGGACAACGCGGACGCCGCGGAGACGTTGCGCGATGCGCTCGAGCTCGAGGGGATGGAGGTCACGCTCGCGTCCGACGGCGAGGCGGGGCTCGCGGCCGCCCGGAAAAGAGCGCCGGATCTCGTCATCTGCGACATCGGGCTGCCAGGGGACCTCGACGGCTACGGGGTCGCGCGCGCGATGCGGGCCGATCCCGGCCTGCGCAGGGTCCCGCTCGTCGCCCTGACGGGCTACGTGGGCCCCGAGGACCGGGCGCGGGCCCGGGAGGCCGGCTTCGACCTCCACCTGGGAAAGCCGACCCGGCTCGCCGACCTGCTCGGTGCGATCGGCCCGCTCCTTCCGGCGTGATCGCGCGCGAGGCGCCGCGCTCGCGCGGGCCCGGCGTCAGGCTTGGCTCACCGCCGGCGACGCTCGCAGAAGCTCACGTGGAAGCGGCCGATCCGCTCCACCACCGCCTCGAGCTGCTCGACGGGCGGCAGGATGGTGGTGCGGAAGTGCCAGGTGCCGGCCTGCTGGCCGAAGCCGGAGCCGGGGACGACGCAGATGCCGGTCTCCTCGAGGAGCGCGAGGCACCACTCGGTGTCGGTCGCGCCCTCGGGCAGGGTGATCCGCGGGAACGCGTACATCGCGCCGGCCACCCGGTTGCACGAGATGCCGGGGATCGCGTCGAGGCCGCGCTCCACGATCGCGGCACGGCGGCGGAGGCTCTCGAGGACCTCGCCCCGCTCTCGCGTCCAGGTCCCATGGGACGGCTCGCCGGGCAGCGGCGGCCGGACGAGCAGGTAGGTCACGATCTGCCCGACCGAGTTCGCGCACAGCGCGATCGACTGGAGCTTCGTGATCTCGTCCATCACCGCCGGGGGCACGTTGCGGCACTCGAGGTAGCCGCCCCGGTGCCCGCACTCGCCCAGGTAGCCCTTCGAGACGGAGTGGAAGCTGAAGAGCGAGACGTCGCGGAGGCCGAGCCGCTCGAGCACGCTCGCGAACGACACGAACCGGTCGCCGGGCAGGTAGACGTTGTCCTGGTAGACCTCGTCCGCGAGCACCGCGAGCCCGCGCTCGCGCGCGAAGCGGAGCACGTCCTCCACGTTCCTCGCGTCGAGCACGGCGCCGGTGGGGTTGCCGGGGTTGATGACGCAGATCGCCCGGGGCCGGATCCCGCGGGCGCGCGCCTGCTCGTACGAGCGCTCCAGGTCGGCGAGGGAGAGCCCCCACTGCGCCGCCTCGTCCAGCGTGTACGGCACCGCCGCGCCGCCGTAGAGCGTGATGGTCGCCGAGTAGAGCGGGTACTGCGGGGTCGGGATGAGGACGCCGTCGCGGGCGTCCGCGATGAGGAGCCGGAGCACCGACTGGACACCCTTGCTCGCTCCGTCGGTGAGGAAGATCGCCTCGGGATCCGCCTGGATCCCGTCGCGGGCGTGGATGAAGTCGGCGATCGCGTCGCGCACGAAGCGGAGGCCCTTGCTCTCCGTGTAGGCCCCGAGGCCGTGCTCCGAGGCGCGGAGCACGTGCCGCGCGACCTCGACGGCGTCCGCCGGAAAGGTCCCGGCGGGCGCGCGGTCGAGCAGCTCCGGGTACTCCACGAGCGCCAGCACCTGCCGGACCCATGAGATCGGCCGCTGGCCGAGGGCCTGGGGGTTCCCGATGTTGCAGTAGATGATCTCGCGCCCCTGGCGCTCGAGCTCCTGCGCGCGGGCGACGATCGGGCCTCGGACGGCGTACTGCGCCTCGCGCACCACCGGCGCGACGTCTTCGATTCGGACGACCATGACCGCGCAGGATACGACGCCCCGGCCGGAGCTGCGAGCCCGGGTCCCTCGCCGATGCCGGCCGGTCCGTGGAGGCTGCATGACGGCGTCTCTCGGGAGGTGGCTCTCGCTCCGTCCGGCGGTCGGCACGCGAGCGCGCGGAACGGCGCCAGGCGCTGCCATCCTCCCGCAGCGCGCCGTCGCGATGCGTCATGACGGCGGGCGATCAGCACAATTTGGTCCCGGAGCAGGATTCCCCAAAATTCCGCGACCTTCTGCCGCACACAGGGCCAGCATGCCAGGGCGGCACCAGGGACGATCCCGGAGACCATCCATGAACCTGTCTCGACGGCAGTTCCTCAAGCTGACCACGTCCGGAATCGGCGCTACCAGCCTGGGCGCCCTCGGCTTCGCGCCGGATCGCGTCCTCGCCGACGTCCGCAACTTCAAGCTCGCCTCCACGACGCAGACGCGGAACACCTGCCCGTACTGCTCCGTCGGGTGCGGCATCCTCATGTACGGGCTCGGAGACCGCTCGAAGAACGCGCGCCTCCGGCTGGTGCACATCGAGGGAGATCCGGACCACCCGGTGAACCGCGGCACGCTCTGCCCCAAGGGCGCGAGCCTGCTCGACTTCGTGAACAGCCCGCACCGGCTCAAGTTCCCGGAGTACCGCGCGCCCGGCTCGAGCGAGTGGCAGCGCGTCACCTGGGAGTGGGCGCTCGACCGGATCGCCCGGCTCATGAAGGACGATCGCGACAAGAACTTCATCGCGAAGAACGCCGCCGGCGTCCCGGTGAACCGCTGGACCAGCGTCGGGATGCTCGCCGCGAGCGCGTCCTCGAACGAGTCGGGATACCTCACCCACAAGGTGTTCCGCGCGATGGGGATGACCGCGCTCGACAACCAGGCACGTGTCTGACACGGCCCCACCGTGGCCGGTCTGGCCACCTCGTTCGGCCGTGGCGCGATGACGAACCACTGGGCGGACATCAAGAACGCCAACGTCATCATCGTGATGGGCGGGAACCCCGCCGAGGCGCACCCGTGCGGCTTCAAGTGGGTGACCGAGGCGAAGGCGCACAACAAGGCGCGGCTCATCGTGGTGGACCCGCGCTTCACGCGCACCGCCGCCGTCGCCGATCAGTTCGTGCAGATCCGCCCCGGGACGGACATCGCGTTCCTGGGCGGCGTCATGAACTACCTGCTCTCGAACGACGCCATCCAGCACGACTACGTCAAGGCGTACACGAACGCGTCGTTCATCGTCCGCGCCGACTTCACCTTCGACGACGGGCTCTTCTCCGGCTACGACGAGGCGGGCCGCAAGTACGACAAGGCGAGCTGGACCTACGAGCTCGGGCCGGACGGCTTCGCCAAGGTCGATCCGACGCTCCAGGATCCGCGCTGCGTCTACCAGCTCCTGAAGAAGCACTACTCCCGCTACACGCCCGAGATGGTCTCGTCGATCACCGGGGCGAAGCAGGAGGAGTTCCTCCAGGTCTGCAAGACCATCGCGTCCACCGCGCCCGCCGACCGGACCATGACGAGCCTCTACGCGCTCGGCTGGACCCAGCACTCGGTCGGCTCGCAGAACATCCGCTCGATGGCGATGATCCAGCTCCTGCTCGGCAACATGGGGATGGCGGGCGGCGGGGTGAACGCGCTGCGCGGCCACTCCAACATCCAGGGGCTCACCGATCTCGGCGTGCTCTCCGACCTGCTCCCGGGCTACCTCACGATCCCGAAGGAGACGGACAAGGACCTCGACGCCTATCTCGCGCCGCGCACCCTGAAGCCGCTGCGCCCGGGGCAGATGAGCTACTGGCAGAACTACCCCAAGTTCTTCGTCTCGCTGCAGAAGGCGTGGTGGGGCGAGGCCGCGACGAAGGAGAACCAGTTCGCCTACGAGTACCTGCCGAAGCTCGACAAGCTCTACGACCTCCTCGCGGTGTTCGACCTCATGCACCAGGGGAAGGTGAACGGGTACATCTGCCAGGGCTTCAACCCGCTCGCCTCGGCGCCGAACAAGGCCAAGGTGATCGACGGGCTCTCGAAGCTCAAGTTCCTCGTGGTGATCGACCCGCTCGTCACGGAGACCTCCACGTTCTGGAGGAACGCGGGCGAGTTCAACCCGGTCGAGCCCTCCAAGATCGAGACCGAGGTGTTCCGGCTGCCGTCCACCTGCTTCGCCGAGGAGGACGGCTCGCTCACGAACTCGAGCCGCTGGCTGCAGTGGCACTTCAAGGGGGCGGAGCCGCCCGGCGAGGCGAAGACGGACCTCGAGATCGTCGGCGAGCTCTTCGGCCGGATCCGCCGGCTCTACGCGAAGGAGGGCGGGACGTTCCCGGATCCGATCGTCAAGCTCACCTGGCCGTACGCCATCGCCTCCGCGCCGTCCGCCGAGGAGGTGGCGCGCGAGTACAACGGCTGGGCGCTCGCCGATCTCCCCGACCCGAAGGACAAGACGAAGATCCTGGTGAAGCGCGGCGACCAGCTCACCACGTTCGGCCAGCTCACCGACGACGGCTCCACGGCGGCGGGCTGCTGGATCTACACCGGCAGCTACACCGACAAGAACAACATGGCCCGCCGCGAGACGGCCGATCCGAGCGGGCTCGGGCTCGCCCCGGCGTGGGCCTGGGCCTGGCCCCTGAACCGGCGCGTCCTCTACAACGCCGCCTCCTGCGATCCGACCGGCAAGCCCTGGGACCCGCGCCGCACGCTCGTGAAGTGGAACGGCGAGAAGTGGGTCGGGGCGGACGTGCCGGACTTCAAGGTGGACCAGCCGCCCGAGTCGGGGATGGCGCCGTTCATCATGAACCCCGAGGGCGTGGGGCGGCTGTTCGGCGCGGACAAGATGGCGGAGGGTCCGTTCCCCGAGCACTACGAGCCGTTCGAGAGCCCGCTCGCGCGGAACCCGATGCACGAGAAGCCGGTCGCGAGCACGAACCCGGCCGCGCGCATCTACGCCGAGGACAAGGCCGCGCTCGGGACGGCGGAGCACTTCCCGTACGCCGCCACGACCTACCGGCTCACCGAGCACTTCCACTTCTGGACGAAGCACGCGCGCATCCCCGCCGTGCTGCAGCCCGAGCAGTTCGTGGAGATCGGCGAGGCGCTCGCCAAGGAGAAGGGGATCCGCGACGGCGAGCGGATCAAGGTGCGCTCGAACCGCGGCGAGATCGTGGCGAAGGCGGTGGTCACCAAGCGCATCCGGCCGCTCACCGTGGCGGGCAAGACGGTCCACACGGTGGGGATCCCCATCCACTGGGGCTTCGAGGGGCTCACGAAGCCGGGCTACCTCGCGAACACGCTCACCCCGTTCGTCGGCGACGCGAACGTCCAGACCCCCGAGTTCAAGGCGTTCCTCGTGAACGTCGAGAAGCTCGGCGTGGCCTAGAGGAGGCGGCCATGGCGCTCGAATCGCTCGACATCCGCCGCCGCTCAGCGAGCCAGACCCGGGCCCCCGACGTACGGGAGCGCCTCGAGGTCGCGAAGCTCATCGACATCTCGCGCTGCATCGGCTGCAAGGCCTGCCAGGCCGCGTGCATGGAGTGGAACGACCTCCGCGACGACGTCGGCCAGCTGGGAGGCTCGTACGACAACCCCATCGACCTCACCGACCGCACGTGGACGGTGATGCGCTTCTACGAGGAGGAGATCGCCGACAAGGGCCTGCAGTGGCTCATCGTGAAGGACGGCTGCCTCCACTGCGCGGACCCCGGCTGCCTCAAGGCGTGTCCGGCGCCCGGCGCGATCGTGCAGTACTCGAACGGCATCGTCGACTTCCAGCAGGACAACTGCATCGGCTGCGGCTACTGCCAGACCGGCTGTCCCTTCAACATCCCGCGCTACGGGGTCAGGGACGGCAAGGCCTACAAGTGCACGCTCTGCTCGGATCGCGTGGCGGTCGGGCTCGAGCCGGCCTGCATCAAGACCTGCCCGACCCAGGCGCTCAGCTTCGGGGCGAAGCAGGACATGATCGACATCGCGAATGCTCGGCTCGTGGACCTGAAGGAGCGCGGCTTCGACAAGGCGGCGGTCTACGACCCGCCGGGCGTGAGCGGCACGCACGTCGTCTACGTGATGCCCCACGGCGACCCGGCGCTGTACCGGATGCCGCGCGAGGCAAGCATCTCGCCCCTCGTCTCGCTCTGGCGCAGCGGGTTCGCCCGGACGCTCGGGGTGCTCACGATGGTCTCGGTCGTCGTGGCCGGGTTCTTCCACTGGATGAAGGTCGGGCCGGTCGATCCGGACGCTCGGCCGCCGCGCGAGGGGGAGTAGGCCATGGCGACCGAGATGCATCCGGGCACGCAGCACGAGTTCGCGACCACGCGGCCGCCCGACGCGGTGCAGCGCTACTCCACCGGCGAGCGGCTCACGCACTGGGCCGTGGCGCTCGCCTACGTCGTGCTGTTCCTCTCCGGCCTCGCGCTGTTCCACCCGTTCTTCTACTGGATCTCGCTCTGGTTCGGGACGCCGACGTTCATGCGGATCCTGCACCCGTTCATCGGGGTCGCGCTCGCGATCCTGTTCTTCGCCTACGCGGCGCGGCTCTGGCGCGAGAACCTGTTCTCCCCGGCCGACCGGCAGTGGCTCCGCCGGATGTTCGCGTACATGAACGGCCGCGAGGAGGCGCGCGTCGAGGGCAAGTACAACGCCGGGCAGAAGGCGATGTACTGGTCGATGGTCGCGATGGTGGTCGGCCTGCTCGTGACGGGGATCTTCATCTGGCGCCCGTACATCGCGCCGTCGATCCCGCTCCTCGGCCGCCGCATCGCGTCGGTGATCCACGCGATCTTCGCGTTCATCATGTTCGTCGGGATCGGCATCCACATCTACGCGGCCGTCTGGACGCGCGGGTCGATGCGGGCGATGACGCAGGGCTGGGTCACCCGCCGCTGGGCCCGCTACCACCACCCGGGCTGGTACGACAGGGTCGCGCGCGGCCGGGAGACCGTGCGTTGAGCCCCGCCGCGCTCCCGATCACGCCGGGCGACGCGCCGCCGCCGCTCCGGTTGCCGGAGCCTCCGCTCCTCTTCCGCGCCCGGGCCGAGCGGCTCGAGGCGCTCGCGAGCGGCCACGCCGCGGGCGACTGGCTCCGCTTCCTCGCGCGGCTCGCGCGCGGACAGGACCGGGCGGTGCGAGCGGTCCCCTCGGGCGTGATGCCTCGCCCCGGCGGCGACGGCCCGCCGCTCGCGCAGGCCGCCGCGCGGCGCGATCCCGCCTGGCGCGCGATGCTCGCCGCCGTGCTCGCCGCGGCGCGCGGCGGCGCCCTCCCGGCCGCGGCGTCCGCCGCCGTCGCGCGGCTCGAGGCCGCTTCGCCCGACGCGCTCGAGGCGCTCGCCGACGACGTGCTCGCCGGCGCGCCGGCCGACCTCGCCGCCGCGCCGTTCGTGGGCGCCGCCCTCCAGGCGCACCTCACCCGGCTCGCCGCGGCGCTCGAGCCGGCCACCCCCGCGCCGGCCGGGGCCGCCTGCCCGGTCTGCGGCGGCGCTCCCGTGGCGAGCGTCGTCCTCGGCGACGCCCGCGTGCGCTACGTCGTGTGCGGCCTCTGCAGCGCCGAGTGGCACGTGCCGCGCGCGCAGTGCCCCGTCTGCCGCGAGGCGGGCGGGCTCTCGTACCTCGAGGTCGAGGGCGGCCCGCGCGGCGTCGCCGCCGAGGCCTGCGATCACTGCCACGCCTACCTGAAGGTCTTCGATCTCGCCGAGGCGCACAGCGCGGACGCGGTGGCAGACGACGCCGCGACGCTCGTGCTCGACCTCCTCACGGGCGAGCGCGGGTTCCTGCGGGCGGGCGCGAACCCGCTCGCGCCGGGAGGCGAGCGGGCCTGACGGGCCGGCCTGGACTCGCGCCGCGACGGTCCGGGGGAGCGGTCGCCCGCCGAGCGGGCGAGCGGCGCGCGCCGCCGGTCGTCATCTTTCCGGGAAGGGAGGAGAGGTCATGCAGCTCGGGACGATCGCGCTCGCGGCGGTGCTGCTTGCCGGGCCTGCGGCGGCGCAGGAGACGAAGTCGCAGGAGTCGCAGCAGAAGTCCGAGGCGAAGCAGCAGGAGCAGCAGGGAGAGGAGAAGGCGCAGGGAGCGAAGGGGGCGGACACGCAGGAGGCCGAGCCCAAGCACATGAAGGGGTACGGCTACGGCACGCCGTCCGGTGTGGAGGCGGGAGGCAGCGCGCGACAGGCGGGGGACGAGAAGCGCAAGACGCCGAAGACCCCGCAGCAGGAGGAGGGCGCGAGCGTGACGCAGCCGCACGCGCGCGCGGAGCAGGCGACCCTCAGCGGGGAGATCGTGAGCACCGGGAAGGACAGGCTCACGATCCAGGCGCCCGACGGGATGCGCGACATCCAGGTCACCGCCAGGACCGAGGTGCGGGGCGAAGGGCGCAAGAGCGTGGCGCAGCTGAAGCGCGGCGATCAGGTCCGCGTGTCGTTCGACCCGAAGGCCGGCGTCTCGGTCGCGAAGCGGATCGAGGTCCGCGCGAGCGGCGACGCCCGGAGCGGGAAGGGCGTGGACCTCACGCCTCCGCCGGGGAGCTCGACGCCGCCCGGCTCGACGACCACGCCGAGCGGGACGCCGTCGGCGCCGGCGCCGGGGGCCTCGACCCCGGGCGGCACGACCGCGCCGGGCGGCGAGGGGCGGAAGTAGGGACCCCGTCCTGCCGAGCAGGGATCCGCGAGGGGACGCGCCGCGTGCGGGTGCGTCCCCTCGCTGCGAGTGGGGGGCCGCTCAGAGGTCCAGCTGGCCGTCGTCCACGAGCCGGCAGACCGCCTCGATGTCGCGGTGCAGCTCGCGGTCCTCGTCGAGGCGCGGGACGACGGCCCGGATCCGGCGGTGCGCCTCCGCGACCTTCACGGCAGGTCGAAGCGGTGCCCGCAGGTCGATCGCCTGCGCCGCCACGAGCAGCTCGATCGCGAGGCAGGTCCGCACGTTCTCGAGGACCTGCCTCGCCTTGAGGGCCGCGGTCATCCCCATCGAGACGTGATCCTCGCGTCCCGCCGACGACGGGATCGAGTCCACCGAGGCGGGGTGGCTGAGGACCTTGTTCTCCGAGACGAGCGCGGCGCTCGTGACCTGGGCGATCATGAACCCGGAGTTGAGGCCGTGCTGCGGCGCGAGGAAGGGCGGCAGCCCCGAGAGCGAGGGGTTCACGAGCTGCTCCACGCGCCGCTCGGAGATCGCCGCGAGGTGCGAGGAGGCCACCGCGAGGACGTCGAGCGCGAGCGCGACCGGCTGGCCGTGGAAGTTGCCGCCCGAGACGATCTCGCCCGTCTCCGGGAACACGAGCGGGTTGTCCGTCGCCGCGTTCACCTCGGCGGCGAGCGTGGCGCGGCAGAAGCCGATCCCGTCGCGCGCCGCGCCGTGCACCTGCGGCATGCACCGGAGGGAGTAGGGATCCTGCACCTTGTGGCAGCCCGGCCCCTGGTGAGAGGCGTTGAGCTCCGACCCCGCGAGCAGCTCGCGCAGCCGCGCCGCCGCCGCGATCTGGCCCGGCTGGCCGCGCACCGCCTGGATCTCGGGCGCGAAGGGCCGGTGCGAGCCGAGGAGCCCCTCGAGCGTCATGGCGCCGGCGAGGTCGGCGAGCGCCGCGAGCCGCTCGGCACGGAGCACCGCGAGCGTCCCCAGGGCCGCCATCGCCTGCGTCCCGTTCACGAGCGCGAGGCCCTCCTTCGGCTGCAGCACGGCCGGCGCGAGCCCCACCCGGCGCAGCGCCTCGCGCGAGGGCATGCGCTCCATCTTGCTGGGGGACGCAGCGTCATCGCGCCCCCCAGCAACAAGAGCTTCCCCCTCGCCGATGAGCAGGAGCGCGAGGTGCGCGAGCGGCGCGAGGTCGCCGGACGCGCCCACCGAGCCGCGCTCCGGCACGACCGGCGCGACGCCGCGGTCGAGGAGCGCGAGGAGCAGGTCGAGCGTCTCCTCGCGGATCCCGGAGACGCCCTTCGCGAGCACGTTCGCGCGGAGCAGCATGAGGGCCCGCGCCTCGACGAGCGGGAGCGGCGCCCCGACGCCGGCCGCGTGGGAGAGGACGAGGTTGCGCTGGAGCCGCTCGAGGTCGGCGCGCTCGATGCGCACCTCCGCGAGCGTCCCGAACCCGGTGTTGATGCCGTAGTGCGGCTCGCCGTCCTCGAGCCGCGCCTCGACGAGCGCGCGCGAGCGCCGGACCCGCTGGCGCGCGTCGGGGGAGAGCTCCGCTCGCGCTCGCCCGAGGGCGACCGCCTGGACCTCCTCCAGCGTGAGGGTGTCGCCGTCGAGGAGGACGTGCTGGCGTACCCCGCCGTTCGTGCCGTGGCTCATGGACGGCTTCCCTACACGGGCGACGCACGGTTGTCCCGGCGAGGAGCGGCGGACGCCCCCTGCGTGGCGTCCAGGCGCCCGGGGCAGGGTGGGTGCGCGTGGACCACACATCGGCGCGGCTCTTGCTCGGCCGCGCCACATGGCCCGCCGGATCGCCCTGCTCCTCGCCCTCGTCGCCACGCTCGCGGCCGCGCCGGTGCGCGGGATCCTCGAGACCCCCGATGCTCCCGCGCCGTGCGCGCCCTCCGGCCGCGGCCGGTTCCCGCGGCACTGGGTGGGCTGCGAGACGGACCCCGGCCCGGTTCGGCCGCTCGCCTCCGACGAGCGGCTCGCGCTCGGGCTCCGGGTGGATCCGAACCGCGCCTCGGCACGCGAGCTCGCCTTCGTCCCGGGCCTGTCCCGGCGCCTCGGCGCCGAGGTGGTCGCCGACCGGGAGCGGAACGGGCCGTTCCCGGACGTCGAGTCGCTCCTGCGCGTGCGCGGGGTCGGACCGAAGCGGCTCGCCCAGGCGCGCGAGGCGCTCGTCGTGGAGCCGTAGCGACCTGCCCGGGAGGTGGAGTACCCTGTCCCGCGCCGCAGGGACGGGAGGATTCGCTTTGGTCATTCGCTGTGAACGCTGCTCGACGCTGTACGAGCTGGACGAGACGCTGCTCGCGCCCGACGGATCCCAGGTCCAGTGCACCCGCTGCGATCACGTGTTCACGGCGCGGCCTCCCGCGCCGGCCGAGTCCGCCGGGCCACGAGCGCCCTCGAGCAGCCCCACGTTCACTCCTGCCGAGCTCGAGATCGCCGTCGCGCCCGCCTCGGGCGCCCCGCTCGATCCGCGGACGCCTGACGCCGTCGCCATCGGCGACGTCCCGCCGACGGCGCCCTCGCCGCGCGCCGACGGCTCCCGGCCTCGCGCGCCCACGCCCGAGCCCCGGTACGTGCGCGCCGGCCCTCCTGCCGTCTACCGGCCCACGCCAGGCCCGACCTCCGTCCGCGCTCACCCCGTCCTGCGCCGCGACACGGTCGGCGCCTTCGAGTCGCGGCTCCGCTGGAGCGCGCGGATGCGCTGGCTCCTGCCCGCGGCGGCGGTCGGCCTCCTCGCGCTCGGCGCCGGCGGCTTCCTCTTCGTCCGCGGCCGCTGGGCCGCCTCCAGCGCGGCGAGCGCGCGCGCGGAAGGGGCCGCGAACGCCCGGCCTGCGGGCCACGAGGCCGGCGGAGAAGCGCTCTCCGCGCGGCCGCCGGCCCCGCCGCCGCCCACCGCGCCGCCGCCCGCCGCGTCGCCTGCGGAGCCACCGCCTGGGAACGGCACGCCACCGGCGAGGAAGTCGATTGCCCAGCGACCCCCGATGGCGGCGCCGGCCGGAGCTGCGGCCGTGGGGGCGAGCGCCGCGCAGGCCCCTGCCGCCCTGGAGGGCGCGACCGCGGCACCCGCGTCCTCCCTGGGAGGCAACGCCTCGACCGCGCGGGGGCTGGCGCCGAGCGCACTCACGCCCGCGAGCATCCCCGACGTCGCCCCGGCGTCCGGAATGCCCCAGGTCGCGCCCCCCCTAGCGACCGAGGGCTCGCGTCACCCCGCGCGCGAGCCAGCCGTGCAGGACGAGCCGATCGGCGGGGGCTAGGGCCCCGAGGAGGCCGGCGGGCGTGGCGCGCAGGTTGCTCCAGTCCACGCTCGATGGCGTCCCTCCTCTGGCTGTGCCTCGGTCTCGTCGCGTTCAGCTATCTCGGCTACTTCCTCGTCCTCCTCGTCTGGGACGGCGTGCGCGATGCGCTGTCGGCGCTGCGCTTCGTCGCGGGCGGCGAGGACCGGCGCGCGCGGCGCGAGGCCGACGCCTGGCCGCGCGTGTCGATCGTCTTCTCGGCGTTCGACGAGGAGACGGTCATCCGGCACAAGATCGAGAACTGCCTCGCGCTCGACTACCCGCCGGACCGGCTCGAGATCGTGGTGGGCTGCGACGGCTGCACCGATCGCACCGCGGAGATCGCGCGCGCGGCCGGCGGGGACCGCGTGACCGTCCACGAGCTCACGCCGCGCGCCGGCAAGTCCGCCGCGATCTCGAAGCTCGTCCCCGGGGCGCGAGGCGACCTCGTCGTCCTCACCGACGCGAACGTGATGCTCGAGCCGGGCGCGCTGCGCGCGCTCGTTCGGCGCTTCCGCGATCCCGCCGTGGGGGCCGTGGTCGGGCGGCTGCGCCTCTACAACCCGACCCGCGCCGAGTTCGAGGAGAGCCTCTACTGGAAGTACGAGACGGTCCTCAAGTACTACGAGGGCAAGCACGGCGCGGTGCTGGGCGCGAACGGCGGCCTGTACGCGATCCGCCGCATCCTGTTCAGCCCCATCCGCCCCGACACGATCGTCGAGGACTTCGTCATCCCGGTGCGCATCGCGGTGCGCGGGTGGAAGGTGCCCTACGAGCCCGACGCCGTCGCGCACGAGGAGACGACCGAGGACGCCGGGCGCGAGTTCGTGCGGCGGGCTCGCATCGGCGCGGGGGACTGGCAGGCCCTCGCGCGCGTGCCGGACCTGCTCGACCCGCGCACCGGGTTCCTGTTCTTCTCGTTCGTGTCCCACAAGCTCCTGCGCTGGACGACCCCGTTCCTCCTCGCGCTGGCCCTCGTGCTGAGCGTGCCGCTCGCCGCGCAGCCCGGCGCCTGGCTGTATCGCGCCCTGCTCCTCGGCCAGCTCCTCTTCTACGGGCTCGCGCTCGCGGGCCCGCGCGTGGCGGCGGGGAGGCTCGGGCGCGTGGCGTCGCTCGCGCACTACTTCGTCACGATGAACGCGGCGCTCGCGGTCGGGCTCTGGCGCTTCGTGCGCGGCACGCAGCGCGCCACGTGGGAGCGCACCGAGCGGGTGGCGCCGCCGCCCGGGGTGCGCGCCGCCTGAGCGACGCTCTTCGGTTCGCGCCGGCTGCCGACCTTGTTCGTTGCCCGATCGAGATCGATCGCTTAGAGAGCCGGGGGCATGGCCTCCGCCCCCGAGCTCCTCGTCATCGGCCTCCTCCACACCCTGGATCCGGCCCGCCCCGTGGCGCAGGCCGCGCTCGTGCGCGACGGGCGCTTCGCCTGCGTCGGCACGGTGGAGGCCTGCGCGGCCCGCGCCGCTCCGGGCGCACGGCGGATCGAGGTCGGGAGCGCGGTGCCGGGGCTCGTGGACGCGCACGGGCACGTGATGGGGCTCGGCCGCGCCGAGCTCGAGGTGAGCTGCACCGGCCTCCCGACCGAGGACGCGTGCGTCGCCCGCACGGCGGAGCGGGCGCGCGCGCTGCCGGAGGGGAGCTGGATCCGCGGCCGGGGGTGGGACCAGAACCGCTGGCCGGGGCAGGCGTTCCCGACCGAGGCGCGGCTCTCGCGCGCCGTGCCGGACCACCCGGTCTTCCTCGTCCGCGTCGACGGCCACGCCGGCTGGGCGAACGCGGCCGCGCTCGCCGCCGCCGGGATCGGGCCGGACACGCAGGACCCGCCGGGAGGGAAGCTCGTCCGCGACGCGCGCGGCCGCCCCACGGGCGTCCTCGTGGACGCCGCGATGGACCTCGTGCTGAAGCGGATCCCCGCGCCGTCGCCCGCCGAGATCGAGGAGGCGCTCCGGCGCGGGATGGACGCGCTCGTCCGGCTCGGCATCACCGCCGCGCACGACGCGGGCGTGACGCCCGAGGTGCTCGACGTCTATCGCCGCCTCGCGGCCGAGGATCGGCTCCCGCTCCGCGTCTACGCGATGATCGAGGGAGAGGGGACCCCGGCGGACCTCACCGCCCGGATGGCGCGCTGGAAGGCGTCGCCGGAGGTGGGGCGGCTCACGGTGCGCGCGGTGAAGATCTACGCGGACGGCGCGCTCGGCAGCCGGGGGGCGGCGCTGCACGAGGACTACTCGGACGATCCCGGCAACCGCGGGCTGTTCCTCACGGCTCCCGACCTCCTGCGCGAGAAGGTCCGCGCGGTCGTCCAGGCCGGCTTCCAGCCCGCCATCCACGCCATCGGCGACCGCGGCATCGCCGAGACGATCTCGGCCATCGAGGGCGCGGGCGAGCGCGGCGCGGTGCGCGCGCTTCGGCCCCGGATCGAGCACCTCCAGATCGTCCGGCTCGCCGACCTCCCGCGGCTCGCGGCGGCCGGCGTCGTCGCCTCGATGCAGCCCTCTCACGCCACGAGCGACGCGCCCTGGGTCCCGGCCCGGCTCGGCGCCGGCAGCGCGCGGCTCGCTGGCGCCTACGCCTGGCGCTCCGTGCTGCGCGCCGGCGTGCCGCTCGCGTTCGGCTCGGACTTCCCCATCGAGAGCCCCGACGTGCGGCCCGGCCTCGCCGCGGCCGAGACGCGCCTCGCCTCGGGCGCGGCCGCGCCCTTCCTGCCGGAGGAGCGGCTCCGGCGCGAGGAGGCGCTGCGGGCGTTCACCGCGGGCGCGGCGTACGCGGCGTTCGCGGAGGGGCGCCGGGGGATGATCCGCGAGGGCTACGACGCGGATCTCACCGCGTTCGCGGGCGACGTGCTCGCCGTGCCGGCGAGCGCGCTGCCCGCGCTCCCGGTGACGCACACGATGGTCGGGGGCCGGATCGCGTTCGAGCGATGAGGGTCGGGCTCGTGCTTCGCTCCCGGCGAGCGAGGCGCGCGGGCGCTCACCGGGGCGTCGCGTAGCCCACGAGCAGCCGTCCGGTGGTGACGCGCCCGGCACCGACGATGAGCACGTCGTTCAGCGCCTTGCCGGCCTCGGTGCGCGCCTTCCACGGGCTCGACGCGTTGAGGTGCAGCCGCGCGACGCCGCGCGCCGTCCGGTGCAGGAAGACGACCGTGCCGTCGGCGCCCGCGCGCTCGACGAGGCCGACGTGCTCGACCGGACCGCCGGGGCGATCGGAGAGGAACACGAGATCGCCCGGCAGGGCCTTGCCGCGCCGGACCCCGGCCCCGGCCCTGGCCGCAGCGTGGAGGGCGCTCGCGTCGCCCTCGGCGACGGCGATGCCGCCCTCGGCCAGGGCGGCCCGGACGAGCGCGTCGCAGCCGTCGCCGTGGTCGGCGCCGCCGAGCACGATGGCGCTCGCGCCGAGGAGGCTCGCGGCCGACTCGAGCGCGCGCGGGACGGACACCTGGGAGGCGACCCGGGGGGTCCGCACGCGGGGGAGTCCGGTCTCCGGACCGGCTCCCGTGAGGGAGCCGGCCCGGATTCCGGGGGCGGGCGGGGGCAGGGGTTCGCGCCTCGCCGCGAGCTTCCCCCCGGCGCAGCCCGTCGCGAGGAGGGCCAGCGCGAGGAGACGTCCGCAGCTCGGCGACATCGACGCCGATGGTACGCACGCGACGTCGCACGTCCAATTTTCTCCTCCCGTCGCGACCGCGCGCGAGCAGGATCGCGCGAGGACGCCGTCCCCCCGGAGGCCGCATGACCCGCGCCGTCGCGCTGCTCGTCTCGCTCCTGCTCGCCGCGTGCGCCACCGCGCCGCGCTCGGAGGCGCGCCGCTGCGAGGGCGCCGCCGATCGCGTGAGCGCGCTCCTGCGCGCCGGGCTCGAGACCTACGTGGACGGCATGCGCCGCTTCGCGGCTGCGCGCGATCCGGAGCTCTCGACCGCGGAGGCCGAGGAGCGCGCCAAGGCGAGCTCCGATGCGTGGGCGGGTGCGCACCGCGAGGGGCTCGCCCGCGCCTGCCGCGAGTGGCCCGAGGAGCGGTACCGCTGCGTGATGTCCGCCGCGGACGCCGCGGCGCTGAACGGCTGCGGGCTCGAGGAGGTCGTGCGCGGGTACACCGACGAGGTCGTCTCGGACTTCGCGACGCGGCCGTTCGACCGGTCCGGCGCGGGTCGCTCCCGCTAACTGCGGGTCGAGCTCCGCGCCCGCTTCATCGCGCGCAGCCCGACGACGAAGACGAGGAAGCCCATCGCCAGGAAGAGCAGCATCCGCCCGAGCGCGGCCTTCAGGTAGCCGGGCGAGAGCGCCTCGGTGAAGATGCGGACCTCGCCCTCGCCGGGGAGGCTCACGCCGAAGCGCTTCTGCAGGAAGTCGCGCGTGTAGGTGCCGGGGGCGAAGCCGCCCTCCAGGGGCCCGGCCTGGCACGGGACGTCGCCCACGCGCTGCACGACGAACTGCGCGCCGCCGCCCTTCGGCGCGGCGAGGAAGAACGTGTAGCTCCTGCTCGTCGTGCGCGTGTCGCAGCGCGGCTCGACGTCCTCGAGCCGCACCCAGCGCTCACCCGGCGCGTCGGCCGCCTTCGCCGCGAGCGGCGCGTCCGCGGTGCGCGACAGCGCGATCCCGATGTTCGCCGCGAACCAGGCGGTGCCGAGGGTCCAGACCGCGCCGGCGGCGACGAGGAGCGTGCTCGCGAGCTTTCCCATGGGTGCGATCCATACCATCGGCGAGCGGTCGTCAGATCCTTTTCCCGGCGCGCGCGTTACGACCCGCAGGAGGTCCCACCCCATGCGCACCCTCGCGCTCGTCGCGCTCGCCGTCCCCGCCCTCGCCGCCGCCGCGCCCTCGCTCTCGCCTGCGTCCCGCATCGACGCGGTGACCGTCTACCGTCAGTCCGCCCGTGTCACCCGGGTCGCCCGCGTGGAGCTGCCAGCCGGCGCGAGCCGCGTCGTGCTGGAGGGGCTCCCGGACGAGCTCGACGACGACTCGATCCGCGTGGAAGGGAAGGGCGCCGCCCGCGCACGCGTGTTCGGCGTGAGCGTCGAGCGGGTGACCGCGCAGGCGGCGGTGACGGCGGAGGCGCGCGCGGTGGAGGAGCGGATCGAGCGGCTCCAGGACGACGACCGCGCGCTCGAGGACGCGAGTCGCGCCGCCCAGGCGCGCGCGAAGTTCGTCGAGTCGCTCCGCTCGACCTACTCCGAGGAGCGCGCCAAGAACCTCGCGGTCCGCGGCGTCTCGGTGCGCGAGTGGGCGGAGCTCGCCGGCCACGTCGAGCGCGAGCTCGCGGACGCCGCCGCGCGGGTGCGCAAGGCGGAGGCCGGGCGGCGCGAGCTCGCCCGGAAGCTCGCGCAGGCGCGCGCGGAGCTCGAGAAGGTGCAGTCGAAGCGCGCCCGGACCACGAAGGCGGTCGGCGTCGAGCTGGAGGCGGAGCGGGACGGCGCGCTGGAGCTCGCGGTCTCGTACGCGGTCGGCTCCGCGGGCTGGGCGCCGATCTGGGACGCCCGGCTCGACCCGGAGCGGGCGACGATGGAGCTCACCTTCCTCGGCTCGGTGTGGCAGCGCACCGGGGAGGACTGGTCCGAGGTGAAGCTCGCCGTCTCCACGGCGGAGCCCGCGCGCGGCGTGTACGTCCCCGAGCTCGAGCCCGTCTACCTGACGGAGCGCCGGGACGTGCACACCCTCGGCGTGGCGCGGCGCGCGCCCGCGGGCGCCCCGGCCCCCCCGCAGGGCGCGCTCGCGCCGGCGCCCGCGCCGGGTGGCGCCGAGGTCGAGCAGGACGTGGAGCTCGCGGCCGCGTCGGTCGAGCAGGGGCTCCTCTCCGCCGCCTTCACGGCGCCGCGGCGCGAGTCGGTGGACGGGGCGGGGCAGGCCCGCAAGATCGCCCTGCAGCGCTTCCCGCTGCGCGCGGAGCTCGTCCGCATCGCCGCGCCGCGCCGCGAGGCCGCGACGTTCCTCACCGCCAAGGCGGTGAACGAGACGGGCTTCCCGCTCCTCCCCGGCCTCGCCGGGATCTACGTGGGGGACGAGTTCGTCGGCCGGGCGCCCATCGCCCTCACCCCGCCCGGCGGCGAGCTCGAGCTCGCCTTCGGCGTGGACGATCGGATCGAGGTCGAGCGCAAGGTGCTCGAGCGGAAGCGGCTCACGGCGGGGCTCCTCTCGAAGGACGACGTGCAGCGCTACCGCGTCCGCATCGAGGTGAAGAACCGCTACGCGACCCCGGTCGCGGTGAGGCTCCTCGACCTCGTCCCGGTGAGCCGCGACGAGCGGATCAAGGTGGCGATCCTCGACGGCAGCACCGCGCCGGCGCGGGAGGATCCCGAGCGCCCCGGCGTGCGGATCCACGAGCTCGCCCTCGGGGCCCGCGAGTCGAAGGTGGTGGAGCTCCGCTACGAGGTCCGCACGCCGCGTGGGCTCGCGATCGCGGGGCTGGACTGAACGACGGCCCGGGCGATCACGCCTCCATGAGCGCGGCGAGGCTTGCGAGCGGGGACGGGGCCGGCCCGTCCCGGGGTCACCCTCGCAGCGCGCCGCGCTCGATCTGCGCCCCGTCCTCGGTCCCCACGAAGCCGCCCTCGGGGAGCTCCTGCCACGGGCCCGCGCCGATGGGCTCGCTCGCCACCGCGAAGACGTGGCGCGGGGCGGCGGAGGACGTGACGTGGAGCGTCCGGCCGTGCCGGCACGCCGCGAGGAGGCGGCCGTCGGAGACGACGAGGTTGAGCGACGTCGGCTTCGGGGAGGGCTCGGCGTCGGCGATGCGGAGGACGGTCGCGGTGGTGTCCGCGAGGGCGCGCCGGACCCGGGAGAGGTCCGCCGCGCGCGTCTCCCCGGTCGCGCGGAGGCGGGAGACGAAGAGGTAGAAGACCCGCTCGCTGTCGGTGTCGCCCTGGATCTCGCGGCGCAGGTCGGGATCGATCTCGGCCTCGATGGCGGTCCGCACCGCGGGGACCTCGCGGTAGCGCGCCACCGTCCCGTTGTGGGCGAAGAGCCAGCGATCGAACAGGAACGGGTGCGTGTTCTCGCGGAGCACCGGGCCGACGCTCGCCTCTCGCACGTGCGCGATGACCACCGCGGAGCGGACCTCGCGGCCGGCGGAGACGAAGGACTCGTCGGCGTGGGCCGGGAGGATCCCGCGCCGGACGTGCGGGGCCCCGTCGACGTACCAGCCGATGCCCCAGCCGTGCGGGTGCTTGTGCGACTGGAAGCGGAGCGCGTTCTCCGCGCTGCAGAGCGGCTCGCAGACGTCTAGGCCGGGGTGGGCGTGCTGGCCGAAGAGGCGGCACATCGCGGTCCCGGAACGTAGCAGCGAGCGAGCGCGCGCGCCAATGGGTCGCCGCGCCGCGCCGCGCCGACCGCCGGCCCGCCGAGCTTTCGCTCGTCCAGGCGCGCGGCGGCGTCAGGCGCGCCGGCCGCTCTCGCCCTGCCGCACCGCCGCGGCGACGAGGTGCGCGAGCCGGAGCGGCTCCGGGACGGCGCCGCGGTCCGTCAGCCGCGCGAGGGCCTCGGCCGTGGCCGCCGGCTCCGCGCCGCGCACCTGGAAGACGAACCCGCCGAGCCGGTGCACCGGCCCCGCGCGCTCGAGGAGCGCGAGGCGGCGGCCGGGGCGCGGGAGCCCGCGAATGGCGCGCTCCATCGCGGGGAGGTCCGGCGGGCGGCGCATGACCGCGACGCACGGCCGGTCGAGGCGCGCGGCGAGCGCCTCGAGGTCCACGAGGTTCAGCCCCCCGAAGCCGAGGCCGTCGAGGAGGACGAGGTGCAATTGGGGGAGGAACTTCCCGCCCACGAGCAGCCGGGCGACGGCGTCGGTCGCGTTCCAGCCGTCCTGGCGCACGCGGCCCCAGACGAGCCCCTCGAACCGCGTCCCCGCGCAGACGACGCCCGCGAGCCCCACGTCGCCGCGCCGCCGGCGCACGAACGGCGCGTCGTCGAGGCCGAGGGCGCGGAGCGTCCGGCCCGGCGGCGGGAAGCGCCTCACAGGGCGGCCTCGACCGGCTCGCCGAGGAGCGCGGGCGGGTCGCCGGCGAGATCGAAGAACGTGACGCTCACCCTCCGGCCGTGCACCTCGAGCAGGGCCGCCGTGCGGGGCAGCGAGAAGCGGCGCGGCCCCGCGCTGCCCGGGTTCACGAACAGCGTGTCGCCCACGCGCGCGACGCCCGGCCGGTGCGAGTGTCCGTGGACCACGAGCTCCGGCCGGTGGCGGACGAGCAGCGGGCGCGCCGGAGGCTTCGGCCGCTCGCGCGCGCCGAGGTCGTGCACGAGGAGCAGCGTGAGCGCGCCCACCTCGACGAGCGCGGTCTCCGGCAGGCGCCCGAGCGCGGGCAGCCCCTCGTCGTTGTTCCCGCGCACCGCCTTGACCGGCGCGATCTCCCGGAGCACCTCCAGGATCCGCGGCTTCACGATGTCACCCGCGTGCAGGACGAGCTCGACCCCGTGGAGGACGTCGCCGAGGCGGGGGTCGACGAGGCCGTGGGTGTCCGAGACGAGGCCGATCCGCATGGGGTCCTCTAGGCGGGCACGACCACGGGCGGTGGCCTCCTCGTCGACGTGGAACGTCTCCCGGTCACGCGATCCTCAGCGACAGTCGACCGCCGCGCCCGGCGCCGCGGTGTGGACGACCCGCCCGCGCTTCACCACGACGAGCGCGTGGTTCACCGCCATGTGCCAGGCGAGGTGCTCGGGCGAGCCGCAGCCCCACAGCACGAGGTCGGCGTCGCCGCCGGGCCGGAGCCGCCCCGCGTCCGGACGCCGGAGCGCCCGCGCTCCACCGGCGGTGAAGGCGACGAGCGCCTCCGCCGGGCTGAGCCGGAGCTGCAGGCACGCGAGCGAGAGCGCGAGCCCGACGTTCTCGCTCATGGCGCTGCCCGGGTTGAGGTTCGTCGCGAGCGCGACGCGCACGCCGGCCGAGAGGAGCTTGCGCGCCGGCGCGTAGCGGCTCGAGCCGAGGAAGAGCGTGGAGAGCGGGAGGAGCCCGGCCACGACGTCGGCGCGGGCGAGGGCGGCGATCCCCTCGTCGTCGATCTCCTCCAGGTGATCCGCGCTCGCGCAGGCGAGCTCGGCCGCGAGCCTGGCGCCGCCCGAGGCGGTGAGCTGATCGGCGTGCACGTGCGTCACGAGCCCGTGGCGCGCGCCCGCGTCCAGGATGCGGCGGGCCTCGTCGAGCGTGAACGCGCCCTCCTCCGCGAAGACGTCCACGTGCTCCGCGAGCCGCTCGCGCGCCGCCCGGGGCACGAGCACCTCGCACAGCTCGCGCACGAACGCGTCCCGGTCGCCCGCGCGCTCGGGCGGGACGGCGTGGGCGAGGAGGGTCGGGACGATGGTCACCTCCGCCCACAGCGCGTGCGCGAGGTCGTGGATGATCCGCAGGAGCCTGAGCTCGTCCTCCGTGGAGAGCCCGTAGCCGCTCTTCACCTCGACGGTGGTGACGCCCTGGGCGAGGAGGCGCCGGGCGCGGGCCACCGCGGTCTCGAGCAGCGTGGCGTCGGACGCGGCCCGCGTCGCCCGCGTCGTCACCGCGATGCCGCCGCCGGAGAGCGCGACCGAGAGGTAGCTCTTGCCCGAGCAGCGCAGCGCGAACTCGCCCGCCCGCTCGCCCGCGAAGACGAGGTGCGTGTGCGCGTCCACGAGCCCCGGGGTGACGAGCCCCCCGGCGGCGTCGATGACCTCCGCACCGTCGAGGTCCACCGCGGCCTCGAGCCCGTGCTCCGGGCCGACGAAGGCGATGCGCCGATCGTCCACCGCCACGGCCGCGCCCGGGATGAGGCCAGGATCGGAGGCGCCGGCGTCGCAGGTGGCGACGACCGCGTTGCGGAGGACGAGGGAGGCCTTCGGGCGGAGCGGTTTGCGAGGGGGCACGATCGGGGGCGGGGCGGTCGGGGTCGAGGTCGGGGTATCGGTCGGGTCGGGGTCGGGGGCGAGGTCGGGGGCGAGGGCGAGGTCGAGCGCCCGATCCTCCTCAGGGGATCTTCACCCCCCGTACTCTCGCCACCTCCCTCGCCTCCTCATACCCCGCATCCGCGTGCCGCAGCACGCCCATCGCCGGATCGCTGCGGAGCACTCGCTCGACCCGGCGCCCCGCCGCCTCCGTGCCGTCGGCGACCACCACCTGACCGGCGTGCAGGGACCAGCCGATCCCCACCCCACCGCCGTGGTGGAAGCTCACCCACGAGGCGCCGTTCACCGCGTTCACGAGCGCGTTCAGGATCGGCCAGTCGGCGATGGCGTCGGAGCCATCCTTCATGGCCTCGGTCTCGCGGTTCGGCGACGCGACCGAGCCGCAGTCGAGGTGGTCCCGGCCGATGACGATCGGCGCCTTCACCTCGCCGCGCCGGACGAGGTCGTTGAACGCGAGGCCCGCCCGATCCCGCTCGCCGTAGCCGAGCCAGCAGATGCGCGCCGGGAGCCCCTGGAACTTCACCTTGCGGGCGGCGAGGTCGAGCCAGCGGCGGAGGCCCTCGTTCTCCGGGAAGAGCGCGGCGACGGCGGCGTCGGTGCGGGCGATGTCGGCCGGGTCGCCCGAGAGCGCCACCCACCGGAACGGCCCCTTGCCCTCGCAGAACATCGGCCGGATGTAGGCGGGGACGAAGCCGGGGTAGGAGAACGCCTCCGCGAGCCCGGCCTCGCGCGCGCCGGCGCGGAGGTTGTTGCCGTAGTCGAAGACGTGGCTCCCGGCGGCGCGCATGGCGAGCATCGCCTCGACCTGCCGCGCCATCGACTCCTGGGCGCGACGGACGTAGCCCTGCGGATCGCGGCGCCGGAGCGCCGGCGCGTCGGCGAGCGGCACGTCCGCGGGCACGTAGCCGTTCAACGGGTCGTGCGCCGAGGTCTGGTCGGTGACGAGGTCCGGGGCGATCCCGCGCCGGGCGAGCTCCGCGAAGACCGTCGCGGCGTTCCCCACGAGGCCGATGGAGAGCGGCCGGCGCGCGCGGCGCGCCTCCTCGAGCCGCCGGAGCGCGTCGTCGAGATCTCCGGAGCGCGCGTCGAGGTAGCCGGTCTCGAGCCGCTTCTCGATCCGCGCGGGATCCACGTCCACGCCCAGGAACGCCGCCCCCAGCATGGTCGCCGCGAGTGGCTGCGCGCCGCCCATCCCGCCGAGGCCGCCGGAGAGGACGAGCCGGCCGGCGAGATCGTCCGTGCCGAAGTGCGTCCGCCCGGCCTGCGCGAACGTCTCGTAGGTGCCCTGCAGGATCCCCTGCGTCCCGATGTAGATCCAGGACCCCGCGGTCATCTGGCCGTACATGATGAGGCCGCGCTTCTCGAGGTCCCAGAAGTGCTCCCAGGTGGCGAAGCGCGGGACGAGGTTCGAGTTGGCGATGAGCACGCGCGGCGCGTCGGGGTGCGTGCCGAGGACGCCCACGGGCTTGCCGCTCTGGACGAGGAGCGTCTCGTCGTCGCCGAGGGTCCGCAGGCTCGCGACGATCCGCCGGTAGCTGTCCCAGTCGCGCGCGGCCTTGCCGGTCCCCCCGTACACGACGAGGTCCTCGGGCCGCTCGGCCACCTCGGGATCGAGGTTGTTCATCAGCATGCGCAGGGCGGCCTCCTGCACCCAGCCCTTGCAGGAGAGTCCCGTCCCCCGCGCCGCGCGGATCGCCTCCATCGTGCACCTCCGGGCCTGCAGCCTCACCCACCGTCCGCCCGGCCGCAGCGCCAAAAACGGGGCGCCGCGGCGATCTCCCGGGCCGAGCGTTGGTTTACACTGCCGCGCCCGCATGAACGAAAAGCTCTTCATCTCCGCCCTGAAGCTCCTGCCGAAGAACACCGTCTCGCGCCTCGCCGGCGCGCTCACGCGCTGGAACGCGCCCGCGTCGGTGCGGCTCGCCGCCATGCGGGCGTTCGCCGCGCGCTACGGCATCGATCTGTCCGAGTGCCCGGAGCTCCAGGTCTACGGGACCTTCGGCGAGTTCTTCGCGCGGCCGCTCCGGCCCGGGCTCCGCCCCATCGCGCCCGGCGACACGGTCGTCGTCTCGCCCGTGGACGGGGCCGTCTCCGAGGCCGGCACCGCGGCGGACGGGCGGCTCGTCCAGGCGAAGGGGATCGACTACTCCGTGGGCGCGCTCGTCGGCGACGAGGCGCTCGCGCGGCGGCTCCAGGGCGGCGCCTACACGACCGTCTACCTGTCGCCGCGCGACTACCACCGCATCCACTTCCCGCTCGGCGGCAGGATCACCGGCTGGCGCTACGTGCCGGGCCAGCTCTGGCCCGTGAACCCCGCGTCGGTCCGGAGCGTGCCGGGCCTCTTCACCGTGAACGAGCGGCTCGTCACGATCCTCGAGACGCCGCTCGGCGCCTGCGCGGTCGTCGCGGTGGGCGCGACGGTCGTCGGCCGGGTCCGCGCCTACTACGACCCCACCGTCCCGGTGACGAACCTCAAGGCGGCGACCGCCGCCGCGCGCGACTACGCCTCGCCGCTGCCCGCCGAGAAGGGCGGTGAGCTCGGCGCGTTCGAGATGGGCTCGACCGTCATCCTGCTCTTCGAGCCGGGGCGCGTGCGCCTCGACGCCCGCCTCGTGCCCGGCGCGCGGGTGCGCGTGGGAGAGCCGATCGGTGGGCCCCCTTGAGCCTTTTCTGGTAGAGAGACGCGGCGATGGCGACGAAGATCAACGGCGTCAAGGGGATGAACGACCTCCTGCCCGGCCAGGCGGCACGCTGGCAGGAGATGGAGGCGATCGCGCGCGAGGTGTTCGCGCTCTACGGGTACCGCGAGGTGCGGACCCCCGTGGTCGAGCCGGCGCAGCTGTTCGCGCGCGGCGTCGGCGAGGCGACCGACATCGTGAAGAAGGAGATGTACGTCTTCGAGGACAAGGGCGAGGACCTGCTCGCCCTGCGCCCCGAGGGCACCGCCGGCACGGTGCGGGCGTTCATCGAGCACGGCGCGTTCGTCGAGGGCCCGCAGAAGTGGTTCTACGTGGGCCCGATGTTCCGCCGCGAGCGGCCGCAGAAGGGCCGCTACCGCCAGTTCCACCAGATCGGCTGCGAGGCCTTCGGGATCGCCGAGCCGTTCCTCGACGCCGAGCAGATCGCGCTCCTCGACGACTTCCTCGCCCGCCTCGGGGTCCGCGCCGAGCTGAAGCTCAACTCGGTCGGCGACCGGAGCTGCCGCCCGGCGTACCTCCAGGACCTCCGCGCGTACCTCGGGTCGCACAAGGGCGAGCTCTGCGCCGACTGCAACGAGCGCATGGAGCGGAACCCGCTGCGCGTCCTCGACTGCAAGGTCGAGAGCTGCCAGCCCGTGCTCGCCGCGGCGCCGCGGCTCCTCGAGCGGCTCTGCCCCGAGTGCGCCGCCCACTTCGAGGCCGTGAAGAGCGGCCTCGACGCGCTCGGCGTCCGCTACACCGTGGACACGCGCCTCGTGCGCGGTCTCGACTACTACGTCCGCACCGCCTACGAGTTCACCTCCGACGCCCTCGGCTCGCAGTCCGCGGTGGCGGGCGGCGGCCGCTACGACGGGCTCGTGGAGACCCTGGGCGGGCCGCCCACGCCGGGCATCGGCTTCGCGCTCGGCCAGGAGCGGCTCGCGATGATCCTCGAGAAGGCCGGCCGCGCCGCGCCCGAGCGCAAGCCGGTCGTGTTCTTCGTCAGCGCCGACGAGGCGGGCGCGCGCGAGGCGCTCCGGCGCGCCGCGGAGCTGCGCCGCGCCGGGATCGCCTGCGAGCTCGACCCGCGCGGCGGCAAGATGAAGGCGCAGTTCAAGCAGGCGGAGCGGGTCGGCGCGCGCTACGCGCTCGTCCTCGGCGGCAACGAGGTCCAGACCGGCCAGGCGAAGCTGAAGGACCTCGCGACGCGCGAGGAGACGCCGGTCGCGCTCGCGGACCTCGTCGCGCGGGTGAGGTGATCCGCCTCCTCGTCATCGCGGGGCCGACGGCGTCGGGGAAGACCGCGCTCGCCGTCGCCCTCGCGCGCCGCCTCGGCGGCGAGATCGTGAACGCGGACTCGCAGCAGGTCTACCGCGGGCTCGACGTCGGCACCGCCAAGCCTTCACCCACCGAGCGTGCCGCCGCGCCCCACCACCTGCTCGACGTGGTGGAGCCGGGGGAGGGGATGGACGCGGCCCGCTTCGCGGCGCTCGCCGACGCCGCCATCGCGGACGTCGCCGCGCGCGGCCGGCTCCCCATCGTCGCGGGCGGCACCGGGCTCTACGTGCGCGCCCTGCTCCACGGCGTGGTCGCGGCGCCCGGCCGCGATCCCGCGCTCCGCGCGCGCCTCGAGGAGGAGGCCGCGCGGCTCGGCCGCCCGGCGCTGCACGCGCGGCTCGCCGCGATCGACCCCGAGTCGGCGGCGCGGATCCGCCCGAACGACCTCGTGCGGATCGTGCGCGCGCTCGAGATCGCCGCCGCTGGGCGGAGGCCGTCGGAGCTCCACGCCGAGCACGCGTTCCAGCCGGACCGCTACGCGGCGCGGCTCCTCGCGCTCGACCCTCCGCGCGCGGCGCTCCACGCGCGGATCGACGCGCGCGTGGTGGAGATGTTCGCCGGCGGGATCCTCGACGAGGCGCGCGCGCTCGTGGCGCGCACCGGCGGTGCGCTCCCCGCGAAGCTGCCCATCGGCTACGCCGAGGCGGTCGCGTGCGTGCGCGGGGAGCTCGAGCTCGCGGAGGCGATCCGGCGCGTGCAGGTGGCGCACCGCCGCTACGCGCGCCGGCAGGTCATCTGGCTCCGGCGCGAGCGCGGCGTCGAGTGGATCGCGCCGCCGGTGGACGTCGAGGTCTTGGCGCGGCGCGTCGAAAACGGCTGAGAAGTCCAGCGCCTCGACCGTGCGCTCCGGCCGCCTCGTGCTATAAGGCGCGACGTGACGAAGCCAGCCCATGCCCTCGACTTCGAGCGCCCGCTCATCGCGCTCGAGTCCAAGATCGCCGAGCTGAAGGAGCTGTCCGGCGGCGCCCGCGTCGACTTCACCGACGAGATCCAGAAGCTCGAGAAGAAGGCGAAGCGGCTCCAGGCCGAGATCTTCAGCGAGCTCTCGCCGTGGCAGACCGTCCAGCTCGCGCGCCATCCGAACCGGCCGTACACGCTCGACTACCTCGGCCGGCTGTTCACGGACTTCTTCGAGCTCGAGGGCGACCGCCGCTTCGCCGCGGATCGCGCCATCGTGGCCGGGTTCGCGCGCTTCGACGGCGAGCCGGTGCTCGTGATGGGGCACCAGAAGGGCCGCGGCACGAAGGAGAACATGCTGCGGAACTTCGGGATGCCGCGCCCCGAGGGCTACCGCAAGGCGCGCCGGCTCTTCGATCTCGCCGAGCGCTTCCGCCGCCCGGTCATCATCTTCATCGACACGCCCGGCGCGTACCCCGGCATCGGCGCGGAGGAGCGCGGCCAGGCCGAGGCCATCGCGACGAACCTCGAGGTGATGTCGTCGCTCTCGGTCCCGTCGATCTCGGTGGTCATCGGCGAGGGCGCGTCCGGCGGCGCGCTCGGGCTCGGCGTGACGAACCGGATCCTGATGCTGCAGTACGCCTGGTACAACGTCATCTCGCCCGAGAGCTGCAGCTCGATCCTCTACCGCGACTCCACCCAGGGCAAGAAGTCGGCGGAGGCGCTGAAGCTCACCGCGAAGGACCTCGCGGGCTTCGGCATCACCGACGAGATCATCCCCGAGCCCGAGGGCGGCGCGCACCGCGATCACGACCTCGCCGCCGAGAACGTGCGCGGCGCGATCCGACGCCACCTCGCGGAGCTCGAGAAGCTCTCCCCCGAGCAGCTCGTCGTCGATCGCTACAAGAAGTTCCGGGCGATGGGCGTGTTCACGACCGAGGAGTAGCGCGGGGCCTTCGCGAGCGCGGGGGCCGTCGGGTATAACCGTCGCCCCATGCCTCTCGTCCCGCCCCACGTCGCCTCGCTGACGCCGTACGTCCCCGGGAAGCCCATCGAGGAGGTCGAGCGGGAGTACGGCGTATCGAACGTCGCCAAGCTCGCCTCCAACGAGAACGCGCTCGGCCCCTCGCCCCTCGCCCTGGCGGCGGCGCGGGAGGCGTGCGCGAAGGTGCACCTCTACCCGGACGGCTCCGCGTACGTCCTCCGCAACGCGCTCGCCGCGAAGCTCGGCGTCCCGCCCGAGGAGGTGATGGTCGGGAACGGGTCCAACGAGCTCATCGAGCTGCTCGTCCGGTCGTTCGTGCTCGACGGCGAGGAGGTCCTGACGAGCGCCCAGAGCTTCGTCGCGTACAAGCTCGCCGCGCACGAGCACGGCCGCACGCTCGTCGAGGCGCCGATGAAGGCGCGCTTCCACTACGATCTCGACGCGCTCCGCAAGCTCCTCTCCCGCCGCACGAAGCTCGTCTTCCTCGCGAATCCCGACAACCCGACGGGCACCTGGTTCACGGAGGCGGAGCTCACCCCGTTCCTCGACGCGGTGCCGAAGGACACCCTCGTCGTGCTCGACGAGGCGTACGTCGAGTACGTGGACGCGCCCGGGTTCCAGGACGCGCTCGCGCTCCGGCGGAAGTACCCGAACGTCGTGGTGCTCCGGACCTTCTCCAAGATCTACGGCCTCGCCGGCATGCGTCTCGGCTACGGGCTCGCGCGGCCGGAGGTGGTGGAGTACGTCGACCGCGTGCGGCCCCCGTTCAACACGAGCCTCGTCGCCCAGGCGGCCGGCGCCGCGGCGCTCCAGGACACCGCGCACGTCGCGAAGAGCCGCGCGCTCGTCCTCGAGGAGCGGCCGCTCCTCGCGAGCGGCCTCGCGGCGCTCGGCGCGACCGTCGTCCCCTCCCAGGGCAACTTCGTCCTCGCCGACTTCCCTGGCCGGACGGGCAAGGAGCTCTTCGAGGCGCTGCTGCGCGAGGGCGTGATCGCGCGCCCGGTGGCGGGCTACGGGTTCCCGAGCGCGCTGCGGATCACCGTGGGGCTCCGGCGCGAGAACGAGCGCTGCCTCGCGGCGCTCGGGAGGATCCTCGCAGCGTGACCGCCGGCCGGCCGTTCATCGTGGCGATCGACGGCCCCGCGGGCGCGGGGAAGTCCACCGCGGCGCGGCGGGTGGCCTCCCGCCTCGGCTTCGCGATGGTCGACACCGGCGCGATCTACCGCACGGTCGCGCTGGCCGCGGCGCGCCGGGGGATCGCGTTCGAGGACGACGCGGCGCTCGGCGCGCTCCTGCCCGAGCTCGAGATCCACTTCGCCCCCTCGCCGGGCGGCGGCCAGCGCGTCCTGCTCGGCGCGGACGACGTCTCGGTCGAGATCCGCACGCCGCCCATGTCCATCGGCGCGAGCGCGGTCTCGGCGCGCCCGGTCGTGCGGGCCGGGCTCCTCGAGCTGCAGCGCCGCCTCGCCTGCGCGCCGGAGAACCGGGGCGCCGTGCTCGAGGGGCGGGACATCGGGACGGTCGTGTTCCCCGACGCGGACGTGAAGTTCTTCCTCACCGCCTCCGCGGAGGAGCGCGCGCGCCGGCGCCACGCCGAGCTCGGCGCGAAGGGCGACCCGTCGACGTACGACGAGGTGCTGGCGGATCAGCTCCGGCGCGACAAGAACGACTCGGAGCGTGCCATCGCGCCGCTCCGGCCGGCGGACGACGCGCGGGTGGTGGACACGAGCGGCGTGCCGCTCGACGCGGTGGTGGACGCGCTGGTGCGCGCGGTCGAGGAGCGGCTCCAGGCGGAGGGGCGGAGCAGAGCGTGAGCGAGGAGCGCAGGTACGGGCCGAAGGAGTGCGGGAGCTGCCGGCTCTGGCGGCCCATCCTCGAGGACGCCCGCGGCCCCATCGGCCCCTGCCGCCTCGGCGTCCGCACCGGAGACTTCCCGGGCACCGCGCCGGCCTGCGAGCGCTACCTCTCCCGCGACGCCGCCATCCCGACCGCGCCGCCCCCGACGCAGCTCCGCCGGCGCGCGCCGCGCCCGTCGAGCCCGCTCGTCCACCGCGGCGCGGATCCCGGCGCGCCGCTCGAGCGCGCGCCGCTCGCGCCCGCCGCCGCTCACCACCGTCCTTTCCCGCAGTCCGCGCCGCAGTCCCCCTGGCCCGAGGAGCTGACCGACATGACCCGCGAGGAGTTCGCCGAGGCGATCCGCGAGGCGCTGCGCGAGGAGGGGGCCGACGTCCGGCTCGCGCCGCGCTGGGAGGGCGGCACCGTGGTCCTCAAGCCGGGCGACGGGCAGACCCAGCCGAAGGAGATCCCCCTCGACTCGCTGTTCCACAAGATCGTGATGATCCGCGATCGGCTGCGCGTGCTCGAGCAGAAGGTCAACGCGAACGACAAGCTCTCCGACGCGGAGAAGATCGAGCTGCAGCAGTACGTGACGCGCTGCTACGGTTCCCTCACGACCTTCAACGTCCTCTTCCGCGACGACCGAGACAGGTTCGTCGGCGACAAGGGCGAGAAGGGCTGAGGGGTTCGCTAGCCTCCACCGTCGAACCGCGACTCCCGGTCGTACCCGCCGTAGCGATCGCGGGACTCCGTCTGGACGTCCGCGTCGCCTGCGCTCGCTGGCGATCGCCGGCCGGTGCCGGTCGCGCCGCTCGCGCGGTGGTAGCTCGCCTCGTACGCCGGCGCATCCCGGGCGCCCGCCGCCTTCGCCGCCTCCCAGGCACGCCGGTACGCGTCGCGCGCGCCCTCGAGCTCGCCGCTCCGCTCGAGCGCCAGGCCGAGCGCGTGCCGCGCGCGGGGCGAGGACGGGTAGAGCTCGACGGTCCGGCGCAGCGTGCGGACCGCGCCGTCACGGTCGCCCTCGGAGAGGAGCTGCAGGCCCGAGAGCGCGAGCGCGCGCTCCGGCGGCGGGACCGCGAACCCGAGCCGCTGCGAGAGCGCGCGGTTGTGGGCCTCGACCGCCGCGGCGCCGCCGCGCGGCCCCGTCGCCTCGGGGGACACCGCCATCGACCACCCGTCGAACACCTCCTCGAGGCCGGCGTAGTAGCTCGCGAAGGGCGTCGTGACGTGATCCTCGCCCGCGAGGTGGAGCGCCCGCAGGTGGACCGCGCCACCGCGGGCGAGGAGCCCCTTCAGCTCCTGGAAGCGGGCGGCGGCGAGCCGGCCCTCGTCGCCCACCGTGAGGACGATGGTCCCGGAGAGGCCGTCCTTGCGCCCGAGCGCGTCGCGCACCTCCCTCGCCGCGAGGTCGCGGTCCCAGCCGAGCGTCGGGCTCGCGGCGATGGCCGCCTGGAACACGCCGGGCCGCGCGGTCATCGCGTGCAGCGCGAAGAGCCCGCCGAACGAGTGGCCCGCCAGGATCCGCAGGGGCTCGGTCCGGTAGCTCCGGTCCACCCAGGGCACGAGGTCCTGCGCGAGGAAGGCGAGGAAGCGCTCCCCGCCGCCGCTCGTCTCGTAAGAGACCTCCTCGCCTCCGCCCTGCTCGAGCTTCCCGTGCGTCGGCGTCAGGTCGTGGACGCGGTCGGGGTGAGCGAGGCCCACGAGGAGCACCTCGGGCATGCGGCCGGCGCTCGCGAGGAAGCGGGCCGTCGTCGCGAGGAGCGGCAGCGTGCGCTCACCATCCGTGAAGTAGACGACGGGATACCGGCGCTCGCCGCGCTCGTAGCCCGGCGGCGTCAGGATGTACACGGTGCGCTCCTCGCCGAGCGCCGGAGACCTGAGCGTCACCACGCGCACGGGGAGATCCTGCGCGAGCGCGAGCGCGTGGGAGGCGACGGCGAGCAGGGCGGCGGCGACGAGCTTCATGGGGAGTGCCTCCGGAGGGCGCGAGGTCCCCGCAGCATAGGGGAGCCGGGGAGGGCGTCGCGCGGGCCCGAGGAGTCAGCGCAAGGAGGGGCGTGCCCGGCTCGCGTGACGCTTCGTTCGCGGCCAGCAGGACGTCCCCTCGAGGCCGTGCGCTCGGAGATGGGAGGGCCGAAGCTCGTGGCAGATCGCGCGCTTGACGCCCGGTTGGGTGCTCGGTATTACGAACCACGAATTCGTGCGAACAGCTCCGCCCCCCAGGGAGAGGGCACACCGCATGCGCTCGAGCTTCACCGTCCTCGTCCTCCTCGCCGGGCTCGTGCCCGCCGGCGCGCGGGCGCACGAGGTCCTCCACGACGTCGAGCGGGGGCGAGCGGTGGCGGTGCGGGTGTACGAGTCGGACGGCGAGGCGCTCGCGGACGCGCCGTTCGAGGTGTTCTCGCCGTCGACGCCGGGAGCCGCCTACCTGGCGGGCCGGACGGATCGGGCAGGCTGGCTCGCGTTCGTCCCCGACGCGCCCGGCCGCTGGCGCGTGAAGGTCGTGGAGGCCGGCGGGCACGGGCTCGACACGACCGTCGAGGTCGCGCAGGCCGGGGCGGCAGCCCAGGGCGGTGCGCGGGCGGGCGGCGGCGCGGCGTTCGTGCTGCGGCCGCTCCTCGGCGCGGCGGTCATCGCGGCGGTGTTCGGCGCGCTCGTCCTCCTCGCGCGGCGCAGATCCACGAGCGGCTAGCGATGCACGTCCCCGACGGCTTCGTCTCCCCGCAGCTCACGCTCCCCGCGCTGGCCGTCTCGGCGCCGCTGTGGGCGTGGGCGGCGCGCCGTCACTTCGGCCGCTCCGCGGCGGACTCGCTCCCGGTGGTCGGCGCGCTCACCGCGGTGGCGTTCGTCGTCCAGTCGATCATGATCCCGCTCCCGGGCGGCACCTCCACGCACCTCCTGGGCGTGACGCTCCTCGCCATCCTGCACGGCCCGCTCGTCGCGTTCGTGTGCGAGTCGCTCGTGCTCGTCGTGCAGGCGCTCTTCTTCGGCGCGGGCGGCTTCACCGTGCTCGGCGTGAACGCCCTCGCCATGGGGCTCCTCGGCCCGCTCGCCGGCTGGCTCGTGCACCTCGCGCTGCGGCGGGCCTCGCCGCGGGGCGCCGCGCTCGTCGCCGCCTGGGTCGCCGTGCAGGTCTCGACCCTCGCCGTGGCGCTCGTCCTGGGGCTGCAGCACCGGCTCTCTCCGGCCTACTTCCCGACCCCGCTGCCGGTGACGCTCGCGGCGATGATGATCCCGAGCCTCGCCGTCACCGGGCCCGCGGAGGGGCTCTACACGCTGTTCGCGCTGTCGGTGCTGCGGAGGGCGAAGGTCCGTGAAGCGCTCTGAGCCGCGGCGCAGCCAGCTCCTCCTCGCCCTGTGGGCGGCGTCGGTCTTCGGCCTGTCGGCGCTGACTGGCCTCCGCGGGCTGTCGCTCGCGACGCTCCTCGCGCTCCTGCTCCTCCGCCGGGGCGCGCTCCGCGCCGCGAGGCGCGTCCTCCGCTCGGTCGTGCCGGTCACCGCCTTCCTCTCGCTCGCGTCGGCGGGATGGCTCCGGCTCGTCACCGGCCGCTGGCCCGACGCCGAGCCGTTCGTGGCGCTCGCGCTCCGCGCCGCGCTCATCGCCTTCGTGACCTTCTCCGCGCTCGCGCGGATCGAGCTCTTCCGCGCGCTCGCGCCCTTCCCGACGGCGAGCCGGCTGCTCGTCCTCACGCTCGCGCAGGTGCACGCGCTCCGGCTGCTCGCGACGGACTCGCTCCTCGGCCTCAGGAGCCGCATGCTGCGCCGCCCCGGGCCGGTCGACGTCGTCCGGGGCGCGGGCGGGATCACCGGCGCGCTCCTCACGCTCTCCATGAAGAACGCGCGCGACGTCTCCGACGCCATGCGCTCCCGGGGGTTCTAGTGCCGTTCCAGCTCGACCACGTGACCCTGGAGCTCTCCGGCCGGGCGGTGCTCCGCGACGTCTCGCTCTCCGTCGCGCCGGGCGAGCGCGTCGTCCTCCTCGGCGTGAACGGCTGCGGGAAGACCACGCTCCTCCGGGCGCTCGACGGCCTCGCGTTCCCCGCCGCGGGCGAGCTCCGCTACGCCGGCATGCCGCTCACGGCGCGGGCGCTCGACGACGCGACCTTCCGGCGCCGGTTCCGCAGCGAGGTGGGGCTCCTCTTCCAGAACGTGGACGGGATGCTGTTCAACCCCACGGTGGCGGACGAGCTCGCGTTCGGTCCGCGCCAGCTCGGCGCCCTCGACGTGGACGCGCGCGTGCGCCGCTGGGCGGAGGCGCTCGAGCTCGTGCCGTTCCTGGACCGCCCGCCGTTCGAGCTCTCCGGCGGCGAGAAGAAGCGCGTGGCGCTCGCCGCGGTCCTCGCGCTCGATCCGAAGGTGCTCCTCCTCGACGAGGCCACCGCGAACCTCGACCCCGCCGCGGCCGCGCGGGTGGTGGAGCTCCTCGCCGCGCTCGACGTGACGACCGTCGCCACGACCCACAACCTCTCGGTCGTCGAGGAGCTGGGAGACCGGGCGATCCTGCTCGACCGGGCGGGCGGCGGGATCCTCTTCGACGGCGCCCCGGCCGAGCTGCTCCGGGACGAGGCGCTCCTCGTGCGGAGCGGGCTGGCGCACCGGCACGCCCACCGCCACGGCTCCGCCGAGCACGCGCATTTCCACGTCCACGACGCCGAGTAGCGGGAGGGGCGGTGCCGGGAGGGACGGGGGCCCGGCAGGCTGGCCACGGCGGAGGAGGGCGTTATATAGAGCGCCGCGTGGAAGTGAAGATCGCCAAGACCGCCGGTTTCTGCTGGGGCGTCCGCCGCACCGTCGACAAGGTGATGGAGGTCGCCGACCACTCCTCCGGGCCCGTCGTGACGCTCGGACCCATCATCCACAACCCGCAGGCGGTGGCGCGCTTCCGCGAGAAGGGCGTCGGCACCGTCAACGCCGTCGGCGAGGTGACGGACGGGACCACCGTCGTCGTCCGCACGCACGGCGCGGTGAAGGAGGAGCTCGAGCGCGCGGACGGGCGCGGGCTCGAGGTCGTGGACGGCACCTGCCCCTACGTGAAGTACCCGCAGGCGATGGCCCAGAAGCTCAGCGCCGAGGGGTATCACGTCGTCATCGTCGGGGACGCGAACCACGCCGAGATCAAGGGCGTCGTCTCGTTCAGCGAGGGGCCCTGCACGGTCGTGAAGCCGGGCGGCCCCATCCCGGAGATCCCGGCGAAGAAGGTCGCCGTCATCGCGCAGACCACCTGCATCGGCGCGGACTTCGAGGCGGTCGTGGGCGCGCTCGCCCTCCGGCACAAGGAGGTCCGGGCGGTGAACACCATCTGCAACGACACGGAGGAGCGGCAGGCGGACGCCCGCTCGCTCGCCCGCGAGGTGGACGCGGTGGTGGTCGTCGGCGGCAAGAACAGCGCGAACACGCGCCATCTCGCCGAGATCTGCCGCGAGATCCAGGCGCGCACGTGGCACGTGGAGACCGAGGCCGAGCTCCGGCCGGAGTGGTTCGACGGGTGCCAGGTGGTCGGGCTCTCGGCCGGCGCCTCGACGCCCGACTGGGTGGTCGAGGGGGTGGCGAGCTGGCTACGCGCCCTCCGCCCGCAGGGCGCGCCTTGACCCCGTGATCTCGGGCGTGTAGCGTGCGCCTTCCAAGATTCCCGATGTACGCCGGGGTATTCCCGGCGCGCGGCGCGCCTTCGATCCCCGGGGCGTCGGCCGCGACACGAACCAGGGGGCTTGCTGTGGTTGACGCCGGGGCGGTCCTGAGCCGCTCACCCAGAGTCGCAGGTCCGGCGTGATCCCGACAAAGGTTGGTCTTTTCCGAATGGAGAATCAGACTCCCCGTACGCCCGAAATCGAGACCGAGGACTTCGCCACGCTCTTCGCGCAGAGCGAGGCCCAGGCCGGTCCCATCGAGGAGGGCAAGGTCGTTTCCGGCACCGTCATCGCGCTCTCGAAGGACTATGCCGTCATCGACATCGGCTACAAGTCCGAGGGCCAGGTGCCGATGTCCGAGTTCGTCTCGGCGCCCGGCGGCGAGCCCGCCGTCAAGGTCGGCGACAAGGTCGAGGTGCTCGTCGAGTCCCGGGAGAACGACACCGGGATGGTCGTCCTCTCCAAGGAGAAGGCCGACAAGATGCGCATCTGGGACGAGATCTCCGCCGCGTGCGAGCGCGACGAGCTCGTCGAGGGCGTGATCGTCGGACGCGTGAAGGGCGGCCTCTCCGTCGACATCGGCGTGAAGGCGTTCCTCCCCGGCTCGCAGGTCGACATCCGGCCGGTCCGGAACCTCGACAAGCTGATCGGCGAGAAGTTCAAGTTCAAGGTCATCAAGTTCAACAAGAAGCGCGGCAACATCGTCCTGTCGCGCCGGGTCCTCCTCGAGAAGGAGCGCGAGGAGCTCAAGAAGGAGACCCTGAAGAACCTGAAGGAGGGCGCGGTCCTCAAGGGCCAGGTGAAGAACCTGACCGACTACGGCGCCTTCATCGACCTCGGCGGCATCGACGGCCTCCTCCACGTCACCGACATGAGCTGGGGCCGCATCGGCCACCCGTCGGAGATGTTCGAGGTCGGCCAGGAGGTCCGGGTCGTCGTCCTCAAGTTCGACCCCGCCTCCGAGCGCGTCAGCCTGGGCCTGAAGCAGATCCAGGAGGACCCGTGGCACCGCGCCGACGAGAAGTATCCGGTCGGCACGCGCGTAAAGGGCAAGGTCGTCTCGCTCACCGACTACGGCGCGTTCATCGAGCTCGAGCAGGGCGTCGAGGGCCTCGTCCACGTCAGCGAGATGAGCTGGACGAAGCGCGTGAAGCACCCCTCGAAGCTCGTCAACCAGGGCGATCAGGTCGAGGCGGTCGTGCTCGACATCGACCCGAAGGCGAAGCGGATCAGCCTCGGCATGAAGCAGATCGAGGCGAACCCGTGGACGCTCCTCGAGGACAAGTACCCCATCGGCACGACGATCCGCGGCGAGGTCCGCAACGTCACCGACTTCGGCGTGTTCGTCGGCGTCGAGGAGGGGATCGACGGCCTCGTGCACGTGTCCGACATCTCGTGGACCGAGCGCATCAAGCACCCGGGCGACAAGTTCAAGAAGGGTGACGTGGTCGAGGCGGTGGTGCTCAACATCGACGTCGAGAACGAGCGCTTCAGCCTCGGCATCAAGCAGGCCCACGTCGATCCCTGGACGACGCTCTCCGAGCGCCACCCGGTGGGCTCGCGCGTGAAGGGCAAGGTCACGAAGGTCACCGACTTCGGCGCGTTCGTCGAGATCGAGCCGGGCATCGAGGGCCTCGTCCACGTCTCCGAGATGAAGGACGAGCGCGTCGAGAACCCGCGCGACGTGGTGACCGAGGGCCAGGAGGTCGAGGTCAAGGTCATCGACATGGACCTCCACGAGCGCAAGGTCGCGCTGTCGATCAAGCAGCTCAACCGCGACGGCGGCGAGGACGACTACCGCGAGTACCTGCGCCGTCAGGGCGACGGCCGCGCGCGGCTGGGCGACCTGATGGAGAAGTTCAACCGCCGCAAGTAGTCGAGCTCCGGTGGCAGTCCAGAGCGGCGCGTCCTCGTGGACGCGCCGTTCTCTTTTTTTTCACCCCTACACCGCCTGCATGAGCAGGTAGGCGAGCGCGTCGAGCGGGAGGACCTCGTCCGTGAGGCCTCCCAGCACGGCCTCGCCGTTCATGCCGAAGATGACCGAGGACTCCTTGTCCTGGGCGACCACGGTGCCGCCCGCGGCGTGGAGGGTCGCGAGGCCCTTCACGCCGTCGTGGCCCATGCCGGTGAGGATGAGCCCGAGCGCGGCGGGGCCGAACGAGCGCGCCACCGACTCGAACAGGTAGGTCCCGGAGGGCTTGAAGCCCTCGATCGGCGGCGCGTCGGAGAGCTCGATCCGGTCGCCCTTCACCCCGAGGTGGCGTCGATCCGGCGCGAGGTAGACCGTCCCGGGCGCGAGCGGCTCGCCGTCGTCGCCGACCTTCACGCGGAGCGGAGACGACTCGCCGAGCCACTTCGCGAGCCCCTCCGCGAAGCCCTCGGCGATGTGCTGCACGACGAGGAGCGGCGCGCGGAAGTCGGCCGGCAGCTCGGAGAGGATGCGCGACAGCGCGGGCGGACCGCCGGTCGACGCGGCGATGGCGACCACCCGCGCGCGCGTGCGCTGCGGGCGCGCCTCGGGCGCGGCCGCGCCGGGCCGCGGGGACTGGACGCGCGGCAGGAGGTTCACCCCGGCCATCGCGCGGGCCATGGTGAGGAGGTGCCGCGCCTGCGCGTCGAAGTCGGGATCGCCGGGCGCGGGGGGCTTCGGCACGACCGCGAGCGCGCCGGCCTTCATCGCGTTGAGCGCGAACCCGACGGAGTTCACGTCCTGCCCCGAGACGACCACGATCGGCGTGGGGAGCTCGGTCATGATCCGGAGCGTCGCGTCGAAGCCGTTCATGACCGGCATCTCGATGTCCATCGTGACGAGGTCCGGCTTCAGCCGCCGGGTGAGCTCGACGGCCTCCTCGCCGTTCCGCGCCCGGCCGACGATCTCGAAGCCCGGCTCGAGCGCGAAGATCGCCTCGAGGAGCTTGAGCGACGCCTCCATGTCGTCCGCCACCACCACCCGGATCATGGGACCTCCTCGAGCAGCTCCGAGAGCGTGTCCAGGAGCACGCGCTGGTCGAACGTCGACTTCACGAGGTATGCGTCGGCGCCCGCCTCTAGGCCGCGCCGCCGGTCGGCGTCGCTCTCGAGGGCCGTCAGCAGCACGACCGGGACCCGGGCGAGCCGGGGGCTCTGCCGGATCGCCCGGGTCAGCTCGAAGCCGTTCATGCCGGGCATCTCCACGTCCGACACGACGACGTCGGCCACGTGCTGCCGGAGGAGCGACCAGGCCTGCTCTCCGTCGGCCGCCGTCGTCACGTCGTACCCGGAGGCCTCGAGGATGCTCCGCGCGAGGGCGCGAGTGGTGGCGGCGTCGTCCGCGAGGAGGACGCGGCGCCGCGCGGGCCCGGCCGCGCGGGCCGGCGCCGCCGCGAGCGCCGCGGCCGCGTGGGAGCGCTCCACGAGCTCCCGGCTCGCGAGGACCACGGCGAGCTCGCCACCCGGCAGCGCCGCGACCGCGCTCGCCAGGGGGAGCCCCGCGAGCCGCCCGCCGAGCGGCTCGAGCGACAGCTCTCGCTCCGCGAGCACCTCGTCGACCGCGAACGCGGCGCGCTGCCCGGCCACGCCCACCACCACGGCCATGCGCCGGTCCTCGGCGCGCCACGGCCCCGACGCGAGCCCCAGCGCGTGGGCGAGCGGCGCGATGGGCACCGGCTCGTCCGCGAGCAGCACGGTCCTCCCGCCGCTCGTCGCGAGGAGCTCGGGGCGCAGCCGGAGCACGCGCTCGACGTCCAGCGCCGGCACCGCGAAGCTCTGGCCGGCGTCGCGGGCGAGCAGCGCGCGCAGCCCGTAGAGCGTGGTGGGCACCGCGAGCTCGAAGCAGGTCCCCCGTCCGCGCGCCGACGTCACCGCGACCGAGCCGCGCATCGCGCGCACGGCGCTCGCGACGACGTCGAGGCCGACCCCGCGACCGGAGAGCTCCGTCACTGCGGTGGCGGTGGACAGCCCGGGCAGGAAGACGAGCTCGAGCGCCCGGCGGCGATCGGGGGGGACGGGCAGGCCGCGGCGGCGAGCCTCGTCGCGCAGCAGCTCCGGGTCCAGCCCCCGGCCGTCGTCGCGGACGCGCACGAACACCCGCTCGCCCTCGATGCGCGCGTCGACCTCGATGCGCCCGCGCTCCGGCTTCCCGCCGGCGCGCCGCTCCTCGGCGGGCTCGATGCCGTGGTCCACGGCGTTTCGCACGAGCTGGGCGAGCGGCTCGCGGAGCGCGTCGACCACCGAGCGGTCGAGCTCGAGCCCCTCTCCTCCGACCGCGAGCTCCACCTCGCGCCCGAGGGCGGCGGCTACGTCCCGCGCCGCGCGCTCGAGTCCGGCGGTCGCGTCCGCCCAGGGTCGGAGCCGCAGCGCGCGCACGTCGGAGGCGAGACGGCGCGTGCGCCGCTCGAGCGCGCGGGCCTCGACGGCGAGCTGGCCACGCAGCGCCGCGAGCCCGCGCTCGACCCGGCCGAGCTCGTCCTCGACGCCGAGGGCCGCGCGCGCCGCGGTGGCCTCCACGGCGGCGCGCCCGCGCTGGACGGCCGCCGCGCGCACCAGGATCGGCCGGACGGCGCGCAGGGCCCTGCGGAGCCTCCGCACCTCCCGGGCGAGCTCGTCCGCGCGCGTCGCGCGCGACTCGGCCTGGGTGGCGGAATCGAGCAGCGCTCCGCCCGCGACCGCGATGGCGTCGAGTCGCTCGGGGGCGAGGCGCAGGGAGCCGGCCCGGCGCGGCCGAGCGGCGTCGGAGGGCGGGAGAGGCGCGGGAGCGGTCGTGGGTGGGGTGGAGGGCGGGGGCGACGGAGCCGGGGTCGAGGTCGCGGTCGGGGTCGAGGTCGCGGTCGGGGTCGGGGTCGGGGTCGCGGTCGGGGTCGGGGTCGGGGTCGAGGTCGGGGTCGCGATCGCGGCTGGGCTCGGCTCACCCTCCGTCCTCTCCCGCAGCAGCTCCCGCGCCCGGGCGAACGGGGCCTCCTCGATCTCCGTGAGCGGCGCCTCGGCGAGCCGCTTCTGGGCCTCGGCGAGCGCGTCCACCGCGGCGAGCAGCGCGGCAAAGTCCTCCGGCCCGAGCGGGCGCCCCTGGTCGCGCGCCGCGCCGAGCAGCGACTCCATCGCGTGGCAGGTCGCCTCGATCGGGCCCGCGCCGGCGGCGCGGGCGGACCCCTTGAGCCCGTGCGCGGCGCGGAACACGTCGGCGAGGAGGGTGTCGCGCGGCGGCCCGGGCTCCGCCTTCTCCAGCGCGACGAGCCCCTCCTCGAGGACGGGGACCTGCTCCGCGAGGTCGGTCGCGAGCGCGCCGCGCAACGACTCGAGCAGGGCGTCGCGGTCCATGCGTCACCGCGACGTGGTGACGAGGAGCTGGCGGAGCCGCTCGCCGAGCGCGGTGAGATCGCGGACGGCGAGCTCCGACTGCTTCGTCGACGTGACGTACTGGCTCGCGACGTTGCTGATGTCGCGGACCGCCTGCGTGATCTGGCCGATCCCGGTCGCCTGCTGCGCGGTCGAGTCCGCGATCTCCTGGACCGCCCCCGAGAGCCGCGCGCCGAGCTCGGCGAGATCGCGGATCACGGCGCCCGCGTGCTGCGCGGCCCGCACCGCCGCCTCGAGGCTGCGCGTGCTCTCCTCGGTGGAGAGCACGGAGCGGTTCGCGCGCTTCTGCACGTCCCCGAGCACCTGGCGCGCCTCCGCGGTCGCCCGCCGCGACTGCTCGGCGAGCGACTTCACCTCGGCGGCCACCACCGAGAACCCCTTGCCGTGCTCGCCCGCGCGCGTCGCCTCGATCGCCGCATTCAGCGCGAGCACGTTCGTCTGCTCCGCCAGGTCGTCGATGAGGCCGGTGATGTCGCCGACCGCGTTGGCCTGCTCCGCCAGCTCCAGGATGCTCCGCGCCACGCCGTCGGCCTGCTCCTTCGCGCGGCCGATCACGTCCACGGCCTCGTCCACCGCGCCGTGGCCCGTGCGAGACAGCTCGTCGGAGTGGCGCGCGATGTCGGCGGCCTCGCGGGCGCGGTCGGCCGCCCGCTCCGAGGAGCGCGCGACCTCGTCGAGGGAGGTCATCGTCTCCGAGACCGCCGCGAGCTGCTGCTGCGCGCCGGAGGTCTGCTGCGCCGTGCTGGAGAGGATCTCGTTCGCCGCGGTGGCGAGCCGCGCGGCGGTCTCGCCGACCGCGCGGAACATCTCCTCGAGCTTCGCGCGCGCGTCGCGCTCCAGCGCGAAGTTGCGGCGCAGCTTCTGGGTCATGTCCTCGAAGGCCCGGCCGAGGAGCGAGAGCTCGTCGCCGCCCCCCACCGCGATCGCCACGCCTTCCTCGCCCGCCGCCACGCGCTGCGCCGCGGAGGAGAGCGTCGCGATGCGCTGCGCCACCCTCCGCGCCGCGAGCACGGTGGCGGCGACCCCGGCGAGGAGGAGCGCGAAGAGGAGGAACGCCCAGCGCTGGCGCGCCTCGACCGAGCCCGCGAGCTGCCCCTGCGCCGAGCGCATCCAGCGCTCGAGCTCGGAGGCGGCGTCGAGCGTCCTCCGATCCAGCGCGTCGAGCTCGCCGGGTGCGGCGGGGCCTCCCGAGGCGAGCCGCAGGAGGATGGGCCGGACCCCCTCGCGCCAGGCCCGCTCGGGCGCGTCGAGCGCGGCGAGCAGCCCGGGGTCGTCGAGGGCGTCCACCCCGGCGGCGCGGTCCCCGCGGCGGAGCGCCTCGAACCACCTGTCCAGCGCCTGGACGCGCTCCTCGATGCGGGAGCGCAGCGCGGGGGCGTCCTCGGCGCGCGCCGCGGCGCGGAGGTGGGCGAGGGCCACGAGCTGCGCGTAGTGCACCGTGCCGTTCGACATCTCGTGCAGGAGCGCGCCGTCGGACCCGACGCGCCGGACGATCTGGACGCTGCTCCACAGGGCGAACGCGGCGAGGAGGAAGAGCACGAGGCCGAGGCCCGACAGCCGGAACGTGAGCGAGCGGTGGAAGGGCAGGTCGCGCGTCACGGGCCGTCGCCTCCGGGGCCCGGCGGCGCGTCGCCGAGGAGCGCGGCGCCGTCGAGGACCACCCGCGCCGCTCCCGTCGTGCCGAGCAGCGGCGGCGCCGCCTCGTGCAGCTCCGCGCGCGCGATGCGCAGGAGGTCGATCGCGTCCGCGGCGAGCGCGAGCTCCGGCGCGCGCCGGCCGAGCACGATCGCCCAGCGCCGGGGCGCCGCGGCGGCGCCGCCGCCGAGGAGCGCGGGGGCGTCCACGAGCGGGCAGGGACGCCCGTCCACGGACATGACGCCGACGACGTCGGCGGCCGCCCCCGGCACTCGCGCCACCGCGCCGACGCGCTCGACGCGCAGCACCGCGCCGAGGGTCACGGCGTAGCGCTCGGGCCCTGCCTCGAACGCCACCACGTCGAGCCGCTCCCCTTCGGCCAGGGGAGGGGCAGGCGGCACCGCGAGGGCGCGGGCGCGCTCCGCGAGCACGCCGGCCGCGCGCCGCTCCTCGCCCTCCTCGGTTCGGTCCCGGGGCACGTGTCGACTCGCCTCCTCCCTCCACGTTCAACGTAGCGTCAGGGGAGCGGGGGGCCATCCCCCACGAGGCGCGACAGGTGGAACCGCGCCGCCTCGCGCAGCGCACCGGCGGTCATCCCATGCGACAGCGCCAGGGGCGTCCCGGGCGGCACCCGCGCCGCGAGCGCCGCCGCCGTCCGGAACGCACCGGCGGCGCCGCGGAGGTCGCCGCGGCGGAGGCGCAGGAGCGCGGTGAAGAAGTGGACGAACGGCTGCCCGCGGGCGAGGTACCGCGCGCGCCGGCACGCTTCCTCGGCGTCCTCGAGGCGGCCGAGCTCGGTCAGCACGACGGAGCGCTCGAAGTGCGCGTCCGGATCGAGCGGCCGCCGGCGGACGGCGTCGTCGACCGCGGCGAGCGCCTCCGGCAGGCGCGCGGCGTCGACGAGCAGGTGCGCGGCGGCGAGGTCGGGATCGGCGGGGAGCACCGCGGGTGGGAGGCCGGGCTCGGGCGGGGGCCGGCGAGGGCGCTCCGCGGCGGCCGTCCTCGCCGCGCGGGTCGGGGCCGTCCGGATCGCGCGGGCGGCGACCTCCGCGGGCGCCGCGCGGCGGCCCGCGGCGCGGAGGGCGGCCCGCGCGGTCGGGCGCTGGTACGCGACGCTGAACGGACCCGCTCGCACCGTGAACGGAGCGTGCGCCGCGAGCGGCGGGTCGGCGGCGCCCGTGAGCAGCCAGCCGCCCGGCGCGAGGGTCGCGAAGAGGCGCGTCGCGATCTCCGGCACGAGCGCGGGATCGAGGTAGATGAGCACGTTCCGGCACAGGACCAGGTCGAGGTCCGCGAGCCCGCGCGCCCGCGACGGGTACTCGCCGCGCGCGAGGTTCAGGGGGAAGAACCGGACCCGCGCCGCGATCTCCCGCGGGAGCACGAACCGACCGTCGATCTCCCGCAGGTGTCGGCGCGCCCGGGCGTCCGCGGCCCCGCGCAGCGACCAGAGGGAGTACTCGCCTCGCCGCGCGCGCGCGAGCGCGGACTCGTTCAGGTCGGTTCCGACGAGGTGGACGCCGTGCCGCACGCCGCGATCGTGCAGCGCGATCGCGAGCGAGTACGGCTCCTCGCCCGTCGAGCACCCCGCGCTCCACGCCCGGAACGCCTCGGGGCCGCCCGCCCTGCGGGCGAGCCCCTCCGGAACGATCACCTGCTCGATGAGCGCCCACTGCGCCGGCTCGCGGAAGAACCAGGTCTCCCCCACCGTGAGCTCCTCGATGAACGGCTCGAGCGGCCGCGAGCCGTCGACCACGCTCCGCGCGAACGCCTCGCCGTCGGGCAAGCCGGCGGCGTGCGCCTCGCGCACGAGCGCCGCCGCGAGGAGCGTCGCCCGCACTCCGGTGAGGTCGAGGCCCGCGCGCTCCCGGACGAGGGCGCGCAGGCGATCCGACGCCGCGGGCGGGGAGGGGCTCATCGCGCCGCCGGCTCGACCCCGCGGAGCCACTCCTCGAGCGCCTGGATCACGACCGTGCCCTGCGGGAGCCGCACCAGGCCGGCGGCGAGCGGGTCGGGCGCGATCCACTCGGGGTAGGGCGAGACCGCCGCGTCCGGCACCTCGCGGATCTCGAGCACCCGCTCGACCTCGAGCGCCACGCGGCGGCCGGCGATCTCGACCACGAGCAGCTGATCCTCCGCGCGCGGGGGCCGGACCTGCGCGCCGAGCCGCGCCGCCACGTCCACCACGGGTACGAGCATGCCGTGCACGTCGAGCACGCCCCGCACGTGCGGCGGGGCGCCCGGGACCGGCGTGGGCGCGGCCATTCGGAGCACCTGCAGCGCGCAGGTCGCGGGCAGTGCGAAGGTTTGGGAGGCTGCGGTGAACAGGACGAAGGACGCCATGAGCTTATGAGCTGCCCGAGGATCCGCTGCCCGCCCGCGCGCGCGGGACGTCTCCCCCAAGGTGCGCTCGCCCGCGCCCGCCGCCCAGCCGACGGCCGCGCTCGGGGCGACCCCGGAGCGAGCGCCCGCAGGGCGGGGGAGGAGGCGGCGCGCCGATGACCCTCTCCATCGGGATCGTCCTCGCCGTCCTCGCCGTCGCCGTGGTGCTGTTCGCGCTCGAGCGCATCCCGCTCGAGGTGAGCGCCCTCACGGTCGTGGCCCTCCTCGCCGTGACCCGCGTCCTCACGCCGGAGCAGGCCTTCGCGGGGTTCGCGAACGAGACCGTCATCCTCATCTTCACGCTCCTCTCGATGACGCAGGGGCTGGTCTCGACGGGGGTCGTGCAGGCCATCGGGCAGCGCATGTCGGGCGCGGGCCGCTTCGGGCCGACGGTGTTCGTGGGCGCGATGATGGTCGTCGTGGCCGCGCTCTCGTCGCTCGTCTCGAACACCGTCACCACCGCGGCGTTCCTGCCCGTCGTCATCGGCGCGGCCGACCGGGCGAAGCTCGCGCGGAGCCGCGTGCTCATGCCGCTCGCCTACGCCTCCATGCTGGGCGGCACGATCTTCCTCATCGGCACGTCCACGAACCTCGTGGTGAGCGCCATGATGGCGAGGACGGGCCTCGGGGCCATCGGGTTCACCGAGCTCGCGCCGGTGGGCCTGCCGCTCGCGGTCGTCGGGATCGCCCTCGTGCTCCTCCTCGCGCCCTTCCTGCTGCCCGAGCGCAGCGGGGAGGAGGACGAGGCGATGCCGGCGCGCGAGTACCTCGCCGAGGTGGCGGTCGTGGCGGGCTCGCCCTTCGCGGGGAGGCGGCTCGAGGAGCTCACGCACGGGCTCGGGTTCAGGGTGCTCGCGGTCACGCGCGGCGGCGCGGCGCTCGAGGCATCCCCGGAGCTCGTCCTCGCCGAGGGCGACGCGCTCCTGCTCGAGGAGGATCGGCTCGACCTCCTGCGCGTGAAGGACCTGCGAGGCCTGGAGATGCGCGCCGAGGCGAAGGCGCGGGCGGGCGAGGGCGAGGACGTCGTGCTCATGGAGGCGGCGGTGCCGGTCGGCTCGAGCCTCGTCGGCCGCTCGCTCAAGGAGGCGTTCTTCGCCGAGCACTTCGGCCTCGTCGCGCTCGCGATCGCGCGGCGTCCCGCGATCCAGCGGCTCACCCGCGTGCAGCTCCTGCACGGGCTCTTCGGCGCGCACTCGCTGTCGACGCTGCCGCTCGCGGCGGGCGACGTGCTCCTCGTGCGCGGCCCGCGCCCGCGCGTCCGCGCGCTCGCGGACGGGACCACGCTCACGCTGCTCGGCAGCGTCGAGTACCAGCCGGTGCGCTACCGCAAGGCGCTGTTCGCCGTGGCGATCTTCGTCGCCGTCCTCGCGGTCGGCCTCCTGAAGCTCGTCCCGCTCTCGGTGGCCGGGCTGTGCGGCATGCTCCTCATGATCGCCACGCGCTGCGTGGACGCGCGCATGGCGTTCCGGGTCGACTGGCGGGTGGTGCTCCTCATCGGCGCGATGATGGCGCTCGGGACCGCCATGGAGGTGAGCGGCGCAGGGCGCTGGCTCGGCTCGCTCCTCGTCCCCCTCGCCGGCCACGTGGGCGCGCGCGGCGTGCTCGTGGCGCTCATGATCTTCACCATCGTGCTCTCCGCGCCCATGTCGAACCAGGCCGCGGCCCTGGTGCTGCTGCCGGTCGCGACCGGGGTCGCCGCGCAGCTCGGCCTCGCGCCGCGGCCGTTCGCGATCGGGATCTGCCTCGCGGCCTCGTTCTCCTTCATCACGCCGCTCGAGCCGTCCTGCGTGCTCGTGTACGGACCGGGGAGGTACCGCTTCCTGGACTTCGTGCGGATGGGCGCGCCGCTCACCGCCGCGCTCCTCGTCCTGCTCGCGATCCTCGTGCCGGTGGTCTGGAGGTTCTGATTGGGCCCGCGCGATCTGTTGCGGCGCCGCGGTCCGCATGCTTACCTGACCGACCATGAGCACGAACGACCCGAACGAGCCTCTGCCCACGACGCCGATCGGCGCCACGCCTCCGGCCACGCCGCCGGTGGGCCCGACGCAGTGGGGCGCTCCGCCCGCGCCGCCTCCGGCGTGGGGCGGCGGAGGCGGGTCCGGGTGGGGGCCGACGCCCCCCTCGATGCCGCCGCCTCCGCCTCCGCGACGCGACCGGCTGGCCATCGGGATCGTCGCCTTCATCTTCGGCGGGCTGTTCCTCGTGTTCTTCGGGTTCCTCTTCCTCGCCTACAGCGTGGTGAAGGGGGAGTCGCCGTCCATCGCCTCCGGCCCGCGCATCGCGATCATCGAGGTGAAGGGAGCGATCGCGACCGGCCCCGGCGGCGCCGACGCCGATCGCATCCTGAAGCAGCTCCGCAAGGTCGGGGAGGACGACGGGCTCAAGGCGGTGGTCGTCCGGATCGACTCGCCCGGCGGCGCGGTCGCGCCGTCGCAGGAGATCCACGACGAGGTGAAGAAGCTCGCGCAGAAGAAGACCGTGGTCTGCTCGATGGGGAACCTCGCCGCGTCCGGCGGCTTCTACGTCGCCGTCGCCTGCCCCAAGGTCGTCGCGGAGCCCGGCACGCTCACCGGCTCCATCGGCGTCATCACGCAGTTCCCCAAGGTGAAGGGGCTGCTCGACCGCTGGGACATCAAGATGGAGACGGTGAAGAGCGGCGCCCTCAAGGACGCGGGCAATCCCTTCTCCGAGATGAGCGCCGAGGAGCGCGCCTACTGGCAGTCGCTCATCGACCAGGTCTACGCCCAGTTCGTCCGCGCCGTGGCGAAGGGGCGCGGCCTCGACGAGGCGGCCGTCCGGAAGTTCGCCGACGGGCGGGTCATCACGGGCGAGCAGGCGAAGGCCCTCAAGCTCGTCGACGCGCTCGGCAACTTCTACGACGCGGTCGAGCTCGCGAAGACGGAGGCGAAGCTCTCCGGCGAACCGCACCTCGTGTACCCGGCGGACGAGCGGGGCGCGTTCCTCGAGCAGCTCGTGGGCAGCGCGGCTGGAGCCGCCGCGGACGCGGTCGCCGCGCGCATCCAGAAGGGCGCCTCCGCCGCGCAGGAGCCCGGGGTCTACTTCCTCGCGCGCTGATCTCGAGGCCGACATGGAACAGCCGCTCTGGGCGCCCTGGCGGATGGAGTTCATCCGCGCCGAGAAGCCGACGGGCTGCATCTTCTGCGACTTCCCCGCTGCGCCCGAGTCGCGCGACCGCGAGAACCTCCTCGTCCACCGGAGCGCGCACGCGTTCACCTGCCTCAACCGCTTCCCCTACAACTCGGGTCACGTGATGGTGATCCCCCGCGCCCACGTCGCCGACCTCGGCGCCCTGGAGCGGGATGGGTGGGCGGACCTGCAGGACGAGCTGCGCCGCGCCGTCGAGGTCGTGCGCGCGGTGTACCGCCCGGACGGGATGAACGTGGGGATGAACCTCGGCCGCTCCGCCGGCGCGGGCATCGCCGATCACCTGCACTGGCACGTGGTCCCGCGCTGGACGGGGGACAACAACTTCATGCCCGTGCTCGCGGACCAGCGCGTCGTGGTCGAGGCGCTCGACGCCGCGTGGGAACGGCTCCACGCCGGCTTCGCCGGCGTCCGCTAGGACCCGTGACCGACGCCTGGGTCGCCCTCGCCGCGGTGTCCTTCGCGGCGGCCGCCGTGCTCCTGTGGGACCGGCTGCGCCGTCGCCGAGACGAGGCCCAGGCCTACCTGAAGGGCGTCCGCTCGGTGATCTCCGGCGACCCGGACGCTGCGATCGAGGCGCTCTCCGACGCCGCCCGGCTCGGCAGCCCGGAGGCCGTCGAGACCTACCTCGCGCTCGGCCAGCTCTTCCGGCGCACCGGCGATCTCTCGCGGGCGGTCCGCCTCCACCGGAACATGCTGCTCGGGCCGGCGCTCGATCCCGCCCGCCGCGCGGAGGTCGAGCGCGAGCTCGCCGAGGATTACCGGCGGAGCGGGATGCTCGCCGAGGCCGTGGAGATCTACCGCAAGCTCGGTCCGGCGGATCGCACGGCGTGGGAGGGGCTCCGCGACGTGCTCGTGGACGCCGGGGATCTGCCCGGCGCGATCTCGGCCCAGCGCGCGCTCGCGATCGAGGGCGCCGATCCCGTGCTCGCGCACCTCCTCGCCGCCGCCGCCCGCGAGGCGTTCGCCCGCGCGCCGGCCGAGGCGACCGCGCTCGCCGCGGAGGCGCTCCGCGCCGACGGGGAGAGCGCGGACGCGCACCTCGCCGCGGCCGAGCTCGCCGGCGCCGCGGGCGACGGCGCCGCGGCGCTCGACCACGTCGGGCGCGCCCTCGACGCGGCGCCGCGCGCGGCGCTCCTCGCCTGGCCGGCGCTCGCGGCCGTCCCCGACGCCGCGTCCGCCGCGTCGTTCGTCGAGGCTCGCCTCGCAGCGCGCGGGGGCGACCCGGCGCTGCACCTCCTGCACGGACGCGCCCTGCACCGCCTCGGCCGGGTGGCGGACGCGCTCGCGGCGCTGCGGCGCGCGCTCGAGCGCGACAGGCGCGGGGAGGTGACCTGGGAGATGCGCGAGCTGCTCCGCCAGGCCGACGCGCCAGGGCCGGGGGAGCTCGCCGCGCGGCACGATCTCCTCGTGGCCGCGCTGCTCCGGCGGGGCCGCGCGCCCCGCTGCACGCGGTGCGCGGCCGACGCCCCCGTCCGCAGCTGGCGTTGCCGGCGCTGCGGCGCCTTCGACGCGTACGCATGAGGGCAGGGCGGGGCTCGCGGGCGAGTGCCCGCTTGCGCCCGCGGCGCGGCCCCGGTAGAGACTGCGCGCCATGGTGAGAGATCGCGTGATCGAGCTGTTCCGGCAGGCGCTCGCGAAGGGCGCCGCCGAGGGTCGCTGGCCCGTTCTCGAGGCGGCGTTCTCCGTGGAGGCGCCGCGCGACCCCAAGCACGGCGACTTCGCGGTGAACGCCGCGATGATGCTCGCGAAGCCGGCGGGCAAGCCGCCGCGCGAGCTCGCCCAGGCGATCGCGGCCGAGGTCCGCGCCGTCGACGCGCAGCACGAGCTCGCCGGGCTCGAGATCGCCGGCCCCGGCTTCATCAACGTCCGCCTCGCGCCGGACGTGTGGCTGCGGGCGCTCGCGCGCGTCGTCTCCGAGGGGGCCGCGTACGGGCGGACCGAGGTCGGAGGCGGCCAGAAGGTCATCGTCGAGTACGTCTCGGCGAACCCCACCGGGCCGATGCACGTCGGCCACGGCCGGGGGGCGGTGGTGGGCGACGGCGTGCAGAGCCTGCTCCGGTGGGCGGGCTTCGACGTCACCCGCGAGTACTACGTGAACGACTACGGCGCGCAGGTGCAGACGCTCGCGCGCTCCGTGCACCTGCGCTACCAGGAGTCGTTCGGGCGGCAGGTGACGATGCCGCCGAAGAGCTATCCGGGCGAGTACGTGAAGGACATCGCCGCGGCGCTGCGCGCCGAGCACGGCGATCGCTACCTCGACGCGCCCGAGTCCGAGTGGCTCACGCTCTTCCGCGATCGCGCCGTCGAGCACGTGCTCGGGCTCATCCGCGACGACCTCCGCGCCATCAACATCGAGTTCGACCGCTGGTCGTCCGAGAAGGCGCTCTACGAGTCGGGCACGGTCGACAGGTTCCTGCGCTTCCTCGAGGAGAAGGACCTCGTCTACGTCGGCAAGCTCCCGCCGCCGAAGTCCAAGAAGGGCGCTCCGGCGCCCATCGCCCAGCCCCACGGTGACCTCGACGAGGGCGTCTCCGCCGCCGAGGACCTCACGCTGTTCCGCTCGTCGCAGTACGGCGACGAGGTGGATCGGCCGGTGAAGAAGGCGGACGGCACGCCCACCTACTTCTGCGCCGACATCGCGTACCACTGGGACAAGCGGCAGCGCGCCGGAACCCTCGTGGACGTCCTCGGCGCCGACCACGGCGGGTACGTGCCGCGGCTCGAGGCCGCGCTCGAGGCGCTCGGCGCCTCGCGGAAGGACCTGCACGTCATCCTCATCCAGATGGTGAACCTGACCCGCGGCGGCGAGGCCGTGAAGATGTCCAAGCGGGCGGGGACGGTGGTCTCCCTGCGCGAGGTGGTGGACGAGGTCGGGCGCGACGCGACCCGCTTCATGTTCCTCACCCGCCGCTCCGACGCGCAGCTCGACTTCGACATCGAGCTCGCGAAGCGCCAGACGCTCGACAACCCGGTCTTCTACGTCCAGTACGGCCACGCGCGGCTCGCCCAGATCTTCGCGAAGGCGCGCGAGGGCGGCGTGGCGGTCCCCGAGTTCGACCTCGAGGCGGCCCGGACGCTCACCTCCGCGGAGGAGCAGGATCTCATCCGGCGCGTCGTGGCCTTCCCGGACATGCTCGCCGCGGCGGCCCTCGCGTACGAGCCGCACCGCGTCGCCTTCTACCTGCAGGAGACGATCGCGGCGTTCCACTCGTACTACACGCAGGGCAAGCGCAGCGGCGAGCGGGTCATCTCCGCCGACGCGCGCAAGACCGCCGGCCGGCTCTTCCTGTGCCGCGCGCTGAAGCAGGTGCTGGCGAACGGCCTCGGGGTCCTGGGCGTCGCCGCGCCGGATCGGATGGAGAGTCCGGAAACTCGCGATATCGCGGACGACGTCTAGAATCACGGACGCCATGCGCGATGAGAACGCCCGCGTCCGCGAGAAGTTCGAGCTCTCCCTCGATGGCCGGCAGATCGCGTCCATCGTCGTGGGCGCGCTCGTCATCCTCGGCGTCGTGTTCGTCCTCGGGTTGAACGTCGGCCGGCAGATCGCCACCCGGCAGGTCGACGCCGCCCGCGCCGGGGACCTCGAGGCCCTCGATCGGCCTCCCTCCACCCCGTCGCCCGGCGTGGACGACGCGTCGCTCACGTTTCACGATCGTCTCGTGAAGCAGAAGCCGGCGGCGACGCCGCCGGTCACGGCCGCGGCCGTCTCCACCTCCGCCGCGCCGCCGCCGAGCGCTCCGCCGAGCGCCCCCGCCAGGCCGCCTCCGGCGGTGGTCCAGGCCGCCTCCACGCCGCCGACCGCGGCCCCGGCGCCCGCCGCCCCCGCGCCGAAGCCTCCCGAGGAGAAGGCGGAGGTCCAGGCGCGCGCGGCGAAGCCGGCCCCGGCCGGCACGGGGGACTTCACCATCCAGATCGGCGCGACCCAGCAGCGCTCGGAGGCCGACCGCATCGCCGCCCGCTACCGCTCGCTGCGCCCGCGCGTCGAGACGGCGGACGTGCAGGGGAAGGGGCGCTGGTACCGCGTGCGCGTGGGGAGCTTCGAGAGCCGCGAGGCCGCGGAGCGCTATCGCAAGGACGTCGCGCGGGAAACCGGGGTCCCCGGGTTCGTCACCGCCAGCCGCTAGCCTAAAGTCCGATCCAGCATGACCACGACCTTCGACAGCCCGAAGCGCGTCGAGAAGCCCTGGGGCCACGAGCTCTGGTGGGCGCACACCGAACGCTACGTCGGCAAGCTCCTGCACGTGAAGGCAGGGTTCCAGCTCTCCCTGCAGTACCACGTGAGGAAGGACGAGACGATCCACCTCTGGAGCGGCGAGATGATCCTCGTGCTCAAGGACGGAGACCGGCTCGTCGATCACCGGATGCAGCCGGGCGACAGCTACCACGTGAAGCCCGGCACCGTGCACCGCATGCGCGCGGTGACCGACTGCGACGTGCTCGAGGTCTCCACCCCCGAGGTCGAGGACGTCGTGCGCGTTCAGGACGACTTCGGCCGGGTGAGCTAGCACGCCGCCGCCTCCCGCGTGCTGGCGGCTCTTTGCGGGGCGCGAACGGCGCTTCGCGGCGGCGCTCGGCTCCGGCGGGCGCTTTAGCGCGCGAAGAGGAAGCCGAGGCCCGCCGCGAGGGCGATCGCTGCGGCGACGAGCATCCCGACGCGCCGGGGATCGGCCCGCCGCTCGCGGACGCCGTGCAGGGCCGGCATCGCGCCTGCGCGGACCCAGCGCGGGGACGTCTCGGCCCGCACGAGGTCGTCCTCGGCGAGGAAGCCGTGCGCGTAGAGATCGTGCAGGTCGCCGAGCGACGGGACCACGAGCTCCTCCCCCTCGGCGTTCCGCACCCGGTACTTCATGCCGCGATCCCGCATCCGCTCCTCCGTCACGCCGCGCCGAGCTCGGCGCAGATCGCCTCCGCGACCTTGAGCCCGTCCACCGCGGACGACACGATCCCGCCCGCGTAGCCGGCGCCCTCGCCGGCGGGGTAGAGCCCCCGGATCCCCGGCGACTGGAAGTCCGCGCCGCGCACGAGCCGGCAGGGAGAGCTCGTCCGCGACTCGATGCCGATGAGCACCGCCTCGTCGGTCACGAAGCCTCGCATCCGTCGCTCGAACCCGCGCAGCCCCGCGCGGAGCGCCTCCTGGATCTGCGGAGGGTACAGCAGGGAGAGGTCGGAGGGGGTCACCCCCGGCCGGTAGGACGTCTTCCCGGGCGGCGCCCCGGGCCTGCGCGCGAGGTACGCGGCGAGCCGCTGGGCGGGCGCGTGGTAGGCGCCGCCCCCGAGCACGTAGGCGGCGCGCTCCCACTTGCGCTGCCACTCGAGCCCCGCGAGCGGGCCCTCGAAGCCCTCGGCCGCGAAGTCCTCCGGCGAGACGGCGACGACGATGCCGGCGTTCGCGACGGGCGACGAGCGGTGCGAGTTGGACATGCCGTTCGTGCACTGCATCTCGGGCTCGGTCGGCGTGGGGACGACCACGCCGCCCGGGCACATGCAGAAGGAGAACACGCCGCGCGCCGCGCCCGCGACCTTGGGGTTGTCGGCGAGCTTGTAGTCGGCCGGGGGGAGCCTGGGGTGGCGCGCGCCCGCTCCGTACTGGATCCGATCGATGAGCGGCTGCGGGTGCTCCGCCCGGAACCCCACCGCGAACGGCTTCGCCTCGATGGGCCAGCCGCGCGCGGCGAACAGCTCGAACAGCTCGCGGGCGCTGTTTCCGGGCGCCAGCACGAGCCGGTCGGACTCGAGCGAGCGGCCGTCGGCGAGGCGGAGCCCCGCGAGGCGGCCGTCGCGCAGCGCGAGATCGACCGCGCGCGCGCCCCACACGAACGTGCACCCGCCGCGCTCGAGCTCCTCGCGCATCGCCGAGATCGCCGCGGGCAGCACGTCCGAGCCGACGTGCGGCTTGCCCTCGACCACGATCCGCTCGACGTTCCCGAAGCGCGCGAACAGCTCGACGACCTTCCGCACCGCCGGGTGGTGGATGCGCGTCCCGAGCTTGCCGTCGGTGTACGCCCCCGCGCCGCCCTCGCCGAAGTTCATGTTCGACTCGGGATCGAGCGCGCCGCCGCGCATCAGGGCCGCCACGTCGCGCCGGCGGGGGCTCACGGTCTTGCCGCGGTCGACCACGATCGAGGGCACGCCGCGCTCGAGGAGCGCCCACGCGCAGAAGAGCCCCGCCGGCCCGGCGCCCAGGATGACGGGCGGCGCGGCGGGCCGCCGCACGGGTCCGGGCTCCGCCTCGGGCGCGGGGACCGGCGCGACGTCGGCGGGTGCGCCGCGGATCGCGCCCTCGACCTCGACCTCGAGGTTCACGAGCCAGCGCGCGTGGCCCTTCCTGCGGGCGTCGAGCGAGCGTCGCACGACGATCGCGTCGCGAAGGTGCTCGGCCGAGAGGCCGAGCCGCTCCGCGGCGCGGCGCGTCAGGAGCGCGTCGTCCTCGTCGAGCCAGAGCGGGAGGTTGGAGATCCGGTACCGCATCAGTTCCTCAGGGATGGCGCCGTCGAACCGCGAAGCGCGCTACGCGCCGTGCCCCTCTCGCAGGCAGGTCTGCGAAGGAGACTACGCACCGGCGCGACCGGCCTGGCAGGGCCTCGCCGCGTGCAAGTACCCGAAACGGCTGACATGGTGAAGCCTCGAAGGCGATGGCCCGCACCTTGCTCCCGGGGGAGCCATCGCGACACGGCGCGGTTCGTATCGCCGGTAGGGAGTGAACGCAATGGTGCCAGGCATGCTGGACGTGAAGGGAACGAAGATCCTCGCGAAGTCGCTCTTCAAGGAGCTGCGTGGCAACGGCTACTCGACGAACCAGATCCTGAGCCTCTCGACCGAGCTCATCGATCTCGTCACGCAGGACCTCAAGGGCGAGCACGCCGCCGCGGCCCAGGCGGCCGCCGCGCAGGAGAGCGCCGTCGAGGCGCCGCGGGCCCTCTGATCCGAAGATTACGCGAGGCTCGGCGCGACGTCGCGGCCTCGCCAGAAGTCGAGCGCGCAGGACCGGACGGCGCCGAGAGATCGGCGCCGTTTCGTTTCTTTCATCTCGGCCGCTCGCCCCCTTCCGTTTCCGTTGACGGTCCGGAGCCTCGTCTGTAGGTTACGGCCGCTTTTCAACCCCTTGGGAGGAGGGCAGCGCCATGGCACGTATCGCAATCAACGGGTTCGGTCGCATCGGTCGGTGCGTGCTCCGCGCGGCCATCGAGCGGGGCGAGAAGGACCTCGAGTTCGTCTCGATCAACGACCTCACGGACACGAAGACCCTCGCGCACCTCCTGAAGTACGACTCGGTGCACGGCGTGCTCGCCGCCGACGTGAAGGCGTCGGAGAAGGGCATCGTCGTCAACGGCAAGGAGATCGAGGTCACGGCCATCAAGTCCCCGGCCGATCTCCCGCACCAGAAGAACAAGGTCGACGTCGTCCTCGAGTGCACCGGCCTCTTCACGGAGCGGGAGAAGGCCGAGGGCCACCTCAAGGCGGGCGCTCCGCGCGTGCTCATCTCCGCGCCGGCCAAGGGCCCGGACATCACGGTCGCCTACGGCATCAACCACGACAAGCTCGACAAGGCGAAGCACAAGATCATCTCGAACGCGTCCTGCACGACGAACTGCCTCACGCCGGTCGCGAAGATCCTGCTCGAGAGCTTCGGCATCAAGCGCGGCCTGATGACGACGATCCACTCCTACACGAACGACCAGAACCTCCTCGACCTGCCGCACAAGGACCTGCGCCGCGCGCGCGCCGCGGCGCTGTCGATGATTCCCTCGACCACCGGCGCCGCGAAGGCGGTCGCCGAGGTCATCCCGGAGCTGAAGGGCAAGCTGCACGGCACGTCGGTGCGCGTCCCCACGCCGAACGTGTCGCTCGTCGACCTCACCGTCGAGATGGACCGGCCCGCCACCGCCGAGGAGATCAACGCGGCGTTCAAGAAGGCGGCGGAGGGGAGCCTGAAGGGCGTCCTCGAGTACTCGGACGGCCCGCTCGTCTCGGTGGACTTCAACCACAACCCGGCGTCCTCGATCTTCGACGCGACGAACACGTTCGTCGTCGAAGGGACCTTCGCGAAGGTCTTCGCCTGGTACGACAACGAGTGGGGCTTCTCGAACCGCATGGTCGACGTGGCGAAGTTCCTCACGAAGTGAGGGACGCCATGGCGCTCAAGACCATCGACGCGCTCGACCTCGCCGGCAAGCGCGTCTTCATCCGCGTGGACTTCAACGTCCCGCTCGACGAGCAGGGGCGGGTGACCGACGACGCGCGCATCCGCGCGGCGCTCCCGACGCTCCAGTACGCCATCAAGGCGCGCGCGAAGGTCATCCTCGGCTCGCACCTCGGGCGCCCGAAGGGCAAGCCCGACGATCGCAAGAAGTTCTCGCTCGAGCCCGCGGCCGAGCGGCTCTCGGCGCTCCTCAAGCAGGACGTCATCCTCGCCGACGACTGCGTCGGCGACGGCGTGAAGAAGCTCGTCCGCGATCTCAAGGAGGGAGAGGTCCTCCTCCTCGAGAACCTCCGCTTCCACCCGGAGGAGGAGAAGAACGACGAGGGCTTCGCGCGCGAGCTCGCGAGCCTGTGCGACGTCTGGGTGAACGACGCGTTCGGCACGGCACACCGGGCCCACGCGTCCACCGCGGGCATGGCCGCGTTCGTGAAGGAGAAGGCGGCCGGCTTCCTCATCCAGAAGGAGGTCGAGTACCTCGGCAAGGCGCTCGGCACCCCGGCGCGGCCGTTCGTCGCGCTCATCGGCGGCGCCAAGGTGTCCGACAAGATCAAGGTGCTCGAGAACCTCATCGCGAAGGCCGACGCGGTCTGCATCGGCGGCGCGATGGCCTACACGTTCCTCAAGGCGCAGGGCGTCCCCGTGGGGAAGAGCCTCGTCGAGGAGGACAAGCTCGAGCTCGCGCGGCAGATCCTGGACCGCGCCCAGGCGCGCAACGTGGACCTTCTCCTGCCGGTCGATCACGTGTGCGGCGCGGAGCCGAAGGAGACCGCAGCGCGCGTGGTGGTGAACGACCGCGCGATCCCCGACGGCCTCATGGGCCTCGACATCGGCCCGAAGACGCTCGATCGGTACCGCCAGCGCATCCTGAGCGCGAAGACGGTGTTCTGGAACGGTCCCATGGGCCTGTTCGAGCAGAAGCCGTGGGCGGAGGGCACCTTCGGCGTCGCGAAGGCGATGGCGGACAGCCCGGCCATCACGGTCGTGGGCGGCGGCGACAGCGCCGCTGCGGTCGAGGAGGCCGGGCTCGTCTCCAAGATGAAGCACGTCTCCACCGGCGGCGGCGCCAGCCTCGAGTTCATCGAGGGGCGCGTCCTCCCCGGCATCCAGGTCCTCGAGGGATAGCGCCGTGCCCCGTCGAAAGTTCGTCTGCGGCAACTGGAAGATGCACAAGACCGTGGCGGAGACCACGGCGCTCGTCGGCGAGCTCCGCGCCGCGCTCGGGGACCTCGCCGGCAAGGTCGACGTCGCCATCGCCCCGCCGTTCACGGCGCTCGCCGCCGCGGTGGACGCGGCGCGCGGCTCCGGGATCGAGGTCGCCGCGCAGAACGTCCACTGGGAGAAGCAGGGGGCGTTCACCGGCGAGGTGTCCGCGCCCATGCTGGCCGAGGTCGGCTGCCGCCACGGCATCGTCGGCCACAGCGAGCGGCGCCAGCTCTTCGGGGAGACCGACGAGGGAGTGCGCAAGAAGGTCGGCGCGCTGCTCGCGGCGGGTGTCCGGCCGATCGTCTGCGTCGGCGAGACGCTGGCGGAGCGGGAGGCCGGGCGGACCCTCGAGATCGTGGACCGTCAGGTCAGGCAGGGGCTCGCCGGCCTCTCCGCCGAGGCCTTCGCCGCGCTGACGCTCGCGTACGAGCCGGTGTGGGCGATCGGCACCGGCAAGACCGCCACCGCGGCCCAGGCGCAGGAGGTCCACGCGGCCATCCGGAAGATCCTCCGCGAGCTCGCGAGTTCCGCGGCGGACCAGATCCGGGTACAGTACGGCGGCTCGGTCAAGCCCGAGAACGCCGCCGAGCTCATGGCGCAGCCCGATGTCGACGGGGCGCTGGTCGGCGGCGCGAGCCTCAAGGCGGCGGACTTCGTCGCCATCGTGAAAGGTGCACTCCGTTGATCACCCTCGTCACCATCCTGCACGTCCTCGTCTGCGTCTTCCTCATCCTCGTGATCCTGCTCCAGGCCGGTAAGGGCGGCGGGATGGGGGCGGCGTTCGGCGGGGCCGGCGCGCAGACCGTCTTCGGTGGGCGTGGCGCCCAGACGCTGCTCGGCAAGGTCACGAGCATCTCGGCCGGGATCTTCATGATGACCTCGGTCTTCCTCGCGTACAACGCGTCCCGCACGCACTCGGTGGTGCAGCGCGAGGCGAGCGTCCCGGCGCAGCAGCTCCCGGCCGCGCCCGGGCAGAGCCCGCTCTCGCCTCCGCCGAACGCGCCCGAATCGACCCCGCCGGCGCCGGCCGCGCCGTCGCAGGGGAAGTAGTCGCTTTCCCGAGAATCCGCGCCTCGGCGCGGCGGAGAGGGGATCCGGGGTCCGGGTCCCCTCTTCGCGTTCGAGCGAGGCACTCGCGCCCGCTGCCGGACGGGCGCCGCCGCCACCCGAGCCCCCGGCTCCCTCCGTGGCCCCGAAACGCCGAGAGGGGATCCGGTTTCCCGGATCCCCTCTCTCGTTCGCGAGTGCCCAGGGCGAGATTCGAACTCGCACGCCTTACGGCGCCACCCCCTCAAGATGGTGTGTCTACCAGTTCCACCACCTGGGCGTTCCGAAGCGGACGGGTTTCTAGCAAAGGGGCGACCGGCGCGCAATAGCGCAGTTCAGGGCGACGACGATCTCGCCGAGCGCCCGTGCGGCCGTCGCCGATCCGCTAGGCGCCCTCGAGGTACTGACGCTTCTCCTCGACGTCCTTCCACTGGTCCGCGTCGGGGAGCGGGTCCTTCTTCTCCGAGATGTTGGGCCAGGTCTTGGCGAGGTCGGCGTTGAGCTGCGTGTAGTCCTTCCACTTCGCCGGCAGGCTCTCCTCCGGGAAGATCGCCTTCGTGGGGCAGGCAGGCTCACACGCGCCGCAGTCGATGCACTCGTCGGGATGGATGACGAGGAAGTTGGGCCCCTCGTAGAAGCAGTCGACGGGGCAGACCTCGACGCAGTCGGTGTACTTGCACTTGATGCAGGGCTCGGCAACCACGTAAGCCATCGACGACCTCCTCTGTGGGGCCTCTGTCTAATCTACGGCTCGTAGTAGTCGAGCCCGAGGTGGGTGATGAGCTCCTCGCCCGCCAGGTGACGCAGCGTGTTCTTGAGCTTCGTGAGCTGGATGAACAGGTCGTGCTCCGGGTAGAGCCCCTCCGCGACCATCGGGCTCTTGAAGTAGAACGACATCCACTCCTGGATCCCGCTCATCCCCGCGCGCCGCGCGAGGTCGATGAAGAGGGCGATGTCGAGCGCCACCGGCGCGGCGAGGATCGAGTCCCGGCAGAGGAAGTTCACCTTGATCTGCATCGGGTAACCGAGCCAGCCCTTGATGTCGATGTTGTCCCAGCCCTCCTTGTTGTCGCCGCGCGGCCGGTAGTAGTGGATCTGCACCTTGTGGTCGAACTTGCCGTAGAGGTCGGGGTACAGCTCGGGCTGCAGGATGTGGTCGAGCACCGAGAGCTTCGAGACCTCCTTCGTCTTGAAGCTGCCCGGGTCGTCGAGCACCTCGCCGTCGCGGTTGCCGAGGATGTTCGTCGAGAACCACCCCTCGAGCCCGAGCATGCGCGCCTTCAGCATGGGCGCGAGCACCGTCTTCATGAGCGTCTGGCCCGTCTTGAAGTCCTTGCCGGCGATCGGCACGCCCTGCGCCTTCGCGAGCTGCTGGAGCGCGGGGATGTCGACGGTCAGGTTCGGCGCGCCGTTCGCGAACGGGATGCCCTCCTTCAGCGCCGCCCACGCGTAGATCATCGACGGCGCGATGGCCGGGTCGTTCGCCGCCATGGCCGCCTCGAACGCCTGGAGCTGGCCGTGCACCGCCTGCGGTTGCAGGTACACCTCCGTCGACGCGCACCACACCATCACCGCGCGCTCGCAGCCGTGCTCGCGCATGAACCGCCGGATGTCCTCGCGGAGCTGCTCGCCGAGCTCGAGCTTGTTCGCGCCGCGCTTGACGTTCGGGCCGTCGAGCCGCTTCACGTAGTCCGGCGAGAACACCGCCGTCATCGGCTTCACCGCCGAGAGCGGCTCCTTCAGCTTCTCGAGCAGGGACTCCTCGAGCACGCGGGCGTGGCAGGCGGACTCGTAGGCGTCGTCGGGGAACACGTCCCAGCCGCCGAAGCAGATCTGGTCGAGGGGGGCGAGCGGCACGAGCTCCTTGATGAGCGGCGTCCGGCGCTCCGTCCGCTTGCCGAGCCGGATGGTCCCCATCTGCGTGAGCGAGCCGATGGGCTTCGCGAGCCCTCGACGCACCGCCTCGACGCCGGCGATGAGGGTGGTGCCGACGGCGCCGAGCCCGGGGAGGAGGACGGCGAGCTTCCCGGACGCGGGGGCGATGGGGCGTGGCTTCTTCACGGAGCGTTCCTCGGAGGTGGGGGTTCCCCCCGAAAGGTTTCAGGGGGGCGGCGTCCCGGCAAGCCCTCCGGCGACGCGCGAGGCGAATGATTCCGCGAGGTCGCATGCGGCGGGGGCAGGCTGGCGGGTTCTCCCCTCGGGGGGTACGATGTGCGCATGTCCGGAAGCTCCGCGAGCGAGCCGCTGGTGCTCTTCGTGCATCGCGGGACCTGGCAGGACCGCTACCAGGCCACGACGCTGGCGGTGACCGCGGCGGCGCTCGGCGACGCCGTGACGGTCGCGCTGTTCTTCGAGCCGCTGCGGCTCTGGATCGGCGGCCGCTTCGACGAGGGCGCGCCCCCCGAGGCCGGCCCGGCGCGCGTGGCGAGCCTCGTGGAGAGCCTGGAGGACGCGCGGCGCGAGCTCGGGCTCCGGGTGGTGGCGTGCGACACGGCGGTCCGGCTCGCCGGGCTCGTCCCCGACGACGTCCGCCCGCGGCTCGACGCGATCGCGACGCTGCCCTCGCTCTGGCGCGCCGCACAGTCGGGCCGGGCGCTCGTGGTGTAGCGCCGCCGGGCGCGAGGGTTGCCGCCCCCTCTGGCGCGGGATATACGCCGTCCTTCATGAGCCTCTCCGGCAAGACCGCGCTGGTGATCGGAGCGGGCGGCCTCGGCGGGCCGGCGCTCCTCACGCTCGCCGCCGCGGGCGTCGGGACGCTCGTCCTCGTGGAAGACGACGCCGTCGAGACCTCCAACCTGAACCGGCAGCCGCTGTTCAAGGAAGGCGACGTCGGCCAGCGGAAGGCCACCGCCGCGGCCGCCCGGCTCCGGGCGCTCTTCCCCTCCGTGGCGGTCGACGCGCGCGATCTCCGCTTCGACGCGGGGAACGCCCTCGCGCTCGTCGAGGCGGCCGACGTCGTCGTGGACGGCTCCGACAACTTCGCCACGAAGTTCCTCGCGAACGACGCCGCGCTGCGCGCGCGGAGGCCGCTCGTCCACGGCGGGATCCTCCGGACCACCGCGCAGCTGCTCACCGTCTCGCCAGCGGGCATCGGCGGCTGCCTGCGCTGCCTGTTCGAGGCGCCGCCGCCGCCCGGGTCGGTGCCGTCCTGCGCCGAGGCGGGCGTGCTCGGCGCCACCGCGGGGTTCGCGGGGGCGCTCATGGGCGCGGAGGCCCTCCGGCTCCTCGCCGGCGAGCGCGGCGCCTACGAGGGCCGGCTCTACACGTACGAGGCGCGGTCCGCGCGCGGGCGGCTGGTGCTCGTCCGCAAGCGCGCAGGCTGCGCCGCTTGCGCCGGCACGCAGCCGCTCGAGGCGGCCGCGCCGCCCACCTGCGCCGCGCCGGCTCGCGGCGAGGGCGCGGCGTGAGCGCGAGCGCCCCGCCGCGCGTGGACGTGCGCGCCTACGCCTGCCCCATGACCTACGTGAAGGCGAAGATCGCGCTCGAGCGCCTCGCGGCCGGAGAGCGGCTCGAGGTCTGGCTCGCCGCGGGAGAGCCGGTGGAGAACCTGCCGAGGAGCGCGGCCGAGGACGGCCACCGCGTGCTCGCGGTGGAGCCGCTCGCGGGCGCGCCGGGGGCGTTCCGCGTGGTCCTCGAGAAGGGCGCCGGCGCCGCGCCGGAGTGGCCGTAGGAGGGCGCCGGGTGGCCCGGCGCTCACGGGAGTCGAGAGCGTGAACGACGAACGGCTGGAGCGGTACGCGCGGCAGCTCCTCGTGCCGGGGTTCGGCGAGGCGGCGCAGGAGCGGCTCGGGCGCGCCCGGGTGCGGGTCGTCGGGGCGGACGCGGTCGCGTCCGCCGGCCTCGTCTACCTCGTGCAGGCTGGGGTGGGGCGGCTCTGGATCGAGGACGCCGAGGACGTCTCGCCGAGCGACGCCAGCGGCTGGCTCTTCGCCCCATCCGCCGTCGGCTCGCCGCGCGTCGAGGCGGCGCGCGCCGTGCTCGCCCCGCTCTCGCGCTTCGTCTCGATAGAGCCCTATCCGAAAGGCGGCGTGCCGACCGCGACGCTCGTCTTCGCGTCTTCCGGGCCGCAGGCGCTCGCCTCCGCGGAGGCCGCGCGGCGCGCGGGGATCCCCCACGTGGTCGTCGAGCCTGACGCGGAGGGCGGGGCGCTCGTGGTCGTGCCGCCGGGCGCGCCCTGCTACGCCTGCGCCCGCTCGACCGCCGGCGCGGGCCGTCCCGCGCAGCCCGGCATCGCCGCGCTCTCTGCGCTGGGCGCGGCGGAGCTCGTCCTCATGATCGCGAACCCGGAATCCACCCCCGGGCGACGCATCGATCTCGTCCGCGGCGTCGCGACGGCGCGACCGACGAGCCGGCTCCCGGGGTGCGCGTGCGGCGGCCCCGGCGCGGGCGCGACGTAGCGACGTGTCGCTGCCGCTCGGGTGATCCCTCCTGCGGCGCTCGCCGGCTGCTTGCGGCGGGGCTGCGGCGGGCCGCCTCGCCTGCGCTGCTCGTCTGCCAGAGGGAGGAGAAAGGCCTACCGCGGCGCCGATTTCTCGGCCCGTGTACCCCTGCGCGTCGTCGAGAATTGACCCTCCGGCAACGCCCATCCGGGGGGCGCATTGCACAACGAGCCGGATACACTGAAGAAAGCCAATAGGTGGGGAGGGAATACCCGTTTGGCGGGACAGGATCCGACAGGGTATACTTTCGAGATCGCGCTCGAACGGATCGGCCCCCGGCGACCGGGCGACGGCCGACCGAGCTGAGACGCTGGAGGATCCATGGACACGCACACCACCGGCTTCGTCATCTGGCTGACGGGGATGAACCGCGCCGGCAAGAGCACGCTCGCCGCGCACCTCGCCAAGCGGCTCGTGGCTTCGGGGCGCGCGGTGGAGCTGCTCGACGAGCACGGCGACGCCGCAGTGCTGCTCGAGGGCCTCGGCGCCAGCAAGGAGGACCACGCGCGCGCGGTCGCGCGCCTCGGGCTCGTCGCGAAGGCGGTGGCCCGCTCCGGTGGGATCGCCGTCTGCGCGGCGCTCTCGCCTTACCGCGACGCGCGCGACGCCCTGCGCAAGGAGGCGCGCCGGTTCCTCGAGGTGTTCGTCGACTGCTCGATGGAGAAGCTCCAGCAGCGCGATCCGCAGGGGATCTATCGCCGCGCGCTCGCCGGCGAGCTGAAGCAGGTCCCCGGCGTCGACGTTCCTTACGAGCCGCCCACCCACGCGGACGTGACGGTCCACACCGACCAGCTCTCCGTCGAGGAGGCCGGGACGCGCGTGTTCCAGGCCCTCGTGGATCAGCGGCTCGTGGGGCCGGCCGAGTTCGGACGGATCACGGGCGGGCTCCGGCCGCGCCGGGGCAAGCCGGACCGCGCCGTTCGCGGCGGCGCCCGGCGGAAGCTCGTCGCGAAGGCGGCGGCGAGGCAGGCGCCGAAGAAGGTCGCCGGCAGGGCCACGAAGACCGCCAAGCGCCGCCGCTGAGCGGCTGCGAGCCGCGCGCCTGCGGCGTCACGGGCGGCACGTACGCCTTCGCCGCGGCTCCCGGGCCTCGGCGACGGCATGACGCGTCTCGCGACCCCCCGGATCCGGTCGCGGAGCTTTGCGCGCGCGGACGCGAGCGAGTAAAAGTCCCGCGCCATGTCGCCGAACGTTCTCGAAGATCTCCGCCGCGACTCCGCGCAGAAGCTCGCTCGGCTGAAGGAGGCGCTGCGCGGCTGCGCCAGCGTCCTCGTGGCCTTCTCCGGCGGCGTCGACTCCACCTTCGTCGTCGCCGTCGCGCGAGAGGTGCTCGGCGATCGCGCCGTGGCGCTGACCGCGCACTCCCCGTCGGTTCCCCAGGCAGAGCGCGAGGAGGCGCGCGCGCTCGCCGCCCGGCTCGGCGTCCGCCACCTGGAGCGAGACAGCCACGAGCAGGAGGACCCGGGCTACCTCTCGAACCCGGTCGATCGCTGCTACTACTGCAAGCGCGAGCTCTTCCGGATCTGCGAGGAGACGGCCCGGGTCGAGGGGCTCGCCGTCGTGCTCGACGGCTTCAACGCCGACGATCTGGGCGATCACCGGCCGGGGCACCGCGCCGCCGAGGAGCGGCGCGTCCGCTCGCCGCTCGCGGAGGCGGGCCTCACGAAGGACGAGGTGCGCGCCTGGAGCGAGGCCTACGGGCTCCCGACCTGGGCGAAGCCGCAGATGGCGTGCCTCGCCTCGCGCATCCCCTACGGAACGCCGGTCACCCCCGAGCGGCTCGGGCAGGTGGAGCGAGCCGAGGCTGGGCTCCGCGCCCTGGGGTTCCGCGACCTGCGCGTCCGCCATCACGGCGACATCGGGCGGGTGGAGCTCGCCGAGGGCGAGCTCGCCCGCGGGTTCGAGCGTCGCGCCGAGATCGCCCTGGCCGTCAAGGCAGCGGGGTTCAAGCTGGCCGTGCTCGATCTGGAGCCCTTCCGGTCGGGCCGCATGAACGCGCTCGCCGGTGTCGCGCTGCCCGTCGTGGCGGGGTAGGGCGGTCGGCCCCGGGGCCCTCGTCGGAGGCGCCCCTGTCAAGAAAACTGTCGAACGTGCGCTTTCTTGCGAGGCGGCTATCGAGTGGTAGCGTGTAGGCAAACGTAAGCCGTTGTCGCAAGGAGCCTACACATGCCTACGCCCGCCGAGCTGACCGACGTCGTTGCCGCCCAGGACCCGAGCGCGTCTGCGCGCCTCGAGCCGATGCTGGTCCGGCTTCCCCCCCAGTTCGCCGCCGAGCTCCGCAACCTCGCCCGCCGCACGCGGGTCCGTCAGTCCGACTACCTGCGCGAGGCCGTGGCCGACCTCCTCGCCAAGTACGGCCAGCTCCCGCCCGAGCAGGGGGCGATGTGACGGCCGAGACGTCCGGCCGCAAGGACGGACGCTCGACCCCGCCCGAGCCGCCGCGCCTCCCGGGCGGCCGGGTGCGCGTCGCGACCGGGGCCCGGGCGCCGGTGTTCGGCGTCTTCATGGAGCTCTACCGGGCGGCGCGGGCAGCGAACCGTCCGGATAGACGACCGCGGCAAGCGTGAGCCCCCAGCCGGGCGCGCGCACGCCGCGGTACCGCCCGCGCGCGAGCAGGAGGTCGCGGACGAGGGTCGGCGGCGCGAGCCCGAGCCCCACCGCCACGGCGGTGCCGGCGAGGTTGCGGATCATCGCGCGCAAGAAGCCGTGTCCCTCGAAGACGAGGGCGTGGAGCGGCGCCCAGCTCGCGGTGACCACGTCGGCCCGGGTGACGGTGCGCACCGTGCCCCGCTGCTCTCCCGGGCGGGCGAAGCCGGTGAAGTCGTGCGTCCCCACGGCGTGCGAGAGCGCGCTCCGCATCGCCTCGGCGTCGAGCCGCGCCTCGGTGAGCGCCGGGAACGCCCGCGGGTCCGGGAGCGCCCACGCGTACCCGGCGAGCGGGCCGGGCGGCGGCGCGCCGACGAGGTAGACGTAGCGGCGGCCGCGGGCGGTGTTCCGCGCGTGGAAGGACGGCCCGACCCGCAGCGCCTCGCGCACCAGGATCCCCTCTGGCAGGGCGGCGTTCAGCGCGCGACGTAGCGCCTCGGGATCGAGCGCCGCGCGCGCCGAGAAGCTCACGACCTGGTCGAGCGCGTGCACCCCGGCGTCCGTGCGCGCCGCCACGGCGAGCGTCGCCCTGACGCCCGCGGCGAGGAGCGCCCCCTCGAGCGCGTCCTGCACCGTGGGCAGCCCCGGCTGCCGCTGAAACCCGCGGAAACGCCCGCCTTCGTAGGCGACGCGCAGAGCGTAGAAGCGCCTTTCCACCTCGTGCTAAGTTCACCACGCCCGCCGCGCCTGCGTCACCTCCGGCGTGCGCTCCCCACCCACCTCCTCATCCGAGTCCCGCACCCCGATGGCGCCCGGCACAGACGAGACGCTCCTCCTCGACGACCCCCGCCTGCAGGGCGGCGAGTGGCTGTTCCGCAAGGGCGGCCAGGTGTTCGGCCCGGTCGATTCGCGCGGCCTCGCCGCGATGCTCTACCGCGGCGAGCTCGACGCCCTGACCTCGGTGTCCGCGGGCGACGGCAGCTGGCGTCCCGTCGGCGAGGTCCCCCTCTTCATCCTGCACGCCAAGCGGGCGGCGGCGGCGCAGCGGGTGGAGCGCGAGGTCACCGGAGCGCGCCAGCTCGCGGCGCGCCGCGGGCGCCGGCGCGCGCTCGGCTGGGCCCTCGCGCTCGCGCTCCTCGTGGGCGGCGCGGCGGTCGTCGGGTTCCTGCTCGCCCGGCGCCCGGCGGAGACGAGCGCGCTGCTCGAGGACTTCGGCGCCGGGATCTCCATCGCCTCGGCGGCGCGGGTGGGCGTCGAGCACCGCGCGCCGGAGGCGGACGACATGGTCGAGGTGCCCATGGACGCGCCGGCGCCCGGGGCGAGCGGCGGCCGCGCGCGCCCGCCCGCGGCCTCGCCGGAGAAGAGCGGCGGCCTCGCGGCGTCCTCGCGCCGCGCGGCAGGCGGCGCGATCGACGGCGGCGAGCTCGTCTCGGCGCAGTTCGACGAGCGCAAGATCCAGGCGGTCGTCTCGCGCGAGCAGCGCACGCTCGTGCCGTGCTTCCGCGACGAGGCGACGCGCTCGCCCGACTTCCACGGCGACGTGCCCATCGAGTTCGCGATCGGCAACGACGGCCGCGTGGCGGCGCTCTGGATCGACGAGCCGCGCTTCCGCGCCGGCGCGCTCAAGGACTGCCTCGTGAAGGCGCTCGGCGGCTGGCACTTCGAGACGTTCCCGGGGCAGCGGCCGACGGTCTCACTCGCGTTCCGGATCGGGCGATGACGGCCACCGCCGAGAAGCTCGCCTCCCGCGCGGAGGACCTGCCGGAAGGCTCCTTCCGCCGCGAGGTCCTGGAGGGCGCGCGGCGCTTCAAGACCGCGTGGGTCGGGCTCGCCCGGCTGCTCGTGGAGGTGAAGCGCAAGGAGCGCTGGCGCGAGTGGGGTTACCCGAGCTTCGAGCGGTACTGCTCGAAGGAGCTGTTCATCCGGAGCGCGACGGCCGAGAAGCTCACCGCGAGCTACGGGTTCCTCGAGCGGCACGAGCCCGAGCTCGCGAAGCAGCGGGGCGACGGGCGCGCTCCGCCCTTCGAGGTGATCGAGGTGCTGTCCCGCGCCGAGGCCGCGGGGCGGCTGTCGGACTCCGGCTGGCGCGAGCTCCGCGACGAGGTGCTCGTGGAGCGCCCCCCGACGCCCGCGACCATGAACCGCAAGCTCGCGGAGCGGTTCGGTCCGCCCGCCCCGCCGGCGCCCGCTCCCAAGGAGGATCGGCTCGATCGGCTCGCGGCGCAGGCGCGCCGCCTCGCGGAGGCCTGTCGCGAGGAGGCGGCCGTGCCCCGGCCGGTCGCGGAGCGCGCAAGCGCCCTCGCAGGGGAGATCGAATCGCTGCTCCGCCGCTGATCCGTGACGCCCCGAAGGAGTTGGTGGGGCGGTGCGGGACGCACCTGGCTATATTCGAACCGTGCCCCAAATTCCGGGGGTCGGGGGCTTGGTGGTAACATCGTGGAACCGAGGGATCGCGTGAGCCGGAAAGACCATCACGGCAACCTGTCGTGCTCATTCTGCGGGAAGGGGCAACGGGAGGTTCGCAAGCTCATCGCGGGGCCGACGGTCTACATCTGCGACGAGTGCATCCGCCTCTGCAACGACATCATCGCGGAGGAGGCGGAGCGCGACGAGGGGCGCCCCGCCGTCTCGCTGCCGACGCCGGCCGAGATCAAGAGCTTCCTCGACGACTACGTGGTCGGTCAGGACAAGGCGAAGAAGGTCCTCTCCGTCGCCGTCTACAACCACTACAAGCGCGTCTACTCCAAGAAGCCGGCGCGGCCGCAGCGACCGGGCCAGGCGCGGCCAGGCGGGGACGACGTCGAGCTCCAGAAGTCGAACATCCTCCTCATCGGGCCGACGGGGTCGGGCAAGACGCTCCTCGCCCAGTCGCTCGCCCGGTTCCTCAACGTCCCGTTCACCATCGCGGACGCGACGAGCCTCACCGAGGCCGGCTACGTCGGCGAGGACGTCGAGAACATCATCCAGAACCTGCTCCACGCCGCGGACTACGACGTCGAGAAGGCCGCCCGCGGCATCGTCTACATCGACGAGATCGACAAGATCGCCCGCAAGGGCGACTCCCCGTCCCCGACGCGCGACGTCGGCGGCGAGGGCGTGCAGCAGGCGCTCCTCAAGATCATCGAGGGCACGCGCGCGAACGTCACCCCGCGCGGCGGCAAGAAGTACAACCAGCAGGAGTACATCCAGGTCGACACCTCGAACATCCTCTTCATCGTCGGCGGGGCCTTCTGCGGGCTCGAGCAGGTGATCCGCCGCCGCGCCGGCGTGAAGGCGCTCGGCTTCGGGGCCAAGATCGAGCGCAAGGAGGAGGCGAGCCTCGGCGAGCTCCTCGCGCGCGTCGAGCCGTCCGATCTCGTGAAGTTCGGGATGATCCCCGAGTTCGTCGGGCGCCTGCCCATCATCGCGACGCTCGCCGATCTCTCCGAGGAGGATCTCGTCACGATCCTCACCCAGCCGAAGAACGCGCTCACGAAGCAGTACGTGAAGCTCTTCGACCTCGAGAAGGTGAAGCTCTCCTTCACGAAGGAGTCGCTGCGCGCCACCGCCCGCGAGGCGATGCGGCGGAAGTCCGGCGCCCGCGGCCTCCGCGCCATCCTCGAGCAGGCGATGCTCGACATCATGTACGACGTGCCGTACCGGGAGGGCGTGAAGGAGTGCAAGATCACGGACGGCGTGATCCTGAACAAGGAGCCGCCGCTCCTCTCGTTCGAGAAGGAGAAGAAGCTCGCCTAGGGCGGTCTTCCGTCCTGGATGCACCCTCGACGCCCTGGCCGCCTCGGCCGGGGCGTCCGTGTCTTCGGGGCTGCGTAGCGGCCGGCAGGAGGGTGGGCGGGGTGACGGCGCCGCACAGTGTGCCGCGATGCGCCGCGCGCGAGGTGCCAAGCGTCCGGGAAAACCGTGGAATTTACGCGGCATCCCGATTGCTAGGTCATCCGGGTGAGGAGCCCGCCGGGGACCCTGGCCATTCCGGCGCCCGACCTCCGAGGAGAACCGTCATGCTCCGCCACACGCTCATCGCCGCGCTGATCGCGACCTCGCTCGCGCCGCTCTCGACGCACGCGCAGGACGGCGGCTGGGACGACGACTCCGGGGATCGGTGGGCCGACGAGCGCTCGCCCGACTACGACGTCTCGGTGGACGTGGGCGTCTCCGGCGGCGTCACCTTCGACACGTTCTACGATCCGCTGGGCCAGTACGGCGAGTGGGTTTCCGCCGGCGCCTACGGGCGCGTGTGGCGGCCGCACGTGGCCGGCGGATGGCGCCCGTACTACTACGGCCGGTGGGAGTGGACGAACGAGGGCTGGTTCTGGGTGTCGGACGAGCCGTGGGGCTGGGCCGCCTATCACTACGGGCGCTGGGCCTACGACGGCTTCTACGGCTGGGTCTGGGTGCCGGGGTACCAGTGGGCGCCGGCGTGGGTGTCCTGGCGGTTCTCCGGCGACGTCGTCGGCTGGGCGCCGCTCGCTCCAGGACTGTCCGTGTACGTGACCTCCTATCCGTTCTACGACACCTGGTGGACGTTCGTGCCGAGCGTCCGCTTCGTCTCCGTGCCCGTCTACAGCGTCGCCTACGCGCCCCGCTACACGCGCCACTACTTCGACCGCACCGCCCCCGCGCCGGCGCGGCCGGCTCCGCGCCCGGTCCCGGGCGGCGCCCGTCCGTCTCCTGCTCCGGCGTGGGGCGGCCCCGCGCCTCGCGCCATCGAGGCCCGCCTCGGCCGGCCTCTCCGTCCGTCGCGCGTGATCGCCGCGCCGTCGCCGGCCGCCGCGCGAGCAGGCTCCGGGGAGATCTCGGTCTATCGGCCCGACGCTCGGCCGGCGCCGGGGCGCGGCGGCTTCGGCCGTCCCGAGGGGCGCGGCCCGGCGGCGGCGCCCGGCCGGAGCGGCGAGCGTGGCAACGCGTTCGTGCCGCCGGGGCGCCAGGGCGCGCCGGAAGCAGCGCCCGGTCCGCGCGGCTGGACCCGGCCCGAGCGCGCGGAGCGAGGCGGCGGTCCTCCGGCGTACGCCCCCGAGCAGCGCTCGGAGCGAGGCGGCCCTCCGGCGTACGCCCCCGAGCAGCGCTCGGAGCGGGGCGGTCCTCCGGCGTACGCCCCCGAGCAGCGGGGCGGCTCCCCCGCGCCGGCGCGTGCGCCCGCGGGTGGGTCGAGCGGCGGCTGGCGCGGCGATCGCGGCGGGAGCAGCGGCGGCGGAGCGCCGGCGCGCCAGGCGCCGCAGCACGGCGGCGGGAGCCGGCCGGCCCCGGCCCCGCGCCGCGACTGAGCGGACCCGCCTCGCTCGCGCGCGGCCTCCGGTGATCCGGGGGCCGCGCGAGCTTCAGGAGGCTAGGGAGGCGCGACCGGATCGTCCGGCGCTCAGCGCGTCGAGATGCGGACCGTGGTCTTCATCTGGCGGCCGGTGTCGAGGTCGCGCGCGGACATCGTGAGGATCCCCTCGATGTTGACCTCGAAGAGGATCTCGAGCCGCACCTCTCCGGCGCGGCCCGGCCGCACGCCGCTGAAGGTGAACTCGCCGAGGAGCTCGTTGTCCACCGACCAGGGCTGATCGCCCTGGTAGATGCGCACCGCGAGCTCGCTCTGGCGGTCGACCGCGTTCGTGGCCGCGATGGTCCGCGCGTTGGGGATCGCGGCGTTGCGCGGGAAGACCACGTGCATCGCGCCGCCCGCCTGCTCGATGCCGATCGCCATGGGGATGACGTCGAGGAGCTGGAGCTTCAGGTCGGAGCTCTCCTGGAGCGACCAGCCGTAGAGCGCGGCGCCGATCCCCACCGCCTCGTCGGGGTGGACGCCCTTCGACGGCGGCTTCCCGAAGAAGCGCGTGAGCCGCTCCTGGATGACGGGCATCCGGGTCTGCCCGCCGACGAGCATGACCTCGTCGATGTCCTTCGCGGTGATCCCGGCGTCCACCATGACCCCGCCCATGATCTTGAGCGAGCGGTCCACGAGGTGCTGCGTGAGCGCCTCGAGGAGCTTGCGGTCGAACCGCACGTCCATGTTGAGGGGCTGGCCCTGCGGCGTCATCGTGATGAACGGGATGGAGAACGGCGCCTCGGTGCGGGCCGAGAGGTCGATCTTGGTGCGCTCGGCGAGGTCCTTGATGCGCTGCATCGCGACCGGATCCGACGAGAGGTCGATTCCGTGCTTCTTGCGGAAGTCGTCGAGGACGTACCGGATCATCGCGTCGTCGAAGTCGATGCCGCCGAGGAAGATGTCGCCGCCGGTGGCCTTCACCTCGAACACGCGGTCGCGGATCTCGATGATCGACACGTCGAACGTGCCGCCGCCGAGGTCGTACACGAGGACGCGCTCGTCGAGCCGCTTGCCGATGCCGTAGGCGAGGGCGGCGGCCGTCGGCTCGTTGATGATGCGCACGACCTCGAGCTCCACCAACGCCCCGGCCTCCTTCACCGCCTGGCGTTGCCGGTCGGTGAAGTACGCGGGCACCGTCACGACGGCGCGCCGGACCTTGAAGCCGAGGTGATCCGACGCGACGTCCCGGATCTTCGCGAGGATCCGGGAGGCGATCTCCTGGATCGAGAAGCTCTGCCCGTGGCAGTCGACCTCGACGTCGTTCCGGTCCCCCGCGTGGACGCGGTACTGGACCGACTGCTGCATCGTGTCGACGACCTCGTCCCGCGGGGCGCGCCCGATGAGCCGCTTCGTCGCGTAGAGGGTGTTCCGCGGGTTGAGCTGCCACTGGCGCTTCGCCTCGTGGCCGATGAGCTCGTTGCCCTTGTCGTCGATCGCGAAGATGGACGGGATGGTGTACTCGCCGCCCTTGTAGGGGATGAGCTTCACCTGACCGTCGCCGTGGGCGACCGCACCGCACGAGTTCGTCGTGCCGAGATCGATCCCGATGATGGTGTCGGGGGAGAGCCGCTCCATGCCGCGGCGAGGGTACTACGAAGGTGGGGCAGGGTGGAGTTCCCGCCCTCCTGCCGTGCGAGCGGACGCTCGCCCACACGGGGGGTCGAAAGGCGCAAGCGCTCCACCCGGGGGAATTCGGGTGAAGCGCCCCCCGTTGGACGGGACGTGCTCAAGACCCGCCTCCTTCCGAGCCTCGGCGGGGCCGCTCTCGTGGCCGGCCTCTTCCTCGTCGCCTCGCCCCTCCTCGGGCTCTCCTCTCCCGCCCGCGCCGGCAACCCGCGCGCGGAGACCGTCCACAAGGTGTTCCCGAGCGCGGTGCGCATCCGGATCACCGCGGGCGGCGAGGTCGTCCGCAGCGCCTCGGGGATCGCGTTCGCCCGCGAGGGCAAGCGGAGCTTCGTCCTCACGAACGCGCACGTCGTCGAGCCGGGCCGCGCCTGGCAGGAGCCCGTCCGCATCGAGGTGCTCCCGAGCGGGCGCGACGCGCACCTCGCCGCGAAGGTCGTCGCGACCGGCAAGCTGCCGGAGACGGACATCGCGGTCCTCGAGGTCGGCGCGGAGCTGCCCGTCACGCCGCTCGCGCCGGACGAGAGCCTCGACCTCGGCGACGATCTCGTGGTCATCGGCGCGCCGTTCGGGAAGGGGCTCTCGGTCGCGGCCGGAATCGTCTCCCAGGTCGAGTACGAGTTCCTCGAGAACGCGGCCGCGCCGCGGCGCGCCAAGTCGCTCAAGACCGACGCGGCCATCGGCTACGGCAGCAGCGGCGGCGGCGTGTTCGACGTCCCGCGCGGCCGCCTCATCGGCCTCGTCGAGGGCTACCGCACGGCGCGCGTGGAGTTCGGCAAGGACGCCGACCAGTACGCGTTCGACGTGCCGATGCCCGGCGAGACGTTCGTCGCCCCGGCCGCGAAGATCCGGCGCTTCCTCGCCGACCACGGCCTCGCGCGCCTCTCCGACGACGGCTCGGGCGAGGTCGCCCAGCGCGGCCGCGGCGGCACGCAGGACGCGCAGGTCGCGGCCGGGCAGGCGGAGGTCGCCGCGCGCACCCAGCCCGTGTCGCTGCCCGCCGCGCCCGGCGCGCTCTAGGCTTCGCTAACGTCCGGTCGCGCCAGTCCCCGGCGCGGCTGGACCCGGCGAGACGCTGCCCGGACCCACGCCGCTCGGGACGCTGGCGCCGCCGGTCCCGGCCCCGCGCCCTCCCTCGGCCGGCGGCCCGCTTCCGCCGCCTGGGCCGGTGCCCTGGCCGGGAGTGGACTGCGGCTCCCCGGCGGCCGGCCTGCGAACCTGCACCCAGTACGCGAGCGCGTCGGCGTTCCGCCCGGCCCGGAGCTGCGATCCGGGGACGAGATCCGCCACCGTCCCGAGCCCCGCCGACGTGTAGACCATGGTGTTGCGGTCGACCGTGAGCGTCACCTTGCCCCCCGCCGTCCCGACGGTGATCCGGTGCGCGTGCCCGTCCACGCCCTCCAGCACGCCGGAGATCTCCTCGAGCACCGCGCCGCGCGGGAGCGGCTTGTCGGGCGGCTGGGAGCGTTTCGCCGTCCCCGCCCCCGGCGTCACGGGCGCGGACGGCGGAGCGGCGGGATCGGGCTGCGCCCGTCCCGACGGCGTCGCCACGGGAGGCAGGGCGGGCGACTGCTGGGCGAACGACGGGAGCGCGGCGAGGAGCGCGGAGAGCGCGACGGCGGTCCGGAGCATGCCTGCATGTTAATCGCTCTCTCCGCCGGAAGTCGGGCCCCTGGAGTAGGATGCCGCCTCCGGACAGCCGGAGGGCGGATGGATAATCGGGTCAGCTGGGACGAGTACTTCATGAACGTGGCGCGCGTCGTCGCGACGCGCGCGACCTGCGATCGCAAGCACGTCGGCGCGGTGCTGGTGCGCGACAAGACGATCCTCTCCACCGGGTACAACGGCTCGATCCGCGGCCTGCCGCACTGCACCGAGGCGGGGCACATGATGGAGGACGGTCACTGCGTCGCGACCGTTCACGCGGAGGCGAACGCGATCATCCAGGCGGCGAAGAACGGCGTCGCGATCGAGGGCTCCGCGATCTACACGACCGCCTCGCCGTGCTGGCCGTGCTTCAAGCTCATCGCGAACGCAGGCTGCCACCGGATCGTGTTCGGCGAGTTCTACCGGGACGAGCGGATCTTCGAGTACGCGCAGCGGCTCGGGATCGAGCTCGTCGAGCTGAAGGTGCCCGCGCGGCCCGACGTGCAGCCGGCCGACACCGGCCACGCGCGGACGGTCACCACGTCGGTCAAGGAGTAGCGGCGCTGACCGGCTTCGCCGGCTCCGGCGCTGGCGACGCGACGCTCGCGGGCGCGAGCTCTCCCGGGGCGAGCGTCCGCAGGAGGTCCTCTCCCATCACCGCCGCGACCGCCGCGCGGCGGCCGGCGAGGAGCTGCTCGCGCGCGCGGAGCCGCGTCCAGGCCTCCGCGCGATCGGCCGGGACGGGGTCCGGGAAGGCGGCGAGCTCCGCGCGCACCTGCGCGAGCGCGCGATCGACCGCGACGACGCGGATGGCGGGCTTCCGGCCGGGCTCCTTGCGCCGGTCGATCTCCACGGTGTCGTTCTCCGTCCAGAGCGGCAGGAAGTCCGCGCCCGCCACCTCCACGCGCGCGACGCCCCGCCCGTAGTCGCGGCGCGCCAGCTTCACGCGCAGGAGCGCGCCGTCCCTCGTCGCCGCGACGGCCTCGGGGGTCACGCCCGGCACGTAGTTGCGCGACTGGTTCGAGACGAAGTTCCCGAGCGAGTAGGCGATGACGGCGGTGCGGCCGTCGGCGCGGCGGTACAGCTCGACGGGCTGCAGGACGTGGGGATGGTGGCCGAGGACCACGAGCGCGCCCGCGTCGGCGAGCCGGTGGGCGAGCTCCACGTCCTCGGCGCGCGGCTGGGGCGCGTACTCCTCGCCCCAGTGGAGCGACACGACCACCGCGTCTGCCTCGGAGGCCGCGCGGCGGACGCTCTCCACCGCCCCCTCGCGATCGAGCTGCGACGCCTGGAGGCAAGCTCGCGCCGCGGGGCAGGCGTTTCCGTCCTGGTTGAAGAAGTGGGCGTACCCGAGGAACGCGATCCGCATCCCCGCGGCGTCCACCGTGACCGGGCCGGAGGCGCGCCCGGACGGGCCCGCCCCGACGTAGCGCATCCGCAGCGCGTCGAGCCGCCGGACGGTCTCCTCGAAGCCGGGCCGCCCCTGGTCGAACACGTGGTTGTTCGCGAAGGAGACGAGGTCCACGCCGGCGTGCTGCAGCGCGGCCACCGCCTCGGGCGGCGCGTTGAACACGAACGGGCGCGTGCCCTGAGCCGTGGCGGGCGCCACGGGCGTCTCGAGGTTCGCGAACATGACGTCGGGCGCGGCGAGGAGATCGGCGACGGGTGCGTAGAGCCAGGAGAAGCCCGCGTCCGGGGCGCCGCGCCCGTAGGTCGCGGCGCACTGCTTCACCGCGTCGTGCATGAGGACGTCGCCGACCGCCCCGATCGTCACCTGCGCGACCGTGCGGACCGGCGGTTCCGCGGGCGCGACCGCTTCCAGGGCGCCTCCGCGCGCTGGCGGGGAGGGGGACGTCGACGGCGCGGGGGCCGCCACGGGCTGGGCGGCGCGGTCGGCCGGTCCGCGCGCTCCGGTCGCACAGGCGGCCAGGGAGAGGGCGAGGACCACGGTGACGGATGGGGCGGACGGGAACACGCGCACGAGGGCTCCGAGCTTTACCGGTATCATCCGAGCGGGCTTGAAAAAACGACCGTCGCGACGCATCTCAGGGCGCGACTTCCAGGTTCTCATCATGCACCCATTCGCCAGAGGCGCCGCTTTCGTCGACCGGTCCGGGTCGGTCGTCGCCGCCGACCCCGGCTTCGCAGCGCAGCTGGGGCTCGGGGCCGACGCCGACCTGACCGGAGCGCTGCGGACGCGCGCCGAGACGGCGCCGGAGCTCCGCGCGCTGCTGGCCGGGGACGGCCCCGCCATCGCGCGCGTGCCGGGGCCGGACGGCCAGGTGCTCGAGCTGCACCGCGTCCCGAGCGGGGAGGGGACGCTCCTCCTCGCCCGGACCTCGCAGGACGCCGAGTGCCTCGAGCACGCCATGCGATCGCAGGGGCTCACCCGGCTGGCCGCGGGCGTCGCGCACGACATCAAGAACCCGCTGAACGCGATGGCGCTCCAGCTCGCGCTGCTCGCGGACAAGCTGTCGTCGGCCGGAGACGCGGGCGTCGCCTCGGCGTCGCACCTGGGCGCGCTGCGCGATCAGATCGGCAGGGTCAACGAGGTGGTGCGCCGCTTCCTCGACGTGACCGATCCCTCCGCGCCGCTCGGCTACACCGACGTCGGCGCGCTCGCGGCGGACACGGTCAGCCTGTTCGGCCACGACGCCCGGCGGCGCCGCATCGACCTGCACGCGGACGCCGCGCCGGGCTCCGCCCGGACGCGCTGCGATCCGGGCCGGGTGTCGCGGCTCGTGCTCGGCCTCGTCTCGCGGGCGCTCGTCGAGACGCCGGAGGGCGGGCGGATGTCGGTTCGCGTGGAGCCCGAGGCGGCGAGCTTGCGGTTGACCATCGAGCACGCGGCGGGTGAACCGGACCCCGAGCTCGGGTATTACACGGACGTCGCGGACGCCGCGGCACGGGCGCTCGGCGGCGACCTCGCCATCGTGCACGAGGGCGCGCTGGAGCGCCTCACCTTGCGGCTCCCGAGGAACGATCGCGAATGAAATACCGGGTCCTCATCGTCGACGACGAGGCCGACAGCCGCGACGCGCTGGCGGAGCTGACGCAGCGCTGGGGCTACGACGTCCAGACCGCGAGCGACGGCACCGAGGCGCTCCGCCGGGCCATCGAGGGGCACCCCGACGTCATCCTCACCGACCTCGTGATGCCGAACATGGACGGGCTCTGGCTCCTGCGCGCGCTCCGCGCCGAGCTGCCGGACTGCCCCGTCGTGCTGCTCACCGGCCGGGGGACCATCCAGACCGCGGTGCAGGCGATCAAGGAGGGCGCCTACGACTTCATCGAGAAGCCGCTTGAGGTGCCGCGCCTGCGGCTCGTGCTCGAGCGCGCCCTCGAGAAGAAAGAGACGATGCGCGAGGTGCAGCTGCTGCGGCGCCGCATCGCCGCCCTCGCCCCCGGCACGGACATGATCGGCTCGGGCCCCTCGATGCAGCGGGTGTTCGAGCTCGTGAAGAAGGTCGCGCCCTCGACGGCGAGCGTCGTCATCAGCGGCGAGAGCGGGACCGGCAAGGAGGTGGTGGCGCGCGCGATCCACAACCTCTCGCCGCGCAAGGAGAAGCCTTTCGTCGCGGTGAACTGCGGCGCGATCCCCGCGACCCTCATCGAGTCGGAGCTCTTCGGGTACGAGCGGGGGGCGTTCACCGGCGCGGACCAGCGCAGGCTCGGCAACTTCGAGCTCGCGCACAACGGCACGATCTTCCTCGACGAGATCGGGGAGCTGCCGCTCGAGCTCCAGGCGAAGTTCCTCCGCGTCCTGGAGGAGCGCCGGTTCCGCCGGCTGGGCGGGCGCGCCGAGGTGGAGGTGGACGTCCGCGTCATCTGCGCGACGAACCGCGATCTCAAGGAGGAGATCCGCAAGGGCCGCTTCCGCGAGGACCTCTACTTCCGCCTCCACGTCTTCACGATCCAGCTCCCCGCGCTCAAGGAGCGGCGCGAGGACGTCCCGCTCCTCGTTCATCACTTCCTCGAGAAGTTCAACGGCGAGACCGGCAAGCACGTGCAAGGCGTGTCGCCCGCCGCGCTCGGGATCCTGCAGGGGTACGCCTGGCCCGGAAACATCCGCGAGCTGCGCAACACCGTCGAGCGCGCGATGATCCTCGTGGACGGCGACGTCATCGGCGAGGAGCACCTCCCGCCGGACATGCAGGCCTCCCGCCCGGAGGCGGCGACGCTGCGGATGCCGCTCGGGATCCCGCTCGACAAGGTCGAGAAGGAGTACATCCTCGCGTCGCTGCAGAAGAACGGCGGGAACAAGGCGCGCACCGCCGAGATCCTCGGGATCAGCGAGAAGACTCTCTACAACAAGCTGAACCGCTACGCCGCCGAGGCGCGCACGCGCGCGGGCGAGGCCGAAGGTCAGGTCCCGGCGAGCGGCGTGAAGGCCTGAGCCGCGGCAGGCGCGCAGGTTCACGGCCCCCCCGAGCTTTGCAGTGGGAGGGCCCCGCGCGAAGCGCGGGAGGGGCGAAGCCCCTCCGGCGGGGAACCTGCGCGCACCCGCGAAAGCGGGCGCGCAGGTTCACGGGCCCCGCCGAGCAGGGGTGGGGCCCCAGCAGCTTCGCTGCGGGGGCGGGGGCGCCGGCCCCG
>NZ_JAKZLF010000021.1 GCF_022808855.1 Anaeromyxobacter soli
TGCGGCGCCGGCGCCGAGGTCGTCGCCGACGGCCGCTGCGGCGCGGGCGCAGCCGGTGCAGGCGCCGCCGACGCGCCCGACGGCCGCTGCGGCGCGGGCGCGGCCGGGCCCGGGGCAGGTGCCGCGGCCGCTCCGGACGATCTCTGCGGGGCAGGTGCAGCGCCCGGAGTCCGGCCCGCGCCGCTCGTGCCGCCGCGCGACGGCGCCGGCGCGGGGCGCGCACCCTCGGTGGACCGCTGCGGCGGCCGCCCAGGCGACGCGGGGACCTGTGACCGGGTGGGCGCCGGCGCGGCCGCGACGCCTGGCCGGTACGCCGGGATCGCCCCACCCGGCCGTCCGCGGGCCCCCGCCGGAGTGGGCACCGAGACGATCGGCGCCGGCCTCACCGGGTGTCCGACCTCCGTCTCGACCATGCGCAGCGGCGGGCCGCCGCGCGGCGGCGCCGGCCGGGCCACCCCGGCGCGGCGGGGCGGCGCGGGGCGCGTCCTCGGCAGGATGTCCGGGACGCGCGCGGGCGGCACGAGCGCGGGTCGGACCGGGTGGCCGACGAACCGCGGCGCGGGCACGAACACCCAGTACGTCACCGCGATGGGCGCCGGGTCCACCCACCACGTCACCAGGCCGGGCGGCAGGGGCGCCCACCCGATGAAGCCGCCCCCGACGCGCCAGGCGACCCAGGCCGGCGCCCACGCATGCCCGGGCACCCAGATCCAGCCCAGCCAGGGATCGAAGATCCAGCGGCCGTAGTGGTACGTCGCCCACGCCCACGGCTCGTCGCTCGCCCAGTACCAGCCCTCGTCCGTCCAGACCCACTCGCCGTCCACGTAGGGGCGCCAGTCGGGCCCGGCACCGACGGGCCGCCACACGCGCCCGTAGCTGCCCGCCACCATCCACTCCCCGTACGGCGCGAGCCCCTCCTCGAAGAGCTCGAACGAGACCCCCGCCTGCGGGCCTTCCGCGACCGCGCGCGCCGGCAGGACGCCGGCGCCGCAGAGGAGGAGCGCACCGAGCAGCGATCGCCACCTCATGGCCTGCCCTCCCGGCCGCGCTGCGCGTGGCCGCGCCCGCGTGCCGTGACGCTGACGCGGGCGCCGCGCGGCCTCGGCACGTTCCCAGGATCCCGCCGCGGGCGCGCGCGCCGCAACGAAGCACCTTGGGTCGGCGCGCTCCGTGGCACGCGCCGCGCGGGCGTGCGCCGCTCCGCCCGGCGGGCGGGCCACCGTCGAGCGCGCGCGGCACGGGCGGGGAGCGGGGGGCACCGCGGTTCGTACGCAGGCCACCTCCGGAGCGCCCCGCCTCTCTGCGGCGCCGGGCCGGGTGCCGGACGTAGCATGAGGGTGCGGCGCCGGGGCCGCCGGTCTCGGCGCGGCAGGCGCTAGGCAGGCGGAGGTGACGCGATGCAGAAGCCCATCGAGATCGGCTGGCGGAACGTGACGCCCTCCCAGGCGGTGGCGACGCTCATCCAGTCCGAGGCGGCGCGACTCGAGCGCGCCTCGGACCGGATCGTCGGGTGCACGGTGAGGCTCGAGGCGCCGAGCCGGCATCACCGGCACAGCGGCGGCCAGTACCGGGTCCGGCTGGAGGTGTCGATCCCGCGCGGCAGGATCGTCGTGGGGCGCAATCCCCCCCTGGGCACGGATACGCACGAGGATCTCTACGCGGTGGTGAAGCAGGCCTTTCGCGAGGCGCGGCGGCAGCTCGAGGATCGCGTGCGGCGTCTCGACGGCCGCGTGAAGGCCCACGCGGCGGCTACGGAGGGGGTGGTGGTGCGCCTGTTCCCGGACGAGCACTACGGGTTCCTGCGCACGCCGGACGGGCGCGACGTCTACTTCCACGCGAACGCGGTGGTGCGCGGCCAGTTCCCGCGGCTCGAGGTCGGCCGCGGCGTTCGCTTCGTCGAGGAGAGCGGCGACGAGGGCCCGCAGGCGAGCACGGTGGACCCGCTCCCGGTCCGCCGCAGCGCGCCGGCGCACTGAAGCCGGCGCGGGCGGCGCGAAGGCGGGATCGGACGGGCGCCTCGAGGCGGCCCGGCGGCCGAGGGGGGCGCTCCCCTCTCGTTTTCGCGGCTGCGAGTTGCGCGACGCGGCCGTCCGCGCGAGATCTGGAGGCGGCGCGCCCCGTCGGGCGGCCGCGGAGAAACCATGCAGAGCCCTGCACCCTCCGGCCTCGCCCCCGGCTACCTCGTCGCCGCTCCCGCCCTCTCCGACCCGAACTTCGCGGGCTCGCTCGTGCTCATGGCCGAGCACCACGGCGAGGGGGCGCTCGGGTTCGTCGTGAATCGCCCCGGTCCGGTGACGGTCGCTGAGGTGCTCGCGAGCGTGGACGAGGACCTGCGCCGCGCTGCGGAGGCGCACGGCCGCGCCGACGCGCCGGTGCTCGTGGGCGGCCCGGTCCAGCCGGAGCGGCTCTGGATCCTCTTCCGGCCAGGGACCGTGGCGGCCGACGCCGAGGGCGCGGTGAAGGTCGGCGACGCCCTCTCCCTGGGCGGCTCGCGCGAGCTGCTGGAGGCGCTCGTGCGCGCTCCGGGCGCCGGCGATCCGTTCCTGCTCCTGCTCGGCTACTCCGGCTGGGCGCCGATGCAGGTCGAGCGGGAGGTGGCGGCCGGCGCGTGGGTGCCGCTCGAGCTCGACGGCAGCTCGCTCGTGTTCGACGTGCCGCTCGAGAAGCGCTGGGACACCGCGGTGCGCCGGCTCGGCCTGGAGCCGGGGGGATTCCTGGTCGGCGGCGGCGGGGCGTCGGCCTGACCCACGTGCGTCTCGAGGGGTACCCGGGATGCGCCTGGCCGTCTCCTTGACGGCCGACCGTCCGTTCAGTATCCATCTGTTCAGGTCCCGACGAAAGCGCCTGTCAGGGCGCGCTGCTAGGAGAGACCTCCACCGCGCAAGTCGCCGGGAGCGCTGAAGGCGCCCCCCGCAAGGAGACGAAAGAAATGGCCGTCGCACCGGAGAAGGAGAAGGCGATCGAGCTGGCCGTCTCGTCCATCGAGAAGGCCTTCGGGAAGGGCTCGATCATGCGCCTCGGCAACGAGGAGGCGCTCGTGAAGGACGTCCAGGCGGTCTCGACCGGCTCGGTCTCGCTCGACATCGCCCTCGGCGTCGGCGGGTTCCCGCGCGGCCGCATCATCGAGATCTACGGCCCGGAGTCCTCCGGCAAGACGACCCTCGCCCTCCACGCGGTGGCCGAGGCGCAGAAGAAGGGCGGCATCGCGGCGTTCGTCGACGCCGAGCACGCCCTCGACGTGGGCTACGCGCGGAGGCTGGGCGTCCGCACCGACGACCTCCTCATCTCGCAGCCCGACACCGGCGAGCAGGCCCTCGAGATCGCCGAGACGCTCGTCCGCTCCGGCGCCATCGACGTGCTCGTCGTCGACTCGGTCGCCGCGCTCGTGCCGAAGGCCGAGCTCGAGGGCGAGATGGGCGACGCGCACATGGGCGTGCAGGCGCGCCTCATGAGCCAGGCGCTCCGCAAGCTCACCGGCACGATCTCCAAGTCCTCCACCATCGTCATCTTCATCAACCAGATCCGCATGAAGATCGGGGTGATGTTCGGGAACCCGGAGACGACCACCGGCGGCAACGCGCTCAAGTTCTACGCCACGCAGCGGCTCGACATCCGCCGCATCGGCGCGATCAAGGACGGCGACCAGATCATCGGCAACCGCACCCGCGTGAAGGTGGTGAAGAACAAGGTCGCCCCTCCGTTCAAGGAGGTCGAGTTCGACATCATGTACGGCCAGGGGATCAGCCGCGAAGGCGACCTGCTCGACCTCGCCTCGAACGAGAACATCGTCGAGAAGAGCGGCACCTGGTTCAGCTTCGGCGGCGAGCGGATCGGCCAGGGCCGCGAGCAGGCGAAGGCGTTCCTCCGCGAGCACCCCGAGGTGCTGCAGCAGGTGGAGGGGAAGACCTTCGAGAAGTTCGGGATCCACCGCGGCCCGGTGGCGGTCCCCGCGCCGCCCCCCGAGGAGCCCGAGGAGAAGAAGGGCCGGGCCAAGTCGGCCCGCTGATCTTCCAGCCTTTTCACCGGCCGAGGGCCTCCGCCCCTCCCGCCTTTCCACCCGGGCGGGCGAGCGAGACCCGGACGAAGCGCGCTACACTCGCCGGCCCGGACGCCACGTGCCGAGACGGCTCACCGACAGACGGTGGCTGGGGAAGCTCCTCGACGAGGAGCTCCTCCGCCACGATCCTGACCAGGCCCGCGCCCGGCTCCCCGCCGAGGTGCGCGGCGCCGGCGCGTCTCCGCTCGATCTCGCGCCCGCGGCGAACCTGCTCGTCACCCGCTCGCTCAGGCGCCGGGTCGCGGTGGGGCGGCCCGGTGCCTCCGACGGCAGCCGCGCACCCGCGTCCTCTGCCGCGGACGCGTTCATCGAGGAGATCCGCGCGCACATCGGGCTCGCCCTCGATCTCGCGCTCCTGCGCGGCGATCCGTTCGTGCGCGCCCGCCGCCGTGCCGAGATCGCCGCGGCGCTCGCCGCCGCGGTCGGCGAGCACGCCGTCGCGATCGCCGCGGAGCCCGAGCAGCCAGGCGGCGCGAGCGATCGCGCCGTGGATCGAGCCGCCCGCGCCGCGGCGGAGGCGCTCCATGCGCGCTTCTACCCGCCCGGCGATCCGGCGCACGCGCTGCCCCTCCACGCCGGGGCCGTGGCCGTGCTGCGCCGCCGGCTCGCGCGCGTCGTCTGCGGGTACCACCGGGACGGGCGCCTCGTGGCCGAAGCCCTCGCGCGCCACGGCGCCTACGCCGTGCGCGAGTCGGCCCTCCTCGCGGAGGCGCTCGCCGGCCTCCTCGGCGCGGCGGGCCTCTCTGGCGCGCCGGTCCAGGCCGTGCGCCACCGGCAGATCGCGCGCCTCGGCCTCGACCGCGCGGCGACCCGGGAGACGCGCCACGCGATCACCTCGCCCCGCTCGCCCGAGGCCCTCGCCGAGGCCACGCCGGAGCGCGTGCGCGGGTTCCTCCTCGAGCAGCTCCGGCTCGCCCAGCTCGGGCTGAAGCTCGTGCACGACGCGCCGGCAGCGTGGGTCGAGTCGTTCGCGCGCGCCGCCCGGCTCGACGCGCAGGTCATCGCGGCCGCGGAGATCGAGGCCGCCGCGCAGCACGCCGATCACGCGGACTGGCTCGAGGCGCTCGGCGACGGCGGCAGCTCGGGCTGGCACGTGTTCACGGCCGACCTCGACGCCGCCACCGACGTGGTGGTGGAGCGCGTCTCCACGGCCGTCACCGACAACCTCGACGCCCTCGTCACGGAGATCCGCGAGACCGGCGAGCTCGGGCAGCTCCTCGCGAAGGCGGCGGCGGGGAACGCCCTCACGCAGGACGAGAAGCGCAAGGTGAAGGCGCAGCTCGTCGATCTCGCGAAGGCCGTGCCCGCCCTCGCGATCTTCGCCGCGCCCGGAGGGATGCTGCTCCTCCCGCTCGTCGCGAAGCTCCTGCCATTCAGCCTCCTGCCGAGCTCCTGGGAGCGCCCGGGCGCCTCGAAGCGGAAGCGGGCGGCGAGGTAGGGCTGCGCACGGCCGTCGATCCCGATGGCCGCGGCCCGTCGCCGCAGGGCGGGCCCGTGCTCCAGGTCGTCGGAAGCGCCCGGCGGTGAGGCCCTGGAGACGAGCCGGGCGCGATCGCCGAGGCGACCGCGCCCGGGAGTGAACCGCGGCTCGCTGCTACCGCGCCGCGCGGCGGAGCCGCGTCGCGAGCCGCAGCGCGTCCTCGTTCACGCCGGCGGTGAGCGTCCGGCCGCGATCGTGCGAGATCATGCCGTCGATCTTCGCGGCGAGGTCCGCGCCGGCCGCTCCGAGCGGCTCGCGGGAGGCGATCCAGCCGAGGCCCAGCACCGCGTGGTAGCGCGCGGCGAGGTCGGCGTCCTGCTCGACCGGGCGCACGAGCGCGTCGGCGAGCGCCGCGGCCTGCTTCGCGCCGCCCGCGCGCCCCACCTCGAGCGCCGCGCGATCGCGCACTGCCGCGCTGGGATCCGCGAGCTTGCCCGTCCAGCAGCTCGCGTCCCCGCCGCAGGCGGCGGCGGCGTCGAGCCGCGCGAGCATGCCCTTGAACGCGGCCTCGCGCCCGGCGTCGCAGCCCGCGGCGCAGACGCGCTGCGCCGCCGCCTCCACGACCGAACGCTCGGAGGCGCCGCCGAGGCGGGAGAGCGTGGCGAGCGCGGCGTCGCGGAGCCGCGCGTCCTGCGAGGACGCCGCGCTGCGGAGCGCCGGGACCGCGCCGGCGTCGCCGATGCGGGAGAGCGCGTCGCAGTAGCGGTCGCGCACGTCCGGGTCGCGCTCGCGCGCGACGAGGTCCGCGAGGGGGCGGACCGCCTCGCGGGCGCGCATGCGCCCGAGCGACTCGGCGGCGAAGACGCGCACGTAGAGCGCGAGGCGGGGGTCCGCGTCCTGGTAGGAGAGCTTCTGCACGAGCGCCGGGACCGCCTCCGCGCCCGCGACGTCGCCGAGGAGCTGCGCGGACTTGGCGTAGAGCGCGCCCTGCACGACGCCGCGCTGACGTGCCCAGCCGGCGAGCTCGGCGTCGCGGCCCTCCAGGACCGCGATGAGGGGGGCCGCCATGGGCGGACCGATCTGGTAGGCCGCGAACGCCGCCTCCGGGAAGAAGGACACGCCCGGCCGCTCGTCGAAGAGCATGCGGAGCACGGCCTTGCCGGCGCGCGGATCGGCGATGGAGCCGAGCGCGAGGAGCGCCTTCTTGGCGGTGAACGGCTCGACGCCGTCGCCGGTGGCGATCTTGACGAGCGTGTCCACCGCCGAGGGATCGCCGATGCGGCCGAGCGCGTCCACCGCGGCGACCTGCGTGTACCCGTCGGACGAGGCCGTGAGCTGCTTCAGCGCCGGGACGGCCTCGCGCGCGCGCAGCGCCCCGAGCGCCTCGGCGATCCGCCGGTTCGCGTCGACCGTGTCGCGATCCTTGGGCGCCGGATCGAGGGCGGCGAGGAGGGGCGCGGCGGCGCGCGAGTCGCCGATCTCGCCGAGCGCCACGGCCGCCTCGGCGCGGGCGCGCGGCGCCTGCGCGAGGACCTCCACGAGGTACGGCACGGCGGCGGCCCGATCGCCGGGCGCCTTGCGGACGTGGGAGAGCGCGTCGAGCTTCTCGTCGAGCCGGCTGCGGCTCGCGGCGCGCTTCGCCCAACCGGCGGGATCGCTGGGGCTCCCGCATGCGGCGAGGAGGAGGCAGGCGGCTACGGCGGGGAGGGTTCGCATGTGGGGACCTCTCTGGCTAGGGCGCGGCGTGCCGCTGCGGCGCAGGGACGGCGAGCGGCGTGGGCTCGGGATCGTCGAGGGCGAGGGCGCTGCGCCGCTCGCGCGCGGCGGCGGCGAGCGCCTCGATGGCGGGGGCGAGCTCCGGCGAGCGCACCGCGGCGGCGCGCATCCGCGCGAGGGCGTCCTCGAGGACCGCCGCGTGCCGCGCCTCGCGCGCCTTCATCCGCTCGACGGCCTCGATGAAGGTCCGGAAGAAGGCCTTGAGCTCGTCGCTCCTGCGGAGGGTGCGCATCTGCGGGAACCGACCCTCGGAGAGGACGCGCAGGTAGTGGCCCATCACGAAGATGGGGCCGGCGACGCGGTGGGTGATGACGACGCCGAGCAGCCCGAGGGAGCCGGCGAGGAGCAGCGCGATCGCGGCGAACGCCCAGAGGAGCACGCGGTCGCTGCGCGCCACGAGGGCGCGGGTCTCCGGATCGGCGGCGACGAGCGCGGTCACCTGCGCGTGGACCTGGTGGAGCCACAGCCCGAACACGACCGCGACGAGCAGCCCGGCGCCTGCCATGAGGAGCGCGTACTTGAGCTGGAAGCCGCGGTCGACGAGGACCTGCCGCCGCTTCACGGCTGCGCCGGGCGCGTCGGCTGCGGCGGATGCCTCGGCCATGCGATGCTCCCTCCGGCCCCGCGACGCCGGGCCCCCGCGATTCTATCGTTTGCCCCTCGCACCGCAACGACGCCGTCGCACGGGAGGTGACGATGCAGGTTCCACGCCCACTCGCCTCCACGTGTGGGGACATCTACCGAACCGCCGTCGCGCAGCTCGGCGCGGCGCGGCGCGTCGCCGAGGCGCTCGCGGAGGAGCCGCTCCCCGCGGGCCCCGTCCGCGTGCTCGCCCTCGGAAAGGCCGCGACGCCGATGATCGAGGCCGCCCTCGCCGTGCTGGGGTCGCGCGCGTCGGACCCGCTCTGCGTCCACCCCGAGGGCACGCGGGCGCCGGCGGGCGTGCGCACCATCGCGGCCGGCCACCCGCGCCCGACGCGCGGCTCGCTCGAGGCCGGCGAGGCCATCGCCGCCTGGGCCGACGCGAACGGCGGGTCGGCCGCGCTCGTGCTCCTCTCGGGCGGCGGCAGCGCGCTCGCCGTGGCCCCGCCGGCGGGGATCTCCCTCGACGACAAGGCGGGCGCGCTCGCGGCCGTGATGCGCGCCGGCGCGACGATCCAGGAGCTGAACGCCGTCCGGAAGCACCTCTCCGCGCTGAAGGGCGGCCGCCTCGGCGCGCGGCTCGCGCCCGCGCCGGTGCGCGTGCTCGTCCTCTCCGACGTGCCCGGCGACGACCTCTCCACGATCGCGTCCGGGCCGCTCGTGCCCGATCCGACCACCTGGGCCGACGTCGAGGCGATCCTCGCCCGCACCGGCGCCCGCGCCGCCCTGCCCGCCTCTGTGCGTGCGTTCGTGGATGAAGAGTCGGCGGCGGCCCGCGAGACGCCGAAGCCGGGCGACCCGCGCTTCGCGGCGATCGCGCACCGCCTCCTCGCCGGCCCGGGGGATCTCGCCCGCGCCGCCGCCGAGGTTGCTCGCGGGCGGGGGCTCGACGCGGAGGCGGATCCCGCGCCGCTCGTGGGCGACGTCGCGGAGGTGGCGGCGCGGCTCGGCGCGTGGGCGCGCGCGAACGCGGGCCAGGGCCGGCGGCTCCTCGCGCTCGGCGGCGAGCCGACCATCCACGTCCCGCCCTCCGCCGCCAACCCCGACGGAGGCCGCGCGCAGGCGCTCGCGCTGCTCGCGGCGAAGGAGATCGCCGGGCTGCGCGCCGCCGTCCTGGCCGCGGGCTCCGACGGGCGCGACGGTCCGACCGAGCACGCGGGCGCGGTCGTGGACGGCGAGACCGCGGGACAGGCGGCCCGGGCCGGGATCGATCTCGACGCGGCGCTCGCCGAGGCGCGCTCCGGCCCCGCCTGCGCCGCGCTCGGCGCCGCCATCCCGCGCTTCGAGACGGGGACGCACGTGTGCGATCTGGTGATGGTGGCGGTCGAGTGACCCCGACCCGACCGCGACCTTCGTCGCCCCGATGGACCCCGACCTCGACCCCGCCTATACAGACCCCCTCATGCGCATCGTCTTCATGGGCACTCCCGCCTTCGCCGTACCCCCGCTCGACGCGCTCGCGCGCGCCGGGCACGAGATCGCGGCGGTGGTGGCGCAGCCGGATCGCCCGGCCGGCCGCGGGCAGGCGCTGCGCGAGCCGGCGACGAAGACGTGGGCGCGCGAGCACGGCGTCCCGGTGCTGCAGCCGGTGAAGGTCCGCGACGGCTCCCTCGCGCGCGAGCTCGCGCAGCTCCGCCCGGACCTCCTGGCCGTCGCGGCGTACGGGCGGATCCTGGGCCGCGATCTCCTCGAGCTCGCGCCGCACGGCGCGCTCAACGTGCACGGGTCGCTCCTGCCGAAGTACCGCGGCGCTGCGCCCATCCAGTGGGCGATCGCCGAGGGCGAGGCGGAGACGGGCGTCTCGATCATGCAGATGGACGAGGGGCTCGACACGGGCGACGTGCTCCTCCAGCGCGTCCTCCCCATCGGCCCCGACGACACCTCCGAGACGCTCGCGCCGAGGCTCGCCGCGCTGGGCGGCGAGGCGCTCGTCGCGGCGCTCGCGCTCCTCGCCGCGGGCGAGCTCGTTCCGGTGAGACAGGACGGGACGCGCGCCACCCTCGCGCGGATCCTCGAGAAGGAGGACGGGCGGGTGGACTGGACGGTCCGCGCCCGGCGCATCCGCGACCGGCTGCGGGCGTTCACGCCCTGGCCCGGGGCGACGACCACGCTCGAGGGACGGTCCGTGAAGCTGCTCGAGGTCGTCGAGGATCCCGCCGCCGCGGCGGCGGCGCCGGACGCCCCCGGGGCGGCCGCGGTCGTGCCGGGGCGCGGCGTCGCGGTGCGCTGCGGCGAGGGGACCGCGCTCCTCGTCACCCGGCTGCAGCCCGAGGGGAAGCCCCCGCAGGCCGCGGTCGACTTCGCGAACGGCCTGCGCCGTCGCACCTTCACGTTCGGCACATGACGACCGCACGCCAGATCGCCTTCGAGGTCCTGCGCCGCGTGGACGAGGGCGGCGCCTACGCGTCGCGCGCGCTCGACGCGGCGCTCGCGGGCGCCGGCGCGCTCGACCCGCGCGAGGCCGGCCTCGCGACCGAGCTCGTCTACGGCACGCTCCGCCGCGCGCTCGCCCTCGACGGCGCGCTCGCGCCGCACTCGCGGCGCCCGGTGGACGCGCTCGATCCCGCCGCGCGCGTCGCGCTCCGGCTCGGCGCCTACCAGCTCCTCTTCCTCAGGAAGCCGGCCCACGCGGCCGTCGGCGAGACCGTCTCGCTCGTGAAGGCGGTAGACCACGGGCGCGCCTCGGGCTACGTGAACGCCGTGCTGCGCTCCCTCGCGCGCGCGTCGACCCTGCCCGAGCCGCCCGCCCTCGCGGTCGATCCGGTGGGGCACGTCGCGGTGGCCGAGGCGCTGCCCCGCTGGCTCGCGGAGGAGTGGGTCTCCTGGCTCGGACCGGAGGAGGCGCTCGCGCTCGCGCGCGGCATGAACCAGCCGGCCGCGCTCACGGTGCGCTCGCCGGATCGCGACGCCCTGCTCGCGCGGGCCCGGGCGGCCGGCCTCGCCGCCGAGCCCACGCCCCGCTCGCCGGACGGGATCGTCCTCGCGGGGGCCTCGGTCGCCGCGCTGGCGCGGGCCGCGGGCGGGCTCGCCTTCCAGGTGCAGGACGAGGCCGCTCAGCTCGTCACCCTCTACGCGGCGGGCGCGCTCCGCGGGACGCGCGCGCGCGTGCTCGACGCCTGCGCCGCCCCCGGCGGGAAGGCGTTCCACCTCGCCGAGCTGCTCGCGCCCGGCGCCGAGGTCGTCGCGGTGGAGCTCCACCCGCGCAAGGCGGAGGAGCTCGCCCGCGAGGCGGCGCGCCGCGGCCTCACCGGCGTCCGGGTGATCTGCGCCGACGCAGCTCGCCCCATCCCGGGCCTCGAGCCCGAGAGCTTCGACGCCGTGCTCGTGGACGCGCCCTGCGCCGGCCTCGGCACCCTCCGGCGCCACCCGGAGCTGAAGCTGCGGCGGACGCCCGCCGATCTCACCCGGATGGCCGAGCTCCAGGCGGCCGTGCTGGCGAGCACCGCGCGCTACGCTCGACGGGGCGCGCCGGTGACCTACTCGATCTGCTCGCTCTCGCGCGCCGAGGGCCCGGACGTGGTCGCGGGCGCGCTGCGCGCAGGCTTCGCCCGCGCCGGCGGCGGCGCGGTGCCGGCGGACGTGCTCACGCCCGACGGCGACCTGCTCACCGTGCCCCATCGCCACGGGACCGACGGCTTCTACGCGGCACGGCTCGTACGGTGAGTTCGGGGTCCGCGCCGCGGACCCTCGCCGCCCCGCGCCGCGGCCCACGCGCCGGCCGGTCTCGCGTAGACTGTGCGCCCCATGCCCCTGCCGATCCGCATCGCCCCCTCGATCCTCTCCGCCGACTTCGGCCGCCTCGCCGAGGAGGTGCGCGCGATCGAGGCGGCGGGCGCGGACGTCGTCCACGTGGACGTGATGGACGGCCGGTTCGTGCCGAACATCACCATCGGGCCGCTCGTGGTCGAGGCGGTCCGGAAGGTGACGAAGCTGCCGATCGACGCGCACCTCATGATCGTCGAGCCGGAGCGCTACGTGGAGGCGTTCGCCCGGGCGGGCGCCGACCTCGTCTCCGTCCACGCCGAGGTGTCCCCGCACCTGCACCGCACGCTGCAGGCAATCCGCGCCGCCGGCGCGCGGCCCGCCGTCGCGCTCAACCCCTCGACGCCGCTCTCCGCGATCGAGTGGGTGATCGGCGACTGCGAGATGGTGCTCGTCATGACCGTGAACCCCGGGTTCGGCGGCCAGCGCTACATCGACGCGTGCACCGACAAGATCCGCCAGCTCCGGGCGCTCGCCGACGCGCGCAACCCGGCGCTGGAGATCGAGGTGGACGGCGGGGTGAAGCCCGAGACGGCGGCCCTCGTCGCGGGCGCGGGCGCGAACGTCCTCGTCGCGGGGACCGCCGTGTTCGGCGCCCCCGACTACCGGGCCGCCATCGACGCGATCCGCGCCGGCGCGGAGGGTGCGCGCGCGGCCGGTGGCCGGAGGTGAACGTCGCCGCGGCCATCGCCGCGTCGGCGGCGCTTGTCGCGGTGCTCGCCGGCGCGCTCTCGCGCCGGCTCTCGCTCGCGCCCGGCTGGCGCGATCAGCACCGCTTCTCGCTCGTCGCGTTCTCCGCGGCGGCCTACGCGGTGTGCAACCTCGCGACGACGCTCGGGCTCCCCGATCCGATCGTCACGCTCACCTCGCGGTTCCAGGTGGCGAGCGCGCTCGTGCACTTCTGGGCCTGGTTCGGCTACTCCGAGACGTTCGCCGGCCTGAAGCCCGGCCGGTGGCAGCACGCGGCGAGCCGGGCGTTCCTCCTGCTCGCCGCCCTCGCGCTCATCCCCGGCGTGGTCTTCACGTACGACGTCGTCAGCCACGAGGTGCCGGCGTTCGGCGCCGTCTACCGGGACGCCCTCCCGACCACGTTCGGCTACGCCGTCTTCGCCGTCCTCCTCGGCGCCTCGCTCGTCACCTGGTGGCGCTTCGTGCGCGCCTGGCGCGCCGGCATCCGGCACGCCGGCGTCCACGCCGCCGCCTTCGGGACCCTGATCCTCTTCGGCCTCAACGACGCGTTCGCGACGACGGGCCGGTTCCCGACGCCGTACCTCCTCGACACCGGCTTCATCGTGCCGATCGTCGCGGTCTACTGGACGATCACCGTGCGCTTCTCCGACAACGCCCGCGCGCTGCAGTCGATGCGCGCGCGGCTCGAGGAGCTCGTCGACACCCGCACGCACGCGCTCGCGGAGGCCCAGGCCGCGCTGCACCAGTCCGAGAAGCTCGCGGCCCTGGGCCGGTTCGCGACCGCGGTCGCCCACGAGATCCGCGACCCGGCCGCGGTGATCACGACGAACCTGCGCCTGCTCGAGGACGGGCTGCGGCGCGCGGACGGCTCGGGCCACGAGGGTCGCGACGCCATCGCGGACGCGCTTGCGGCGCTCGAGCGGCTCGGCACGCTCGTCCGCGCGCTCGCCGACGCGGGCGGGGCCGCCGCCGCGGAGCCTGGCGGCCGCGCCGTCGTCGCCGACGTGGTGCGGGCGAGCGTGTCCCACGCCCGCATCCGCGCGGGCGACCGGATCCGGATCCTCGAGGAGATCCCGGCCGGCCTCTCCGTGCGCGCGCGGCCGGAGAGCGTCGCGCACGTGCTCGGCAACCTGCTCGCGAACGCCGCCGACGCGGTGCCGGAGGGGCGCGCCGGCCGCGTCGAGGTGCGCGCGGAGCGGCGAGGGGGCGCCGTGCGGATCACCGTCTCCGACGACGGGGCCGGCATGCCGCCCGACGTCCTCCGCCGCGCGTTCGAGCCGTTCTTCTCGACCAAGCGCGACGGGCGCGGGCGCGGGCTCGGGCTCGCCATCTCGCGGGGCGTGGTGGAGGGGAGCGGCGGCGCGCTCTGGCTCGAGAGCGAGCCGGGCAAGGGCACGCGCGCCGTGCTGGAGCTGCCGGAGCTCGGCGGCTGATCGACCGATCCGACGCGGGCCGCGCCTTCACGGCCCGCCCGCGACCCGGGGGCCCGTCAGTCCTCGACCGCCTCCACGCGGACGCGGGCGAGGCCGCGGTCGACGATCCCGAGCTTGCGCGCCGCCGCCATCGAGAGATCGACCACCCGCCCGCGCTTGAACGGCCCGCGGTCGGTGACGGTGACGACGACGCTCCGCCCGTTCTCGAGATCGGTGACCTTGAGGCGCGCGCCGAACGGCGCCCGGGGGTGCGCGCAGGTCATGGCGTGCATGTCGTAGCGCGCGCCGCTCGCGGTGCGCCGGCCGTGGAATTTCCTCGCATAGAAGCTCGCGAGGCCGACCTCGCCCTCCTCGCCCGCGGGCGCGGCCGAGGACGGGCGCGGCGACTCCTCGGGCTCCGAGCGACGCGGGGCGTGGGTGCAGGCGGCGAGGGCGGCGAGGAGCACGGCGACCGGCACGACCCGGCCGAGCGTGCGCGGGCGCCGAGCGCTCACGGCTGCGCCCTCCGCCGGAAGGTGCGCGCGACCTCCGGGTGACTCGCGAGCAGCGTGAGCGCCTGGTCGAGCAGGGTGCGCCCCGGCTCCATCTTGAACCAGGTGGAGGCCCCGGACGGATGCGGGAGCGGGATGACGTCGACGTCCACCCCGTGGAACTGCGTCCTGAGCGTGCGTCCGACCACGGCCGCGATGGGCTCCGTGTGGCCGAGCACCTCCTGGATGGCGAGCCGGCCGACCGGAATGACGAGTCGCGGCGCGAGGATCTCCACCTCTCGGGCGACGAAGCCCCGCCACAGCGCGCACTCGTCGGGCGTGGGGACCCTGTCCCCTCCGCCCTTCGTCTTGCCGGGAAAGCAGCGCACCACGGCGCTGATGTAGACGCGCGCCCGCACCGTCTCCTCGTCGGCGCCGGTCGCGCGCTCGAGCCAGCGGAAGAGCGTCTTGCCCGCCGTCCACGCGAAGGGGCGGCCGAACCGCGCCTCGTGCGGGCCGGGCGCCTGACCGATGAGGAAGATGCGGCTCGCCACGGCCGGGCCGTGCACGGGCGGACCGAAGCCGCGCGGCTGGAACGCCTGGATGTCGCGGTGCACCGCCGCGAGCGCGGCGGCGGCAGCGGCGCGCCCCGCGCTCAGCGCCACGGCTCCTCGCGCACGGAGTGGATCCAGCCCTCCGAGCGCGGCACGTTCGACGGGACGCCCTGGAACCCGTCCTCCCACGCGGCCGCGGCGCCGGTGGCGGCGAGGACCGCGTCGAGGTGGTCGCCGCGGCCGTCCTCGACGACCTGCGCGGCCTGCTCCATCTCGAACTCCAGCTTCGAGGCGCTGCGGAGGGTGCGGAGGATCGCCGCGCGGGTCGAGGCGCGAGAGATGCCGTCGCGGTCGTCGTCGCGGTAGGCGCAGACGCCGCAGACGACGCGGGCGACGTGCGCGGGCCGCACCTCCGCCACGGCGGGCTTGCCGGTCTGCGGCGGATCCCAGGGGAGGAAGCTCGCCTGGACCTGGGCGAGCGTGCACAGCCCGAAGAACGTCTGGCGGTAGCTGCGCGCGCTCGTCGGCGCTCCGACCTCTGCGCGGTAGCAGTCGGTCGCGCGCGGGCGATCCTTGCCGAGCTCGTCCCGGAACTTCGCCGCGCCCTCGGTGAAGTCGCCTCCCGGACCGACGAACCGCTCGTGGAGGTTCCGGCCGAGCACCGCCGGCCCGCGGATGGCCTGGCGCAGGAGCCCGAGCTGGCGGAGGTGGGTCTCCGAGAGCGACAGGGCGAAGTCCACGCCGAGGACGAGGCGCCCCTCGGCCCACTTCGCCTCCTCCGCGACCCAGGCGGCGAAGCGCGCGTGCACGTCGCGACGGCCCGGCGCGTCGGTGAACGGACGCCACAGCCGCGTGAGCCGGGTCTTCGTCCGGCCGCACTCGATCTTGGCGGCGAGGATCTGGTTGCCCGCGCCCTCGACGCCGCTCCAGCGGAGGCCGATGACGACCCCGCGATCCGGCAGCGAGAACGAGGGCGGGCGCGCGCGGCCGAACACCGCCGCGGCAGAGCTGCTCGTGCCCTCGTTCTCCGACATCTTCCTGGACTCTCCGGCGCACGCGGCGCGACCGGTGCGTTTACCTTTCGCTTGCCATGAGTGTCAACGGCGCACCCCGGATCACCCCGGCGCGAGTCTCGATTGGGGCCACCTCGCGTACCCGGGTTCCCGGACGGGATCCCGCTGCCTAATGTGCAGCCGAACGTGGCTTCCCCCGCCCGCATCCTCGTCGTCGAGGACGACACCGCGATCCGGCAGACGCTCGCGGAGCTGCTCCAGGACGAAGGCTTCGAGGTCTCCTGCGCCGCGAACGGCGCCGAGGCGCTCGCGCACCTCACCCGCTCCGCTGCACCGAGCGTCATCCTGCTCGACCTCACCATGCCGGTGATGGACGGCTGGACGTTCCGCTCCGCCCAGCGCGAGGACCCGCGCATCGCAGGCATCCCCACGGTGGTGGTGTCGGCGAACCACGCCGCGGATCGGCGCGCGGTCGCGGGGCTCGGCGCGGCCGCGTTCCTCGCGAAGCCGTTCGATCTGGACTCGCTCATCGACACGATCCACAGGCTGTGCTGAGGCTGCGACCGGTGGTGCCGCCCGGCTCGTGAAGTCGCCGATGGCCCCGCTCCTCGACCGCGCGATCGACGGGTTCGCGATGTGGACGGAGGATCGCCGCGCACGTCCGGCGGTCGGCTTCCGCGCGGCCCCCGGCGTGCCGCTCGACTGCTTCGGGCCGCTGCCGGTGCTCCCCGCGGCGCCGCCGCGGGAGGGGGACTGGCTCGAGGAGTCGCCGCGCCCCGCCCCGGGCGACGACAGGATGGCCGTGCACGCGCGCGCCGCGCGCGGTGCCCGGCGGGGAACCGCCATCCTGGTGCCGCCGTGGAAGGTGCCGCGGCTCGCCGTCGTCGCCGGGTACGCGCGGCTCCTCGCGCGCGCGGGCCTCGACGTCTGGACGCTCGTGCCGCCGCGCCACCTGCAGCGCTCGCCCCCGGGCACGCGCAGCGGCGAGGGCTTCGTCTCGCCCGACCTCCCCGCGCTGCGCGGGGCGTTCGAGCAGCTCGTGCTCGAGATCAGGGTCCTCACGGCGCTCGCCCGCGCTCGCGGGGAGGGATCGGTCGGGGTGGTGGGGCTCTCCCTCGGCGCGCTCGCCGCCGCCCTCGCCGCGACCGCGCCCGAGCCGCTCGACTTCGCGGCGCTCGTCGCGCCCCCGGCGGATCTGGCGGCGGTGTTCGCGGGCACCCGCATCGGCCGGCGCTACCTCGCGCTCGCGCGCCGCGCCGGCGCGCCGGCGCCCCCGCCCGACGCGCTCTCCCGCATGCTCGCGCCCTTCCGCGCAGACGCGCGCCGGCCGACCGCGCGGCGCGTGCTCGTGGCGGTGGGACGGGAGGATCGGATCGCGCTCAGCGCGGGAGCGCTCGGGCTCGCGGCGGCCTGGGGAGCGACCGCGCGGAGCTACCCGCGCGGCCACCTCACCCTGATCTTCGCCTGCCGCACGCTGCGGCGCGATCTCGCCCGCTTCGTCGCGGGCGCGGACCTTTGACTACTTCGCCGGGCAGGCGTCGCGCGCGGCCTTCACCGCGTCGAAGAACTCCGCCGGGACGACGCCGCCGCGCACGACCGGCCACGACCGCTCCATCGCCTGGCGCCACGGGGCGGCGTCGACCTTCACGACCTGCAGGCCCTGCTTCTGCATGGCGCCGACGGCGTCGGCGTTGAGGCGGCGAACCTCGACGTCGACCTTCTGCCCGAGCTCCTTCGCGATCTGGAGCAGCTTCGGCCGGAGGTCCGCCGGGATCTTCTCCCACGCGTCCTTCCGCACGAGGGTCGCCCCCATCATGTAGGACCAGGACACGTCCATCATGTTGTTCGCCTTCTCGAACAGGCGCGCGGTGAGGACGTAGAGGGGGACGTTCGGGACGCAGTTGATCATCCCGGTCTGGAGCGACGGGTACATGTCGTTCGCGGAGAGCACGACCGGCTGCATCCCGGCCGCCCGGAACGCCTCGACGCTCTTGGGATCGCCCTCCCACGCCCAGATCTTCGCCCGGCTCATCTCGGCGGGGGTCTTGAACGGCGAGTCGCAGAACAGGTGGATCGCCCCGATCCGGCTCCACTGCAGCGCGAGGAGGCCGCGCTTCTCGAGCGCCTGCTCCACGCGGGGGCGCACCTTGTCGAAGGCGCACTCCATCTGCCCCTCGCTCTGGAACAGGAACGGCACGCTCAGCGCCTGGGGCTCGGGGATGACGTCGTGCATGCCGACGTTCGAGATGGCGGCCGCCTGGAGCTGGCCGATCCCCATCTTGCGGACCATGTCGCCCTCGGACCCCTGGGCGCCGCCTGCGTAGATGCGGAGCTTCACCTTCCCGCCCGACGCCTGCTCCCACTTCTGGGCCATCTCGCGGAGGAGGTCGTGCCAGGTGGAGCCCTGCGGCGCGAGCGTGCCGAGCTTCAGCGTCACGGTCTGCGCGCGGGCGGCGGTGGCGAGCGCCGCGAGCAGCGCGGCGAGGAGCAGCTTCTTCACGGGGATCTCCTTGGGGATCAGAGGAACAGGTCTTCGACGTGGTCGAGCAGGACGCGCGCGCGCCGCTGCGCGAGGATGTTCGCGAGCCGGTACTTCGGCACTTCCTCGGCGTTCGCCCGCAGGACCTCCTCGAGCTCGCGCTCGAACGCGGCCCGGTCCTGCTGCTTCACCAGGGTTCCCTCTGCATAAGCGACGCGCGGGCCCAGCTTCTTGTTCAACGAGAGCTCGAGCGCGCGGTCGAGGTGCGCCTTCGCGCGCGCCGGGCCGCCGCCCTCGTGCTCGCCGCGGGCGGCGTCCAGCGAGACGAAGTACTCGTGCAGCGCCCCCTCCCCCCAGCGCTCGTCGAGCGCGAGCGCCCGCTCCATCATGGCGACCGGGATCGGGAGCTCGGCCACGAGCGCCATGTCCCCCTTGCCGTTCGCGATGGCGAGCGTCCAGGCGGACGCCGTCCAGTAGAGCGCCTCCACGTCCCGCTTCTCGGCGCGCTTCAGCGCCTTGGCGAGATCGCGCCCCTCGCGGAGCTGCGCCGAGAGGTGCTCGTGCCGCTCTTCGAGCGCCCTCAGGCCGTAGTCGCGCGCGCGGAGGTACAGCTTGCGCGCCCGCTCCCGGCCGGCGCGGGCCGCGTCGAGGTTGCCGTCGAGGTCCGCGCGGTCGGCGTCCGACTGGACGAACGCGTACGCATACTGGGTGAAGTTGCCCGCCAGGGCCCGGAGCAGGCCCTCGTGCTTAGGGTTCTCGGAGAGGAGCCCCTCCATCGTCTTGAGGCCGAAGGGCACGGCCTCGCGGACGAGCTCGGGATCGTCGTCCGACCCGTAGGCGGAGCCGCTCTGGGCCACGGCGTCGGAGACGAACGACATGGCGGTGCTGCGACAGCCGGTGAGGGACGCAGCGGTGACGGAGAGTGCAGTGACGAGCAGGAGTCGCTTCACGGGAAAGGGCGCGGCTGAGGGGAGTTCGTGGTAGTCATATTTGCCCCTCCCTGACGGGTCAATCGACTTTCTCGTGACCGCCCCATCCACGCTCCCTCCCGACTCCGAGGTCGCTCCCGCCCGCGCCGCCGGGACGCGGCTCGAGCGCGGCCTGCTCGCCTTCTTCCTCCTCGCGATGGTCGCCCTCCCCGCGGCCTCGACGGTCTCGCGCCGCTTCACCGGGCGCGAGCTGCCGGGCTCCGCGGTGCTCGCGCAGCACATCACGCTGTGGGTCGGCTTCCTCGGCGCGCTGCTCGCCACCGCGTCCGGCCACCACCTCGCCCTCTCGACCATCGAGCTCGTCCCCGCGGGGCGCCCGCGGCGGATGGCACGGTTCTTCACCCAGGCCGTGTCGGCGGCCGCCTGCGCGCTCCTCGCGTGGGCGTCGGCCCGGCTCGTGGCCGTCGAGTGGAGGGGCTTCGGGACGGTGGCGTTCGGCATCCGCGTGGCGTGGAGCGAGCTCGTGATGCCGATCGGCTTCGGCTTCATGGCGCTCCGCTTCGCCTGGCGCGCCGGCGACGGGGCCGGCGCGGAGCGCTGGGCGACCCGCGCCGCCGCCTTCGCCCTCGCCGCCTCCGCCTTCGGACTCGGCGCCGTCGAGCCCGGGCCGACGCTCGTCTGGATCCTCCTCGCGATCGTGCTCGCGGCGTTCCTGCTCGGCGCGCCGGTCTTCGTCGCGATGAGCGGCGTCGCGATGGCCCTGTTCTTCCGCGACGGGGGCTCCGAGGCGATCGCGGCGGTGCCCACGGCCACGTTCAACCTCGTCTCCTCCGCCACGCTGCCGGCGATCCCGCTCCTCACCGCGGCCGGCTACGTGCTCGCCGAGGGCGGCGCCGCGCAGCGGCTGGTCCGCGCGTACAAGGGGATCTTCGGCTGGATGCCCGGCGGCGTCGCCATCATGGCGACCTTCGTCTGCGCGCTCTTCACGACGTTCACGGGCGCGTCCGGCGTCACGATCCTCGCCCTCGGCGGGCTCCTCCTCCCCGCGCTCCGCCGCGAGGGCTACCCGGAGGACTTCTCGGTCGGGCTCGTCACCGCCTCCGGCTCGCTCGGTCTGCTCTTCCCGCCCTCGCTGCCGGTCATCCTCTACGGCGTGGTCGCCCAGGCGCCCATCGACCACCTGTTCCTCGGCGGGCTCGTCCCGGGCCTGCTCATGATCGTCATCGTCGCCGCGTACGGCGTGGCGGTCGGCATCCGCTCCCACGCGCCGCGCGAGCGGTTCGAGCCGCGCGAGGCGGCCGCCGCGCTGTGGGCGGCGAAGTGGGACCTCGGCCTGCCGACCCTGGTCGTGGTCTCCGTCGCGACCGGGTTCGCCACCATCGTCGAGGCGGCGGCGCTCGCGGCGGCCTACTCGATCGTGGTCGAGCTCTTCATCTTCCGCTCCATCCACCCGCTGCGGGATCTGCCGCGCGTGCTGGTGGACGCGGCCGCCCTCGTCGGCAGCGTGCTCATCCTGCTCGGCACGGCGCTCGGGCTCACCTCCTGGTTCGTGGACGCGGAGATCCCCACCCGGCTCGTCGAGTGGATGACCGCGACGGTGAAGAGCCCGGCGCTCTTCCTGCTCATGCTGAACGCGGTGCTCCTCGTCCTCGGGAGCGTGCTCGAGATCTACTCGGCGATCGTGGTGCTCGCCCCCCTCGTGGCGCCCCTCGGCGCGGCCTACGGGATCGAGCCCATCCACCTCGGCGTCGTGTTCCTCGCGAACCTCGAGCTCGGGTTCCTGTTCCCGCCGATGGGCCTGAACCTCTTCCTCGCCGCCTCGCGCTTCGGCAAGCCCCTGCCCTACATGTACCGCAAGGCCTTCCCGTTCCTGCTCATCATGGCGGCGGGCGTGCTCGCCATCACCTACCTGCCGGCCATCACGACGGGCGTCGTCGAGCTGCTCGTCGGGAAGTAGCGCGCCCGCGCGGCCCCGTACCCGGGAGCGCGCGCCGCGGCCTTCAGGCCCCGTCGCCCGCGCGGGCGGGCCAGCCCTCGCGCAAGGCGAAGATCGCGAACGTCACCGCGTACGCGCCCACCACGTCGATCGCGTAGTGCAGGTGCGAGAGGAAGACCGACGCGACGACGAGCACGTGGGCGACGAGCGCGGCCGCGCGGAGCGGCGGCGAGCGCCACACGTACAGCACGAGCAGGAAGGTGGTCGCGGTGTGGCCCGAGAAGAACAGATCCTGCGTGAGGTAGGCGCGCATGGACCCGTCGGCGAACACCTGCCACGGGGACACGAGGGACAGGAACACCTCGCCGAACCCGTGGCCCGCGATCCCGACGCCGCCGACCTGCGGCGGCGGGGCGCCGAGCCCGGTGAGGACGAGCGTCGCGCCGCGGGCGAGCGAGACGAGGCCGCCCGTCACGGTGTAGCGGGCGAAGCGGCGAGGCGCGCGCCACAGGAGCGCGAGCGCGAGCGGGACGTACGCGACGAGCCAGAGCACGTAGTTCGCGCGGGCGATCCAGTCGACGTACGGCACCGCCGACAGCACGAGGTCCGGGAGCGGCGGCGCGAGGCGCCGCTCGTTCCAGATCGCCGCGGTGGTCATGACCGCGTAGCAGGCGGCGCGGAAGGCGAGCGCGCCGAGCACGGCGCGCCACAGCGCGCGCAGGCCGGCGAGCCCGCGCGGGCCCTCGGCCTCGATCGCGGCGACCTCGACCCGCTCACCCTCTGTTCGTCGCAGGTCCACGGGCGGGCTTATCCCACGCGCCGGCGCCGGCGCGCAAAGGCGGCCTACGCCGGCTCGCCCGCGAGCAGCCGGAGGAGCTTCGGCCGGACCCCGGCCGCCGCCACGAGCGCGTCGAGCCGCTCCTTCGCGTCGCGCGAGGAGGCCCGCACCTTCTTGCCGAGGATGAGCTCGTTCTTCACCGAGTGCTCCCACCCGGTGAGCTCGGTGACGGTCACCTTGTAGCCGGCCGCCTCGAGCGCGAGCGCGCGGACGACGTTCGTGAGGTGCGACCCGAACTCGCGCCGGTGCCAGGGGTGGTCGAAGAGCGGCGCGAGGAGAGGGGACGGCGCCGGCGCACCGGCGAGCTGGCGCGCCACCTCCGCCTGGCAGCACGGCACCACCGCGACGTGGTCCGCGCCGTGGCGGATGGTGAGCGCGAGCGCGTCGTCCGTGGCCGTGTCGCAGGCGTGGAGCGCGGTGACGACGTGGACGCGCTCGGGCACGGGCGCGCCCGCGATGGGCGCCTCGACGAAGCGGAGCCGGTCGAACCCGAGCCGCGCGGCGCGCTCCGCGCCCGCGCGCGCGAGGTCCGGGCGCGACTCGACCGCGAGGAGGCTCCCCTTGCCGGCCGGCCGGAGGAAGAGCTCGTAGAGGACGAAGCCGAGGTAGCTCTTGCCCGCGCCGCAGTCCACGACGACCGGGTCGCCGAAGCGGCCGAGCACGTCGTCGAGCGCCGGCGCGAGGAGCCCCGCGAGGTGGTTCACCTGCTTGAGCTTGCGCAGGCTGTCCGCGTTGAGATCGCCCGCGCGCGTGAGGAGGTGGAGCTCCTTCAGGAGCTCCGTGGACGTGCCGGGGAGGAGCTCGCGGCGGACGGCCTCCCCTTTCACCTGGCGGCGCATGCGGGCGTGTTGTAACCGAGGGAGGCGCCGAGATCGAAGACGATCTCGATCCTCGCCCCCGATCTCGCCCTCGACCCGACCCATGCACCCCTTCCTCTCCCTCCCCTCCCCCTGGCTCGTCGCCCACCGCGGCGGCAGCGCCCTCGCCCCGGAGAACACGCTCCCCGCCTTCGACGTGGCCGCGGAGCTCGGCGCGGACGCGATCGAGACCGACGTGCGGCGCACGCGAGACGGCGTGGTGATCGTCTTCCACGACGAGACCACGGAGCGGATCACCGGCGCGCCCGGGACGGTCGAGGGCCGGACGCTCGAAGAGCTCCGGACGCTCGACGCCGCGTTCGGCTTCACGCCGGACGGGGGCCGCACCTTTCCGCGCCGCGGCACGGGCGTCCGGATCCCCACCTTCGCCGAGGCGCTCGCGCGCTACCCGGCCATGCGCTTCATCGTGGACGCGAAGTCCGAGGAGCCGGCGCTCGCCGAGGCGCTCGCGGCGGCGATCCGGGCGGCCGGCGCGGAGCACCGCGTCTGCGTGGGATCGTTCTTCGACGCGCAGGCCGAGCGCCTGGGGGCGCTCCTCCCCGCCTGCGCGCGGTACCTGCCGCAGGAGGCCGCCACCTGCCACGTCCTCGCGGCGCTCTCCGGCGGCGACGCGTCCGCCTGCCCCGGCGGCTACGCGCTCGCCTCGCTGCCGGCGCGCATGAACGAGCTCGAGGTGGTCTGCCCGCCGGTCATCGCGCACTTCCACGGGCGCGGCATGCCCGTGCACGCCTGGACGGTCGACGCCGCCGACGAGATGCGCGCGCTGCTCGCCATGGGCGTCGACGCGATCGTGACCGATCGGCCCGACGTGCTCCGCGCCGTGCTGGGGCGCTGACGCCCCGCTCGCGTCGCGGTCACTTGCCGGCCGGCGGCGCCTCGCCCGCGGGCGGCTTCATCAGCTCCTCCAGCTTCTTGCGCTGCTCCGGCGGGAGGTTCTTCAGCGCCTCCTCGCGCTGCTTCATCGCCTCCTCCATCTTCTGCTGCATCTCCGGCGAGGCGACCGGCGACTCCGTGCGGGCGTAGCCGGCCGGCACCTCGAGCATCGAGGCCGGCACCTTCTGCTTCTTCGCGCTCACGAGCTCCATCTTCATGCGCGGCTCGCCCGTCTTCGCGTCGAGGAGGACCCAGCGCGCCGGCAGGCCGTCGAGCCCGGCTTCCTTCAGGGCGCGCGGCAGCGCCGAGTCCGCGTCGCCGCTCGCCGCCGCCCAGCCCGCGACGGTCCCGAGCTCGCGCGTCACGCAGACGTCGAAGCTCGCGCCGCCCGAGCTCTCGACCTTGGCCCGATCGCAGCGGAGCCCCGCGACGCGATCGCTCCCGGCGCGCTTCACCGTCCAGCGCTCCTGCGGCTCGCCCTCCCGCTTCGAGTCGACGACGCTGTAGCTCTTGCGCTCCTCGTGCAGGAAGTACACGCGCCCGGGCTCGCTCGCCTTCACGATCGAGATCATCCGCAGCCGATCCTTCAGCCCCTGCTGCACGAGCTCGGGCGGCGGGGCGACGTCGAGCTCGCTGCGCGAGCCCCTCGGCGACAGGTACACGACGGCGTGGCCCTCGCGCGCGGGCCCTTCGCCCCCCGTCATCCGGTACTCGGCCCTGCCCTCGAACTCCGCGCCGCGCGCGCCGAGGGCGACTGCGAGCGAGAGCGCTGCGACGACGAGCTGACGCATGGACATCCCTCCCGGCCGCCCCAGTAGCGGCCCGGCCGATGATGCGCCGCTCGGCGGCAGCGCGCCACGGGAGACCTCGCCTGCTGCCCCACCCGGAGGGAACCCGAGGCGAGGGCCCGCGCGGCGAGCGGCGCGCGCGCTCCGGCGCGCTCGCGCTCGGCCGTCCGGCGGGGCGGAGGATCAGCCGTGCGCGCTGGCGAGATCCGGGTGCTTCTCGACGAACTCGTCGAAGGTGCCCGGGAAGTCGAGCACCGGCTCCCCCTGGTGCAGCGCCCAGATGCGCGTGCCCACCTCGCGGATGAGCTCCTGGTCGTGCGTGACGACGACGAGGGTGCCCTCGTAGCGCTGCAGCCCCTCCGAGAGCGCCGCGATCGACTGCAGGTCGAGGTGGTTCGTCGGCTCGTCGAGGACGAGGACGTTGTCCTTGAAGAGCATGAGCTTCGCGAGCAGGAGCCGGACCGTCTCGCCGCCGGAGAGCGTCGCGGTGGGCTTCATCCGCTCCTCGCCCGAGAACAGCATCCGGCCGAGCAGCCCGGAGATCTCCTCGTTGGAGAGCTTGTCCTCGAGCTCGCGCAGCCAGCCGAACGCGGTGGTCCCCGGCCGGATCGCCCCCTGCTGATCCTGCGGCAGGTAGCCGACCTGCGCCTGGTGGCCCCACTTCACGTGACCGTGGTCCGGCTGCAGCTCGCCCGCGATCATCTTCACGAGCGTGGTCTTGCCGACGCCGTTCTTGCCGATGACGCAGATCTTCTCGCCGCGGGTGACGAGCGCGCTGAACGGCTGGATCACCTCGTTGCCGCCGTAGCGCTTGTCGATGCCCTCGACGGTGAGCGTCTGCTTCCCCGAGGGCGCCTTCTGCTCGAACTTGATGAACGGCGCCTGGATGTTCGAGCGCTTCATGTCCTCGAGCTTGAGCTTCTGCATCGAGCGGATGCGGCTCTGGACCTGGGAGGCGCGCGTGCCGGCGTGGAAGCGGGCCACGAACTCGCGGAGCTGCTCGATCTTCTTCTTCTTCTCCGCGTTCTCCGACTCGACGCGCGAGCGCACCTGGCCCTTCTGGCGGACCATGTCGTCGTAGCCGCCCGGGTAGGTGATGATCGTCTCGTAGTCGATGTCCGCGATGTGCGTGCAGATCGCGTTCAGGAAGTGGCGGTCGTGCGAGATGGTGATGAGCACGCCCTCGTAGGCGTGGAGGAACTTCTCCAGCCAGCGGATGGACTCGATGTCGAGGTGGTTCGTGGGCTCGTCGAGGAGCAGCCCCTGGGGCTTGCCGAAGAGCGCCTGCGCGAGCAGGACGCGCAGCTTGTAGCCGCCGGTGAGCGCCCGCATGGGCTGATCGTGCCAGGGCTCCTCGATACCGAGGCCCTGGAGCAGCTCCGCCGCGTCGGCCTCCGCCGAGTAGCCGTCCTCCTCGGCGATGGTCCCCTCGAGCTCGCCGAGCCGGGTGCCGTCCTCATTGGAGATCTCCTCCTTGGCGAGGAGCGCCTCCTTCTCCTGGATCGCTGCCCAGAGCCCGCCGTTGCCCATGAGGACGACGTCGAGGACGCGGTTGTCCTCGAAGCGGAAGTGGTCCTGGCGGAGGATGCCGAGCTTCTTCGGCCGGAGAACGGAGCCGGTGTCGGAGTCCTCGTCCCCGGCGAGGATCTTCATGAAGGTGGTCTTGCCCGCGCCGTTCGGGCCGGTGAGGCCGTACCGGTTCCCGGGCGAGAACGCGACGTTCACGTCCTCGAAAAGCCGCTTCGGGCCGAAGGCCTTGGTGACGTTCTGCACTGAGATCATGGTCGCGGGGCGTTTTAGCGGAAACGCCGGGTATTTGCGAGCCGGCCGAACCCTCGCCGGAACGGCCTCCCTCCGCGCGCGGCGAGCGTCCGCCAGCGTTCGCGTTCTCGACCCGCTCGCCCTCGCGGTTTAGGCTCCCGCCGCGTGAGGGCGCCCCGCGCCGAGTCCCGCTTGCCCGCCCGCCCGGCCGCCCGCGCCGCTGCGCTCCTGGCGCTCGTGCACGCGCTGCCGCTCCTCGATCGCGCCGCCTTCGGCGCGGTGCTGGAGCGGATGCGCGCCGACCTGTGGCTCACCGATCTGCAGCTCGGGCTCGCCGCGAGCGTCCCCGCGCTCGCGCTGGGCGTCCTCGCGCTGCGCCCCGCGCGCGCGCCCGCCCGAAGGATCCGCGGGGTGCTCTCGGCCGCCCTGTGGAGCGCGGCGGGGGCGCTCGCCTGGGCGTCGCGGGGCGCGGGGACGCTCCTCCTCTCGCGCGCGGCGGCGGGCGCCGCCTCGGCGGCCGCGGCCCCTGCGCGTCAGTCGCCGCGCGAAGGCGAGGAGACCTTGCCAGGCGGCGGCGCCCTCGTCACCACCGCGGTCGCGCTCGCGGCGCTCGGTTATGCGGGCGCCGGCGCGCTCGGCTGGCGCCTCGGCTGGCGCGCGGCCCTCGTCGCCTCCGCGGCGACCTCGCTCCTCGCCACCGTCACGCTGAGCCGGGGGGCGGTCGCCGCCGCCCCTTCCGCGCTCCCCCGCCATCCCGCGTTCCGGCGCGCGCTCGCCGGCGGCGCGCTCGTCGCCTTCGCGGCCGGCGCGCTCGCCACCTGGGCGCCCGCGTTCCTGGAGCGCGCTCGCGGGGTGCCGCGCGCGATCTCGCCGCTCGAGACCGGCGCGGCCGTGCTCATGGCCGGGGCCGCGGCCGCCTGGGGACGCGGCGTCCTCGCGGAGGCGCTCCGGCGGGCCGGCGCTTCCCGCTGGCTCTGCCCCGGGGCGGCCCTGGCGGCCGCGCCGCTCGCCCTCGGCGCCCTCCTCGCCCGGCGCCCGGTGGCGTACCTCGCCGCCCTGGTGACGGCCATCGCGCTCGTGCTCGTCGCGCTCGCCGCGCTGCGCGAGGCGCTCGCGCGGACGCTGCCCGCCGACCGACGCGGCGCCGCGACGGGCGCGCTCCTCCTCGTCGCGCTCCTCGGTGACGCGCCGGCGGCGCTCGTCGTCGGCGCGGTCTCGCACCGCACCTCGCTCTGGTGGGCCATGTTGCTCGTCCCCGCCGCGCTCCTCGCCGGAGGCGTGCTCCTCGCGCAGGCGGCGCGGCGTCCGGGCGGAGGGCCCGGGGAGGAAGCCGGACGGCGCTGAACGGCGCGCCCGCTACGGCAGCAGCCGGTACACGTCCGCGAACCGCCGCTCCGCGAAGGCGCGGACGAGCTCGGGGTGCGCGCCGCGCCGCACGTCGTCGAGCAGCGCGTACTTGCGCGCGTGGTAGTGCGCGACCGCCTCGGCGAGGCGGACGCCGTCGCGGCCCCCGCGGAACAGCGCGCCGTGGACGAGCGTCTCCTTCGCGGCGTGGACCACCTTCTGGAGCGCAGGCGGCTTCGTGCGGCGTCCCTCCGCGTGGAAGCGGATGGCCCACAGGAGCGCGTAGCGATCGACCTTCGAGCGCATCCCCTCGACGCTCGTCGCGAAGCGGTGCTCGACGTGCGCCTCGAGCCGCACCGTGGCCGCGGGCGGGAGCGCCTCGTGGACGATCATGCTCGGCTCCCAGCGCGCGTGGTCGCGCCGCACGAGCCGGACGTGCCGCTCGGTGCGGAAGAGGAAGCGGTGACCCGGCAGCTCCGCCCAGTCGCGCCGGACGAGCGAGTAGTGCGGCGCGGACGGCGCGGACGCCTTCCAGGCGCGGAGCGCGGCGATCGCCTCGGGCTCCAGCCACTCGTCCGAGTCGAGGAAGAACACGTAGTCGCAGGCGGGCAAGGCCTCCGTGGCCACCTGGCGCGCGGCGCCGTAGCCCTCCCACCGGTGGACCACGTGGCGGATGCCGCGCGCGCGGACGAGCTCGGCGGACCCGTCCGACGAGCAGGAGTCCACCGCGACGAGCTCGTCCGCGACCGCCGCGACCGAGTCGAGGCAGCGCGCGAGGGTGTCCGCGTTGTCGCCGTGGATGACGAAGCCGCCGAGCCGCAAGGAGCCTCCCGAGGCGGCGACCTTTACCCGGGGGGGCCGCCGCGGCGCAAGCGCGACGGTCCGCCGGCCCCGTGGGCGAGCGGCTCGCGCGCCGGGGCGCGCGTCGTCCTTGCGAGCGGCGCCGGGGTGCCGTCAGGATGCGGCGCATGAGCCGTTCCGAGCGGATCTTCTGCGCCTGCGCGCCCGGGCTCGAGCCCGTCCTCGCGGCCGAGCTCGCGGCGCTGGGGCTCGCCGCGCGCGCCCTCCCGGGCGGCGCCGAGGCCGAGGGCGAGGACGCCGCCGCGCTCGCCTGCCTCGCCTCCCGCGCCGCGGACGCGGTGCTCCTGCGGCTGTGGGAGGGCGACCCGGCGGAGCTCCCCGCCGCGAAGCGCGCCGCGGCGCGCCGCGCGGGCGGCGCGGCGCTCGAGGTCCGCACCGGGCGCGGGCGCGCGACCCTCTCGGTCGACGCGGCCGGGGCGCCGCTCTTCCGCCGCGGCTGGCGCGCCCGGATCGGCGCCGCCCCGCTGCGCGAGTCGCTCGCCGCGGGCATCCTCCTCGCGTGCGGGTGGAAGGGCGACCGCCCCTTCCTCGATCCGATGTGCGGCTCGGGGACGATCGCCATCGAGGCGGCGCTCGCCGCCGGCCGGCGCGCGCCGGGACTCGGCCGCTCCTTCGCCTTCGAGCGCCTGCCCGGCCACGACGCCGCCCGCACCGAGCGCCTCCGCGCGCGCCTCGCGGCGCAGGCCCGGCCGATCGCGGTCGCCATCCACGCCTCCGACCGGAACGCCGGCGCGCTCCGGCTCGCCCAGAAGAACGCCGCCGCGGCGGGCGTCGCGGACGCGATCCGCTTCGAGCGCGCGGACGCCGCCCGCGTCGAGCCGCCCCCCGGGCCGGGGCTGTGCGCGGTGAACCCACCGTACGGCGTGCGGCTCGACGAGGACGCTGCCCTCGCCTGGCGCGCGCTGGGCGCGCTCCTCCCCCGGCTCCGCGGCTGGGAGGTCGCGGTCCTCGGGCCCGACCGCGGGTACGAGCGGCTCCTGCCGCTCGCGCCCGCGTCCGCGCTGCCCGTTCGCAACGGCGGGCTCGCCTGCCGGCTCCTGCGTCTCTCCCCCTGACGACCCGAGGAGCGGTCGCGGTCGGTCGGCGGAGCGCCGGCGACCGCCTTCACGGGGCGGGGGATCGGGCCACCGTGCGCTCGGCCGGGGCGTCCAGACGAGGGTGCAGGCATTCGCAGCCCGCGGGACGCACATTGGTGCCGCATGTGGAGGCAGGTCGGCGGGCGCTTCGCCCTTTTGACGCGCGCCGTGCGCCGGGCCCGGCGCCGCGCCGGGATCGGGCTGCTCACGCCCCGGGTGAAGCGCGCCGGCCCGCCCAAGATCGACGTCTCCCGCGTGGGGCACCGCTTCGGGAACCAGGTGGTCGCGCTCCGGGACGTGAACATCGAGGTGCACGCCGGCGAGTTCGTGTGCCTCGTCGGGCCGTCCGGCTGCGGGAAGACCACCCTCCTCTACGCGCTCGCCGGCCACCTCGAGCCGAGCGGCGGGCGCATCACCATCGACGGCCTGCGCGTGAAGGGCCCCGGGCCGGACCGCCTGCTCGTGTTCCAGGAGCCCGCGCTCTTCCCCTGGCTCACCGTCCGCCAGAACCTCGTCTTCGCGCTCCGGGCGCGCGGCCTCTCCCGCGCCGATGCCGACGCGCGCGCCCGCGAGTACGTCGGACGCGTCCACCTCGACGGGTTCGAGGAGACGCTCCCGCACCAGCTCTCGGGCGGCATGCGCATGCGCGTCCAGCTCGCGCGCGCCCTCGCGCTCGACCCGGCCGTGCTGCTGATGGACGAGCCGTTCGCCGCGCTCGACGCGCAGACCCGCAGCCACATGCACCAGCTCCTCCAGCAGGTCTGGCTGCGGGACCGCAAGACGGTGGTGTTCGTGACGCACGACGTGCGCGAGGCGCTCGTGCTCGGCGACCGCGTCATCGTGATGGCGGCGCGGCCCGGCCGCGTGCTGCAGGACCTGGACGTCCGGCTCGAGCGACCGCGCGATCCGGACGACGATGCGCTCGTGGAGATGTCGCGGCGCATCCGGGACGAGCTGAGGCGCGCCGAGGCGGCGGGCGCGGCGGAGGGACGGGATGCACGGATCGCTGCGGACGGGGCTGCTCCTCTCGGTCCCGCTCCTCATCTGGGAGCTCCTCTCTAGGATCGGCCCCTGGCCTCACTGGCTCTTCCCCGGCCCGCTCGCGGTCGCCGCGAGCGTCGTCCACATGGCCGCGGACGGCCGGCTCGGGGCGGCCGCGGCGCGCTCGCTCGGCCGCCTCGCGCAGGGGTACGCGTTCTCGGCGGTGGCGGGGGTCCCGCTCGGCGTCCTGCTCGCGCGGAGCGCGCTCCTGCGCGGCGCGCTCCGCCCCGTCGTGCTGGGCCTGCAGGCGCTCCCGTCGATCTGCTGGCTGCCGCTCGCGATCCTCTGGTTCGGCCTCTCGGAGACCGCCATCCTGTTCGTGGTCGTCATGGGCTCCGTGCTCGCGATCGCGATCGCGACGGAGGACGCGATCGCGGGCGTGGACCCGCTCATCCTCCGCGCCGCCGGCACGCTCGGGATCCGCGGCGCGCGCTTCCACGCCGGGGTGCTCCTGCCCGCCGCGCTCCCCGGGATCCTCACCGGGCTGAAGCTCGGCTGGAGCTTCGCGTGGCGCGCGCTCATGGCGGGCGAGCTCCTCTTCGTCGCGGGCGGCCTCGGGCAGCTTTTGCAGAACGGCCGCGAGCTGCTCGACGCGGCGCAGGTCATGGGCGTCATGGCCGCCATCGTCGCCATCGGCGTCGCGGTCGATCGCGTCCTCTTCCGCATCCTCGAGCTGCGCGTGCGGCGCCGCTGGGGGCTCCTCGAGGAGCCCGCGTGACGCCGCGTCTTCTCGGTCTCGCCACGCGTCGCGCGTCGCCCGTCGCCGTCGTGGCGGCGGCCGCGCTCGTGCTCGCCGGCGGCTGCTCCCGCGGGCGGGGGCCCGACGCGCCGTTCCGCCTCGGCTACTTCCCGAACGTCACGCACGCCCAGGCGCTCGTGGGCGTCGACGACGGCACCTTCGCGCGGGCGCTCCCGGCGCGGCTCGAGACGCGCATGTTCAACGCGGGGCCGGCGGCGATGGAGGCGCTGCTCGCGGGCGACCTCGACGCGAGCTACGTGGGCCCCGGCCCGGCCGCGATCGCGTTCCTGCGCACGCAGGGGCAGGCGCTGCGCGTCCTCGCGGGCGCCACCTCGGGCGGCGCGGCGCTGGTGGTGAAGGACGCGCGCGTCCCCGCGGATCTCGCCGGGAAGCGCGTGGCGTCGCCGCAGCTCGGCAACACGCAGGACGTCGCGCTCCGCATGTGGCTCCGCAAGGTGGGGCTCCACGACGCGCGCGGCCAGGGGACGGTGGAGGTGACGCCGCTCGCGAACCCCGACATCCTCGCGCTCTTCGCGCGCGGCGACCTCGCCGGCGCGTGGGTGCCGGAGCCCTGGGCGTCGCGGCTCGTGGCCGAGGCGGGCGGACGGATCCTCGTGGACGAGCGCACCCTCTGGCCAGAAGGGCGCTTCCCCACCACCGTGCTCGTCGTGTCCGCGCGCGCGCTCGAGCGGCGCCGCCCCGAGGTGCTCGCGCTCGTGCGCGCGCACCTCGAGCTCACCCGGCGCTGGGAGCAGGATCGAGCCGGCTTCGCCCGGCTCGCGAACGCGGCCTACGGGGCGCGCACCGGCAAGCCGCTCCGGGAGGCCGTGCTGCGCGACGCCTTCTCGCGCGTGGCGCCGACCGTGGACCCGCTGAAGGCGCAGCTCGAGCGCATGGCGCGCGACGCGCAGGCGCTGGGCTTCGCGCCCAAGGGCGAGCTCTCGGGTATGGTGGACGCGACCATGCTCCAGGAGATCGCGCACCGATGAGCGGGACCCCAGGGCGCACCGCCCGCCGCGCCGCCAAGCTGCTCGCGCTCACCCTCGCGTCCGTCCTCGGCGCCGGCTGCGCCGCCCGCAGCGCGGTCGCGCCGCCGCTCGACGGGGCCTCGACGTCCGCGGATCGCGACCCCACCCCGCCCCCCGGCGAGGCGCCGCCGGAGCCGCCGCGGCGCGCGCCGGAGCTCGGCGCGGAGCCGGAGGCGGCGCCGGACGCGGGCGCCGAGGCCGCGCCGGAGCGCGCCGCGCAGCCGGGCGCCGACGCCGCGCTCGACGCCGTGCGGGAGCGCATCGTCGCCGCTGCGCGCGCGCTCCTCGGGAGGCGCTTCCGCGGCGACTGCTCGGCGTTCGTGCTGCGCGCGTACCGGGCGGCGGGCGTCGGCGTGCGGCTCGGCCCGGGCGTGTCCCGCTCCGAGTCGCTCTACCGCGCGAGCCGGCCGGTCGAGGCGCCGCGCCCGGGCACGCTCGTGTTCTTCCACGACAGCTACGACCGCGATCGCGATCGGCGGCTCGACGATCGCTTCACGCACGTCGCGCTCGTCGAGCGCGTCGAGGGCACGACGGTGTTCCTCCTGCACCGCGCCCGCACGGGCGTCGAGCGCGCGCGCATGGACCTTTCACGGCCGGACGATCCCGCCTCGAACGATCTCCTGCGCGCCCGGCGGCGCCGCGATCCGCGCGGCACGCGCTACCTGACGGGCGAGCTCTTCACCGCTTTCGGGGAGTTGCTGCAGGGAGACGTCACCCAGATGTTGCAGGCGGGCCGCGTCGCCGAAACGGGCGCGCGGCACCCTGCAGCCAGATGAGCCACGACCCCACCACCCCAGGCGGCGCCATCGAGATCGACGCGGGCGGTGGCGCCTCGATCGCCATCGACCCGTCCACGGCGACGGTCGTCATCCGGACCGGTCGCCTGGCCCGTATCCTCTCCTTCGACGAGGCGCTCCTCCTCTCGTTCAGCCGCTTCCACAGCCCGTGGCGGACGGCGGTCGCGCGGGCGCTGACGCACGCGGGCGACGCGAAGAGCTGGACCTTCGCCGGCCTCGCGCTGCTCGCCACCGGGACGGCGCAGGGCAAGCACCTCGGGCTGCGGCTCGGGGCGGCCTCGCTGCTCGCGACGGTCCTCTCCCAGTCGCTGAAGCGCAGCCTCACCCGCGCGCGGCCGGACGTCTCGATCGCGGGCTTCGAGGCCCTGGCGCAGAACCCCGACCGCTTCTCGTTCCCGTCCGGCCACACCGCCGCCGCGTTCGGCGTGGCGGTGGCCTACGCCGGCGAGCCCAAGGGGCTGGGGCCGCTGGCGCTGCTCCTCGCGGTGGGCATCGGGCTCTCGCGCGTGTACCTCGGCGCGCACTACCCGCTCGACGTGGGCGCCGGCGCGCTCCTCGGGGTGGCGGCCGGGCTCGCGGCCCGCCTCCTCGTCTCCTGAGCCGGCGGGTGAGCGCGCGCGCTCGTCGCGCGATGCGCATCCGTTCGGGCGGGAGGAATCCACATGCGGAAGCTCTCGATCGCGGCGGCGCTCCTGGCGCCGGCGCTCACCCTCGCCCAGGCGGGCACGACCACCGGACAGCCTGGCGCCGCGGGCGCCTCCGGAGCCGGCACCGCCGGCGCTGCCCAGCCCGGCCAGGCGGGCGCGGGCACCACCGACTCGACCACCGCAGGGACGACGCCGGGCGCGGCCGGGACCGGGACCGCCGGGGCCGCCGGGACGGCCGGCGGCGCCGGGACGACGGGCGGCACGGGCGCTCAGCCCTGCCCGCCGGGCATGGTCCCCGCGACGAGCGCCGGAGTGCCCTCCACCGCCACGACCCCCGGTGACGGCGCGACGGCCGGAGCGGCGGCGGGCGCGGCGCAGGGGACCGGCTCGGGCGCCACGGGCGCGGGGACCGGGACCGGCGGGAGCGCGGTCGGGACCACCTGCGTCCCCGCGGGCACGACCGGGAGCGGGACGGGCGCAGCCGGGACCACCGGCGGGAACGGCGCGACGCAGTCGCCCGGCGCGGGCGGCACGTCGGGGATGTCGCCGCCCGCGGGTGGCGCCCCGGAGGGCTCGGGATCCGGCGCAGCGGGCGCGGTCGGCGGCGCCTCCGGGCCCGCCACGCGGCAGCCCTGACCTCGGGGGAGCGGCGCCTCGCAGCGATAGGCGTCGGCGCCGGCTCGGGCGCGAGGCCGCTCCGCGCGCGAGAGGCGCCTCTTCCACGGCCAGGGCGCCTCGGCGGCGCGCTCGCGGCGACCGCCGCCTACGCGCCGGGGACGCCCGGCGCGCGGCTCCGCGGGTGACGCACGTCGGTGCCGCGGACCATGTAGACGACCATCTCGGCGAGGTTCGTCGCGTGGTCGCCGAAGCGCTCGAGGTGCTTCGCGGCGAACATGAGCGCGGTCGCGCGGCGGATGTTCTTCGAGTCCTCCATCATGCGGCCGAGCATGTCGTTGAAGATCTTGAGGTAGAGGGCGTCGATGAGCTCGTCGCTCTTCATGACCTCCTCGGCCTTCGCGACGTCTCCGGTGACGAACGCGTCGAGCGCCTTCTTGAGCTGCGCCTCGGCGAGGTCCGCGATCTTGGCGAGGTCATGGGTGGGCGCGAAGGCGGGCGCCTGGGCGAGGTCGAGCGCGCGCTCGGCGACGTTCACCGCGAGATCACCCATCCGCTCCAGGTCCACCACGATCTTGAGCGCGGTCGTGATGAAGCGCAGGTCGGAGGCGGCCGGCTGGCGCAGGGCGAGGATGCGCCGGCACTGGCCGTCCACGTCCACCTCCATCCGGTTGATCTCGCGGTCCCGCAGCTTCACCTGCTCGGCGAGCTCCACGTCGCGCTCGGTGACCGCGCGCACGCTCGAGACGATGGCCTGCTCGACCAGGCCCCCCATCGCGAGCAGCCGGTCGCGGAGCTCCCGGAGCTCCGCCTCGTACGTCTTGTCGGTATGGGTCGTCGCCATGATCGTCCTCGAGGAGAAGCCTAGCCGAACTTGCCGGTGACGTAATCCTCGGTGCGCTGCTCGCGTGGCGTCGTGAAGATCTGCTCGGTGGGCCCGACCTCGACGAGCTCGCCCATGTAGAAGAAGGCGGTCTGGTCCGACACGCGCGCCGCCTGCTGCATGTTGTGGGTGACGATGGCGATCGTGTAGCGCGCCTTCAGCTCGTGGATGAGGTCCTCGATCTTGGCCGTGGCGATGGGGTCGAGCGCGCTCGCGGGCTCGTCCATGAGCAGCACCTCCGGCTCGACCGCCAGCGCCCGCGCGATGCAGAGCCGCTGCTGCTGGCCGCCCGAGAGGCCCATGGCGCTCTCCCCGAGGCGGTCCTTCACCTCGTCCCAGAGCGCCGCCGAGTGCAGCGAGCGCTCGATGCGCTCCCCGAGCTCCCGCTTGTCGGAGAGGCCGCCGATGCGCAGGCCGTAGGCGACGTTCTCGAAGATCGACTTCGGGAACGGGTTCGACTTCTGGAACACCATGCCCACGCGCCGGCGCAGCTCGACGGCGTCGAGGTGCCCCGCGTAGATGCTGCGGCCGTCGAGCAGGATCTCGCCCGAGGCGCTGGCGCCCGGGATGAGGTCGTTCATCCGGTTGAGCGCCCGCAGGAAGGTGGACTTGCCGCAGCCCGAGGGGCCGATGAGCGCGGTGACCTGGCGCTCGGGGAGCGTGAGGCTCACGCCCTTCACGGCGGCCTTCGGGCCGTAGCGGATCTCGAGCCCGCGGGTCTCCATCTTCGGGGCGGCGGAGGCGTGCTGGGGGATGCTCGTCATCTCAGTGTCCGGCGGCGGCCTTGCGGCGGGTGCGGGTGCGGATGGCGATCGCGACGAGGTTCAGGGCGAAGGTGAGCGCGAGCAGCACGAACACCGTCGCGTAGAGCAGGGGGCGCGTCGCCTCGACGTCGGGCGACTGCGTCGCGAGCACGTAGACGTGGTAGCCGAGGTGCATGAACTGCGACCACACGGAGCCGGGCAGCTCGGGGAGGAAGTAGGCGACCCCCGTGAACAGGAGGGGTGCCACCTCGCCCGCGCCGCGCGCCACGGCGAGGATCGCGCCGGTGAGGATACCCGGGAGCGCCTGGGGGAGAACGACGCGGGCGAGGGTCTGCGAGCGGGTCGCGCCGAGCGCGAGGCTCGCGTCGCGGTGCTCGCGCGGGACGGCGCGGAGCGCCTCCTCGGTCGCGACGATGACCACCGGGAGGGTCAGCACCGCGAGCGTGAGCGCGGCCCACAGGAGCGCGGGGCGCCCGTAGTGGAGCTCGCCCGGCGGGGAGAGCGCGTGGTCGAGCGCCCCGCCCACGAACTGGATGAAGAAGCCGAGGCCGAACAGGCCGAAGACGATCGACGGCACCCCGGCGAGGTTCGTGACGGCGACGCGCACCAGCGCCGCCATGCGCGAGCTCGGCGCCGCGTACTCGTGCAGGTAGACCGCCGTGAGGACGCCGACCGGCATGACGGCGACCGTCATGATGAGCGTCATCACCGCGGTGCCGTAGATGGCGGGGAAGATGCCGCCCGCGGTCATCCCCTCCTCCGGCGAGGAGGTGAGGAACTCCCAGCTCACCCGGCCGGCGCCCCCGCGGAACACGTCCACGAGGATCACCGCCAGCATGGCGACGACGAGCGCGGCGGCGGCCCCGGTGAGGACCGTCAGCGCGGCGCCGAGGGTCTTGCGGCTGGCGACGCTCACGCGGTCCCCGCCATGCGCCGCACGAGCCGCTTCACGAACGCCGCCGCGAGCGAGTTGAGCACGAAGGTGAAGAGGAACAGCTCCACCCCGATGAAGAACAGCACCGCGTAGTGGGTGCCCCCGAACACCACCTCGCCCATCTCCGCGGCGATGGTGGCGGGCAGCGTGCGGACCGAGTCGCCCAGGCTGAAGGTCGTCATCGCGGCGTTGCCGGAGGCCATGAGCACGATCATCGTCTCGCCGATGGAGCGGCCGAAGCCGAGCACCACCGCGGCGAGCACGCCCGGGGCCGCGGCGGGCAGCACCACCTTGAACGCCGTCTCCCAGCGGGTGGCCCCGAGCGCGAGCGACGCCTCGCGGTAGCTGCGCGGGACCGCGGTGAGCGCGTCCTCGCTGACCGTGAAGATGACCGGCACCACGGTGAGGGCGAGCGCGACCCCGGCCACCACCGCGTTCAGGCGCGAGGTGAAGCCGAACGCGTCCTGGAGGACGCTCGCGAGGACGATGAGCGCGAAGAACCCGAGCACCACGGAGGGGATGCCGGCGAGGAGCTCGATCGTCGGCTTCAGCACCTCGCGCAGCCGCCGGGGCGCGAACTCGGAGGTGAAGAGCGCCGCCGCGACGCCCACCGGCACCGACACGAGCATGGCGACGGCCGTCACCTTGAGGGTCCCGACGAACAGCGGGACCATCGAGTACTTCGGGATCTCGGAGACCGGCTGCCAGCTGAAGAAGGCCGGCCGCCCGGCGCGCCAGGCCTGCGGGAGGAACATGCGCGCGAGGTCCGTCTCCTCCCGGACCTCCGGCGAGGTGAAGATCGGGAGCGCCTCGCGCGCGACGAAGACGAAGATGAGGACGACGGCGGCGATGCCGGTGAGCGCGACCAGGGTGATGACCGCCTGGATCGCCGCCTCACGAAGCTGCCGCCGTCGCATCGACGGGGAGGGGCGTGCCACCGCCTCCTCCCCGGTTTCGGCAATGACCTGTTCCACGGGCGGGGTTTCTCGCACGGCTCGGTGACGCCCGCGTGACGGCCGCGTCGCGTCCATGTGACACGGCACCGCCCGCCCGGCGTGACGCCGGGCGGGCGGCAGGGTGCCTGTCCGCTACTTGACGGGGAAGTAGCCGACCTGCGTGACGATCTTCTGCCCGGCGGGGGAGAGGCAGTAGTCGATGAACGCCTTGGCCTCGCCGGAGGGCTTGCCGCGCGTGTACATGAAGAGCGGCCGGGAGAGCGGGTACTTGCCGGAGGCGACGTTCTCCGCGCTCGGCGTGTAGCCCTGGCCGTCCGCGCCGACCACCTTGACCTCCTTCACGCCCTTCGCGTACGCCGCGCCGCCGTACCCGATGCCGTTCTTCTCCTTCGCGACCGCGTTCACCACCGCGGCCGTGCCGGGCAGCGTCTGCGCGGAGGACGCGTAGTCGGCGCCCTTGAGCACGTTCTCCTTGAAGAAGACGTAGGTGCCCGACGAGTTCTCGCGCGAGTAGAGGACGATGGGCGCGTCGCTGCCGCCGACGTCCTTCCAGTTCGTCACGTCGCCCGCGTAGATCTTCGCGAGCTGCTCGATCGTGAGCTGCTGCACGGGGTTCGCGGCGTTCACGTAGATCGCGACGCCGTCCTTCGCGACGGCGGTCTCGGTGGGCAGGATGTTGTAGCGCTCCCGCACCTTGCCCTTCTCCGCGTCCTTCATCGCGCGCGACGCGTTCGCGATGTCGGTCGTCCCGTTGATGAGGGCGGCGATGCCGACGCCCGAGCCGCCGCCCGTGACCTGGACGCGCTTGCCGGTGTTCTGCTTCATGTACTCCTCGGCCCAGCGCTGGGCGAGGATGACCATCGTGTCGGAGCCCTTCACGGTCACGGCGGCGCTGGCGAGGGCCGGCGCGATGGCCGCGACGAGGGCGATGAGCGTGCGCTTCATTCGTGTCTTCTCCTGTTCCCTGGGTGACTAGAACTTGGCCTGCGCCTGGACGATGAACTGGTCGCGCTTGGGGTCGGACGAAACGCCCGGGGCCCGGTCGCCGTTCATCGGGTGCGCCCAGGCGAGGGAGATCTTCCCGCCCTCGCCCACGAAGGTGTGCACGGCCGCCTGGATCTCGCGGGCGGTCTTCACGTTCGTGCCGGTGAGCGGGAGCGTGTTGTCCGCCGTGAACTCCTCGTAGCGGAACGCGACCTGGTGGTAGCGCCCCACGTTCTGGGTGGCGAGCCCGTACCAGCCGTGACCCGTCTTGCCGAGCTTGTCGCCCGCGCCGCCGTTCTTGTCGCTGATGGTCGTGCGGCCCCAGATGTACTCACCCTTGAGCGCGGTGCCGCCCACGGGGAGGAGATCGAGGTAGAGCTGCGCGTCGGCGCCGAGGCGGTAGCGGTCGTACTCGGGGTCGTCGGAGGCGACGTAGTTCACGGTCTTGCCGTACCAGCCCGACACGCCGCCGGTGAGCATCCCGAGGTCGACGCCGAGGCGGCCGATCACGTCCTTGCGCTGGTCGTTGTCGTAGCCCGCCTGCTTCGCGTCGACGCCGTCGCCGTTGAAGAGGCCGACCTTGAAGTTGAGCGGCCCGTACACGCCCTTCAGGGCGACGCCGAGGTCGTACTCACCGGCGAGGTAGGCGCGGACGACCGCGGAGCGCTCGAGGAGGTCGAGATCCGACGAGGAGCGGACGCCGACCTCGTAGCCGAAGGGGAAGAGCTGGAGGCCCGCGTCGATGGCGAAGCCCTGCCACGGCAGCTTGATGGACGCGAACGCCTCCTTCGCCGAGACGCCGGCGGGGGTCGCGTCGAGCTGGAGGACGAACTGCGACCAGTCCGCGTCGTAAGCCGCCTTGAGGCGGCCGCGGCGGATGAAGAACCCCTGCTGCGCCGGGGCGCTCTCGGGCGTCGTGTTGAAGTCGGCGGCGGTGCTCTCCTGCCAGGCGTAGCGGCCCTGGACGTAGCCGGAGAACTTGAGCTTCTTGAGGCTCGCCACGTCGGTCTTCGTCTCCGCGTACTGCTCCGCGAGGGAGTCGACCTTGCCCTGGATGGCGGAGCCGTCGAACGGAGTCTCTTCCTGCCCGCCCTGAGCGGCGGCGGGGGCCTGCTGCTCGGCGGGGACCTGCTGGGGCGCGGCGGCGGCCTCCTGCGCGCGCGCGAGCGCGGGGCAGAGCGCGAGCACGGCGAGGACGGCGGTGAGGCGGTTCATGAGGTGTCGGACCCTTTCGTGAGGTCGAGCGAAGGCTCGGTCCGGGCACGTTTCTAGGGGCCGGCGATGACGCGCCCACGGCGGCGGCGTGACGAAACGGCGAACTCGGCAGCGGCGCCGGCCCGGACGGGAAGGACGGGCGACCGGAGGCGACGGAGCTCAGGCGGCGGGGAGCCGCACCCAGAACCGCGAGCCGCTCGCGCCGCTCTCGACGCCGACCTCGCCGCCCATCCCCTGCACGAGGTGCTTCACGATGGCGAGGCCGAGGCCGGTGCCGCCGTGGTCGCGCGCGCGGCCCGGGTCGATGCGGTAGAAGCGCTCGAAGAGCCGCGGCAGGTGATGGCGGTCGATGCCCGGGCCGGTGTCCGTCACCGACAGCACCCACCCGTCCCCCTCGCGCTCGGCGCCGACGGTCACGCCGCCCTCCGCCGTGTACTTCACGGCGTTCTCGACGAGGTTCACGAGCACCTGCTCGAGCGCGCGCGCGTCCGCCCGCACCCGCGCCTCCTCCGGCACCTCGGCGGCGAGCCGGAGGCCCTTCCCGCGCGCGGCCGCCGCGACGAGGTCCACGGCCTGCGCCGTCACGTGCGCCGCGTCGACGGGCGCGAGCTCGAACGACCACTGCCGCGACTCGATGCGCGAGAGGTCGAGCAGGTCCTGGGTGAGCCGCGACAGCCGCTCCGCGTGCCGCGCCACGATGCCCACGAACTCGCGCGCGGCGGCGGGATCCTCGAGCGCGCCGGCGAGCAGCGTCTCCGCCGCGGCGCGGATGGCCGCCACCGGGGTGCGGAGCTCGTGGCTCGCGTTCGCCACGAAGTCGCGCCGGGTCGCGGCCGCGCGCTTCGCCTCGGTGACGTCGCGGAGCAGGAGGAGCACCTCGCCGCGGAGGAGCGGCGCGAGGTGGACGAGCCAGGTGCGGCGGCCGAGCTGCAGCTCGAGCTTGCGCGCGGTGCCCTCGAGGGCGCGCTTCACCGCCTCGGACAGCTCCGCGCTCCGCGTGATCTCGAGCGGCGTGAGCCCGGCGGCGCGCCCGCTCGCGGCGAGCGTGTCGAAGGCGGCGTTGGAGACGCGCACCCAGCCGTCGCGCGACACGAGCGCGGCGGCGTCGGGGAGCGCCGCGAGGAGCTCCTGCTCGGTCGCGTCCGGGTGGAGCGCACCGCCCCGGCGCGGCGCGCGCGCGGCGAGGAGCTCCGCGAGCTCGCGCACGTCGCGGCCCAGATCCGCCGGCGGCCCCCCCGCGAGCTCGGCGCGCAGCGCGCGGATGGCGGCGTTCAGGGGGGTGCGGCCGAGCACGCGCTAGCCTTTCTCGTCGGGGTCGATCAGCCGGTAGCCGATCCCCCTCACCGTCTCCAGCAGATCCCTGCCCGATCCCAGCTTCTCGCGCAGCCGCTTCACGTGCGTGTCGACGGTGCGCGTCTCGACCTCCGACGACATCTCCCAGACGTCCTCGAGGAGCTGCTCGCGCGACTGGACGCGGCCGAGCCGCGCCATGAACGTCGTGAGGAGCCTGAACTCGAGGGGCGTGAGCTGCACCTCCGCGCCGTCCACGAAGGCGCGGTGCGCGTCCACGTCCACGCGGATGGGCCCGACCGACTCGGGAGGCCGCTCCGCCGAGCGCCCCCCGCCGGCGCGGCGCGCGACGGCCTTGAGGCGCAGCACGAGCTCGCGCACGCTGAACGGCTTCGTCACGTAGTCGTCGGCGCCGACCTCGAAGCCGACCACGCGGTCGAGCTCGTCCCCCTTGGCCGTGAGCATCACCACCGGGACGTGCCGCGTGCGGGGGTCCGCCTTGATCTGCCGGCACACCTCGGTACCCGACACGTCGGGCAACATGAGGTCGAGGAGGACGATGTCCGGAACCCTGCGCCTGAGCTGGATCAGCGCCTGCTCGCCCGTGGTGGCGAGGAGGGTCTCGAACCCGGCGGCTCGCAGGTTGAAGTCCAGGAGCGAGAGGAGATCCCGCTCGTCGTCGACCAGAAGTACGGACGTCACGGGACGAGCTTAACGCACGCTGCTGTGACAGGCTGATGACCGCCATGCGACGGAACGGTGAACGGCCCAGGGCGGGTCCCCGCGCGGGGCGCGGCTCGCGGTACGATGGCGCGCGCATGCGACGCCTCGCGCTCTCCGCCTCGCTCGCGCTCGCGCTCGGCTGCGCGTCCGCCCCCGTCGCGGAGCCCGCGACGCTCACGCCGAACGGTGCGATGCTCCGCGGCGCGGAGCTCGCGCGCGCGCGGTGCCTCCTCGTCGCGCCGTTCGAGAACGCCTCCGACGTCGCGCTCGCCGCGGAAGCCGCCACCTCGGCGCTCCTCTCCGGGGTCGATCCCTCGCGGGCGCGCGTGTTCCCCATCCCCGAGCTGCGCGCGGTCTTCCGCGACACTCCGCTCGAGCTGCCCGCCGGGATCGCCCCGAGCCTCGCGCTCGAGCTCGCGGAGCTCGTGGGCGCCGACGCGGCGGTGTACGGCACCGTCGAGGGCGGGGGAAAGGGCGAGGACGCCCCCCTGCTCGTGTCGGTGCGCGTCGCCGTCACCGGAGCGCACCGCCTGCTGTTCGCGCGGAACGCGGTGGTCCACGCCGCGCCCGGCGAGTCGCCGGAGGAGGCCGTCCGGCGCACGGTGGACGAGCTCGCCCGCCCGATGCTCGCCAGGATCGGCGACCCCGGCCGCAAGCAGTGCTTCGATCCGGCGCGCACGCAGGCGCTCCGGCGCTTCGCCCTCGCGGAGCCGCGCCAGGGCGCCCGGCCCGACCCGCAGCCCGCGGTGGTGCCGGCGGTCGCGGAGGCGAAGGCGCCCGCGCCCGCCGCGCCGGCCTCCGAGGTGCAGCCGCGGACGCCGCGCCAGGCGGAGTGGGCCCGGAGGCTCGCGGCCGGCGAGCGGGTGGTCGTCGAGGACGTCGCGTTCTCCGGCCGCACGGCCGAGCTGCTCCGCGACGGCGGCCTCGCCGACCTCGCGATCGCGCTCGGCGCCTCGCCGGGCGTCCCGGTCCGCGTCGAGGCGTTCGTGGACGCGACCGACGATCGCGCCGGCGACGTGGAGCTCTCGAGCGCGATGGCGCGCGCGGCGGGCGAGCGGCTCCTGCAGCTCGGCCTCTCCCGCGCGCGGGTGAGCTGGGTCGGACGAGGCGGCGAGAGCCCGCTCCTCCCCAACTTCACGGCGCGCGGCCGCGCCGCCAACCGCCGCGTCGAGGTGGCCGCGGGGCGCTAGGCTCCCGCCCGCTTGACACGGCGCCCCGGCGCCGGGATTGAACGGACACCGCGCGTGCGCCTGCGATCCAGAGGACGGCCGACCGAGGGCCCGCCCACCCCGCCGCCGCCCGGCGTCCACGCCCCGTCACGCGCCGCGCTCGGCGCGGGGGCGCCCTCCGGGCTCGCGCGCGCGGCCTGGCTCGCGGCCGCGTTCGGGATGACGGTCTGCGTCGGCTTCGCCGACTACCTCACCGGCACGGACGTCTCGCTCATCCTGCTCTACCTCGCGCCGATCGGCTTCAGCACCTGGTTCGTCACGCTGCGGGGCGGGGTCGCGCTCTCGATCGGCGGCGCCGTGGTCGCCACCGCCGCCGACACGCTGTACCGGCTCGAGTCGGGCGGGCGCGCGCTGCCGGTGGCGGTGCTCGGCTGGAACGGCGTCATCCAGCTCGGCACCTCGCTCGCGCTCGTCCTCGTCCTGAACGCGCTCCGGGTCCGGCTCGAGGCGGAGGAGCTCCTCGCCCGCACCGACACGCTCACGCACATCCCCAACCGGCGCGCCTTCATCGAGGCCGCCACGCTGGAGCTGGAGCGCGCGCGGCGGCACCGCCGGCCGCTCACGTTCGCCTACGTGGACTGCGACGACTTCAAGGACGTGAACGACCGGCTCGGCCACGCGGAGGGCGACGCGCTGCTCGCCGTCGTCGGGCGGACGCTCCGGTCGGCGACCCGCGCCATCGACTCGGTCGCGCGCCTGGGAGGCGACGAGTTCGGGCTCCTGCTCCCGGAGACCGACGAGCCGATGGCGGAGGCGCTCCTCGCGCGGCTCCAGGGGACGCTGCGGGAGACGATGGACCGGCACGGCTGGGCGGTGCGCTTCAGCGTCGGGGCGGCGGTGTTCCGAAAGCCCGCCGTCTCGGTGGACGAGATGATGGCGCGCGCGGACGAGCTCATGTACGCGGCGAAGCGCACGGCCAAGGGGTCGGTCAGGCTCGGCGTGTTCGACGGCGGCGCGCGCGCCAGCGCGGCCCGGCCGAGGTAAAAGACGGCGATGCGCTTCTTCGCGACGTGCGCGAAGGGTACCGAGGGTGCCCTCCGCCGAGAGCTGTCCGCGCTCCGCCTCCCCGCCGTGCGCGGCGACCGCGGCGGCGTCTCCTTCGAGGGCCCGCTCGAGGCCGGCATGAAGGCCTGCCTGCACGCGCGCACGGCGATGCGCGTGCTCCTCGAGCTCGCGCGGTTCCCCGCCCCGTCGCCGGAGGCGCTCTACGAGGGCGCGCGCCAGGTGGCCTGGGGCGAGTGGCTCACGCTCCGGACCACCCTCGCGGTCGAGGCGACGGTCACCTCCTCCGCCATCACGCACTCGGGGTACGCTGCGCTCAAGGTGAAGGACGCGGCGGTGGACGTGCTCCGCGAGGCGCTCGGCGCGCGCCCCGACGTCGATGCCAAGGATCCCGACGTCCGCATCGTCCTCCACCTCGCCCGCGACGAGGCGGCCCTCTCGCTCGACCTCGCCGGCGAGCCGCTCCACCGCCGCGGCTACCGCGGCGGCGCGGCCACCCTGGCGCCGCTCAAGGAGACCCTCGCCGCCGCGATCCTGCTCCTCGGCGGCGTGGACCCCGAGGCGCCTTTCGTGGATCCGATGGCCGGCTCCGGAACGCTCGCGATCGAGCACGCGCTCCGCGCCCGCCACGTCGCGCCCGGCCTCGGCCGCGCGTTCGGCTTCCAGCGCTGGCCGATGTACCGCGGCGCCCCCCAGTCCGCCTGGGACCGCATGAAGGTCGAGGCGCGCGAGGCGATCCTCCCGCGCGCGCCCGCGCCGGTGCTCGCCCGCGATCTCCACACCAAGGCCATCGACGCCCTCCACCGCAACGCCGCCGCCGCCGGGGTGGCCGCGGACGTGACCATCGAGCGCGGCGACGCGCGCGAGCTCCAGCCCATCGCGGCGCGCGGCTTCCTCGTCACGAACCCGCCCTACGGCGAGCGGCTCATGTCGGGCGAGGAGGACCCGCGCGTGCAGCAGAAGAAGCTCGGAGGCTTCTACCGCGGCCTCGCCGAGATGCTCGCCCGCCACTCCGGGTGGACCGCCGTCGTGCTCTCGGGGAACCCGCTCCTCGAGCGTGCGATCGCGCTCCGGCCCGAGGTGGATCACCGGCTCTGGAACGGCCCGCTCGAGGCGCACCTGCTGAAGTACCGCATCCCGTGAGCCGGCCGCGGGCGAGTGACGAGGACGTCGGGCCGGACCCCGCGCCGGGACGACCGGCCTCGGACCCGACCGCGACCAGACTCTCCGTTGCAGCGCCCGCGGCGCTCGCCTACGGTTCGGCCGTGCGCCCGCTCCTCACCGTCCTCCTCGCGATGGCGCTCACGGCCTCCCCCGCGCGCGCCGCCGAGGCGCCCCGCGCCACGCCGGGCCGCGCGGCCCCGAAGGCGGCCTCTCCCGCCGGTGGAAAGGAGTCGGTCGAGCGCCGCCGGGAGGCGATCGCGCGTGAGCTCATCCGGCTCGGCGGCGAGCTGCAGCGCGCCATCGAGGCGGGCGACGTCGGGGCCGTCGTGGCGCGCGTCCCGCCGGACGGGCTGCGCTGCGGCGACCGCGTCGTGCCGCGCGAGCGGGTCGAGCAGGATCTCCGCGCGGAGGGGAGCTGGCTGCACGGCGTCTTCTTCGGCGGACCCGGCCACGTCCCCTTCCCCGGGATGGCCCGCTCGCTGCGCGCCTTCTTCCGCGAGGCGCGCGAGGTGGCGGTGCTCGTCGCGTTCCGCGCGGACGCCCGCGCGGGGCCGGCCGGCCTGCCCTGCATCGACTACCGAGCGCCCGGCCTCGGGACGCCCGGGGCGCCGCTCTGCTTCGTGCGGCGCGACGGCCGCTGGTGGTTCACCGAGAGCCTGTACCCGTGCCGGTGAGGATGCGGGGCGCGGACGGCGCCCCGCCGCGGGTCACGACGTCCCCAGCTCGCCGAGCAGCTTCTTCGCCTTCCGGAGATAGCCGCGCGGCCTCGACGCCTCGGGCATCGCCTCGCCGTCGCTCATGGCGCGCTCGAGCGTCGCGCGCGCGCCGGGGCGATCGCCGAGCTTCGCCTGCGCCTCCGCGCGGAGCACCAGCACCCGGATCCGGCGCGGTCCCTCCGCGAGCGCGAGCGCGCGGTCGGCGGCGCCGAGCGCGTCGGCCGGCCGCCCGAGGGCGAGGTAGAGGACACCGAGGTTCGTGGGGGGCACGTACTCGCCGGGCAGCTCGCGCTCGGACGCGAGGAGCGCCGGGAGCATGCGCTCCGGCTCGCCGATGCGCAGCGCCGCCTGGAGCCGCTGCCCGTCGAAGGCGGAGCGCGCGAGCGGGGTCGGCGCGCGGCGGGCCTCCCCGTCCAGGAACGCGAGCCAGCGGCGCGCGAGCGCCTTCGCCCCGGCCGCGTCCCCCGCCTCGGCCCGCGCCGAGGAGAGGACGTCGTACAGCCAGGAGCGGTCGTCCGCGAGGACCCCGCGCGCGTCCAGCGCACGCCGCGCGCCGGGCTCGAGCGCGGCGACCTCCGCCGCGCGCGCCTTGGCGTCCTCGAGCTCGAGCGCGCACGAGAGCCCCTGGGCGGCGACGCGCGCCGCGCTCGCGCCGCGGAGGCCGGGCAGGACCTCGCCCGCCGCGCGCGCGCAGCCGGCGGGGTCGCCCGCCATCGAGAGCGCCTGGACCGCGGCCTCGGAGGCGCGCTCCCGCGCCGGGAAGCTCTTGCCGCCCGCCGCGAGCGCCTCGTGGTAGGCCACCGCGGCCTCCGCGTGCCTCCGCGCGCCGAGGAGCCGGTCCGCGCGCGCGAGCGCCTCCTCCGCGCGCGACACCTCGCCGGCCCGGAGCTGGCGCTCACCGTCGAGCGCGATCCGCTCGATCTGCTCGGCCGTCGCGGTCCCGGCCCAGCGGACGATCACCCGCTCGTCCTCCGGGTTCACGACGAGGATGCTCGGCCACGCGTCGATCGGGAACTTGCCGACGAAGGCCGCGTTCCTGGGCTTCTCCGTGTCGATGTCGAGCCAGACGAACCGTCCGGCGAGCTTCTGGAGCCGCTTGTCCGGGAGGACGTAGGCCCGCATGAAGCGGCAGGTGGGTCACCAGGGGGCCCAGACGTCCACGACGAGCGGCACGCCGCGCGAGCGCGCCTCGGCGCGCGCGCGGTCGTAGTCGTCCGCGATGGACCGGCCCCGCGCGGTGCCGGGCGCCGCGACCGCGCGGACCGGCCCGACGAGGGCGAGCGCTGCGGCGAGGACGGCGACGGAGGCGGGGAGTCGCATGCCCGGAGCATAGCGTCCGGGCTCCCCGCGCGACAGCGGAAGCTCACGACCGGCGCTCGCGAGCGCCGTCAGGCGCCACCGGTCCGGGTCTCGCGCGGCGGCGCCTCGGCGAGCCGCACCGGCCCGTCGCCGCGCTTCAGCGAGAGCGCGAGCGTGAAGCGCGCGACCGGCTCCTCACCGTACTTGTCCGGCACGAGCGCCGTGATCCCGACGGGCAAGGTCACGCGCTCGCCGGTCTCGTGCGTCTTGCGCACCGCCGCGGCGACGCGCGCGCCGTCGGCGCAGCGGAAGAGGACGTCGCCGTCGGCGCGCTTCAGGAACTCTCCCTTCACGTCGGCGAAGACGAGCTTCACGCCGCGGAACTTCCCGACGGTGGTGAGCCGCGCGGCGTGCAGCCCGCCGGCCAGGTCGGCGCCCGCGCACAGCGCGCCGAAGTACATGGAGCCGAGGTGGTTCCGCGTGCGCCAGCCGAGGGGGATCTCGATCTCGCAGACCTCCTCGTCGAGCCGCATCACCCGGGGCCCGACGAAGAGGAGCACCGGGATCCTGAGGGACAGCAGGCGTACGAGCGCGGTTTCCTTGAGCAGCATGAGGCTCCCCGTCGAGGTTGAGGCACGAATCATAGGGGGGAGCCCGAGACGCGGGCGTCGCCCGGGCGGGGCGCTTAAGAGAAGCGCGTGCTCGACAGCTTCCACCCGGTCGTCCGCGACTGGTTCACGCGGCGGTTCGGCGACGCGACGGAGCCGCAGACGCCCGCCTGGCGGGAGATCGACGCGCGGCGCGACGTGCTCGTCTCGGCGCCCACGGGCTCGGGCAAGACGCTCGCGGCGTTCCTCCACGCCATCGACGCCCTCCTGAAGGAGGGGCTCGCCGGCGAGCTCGGCGACCGGACGCGCGTCGTCTACGTCTCGCCGCTGCGCGCGCTCGGCAACGACATCACGAGGAACCTGCAGGCGCCGCTCGCCGAGATCCGCGCCGCGGCCCACGCGGCCGGGCTCACGCTGCCCGAGCTCCGGGTCGCGGTCCGCACCGGGGACACGCCCGCCTCGGCACGGCGCAAGCTCCTGCTCCGTCCGCCGCACATCCTCGTCACCACGCCCGAGTCGCTCTACCTCCTGCTCACGAGCGAGAGCGGGCGGGCCTCCTTGGGCGACGTCGAGGCGGTGATCGTGGACGAGATCCACGCCCTCGCGGGCGACAAGCGCGGCGCGCACCTCGCGCTCTCCCTCGAGCGGCTCGAGGCGCTCGCGCGGCGGCGGCCCCAGCGCATCGGCCTCTCCGCCACGGTCGATCCGGTGGAGGAGGTGGCGCGCTTCCTCGTCGGCTCGGAGCGGGTCGATCCGCGGGGCCGTCCGCGCTGCGCGATCGTGGAGGTCGGCCGCCGGCGCCGCTTCGACGTGGCGATCGAGGTCCCGCGCGACGAGCTCTCGTCGGTCGCCTCGAGGGAGCTGTGGGCCGAGACCTACGACCGGGTGGCCGACCTCATCCGCGAGCACCGCTCCACGCTCGTGTTCGTGGGCACCCGCAGGCTCGCGGAGCGGGCGGCGCACGCGCTCGTCGAGCGGCTCGGGGAGGGCGCGGTGTCGGCGCACCACGGCAGCCTCTCCCGCGAGCGCCGGCTCGCCACGGAGGAGAAGCTGAAGGCGGGCGCGCTGCGCGCGGTGGTGGCGACCGCCTCGCTCGAGCTCGGCATCGACGTGGGCGAGGTGGACCTCGTCGTCCAGCTCGGCTCGCCGGGGGCGATCTCCACCGGCACCCAGCGCATCGGGCGCGCCGCGCACGTGCGGGGCGGCACGCCCAAGGGCCGGCTCTTCCCGATGAGCCGCGACGAGCTCGTGGAGTGCGCCGCGCTCGTGCGCGGGCTCCGGCGCGCGCGCCTCGAGCCCGTCGCGGTGCGGGCCGCGCCCCTCGACGTCCTCGCCCAGCAGCTCGTGGCCGAGGCGACCTGCGGGTCGATCCACGAGGACCGCCTCTACGCGCTCGCGCGGCGCGCCTGGCCGTACCACGACCTCGCGCGGGCCGACTTCGACGCGGTGGTGGAGATGCTCTCGGAGGGGATCGCCACCACGCCCGGCCGCACCACCGCGCTCCTCCACCGCGACGGCGTGCACGGCCGCGTCAAGGCGCGGCGCGGAGCGCGCATCGCCGCGCTCACCGGCGGCGGGACCATCCCCGACACCGCGCAGTACGCCGTGGTGGCCGAGCCGGAGGGCGTGACCATCGGGCAGGTGGACGAGGACTTCGCGGTGGAGAGCCTGGCGGGCGACGTGTTCCTGCTCGGCACGACCTCCTGGATGATCCGGCGCGTGGAGGCCGGGATCGTCCGGGTCGAGGACGCCCACGGCGCTCCGCCGGGCGTCCCGTTCTGGAACGCCGAGGCGCCGGGGCGGAGCGGCGCCCTGTCGGCGGAGGTGTCGGCGCTGCGCGCGGAGCTCGAGCCGCGCCTCGCCGACCCCCAGGCGGCCGTCGCCTGGCTCGCGGCGGAGGCGGCGCTGCCCGAGGCGGGCGCGCGCCAGGTGGTGGACTACCTCGCGGCGGGGCGCGCGGCGCTCGGCGCGCTGCCCACGCAGGACACGCTCGTCGCGGAGCGCTTCTTCGACGAGGCCGGCGGGATGCAGCTCGTCCTGCACGCGCCGTTCGGCGCGCGCACCAACCGCGCCTTCGGGCTCGCGCTCCGCAAGCGCTTCTGCCGCACGTTCGACTTCGAGCTGCAGGCCGCCGCGACCGACGACGGCGTGCTCCTCTCGCTCGGGCCGCAGCACGCGTTCCCGCTCGAGACCATCTTCTCCTACGTCACGCCCGCGACGCTCGACGAGGTGCTCGAGCAGGCGGTGCTCCAGGCGCCCATGTTCGGCGTGCGCTGGCGCTGGAACGCCACGCGCGCGCTCGCCATCCCCCGCCTCTTCAGGGGCAAGCGCATGCCTCCGCCCATCGCGCGGATGCGCGCCGAGGACCTGCTCGCCGCGGTCTTCCCGGCGCAGGTCGCCTGCCAGGACAACGCGCCGGGCGGGCCGATCGAGGTGCCCGCTCACCCGCTCGTGCGCGAGACGCTGCGCGACTGCCTCACCGAGGCGATGGACGCGGCCGGGCTCCGGAGCTTGCTCGCGCGGATCGCGGCCGGCGAGGTGCGGCTGCTCGCGGTGGACACGCCCGAGCCCTCGCCGCTCTCGCACGAGCTCCTCAACGCCCGGCCCTGGGCGTTCCTCGACGACGCGCCGCTCGAGGAGCGCCGCGCGCGGGCCGTCGCGGTGCGGCGGTCGTTGCCGGCGGCCGAGGCGAGCGGCATCGGCGCGCTCGATCCCGCCGCCATCGCGGAGGTCGCCGAGCAGGTGTGGCCCGCGCCGCGGGACGCGGACGAGGTGCACGACGCGCTCCTCGATCTGGGGATCCTGCCGCTGGCGCCCGCGTCCGGATGGGAGCGGTGGCTCGGCGAGCTCGAGGCGGCGGGGCGGGCGGCCGTGATGACCGTGGGTGAGCGCCGGTGGTGGGTGGCGGCGGAGCGTGTGGGGACGGCGAGGGGGGCGGCGGGGGGGATGGGCGGATCGACGTCGACCTCGACCGCGAGCCCGACCTCGAACCCGACCTTCTCCCCTCCCCTCTCCCCGCTCGCGTCCGAGCGCATCCCCGAAGATCCGGTCCTCGCCCTCGTCCGCGGCTGGGTCACCCACCTCGGCCCCACCACCGCCGTCGACCTCGCCGGGCGCATCGGGCTCTCCGAAAGCGCCGCCGCGTCCGCGCTGCTCCGCCTCGAGGCCGAGGGGCTCGTCCTTCGCGGCTCCTTCCTCGCCGGATCGCCCTGGTCCGCCGACGCGCCGCACTGGTGCGAGCGGAGCGTGCTCGCGCGCATCCACCGCCTCACCCTCGGCCGGCTGCGCCGCGAGATCGAGCCCGCCAGCGCCGCCGTGTTCCTCCGCTTCCTCGCGCGCTGGCAGCACGTCGCGCCGGGCACGCGGCTCCACGGCGCGCGCGGCCTCGCCGAGGTCCTGGGAATGCTCCAGGGCTTTCACGCCGCCGCGGGCGCGTGGGAGCGCGATCTCCTGCCCGCGCGCGTCGCAGGCTACGAGCCCGGCCTGCTGGACGGGCTGTGCTCGTCCGGCGAGGTCGCCTGGGGCCGGCTGCACGTGGCGCCGCCGCAGGACGGCCCGCCGCGCCGCAAGGGCGCCCCCACCCGCTCGGCCCCGGTGACGCTCGCGCTGCGCGAGGAGCTCCCCTGGCTGCTCGAGGCCATCGCGCCCGAGCGACCGCCGCTCGGCGAGATCGCGGGCGCGCTCGTCGCGGTGCTCGCGCGGCGTGGCGCCTCGTTCCTCGCCGAGCTCGCACCGGCGGTCGGCGCACCGCCCGGAGAGACGGAGGAGGCGCTGTGGGAGCTCGTGTCGGCGGGGCTCGTGACCTGCGACGGGTTCGCGGGGCTGCGCGCGCTCGTCGCGCCGCCGGCGCGCGGGCGGGCCGCCCGACCGGGCAGCGCGGGGGGACGGTGGGCGCTGCTGAGGCCGACCCCGACCGAGAGTTCCGCGCTTCGTCCCACGGACCGCGTCGCGGCCGGCTCGAGCTCGTCCCGCCCGACCGAGAGTTCCGCGCCACGTACCGCCGGACGCGGGACGGACGGCGACCTCTCCCCGGAGACGCTCGACCGCGTGGCGCGCCAGTACCTGCGCCGCTACGGCGTCGTCTTCCGCGATGTCCTGGCTCGCGAGTCTCGCCCGCCGCCCTGGCGCGATCTCGTCCGCGTCTACCGGTCGCTCGAGGCGCGCGGTGAGATCCGCGGCGGTCGCTTCGTGGTGGGCTTCAGCGGTGAGCAGTTCGCGCTGCCGGAAGCGGTGGACGCGCTCCGCGCCGCGCGGCGCGCGGGGGATGGGAACCCCGACCGGCTCGACCTCTCCGCGTCCGACCCGCTGAACCTCGCCGGCATCCTCACTCCCGGGCCGCGCATTCCCGCCGCGCCAGGGAGCCGCGTCATGCTCGAGGGCGGCGTTCCCGTCGCCGCGATCGTGCAGGGCACGCAGGCGGGGACGGGGTGATGGTGACGGCGGCGATACCTCCTAGCGCGCCCCGGGAACCGGGGGCCGGGGGGCCGGGTCCGGACCAGCGCGGCCGGGACCCCCGTTGACGAGCCGAACGACGGCGCCGCTCTCGAACCAGTCGAGCAGGTTCACGGCGCCGGGCACCTGATCGATGCGGAACGACTCCGCGGCCTCCATCCCGAGCGCGTCCGCCAGGATTGCCCGGTTCACGCCGGCATGGGCGACCACCAGCACCGTCTCGCCGGGGTGCTTCGCGCGGAGAGCGGCCATCGCCTCGAGGGCACGAGCCGAAATGCCCGGGAACCCGTCTCCGCCGGGGAACGTGACCTCGTGCGGGCGCGCGAGCCAGGCGGCGCAGGTCTCCGGGTCGCGCGCTCGTGCCTCCTCCCAGGTGAGCCCCTCGAACGCGCCGAAGTCCACCTCCCGGAGTCCCGGCACCTGCTCGATCCCGAGCGAGCGGCCGGCGGCGAGGAGCCGCGCCGTCTGCATTGCACGCCGCGCCGGGCTCGCGCACACCGCCGCGACCTCGATCTCGCGGAGCCAGCGCGCCACCCGGCGGATCCGCGCCCTTCCCGCCGCCGAGAGCGGCGGATCGAGCCGCCCGCAGATCCGCCCCGGCTCGATCGCCGCCTCGCCGTGCCGCACGAGGATGACGCGCGTCGCGCCGCTCGGCCGCGGGGCTATCACGGCGCCGCCAGCCCCACGCCGAGCACGAGCACGAGCGCCTCGGCGAGCTCGCCCGTGGCCCCCAGCGTGTCGCCGGTCATCCCGCCGATGCGGCGACGGCAAAACCCGGCGAACGCGGCGCCGGCGAGCGCGACCGTCGCCCACGCCACCGCGCCCCGGACTCCCGCGAGGCCGAGCGCGACGCCGAGCGCGAGCGCCGTCGCGCCGGCCACCTCGGGCGGGCCGACGTGCGCCGCCACCGAGGCCCCGAGCCCGTCGGGCCGCGCACTCGGCGCGAGGCGGGCGACAGGCACGAGCACCCAGCGCGACAGCGCGCCCGCGAGCGGGAGCCATGCGGCGGCGCCGGGCCGACTGAGGAGTGCCGCGATCGCGGCCACCTTCACGAGCAGCGCGAGGACGAGCGCCGCGGCGCCGTAGGCGCCCACCGCGTGATCGCGCATGATCCGCAGCGCGTCCTCCGCGTTCCTTCCGCCTCCGAGCCCATCGGCGGTGTCGGCGAGGCCGTCCAGGTGAAGCGCGCCCGTCATCGCGGTCCCGAGCGCGACGACGAGGATCGCCGCGAGAGGCGGCGGCAGCGCGCGGACGAGGAGGAGGCCGGCGGCAGCGAGGACCGCGCCGAGCGCGGCGCCCACCGCGGGGAAGAACAGCATCGCGCGCCCCACCTCGCGCGCGCCCGCCTCCGCCCGCACCGGCGCCGGGAGCCGCGTCAGAAACGCGAGCGCGACCGCGAGCCGGCTCACGCGCCCACCGCCGCCGGCCGGGCGACCCTGACGCCCGCGAGCCCGCAGAGGAGCTCCCAGTCGAGGTGTGTGGCGAGCGCGTCGGCGAGCCGGTCGTACTCCGCATCGCGGCTGGGGATGAGCGGGCCCGCGGGCGCGGCGAGGCTCCGCCGGTCGCGGAGCCGCGCGAGCAGCGCCGCGCGCACTGCGTCGTCCTCGAGCACGCCGTGGACGAGCGTCCCGACGACGGCGCCGTCCGCCGACACCGCCCCGTCCTCCGCATCGCACGCCGCCCCGTTCCGCGCGACGAGCCGAAGCGCCGGCGCTCCGGAGAGCCGCTCGACCTCTCCCATGTGGATCTCGTACCCGCGCACCTCGCCGCCGCCGGCGGGGGCGAGCAGCCTGGCGGCCGCGTGCGCGCGCACGCGCGCGGTCGTCTTCTGCCGCCGGAAGCGAGTCACGATCGGAAGGATCCCGAGCCCGGCCACCTCGGCCTCATCCGACTCCACGCCATCCGGGTCGAGCAGCGCGTCGCCGAGCATCTGGCAGCCACCGCACACCGCGAGGACCGGCTCGCCTCGCGCAGCGCGCTCCCGGAGCGCCGGCGCGACGCCGCTCTCGCGGACCCAGCGCAGGTCCGCCGCGGTGCTCTTCGATCCCGGAACGATCACGAGATCCGCGCCGCGCAGCTCCTCCGGCCGATCGACGTAGCGCACCACCACGCCCGGCTCGTGCTCGAGCGCGTCGAACTCGTCGTAGTTCGAGATGCGCGGGAGCCGCACGATCGCGATCTCCAGCTCGCCCGGCGCGGCCCGTCGGGTCCGCCAGCGATGGTCGAGCGAGACCGAGTCCTCCTCCGAGATCCGCAGCCCGCGCAGGTACGGGAGCACGCCCGCGACCGGCACGCCCGTCCGCTCGCGCAGGAACGCGAGCCCCGGCTCGAGGAGCCTGAGGTCGCCCCGGAACTTGTTCACGAGGAAGCCGCCCACGAGCGCGCGCTCGTCGGGCTCGAGGAGCATCAGCGTCCCGACGAAGGCCGCCAGGACGCCGCCCCGATCGATGTCGCCCACGAGGAGCACCCGCGCGCCGGCCGCCTTCGCGACGTCCATGTTGACGATGTCGCGTTCCTTCAGGTTCACCTCTGCGGGGCTCCCGGCGCCCTCGATCACGACGAGGTCGACCTGGAGGCGGAGCCGCGCGAGCGCCTCGCGCACCACGGCCCGCAGCTCGGGCTTCCGGGCGTGATAGTCGGCGGCGCTCATGCTCCCCGATGGACTGCCGAGCACGATCACCTGCGAGCGGGAGTCCCCCTCGGGCTTGAGCAGGATCGGGTTCATGTCGACGGCGGCGTCGATGCCGGCCGCCTCCGCCTGCACCGCCTGGGCGCGTCCGATCTCGCCGCCGTCCACGGTCACGGCGGAGTTGAGGGCCATGTTCTGGGCCTTGAAGGGCGCGACGCGCAGGCCCGCCCGCCGGAACAGCCGGCACAGGCCGGTGACGACGAGACTCTTGCCGACCGACGAGGCTGTCCCCTGCACCATGATGACGGCGGCGGTCATGACAGCTCCTTCTCGAGCGAGGCGAGGAACACCTCGCGGTCTTGGGCGGGCCGCGCCGCGACGCGGACGAAGCCGGGGAGGCCGAACGACGTGCAGTCCCGCACCAGCACGCGTCGCGCGAGCAGCCGCCGGCGCAACGCGGCGCCGTCGCCGGCGCGGAACACGAGGTAGGGCGCGACGGAGGGCGGCGCCTCGAGGCCGAGCCGGGCGAGGCCCTGGCGGAGCGCCTCCCGGTCGACCGAGAGCCGGGCCCGGCTCGCCGCCACGAACGGTTCCTCGCCGAGCGCGGCGAGCGCGGCGGCCTGCGCGGGGGCGCTCGTCGACCAGGTCGGGCGCGCTGCGTCGAGGGCGGCGATGAGCCCGGGGTCGGCGAGGAGATACCCCACTCGCAGACCCGGGATGGCGTGCTCCTTGGTGAGGGAGCGGACGCGCGCGACGTTGAGGGGGAGCGTGACGTCCGCCTCGGCGTGCCGGTCGGAGAGCGCGAGGAACGACTCGTCGAGGACGAAGAGGACGTGGGGGTGTGCGCGCGCGAGGCGCGCGACGTCGGCGGAGGGCACGGCGGCGCCGGCGGGGCTCGTCGGCGAGGCGAGGTAGGCGGCGGCGGCGCCCGAGGACGCGAGCCGCTCGGACACCGCCTCGAAGTCCACCGAGAGCCCACGCGCCGGGTCGGGCGACCACTCGATCGCGTCGCCGCCGGCAGCCGCGACGCCCGCGCGGAACTCCGAGAACGCGGGCTCGACGACCAGCGCTCGCCTGCCCGCGCGCGCGACGTGGCGGGCGAGATCCCACAGGAGCTCCGCCGCGCCGTGCGCGAACAGGACGCCGCCCGGCTCGACCCGCCACCGCGCGGCGAGGGCCGCCCGGACCGTCTCGGCCCGAGGCTCAGGGTAGCGCGAGACGTCCGCGCCCCGCGCCGCCGCCGCGACGGCCGGCGCAGGGCCGTACGGGTTCACGTTCACGCTGAAGTCGATCACGTCGGCGGCCGCGAGACCGAGCGCGGCGAGCTCGGCGGCGACGGGGCCGCCGTGGACGCGGGGCCGGTCAGGCGAGCTCACGCCATCCCCCCGTCGCCGCGGCGAGCGCGACCCCGACCGCCGCGGCGGCGACCGCCGCGAGCAAGGCGATCCGCCACGCCGCCGAGATGGTTTCCGCGGTGACCGGCCGGATCGGATCGCCGAGCCGGTACTGCCCGACCTTCTCGAGCTCGACGCCGAGCAGGCCGGCCATCGCCGCCATCGGGCGCCCGGCGTTCGGGCTCTCGGTCCGGGCGCCGTCGCGCAGGAGCACCGCCAGCCCGCGCCGCGCGTCGGCGCCGCAGGCGAGCCCCGCGACGAGGAGGAGCGCGGCGGTGACGCGCGCAGGGACGAGGTTCAGGAGATCGTCGAGCCGGGCTGAGGCCTTGCCGAGCCACTCGTGCCGCCCGCGGTACCCGACCCGCGCGTCGAGCGTGTTCACCGCGCGGTACGCGACCGCGCCGGGGACGCCGAGGACCGCCCAGAAGAGGAGCGGCGCGACCGCGCTGTCGGACGCGTTCTCCGCCACGGACTCCACCGCCGCCGCCGCCACGAGCGGCGCGTCCAGGCGGTCCGGGTCCCGGCTGCAGAGCGCCCGCAGCGCCGCGCGCGCCTCGTCGAGCGCGCCCCGCCCGAGCGCGCGCGACACCGCGCCCGCCGCGTCGCCGAGGGCGCGCACCGCGAAGCTCGACTTGAGCAGCATCGCCTCCACCGCGATCGAGAGCGCCGGCCACGGTCGCGCAGCCAGGCAGAGGAGCAGGGCGCCGCCAGCGAAGAGCGCCGGCAGCGCGAGCGCCATCACCGCGCCGTATGCCAGCGGCCCGGCGCGACCGGCTACGGGGGCGCGCCGCTCGAGCGCCGAGATCGCCCACCCCATCCAGACGACCGGGTGCAGGCGCGCCGGGAACTCGCCGATGACGAGGTCGAGCGTGAGGGCGCCGGCGAGGACCGACGCTGCGTGGAGCCCGGGCGACATTCGTCAGCGCCCCGCGTCGGTGACGCCCGCGCCCTCGAACGTCGCCATCTCGTCGAGCACGCGGGCGGCGGCCTCGATGACGTGGAACGCGAGCGCCGCGCCAGTCCCCTCGCCGAGCCGCAGGTCGAGAGCGAGGAGCGGCTCCTTGCCGAGCGCGCGCAGCACGGCGCGGTGGCCCGCCTCCACGGAGCGGTGCGACGCGAGCACCGCGTCCGCGGCGCGCGGCGCGAGGCGCGCGGCGGCGAGGGCGGCGGCGCTCGCGATGAACCCGTCCGTCACCACGGGCACGCGGCGCGCGGCCGCGCCGAGGACCACCCCGGCGAGCCCGGCGATCTCGAACCCGCCCAGCGCGGCGAGCGTGCCGAGCGGGTCGGACGGATCGGGACGGTTCACCGCGAGCGCGCGATTCACGACGTCGACCTTGTGTGCGTGAGTGGCGTCGTCGATCCCGGTGCCACGCCCGGTGACCTCGGCCGCGGGGAGGCCCGTGAACGCAGCGGTGAGCGCGCTCGCCGGCGTGGTGTTGCCGATGCCCATCTCCCCGATCCCGAGCACGTGCACGCCCTCGTCGGCGAGCTCGCGAGCGACGCCGATCCCGGCCTCGACCGCCCTGGCCGCCTCCTCGCGGGTCATCGCCGGGCCGCGCGCCAGGTTGCGCGTGCCCGCCCCGATGCGCCGGTCGCGCACGCCCGCGAGCCCGGGGATGGGGAGCTTCACGCCCATGTCCACGACGATCACCCTGGCGCCGGCGTGCCGCGCGAGCACGTTGATCGCCGCGCCGCCGGCAGCGAAGTTGGCGACCATCTGCGCGGTCACCTCCTGGGGGTACGCCGAGACGCCCTCGGCGGCGACCCCGTGGTCGCCGGCCATCACCACCACCGCCTTCACGGCCGCGCGCGGCGTGGCGGTGCCCTGGATCGCGGCGAGCGCGCAGGCGATCTCCTCCAGGCGCCCGAGGCTTCCGCGCGGCTTGGTCTTGCCGTCGAGCCGGCGTTGCACGGCGGCGGCGGCGGCCGAGTCGGGCAGGGGGATCGCGGCGCAGGTGGTCTCGAGCGAGGTCATGGTGGGGTCTCCGGGTGGATGAGGGTGAGGGGGCCGGGGCGGAGGCGCAGGACGCACCCGAGGGTCGCGAGATAGATGCGGTCGGCGTCGCGGGCGAGCCGCTGGTGAGCGCGGCCGGCCGCGTCGCGGAACGCGCGCCCGAGGGCGCTCTCCGGCACGACGCCCATGCCCACCTCGTTCGTGACGAGCACCGCGTGCACGCGGCGGCGCGCCAGCACCCCGGCGACGGCCTCGACCTGCGCCGCGACGGCGGCGGCGCCGTCGCCGCGCAGGAGCAGGTTGGAGATCCAGAGCGTGAGGCAGTCGACGACGACCACGTCGGCGTCGGCGCGCTCGAGCGCGCCCGCGAGGTCGAGCGGCTCCTCCACCGTGAGGAACGCGCCGCCGCGCTCCGCGTGGTGCGCGGCGATCCGCTCCTCCATCTCGCGATCGAACGCCTGCGCGGTCGCCACGAAGACCCGGCGAGCGCCGAGCCCGCGCGCGAGGTGAAGCGCGAACGCGCTCTTCCCGGAGCGGACCCCACCACCCACGAGGACGATCTCCGCCGCGCTCATCGAGCCCGCTCCGAGAGCCACGCCGCCGCGCCGCGCGCCACCGCGTCGTGCACCGCCGCGCCGACCACGTAGCCGAGCGCCGTGTGCTTCCCGGCGTACCGCGCCCCGTTCGGCCGCTCCGGAGCGGCGATCACGATGCAGTCGGTGCCGGTGCCGCTCGCAGGCGCGCCGCTCATCTGGCTCGCGACGCCCGCCTCGCGCACCGCGAGCGTGCGCGCCTCGGCGGCGAGGGAGAGCGCCTCCAGCAGCGCCTCCTCGGAGAGCGGCACTCCGACCTGACACAGCACGTTGATCGTCCCGATGCGCCCGGAGGGACCGGGAGGGTCGCCGGCGCGGAGCGCGTTCCCGAGCCCCACCGTGGCCACGCACCGCGCCGCGACCTCGCCCGCGCGCCGCTCACAGACGACGTGCCGCGAGAGCGCCGCGCTGGTGAGGAGGCCGACCGCGTCGGCGAGGTCCGCCTCGGCGAGCTGCGTGGAGAGGAACCGCGCGGCATCCACGGGCGGCCGCAGCTCCCCGTCGTGCACCTCGCGCCAGGCGACCGCGCTCGCGATCCGGCGCCCGCCGTTCACGATCGCCCAGGAGAGGACCGCGTGCGGCCCAGGAAGGCGGACCACGAGCCAGCGACCGTCGAGCGCCGGGGCGCCGGCCCGCGCGAGGACGGCGGTCATCGCGCGCCCCCCCGCGTCGCGGCGCAGGCGCCGACGAGCGCCTCCGCCACGGCCGGGCACGACGCCCAATGCGCGTGGACGTACGAGGCGAGGACGTTGGGTGCCGGCGCGTAGCCCTCCAGGAGCGGCTCGCCGCGGCGGCGCGCGACGGCGTAGACCCGCGGCACGGCGTCGGGCACCCCCGCGAGCTCGGAGTAGCGGAACTGGTGACCGCGGAAGCGCGCGCCGGCGGGGCCCGCGAGCGACGGCGCGCGCGTGGTCACCTCGACGTAGCCGAGCGCCTGGAGCCGCTCGTGCACGATGGCGGTCCCCGGGAGGAGCCCGACGCCCGCGTGCACGCGCCCGTCGCGGGTCCTGATCGCGGCGGCGAGCGCCATCAGCCCGCCGCACTCTGCGTACACGGGCCGGCCGGACGCCGCCAGCGCGCGGACGTCGCGGAGCATCCCGACGTTCGCGGCGAGCGCGGGCGCGTGCTCCTCGGGGTAGCCGCCGCCCAGGTACAGCCCGTCGACGTCCGGGAGACCCGCGTCGTGGAGCGGCGAGAAGCGGACGAGCGTCGCGCCGAGCGCCTCGAGGCGGGCGAGGTTGTCCTCGTAGTAGAAGTGAAACGCCTCGTCGTGCGCGACCCCGATCCGGCAGCGCGACGCCACCCGCGGGCTCGGCGCCGGGTCCGGCAGCGCGAGCGGCGGGGCCGCCCGGGCGGCTGCGAGCAGCGCGTCGACATCGAGCCACTCCTCCGCGAGCCGCGCCCAGGCGGCGACGCGGTCGTCGGGGAGCACCCGGCGCGACGCGGTGACGAGCCCGAGGTGGCGCTCCGGGAACGCGAGGTCCGCGCGGGCGGGGAGGCCGCCCACGACCGGCGGCGCCGCGACGGCCTCGCGCAAGAGCTCGAGATGCCCGCGGCTCCCCACGCGGTTGCACACGAGCGCCGCGACCCGGAGCCGCGGATCGAAGCCGGCGAGGCCGCCGGCGACCGCGGCCGCCGTCCGCGCCATCCCGGAGGCGTCGAGCACGATCGCGACGGGCGCCTCCAGCCACCGGGCGATCTCCGCGGTCGAGCCCGCGTCGGAGGCGGGCGACGCGCCGTCGTGGAGCCCCATGACCCCCTCGACGATCGCCACGTCCGCGCCGCGCACGGCGCTGGCGAACGTGGCCAGCACCCCGTCCCGCCCCATCATCCAGCCGTCGAGGTTGTGGGAGGGCGCGCCCGCCGCGCGCGCGTGGTAGCCCAGGTCGAGGTAGTCCGGGCCGCACTTGAACGCGGCGACGCGCAGCCCGCGGCCGCGCAGCGCGGCGAGGAGCGCGACCGCGAGCGTGGTCTTGCCGGAGCCGCTCGACGCCGCTCCGAGGACGAGCCGCGGGATCTCGAAGGGCGCCGTCATCAGAAGTCCACCCCGGCGATCGCCCTCACGCCCCGCGCGAAGGGGTGCTTCACCGCCCGCATCTCGGTCACCAGGTCCGCCGCGTCCACGAGCGACGACGGCGCGTCGCGGCCGGTCACGACGACCGTCGTCTCGACCGGGCGCGCCGCCATCGCCGCGAGGACCTCGTCGCAGCTCACGTACCCGTGGTTCAAGACGTGCGTGAGCTCGTCGAGGACGACGATCCGGTGCCGGCCCGCCGCGACGAGCTCCCGCGCCCGCGCCCATGCAGCCCGCGCGGCGCGCGCGTGCACCTCCGGGTCGTCTCCCTTCCAGGTGAACCCCTCGCCGAGCGTGAGGAGCTCGAGCCCAGGGAGCCGCTCCGCGAGGAGCCGCTCGCCCGTCTTCCAGCGGCCCTTCACGAACTGCAAGACCACGACGGGCAGCCTTCGGCCCAGCGCGCGGAAGGCCATCCCGAGCGCGGCGGTGGTCTTGCCCTTCCCGTCGCCGGTGTAGACGACGAGGATCCCGCGGGTCGCGCCGGTCACGCGGCCTCCCCGGCGGACACGAGCGCGAGGAGCCGCTCCCGGATCGTCACCACCTCGCCCACGACGACGAGCGCGGGCGCACCCCCGCCGCGCAGGCCGACGCGCGCCGCGAGGTCGGCGAGCGTCCCCACCACCACCTCCTGCTCCGGCCACGTCGCCGCCGAGATCCAGGCGGCCGGCGTGGTCGCGGGGCGGCCGCTCTCGACGAGACGCGCGAGGTTCGGGCCCAGCGAGCGCGAGGCCATGTACAGCACGAGCGTTCCGCTCCCGGCGAGCCTCCTCCAGTCCGTCCGCGCGGGCGCCTCCGAGCGGGTGAGGTCGTGGCCGGTCGCGAAGGTCACGTCCGAGCTGACCTCCCGGTGCGTGAGGGGGATCCGCGCCGCGGCGGCGGCACCGAGCGCGGCGGACACGCCGGGGACGACCTCGAACGGCACCCCCGCCGCCGCGAGCTCCTCGGCCTCCTCGCCCCCGCGGCCGAACACGAAGGGATCGCCTGCCTTGAGCCGCACGACGCGCTTCCCCGCACGAGCGCGCTCGAGGATGTCCGGGTGGAGCCGCAGCGGCCCCCGGGTGCGCCCGTGACACCGGCGGCCGACCGGGAGGCGCTCCGCGCCGGGCGGCGCGAGCGCGAGGAGCGCCCGAGGCACGAGCTCGTCGTACGCCACGACGTCCGCCGCACGGAGGAGCTCCCGCGCGCGAACGGTGAGGAGGCCGGGATCGCCTGGGCCGGCGCCGACGAGATCGACGCGCCCACCGCGCGGACGCTCGCGCCCGACCACCGCGCACGCCCACTCGAGCCGCGCTGCGGGGGTGTCGAGCCCGGGGGGCAGGTGATGCACGCGCGCGGGCACGGCGTGGGCCCTCAAGAGCCCCTCGAGCACGAGCTGGTATCGCAGCTCGACATACGGCTCCGCCGACCGGACCCCGTCGCGCTCGTACGGGATAACGCCCCAGGGCAGGACCAGGATCGCGGCATACGAGGCGGCGTGCGCGGCCGACGCCTCGAGGAGCGCCCCGGTCCCGGGGTCGCCCGTCGAGGCGCAGCCGTGGTGGAGCGCGTAGGCGGCGAGGTCCAGGCTGCAGTTGTCGGCCACGAACTCCGTGTGGGCGCCCTCGGCGGCCACCCGCTGCCGCCAGAGCTCCTGGAGGACCGCCCTCGCCTCGCCGGGCGCGAGCCCTGGGAGCGGATGCCCGCCCCCGTCGATCCAGGCGCGAGTCTCCTCGGGCACGACGGAGAGCCCGAGCCGCGCCGCGAGCGCGCGCGCCAGCGTCGTCTTGCCGGAGCCGGCCGAGCCGGTGACCGCGATGCGGAGCGGCGCGCTCATCCCTCTCCCTCCGTGCGCGCCGCGCGGAACGCGTGGCCGAACTCCGGCGCGTAGAGCCGCGAGGCCGGGAAGCCCTCGGCATCGAGCGCGGGGCCGACCAGCACCATCGCGGTCGCGTCGATGCCCTCCGCGCGAGCGAGCGCCGCGAGGTCCCCCAGGCGGCCGCGGATGACCCGCTCGTCCGGCCAGCTCGCGCGGTGAACGATGGCGGCGGGGCAGTCCCGGCCGTACGCCGGAGCGAGCGCGGCGACCGCCTCGTCGAGGCGCCGCGCGGAGAGGAACAGCGCGAGCGTCGCCCGGTGACTCGCGAGCGACGCGAGGTCCTGCCCCTCCGGCACGGGCGTCCGGCCGGCGGCGCGGGCGAGGATCACCGTCTGCGAGACGCCGGGCACGGTGAGCTCGCGGCGAAGCGCGGCGGCGGCGGCAGTGAAGGACGATACGCCCGGGACGACCTCGTACGGGATCCCGAGCGCGTCGAGCCGGCGCATCTGCTCGGCGGTCGACCCGAACAGGAGCGGGTCGCCGGTGTGCACCCGCGCGACGTCCTCGCCGCGCCCGTGCGCCTCGCGCATCTCCGCGAGGATCTCGTCCAGGGTCATGCCCGCCGAGTCGAGGACGCGCGCGTCCGGGCGGGCGCGCGCCACGACCACGCGCGGGACGAGAGAGCCCGCGAAGATCACCACCGGGCAGCGGGCGATCAGGTCCGCGCCGCGGACGGTGACGAGGTCGGGCGCGCCCGGACCCGCGCCCACGAAGTGCACCGTCATCGCGACTCCTCGGCGGAGAGCCCCGCCCCCGCCCGGCCGTACTTCTCCGCGTAACCGCGGGGCGTGACGAGGAGCCCCTCGAACGCGAAGCTCCGGCTCGACCCCACGATCACGGTGGTGGTCATGCCGATCTCCTCGTCGAGCAGCCGCTCGAGCGTGGTGACGACCGCGCGCTGCCCGCCGCGGAAGGCGTCCGTCACCACCGCCGCCGGGGTCGCCAGGCCGCGGTGACGCACGAGCAGCGCGTGGGCCTCCGCGAGTGGGCGGCGACGACGGGTGCTCGCCGGGTTGTAGAGCCCGATCACGAAGTCGGCGGCGGCCGCCGCCTCCAGCCGCCGCGCGATCACCTCCCACGGCGTGAGGAGGTCCGAGAGGGAGATCGCGCAGAAGTCGTGGCCGAGCGGCGCGCCCACGAGCGCCGCGCAGGAGCCGAGCGCGGTGACGCCCGGGACGATGGTCACGGCCGGCGCGTCGCCGGGCCGCCAGCCCGCGTCCCGCAGGATCTCGAGGACCAGGCTCGCCATCCCGTACACGCCGGGGTGGCCCGAGGACACGAGCGCCACGCGCCGCCCCGCCCGCGCGCGCGCGATCGCCTCGCGCGCCCGCTCCGTCTCACCGGTCATCCGGCCGGCGACGATCTCCTTTCCGGCGAGGAGCGGCGCGGCGAGATCGAGGTAGGTCCGGTAGCCGAGGACGACCTCGGCCTCCTCGACGGCGGTGCGCGCCGCCGGGGTCAGCTGGTCGAGCGCCCCGGGCCCGAGCCCCACGATCGACAGCGATCCCATGCCCATCACGTCTCCTCCCGCGCGGCGCGCGCGACCGCCACCGTCACCGATTGGCCCTCGTCCGCGTCCCGCCGCACCTGCTTCGGGACGAGCAGCCGCGCGGCGCGCGCCGCGAGGAGCGCGGCTGGCTCGGCGACGGCCCGCGTCCCGACATGCCTCCGGACGACCTCCGACGGCCGCTCGATCCCGACGGCCGCCTCGAGCGCGGCGGCGTCGAAGAGGCGCAGCGGACACCCGAGCCGCGCCGCCAGCGCGACGATCCCCGCCTCGTCCCGCTTCAGGTCGATCGTGCCCACCGCACCGATCGACGCGGGCGCGAGCCCGTGCGCCTCGAGGACGTCGCGCACCGCGCGCCACACGGCGTCCGCCGACGCGCCGCGATCGCAGCCCACGCCCACCGAGAGCGTGCGCGGGCGCCAGAGCACCGCCCTCGCGAGCACCGCCTCGTCGCGGATGACGCGGTCGGTGATCGCGACGATGGCCGCCCACCGCGCCGCGTCGGCGCCGTCGAGCGACGGCGCGACCGCGATGTTCGCGGGGAGCGGCGCGCCCGCGGGCCACCACGCGCCTCCGCCCGCCTCGTCCACCACGAGCACCGGCGCCCCGTTCACCAACGCCGCCGCTGCCCGGGTGGCGTTGCCGCGCGGATCCTCCAGGGTCCAGCCGAGCTCCCGCCCGAGCAGATCGACGCGCAGCGTGCCCCGCGCGTCCGAGGCCGTGGTCACCACCGGCGCGGCGCCGACGGCGTGGGCGACCTCCGTTGCGAGCGCGTTGGCGCCGCCCGCATGCCCGGAGAGGAGCGCCACCGCGAAGCGGCCCGCCTCGTCGAGGCACACCACCGCGGGATCCGTCCACTTGCTCGCGACGAGCGGCGCCACGAGGCGAACCGTCGCGCCGACCGCGAGCACGAACACGTGACCGTCGTATTCGGCGAAGGCACGGGCCACCGCCGAGCGCATGGGCAGCGGGAACGTGCGCGCGCCCGGCGCCGCCGACGCGACCGGCTCCGCGACGAGCAGCTCCCCGCCGAGCGCGCCGGCGACGCGCGCGCCCAGCGCCGCGCCGCCGCGAGTGACGGCATGGACGGCGAGGCGCCGGGTCACGCGCCCTCCCCCGCCCGCGTCCGCACGAGCACCGTGGTGAAGTAGCCGTGCGGGAGCGCGTCCATGTCCGCGAGCGGCGCGACCCGCTCGCCGGGCCTCGACGCCTCGGCCACGACCCACGCCCGCTCCGCGCACCCCGCGCGCGACAGCGCGACGCGGAGCTCGGGGAGGTGCCGCCCCGCCTTGAGCAGGAGCAGCGTCTCGAAGTCGCGCGCGAGCCGGGGGAGGTCCTCGAGCGCGCGGGACGCGGGGAGCACCGCGACCCGGTCGTCGCCGTCGGCGAGCGGAACGCGGGCGGCGGCGGCGACCGCCGTGATGGACGAGACGCCGGGGACCACCTCGACGCGCGCGCCGAGGCCGGTCGCGGCGTCGAGCACGTCGAGGAACGTGCTGTACAGGAGCGGGTCACCCTCGGTGACGAACGCGACATCGCGCCCCGCCACGAGCCGGGCGCGGACGGCGCCCGTGGCGGCATCGCGCGCGGCGCGCCGGGCGATGGGGTCGCGGGTCATCGGGAAGGTGAGCGGGAGCGTCTCCTGTCCCGGCACCTCGCCCGTCGCCTCGCGCGCGGTGCGGAGCGCGAGCGATGCGCCGCCTTCGGAGGGCCGGGGGGCGGCCAGCACCGCCGCCCGGCGAAGCACCGCGACCGCGCGCAGGGTGAGGAGGTCGGGGGCGCCCGGACCGACGCCGACGCCGTACAGGGTCGCGCTCAAGCTGGCTCCAAGGGGATGCTCCCGGCCACGAGGAACACCGGCGAGAGCGGACCGAGCCGCGTGCGCCCAGCGAGCGGCGCGCCGCGCGCGACCGAGACCGCCGTCACCTCGGGTGCGATCCCGGCGCCCGCCAGCGCTCGGCGCGCGTCCTCGAGCGTCTCGAGCGTCACCGCGGCGATCACGACCCGGCCGCCTGGGCGGAGCCGGGCGAGCGTGGCCGCGGCGATGGCCGGGAGCCCGCGCCCGCCGCCCCCCACGAAGACCGCGTCCGGGGCCGCGAGCCCGTCGAGCGCCGCCGGCGCCGCCCCCTCCACCACCGCGACGTGATCCATCCCGTGACGGCGAGCGTTCGCGCGGCAGTGCGCGGCCGACTCCGGGTCGCGCTCGATCGCGAACACCCGCCCCTCCGGAGCGAGCGACGCCGCCTCGATGGCGATCGAGCCAGATCCCGCGCCGACGTCCCACACCACCGCGTCGGGCCGGAGCGCGAGCGCCGCGAGCGCGAGCGCTCTCACCTCGCGCTTCGTCACGAGGCCGGTGCGCGGGCGGCGCATGTCGAGCGCGTCCTCCGGGAGGAACGGCAGCGCTGGGGGCGGGCGCCACGCCGGGTCCGTCCGGGCGAGCAGCAGCACGGCCAGGGCGCCGACGTCCTCGCAGGCGGCCGCGTCTTCGAGCGAGGCCAACCGGCGGACCCGCTCGCCCGGTCCGCCCAGGTCCTCGCAGATCCACGCGGCGAGCCCGCGCTCGCCGTACCGGAGGAGGTGGCGCGCGACCGCGGCGGGGGTCGCGGCGCCCCCCGTGAGGAGCGCCGCCTTGCGCGCGCGACGCACGCGCGCCGCGACTCCGGCGAGGGGCCGGCCGTGCACCGACAGGATCGCGGCGTCGTCCCAGGCGAGCCCGGCGCGCGCGAAGGCCCACTGCACCGAGCTCGGGTGGGGCAGGATCTCGACATGCTCCGCGCCGAGCCGGTCGACGAGTCGCGCGCCGACGCCGAAGAGGAGCGGGTCGCCCGAGGCGAGGACGCACACGGCGTGCTCGTCGGCGAGCGCCGCGATGCGCTCCACGGCGTGAGCGAGCTCCTTTCCGAGCACCACGCGCTCGCCGCGGAACTGTGGAAACGCGGCGAGGTGCCGCTCGCCGCCCGCGAGCACGTCCGCGACGGCGACCGCACCGACCGCGCGGCTCGAGAGTCCCGCGCAGCCATCGGCGCCGATGCCGACTACCGTGACCGGACGCCTCACGCGTCATCCTCCGCGGCGAGGATCGCGAGCGCGTTCAGCACGGCCACCGCGACCGGCGTCCCGCCCTTGCGCCCGCGGGCCACGATCCACGGCACGGGCAGCGAGCGCGCCGCCTCCTTCGACTCCGCCGCCCCGACGAAGCCCACCGGCACCGCCACGACGAGCGCGGGACTGGCGACCCCCGCCTCGACGAGCCGCTGCAGCTCCGCGAGCGCGGTCGGGGCGTTCCCGATCGCCACGACGCCGCCGTCGAGGAGCCCGAGGCGAGAGGCCTTCCGCATCGCCGCCGCCGCCCGCGTGGTCCCGCCCTCGCGCGCCGCCGCCGCGACTTCCGCGTCGCCGATGAGGCAACGCACCTCGAGCCGGGGGAGCCCGGCCGCGATCATGCGCACGTCCGCGACGATCGCGGCGCGCGCCCGGAGCGCCGCGACTCCCGCCTCCACGGCGTCCGGGTGCAGCTCCAGCGTTCGCTGGAACTCGAAGTCGGCCGTCGCGTGGATCACGCGGCGCACGACCGGCCACGCGCGGGGTGGGAAGCCGTGCGCGCCGGCCTCGCGGTCGATGATCGCGAGGCTCTCCTCCTCGATGCGCCGGCCGGCCGCCACGATCCGCTCGCTCATCGCTCCGCCTCCGCGGCGCCCCGCCCGAGCACCGCTCCGTCGAACCCGACCAGCTCCGTCCGGACGTGGAGCGGCGGCGCGTGAGCGGCGCAGCGCGCGGCGGCGCGCCGGCACAGCGCCGCCGCGACGTCCGTCTCGATCCCCGCCCGCCTCCACGCGCCGAGCGCCTCGCGGGCGGTGTTCGCGGCGGCCACCTCGGCGAGGACCGCCGCGGCGGCGCCGAGCTCCGCGGTGACCGCGGCGAGGAACCCGAGGTCCACCTCCGACCGCGAGGCGTGGATCTGGAAAGACCCGGCGGCGAGCTTCGACATCTTCCCGACCATCGCGACGAGCTCGACCCGCGCGATCCCGCGCCGGGCGGCGTGCCGCAGCGCGGCGCCCACCGCGTCGCCGACCTGGATGAACGCCGCCTCGGGAGTCCCCGGGCGCAGTCGCATCGCGTGCGCCTCGGTGCGGCCGCCGGTCGTGAGCACGAGCGTGTCCAGCGCCCGTGCGCGCGCGACGTCGATGGCCGCCGCGACGCTGGCCTGCCACGCCGCGGTCGAGAACGGGCGCACCACGCCGGTCGTCCCGAGAATGGAGATGCCGCCCAGGAGCCCGAGGCGCGCGTTCATCGTGCCGCGCGCGATCTCCTCGCCGCGCGGGACCGAGACGGTGACGCGCGCGCCGGCGACGGCGCTCCCCGCCAGCTCCGCGCGCACCATGTCCGAGATGTTCCGGCGCGGCACCGGGTTGATCGCCGGAGCGCCCACCTCGAGCCCCAGGCCCGGCCGCGTGACGGTCGCGACGCCGGGCCCGCCGCGGATCTCGACGCCGCCGGGCGCGGGCTCCACGTCGGCGACGATCCACGCACCGTGCGTGACGTCCGGATCGTCGCCCGCGTCCTTCTCGACCGCACACCGGCGGGCCGCGCCGATGATCTCGGCGTGCGCCACCGGGAACGACGCAGGGCGTCCGTTCGGCAGCACGATCCCGATCTCGCGGGGCGCGGTGCCGCGCACCAGGTATCGCGCCGCGGCGCGCGCGGCGGCGGCGGCGCACGCGCCCGTCGTGTACCCGGTCCGGAGCCCGGCCGTGGCCGGGCGGTCGTTCGCGTGGGCGGTCATGCGGCGGAGCGCGGGCAGGTGTCGCAGGGCAGCCGCGCGCGCTGCCCCAGCACCTCCGCGAGCCGCTCCTCGAGGAGGTCGACGAGGCGCGCGTCGGGGCCGAGATGCGGCGCCAGTGCCACGCGGCGCCCGGGGTGGCGGGAGCGGAACGCCGCCACCTCGCGCGCGAGCTGCTGCATGAGGAGCCCCTCGAAGAGGAAGTAGGGCTGCACCAGGATCGGCCCGTCGTGGACCTTCGCGAGGTCCTCGACCGCGCGCTCGAAGAGCGGCGACGTCACGGCGATGAAGCAGGGCTCGGCGCGGGCGAAGCCGGCCCGCTCGCCGAGGATGCGGGTGAGCTTGCACAGGTCCGAGTTGGCGTCCGGGTCGCTCGAGCCGCGACCGACCACGAGGAGCGCGGTGCGAGCGCCCTCGGGACCGCGGAGCGGCACCTGCTGCGCGCTGCGCGCGAGAACGAGCTCCGTCATCCGGTTGACCACCCCGAGCGCACCCGCTGCGTCGAACCGGACGCGGGGGGTCGCGGCGCGCGCCGCCGCCAGCGCCGCGGGGACGTCGTCCTTCAGGTGTCCCGCCGTGAGCAGGAACATGGGCAGCAGCACCACGCGGTCCGCGCGGGCCGCAGCCGCGGCGAGGGCGTCGGCGAGGAGCGGTGCCGCCAGCTCGACGTAGGCGTGGCCGACGTCCAGGTCGGGACGGCGACGACGGAAGGCGCCGACGAGCGCCTCGAACTCGGCGTTCGCGCGCGCGACCCGGCTGCCATGGCCGAGGATCAGGACCGCGGTGCGTTCCACGTGAAGACCTCGTCGAGGGTGAGCGGAGCGCGACCCGGGCCGCGCAGCGCGGTCCAGACCTGGGAGATCCAGGGCGACCGGAGCCCCGCGCGCGCGAGCAGCGGGCCGTCGGCGAGCACGTCACGGAGCGGCGCGTCGGCGAGGACGCCCCCCTCCCCGAGCACGACGGCGCGCTCGGCGAAGAGCGGCGCGACGTCGACCGCGTGCGTCGCCGCGAGGAGCGCGGCGCCGCGCGCCCGGGCGACCTCGTCGAGGAGGCGCGCCACCGCGAGCTCGCAGGCGGGATCGAGGCCCGCGGTCGGCTCGTCGAGCAGCAGCAGGGACGGGCGAAGCGCGAGGACGCCCGCGAGCCCCGCCCGCTTCCGCTCGCCGGTCGAGAGCGCCTCGACGGCGCGGCCGCCGAGACCGGCGATCCCGACCGCCGCGAGGGCCTCCTCCGCGCGGCGGCGGGCCTCGTCGCGCGGGACTCCCGCGTGGCGCGGGCCGATCATCGCGTCCTCGAGGACGGTGGGCGCGAGGAGCTGATCGGCCGGGTCCTGGAAGAGGAGCCCGGCTCCCGCGGCGACGGCGTCGGCGGGACGCCGGACGCGCCGGCCGTGGACCTCGACGCGTCCGCGGACCGTAGCGAGCCCCATGATCGCGCGGAGCAGCGACGTCTTCCCCGCGCCGTTCCCGCCGAGCAGCGCCACCCGCTCCCCGGGCGCCACGACGATGCGGACGTTGCGCAGCACCGGGAGGGCGCCGCGCGGTCCCAGCGTCTCGGCCTCGAGATGGAGCGCCGGCGCCGTCACCACGGCCGACCTCCGCCGAAGAGCGCGCAGGCGACGAGCGCGATCGCGATCGCGGAGACGAGCGCGGCGCCTCCCGCGGCCCCCGCGGCGAGCGGCGGGAGCGCGTCCACCGGCGGCTCGCCGCGGACCGCGACCGTGTCGGCGAGCGCCGCGGCCCGATCCATCGCGCGGCTCGTCACCGCGCCCGCGAGCTGGCCGGCGGAGTCGATCGCGCGCCCGAGCCCGGCGTACCCGAGCCGGGCGCGCTGGGCGTCGCGCACCGAGGCCGCCGCCGCGGACAGGGACGCCGCCTGCCGCGCCGCGAGCGCGAGGAGCTCGACGAGCGGGCGCGGGCAGCGCGCCCAGGCGAGCGCGCAGAGGAGCGCCGGAAGCGGCAGCGTCGCGCAGAGCCACGCTCCGACCGCGCCTCCCGCGAGGACCCGCGCGGCGACGAGGAGCCCGCGCGCGGTCGCGTCCGGAGCGGCGCGCGGCGCGAGCGCGGCCGCCGAGGCGGTCACCGCGCCGAGCAACACGGGCGCGAGCACGAGCCGCCCGAGGCGGCCTCCGCGCGCGCCGACGGACGCGAGCGCGACCGCCGCCACGGCGAGCGCGGGGCCGGGATGCGGGACCGCGGCCACGAGGGCCAGCGCGGCGAGCCCGAGGGCCAGGCGAAGGCGCGGATCGCGGCTCACGGCCCCCCCGCGGGCGCGAGGCCGAGGTCCGCCGCGAGATCGGGGCGGCGGCGGGCGAGGAACGCGACCGCGGCGGCGGTGGCGGCGGCCTCGAGGGCCGCCATGGGGAGCTCGGCGGGCGCGTACGTCGCCGCTACGCCGAGGAGCGTGGTCCGGAACGCGCCGGGCGCCGAGAGCGCGAGCGCGAGCTGGAGCGAGGCGAGCGCGTAGGTCGCGACGCTCGCGGCGAGGGCGCTCGCGGCTGCAGCGAGCGCGAGAGGAAGGCGCGCGGCGCGTAGCCCGCGAAACGCGGCGTGCGCGGCGAGCGCGCCGGCGATCCCCATCGACGCGAGGTCGGCGCCGATCGCGGTCACGCCGCCGTGGCCGAGCAGGAACGCCTGGAGCACGACGGCCGCGAGCGCGGCGAGGATCGCGCGGCGGGCGCCGAGCAGGATCGCGGCGAGCCCGACGCCACACGCGTGCGCCGACGTGCCGAGCGGGAGGGGGATCTCGACGCTCGAGAGCGCGAGCACGAGCGCGGCGGCGGTCGCGATGAGCGGCCGCGCGAGCCGGTCGTCTCCGGCCCGGCGCCACGCGGCGAACGCCGCCGCCACGAACGGTGCGCAGGCGCAGAACCAGAGCACCGCCTGCGCGGGCGGCAGGACGCCGTCGGCGAGGTGCATCGCGCGCGCGGAGGCGGGCCACGCGAGCGCCGCCGCGGCGAGCGCCGGCGCGGCACGACGCGAGACGGTCCGGATGTCGGGGTCCCAGCGGGCGATCTCCGCGCCCGCGGGACGGCAGCCTTGCGGCATGGCGTCCTCGCCAGCTCGGGTAGGTCTCCTGGCTCATGGGTTCGGAGGGGAACACCTTCCCCTCTCACGCCGCTCTCGCCTTCCCCGGTCCGCTGGACCGAGTGGCTCACGAGAGCGGCTCCCCACTCACAGTGGCGGGACCGCGCCGGATTCTCACCGGCTTCCCTGTTATGCCCTCGACGGGCACCCGAGCATCTTGTCCTCGCCTCGTAGCGTCCCGCCGCCCGCGGTGTCAAGCGCCTCCGCGCATCGTCTCGCCAACGCTCAGGAACTCCCGCGCCGAGCGCGGGGGGTTATCCTCGGTCGGTGCGAGAGGTGCTGATCCTCGGGTGTGGGTACACTGGGCGTCACGTCGCCGCACGCCTGCTCGCGCACGGTGTGTCCGTCGTCGCGGCGGCTCGCGACGAAGAGACGCTCGCGTCCCTCGCGGAGCGCGGCGCGACGGTGGTTGCGTTCGACGCGGCCCGGCCCGCCTCGTGGGGAGGCGTTGCGTCCGCGGCGGCCCGGCTCACGCCCGGCTTCGCCGTGCTGCTCTCGGTGCCGCCGCTCGAGCGCCTCGGCGTGCGGGGGGACGCGACGGCGGCCCTGCTCGCCACGCTCTCGCCGCCCGGGCGCGTCGTGTACCTCTCGTCGACCTCGGTCTACGGCGGGCAGCGCGACGTCGACGCCGAGACCGCTGCGGCGCCGCGCACTCACGAGGGAGCGCTTCGGCTCGACGCCGAGCGGGGCGTCGCGCGGGGGCCGTGGTCTTCGCTGGTCCTCCGTGCCTCGGCGATCTATGGCCCCGGCCGCGGGCTGCATGCGCGCGCGGGGGCCGCGCCACGGCGCGGCGGCGATCCTGATCGCGTCGTGTCGCGCATCCACGTCGACGACCTCGCGGCGCTCTGCGAGGCCGCGCTCGCCTCCGGGCTCACGGGCGCGTACCCCGCGGCGGACTCGTCGCCGGCGAGCGCGCGCGAGGTGGCCGCGTTCTGCGCCTCGCTCGGCCTCGTCCCCCCCGCGCTGCCCGACAGGATCCCGGGACCGCACGGCGGTCGCCGTGTCGACGGACGGGCCGCGTTCGAGGCGCTCGGCGTCGCGCTCGCGTACCCGTCCTATCGCGAGGGTGTCGTCGCCTCGATCGCGGCGCCGCTCACCCCTCCGCCGCCACCACGTCGACCGCCGCCGGCACGGGGCGGTACCGCCGCGCGACCTCGCGGAACGCGAGCGCGGCGGCGAGCATGAGGCCGGCGAAGACCCAGAAGTACGCGGCCCCCTGCAGCGAGACGAGGCGCGTGAAGACGGCGGTGAGCAGGTTCCCGAGCGCGATCGCGAGGAACCAGAGCGACATGATCGTGCTCCGCATCGCCCGCGGCGCCTGCGTGTAGCTGAACTCGAGGCCGGTCACCGAGACGAGCACTTCTCCGACCGTGAGGAGCACGTACTGCGGCAGCTGCCAGAGCGCGCTCGGCGGCGCGCCGCCGCGATCGACGAAGGTCTGCACGATCGCCGCCGCGCCGAACGAGAGCGCGGTGACGAACATCCCCGCCGTCATCTTCTTGAGCGGGGTGAGCTCGAGGCCGCGCCGCTCGAGGAGGGGGAACACTCCCCACGTGAAGAGCGGGATGAGCGTCATGACGAGGAACGGGTTCGCCGCCTGGAGCTGCGCCGGCGACATCTCGAAGCCGCGGACGACGAGGTCCATCTGGCTCGCCTGGATGACCCACGACGACGCCTTCTGGTCGAAGAGCGCCCAGAAGATCGTCACCGCCGAGAACACCCCCATGATGCGGAAGACCGCCCTCGCGCCCGCGATCGCCTCCGGCGGGTGCGCGTCTCGCGCGCCCTCCAGCCAGTGCTCGCCGGCGCGGCCGGTGCCGAGGCGGCGCACGGCGCGCGCCACGACGCGCAGGAAGCCGTGCGGGTTCGGGCCGGAGGGCGGCGCCTGCACGTAGTGCTTCGTCCCCGCCCAGAAGACGAGGAGCGAGAGCGCCATCAGCACGCCCGGGACGGCGAACGCGACCGGCGCCCCGTGGCGCTTCAGCAGCCACGGGATGAGCAGGTTCGCCGAGGCCGAGCCGAGGTTGATGGACCAGTAGAACCACCCGTACACCCGCTGCATGAGCGTCTGCTGGGCCGGCCCGAACTGATCGCCGACGAACGCCGAGACGCACGGCTTGATGCCGCCCGCGCCGAGCGCGATGAGCGAGAGGCCGGCGAGGAGGCCCGCGGGCGTCTCCCAGACGGCGAGCACCGCGTGCCCGGCCACGTAGCCGAGCGAGATCCAGAGGATCGTGCGGTAGCGCCCCCAGAACCGGTCGGCGATCCACCCGCCGACGAGCGGCGTGAGGTAGTTCGCCATCACGAAGTAGTGGAAGTAGGCCTTCGCGTCCTGCTGCGCGAGCAGCAGGTACTGGATCATGTAGAGCGTCAGGATCGAGCGCATCCCGTAGAACGAGAAGCGCTCGCAGAGCTCGTTGCCGACGATGTACTTGACCTGGGGCGGATAGCGCTCGGCGTGGGCCATGTCCGTCTCGGGCTCCGGGATCAGGCGGCGACCCCGGACGCCGCGCCGCGCCGCGCCGGCGCGGCCGGGTACCACCAGGCGACGAGCGCGAAGACCACCGCGGCGCCCAGCATGAGGACCGCGAAGAACGCGTAGTAGGCCACGCCCTGGAAGCGGTTCACCCAGGCGACGACCGCCGTGAGGATCGAGCCCGAGGCGATGGTGAGGTACCACAGGCCCATCACCACGCTCTTCAGCCGCTTCGGCGACTCCGCGTAGGCGAACTCGAGCGCGGTGACCGACACGAGCACCTCGCCGATGGTGAGGAACAGGTACTGGGGCACCTGCCAGACGACGTGCGGCGGCGCCCCGGCCTCGCCGAGGCGCGCCTCGACGAGCGCCGCGGCCACGAACGAGAGCACCGTGACGAACATCCCCACCGTCATCTTGCGCAGCGCCGTCACGCGCACCCCGCGCCGCTCGAGCGCCGGATAGACGAACACCGCGAACACCGGGATGAGCGTGAGGACGAAGGCGGCGTCGAGCGTCTGCACCTGGCCGGAGGCGACGTGGAAGCCGAGCACGTCGCGCCGCATGCGGTCGGCCTGCAGCGTCCACGACGAGCCGTACTGGAAGAAGAGCGCCCAGAACGCCGCCACCGGCGCGAAGATCGCCATGATGCGCAGGAGCGCCGCGCGGGCCGGCGCCTCGGCCGCCTCGCCCGGCGCGGGCGGCGGCGCGCTGCGCAGCGGCGGCGCGTGCACGTACTTGCCGCGACCGAGCCAGAACACGAGGAGCGCGGCCGCCATGGCGAGGCCCGGCACGCCGAACGCGACGCGCGGGCTCACGCGGTCGAGCAGCAGCGGGATGACGAGCGTCCCGACCGTCGAGCCGAGGTTGATCATCCAGTAGTAGAGGTCGTACAGGCGCGCGAGGAGCCCCTCCTGGCCGGGCGGGATCTGGTCGCCCGCGAACGCGGAGGCGCACGGCTTGATGCCGCCCGCGCCGATGGCGATGAGGCCGAGGCCCACCACGAGGCCGGTGCCGCTCTCCCACACCGCGAGCGTCGCGTGGCCGGCGACGTAGCCGAACGAGAGCCACAGGATCGTGCGGTAGCGGCCGAGCACCCAGTCGGCGAGGAGCGCCCCCGCGAGCGGCATCAGGTACACGGCCGCGGTGAACACCTGGAAGCCGGCGATGGCGCGGTGCTCGGGGAGCCCGAGGTTCCTCGCCATGTAGAGGGCGAGGACGGAGGTCATGCCGTAGTAGGAGAACCGCTCGGCAGCCTCGTTCCAGGCGAGGAACTTGATCGACGGCGGGAACCGATCCCGGGGGGTCGCGCTCATTCGAGGCGTGACTCTGCCACGGGAGGGGGCCCGAGGCGAGGCTGCGCGGGGGACGTCGGCCGGTTAGACCGTGACGCCATGACCCGACTCTCTCCCGCCGACGCGCACGCCCTCGTCTCGCAGGGCGGGCACGACCTCGTCGACGTGCGCGAGCCGCACGAGTGGTCCCGCGGCCGGATCCCCGGCGCGCGCCACGTCCCGCTCCGCGTCCTCGCCCTCGCGCCGAACGCGCACCTCGTCGACGGGCGGCCGGTCGTCTTCATCTGCGCGCACGGCGCCCGCAGCCTCACCGCCGCCGCCCTCGCCGAGCGGGCGGGCGCGCCAAGGGCGGCGAGCGTGGACGGAGGCACAGTCCGCTGGGCGCGCGAGGGGCTGCCGTTCGAGGGCACGCCCTGACGGCGGCGCGGCGCGGCGCGTCGGCCGCGCGGCACGCGCCGCCGCTCAGCGCCGCAGCGCGGACAGCGCGAGCGCGATCCAGCCCGCGATGAAGGCCACCCCGCCGAACGGCGTCACCGCCCCGAGCGCGCGCACCCCGGTGAGCGCGAGCGCGTAGAGGCTGCCGGAGAAGAGCAGCGTCCCGAGCGCGAAGAGCCACCCGGCCCACGCCGGCGCCGCCCCGCCGAGGCGCGCCGCCGCCCAGCCGGCCGCGATGAGGCCGAGCGCGTGGTACATCTCGTAGCGCGCGCCGGTCTCGAAGATTGCGAGGAGGTCCGGCGAGAGCCGCGTCTTGAGGGCGTGCGCGCCGAACGCGCCGGCCGCGACGGAGATCGCGGCGGAGATCGCGCCGAGCGCGAGGAAGGTCCGTTCCATGGCGGGCGAGGATAGCCGACGCCGCCCGCGCGCGGACGTCCCGCCCAAGCCTTGCGCGAGCGCCCCTCCCGGCGCAGGTCTCCCGGGCATGGACTTCACGACGAAGCGCTGCGTCCCCTGCGAGGGCGGCATCCCCAAGATGACCCCGGGCGAGGTCGAGGAGGGGCTCCGCTCGCTCGACGGCTGGGACGCGCGGCTGGACGCGACGCAGCTCCACAAGCACTACCGGTTCAAGGACTTCCGCCACGCGATCGCCTTCGTGAACGCGATGGCCGAGCTCGCCGAGGACGAGGGCCACCACCCCGACTTCTCCGTCCACTACAGCGCGGTGGACGTGACGCTCTGGACGCACGCCATCGGCGGGCTGTCCGAGAACGACTTCATCCTCGCGGCGAAGCTCGATCGACTCCCCGCCTCGCGCGCGTGAGGCGAGCGCGCGCTGAATAGAAGGAAGGGAGGGGCCGTCTCTCCGGTGGAAGGGGTAACACGACACCGGAGGAAGCCATGACGTCCCTGTCCCTGAGGAAGCTCGCCCTCGCCGTCGCCCTCGCCGCCGCGCTGCCGTCCGCTGCGCTCGCCAAGCCCTGCGACGAGGACCGCCTTCCGCCGCCCCGCCCCGCGCCGGCCGACTGGGGTCGCGACGGGCGCCACGACTGGGGCCGGGACGGGCGCTGGGAGTCGCCGCGGGAGCGCGAGGCGCGCGAGATCCGCCGCGAGCTGCGCGAGCTCGAGGACACCCGCGCCGACTTCTACGCGCGCTACGCGGGCCGCCCGGGCAAGGTCCGCAGGTTCGAGCGGTGGTACGCGTCGCGCCGCGCGGAGCTCGAGGCGCGCTGGGACGCGCTCCGCGCCTACGCCTGGCGCTGACCTCCTCACGCTCGCCCGTCGTCCGCGGCCCGTGCGCTCGAGTGCGCGCGGGCCGCGCCGTCTCCGGGGCCCGGGCGCCGCGGCGACGCCGCGCTGGCGACGACGGCCGCGCGGGGTTAGAGAACCCCCCCGTGAGCCGCGCTCTCTCCCTCTCGATCTTCGTCGTCGTGAGCCTCGCCGTCCTCGGCGGCATGCACACGTACCTGTGGATCCGCCTGGTTCGCGACACCGCGATGGCCGACCCGTGGCGCCGCGTCGCGACCGTGTCGCTCGTCGTGCTCTCGTTCGCGATGCCGCTCGGCCTCGTCGCCCTCCGCGCCGCGCCCCGCCCGCTCGCGCGCATCGTCCCGGCCGTCGCCTTCGGCTGGCTCGGCCTCGCCTTCATGCTCTTCTGCGCGCTCGTCGCGATCGACGCCGTCCGCGCCGCGCTGCACGGCAGCGAGCTCCTCGCAGACTGGCTCCGCCGGCGCCCCGACCCGCCCGCGGATCCCGCCCGCCGGCTGTTCGTGGCGCGCGCGATCGCCGGCGGGGCCGCCCTCGCCACCGGCGGCGCGGCGGCGCTCGCCTTCCGCGCCGCGACCGGCCCGGCCGAGATCTCCGAGGTGCCGGTGCGGCTCGAGCGGCTCCCGCCCACGCTCTCCGGCCTCACCATCGCGCAGCTCACCGATCTCCACGTCGGGCCCACCATCGGCGAGCGCGACGTGCGCCGCGCGGTGGACCAGACGAACGCCCTCCGTCCCGACGTCATCGCCATCACCGGCGACCTCGTGGACGGCAGCGTGCGCGACCTCGGGCGCGCCATCTCCCACCTCGGGCGACTGCGCGCGCGCTACGGCGTCTACTTCGTCACGGGCAACCACGAGTACTACTCGGGCGTCGAGGAGTGGCTCGAGGAGCTTCCCCGGCTCGGCGTCCGCGTGCTCCGCAACGAGCGCGTGACCGTCGGCGACGCCGGTGCGTCGATCGACCTCGCCGGCGTCGACGACTGGAGCGCGGCGCGGATGAACGGCGGGCACGAGAACGACCTCCGCCGCGCCCTCGCCGGCCGCGACCCCGAGCGCGGCCTCGTCCTGCTCGCGCACCAGCCGCGCGGCGTCGCCGAGGCGGTGCAGGCGGGGGTGGAGCTCCAGCTCTCCGGCCACACCCACGGCGGGCAGATCGTCCCGTTCAACCTGCTCGTCGCGGCGGCGCAGCCCTACGTGAAGGGGCTGCACCGGCACGCCGAAGGCGACCGTGCCGGCCAGATCTTCGTCTCGCGCGGCACCGGCTACTGGGGCCCTCCGCTGCGGCTCGGCTCCCCGCCCGAGATCGCGCGCATCGTGCTCACGACCTAGCCCGCCGCGCTCCCGCGCGGGGCCCGCTGCGTTGCTCGGGACGTCACCCCGCGTGACGGACGGGCGTCCAGCCGGCCGCAGGCGCGCCCTCCGCCCGGTCCGCGCCGTGCGCGCGCGCCCGGGCCCGCAAGGGCCGTCTCTCCCGCCCCGGCCGCGGTCTAACCTCGGGCGCGTCAGCCCGGAGGATCCCTCGAATGCGCTTCCGCTCCGTCGCCGTGATCGTCCTCGTGTTCGGCGCCGCCGCCCTGGTGAGCGTCTTCGTCGTCCGCCGGATCGCGTTCCACCCCGCCCGGCAGGTGCCGGCCACGGTGAGCGCCGCGGCGCCCGTGCCCGAGGTGACGCCGCCCGCCGAGCCCCCCGCCACCGCGGCCGACGGGCAGCTCGAGCTCCTCGCGACCTCGGGCGAGGCGCCGCTCGCGGGCGCGGAGGTCCGCCTCTACCTCGCGCTGCCGCCTGGGCCGGGCACGCTCGCGCCCGCGTGGCGCCGCGCCGGCGTGGCGCGCACCGACGGAACCGGGGTCGCCCGGCTCCCCGCGCGCCCGGGCAGCTACCTCGTGGCGGTGCGCGCCGCGGGCCTCGGGACCGCGCACGCGGAGGTCGTCCGCCCGCGCGGCGAGGACCTGACGCACGCGGAGGTCGCGCTCGAGCAGCCGGTCTCGCTGGAGGTGCGCGTCGCCTCGCGCCCGGAGGGCCGGCCGGTCGCTGCGCGCGTGGTCGCGTTCCCGGCTGCCGCAGGCCCGCTGCGGTTCGGCCCGCCGTCGGCGCCGGTGGAGGAGCAGGTCACGGCGACCGCGGACGCGTCCGGCGTCGCCCGGCTCGCGGGGCTCGCACCCGCGAGCTACGCCGTCGCCGCCGAGGCGGCGGACCTCCACCCGGCCCTCCTCAGGCGCGTCGCGGTGCCGCGCACAGGCGCGCTCGCCATCGCGCTCGAGCCGCTCGGCCGGATCGAGGGCGTCGTCCACGACGCGAGCGGCCGGCCCTCCGCGCGCGCGACCGTGCGCGGCGCCTCCCGCGATCACTCCGGCGAGGCCATCTCCGACGCGAGCGGGCGCTTCACCCTCGCCGTGCCCGCCGGGAGCTACCGGCTCTCCGCGGTCGAGGGCGAGCGCGCCGGCGGGGTCGGCCCGGTCTCCGTGCAGGCCGGCGCGACGACCGGCGGAGTCGAGCTCGTGCTGGGGCCTCCGGCCGCGCTCGCGGGCGAGGTGGTCGAGGAGGGCTCCGGCCGCCCGGTGCCGGGCGCCGAGGTGGCGCTCTCGCCGCACGAGACCGGCGCGCTCGCCGCGCGCGTGCTCGCGGGCGCCGACGGCCGCTACCGCATCCCCGCGCTCGCCCCCGGGCAGTACGACCTGCGCGCCGCCGCGGCCGGCAGGAGCCCCGCGCTCCAGCGCGGCGTGACGCTGGAGGCGGGCGCGACGTTCCCGCTCCGCGTCCCGCTCGCGGGCACGGGCGCCATCGAGGGCGCGGTCGGCGACGCGCGCGGGCGGCCGCTCGCCGGAGCGCGCGTGCGCGTCGAGGCGCGCGGCGACGGGCTCGAGGGCGCGCTCGCGCTCGAGGCGCGCAGCGACTTCGACGGGCGCTACCGGATCGAGGGCGTGGAGGTCGGCCGGGCGGAGCTCGTCGCGCGGCAGGAGGGCGTCGACCTCGGCGCCTCGCGCGCGGTGCGCGTGGCGCCGGGCGGCACCGCGCGCGCGGACTTCGAGCTGCCCGACGCCGGGGTGCTCGTCGGCCACGTGAGCGAGGCGGGACGCCCCGCGCCGGCGGGCACCGCCGTCGTCGCCGTCCCGATGAAGGCGGGGCTCGGCACCCCGCAGGCGGCGCGCGCGATCGCGGACGCGAGCGGGGGCTACCGCCTCGCGCTCCCCGCCGGCGAGTACCGGGTCCACGCGGCGCCCGCCGACGCGGAGCGCACCGACCTGCGCGTCGCGCCGGCGTTCGCCCGCGTCGAGCCGGGCAGGACCGCGCGCCTCGACGTCGCCGCCGCGCGGGCCTCCGCCGAGGCGGGGCTCGAGGTCGCGGTCCTCGAGCCGGGCGGCGCGCCGTCGCCCGGCGCGGTGGTGACGCTCTCGCGCGCGGGCGACGAGCGGATCGCGCTCGCGACGAGCGCAGGCGAGGACGGGCGCGTCGTGCTCGCGCAGGAGATGGGGCTCGCGGGGGCGAACGTGACGGTGCGCGCGCGCAGCGGCGGCCGGAGCGGCGCGTGGACCGGCACGCTCCCGGCGGCCGGCTCGGTCGTGCTTCGGCTCGAGCGCGGCGGCGCGGTCGAGGGGGTGGTGCGGGCGGCGGGTGCGGCGCCGCGGAGCCTCGTCGTGGAGGTGGCCTCGCAGCCCTCCGCGAACGCGTGGCGGACGACCGACGTGCACCGCTTCGCGGGCGCCCGCTTCGAGCTCGGCGATCTGCCCACCGGCCCGGTGCGCCTCACCGTGCGCGCGGACGACGGGCGGCGCGGCGCGGCCGAGCTCTCCATCGCGTCGGGCGAGACGCGCAAGGTCGAGATCGCGCTCGGGCGCGACGGGCGCTGACGGCGTCGTCCGAGCCCGTCGCGGGACGCGCCGCTCGGCCGGCGCCGCTCACCCGCCGAGCGCCGCCACGATCTCCGGCAGCCGCTCGCAGGCGCTGCCGCGCGCGAAGAAGCCGCGCTGCGACCTCTCGGCGAGCGCCGCGAACGGGTTCTCCTCGGGGTTCACGTCGACGAGCGCCGCGCCGCGCTGGAACACGAGCCGGCCGATCTGCATCGGCAGGTTGGTCGCGCCGCTCGTCCCGACGACGAGCAGGAGGTCCGCCGCCTCCGTCGCGCGGAGCGCGCTGTCCATCCGGTAGTTCGGCTCGTCGTAGTACTCGTCGAACCAGAGCACGTGCGGACGGAGCCACCCGCCGCAGGCCGGGCAGGCGAGGCGCGCCCGGTCCTCCGCGCTGAGCGGCTCGTCCTTCGCGCGGGGCGGGAACGCCGGCAGCTCCAGGCGTCCCACGCCGCACTCCGCGACGCAGCGGACGTAGGCCACGTCGCCGTGGATGCAGAGGACCCGGTCGGATCCCGCGCGCCGGTGGAGCCCGTCGATGTTCTGGGTCACGAGGGTGAAGCGATCGCCGAGCGCGCGCTCGAGCGCCACGAGCGCGGCGTGGCCGGCGTTCGGCTGGGCGTGCCGGCAGAGGCCGAAGCGGTACAGGTACCAGCGCCACACCTCCTCCGGCGAGCGCTCGAACATCTCGTGGGTGGCCATCTCCTGCGGCATGTAGTTCTGCGAGCCGACCACCCAGTACCCCTCCGCTCCGCGGAAGGTCGGGATGCCGCTCTCCGCCGAGATGCCGGCGCCGGTGAGGACCACCACCCGCCCCTCCGCCTCCCGCACGGCGTCGAGGATCGCCTTGAGCTTCGGTTCCATTCCATCTCCACGGGGGCCGTCGCCCCGCCCGCTCGACCGTCGACCCCGGGCCGCCGCGCCTCACCCAGCGTGCTGGCGCGCCCGCGCGCGCCCGTTATAACGTTCGCACGTGTCGACCGCCGTGACCCAGGGAATCCGCGTCGAGGTGCAGGGCACCTACCGCCCCGATCGCTCGGAGGCGGGGCGCTGGCTCTTCACGTACACCGTCCGCGTCGCGAACCGGGGGAGCGAGCCGGCGCAGCTCGTCTCGCGCCGCTGGGTCATCACCGACGCGAACGGCGAGCGCGAGGAGGTCGTCGGCGAGGGGGTCATCGGCCAGCAGCCGCACCTCGAGCCGGGCGAGGAGTTCGAGTACACGAGCTTCTGCGTGCTCGAGACGCCGCACGGCTCGATGCGCGGCAGCTACCGGATGCAGCGCCCGGACGGGACGAGCTTCGAGGCGCGCATCGCGCCGTTCCCGCTCGTGGTGCCCGGTCGCCTGAACTGATCGAACGGAGGCTGCGCCCCTCGCCTCCCGCGCCGGCGCGCCTGCGTCCTGCTCGCGCCGGCTACTGCCCCGCGCGCGTGGCGATCGCGAGCCGCGTCAGCCCTTCCTGGCGCGCCAGCTCCATCACCGCCACGACCCGGCCGTGCTGCACGCCCTCGTCGGCCTGGAACAGCACCACGGTCTCCGGGCTCCGCTCGCGCGCCGCGGCGAACGACTGCCGCAGCGCGGCGTCGTCCTGCACCTTCCCCCCGACGACCACGCGGCCGTCGGCGAGCACCGCGACGGTGAGGTCGCGCGCGACCGCCGTGGTCTCGCCCTTGCCGCCCTTCGGCAGGTTCACCTTGAACCCGCCCTCGTCCCGTCCCGCCTCCGCGATGGCCGTGGTGGTCACCATGAAGATGATGAGCAGCACGAGGAAGATGTCGGTGAGCGGCGTGATGTTGATGTCGGCGAAGATCCCGCCGGCCGTCTCGAGATCGTCGCCGTTGCCGTTCTGCGGCCCGCCGATGGCCATCGTCAGGCCTCCCGCGCCGGCCGCGGCTCGGCCGCCGGGCGCGCCGCCGCGGCGGGCAGCGCGTCGTGGAGCGTCTCGAGGAACTCCTCGACCAGGAGCTTCAGCTGCAGGGCGAGCTTCTGCACGTGCACGTTCAGGAAGTTGTAGATGACCACCGCCTCGATGGCGACCGCGATGCCTCCCGCCGTCGCGACGAGCGCCTCGGAGATGCCCGAGGCGACCACGGTGAAGCCGCCCTGCCCGGTGGCGGCCATGTGCCGGAACGCCTGCATGATGCCGACGACCGTGCCGAAGAGGCCGATGAACGGCGCGATGGCGCCGACCGTGCCGAGGACCCAGACGTTGCGGCGGAGGCGCAGGTTCACCTGCTGGCGCTCGCGCTCGACCGCCGCGTCGATCTTGTCCTCGTCGGGAGCGCCGCCGCGCGGGCCGCGGCGGCCGGCGGCCGCGAGGCCGGCGAGGAACACGTCGGCGGCGGGAGACGGGGAGCGCTCGCACTCCGCCCGCGCCTCGTCCAGATCGCCGCGGAGCAGCGCGCGGAGGACCGCGTCGGCGACCGTGCGGGCGTTCGCGGCGAAGCCCCACAGCGCGATGGCGCGCTCGATGGCGACGGCGAGCGCCAGCACCGAGCAGGCCCCGATGATCCACATCGACCAGCTGCTCTTCAGGACTCCAAGGAAGCTCGTGTCCAAAGGGGTCTCCCGTGCGAGGAGACGGGAGTCTAATCGGGACCGGACTTCCGTGGGGCGCCAGGGAGCAGATCGAGGGCTCGCCCCCTCCCGGCTACCGGGCGGGTGGCGGCGCGGGCGCGGCGGGCGCCCTCTCCTCCGACGGGGCCGGCGTGCCGTCGCGGAAGAGGTTCGGCGGCACCGGCCCGGCCGCGCGATCGAGCTCGACGACGCGCGCCCCGCGCGGCGGATCGAGCGAGAACCGCACGCCGTCGAGCTTGCCGTTCACCTCGATCTCGTCGGCCCAGCGCAGGTCGAGCCGCACGCGCGGGTCGTCGGAGCGGAGCCGCACCTCGCCGGGGAAGCGGCCACCTTTGAGCGGCCGGAAGCCGTCGAAGTCGACCGAGTAGGCGGGGGCGGTGCCCGGCGGGACCGCCACGATGCTCGCGCGCTCGACCGCGGCCTCCTCCCCGATGCGGACGTCCTGGGCGCGCCCGTTCCCCTCGAGCGAGAGCACGAGCGCGCCGTCGCGGACCTCGACGTCCACCGGCGTCTCGAGGAGCGGCGCCGAGCCGCACAGCAAGGTGACGAGGTCCTCGGCCGGGAGCGGCAGGGGGACGAGCCGGGAGAGGTTCTCCGGCGTCGCCTCGCCCCGGTAGAATACCCGCTCCTTCGCGTCGTAGAGCTGGAAGCGCCCGCCCTCCGCGACGAGCACGGCGCCCACGTTGCCGAAGAAGTCGAGCACCTCGACGTGCAGCCGGTCGGGCTTCTCGGCGGCGATGAACTCGCGCACCGACACCCAGCTGCGCATGCCCTTCGCCTCCACCTTCACGCGCGCCTCGCCGGAGACGCGCTGCACCTGCGCCTGCGCCGCGCGCACCTGCGCGAGGAGCGGCCCGGGATCGCGGGAGAGGTCCGGCGGCGGCCGGCGCGGGTGGCAGGCGACGAGCGCGAGCGCGGCGAGGAGCGCCGCTGCGCCGCGCGATCGTCGGAGGGGGACTGCGGGCATTCTCGTCTCCGGGAGGCGGGCTAGAAGAGGCGCGCCCTGCGCTCGCGCAGCTCGGCCGCGCGGCGCTGCGCGATGGCGTTCTCGGGCGCGCGGTCGGGATCGCGGGCGGGGTCCGAGCCGACGACCTCGGCGAGGAGCTTGTCGAAGAGCGCCGCGTCCTGCACGAGCACCGCGTAGGTCTCGGCCTCCGCGACGCGGCCGAGGAGGTCGTCCGGCGCGAGCTGGCGCGCTCGCTCGAAGTGGGCGCGCGCCGCCGCCGCGCCGCCGCCCGCCGCGACCGGGAGCGCCGCGCGCCAGGCGCCGAGCGCGCGGTGCGGTCCGGCCGCGTCGATCCGCTCGTCGAGCTCGGCCGCGCGCGCCATCATGGAGAGCGCCGCGTCCTTCACCGCGAGCACGGCGGCGTAGCCGGTCGCCTGCGCGGCGCGCATCGTGCCCTGGGCGACGAGGTAGAGCGCCTCCGCGCCCGGCGCGTCCACCCGCGCCGCAGCCGCGGCCGGATCCTCGCCGCGATCGATCGCCTGCGCCCAGGAGGGCACCGCCGCGCGCAGCGCCCGCTCCGCCGCGCGCGCGGACGCGTCCCACGGCTCCTTCGCCTCCGCCGGCGTGCGCGCCGCGAGCGCCCGGAAGGCCTCGGCCCGCGCGAGCCGGAGCTCGGCGGCGCCGTCGCCGGGGCGCGCCGCCGCGGCCCGGCGGTAGGCGGAGATCGCGAGCGCGAGCTTCTCGGGGTCGCCCCGGTCGGAGAAGGCGTGGTCGCCCTGCTCGAGCGCGGCCTCGAACGGGCTCGGCACGGCGCGCGCCTCCACCGGCGCGGCGGCGGTCTCGCCCGGGCGGCGGCAGCCCGCCGCGGAGACGCCCAGGACGACGATGACGGCGAGCGCGACGAGCGCGGCGGTGCGAAGCTCCTGCATCGTCGGCCCTAGCGGCGCTTCTTGCCGCTCGGCTTCCTGGCGGTGCCGTGGGCCCGGGCGCGGGCGGTCGCGCCCTTCTCCTTGCCGGCGGGGCGCTTCGCGGGGCGAGGGCGCGCGGCCTTCGCCTTGCCGGCGGCCGGCTTCGGCGCGGAGCGCGCGCGGGCGGCGGCGGGCTTCGCGGCGGTGGCCCGGGCAGCGGCAGGGCGCGGGCGCGCCGCCGGCGCGGGCTTCGCGGCAGG
>NZ_JAKZLF010000022.1:0-2467 GCF_022808855.1 Anaeromyxobacter soli
CGCCGCGGAGGCCGCGCGCCGCGCCGACGCCGAGCGGCGCGCCGCCGAGGAGCGCGCGGCCGCGGAGGCCGCCCGCCGCGCCGAGACGGAGCGCCGGGACGCCGAGGAGCGCGCGCGCCGGGAGGCGGACCAGGAGGCCCGCCGCGCGCGAGACGCGGAGGAGAAGGCGGCGAGCGAGGCGGACGCTCGCCGGCGGCTCGAGGGCGAGCTCGAGCGGCTCCGGGTGCAGCTCGAGGAGGAGCGACGCGCCGCGGAGCAGCGCATCCAGAGCGTCATCGCGCGCGCCGCCGCCGAGGAGCAGGCCGCGGAGGAGCTCCGGCGCATCGCGGACGAGGAGGCGCGCGCCGAGGCCGAGGAGGCGGCGCGCAGGCGCGAGGCGGAGGAAGAGACGCTGCGCCGCGCGATCGAGAGCGCTCGCACCGAGATGGAGGACCTGCGCCGGCGCAGCGCCGAGGAGGCGCGGCGCAGGGAGGACGCGGAGGAGGAGCTCCGCCGGATCGCCGAGGAGGCCGCCCGCGAGCCGGAGGCGTTCCCGTTCCCCGACGAGGCTCTGGCCCCGTTCCGCGCCGCCCCCGCCACGTCGCCGTCCGACGACGCGGCGCGGCGGCGCGTGGCCGCCCTGCGCGGCCGCGAGCCCGCCGACGCGCCTGCGGCCGCGCCCCCGGAGTTCCTGGATCCGCCCGAGCCCGACGCCGCCACCCCCCGGCTTCCCCCGCCGCCGGCCGAGCTCCGCAGCGGGACCCTCGCCGACCTGCCCGCCCCGCGGCTCCTCGCGCTCGCGGCGCGCACGAAGGCGAGCGGCCGCATCGACGTCCAGGGCGAGGCGTCGCGCTCGATCCATCTCGAGGAGGGCCGCGTCGTCGGCGCGACGAGCGGCGATCCGTCCGACCGCATCGAGGAGCTGGCGCTCCGCTTCGGCCTCCTCACGCGCGACCAGCACCGCCAGATCGCGGCCGCCGCCGCGGCGCTTCCCTCGCGCCGGGCGGCGCTGCTCCTGCTCGAGCGCGGGTTCCTGAAGCCGACGGAGCTCACCTCGCTCGTGCGCCGCCGCGTCGAGGAGGTCGTGTTCGGCGTCTTCGCCGAGCCGGAGGCGCGGTTCCGCTGGGCCGCGGCGCACGTGCCGCCCGAGGAGCGCATCGCCCTCGAGCGCGGCCCGCTCGCGCTCGCCGTCGAGGGCGTTAGGCGCCGCTGGCTCGCCGCGCGCGTCGACGAGGTGCTCGGTGGCCCGGGCACCCTCCTCGTCCCCGCCGAGGGCGCGCCCGCGGTCGCGGACCTCGGCCTCTCGCCGGAGGAGCGGCGCGCCGTCTCGCTCGCCGACGGCCTCCGGACGCTCGACGAGATCGTCGCGGCGAGCCCGCTCGACGCGCTCTCGACCCGCCAGGTCCTCGCCGCCCTCGTCCTCGTGGAGGTGCTGCGCGTCCGGGTGCTGCAGGGGGGCCGCCCCGTGGCCGCGGCCACGGCGGCCATCGACGTGGCGCGGATCCGCGAGAAGCTCGATCAGGTGCGACGCGCCGACTACTTCACCATCCTCGGGCTCGGCCGCCTGTGCACCCCGCACGAGGTCCGGGAGGCGGCCGAACGCCTGTCCGCCGAGCTCGACGCCGCGCGGCACGCGGGCCTGCGCGGAGAGGGCCTCCCCGCCGTCCTCGACGAGATCCAGGGCGTCGTCACGGACGCCCGCGAGGTGCTCGCAGACGACCGGCTCCGCGCGGAGTACCTCGGCGGCCTGGGTGAATGAGCGCCGGGGAGGTGCGGCCGGCCCGCGCATGGATTAAGAAAGCGGCCGGACTCGTTGGAGTGACCTGACCTCATGGTGCGTGAAATCGTCATCTGGCCCGACCCGATCCTCAAGGAGGTCGCGAAGCCCGTCGATCGGGTGGACGACTCCATCCGCCGCCTGCTCGACGACATGGCCGAGACCATGTACGCCGCCGACGGCGTCGGCCTCGCCGCGCCGCAGATCGCGGTGCTGAAGCGCGTCATCGTCATCGACACCTCGCCGCGGCAGGAAGGGCAGAAGCTCCTCCACCTCGTGAACCCGGAGATCGTCCGCTACGAGGGGGAGACGACCTGGACCGAGGGGTGCCTGTCGATCCCCGGCGAGGCCGAGGACGTCGACCGCGCCGCGAAGGTCTGGGTGCGAGCGCTCGACTACCACGGCAAGCCGTTCGAGCTCGAGGCCGACGACCTGCTCGCCATCGCGCTCCAGCACGAGACCGACCACCTCCAGGGCACGCTGTTCGTGGACCACCTCTCGAGCCTGAAGCGCGAGCTCATCCGCAAGCGGATGAAGAAGCTCAAGACGCAGCGGGCCGAGGAGTCCGCCCGGGCAGTGAGGGACGCGCCCAAGCACGAGCGGGCACTTTAACGGGGGCTGCGCCCCCGCCCCGCCGAGCGAAGCTCGTCGGGGCCCCACCCCGGCTCGCCGGGTCCCGTGCGACGCCGCGAGCGGCTTCGCCGCTTCCGC
>NZ_JAKZLF010000022.1:2477-86288 GCF_022808855.1 Anaeromyxobacter soli
GCGGGCCCGGGGCCGCCGGGGGGGGGGGCTCGGCCGCCCCGCGGCCGCCGCCCCGGCGGGCTCGCTTCGCTCGCCTGTTAGCGAATCATGATCGGCCGTTTAGCCCCCGCAGGGCCTGGCTCCAGGCCGCGGCGCGGGGCTCGTACGTGGCGAGTCACGGGAGGTGCCCGCCATGCTCTCCGGCACGCTCGCCCCGCTGCGCTGCGACGAGCTCTCAGAACGGCTCTCCGAGCTGATCGACGGAGAGCGCGATCCTGCCGTCCTGGTCCGCGTCAGGCTCCACGTCGCCCGCTGTCCCCCGTGCGCGCGGCTCGCGCTCGAGCTGCTCGCCACCGTCGAGGCGATGCACGGGCTCTCCCGGCTCGTACGCCCGCCGCCGAGCGCGCTTCATTAGGCCGCTCGGGCGTCAGCGGCGGGACTCGGGCAGCCGCGCCGCGCGCCACGCCAGCATGCCGCCCGCGAGCTGTACGGCGTCGAAGCCGCGCTCTCGCAGCAGGCGGACCGCGGGCGGGCTGCGGTGCGCGGACAGGCAGATCGCGACGACGGGGCGCGCGCGATCCAGCGCGAGCGCCTCCAGCCCCGAGACGAGCGCCGTGATGGGGACGTTCACGGCTCCGCGGATGTGCCCCGCCGCGAACTCCGCCGCCGAGCGGACGTCGAGGAGGTGCGGCGCAGGCTTCTTCGAGATCCGGTCGTTCAGCTCGTGCGCCGCGATCTCCGGGACGCGCCCGAAGGGAAACCACCAGGGGAGCTTCATGCCGCCATGAGAGCCGCGCCGTCGCGGGCGGGTTCGGCGGCCGCCATCCGCGGCCGCCATCCGGGCGAGGCTCGCCCTCCCGGCGAACCGGCGCGCGTGCCGGCTGGCTCGCACGGGGGAGGGGCCATGGCACGAATCGTGGTCATCGGCGGCGTCGCGGCGGGCATGAGCGCCGCGAGCCAGGCGAAGCGCCGCGCGCCGGAGGCGGAGGTCGTGGTGCTCGAGCGCGGACCCCACGTCTCCTACGGCGCGTGCGGCATGCCCTACAACCTCCTCGACCCGTCCCGGCCGATCGAGGACCTCGTGGTGATCACGCCGGAGCGCTTCCGCCGCGAGCGCGGGATCGACGTCCGCACCGGGCACGCGGCGACCGGGATCGACGTGGAGCGCCGCGTCGTGCACGGGCGCGACCTCGCGTCCGGTCGCCCCTACGAGCTCCACTACGACGCGCTCGTGATCGCGACCGGTGCGCGCGCCGTCCGGCCGCCGCTGCCGGGGATGGAGCTCCCCGGCGTGTTCGTGCTGCGCGAGCTCACCGACGGCGCCGCGATGAAGCGCTTCCTCGCGGAGGCCGCGCCGCGGCGCGCGGTGATCGTCGGCGCCGGGTACGTCGGCATGGAGATGGCGGAGGCGCTGCGCGCGCGGGGCCTCGAGGTCACGGTGCTCGAGAAGCTCGAAGAGCTGCTGCCCGGCTTCGCACGCCCGCTGGTGGACGAGGTCGCGGCCGAGCTCGGGCGGCACGGGGTCGAGGCCCACACCGGCCTCGCGGTCCAGGAGATCCGGCGCGAGGGCCGAGGCCTCGTCGTGGCGACCGATCGCGGCGCGTTCCCGGCCGAGCTCGTGCTCGTCTCCGTCGGCGTGCGCCCGAACACCGCGCTCGCGCAGGCGGCGGGGATCGTCCTCGGCGCGAGCGGCGCGATCGCCGTCGACGACGCGCAACGGACGAGCGCGCCCGCGGTGTGGGCGGCGGGCGACTGCGCGGAGGCGCGGCACCTCGTCACCGCCCGCCCCGCGTGGATCCCGCTCGGGACGACCGCGAACAAGCAGGGCAAGGTGGCCGGCGCGAACGCCGCCGGCGCGGACGAGCGGTTCGGCGGGATCGTCGGGAGCGCTGCGTTCAAGGTCTTCGGGCTGGAGGTGGGGCGGACCGGGCTCGGCCCCGCGGACGCGAGCCGCTCGGGCCTCGACTTCGTCACCGCCACCTCGACGCACCGCAGCCGCGGTCACGCCTACCCCGGCGCGAGCACGCTCACCACGGTGCTCGTCGCGGAGCGCGGGTCCGGGCGGCTGCTGGGGGCCCAGCTGGTCGGCGCCGAGGGCGTCACGGGCCGCGTCGACGTGCTCGCGACGGCGCTCACCGCCCGGATGACGGTCTCCGACCTGGAGCAGCTCGATCTCGCCTACGCACCCCCGCTCGCTCCGGTGTACGACCCCATCCTCGTCGCGGCCGGCGTGACCGCGAAGGAGCTCGCGAAGGGCCGCCGGCCCTCCTGACGTCAGGGGCGCGCGAGGCCGCCGCCGTGGGGGCGGGAGGGTGCACCGCAGCGGCTACAGCCGCTCGTCGATGGCGCGATTCGACATCGCGTCCGCCTGCCCGTTCTCCTCGCGCGGGATGTGGCGGACCTGGATCCAGCTGAAGCCCTTGAGGAGCGCCTGCGCCTCGTCGTGGAGCGGCTTCAGGTGCTCGGCCTTCACGGCGTAGTCGCCGGCGAGCTGCTTCACGAGCAGCTCGGAGTCGGCGAACACCTCGAGCTCCTTGATGCCCATCGCCTTCGCGCGCCGGAGCCCGAGGATGAGCCCCATGTACTCGGCGACGTTGTTCGTGGACTCGCCGAGGAACTTGCCGACCTTCGCGACGATGTGGCCGTCGGGGCTCACGATCACGGCGCCGGCGCCGGCCGGGCCGGGGTTGCCGCGCGCCGCGCCGTCGGTGAAGAGCCGGGTGCGCTTCTCGCGCTCCTCGACCACGGCCGCCGCGGCCTGGGCCGCCTCGCGCTCCGCCTGAGCGGCGCGCTCGCGGCGGCGCTGCTCGCGCTCCGCCTTCGAGAGGTCCATCGCCTCGTCGAGCTCCGCGGCGGAGCGGGCCGCCGCCTTCTCGACGTCGGTCTGCTTGCGGACCTTGATGCCCTTCGAGCCGCCGGGGGCGGCGGCCTCTCGCGCCTTCTCCGCCTCCTCGATGCGATCGGCGGCGGCGTCGATGAGCTTGCCGAGGGTGTCGCGGTCGTACCCCGAGTAGCGCTGGAGCGTCCGGGGGAGCTGCTCGTTCGCGGCGATGAAGCGGAGGAGCTCGGCCAGGACGGACTTCGCCACGGGGCGCCCTAGGCCGGCGACGGCGCCGGCGGGTTCACCGCGTCGGCCGAGTAGATGATGCGGTGGCAGTTGGGGCAGGTCTCGATCGAGTTCGCCCGCTGCAGCGTGATGGCGAGCTGCGGGGGGATGTTCCGGTGGCAGCCCTTGCACGTCATGCCGACCACCGGCGCGACCGCGACGCCCGCCCGGCGCCGCTTGATGTTCTCGTACTTCGCGAGGAGGCCCGGGTCGACCTTCTTCGCGGCCTCGGCGCGGCGCGCGTCGAGCTCGCGGAGCTTCTCCTCGGCGGCCGCGGTGTGCTGGTCGAGCTCCTGCAGCTCGCCCTGCGCCGCGAGCTCACGCTCGGAGAGCGCGTCCGCCTTCGCGTCGAGCGTCTTGCGGATCTCGCCCGCCTGGGCGGTGAGCTCCTTCACGTGATCGCTCTGCGTCTCGTTCGACTTCTTCGCGATGTCGATCTCGCGGGACAGCGCGGCGTACTCGCGGGGCGTCTTGATCTCGCCGAGCCGGCCCTCCCACTTCTTGACCTTGTCGCGCTCCATCCCGAGGAGGCTGTCGAGCTGGCGCCGCTCGCGCTCGTTGCCCTCGAGGCGCAGCTTCTCGTCGTCGTAGGCCTTGCGGGCCTCGACGATCGCCGCCTCCACGGCCGTCCTCTTCGCGGGGATGGCGCCGAGCGCTCCCCGGACCTCGTTGGATTCGAGATCGATCTGCTGCAGCTCTTCCAGCGCCTTCAGCTTCTCACGCAACGACAAGGCTCTCGCTCCCTCGAATGATGGGCCCACCAGGATTCGAACCTGGATCGAATCGGTTATGAGCCGACCGCTCTGACCGTTGAGCTATGGGCCCAGGGTCCCAGCAGGCACCGTCTACCACATCACGACGACCTAGTTCTCCACGAAGCTCTTCAGCCGCTTGGAGCGGCTCGGGTGACGCAGCTTCCGGAGCGCCTTCGCCTCGATCTGGCGGATGCGCTCGCGGGTCACCTCGAAGTCCTGACCGACCTCCTCGAGCGTGTGATCGCTCTTCTCGCCGATGCCGAAGCGCATGCGCAGGACCTTCTCCTCGCGCGGCGTCAGCGTGGCGAGCACCTTCCGAGTCTGCTCGGCCAGGTTCATGTTGATGACCGCGTCGGACGGCGAGACGAGCGACTTGTCCTCGATGAAGTCCCCGAGGTGGCTGTCCTCCTCCTCGCCGATCGGCGTCTCCAGGCTGATGGGCTCCTTCGCGATCTTGAGGACCTTGCGGACCTTGTCGAGCGGGAGCTCCATCTTCTCCGCGATCTCCTCGGGCGTCGGCTCGCGGCCGAGCTCCTGCACGAGGTAGCGGCTCGTCCGGATGAGCTTGTTGATCGTCTCGATCATGTGGACCGGGATGCGGATCGTCCGCGCCTGGTCGGCGATGGCGCGCGTGATCGCCTGGCGGATCCACCACGTCGCGTAGGTCGAGAACTTGTAGCCGCGCTTGTACTCGAACTTGTCGACCGCCTTCATGAGGCCGATGTTGCCCTCCTGGATGAGATCCAGGAACTGCAGGCCGCGGTTCGTGTACTTCTTCGCGATCGACACGACGAGGCGCAGGTTCGCCTCGACGAGCTCGGTCTTCGCGCGCTCCGCCTTGTGCTCGCCGTCGCTGATCGTGCGGTAGGTGCGGCGGAGCTCGTCCACCGGGACCTCCGCCTCCTCCTGCACGCGCAGCATCTTGCGGTAGGCCGAGCGCACGGTGCGGTCGAGCTCCTCGACCTCCTCCGCCGAGCAGGCGAGCTTCTTCGCGAGCTTCTTGCGCGCGCCCTCGTCCTCGCGGGCCTCGCGCAGCAGGCGCCGGAGCTCGCGCACCGGCACGGACGTCGCGCGCTCGCAGTCGGCGAGCTCGCGCTCCGCCTCCTCCACGCGCTTGATGAAGCCCTTGAGGCGCAGGACGATCCGGTCGATCTGCTTCTTGTTGAGCTGGATCGCCTCGAGGTGCTCCATCATCTCGCCCTCGATCGCCTTGATCTCGGTGCGGAGCTCCTTGCGCTTCGGCTCGGACAGCTTCTTCGTCGCGAGCGTCTCCTTCACCTTCGCGACGTCGCCCTCGAGCTTGCGGATGAGGTCGATGTGCTTCAGCACGTGCTCGACCTTGCGCTCCTCCTCCTTCGGGATCTTCGGGCGCTCCGGCTCGGCGCCCTCGACCGGCGCGCCCTCGGCGACGGGGTCGGCGGCGACCTCGTCGCCCTCGACCTCGGCGCCGCCCTCGACCTCCGCCTCGAGCGACTCCTCCTCGCTCTCCTCCTCGCGCTCGGCCTGCTGCTCGTCGCCCGCGTCCTTGATGATCTCGCGGACCCGGATCTTGCCCTTGCGCAGCCGCTCGCCCAGCTCGAGGATCTCGCGGATCGCGATGCTCGACGAGAGCACCGCGGCGAGGATCTCCTTCTCGCCCTCCTCGATGCGCTTCGCGATCTCGACCTCGCCCTCGCGCGTGAGGAGCGACACCGACCCCATCTTCCGCAGGTACATGCGGACCGGGTCGTTCGACTTGCCGTAGCCGGCGTCCTCGTCCGGATCCTTCTCCTCCTCGACCTCCGCCTTGCCCTCGGGCTCCGGCGGCTTGTCGGGGAGCTTCATCTTCTTCTCGGCGCCGTCCACGACCTCGATGTCGTGCTCGCCGAACATCGACATGACGTCGTCGATCTGCTCGGAGCCGATGTCGGACGGGAGGGCGTCGTTCACCTCGTCGTAGGTGAGGAAGCCCTTCTCGCGGCCGCGCGCCATGAGCGCCTTCACCTCGGACCGCTCGGTGATGTCGCTCATGTCGTCCTGCGGCAGATCCTCGTCGAGGTCGTCGTCGTCGGCGGCGGCCTCGGCCTCCTCGCCCTCCTCCAGCCCGTCGGCCTCCGCCTCGTCGAACGGCACCGCGGCCTTCCGGAGCTTCGGCCCCTTGGTCTTGGGCGCGGGGCCGGCCTCGACGGCCGCGGCCGCGTCGAGCTTCTTCTTCGGGGCCTTCTCGGCCTTCTCCGCCTTCTCGGGGGGGCGCGCCGCGACCTTGTCGGCCCGCTGCGGGGGCGCCGCCTTCTCGGCCTTGCGCGCGTGCGCCGCCTTCTCGGCCTTCGCCGGGGGACGGGCAGCCTTCGCCGCCGGCTTCGCGGCGGGCTTGGCCTTCACGGCCTTCGCGAGCCGCTCCTTCTCCCGCGGCGACGGCTTCGCCTTCGTACGGGCGACAGCCTTCTTGAGCGGCTTCTTCGCGGCCTTCGTGGTCATGTGCTTCGGCTCCTTCAACGGCTCGGCTGCTCGAGGTGGCGCTTCCTTAACGTGCCTGGGGCGGGCGAGCCCGGCGAACTTCCCTAGAATGCTCCGCAGCTTGCGTTTCATCCGCTGCGCTCCAGCGACTGCAGCCGGCGCTGCAGGTCCCGCTTCTGGTTGACGAGCCGCTGGTAGCGGGTCGAGAGGTCGTCGACGGAGGCGCTCCCCGCCCTGGCGACCCGCTTCTCCGCCTCACCCATCTCCAACCCCAGCCGCTCCAGCTTCGATTTCACCGCCGCCTTCCGCAGCTCGGTCACGGCGCCCTCCACCGGAGGCCGCGCCGGCCCGACGATGTCCCGGACGCGCCGGAACGCGTCCTCGTCCCCCGCTGCGCGCACACGCGCCAGCGCCGCGTCGAGCGGCATCGGCTCGCGGATGAGATCCCGCGCGAGCTCGGCGAGGGGCCCTGGGGGCATGAGCCCGGGCAGCCCCTCCTCCTCCGCGACACCGGCCAGCTCGGCCGGAAACGCCACCAGCAGCCCCAGGGCGTCGGCGGCGGGCCCCGGAAGGAGCAGCTTCACCCGGCTCGCCGGGGCCGTCCTCGCGGGGGGCCTCGGCGGCACGGGCGCCGCTTCCGGGCGGGCGGGCGCTTGCCTCCTCGGCTGCTCCCCCTCGAGCTCGGCCCGGAGCGCGCCCAGGTCGAGGTCGAGCCGCTTCGCGATCGCGTCCTCGAAGACAGAACGCGCGAGACCCTCCGGCATCATCCGCACGAATGGCGTGAGCTCGCGGACGGCGGCGAGCTTCGCCTCCAGGGCGGCGTCCCGCGGGGCGCCCCCGCACGCCCGCTCGACGGCCCTGTCGATGAGGTGCTCGGAGAGCGGCGTCGCCTTGGCGAGCAGCGCCTCCATCCCCGCCCGCCCGTGGGCGCGCGCGTACTCGTCCGGATCGGTCTTGCCGCCCTGCGACGGCAGGAGGGCGACCTTGCCCGAGACGCCCGCCGGGAAGAGCGCCGCCGCCGCCTTGGCGGGGGCGGCGAGGCCGGCGACGTCGCCGTCGAAGAGGATCGTCACCTCGCGGCAGTCGCACCGACCGAGCAGCTCGACGTGCTCCGCCGTCAGCGCCGTGCCGCAGACCGCCACCGCGTTCGCGATCCCCGCCTGGTGGAGCCCGATCACGTCGAAGTAGCCCTCGACCAGCACGGCGGTGCGCGTCTTGCGGATGCTCTCGCGCGCGAGCTCCAGCCCGTAGAGGACCTTCGACTTCTTGTAGAGGGGGGTCTCCGGCGTGTTGATGTACTTCGCCCCGGCCTTGTCGGAGGCCTCGCCGGGCATGACGCGGCCGCCGAAGCCGATGACCTGCCCGTCCATGCCGGCGATGGGGAACATGAGGCGGTTGCGGAACCGGTCGTAGGCCCCACCCTTCTCCTTCTCGACGAGCAGCCCGGCGCGCAGGAGCGCGTCGGGGCCGATGCCCTTCTCCGCGACCCGCGGCACGAGGTCGCCCCAGCCGTCCGCGGAGATCCCGATCCGGAACCGCCGGATCGCCTCCTCGCCGATGCCGCGCTCCTCGAGGTAGCGCCGCGCCTGCGCGCCGAACCGGCTCTGCAGGCGCGCAGCCCAGTAGCGAGCGGCCGCGTCGCACGCCGCGAGCACCTCGTTGCGCTCCTTGCGGCGCCGCCGGGCCTCGGCGCTGTCCTCCTCCGCCGCCTCGGGGATCTCGACGCCCACCTCCTGCGCGAGCGCCTTCACCACCTCGGGGAACTCCTTGCCCTCGAGCCGCTGCAAGAAAGAGAACACGTCGCCGTACGCGCCACAGCCATAGCACTTGAAGTGCTTGTCCTCCGGGTAGACGTGGAAGCTCGGCGTGCGCTCCCCGTGGAAGACGCAGCAGCCCTTCCACGTCCGTCCGGACCTCTTGAGCTCCACGTGGCGGCCGATCACCGCCACGACGTCGACGCGATCCCGGACCTGCTCGATGAGCGCCTCGGGGATCAGGAGCATCCTCTTCGATGCGGATGCGCGCCCGTCCGCGCACCCGGCGGAACGTGAGCGCTACTTCGCGGCGAGGCGCGCCTTCACCATGTCGCTGACCGTCTTCCCCTCCGCCCGCCCCTGGACCTCCGGCAGGAGGGCCTTCATCACCGCCCCCATGTCCTTCGGCCCCTGCGCCCCCGTCTTCTGGATCGCGGCGTCCACCTTCGCGCGCAGCTCGTCCTCGCCGAGCTGTGCGGGCAGGTAGCCCTGGAGGACGAGGATCTCGGCCTCCTCCTTGTCCGCGAGGTCCGCGCGGTTGCCGGCGCGGTACTGCTCGACCGAGTCGCGGCGCCGCTTGATCTCGGTGGCGATGACGGCCAGCACGCCCGCGTCGTCGAGCGGCTTCATCACCTCGATCTCGCGGTACTTGATGGCGCTCTTCAGCATCCGGATCACGCTGAGCTTCGGCGCGTCCTTGTCCCGCATCGCGGCCTTCATGTCCGCGTCGAGCGTCTCCTTGAGCGCCATCGTCGACCCCTCCCGAGCGACTAGAAGGTCTTGCGCATCTTCTTCATCGCGCGCTTCTTGGCGGCGAGGGCCTTCTTCTTGCGCTTCACGGACGGCTTCTCGTAGTGCTCGCGCTTGCGGATCTCCGAGAGGATCCCCGCCTTCTCGCACTGCTTCTTGAAGCGCTTCATCGCATTCTCGAAGGACTCGCCGTCCTTGACGCGCACGCCGGTCATCCAGTTCGTCTCCGCTCTCTGTTTACTTCGATCTCGGGTTTACCGCCGAAACGCAAAACGAGCCGGGCACCCTCGGACGCCCGGCCCTCCGTGCGGCTGAGGGGCGGCTATTAGACGAAATCCTCACCCCTGTCAAGGGGTTCCGCCCCCGCCGGCCTTCTGCCGGCGAGGCCCGCCGTGGCGCCGCTCGAGCACCGCGTACACCTCCGCAGGCGTCACGTCCGCCGCCGAGAGGAGCACGTAGAGGTGATACAGCAGATCGGCCGCCTCATGGGCGACGTGGTCCTTCGTGTCCCGGCCGGCCTCGAGCGCCTGGTGGGCCTCGTTCACCTCGTACGCTTCCTCGATGATCTTCCGGCGGATGCGGGACGGGTTCGAGAGGAGCTGCCGGGTGTAGCTCTCGGTCGCGCCGAGGTCGGCCTTGCGCGACTCGATGGTCGCCCAGAGCTGGGCGAGGAAGCGTTCGTCTGCCATGGGATCTCCAGTATCTCCGAGAAGCAGCTCCGGGCGCCGGTGTGGCACGCGGGCCCGGTCTGCCGGACCACGTAGAGGACGGTGTCCCCGTCGCAGTCGAGCGCCATCGACCGGGTCTCCTGCACGTGGCCGCTCGTGTCGCCCTTCACCCAGATGGACTGCCGGCTTCGAGACCAGTACGTCGCCCGCCCGGTGCGAGCCGTGGCGAGCAGCGCCTCGCGGTTCGCCCAGGCGACCATGAGGACCGTCCCGTCCTCCTCCTGAGCGACCACCGGCACGAGCCCGCGATCGTCGAACTTCACCCGCCCGAGGAGCGCCTCGAGCGCGGCCGGGTCCGCGACGGGCGCCACGGGCCGCGTCACGGACGCACCTCGATGCCGCGCTCGCGCAGGTACGCCTTGGCTTCCTGCACGGTGTGCTGCCCGTCGTGGAAGATCGACGCGGCGAGCGCGGCGTCGGCGATCCGCAAACCCTCGGCGAGGTGCTCGAGGGTGCCGACGCCCCCGGAGGCGATCACCGGGATGGTCACCGCCTCGCACACGCGCTCGAGGAGCTCGAGGTCGTAGCCCGCCCGCGTCCCGTCCCGGTCCATGCTGGTGAGGAGCAGCTCTCCCGCCCCGCGCCGCGCGACCTCGCGCGCCCAGGCGACGCCCTCGAGCCCGGTCGGACGGCTCCCGCCCGCCACGTAGACCTCCCACTCCTGCGGCGAGGTGTGGGGCCGGCGCTTCACGTCGATGGCGACCACGAGCGCCTGCGCGCCCGCGATGCGCGACAGCCGGTCGACGAGCGACGGGTCCTTCACCGCCGCCGAGTTCACGGAGACCTTGTCCGCCCCGGCGTGGAGGAGCGCGACGAACTCCTCCTCGCTCCGCACGCCGCCGCCGACGGTGAGCGGCGCGAACACGCGCGCGGCGGTGCGGGTGACGAGGTCGAGCAGCGTCCCGCGGTTCTCCTGGGTGGCGGCGATGTCGAGGTAGGTGACCTCGTCGGCGCCCTGCGCGTCGTAGCGCTGCGCCGCCTCGACCGGGTCGCCGGCGTCGCGGAGGTTCTCGAACTTGACGCCCTTCACGACGCGGCCGCCCTTCACGTCGAGGCAGGGGATGATGCGCTTCGCGGGCATGTCCGGATCCTAGGAGACCGCCGCGGCGATCGCCGCCGCGAGATCGATGCGGCGCTCGTAGAGCGCCTTGCCGACGATGACGCCCGCGAGGCCGGCCGCGCGGCACGCCTCGACGTCCGCGAGGCTCGCGACGCCGCCCGAGGCGACCACCGGGATCCCTGCCTCCGCCTGGATGCGCGCCGCGCCGGCCGCGTCGACGCCGGTGAACATCCCGTCCCGCGCGACGTCGGTGTACTCCACGAGGCCGACCCCCGCCGCCTTCACGCGGCGCGCGACGTCCACCGCGGAGAGCCCCGTCCCCTCGAGCCAGCCGGCGATCTTCACCTCGCCGTTCCGGGCGTCGATCCCGGTGCGCACCCTGCCCGGGAACCGCTGGCAGGCCTGCTCGACGAGCCCGAGCCGCTCGACCGCCGCGGTCCCGAGCACCACGTAGCGGACGCCGAGCGCGAGCACCTTCTCGATGTCGGGGAGCGACCGGAGGCCGCCGCCGAGCTCCACCTCGAGCCCCGGCACCTCGCAGATGGCGCGCACCGCGTCGAGGTTGACCGGCCAGCCGGCCTTCGCGCCGTCGAGATCCACGACGTGGAGGAGCGTCGCCCCGGCGCTCGCGAACTCCGCCGCCTTGTCGGCGGGCCGCCGGGCGTAGACCGTCTTCGTCGCGAAGTCGCCCTTCTCGAGCCGGACGGCCTCGCCGTCCATGAGGTCGATCGCGGGGATGACGAGCATGGCGGGCTCCTAGATCGAGACGAACCGCTCGAGCAGCGCGAGCCCGACCTTCTGGCTCTTCTCGGGGTGGAACTGGACGGCGAAGAGGTTCTCGCGCGCGAGCGCCGCGCAGTAGGTCGTGCCGTGCGTGGCGACGAGGGCGACGCCGGGGGCGTCGGCCGGGGCCGCGTAGGAGTGGGCGAAGTAGACGTAGGCGCCGTCCATGGGCGCGAAGATCGCCGGGCGCGCGCCCACGAGGCGCACCGGCGACCAGCCGATGTGCGGCAGCTTCACGCCCTCCGGCAGGCGCCGGATGCGGCCCGGGATGATGCCGAGCCCCTTCGCCCCGCCCGCCTCCTCGCCCTCCTCGAACAAGAGCTGCAGCCCCACGCAGATGCCGAGCACCGGCGCGCCCCGGCCGATCGCCTCGCGCAGCGCGTCGGCGACCCCACTCTGCTGCATCGCCGCGGCGCACTCCGGCATCGAGCCCTGCCCCGGCACGACGACCCGATCCGCGCGCCGGACCAAGTCCGGATCGCGCGTCACGACGACCTCCGCGCCGACCTCGCGCAGCGCGTTCTCCACCGAGCGCAGGTTCCCCGCGCCGTAGTCGACGAGGGCGATCGTCCCGGGCGGCTTGCTCACAGCAGCCCCTTCGTGGACGGGAGCGCAGTTCCCTCGCGAGCGGTCGCAGCCCGGAGCGCGCGCGCGGTCGCCTTGAAGATCGCCTCCACCACGTGGTGCAGGTTCCGCCCGTAGCGCACGTTCACGTGCAGGCAGATGCGGGCGTGGTTCACGAGCGCCTGGAGGAAGTCCTGCGTCAGGTCCACGTCGTAGCCGCCGATGAACTTCTTCCCGGAGGGGAGCTTCGCGTTGAACGTGAGGTGCGGCCGGCCGGAGAGATCCACCACCACCTCGGCGAGCGCCTCGTCGAGCGGGACCACCGCGTGGCCGTAGCGGGCGAGGCCCGCCTTGTCGGCGGTCGCCTGCCGCAGCGCCTCGCCGAGCCCGATGCCGACGTCCTCGACGGTGTGGTGCGCGTCCACCTCGAGATCGCCCTTCGCCCGGATCGCGAGCGTCATCCCGCCGTGGCGCGCGATCTGGTCGAGCATGTGATCGAAGAACGGCAGCCCCGTGGCGATGCTCGACTCGCCCGGCGCGAGGGAGAGCTCGACCGCGACGTCCGTCTCCTTCGTCTTGCGCGCCACCTGGCCGCGCCGCGCGCTCGCCGCGCCGCTCCGTCCCCCCGAGCGCCTCACCGCGTCCTCCTCCCCGCCGCCGCGCGGGAACCCCGCTTCGCGGCGCCCGCGGGCCGCTTCGCCGTCCGCCGCGTGGCGCGCTCGCGCGCCGCCGGGGCCGCCTGCTTCCCGACCCGCACCGCCACCGCGCGCCAGTGGCCCTCGAGGCCCTCGGCCCTGGCGAGCGCCTCCACCGCGGGCGCGACCTTCGCGAGCGCGCGCGGCGAGAGCTCGAGGACGCTCATGCGGCGGCGGAACGTCGCGACCGAGAGCGGCGAGGCGAACCGGGCCGTCCCGGCGGTGGGCAGCACGTGGCTCGGGCCGGCGAGGTAGTCGCCCACGGCCTCGGGCGTGCTCGTCCCGACGAACACCGCGCCCGCGCGCGAGAGCTTCGAGACGAGCGCCGGGGCGTTCCGCGCGTGCAGGGCGAGGTGCTCCGGCGCGAACGCGTCGGCGAGCCGCACCGCCTCGGCGAGATCCTTCGTCACCACGGCGGCGCCGCGGTCGTCGAGCGACCGCCGCGCGATCTCCCGGCGCGGCAGATCGGCGAGCTGCCGGGTGAGCTCCGCGAGCGTCGCCTCGGCGAGCCGCGCCGAGGGGGTGACGAGGACCGACACCGCCCGCGCGTCGTGCTCGGCCTGGGCGATGAGGTCGCTCGCCACCTCGGCGGGATCGGCCGCGGCGTCGGCGAGGACCAGGATCTCGCTCGGTCCGGCGATCATGTCGATGTCGACCTGGCCGAACACGAGCCGCTTCGCCGCCGCCACGTAGGCGTTGCCCGGCCCGCAGATCTTGTCGACGGCCGGCATCGACGCGGTCCCGTACGCCATCGCCGCGACGGCCTGGGCGCCGCCGACCCGGTACAGGCGCGAGACGCCGGCGACGTGGCACGCGGCGAGCGTCCAGGCGTCCATCTCCCCGGTCCCCTTCACGCCGGGCGAGCAGACGTAGACGTCGCGCACACCGGCGACCCTCGCCGGGATGGCGGTCATGAGCACGGAGGACGGGTAGCGCGCGGTGCCGCCGGGCACGTAGAGCCCGGCGCGCGCGAGCGGCCGGACGACCTGCGCGAGCGTCGCGCCGATGGCGTCGCGGCGCGCCGGCACCTCCGCGTCGCGCTCGCGCCGGTGGAAGTCCGCGATCCGGCCCGCCGCGAGCTTGAGCGCCCGCCTCCCGTCCGCCGGCAGCCCCTCGAACGCCGCCCGGAACGCGTCCTTGCCGAGGACGAGCCCCTCCGGTCCGCCCGGCTCCCAGCCGTCGAAGCGCCGGGTGTACTCGAGCAGCGCGGCGTCGCCGCGGGCGCGGACGTCCTGCACGATGGCCAGCGCCGCCTCGCGGACGGGGGCCTCGTCCTCGTCCGAGCCGCGCGCGCAGACGCGCGCCCACGCTTCGGCGAACGACGGTTCACGGGTATCGAGCTTCTGCACGGCGCGTTCTCCGGGGGTCCATTTCTATAGACCACCCGCCCCGTCCGTGGCGAGCCTTCCGGGCCCGGGGGACCACGGCCCTGCTACATTCCGGCCCCATGACGGCCCCGCGCACCGATCTCTGGCTCCAGAACCTGCTCGACGAGCGCGACGGCGCCGCCCTGTACGAGGGGCTCGCGCGCCACGAGAAGGACCCCGCCCGCGCCCAGAGCTTCCGCGAGCTCGCGATCGCGGAGCGGCGGCACGCCGAGCTCTGGCTCCGGAAGCTCGAGCGCGAGGGGGTCGCGGTCCCGCCGGACCGGCCGAGCTCGCGCGTCCGCGCGCTCGTCTGGCTGGCGCGGCGCCTCGGCTCCGCGGCCGTGGTGCCGATGGTCCTGGAGACGGAGGCGGGCGACGCGGACAAGTACGATCGCCAGGGTGGAGAGGCACGCGCCATCGCCGAGGAGGAGCGCGCGCACCGCCAGGCGCTCGTGGGCATGAGCGAGGGCGCCCCCACGGACGCGCGGGAGATCATCGCCTCGCGCGAGCGCTGGCACCGCGCCGGACGCAGCGCCGGGTCGCTCCGCGCGGCCGTGTTCGGCATGAACGACGGGCTCGTCTCGAACCTCTCGCTCATCCTCGGCGTCGCCGGCGCCGGCGTCGCGCCCGGCACGGTGGTGATCACCGGGTTCGCCGGGCTCCTCGCCGGCGCCTTCTCGATGGCGGCCGGCGAGTTCACCTCCGTCGCGAGCCAGCGCGACCTGCTCCTCCGTCAGGTGGAGCTGGAGAAGCGCGAGATCGTCGAGGCGCCGGAGGAGGAGGCCGCGGAGCTCACCCTCATCTTCAAGCAGAAGGGGCTCTCCACGGAGCAGGCGAGCCGCACCGCCGCCGAGCTCCTCAAGAACCCCGACAGCGCCGCCGACACCCTCGTCCGCGAGGAGCTGGGGCTCGACCCCGAGGACCTCGGCTCCCCCATGCACGCCGCCGTCGCGTCGTTCGTCCTCTTCTCGCTGGGCGCGCTCGTCCCGGTGCTGCCCTTCCTCTTCACCACCGGCACGCCCGCGGTGGCGATCGCCTCCGCGCTCGCCGGCGGGCTCCTCGCCGCGGTGGGCGGGCTGCTCGGGTTCCTGTCCGGCACGAGCGTCTTCCGCTCCGCGGCGCGCATGGTCGGCCTCGCCGCGGTCGCGGCGGGCGTCACCTACGCGGTCGGGCGGCTCTTCGGCGCGACCGTGAGCTGAGCGGAACCCCGCCCGGAGCGCCGCCCGGCGCGGCGCTCGCTAGAACGCGATCCGGAGCTCGAGCCGCGGCGCGAGGACGACGTGGGCGCCCAGCGCGCTCCCGTTGCGGTCCGCCTGGCCGGTCGCGGTGCTGCTCACGCTCGCGTAGGAGGCGGTGACGAGGGGCGTCGCGATGCGGAGCGACAGCGAGCCGGTGAGCGTGCGGTCGAGCGCGATCCCGCCGCTGACGCCGACGAGCCGGGACCGGTAGGTCTCCTCGAGGTCGCCCCCGGCCGGCGAGGGCGTCGTCTCGCTCGCGCGCACGAAGCCGCCCTCGATCGCCCCGACGATCGAGAAGTCGACGGGGGCATCGCCAGGGGTCAGGACGCGGCGCACGCCGACCGAGGCGAACGCGCCCGTGACGGTCTGGTCCGTGGGCGAATAGGTCGAGCCGGACGGCGGATCCATCTCACGCCGGTCCCCGCCCCCCGCGAGGCCGAGGACGATCCAGGTGCGCTCGCCGGCGCGCCGCTCGAGGGAGGCGTTGACGCTCGGGATCGAGGCGTCGATCGACGTCACGTACGCGCCCGAGGGCAGGAGGATCGCCGAGATCGGGTTGCCGACGAGCGTCCAGCTGAGACCGCCGCCGAGCGACCACTCCGCTGGCGAGGCACCCTCGGCGAGGGAGAGGGTGGGTGTCAGCAGAGCGGCCAGGAACAAGGGGGCGGCGAGTCGGCGCATGAGGAGGTCCATTCACGCGTAGCGTAGCAGAGCGCTGCCGCACGTCGAGCGAATCGTCACCGTGCGTCGAATCGCGCTGGGGCCACCTCGACCCGCACTGGCACCCCGCACTGGGGGCCGCCCCGCGCGCCGCTACTCCCCCTGGTCCCCCTCGTCCTCGCCCACCGTCCCTGCGCGCTCCTCGCTGTCCTCCCGGAGCGGCGGGGCGAGCTCCACCGCGGGCCGCCCCTCCTTCCGCCGCGCCGCGTAGTAGCGCGACACGCTCGGCAGGCTGAACCGGTTCATGGTGACGCTGTGGGTCGCGAGCGCGTTCAGGCGATCGATGTCGATGAACCACTCCGGCAGGAAGACGGGCCCGACGCACAGCCCGTCCTCCACGAGGTCCCGGACGAGCTCGGCGTCGTCCACGCTCATCTTTCCCGCGAGGAACGCGCGCACGAGCTCCACGTCGCGCTGCTCGAGCGCGGCGCGGAGGAAGTTGAAGGTCCGGCAGTAGCCGCGCTGGTAGGCGGCGTCCTTGGTGAACGGGGCGCCGCCCTCGAGGATCCCGCCGCGGAACACGCGCTCGCTCATGAGCGCCGCCTTCTCGGGCGGGAAGCGCGCGAGGAGGTAGCGGTACACCTCGAGGAAGTCGGCCCCGCGCGCGGCCATGTCGATCGCGATGGTCCGCTCGCCGAGCTCGATGTAGCGCTCGTCGGTGATGTGCCCGGTGAGGAACTCGGCGACGATGCCGCCGCCCTCCTGCGACTCGGTGAACCGGGGGAGCCCCACCCCGAGCACCGTGAGCACCGGCTGGCGGAAGCCGTTCAGCGAGGTGAGCACGTGCCACAGCCCCTCGTGGTGGGCGAGCGCGTGGACCTGCCGCTCCGAGAACCGCGCGCCCGTCCTGAGCGTGATGCGCGTCGCGCCGGCCGCCGCGTTCGCGGTGAGCCGGCTGGTCACGACGGCGGACACGTTCCCCCCGAGGAGCGGCGTGCAGAGCTCGACGATGCGCCTCGCGGCCTCCTCGGCCGAGTAGACCTGCTGCTCGTCGCGCGCCCGCGGCCGCGACGCCCACATGCGGGCGATGGCGAGGTTGTCGACGTTGTGGTCGGGGAAGCGATCGCGCGGGTCGCCGTAGACGCGCCGCGAGATCTCGTAGAAGCGCCGCGTCCCGCGAGCGGCGAGCATCTGCGCGAGGGCGATGAACTCGTCGCACTTCTTCCGCAGCAGGTCCTCGACCGGGTTCTTGCCGCGGATCTGCCGGCGGAGGCCGCGGAGCTCCTTCACCTTGTCCGCGGGGACGAAGCCGAGCGCCGGGTACTCCGGGCGCGGCAGCTCCTTCGCCCCGTGCCGGAAGAACCGCTCGTGGACCTGCGCCGACCAGTTGATGGCGCGGAGGACGCGGATCGGCCGCTGGGCGTGGACGATCTGATCGCTGAGGCGGCGAAGGTACTCGCGCGACACGGGGCGACCCTACCACGGCCGCGTCCGCGCGCCGGCCGCGAGGGGCCGTGCTGCGTCCCTCCCCGCGCGCCGCAAGGGCGAGCGCTCGCAGGAGATGCGGCGCGGCACGCCGGTTGCTCACCGCCCTGCCAGGAGGCCACCCCATGAACCCGATCCCGTCCATCCACGTCGCGAACACCACCGAGCGCAAGACCGAGCCGGACCGCTTCGGCGCGGCCCTCCGCACCGCCGCGGCCAGCGCGGCCCGCGGGGTCGCCGCGTCGGTCGAGCTCGCCGCGCCGTTCGTGCCCGGCGGCACCGTCGTCTCCGGGGCCCTGCGCTCCGCGGCCGGCACGCTCGCGAGCGGTGGCGCCACCGGCGGGGCGCACGTCGCGGAGACCGCCGGCGCCGAGGGGGACATCGTCGCCGCGACGCGCGCCCTGCAGCAGCAGTCCCAGAGCTTCAACCTCCAGTACCTGCAGCTGCAGGAGAACATGCAGCGCGAGAGCCGCGAGTTCGCCGCGCTCTCGAACGTCATGAAGGTGAAGCACGACAGCGCGAAGTCGGCGATCAACAACATCCACTGAGGCCGCCATGCCCATCGCGCCCGTGGGCGCTGCCGGCGCGGCCATCCGGCCCGCGCCGGTCAGGCCCGACAAGCCGAGCTTCTCCACGCTGCTAGAGCCGCGGGCGCCCGCGGCGAGCGCCCCACCCCCGCGACCGAGCCCGGCGCTCGCCGCGCTCGAGGGCGTGGAGCGCGCGCAGCGGCGCCTCGAGGGCGTCCTCGCCGCGGCGCGGCAGGGCAGGACCTTCAGCGCCCAGGAGCTCCTCGGCCTGCAGGCCGAGGCATACCGCGTGGTCCAGACCGTCGATCTCGCCTCGAAGCTCGTCGAGCAGGGCGCCCAGTCCGTGAAGCAGGCCCTCAACACCCAGGTCTGAAGGAGATCTCCATGCGACGTGCGCTCCCGCTCCTCGCCCTCGCCACGCTCCTCGCCGGCTGCGGGGACGACGAGCTCTTGCACGGCCTGGAGGAGGCCCAGGCGAACGAGATCCTCGTCGCACTGGACGAGGGCGGGCTGTCCGCGACGAAGGCGCGCGAGGAAGGCTCGGAGGGGCGGTGGACCGTCTCCGTGAGCGGGCGCGACGCGGCGCGGGCTCACCGGATCCTCGCCGAGCGGGAGCTGCCGAGGCCGCGCCCGGCGGGGTTCGGCGAGGTGTTCGGCAAGGGCTCGATGGTCCCGACCGCGACGGAGGAGCACGCGCTGTACCTGCACGCGCTCTCGGGTGAGCTCTCGCGCAGCGTGGAGAGCATCGACGGCGTCGTCGAGGCGCGGGTCCACCTCGGCCTGCCGCAGCCCGATCCTCTACGCCCCGGCGAGCGCCCACCGCCGCGGGGTGCGGTCCTCGTCAAGTGCCGGCCTGCGGCCTGCGCCTCGGTGCGAGCCCTGGAGCCCGGGATCCGCGCGCTCGTCGCGGGCGCGGCCGACGGGCTCGAGCCGTCGGCCATCTCGGTGGTGATCGCGCCCGGCGCCGAGGCACCTGCGCCCCCGGCGCCCCCGGCCCGTCGCTCACCGCTGCTCCTCGGGCTCGCCGCGCTGGCGGGGCTCGGCGGTGCGGCGCTCGCCGGCGTCGCCGTCTCCGGACGGCTCCGGGGCGGAGGAGCCCCGTGAACCCGGCGGACCGTCTCCTCGCGTCCCTCGCGGCCGCCTTCGCGCCCCAGCGCGCCGCCGCCCTGCTCGCCCGGCTCGGCTCCGCCGACCTCCGGGAGGTGCGCGCCCACGCGGAGCGGCTCGCGCCGGGCTCGCGGGCCGAGCGGCTCGCGGCGCTCGCGGCCGCGCTCGCAGCCGCTCACCGCGGCGCGCCCACCCCGCCCGCTCCGGCGGAGCGTCCGCGCGTCGCCGAGATCCTGCGCGCGGTCCGGCGGGGCCTGCCCGCGCCGACGGCCGCCCCTGCGCTGGCGAGGCTCTGCCGGGAGCGTCTCGGCTGCCTCTGAGCGGTCCGCGACTCGACCCGCCCGTTCGGGCCGCGGTCCGCCGCGGCCGGCCGGAGGGCGGAAAACGCCGTGATTCCGCGCCAGCTCGCGCTGGCATGGGCCGTGGACTGTCCGCGGTCCATGCCCTTTCCGTTCGAGCTGCCGTCCGTCTCACGCGGTCACGCCGAGCTGACCGTCGCCGCGCGCGCCCTCGGCGCGGAGGTCGCCACGGCGGCGGCGCGGACGCTCGGGTCCCTCCTCGGCTTCGATATCGCCGTCGGCGCGCGAGCGGTCCCCGGCCGTGCGCTCCCGCGCGGCGGCGTCGCGCGCGTGGGCCTCGACCTCCCCGCGCTCCCGGGGACGGCCGCCCTCGAGGTCGAGCCCGCTCTCGTCGTCGCGCTCGTCGACCGGCTCGCTGGGGGGATCGGCGAGACGTACGGCGCGACGACGCTCACCGGCGTCGAGGCCGCGGCGCTGGAGCTCTTCGCGCTCGCGGCGCTCGAGGGGGCCTGCGAGGTCTCGGGGGTCGAGGAGGCGCTGGCGCCGCGCCTGGGCCGCGCCGCGTCGGAGCCCGCCGCGGCGCTGGCCATCGAGCTCACGGTCACCGCCGGACACGTCTCCGGGCGCGCGCGGCTGCTGCTGCCGCCCGCCGCGCTCCGCGCGCTGCGCGGTGCGCCGGCCTGGGACGGCGCCGCCGCGGGGCTGCGGATGGTGGCCTCGCTGCGCGGCGGCGAGGCCGCGCTCGGGCGCGAGGAGCTCGCCGCGCTCGCGACCGGGGACGTCGTGGTGCTCGACGGCACGGCGGAGCCCAGGGCCCTGGTGCTCCCGGGCGGCGCGCGGCTCGCGGGACGTCTCGAGGATGGAGCCTTTCACGTGGAGGAGATCGACATGACGGATCGGATGGCGCAGCTCCCGGTGGTGCTCGAGGTCGAGCTCGCCCGGGTGGAGGTGACCCTCGCCGAGCTCGCCCGGCTGGAGCCGGGAGCCACCCTGCCGCTCGCGCTCGATCGGCGCGGGATCGTGACCCTGCGCGCGGGCGAGCGCGCGCTCGGGCGCGGCGAGCTCGTGGACGTGGACGGCGCGATCGGCGTCCGGATCGTGAGCCTCGAGGTGGCGCCGTGATCGCCGCATTGCGCCTCGCGGCCGGGAGGTCTCGCCGGCTCGCGCTGCCCATCGCCGGGGCGGCGGTGGTCGCCGCGGCGCTCGCCTTCGCGCCCGGCGGGCTCGGTCCGATCGCGGCCCGCGCCGGCCTCGTGGCCGCCGCGCTCGCGGCCGCGGCCGTCCTCGCGCGCCGCCGCGTGGCCCCTCCGGCGACGACCGCGCTCGCGCTCGTCTCCCGGGCCTCGCTCGCCCGCGACGCCGGCGTCGCGCTCGTCGAGGTGGACGGTCGGCGACTCGTGGTGGGCTACGGACCTTCGGGGGTCCAGCTCCTCGCCGAATCGCGGAGGGCGTCGCCGGAAGGGAGCGCGCCGTGACGCCGCTCGCCCTCGCCGCCGGCCCCGTGGCGGACCGGCCCGCCGAGCTGCTCGTCCTGCTCGCCGCGCTCGCCGTCGTCCCCGCCGCGCTCGTCATGCTGACCTCGTTCCTCAAGATCGTCGTCGTCCTCTCGATCGCCCGCTCCGCCCTCGGCGCGCCGCAGGTCCCTCCGAACACGGCGGTCACCGGCCTCGCCCTCGTGCTGACGGCGCTCGTGATGGCGCCGGTCGGCGAGCGCGCGGTCGCCGCCATGCGCGAGGCCGCCCCCGCGGAGCGCGGGATCGCGGGCACGCTCGCGCAGGTCGAGCGCGGCGCCGAGCCGCTCCGCGGGTTTTTGGCGCGGTTCGCGCGGCCCGACGATCGCGCCGCGTTCGTGGACGTCGCCCGCCGGCTGCGCGGGCCGGGCGCCACGCCGCCGGGCGAGCAGGAGTTCGCGGTCCTCGCCCCGGCCTTCGTGGTGTCGGAGCTGCGCCGGGCGTTCACGATCGGCTTCCTCGTGTTCGTCCCGTTCCTCGTCGTCGACCTCGTCGTCTCGAACGTGCTCCTGGCGCTCGGGCTCACCCAGCTCTCCCCCACCTCCGTCGCCCTGCCCTTCAAGCTCCTCCTCTTCGTCGCCGTCGACGGCTGGAAGCTCCTCGCGCGCGCGCTCGCGCTCTCGTACGCCGGGTGATCGCCATGGACCCCGCCCTCCTGCACGTCGGCCGCGAGGCGCTCCTCCTCGTCCTCGCGGTGTCCGCGCCGCCGCTCCTCGCCGCCCTCGCCGTGGGCCTCGTCACCGGCGTCCTCCAGGCGGCGACGCAGATCCAGGAGCCCACCGTCGGCGTCGTGCCGCGGCTCGCGGCCGTGTTCCTGGCGCTCGCCGTCGCCGCGCCCTGGATCGGCGCGCGCGTCGTCCAGTTCGCCCGCAGCTGCTTCGACCTCCTGCCCCGGATCGCCTCGTGACCCCGCCCTTCCCTCCCGAGCTCGCGGCCCGCGCCCCGGGCGCGCTCCTCGCCGCCCTGCGCCTCCTCCCGGTGGCCCTGGCGTCACCCTTCCTCGGCGGCCCGCTCGTCCCGCCGGTGGTGCGCGTCGCGCTCGCCGCGGGCCTCGGCGCGGCCGTCTCCGCGGCCGGCGCGGCCCCGGCGGCGACGGACGCGCTCTCGCTCGCCGCGGGCGGCGTTCGCGAGCTCGCGCTCGGGGCCGTCCTCGCCTTCCTCGTGAGCGCGCCCGTCGAGGCGGCGCGCGCGGCGGGCCGGCTCGCGGACACCTTCCGGGGCGCGACGCTGTCCGAGCTGCACGTCGCGCCCATCCGGCAGCGCGAGAGCGCGGCGGGAGACCTCCTCGCGCACTGGGTGGTGGTCCTCGCCGCGTGGGCGGGCGGCGACCGGCTCGTCGTGCACGGGCTCCTCTCGACCTTCGTGGCGGTGCCGCCGGGGGCGCCCTTCGCGCTCGCCAGGGCGCTCCCCGCGGTCCTCGCGGCGGCCGCCGAGCTCGTCGCCGCCGCGGTCGCCATCGCGGCGCCCGCCGCCGCGGGCGTCCTCGCCGCGGATCTCGCCGTCGCGCTCGTCGCGCGCGTCGCGCCCCAGCTCGGCGCCGTCAACGCGGCGCAGCCGGCGCGCGCGGCGCTCGGGCTCCTCGCCCTCGCCGCGAGCGCGGGCGTCGCGGGCGGTCGGCTCGCCGCGATGGTCGCGCTCTCGGGCAGGACGGTGGAGGCGGTCGCGGGGGTGGCGCCGTGAGCGGCGACCGGACCGAGGCGCCCACCCCGAGGCGCCTGCGCGAGGCGCGCCGGCGCGGCGAGGTCGCGCAGAGCCGCGAGCTCACCGGCGCCGCGGCGCTCCTCGGCGGGCTCGCCGCGGTGGCCGCGACCGGCGGCGCCATCGCGCGCGAGCTCGCGACGTTGCTGCGCGTCCAGCTCGCGCAGGCGGCCGACCCCGCCGCCGTCCCGGCCGCGGCGCTCCACGCCGGGCTCGCCGCCGTGGCGCGCCTCTCGCTCCTTCCGGCCGCCGGCGCCTTCGCGGCGGCCGCCATCGCCGGCGCGCTGCAGGCGGGCTTCACCTTCGCGCCGGGCGCGCTCGCGCCCCGGGCCGAGCGCGTGAGCCCGATGGCGGGGCTGCGCCGCCTGCTCTCGCCGGTGAGCCTGCTCGCCGTGCCGCTCGGGCTCGCCAAGGGGGCGGTCCTGCTCGCCGTCGCCCTGGCGTGGCTCCGCGCGGCCGCGCCGGCGCTCGCCGGCCTCTCCCGCCTCGACGCGCGCGCGCTCTGGGGCGCCGCGCCGCTCCTCCTCGGGCTCGCCGTGCGGCTCGGGGTCGCCTACGCGCTCCTCGGGCTCGCCGATCTCGCGCTCGCGCGCTTCCGCCACCGGCGCGCGCTCCGCATGACGCGGGACGAGGTCCGCCGCGAGCACAAGGAGGACGAGGGCGACCCCGCGCACCGGTCGGAGCGCCGCCGCCTGCACCGCGCGCTCCTCGAGGCCGGCGCGGTCTCGCGGGCGACGGTCGTCGTCGTGAACCCGACCCACGTCGCGGTGGCGCTGCGCCACGACCGCGACGGCGAGGCCGCGCCCCGGCTCGTCGCGAAGGGCACCGGGCTCGCCGCCGCCCGCATCCGCTCCGCGGCGCGGCGCGCGGGCGTGCCGATCGTGCGCGACGTGCCGCTCGCGCGCGCGCTCCACCGCCTCGCCGAGGTCGGCGACGAGATCCCGGAGGAGCTCTACGAGGCCGCCGCCGCGGTCCTCGCCCACCTGTACGGCCACACGGAGACGCCATGACCCGCCTGCACTCGATCCTCGCCCGCGTCCGCGGCGCCGGCGACGCCGCCTTCGCCGTCGCGGTCCTCGCCGTCGTGCTCCTCCTCGTCGCGCCCGTCCCGCCCGCGGCGCTCGACGCGCTCCTCGCCCTGAACCTCGCGGTGGCGGCGACGATCCTCGTCGTGACGCTCTTCGCGCGGGACGCGCTCAGGTTCGCGAGCTTCCCGACCCTCCTGCTCCTCACGACCCTGTTCCGCCTGGCGCTCAACGTCTCGTCGACGCGCCTCGTCCTCTCGCGCGGGGACGCCGGGCGCGTCATCGAGGCGTTCGGGCGGGTCGTCGTCCAGGGCAACTACGTCGTGGGCGCCGTCGTCTTCGCCATCCTCACGCTCGTGCAGCTCCTCGTCGTCGCCAAGGGCGCGGAGCGCGTGGCGGAGGTCGCGGCGCGCTTCACGCTCGACGCGCTCCCCGGCAAGCAGATGGCGATCGACGCGGACGTGCGCGCCGGCGCGATCGACGCGGGCGAGGCGCGCCGGCGGCGCCGGGCGCTCGAGCGGGAGAGCCAGCTGTACGGCGCGATGGACGGCGCGCTCAAGTTCGTGAAGGGCGACGCCATCGCGGGCGTCGCGATCGTCCTCGTGAACGTGACCGGCGGGCTCGTGGCGGGCGCGCTCCGCGGGATGGACGTCGGTGCGGCGGCGCGCCGGTACGCCCTCCTCGCCATCGGCGACGGCCTCGTCTCGCAGCTCCCCGCGCTCCTCGTGGCGGTCTCGGCCGGCGTCGCCGTCACGCGGGTGGCCGCCGAGGACGAGGGCGGCTCGCTCGGCGGCGAGATCGGGCGGCAGCTCGCGGCCGAGCCGGCGGCGCTCGGGACGGTGTCGGCCCTCCTCGCGGCCCTCGCGCTCGCCCCCGGCCTCCCGGCGGCGCCTTTCGCGGCGCTCTCCGCCGCCGCGGCGGGCGGTGCGTTCCAGCTCGCCCGCCGGCGCGCGCGGCGCTCCGCCGCCGTTCCCGCCGAGGCGGCCGCGAGCCCCGCCGATCCCTTCGCCGCGCCCGCGCCGGTCGTCCTCGAGCTCGCCGACGATCTCGTGGCGGCCGCGCGCGCGGAAGATGGGCGGGCGATGCGCGAGGCGCTCGCGGCGCTCCGCGACCAGCTCTGGCGCGAGCTCGGGGTGCAGGTCCCCGGCGTGGTCCTGCGTCCCGCGCCGCTCCCGCGCGCGGGCTGGTCGCTCCTCGTCGACGACGTTCCGGTCGCGTCGGGCTCCGCTCCCGAGGGCGAGCTCCTCGCGCTCGTGGCGCCCGAGGAGCTCGCGCTCGTCGGCGTCGGGGCGACGGCGGCGACGGACCCCGCGAGCGGCCGCCCCGCGGCGCTCGTCGCCGCCGCGGACGCCGCCCGCGCGTCCGCGCTCGGGCCGGTGCTCGGCCACCTCGAGCGGATCGTCGCCGAGGCGGGCGGAGCGCTGCGCGGCGCGGCGCATCACCTCGTCGGCGTGCAGGAGGCGCAGGCGCTCCTCGACGCGCTCGAGCCCACCGCGCCCGCGCTCGTCCGCGAGGCGGGCCGCCAGCTCCCGCCCGCGCTCCTCGCCGAGGTCCTGCGCCGGCTCGTCGAGGAGGGCGTGTCCATCCGGCCGCTGCGGACGATCCTGGAGGCGATGCTCGAGGCCGGCGGGCCCGCGCGCGGCGCGGCAGCGCTCGCCGAGGCGTGCCGCCGATCGCTCCGGCGCCACATCGCGCATCGCTTCGGCCGGGGCGGCCCGCTCGCCGCGCTGCTCGTCGATCCCGCCGCCGAGCGCGCGATCCGCGAGGCCCTCGCCGGTGAGGCGCTCGCCCTCGACCCCTCCGATGCGCGCGCGCTGCTCGACGCGCTGGACGCGGAGACGCGCGGCGGCGCCGAAGCGCCCGTGATCCTTGCGAGTGCGGACGTCCGGCGGGCGTTGCGCGGGCTCGTGGCGCCGCGCTTCCCGCAGGTCGCGGTGCTCACCTTCGACGAGCTCCCGCCCGAGCAAGAGGTGCGTCCGGTGGGGCGGCTCGCCCTCGCCGCCTGAGCGGAGCGATCCCGAAAACGCGCCGGGCCGCGGCAGGTTGGCCGCGGCCCGCGAGCTTGCCACCCGGGAGAGCGCCGAGCTTCAGGCGCCGGCGGCCACCGGCGGGGTGCCGTCACCCTCGCTGCCCTCGTCCTCGTCGTCAGGCTCGAGCGGCTTCGCGAGCGCCTCCGGGCGGTTCACGCGATCCCGGAGCTCCTTGCCGGTGCGGAACAGGATCCCGCGCTTCGGCTTCACCGGAATCACCTCTCCGGTCTTGGGGTTACGGCCCTGGTACCCGTCGTAGTGCTTCACGTGGAAGGCGCCGAGGCCGCGGATCTCGATGTTCTCTCCGCGACAGAGCGCGTCCTTCATCGAGTCGAAGATCGTCTCGATCGTGGACTCCGCCTGCTTCTGCGTGACGCCGCGCTTGACCACGAGGATGTTGATGAGATCCGACTTCAGCATCGGCACTCCGGACGAAAGCTGAGGGCCCGCAAGGCTCGGCAAGCCCCTCGAGGTTGAGGGGAGCCTAGCCGAAGCCTCCGAAATCAGCAAGGGTTCCAACGGCATGCGCAGTTCTGCGCACTGGGGCGGCGCGAATCGCGCCCCTGACTACGCGCGCCGCGCCGGCAGCTCGCCCGCTTCCCCGGGGGGAGCAGCCGGCGCCGGCAAGGCCTGCGCGGCGGGCTTTTGTTCGCACAGCGCGCGGAAATCCACTGCGGCCAGGCGCTCCTCCGCCCGCTCCTCGATCTCGCGGACGATCCCCGCGACCGGCCCGCGGGAGTGGGGGAGGTCGGACGAGCGCCCCACGATGGCCCGGCGCACATCGAGCAACGTCAGCCGCTCGAGCGGCCTCGACGGGACGAGCCCCCCATCCGTGAGGGAGACGACGAGCCCCGCGTTCCTGAGCGCCGCGAGGACCTCCCCGGCCTCCTCGGCGCCCGAGCCGAGCCTGCTCGCCACGTCGCCCGCGTCGGGCGCGGGCTCTCCCCGGTCGAACGCCCTCGCGATCTGGAGCATGGCCTGCCCCGCGAGGATCTCCTTGCCGGTCGGCGACGACGGCTGCGGAGCCCCGTGGATGAGCGCGGTCGCGTACTGGATCACGAACGCGAGGCGCGCGCCGAAGAGGAGGATCGTCCAGGAGACGAACAGCCAGAAGATGAAGATCGGGATCGCCGCCACGGAGCCGTAGATCGCGTGGTACCGGACGATGCCGCCGATCCCGAGCGCGTAACCCCACTTGGCGAGCTCCCAGGCGACGCCCGCGGCCAGGCCGGCGATCACGGCCGACTTGATGCGGACCTTCGTGTAGGGGACGAGGAGGTAGATGAGCGAGAAGAACGTGCAGGTGAGGAGGGCGCCGCCCGCGACCGCGAGCGCGCGGAAGCCGCTGCTCGCGAGGAACGCGCGGCCGGTGGCGGCGAGCGTGAGCGAGCCCGCGAGCAGGAGCGGCCCGAGGGTGATCCCCATCCAGTAGATCACCGCCTGCTGCGCGATCGGGCGCCGGCGCTGCACGCCCCAGATGTCGTTCAGCGCGGCGTCGACGTTCGTGAAGAGGGAGATCGCCGACCAGACGAGGAGCGCGCCGCCCACGATCCCGGCGCTCGTCGCGTGCGCGTTGGTCACGAAGCGCTGGAGGTACGGCTCGAGCGTGTCTCGCGCGCCGACGGCCAGGTTGGAGATCAGGAACTCGTGGACGAGCTCGGAGATCTTCTCCATCCCGGTGAAGGCCTGGACCACCGAGAAGGCGACGACGAGGGCCGGGACGAGCGCGAACAGCGTGATGTACGTGAGCGCCATGGCCCGCAGGCGCACGGCGTCGCTGTCGAGGACCCGCAGGGCGGTCCCGACGGCGCTCCAGCCGGCCCGGAGGAGGCGGACCACGCGCTCCCGCGTCTCCGCCGGGCCGGTCATCCTCGTCAGCGCTCCTCGCCGCCAGAGCCGCCGGCGCTGCCCGCGGCGTCCGACGGCGCCGAGGCCTGCGGCTCCTCCGGCGCCCGGCCGCGCCCGCCGCGATCGCCGCCGCGGTCGCGATCACCGCCGCGATCCCCGCCGCGGTCCCGGCCGCGCCCGCGCTCGCGCTCCCGCTCGCGGGGCTGATCCCCGCGCTGCTGGCGGCCGTAGATGTCGAACTGCTCCTGGTGATACCCGGACTGCGCCTTCACCTCGATGGTCTTGTTGAAGCGATCCATGAGGTAGCGGAGCTCCTCGCGCTCCGCGCCCTGCAGGATGCGCGCGACCTCGGGGTGGGCGTTCACCACGAGTACGGGCTCGGGGAAGTGAACCGCCTCGCGGCGGATCTCCCGGAAGATCTCGTACGCGATCGTGATCTTCGACTTGATGTGCCCCTTGCCCTCGCAGTAGCTGCAGGGCTCGTTCATCACGCGCGTGACCGACTCGCGCACGCGCTTGCGCGTCATCTCGACGAGCCCGAGCTCGGAGATCTTGAGGACGTTGGTCTTCGCCTTGTCCCGCCCCAGCGCGTCCTGCAAGGCCTTGAAGACCTTGTCGCGGTTCTGGGGTTTGTCCATGTCGATGAAGTCGATGATGATGATGCCGCCGATGTTCCGCAGGCGGAGCTGGTAGACGATCTCCTTCGCGGCCTCGACGTTGATCTTGGTGATCGTCTCCTCGAGGTTCTTCTTGCCGACGTAGCGGCCCGAGTTGACGTCGATGGCGGTGAGCGCCTCCGCCTGGTCCATGATGATGTAGCCGCCGCTCTTCAGCCAGACCTTGCGCTGGCTCGCGCGCTTCAGCTCCTGCTCGATGCCGTACGCGTCGAAGATCGGCTCCTCGCCGCGGTAGTACTCGATCTGGCTCTCGAGGTGCGGCGCCTGCTCGTGCACGAAGCGGAGGATCCGCTCGTACTCGTCGCGATCGTCGATGACGAGCTTGCCGACGTCGGCGGTGAAGAGGTCGCGCGTCGCGCGGAGGATGAGGTCGAGGTCGCCGTGGAGGAGCGCCGGCGCGGAGACCTTGTCCTTCGTGCGGATGATCTCGTTCCAGACCTGGATGAGGAAGCGGATGTCGGCCTCGAGCTTCGCCGCCTCCACGTTCTCCGCCACGGTGCGGACGATGAAGCCGGTCCCGTCCGGCCGCATGCGATCGACGATGTCGCGCAGCCGGCGCCGCTCGGAGTCCTTCTCGATGCGGCGCGAGATGCCGATGTGATCGACCGTGGGCATGAACACGAGGTGACGCCCGGGCAGCGAGATGTGGCTCGTGATGCGCGCGCCCTTCGTCCCGATCGGATCCTTCGCGACCTGGACGATCACCTCCTGGCCCTCCTTCAGGAGGTCCTGGATGTTCTTCGGCTCCTTGGAGCGCTTCTCGCGGTCGTGGCCGTTGCGGCCGCGGCCTTCGCGGCCCTCGCGGCCCTCGCGGTTCTCCCGATCCCGACCCTCGCGGCCCTCGCGGCGCCCGCGATCGTCGCGATCGCGGCGGCGCTCCCGGTCGCGGTCGCCCCTGCCTTCCCGCGGCTCGCGGTCGGACTTGGCCTCGCGCGCGTCGGCCTTCTCGCGCGGCGCCTGGATCCGGTCGGCGAGCGGGGCGGCGCCCTCGGGCGCGGCCACGACGGGCGGCGGGGTGGGCGCCGCGAGCTCGGCCGCCGGGGTCTCGGCGGGCACGTCCGCGAGGGGCGGCACGGGCAGGGGCGGCGGCTGCGGCACCGCCGCCATGCCGATCTCCTGCGTGAGCGGGATGGGCGTGAGCGGCGCCGGCGGCGCGTCGATGGCGCTGCTCGCGACGTCGGGGACCTCCGCGGCCGCCGGGGCCGCCTCGGTGGGCTCCGGCGTGAGCGGAGCGGCGACCGCCTCCGCGGAGGCGCGCGCCGCCTCGTCGGTCCCGGCGGCCGGCTCGCCGATGGCGAGCGGCGCCTCCTCGGCGATGGGCACCGGCGTGGCGGCCGGCGGCTCGGAGGACACGGCGCGCGCGCGCGCCTCCTCCGCCTCCGCCTCCTGCTCGGTGGGCACCTCCGGCACCTCGACGCGGTGCTCGCCCTCGGTGAGCTCGAACTCCTCCGAGAACTCGGGGTCGCCGTAGACGTCCCCGACGTACAGGAACGCGGCCTTGTCGAGCCCGATGTCGACGAAGGCGGCCTGCATGCCCGGGAGCACGCGAACCACCCTGCCCTTGTAGATGTTGCCGACGATCCCCTTCTCGCGCTTTCGCTCGAGGTAGTACTCGTGGATGGTGTTGTTCTCGACGAGGGCGACGCGAGTCTCCGCGCCGGCCGCGTTGATCACGAGGATGCTGTTGCCCGCCATGGCGATGGTCCTCTCTCGCCCCGGGAAGGCGCGGGGAGAGCGAGGCCCGTCATCACGATGGGCCGCGACCGCGAGCGTCCGGGCGGTGCCGGGCGTCTCGGATCGGCTGTCGAGCTTCCGCTCAAAGCGTCGCGCTCCTCGCGCCCGGCGGCCGCGGTTCGTCGCGGCGCTGCGGGGCGCGCTGTAGTTCAGGCGTCCAGGTAGCGAGGCGCGCGCGGCTGACGGCCAGAATCCTGACCCTCGCCCGCCCTCGCGAAGCTGACGCCTTCCTTCAAAACCTTCACTCCCCTGGGCGGCTCCCCGTCGCCGAAGATCGCCGCCAGCACCTCGGCTGGCTTCGCGCTCCCGGAGGGATCCGCCCGCAAACTGAACGCGACCGTCCCCGGGCCTTCGACGGCCAGGTGGGTCACAATTTCTTTCAAGTCTATCTCTCTTCCCTTCGTCTCCGCGACCTTCTGTCGCCGACGCCCCCGGCTCTTGGGGGGGGGCGCCCGGGTGACGACCGCCTGGTCGGCCTCCCCGAACCCCGCCACGCGATCCGAAAGGGTCACCTCATCCCAGCCATCCCCCTCGAACTCCACGCGATAATGGACGGCGCGGAGTGATTCGGAAATCGACGGCGCGCTCGCCTCCACCCGCTGGGCGTCGAGCACCTCGAGCCCCTTCGGCAGCTCCGGAGCGAGCCGGGCGGCGACCTCGGCGGGGTCGAGCTCGCCGGCGAGCTCGAGATCCATGAACTCCGCCTGGCTCTCGACGCCCACGGCGAGCGCCGGGCCGAACGAGACGCGCGGCTTCGGGTGGAAGCCCTGCGAGTAGACGACCGGGAGCCCCGCGCGGCGGATGGCGCGCAGGAGGGTGTGCATCGTCTCGAGGTGCGAGAGCGCCACGAGCCGGCCGAGCTTCGCCCAGCGGACGCGCACCCGCGTGCGGAGCGCCGGCTCGGGCGGGCGCGGCGGCCGGGGCGGCTCGGGGACGTACTCGCTCGCCTCGTAGGTCCGGTTCTTCACGACCTCGTAGTCGCACGCGCCGCACACGCTGCACGGGGCGAGCACGCAGTCCTCCACCTCGGCGAGGTTCCGCGCCGCGGCGAGCTGCTTCGCGAGGTAGGGCTTCGTCACGCCGCAGTCGATCCGGTCCCACGGCAGGACCTCGTCGAGCCGGCGGCGGCGGTGCGCGAACCAGTCGAGGCCGACGCCGTGCTCGCGCTCGCACGCCTCGAACGCGGCGAGCCAGCGTCCCTCGTCGAACCACTCCGACCACCCGTCGAGCCGCTGGCCGCTGCGGTAGGCGGCGAGCACCGCCGTCGCGACGCGCCGATCGCCCAGGGCGAGGGCCCCCTCGATGGACGACTGGCGCGAGTCGTGCGGCTTGAACTGGATCGCGCCGTTCCGGCCGCCGAGCGCGGCGGTGATGAGGGCCTGGCGCCGCCGGGTCTCCTCGGGCGGGATCATCGGCTCCCACTGGAAGGGCGTGAAGGGCTTCGGCACGAACGTGGAGGCGCCGAGGTGGATCGCCGCCGAGCCCTGCCCCTTCGGCAGCGCCCGGCGCGCCGTGGCGAGGCACCTCCTCGCGAGCTCGGCGATCGCGACGACGTCCTCGTCCCGCTCCTCGGGGAGCCCGATCATGAAGTAGAGCTTGAGGAGCGACCAGCCGTTCTGGAACACCGACTCGACGGCGCGGAGCAGGTCCTCCTCGCGGTTGCCCTTGTTGATGACGGCGCGCATCCGCTCCGTCGCGGCCTCGGGCGCGAGCGTGAAGCCGGTCTTCCGGATCCGCGCGATCTTCTTCGCGAGCGAGTCGTTCATCGTCTCGGTGCGCAGGGACGGCAGGCTCATCGCGATCTTCTCGCCCTCCCAGCGGACGAGGAAGTCGTCGAGCATCCCGTTGAGCGGCGCGTAGTCGCCCGACGAGAGCGACAGGAGCCCCACCTCCTCGTAGCCGGAGGCGTCGAGCCCCGTCTCGGCGAGCCGCAGGACCTGCTTCGGGTCGCGCTGCCGGGTCGGGCGCGTGATCATGCCGACCTGGCAGAAGCGACAGCCGCGGGTGCAGCCCCGCTGCAGCTCGATGGGGAGCCGGTCGTGGATCGTCTGCATGAACGGCACGAGCGGCCGCGTGTACGCGGTCGTCGGGAGCGCGTTCAGGTCCGGCATCACCCGCCGCTCGATCTTCTCGTAGCCCGGCACGAGGGGCTCGAGCTCGACGAGCGTGCGCGTCGCGGGGTCGTAGCGGGGGCGGAACAGCGACGGGACGTACACGCCGGGGATGCGCGCGAGCCTGCGGAGCAGCTCCGCGCGCGAGGCGCCGCCGCGCCGGAACCCGCTCTCCGCGACCGCGTCGGCGATCTCGAGCGCGACCTCCTCGCCCTCGCCCACGGCGAAGCAGTCGAAGAAGTCGGCCACGGGCTCCGGGTTGAAGGCGCAGGGGCCGCCGCCCACCACGATGGGATCCCCGTCGCCGCGCTCGCGGGCGTGGAGCGGGATGCCGGCGAGGTCCAGCATCGCGAGCACGCTCGTGTAGGCGAGCTCGAACTGCAGCGTGACGCCGAGCAGGTCGAACGCGCGGACGGGCGCGCGCGACTCGAGCGTGAAGAGCGGCACGCCGCGGGCGCGGAGCATGCCCTCCATGTCGGGCCAGGGCAGGAACACCCGCTCGCAGGCGATCTCGGGCCGGTCGTTCAGCAGGTGGTAGAGGAGCCGGAACCCGAGGTTGGACATGCCGACCTCGTAGGTGTCCGGGAACGCGAGCGCGAAGCGCACGCGCGCGGCGGACAGGTCCTTGGTGACGCTGCCGAACTCGCCGCCGACGTAGCGGGACGGCTTCTGCGCGGCGAGCACGAACTCGTCGAGCGCGGACGGGAGGTTCGCGTAGGGGGTCGTCATGGTTCGCCGGGCCGCGGGTTCGAACCGCGCCTCGCCCAACGTCGTGTGGAACTCCCGGATCCGACTGACGAATCCGGCAGGGCTGGCGTTCGTAGCACACCCGCGCCGCCGGCGGCAACGCTCGAGGCGAAGGTCCGGCCGGGGACGCGCCCGCCCCGACGGCGCCTCGAGAGGCCGTGAACCGATCCCCTCCCGGCGCCTCGACGCTCTCAGCGGCGGACGGAGAAGGGCCCGAGGTCGCCCGCGTGCGGCCTCCAGGAGACCTGGACCCCTTCGACCCGCGCCGCCGGCGGCCCCCGCCCGCACCAGCGGACGAGCGCCTCCACCTTCGCGCGCTCGCCCTCCGCCTCCGCCTCGACGCGCCCGTCCGCCACGTTCCTCACCCAGCCGTGGATCCCCAGCCGGCGCGCCTCGTCCACGGTCGCCTGCCGGAACGAGACCCCCTGCACGTCCCCGCTCACGAGGATGTGCGCGCGAACGAGCTCGGCCATCACTCCTCCAGCATCCGCAGGAACTCCGCCTCGCCCACCACCTTGACCCCGAGCGACTGCGCCTTCTCGAGCTTCGAGCCGGCGTCCTCGCCGGCGACGACGAGATCGGTCTTGCGCGAGACGCTGCCCGACACCTTGCCGCCGCGCCGCTCGATCTCGGCCTTCGCGTCGTCGCGGCTCATGGCGGCGAGCCCGCCGGTGAGGACCACCGATCTCCCCGCGAACGGGCCGCGGGCCTCGATCGCCTCCTGCGCGGGCCTCACGCCCGCCTCGAGGAGCCGCTCCACCACGCGCCGGTTCTGCGGCTCGGCGGTCCAGGCGCGGATCTCGCGCGCGGTCTCCGGGCCGACGTCGCGCACCGCGAGGAGCTCCTCCTCGCTCGCGTCCATGAAGCGCGCGAGGTCGCCGAAGTGGCGCGCGAGCGTGGCCGCCGTCGCCTCGCCCACCTGCGGGATCCCGAGCGCGAAGAGCAGGCGGCGGAGCGTCGTGTCCTTCGAGCGCTCGAGGGCGTCGAGCATGTTCTGGGCGCTCTTCTCCGGGAGCTCGGCCTTCGCGTCCCGCTCCTCCTTGCGCGGCCGGCTGAACAGCTCCTGGAAGGCGCGGAAGGGGACGCCGTACAGATCCGCGAAGTCGCGGACGAGGCCGCGCTCGACGAGCCCGGCGGCGAGCTTGTCCCCGAGCCCGTCCACGTCCATGGCGCGGCGCTGGGCGAAGTGGGTGAGCCGCCCGACGAGCTGGGCGGGGCAGGCCGCGCCGGTGCAGCGGTAGACCTTCTCCCCCTCCTCGCGGACCACCTTCGCGCCGCAGACCGGGCACGCGGTCGGGAACGTGAACGGGCGCTCCTCCCCGGTGCGCCGCTCCTTGAGCGGCATGACGACCTCGGGGATGACCTCGCCCGCGCGGCGCACGAGGATCCAGTCTCCCTCGAGGACGTCCTTGCGCCGCATCTCGTCCTCGTTGTGCAGCGTCGCGCGGGACACCATCGCGCCGGAGAGCCGGACGGGCTCGAAGTCCACGACCGGCGTGAGGATCCCGGTGCGCCCCACCGAGGCCCAGATGCGCCGGATGCGCGTCGCCTCCTCCTGCGGCGGGTACTTGTAGGCCACCGCCCAGCGCGGGAACTTGGACGCCGCGCCGAGCCGGCGCCGCCAGTCGAGGTCGTCCACCTTCACCACGACGCCGTCCGTGTCGTACGGGAGCGCGAAGCGCCCCTGCGCCATGCGATCGCGGTAGGCCTTCACCTCCGCGATGCCGTCGCAGCGCGCGTTCGCCGGGTTCGTCTCGAAGCCAAAGCGCCCGAGCGCCTCGATCTTCTCCATGTGCGTGCGCCACGCGCCGGGCGCGGCGCGCGCGCCGCCGGGCTCCGCGCCGGGCACGAGCGCCTCGTAGGCGATGAAGGAGAGCGGACGGCGCGAGGTCACGCGCCAGTCGAGCTGGCGGAGCGACCCCGCCGCCGCGTTGCGGGGGTTCGCGAACGGCTCGCCGCCCGCGCGGAGGATCTGCCGGTTCATCGCCTCGAAGTGCTCCTTGAAGAGGAGCACCTCGCCGCGCACCTCGACGCGCGGCGGGACCTCGCCGAGGAGCCGCTCCGGGATCCCCCGGTTCGCGCCCGTGCGGCCGACCGTGCGCAGGTTCGCCGTGACGTCCTCGCCGTTCACGCCGTCGCCGCGGGTCGAGCCCTGGACGAGGCGGCCGCGCTCGTACACGAGCTCGACCGCGAGCCCGTCGAGCTTCGGCTCGGCGACGTAGCCCACCCGGACCTCCTCGCCGAGCCCGAGCAGGCGGCGCACGCGCGCGTCGAACTCGTCGAGCTCCTCGTCGGCCTGGATGTTCCCGAGCGAGAGCATGGGCTCGCGGTGGACGACCCGCTCGAACCGCTCGCTCGGCGTGCCCGACACCCGCTGGGTCGGCGAGTCGGAGGTGGCGAGCTCGGGGTGAGCCGCCTCGAGCTCGGCGAGCTCGCGCACGAGCCTGTCGTACTCGGCGTCGGAGAGGACCGGTCGATCGAGGACGTAGTAGGCGTGATCGGCGGAGAGGATCCGCGCGCGGAGCTCCGCGGCGCGGACGGCGGCGGCGTCCCTGTCGGCATCGGCCGGCATGGCGCCAGGATTACGACCGACGGGCCCCTCTTTCAATCGCTTCTTGGCGCGCGCGCCTCGCGAAGGCGCGCTCGAGGTGAACCGCGACGCCCGCGGGACTCCCGAGCCTGCCGGGGCGCCCCGGGGCGCCGCGCGGGGCGCCCTCGACCGGAGCGGGCGGCGGCCGGCCGCGCCGTTGACACCTCGGGACGGGCCGCATAGGTTTCCTGCCTCTCCTCCGGTTTCCTCACGAGACCGCACGCAGTCGCGCACCCGCGCCGCGCGCCTCCCGACCGGGCGCCCCGCCTCCCCGAGACAGACATGCCCGCCGCCGTTCAGCCCGCCGCGTCTCCCCCGTCGAGCCTCACCGATCTCAAGCACATGAAGGTCGCGGAGCTCGCGAAGCTCGCCCGCAGCCTGGAGATCGAGGCGGCGGGGGCGATGAAGAAGCAGGACCTCATCTTCGCGATCCTCCAGGCCCAGTCGAAGGTCGCCGAGGAGAAGAAGGAGGACATGGAGGTCGGCGGCGAGGGCACGCTCGAGGTGCTCCCCGACGGCTTCGGCTTCCTGCGCAGCCCCGACTTCAGCTACCTGCCCGGTCCGGACGACATCTACGTCTCGCCCTCCCAGATCCGCCGCTTCAACCTGCGCACCGGCGACACCGTGCGCGGGACGGTGCGCCAGCCGAAGGACGGCGAGCGGTACTTCGCGCTCCTCCGGGTCGACTCCATCAACGGCGAGCAGCCCGAGGAGAACCAGTCGAAGGTCCTCTTCGACAACCTGACGCCGCTCTACCCGACCGAGCGCCTCGCGCTCGAGCACGATCCGAACGAGATGACGACCCGGGTCGTCGACCTGTTCTCGCCCATCGGCAAGGGCCAGCGCTGCCTCATCGTCTCGCCGCCGCGCGCCGGCAAGACGGTCCTCCTCCAGAACATCGCGCACGCGGTCACCACGAACCACCCCGAGTGCACCCTCATCGTGCTGCTCATCGACGAGCGGCCCGAGGAGGTGACCGACATGGAGCGGACCGTGAAGGGCGAGGTCGTCGCCTCGACCTTCGACGAGCCCGCCACGCGGCACGTGCAGGTCGCCGAGATGGTGATCGAGAAGGCGCGGCGGCTGGTCGAGCACAAGAAGGACGTGGTGATCCTGCTCGACTCGATCACCCGCCTCGCGCGCGCCTACAACTCGGTCGTCCCCCCCTCCGGCAAGATCCTGTCCGGCGGCGTCGACTCGAACGCGCTCCACAAGCCCAAGCGCTTCTTCGGCGCGGCCCGCAACATCGAGGAGGGCGGCTCGCTCACGATCATCGGCACCGCGCTCGTCGACACCGGCAGCCGCATGGACGAGGTGATCTTCGAGGAGTTCAAGGGCACCGGGAACTCCGAGATCGTGCTCGACCGCAAGATGATGGAGAAGCGGATCTTCCCCACCATGGACATCGGGAAGAGCGGCACGCGCAAGGAGGAGCTGCTCCTGCCGGCCGACTGGCTCTCGAAGATCTACATCCTGCGCCAGACCATCCTGAACGGCCTCGACAACGTCGAGGCGATGAAGTTCATCCTCGACAAGTTCCGCCAGGTGAAGAACCACGAGGAGTTCTTCAAGATGATGGTGGGCGGGGGCAAGTAGCCGCCCGAGGCGGCGCGCGCACGCCGGGGTTGACGCAACCCCCCGATCCGACTAGATCGCCCAGTTCCACATCATCATCACCGGGCCCGGACCATCGGCAGACCTGCCCGATGCAAGCGGCCCCGAGGTCACCATGAAGGAAGCGCTCCACCCCGACTACAAGCCCGCGAAGGTCACCTGCGCGTGCGGGAACGTCATCGAGACCCGCTCGACGCGCGGCGACTTCCACATCGAGATCTGCGCCCAGTGCCACCCGTTCTTCACGGGCAAGCAGAAGATCATGGACACGGCGGGCCGCATCGAGAAGTTCAAGACCCGCTACGCGGCGACGCCCGCGAAGGCCGAGGCGGCGAAGAAGGCCGAGCCCGTCAAGGCGGAGCCGGCCAAGAAGGCCGAGGCGCCGAAGGAGAACCGCGCGGCGAAGCGCGCCAAGGCGGGCAAGTCGGCGAAGCCCAAGGCCGAGGCGGCGCCCGCCGAGCCGGCCGCCGAGGCGAAGGGCGAGTAGCCCTCGAGAGCTCCGGTGCAGCGACGAGGCGGCGTCCCCCCGGGCGCCGCCTCTCGCATTTCAGGGGTGGGCACACCCCGCACCTTGAACGCGCACGGGGGGACGGTCTACAGGTCGCCGTCGTGCGGCAGGGACTCGTCGAGTACGCGGTCATCACCGGGGCGCTCGTCGCGCTCGCCGCCGGGGCGATCGCGCTCTACGGCGACGAGCTGCGCGTGGCGCTCGGCGTGCGTCCGCAGCCCGCCACGGCCCGTTCCGCCCAGCCCCCCGCCGCGGCGCCGCCCGCGCCCTGACGGCCGCCGCGCCGCGCGCACGTGGGCCCCAGGCCCTCCGCGCTGCTATCCTCGCCCGGTGACCCCGCTCGTCCTCATCGTCGACGACGAGAAGCCCAACCTCGACTCTCTCGCGCGGATCTTCCAGCGCGAGGGCTGGCGCGTCGCGCTCGCGGAGAGCGGGGCCGCCGCGCTCGAGGTGCTGCGGCGCGAGCGCGTCTCCGCGGTGGTGACCGATCTCATGATGCCCGGCATGAGCGGCGAGGAGCTGCTCCGGGCGGTGAAGGCGCTCTCGCCCGAGACCGAGGTCGTGCTCATGACCGCCTACGGGACGGTCGAGACCGCGGTCGCCGCGATGAAGGAGGGCGCCTACGACTTCATCACGAAGCCCGTGAAGCGGCACGCGATCGTGAAGTCGGTCCGGCAGGCGATCGAGCGCGCCTCGCTCGTCGCGGAGAACCGCGCGCTGCGCGCGCAGCTCGCCGAGCTCTCCTCGGGCGCGGTGGGCGGGCTCCTCGGCAACGCGCCCGCGTTCCGCGCCGTGCTCGACACGCTCCGCCAGGCGGCCCCGACCTCCGCGACCGTGCTCCTCGCGGGCGAGAGCGGCACGGGCAAGGAGCTCGCCGCGCGGCTCGTGCACGACCTCTCCCCGCGCGCCGCGGGCCCGTTCGTCCCCATCAACTGCGCGGCGATCCCGGAGAGCCTGCTCGAGTCCGAGCTCTTCGGGCACGAGAAGGGCGCGTTCACCGGCGCCGCGGCCCGCAAGGAGGGGCGCTTCGAGCGCGCCCACGGCGGGACCCTGTTCCTCGACGAGGTCGGGGAGATGTCGCCGTCGGTGCAGGTGAAGCTCCTCCGCTTCCTGCAGGACGGGGTGCTCGAGCGCGTCGGCGGCACCGAGCCCCTCCGGGTGGACGTGCGCGTCGTCGCCGCGACGAACAAGGACCTCGCGGCGGAGGTGAAGGCGGGGCGCTTCCGCGAGGACCTGTTCTACCGGCTCGACGTGGTCTCGGTGCGCCTGCCCTCGCTCCGCGAGCGGCGGGAGGACGTGATGCTGCTCGCGGGCGCGTTCCTGCGTCGCTTCGCCGAGGCGAACGCGAAGCCCATCTCGGGGTTCTCGCCCGCGGCGGTCGCGGCGATCGAGCGGTACGCCTGGCCCGGCAACGTCCGCGAGCTCCTGCACGCCGTCGAGCGCGGGGTGATCCTCACGCGCGGCGAGGCGGTGGAGCTCGGCGATCTGCCCGAGGCGGTGCGGGCCGCGGCGGGCCCGGCCGGCGCGCCGGCGGCCGCCCCGGCCACGCTCGCCGTGCCCCTCGGGACGACCCTCGACGAGATCGAGCGGCTGGTGATCCGCCGCACGCTCGAGCACACCCGCGGCGACAAGAACCTCGCCGCCCAGCTCCTCGGCATCGCCGCCCGGACGATCTACCGGAAGCTCGATCGGGACGAGGAAGGGCGCCTCGTCGAGCCCGTTCCGGGGGGCGACGAGCCGGACGCCGAGCGCTGACAAACTGGCAGCGACTCCAGCTCCCGCGGGTCGCGTTTGCCAAATTGGCATCCAGCGCCGCCACGCCGCCGGTGCGGTGGGCGAGCAGCCGGGATTTCCCTGTGGCATCCAGGGGTTGACCAGGGTATCCGGCACGAGGGCGTGGCATGGCCGTTGCTCCCTCCCCGCGCGGCGCTCCCATGCTCGACCTCTTCTTCCGCAAGTACGCCTGGACGGCGAACCTCGCGCTGCTGTTCGTGGCGGCGTGGCTCGCAGCCAAGACGGTGAACACGCTCGCGGGCGCCGCGATCCGTCCGGAGCCCCGGGCGGACGTCGCGAGCCTCCCCACCGCGCCGCCGCGCCCCACCCTCCCCGCCACGCTCGACGTCGACAAGCTCTTCAAGCTCATCGGACAGGAGCCGCCGCGCGAGGTGGAGGCCGACGTCGCGCAGGCGCCGCTCGCCCCCCAGAACTGCGACGATCCGCACGCCGCGCCGACGAAGAGCGACCTCCGCCTGCAGCTCGTGGTCGGCGTCATCGCCGAGCGGGCGCGCCAGTCCCTCGCGACGATCCTCGACCTCAACACGCGCGAGGCGAAGGTCGTCGGCGTGGGCGACGAGGTCGGCGGAGCGAGGCTCCTCGGGCTCGAGCGCGTGCGGGACGACGCGGACGCCACCGGGAACGGGTTCCGCCTCGTCGCCATCGTCTGCAACAAGGGGACGAAGGAGTACCTCGACTTCGAGGGCGGCTCGGCGTTCGCCTCGGGCGGCGAGGCCTCCGGCAACCTCGGCTTCGCGCCGGTGCCGCCGCCCACGCGCGGCGGGCCCGCGCCGGGTGGCCGCGCGCCCATGGAGGGCGTGCGCGAGGTCGGCCAGAACAAGTACGAGATCGAGCGCGGCGTCATCGACTCGACGCTCGGCAACCTCAACACCATCGCGACCCAGGCGCGCATCGTGCCGTCCTTCAAGAACGGCGCCGCGAACGGGTTCAAGCTCTTCTCCATCCAGCCCAACTCGCTCTACGCCTCGATCGGCATCGAGAACGGCGACGTCATCCAGCGGGTGAACGGATACGAGATCAACTCCCCCGAGAAGGCGCTCGAGCTCTATCAGAAGCTGCGCGAGTCACAGCGCGTGACGATCGAGCTGGAGCGCGGGGGACAGGTCATCCGCAAGGAGTACTCCATCAGCGGCCCGTGACGCAGGGTCGAAAGCCTTCCATGCGCAACCGCCTCGCCACGCTGCTCGTCCTCGTCCCGGCCCTCGTCTCCGCGCAGGTGCCGATCCGTCCTCCCCCCGGCGGCGACACCGCCGGCCCGCGCCCCGCGCCCCCCCGCCCGCCCGCGACGGCCACGCCCGGCGCGCCACGCCCCGTGACGCCCCCCGTGACGCCCCCCGGGGCGCAGGGCCAGAACGGGCGCCCGGCTCGCCCGGCGGCGCAGCAGCCCCAGCAGCCGCAGACGTTCCGCCCCGCGGAGCGCTGCGTCCCGATGCAGGGGCGCTTCATGCTGCAGTTCAACAAGGCCGACATCGCCGACGTGCTCGAGCAGGCGAGCCGCTGGACCTGCCGGAACTTCATGTTCACGGAGGACGTGGCGCGCGGGAAGATCACGCTCCTCTCGAAGACGCCGGTGACCGCGGAGGAGGCGTACGCGGCGTTCATCGCGGCGCTCAACTCGAACAACATCAGCGTGTACCCGACGGGCAAGTACTTCAAGCTCGTCCGGACCGCCGACGCGAAGAAGAACCCGATCCCCACCTACGTGGGCGATCAGGCGACGCCGTACAGCGAGCAGCCGATCACGAAGGTGATCCGCCTGAACTTCGCGGACGCCGATCAGCTCCGCGGGATCATGGGTAACTTCATCTCGCCCCAGGGCGCGGACATCCAGGCGATCCCGCCCAACATGCTGATCGTCACGGACATCGGCCTCAACATCCGGCGCATCGAGCGGCTCATCGAGGCCATCGACCGCGCCGGCGCGGGCGAGCTCGTGCGCATCGTGCAGATCCGCTTCGCGTCGGCGAAGGACATCGCCGACAAGGTGAACCAGATCTTCCAGGCGCAGCAGGGCGGCGCGCGCGGCGCGGGGCGGAGCCGCACCGTGCTCTCCTCGCCGACCTCGCCGGCCCGGCCGGGCGCCATCCCGCCGCGCCCGCCGCAGGCGGCCCCGGACGTGTCCGGCTCCGTGGAGGTGTCGGTCTCCAAGGTCCTCCCCGACGAGCGGACGAACAAGCTCATCGTGATCGCGGACGAGAAGAGCTTCCAGCGGCTCATGGAGCTCATCGAGCAGCTCGACGTGCCGACGAGCGCGGAGGGCGGCATCCACGTCGTGTTCCTCAAGAACGCGAACGCGGAGGAGCTCGCGCAGACACTGTCGAACCTCGCCCAGGGCACGGCGGCCGGGAAGCGCACCGGCACCACCGCGCCCGGCGCTCCCGGCGCGCCCGGCGGGCTCTCGCCGACGCCCGTCCCCACCGCCATGGGCACGCAGCCCGGGGCGCCGCCGTCCGCGCGCCCGGGCGGCGCCTCGGACGTGACCGCGTCGCTCTTCAGCGGCGACGTGAAGGTCACCGCGGACAAGGCGCAGAACGCCCTCCTCGTGCAGGCGAGCGGCGCCGACTTCCAGGCCATCCAGCGGCTCGTGGAGAAGCTCGACCGGCCGCGCCGGCAGGTGTTCGTCGAGGCCGTGATCATGGAGGTGAACCTCAACGACTCGACCCAGTTCGGCGTGGGGGCGCACGGCGTCGTCCCGGTGGACTACAAGGGCGAGAAGGGCTTCATCCCGCTGGCGTCGGAGCCGGGGCGCGTCTCCTCCTTCAACCTCAACAACGTCATCTCGCTCGGCGGGTTCCTGACCGGCTTCAACGGCCCCTCCTCCGGGGTCGTCGAGGATCTCCTCGGCGTGAAGCTCCCGTCGCTCGGGATCCTCGTCCAGGCGCTGCAGTCGAGCTCGGACGTGAACGTGCTGTCGACCCCTCACATCCTCGCCTCGGACAACGAGGAGTCGGAGATCACGGTCGGACAGAACGTGCCGTTCCAGGCGGGCTTCGCGCCGCAGGGGCTCTCCAACCTGCTGTCCGGGACCACCGGCGGGACGTCGGCGCTCGGCTCGACGCTCGGCATCGGCGGGCTCTCCTCGCTCTACGCGCCGATCCAGCGGCAGAACGTGGAGCTCCGGCTCAAGATCAAGCCGCAGATCAACGAGGGCGGCAACGTCCGGCTGGCGATCGAGGAGCAGACCGAGGAGATCGTCGACCGCGACACGCAGCTCGGCCCCACGACCGCGAAGCGCAGCGCGAAGACGCTCATCGTGGCGAAGGACCAGAGCACCATCGTCATCGGCGGCCTCATCCAGGAGCGGAACGTCCGCAGCGTCAAGAAGATCCCGGTCCTCGGCAGCCTGCCGATCTTCGGCTGGCTCTTCCGCGACACGACCACCACGAAGCAGAAGACGAACCTGCTCCTCTTCCTCACGCCGTACATCATCCGGGACGAGACGGACTACCGGCGCATCTACGAGCGCAAGCGCAAGGAGCAGCAGGACTTCATCGAGCAGTTCTACGGACGGCAGCCGAGCTACCAGGTCGCGGTCGACTTCACGCGCAAGGCCGGGCCGTACTCGAAGATCCGGGCGGGCGTGTCGGAGGAGTCCCTGAAGCTCGAGAACGGCGGCACGGGCGCGCCGGGCGAGCGGCTCATCGCGCCGCCGACCGGAGCGCCCCGGCCCGAGCGGGCACCCGCGACGCCCGGGGAGCAGGACGGCGCGCCGACCGAGCCCGAGTCCGGCGTCGCGCCCGGCGACGGGGAGCCCAGCGCCGGGGAGCGTCTCGAGGTCCAGCCCGAGGCGCCCGCGCCGGGCGAGGCCGCGCCCCCCGCGCCGCCGTACGGCGGTGGGCCGCCCGCGGGGCAGCCTCAGCAGCCGCAACCGCAGCCGCAGCCGCAGCCGCCGGAGGAATGATCGGACGCGCCGCGCCCGTTGCACGAGATCTGCCATGTCCGACGAAGAAGCCCGCATCGACGCAGTCCGCCTCCCCGTCCCGCCGCCGCTCCCCGGCGCCGCGCCCGCTCGGCTCTGCGGGAGGCCGCTCGGGGAGATCCTCGTCGCCACCGGCGTGATCGCGCCGGAGCGGCTCGAGGAGGCGCTCCTCGCGCAGCGCGGCGAGCACGCGGGGATGCGCCTCGGCGAGATCCTCGTCCGCGCCCACGCGGTGAGCGAGGAGGCGGTGCTCCGCGCGCTCGCGGCGCAGCTCGACCTCCCGTTCCTGGAGCGGATCGACCCGGAGCGGATCCCGCCCGAGCTGCTGAAGAAGGTGCCCATCAACTTCGCGAAGCAGGCGCGGGTGCTGCCGGTGGGCCACGACGGCGACGCGGTGCGCGTCGCGGTGGCGGACCCGCTCGACACGGCCGCGCAGGACTCGCTCGCGATGCTCCTCGGCGCGGCGATCGCGCCGGAGGTCGTGCCGGGCGCGGTGGTCGTCGACGCCATCAACGCGGTCTACGACCGCGCCGCCGACGAGCACGAGCGGCTCATGGAGGACCTCGAGACCGAGGACCTCGAGTCGGTCGCGCACGAGCTGGAGGAGCCGACCGACCTCCTCGACGCGGACGACGAGGCGCCCATCATCCGCCTCGTCAACTCGCTCCTCTTCCGCGCGGTGAAGGAGCGCGCGAGCGACATCCACATCAACCCGGAGGAGAAGGACATCTCCGTCCGCTACCGCATCGACGGCGTGCTGCGCGAGGTGATCCGCCCCCCGAAGCGCTTCCAGGCGTCCATCTCGAGCCGCATCAAGATCATGGGCGGGCTCAACATCGCCGAGAAGCGCCTCCCGCAGGACGGCCGCATCCGCATCAAGATCGCGGGCAAGGACGTCGACATCCGCCTCTCGACCGTGCCTACCGCGAACGGCGAGCGGATCGTGATGCGCCTCCTCGACAAGTCGAACGTGGTGCTCGACCTCGGTCAGCTCGGGTTCGAGGACTGGCAGCGCAAGATCATGGACGGGCTCATCACGCGGTCGCACGGCATCGTGCTCGTGACGGGCCCCACGGGCAGCGGCAAGACCACGACGCTCTACGCCGCGCTCGCCCAGATCAACTCGCCCGACCTGAACATCCTCACCATCGAGGACCCCGTCGAGATCCCGCTCAAGGGCGTCGGCCAGGTGCAGGTGAACCCGAAGATCGAGCTCACCTTCGCCGGCGGGCTCCGCTCGTTCCTCCGCCAGGATCCCGACGTCATCATGGTCGGCGAGATCCGCGACCTGGAGACCGCGGAGATCGCGATCCAGGCGTCGCTCACGGGCCACCTCGTCCTCTCGACCGTCCACACGAACGACGCCGCCGGCGCGATCACCCGCCTCGTCGACATGGGCGTGCAGCCGTTCCTCGTGGCGTCGTCGCTCGTGGGCGTCCTCGCGCAGCGGCTCGTGCGCGTGCTCTGCCCGGAGTGCCGCGTCCCGTACGTCCCCACGCAGGAGGAGCGCGCGCAGGTGGGCCTCACCGACGCCATCTGGCGCAAGGCGGGGAGCCCGCAGGCCGTGTTCAAGGCGCGGGGCTGCCCGGCCTGCCAGAACACCGGCTACCAGGGCCGCACCGGGATCTACGAGCTCATGCTCGTGGACGACGACGTCCGCCAGCTCGTCCTCAAGAACGTCGACTCCACCACCATCAAGAGGGCCGCCGTCCACCACGGCATGGTCACCCTGCTCGAGCACGGCGCCTACAAGGTCGCCCGCGGCATCACCACGGCGGCCGAGGTGCTCTCCGTGACCGCCGAGGACCTCCACTAGGCCATGCCGGTCTTCCAGTACAAGGCGCTCAACGCCGCCGGCAAGGCGGTGCAGGGGCTCAAGGAGGCGGACTCGCCGAAGACGCTCCGCGCGAACCTCCGCCGCGAGGGCGTGTTCCTCACCGAGGTGCTCGGCGAGGCGCAGGCGAAGGAGCAGGCGAAGCGCGAGGTGAACGTCCGCCGCTGGGTGCTCGGGCGCGTCGGCGCGCGCGACCTCGCCGTCGCGACCCGCCAGCTCGCCGTGCTCGCGCACGCCGGCATCCCGCTCGTCGAGGCCCTCACCGCCCTCGTCGACCAGGTCGAGCACGAGCGGCTGAAGCGGGTGCTCGGCGACGTGAAGCAGCGGGTCAACGAGGGCAGCTCCCTCGCCGACGCGCTGGCCGTCCACCCGCGCGTCTTCTCCACGCTCTACGTGAACATGATCCGCGCCGGGGAGAGCTCGGGCGCGCTCGAGATCGTCCTCGTGCGGCTCGCCGAGTTCACCGAGAGCCAGGCGCGGCTCCGCTCCAAGATCGCGGGCACGATGGCCTACCCGATCGCGATGATGGTCATCGGGACCGGGATCATGGGCATCCTCTTCACCGTCGTGATCCCCAAGATCACCTCGATCTTCGAGAACACCAGCGCGACCCTCCCCTGGTACACCCAGGTGACCATCGGCATCTCGTCGTTCGCGTCGCGCTGGTGGTGGGCGATCCTGCTCGCCGGCGTGGCGGCGGTCTACGGCCTGGCGCGCTGGCGGCGGACGCCGGCCGGGCGCGCCGCCTGGGATCGCGCCGCGCTCCGGGCGCCCATCTTCGGCCCCATCATCCGGCAGATCGCCATCGGCCGGTTCGCGCGGACGCTCTCGACGCTGCTCAAGAGCGGCGTCCCGCTCCTCACCGCCATGGACATCGTGAAGAACATCCTCGGGAACACGCGCCTCGCGGAGGTCATCGAGCAGGCCCGCGACGCCATCCGCGAGGGTGAGTCCATCGCCGCGCCCCTCAAGCGCTCCGGCGAGTTCCCGCCGCTCGTGCACCACATGGTCGCGATCGGCGAGCGCTCCGGCGCGCTGGAGGAGATGCTCGCGAACGTCGCCGACGCCTACGAAGACCAGGTCGAGACGACCATCGCCGCGCTCACGTCGCTGCTCGAGCCGGTGATGATCGTCGCGATGGGCGGCGTCGTCGCCTTCATCGTCTTCTCCGTCCTCATGCCGATCCTCCAGATCAACAACCTCGTAGGAGGCTGACCGTGAAGTCCGCGAAGCTCGCCCGCGCCGCCGCGCGTGGCATGACCCTCATCGAGATCATGGTGGTCCTCGTGATCATCGGCCTCATCGCCTCCGCCGTCGCCGTGAACGTCATCGGCCGGCAGAAGGAGGCCGAGATCAAGAAGGCCACGACCGACGTGCAGAACATCGCCAACCAGGGGGTCGACGCGTTCCGCGTGATGCGCGGCCGCTACCCCTCCACGGAGGAGGGCCTGCGCATCCTCATCCAGGAGGGGTTCCTCAAGGCGAACCAGCCGGACGGCTCCATCAAGGATCCGTGGAAGCACGACTACGTCTACCTCTACCCCGGCCAGAAGAACCCGGACGGCTTCGACGTGAAGTCGAACGGGCCGGACGGCCAGCCCGGCACCGAGGACGACATCGTCAACTACTGAGGACGTCTCCCCGACCTCGTGAGCACCTCACGCGCGAAGCGCGCCCTCCGGGGCGCCGATGCGATGGCGGCGAAGCCGGTCCTCTGGCCGGTGGGCGCACGCGACGCGCCCCCCGGACCGCCGGCTCGCTCCGGCGCAGCCTCGTCCGGCTGCGCCTGCGCTCGCGGCATGGCGGCGTGCGCGCGAGCGCAGCGGGGGTTCACGCTCGTCGAGCTGCTCATCGTCCTCGGGGTGATCGCGCTCGCGACCACCTTCGTGGTGCCCGCCCTCCAGTCCGTCTCCGGCGCGAACGCGCGGAAGGCCGCGGGCGAGCTCGCCGGGTCGATGCGCGCGCTCTTCGACATGGCTGCGCTGCGGCACGCGCGGTGCGCCCTGACGCTCGACCTCGACGGCGCGGCGTGGTGGGCGGACTGCGGCACGGGGCGGGCCGGGAGCGCGCGCGCGGCGGCCGCCGGAGAGGGCGAGGGGGCCGAGTCGCTCGAGGAGCGCTTCCCGGACGAGCGCGACGAGGAGATGCGGCGCCTCCTCGCGCGGACCGAGCTCGGCGGGCTCCCGGACCGGGTCGTGAAGAAGCACGCGCTGCCCGGGAGCGCGCGGTTCGGCCCGGTGAGGGTCGAGGGGCGGCGCGGCGCGATCGAGGAGGGGAAGGCCTACGTCAAGTTCTTCGCGGGCGGGCAGGCGCAGCGCGCCTACGTGCCGATCGTCGACGGCTCGAACCGCTACACGATCGTGCTCGAGCCGTTCACCGGCCGCGCGCGGGTCGTGCCCGGCGACGTGGAGGTGAAGGAGTGACCCGCCGGGCCGCGAGGCGCGGCTTCACGCTGCTCGAGGTGATGATCGCGCTCGCGATCCTCGCCGCGGCGCTGCTCACCGTCTCCGAGATCGTCGGCGGCTCCCTGCGCAACCACGTGCGCGCGCGCCAGCTCGAGGTCGCGACGCTGCTCGCGCGCGGCAAGATGGTGGAGCTCGAGTCGGAGTACGAGCGGAAGGGCTTCCGCGACTTCGACGAGAGCGCGGAGGGGACGTTCGAGGACGCCGGCCACCCCGAGGTGCGCTGGTCGACCGAGGTGGTGAAGCCGCAGGTGGAGCTCTCCGCCGAGCGGATCCTGCAGATGCTCACCGGCGGCGAGGGCGCGCTCGAGGACCTCCTCGCCGCCGCCGCGCCGCAGGCCGGCAAGGGCGGGCCGAAGACCGTCGGCCCGGGCGCGGGCGCCCTCGCGCAGGGGCTCCAGGCGCCGATCACCCAGCTCGGCGAGCAGATCAAGAAGGGCGTGCGCGAGGTGCGGCTCAAGGTGGCGTGGAAGGACGGCAAGCGCGACGAGTCCTTCACGGTGGTGACGCACATGGTGGTGCTCGCGCCCCGGGAGCCCGGCGCGTGAGGAACGCGGGCTTCACGCTCGTCGAGGTGATGATCGCCATCGCGATCACCGCCATCATCGGCGCCATGACGGTGGGCAGCTTCCGCCAGGTGGACCGCGCCTCGGAGATCGTCCGCGGCCAGGCGGAGCGCTACGCCGCCGTGCGCGTCGCGCTGACGCGGCTCTCGCGCGAGCTCACCATGGCGTACCTGTCCGATCACTACGACCGGAACGAGCACCGGGAGCGCCCCACCCTGTTCCGCGGCCGCGAGGACCAGGTGCTCTTCGCGACGCTCGCGCACGAGCGGGTGTCGCCCGACGTGAAGGAGTCGGACGAGGCGGTGGTCGAGTACGTGCTGGAGGCGGACCCGGACCACGCCGGCGAGGAGGCGCTGTTCCGGCGCTCCAAGCCGCGCGTCGACGCCGACCCGGAGCGCGGCGGCCGCAAGGACGTCGTGGCGGACCGGATCACCGCCTTCCGGCTGGGCTACTGGGACCCGAAGCGCAAGGAGTGGGTGCGCGAGTGGTCGACGCGCGCCACGGAGCACGAGAGCGAGCTGCCCGAGCGCGTGCGGATCGAGCTCGAGACGAAGCTGCCCGACGGACGGACCGAGAAGCTCTCGACGGAGGCGCGGATCGCGATCTCGCGGCCGCTCGACTTCTGATGCGCGCGCGCACGACAGCGGGCCGCGGGCGGCCCGGCGGCGGGGAGCGGGGGGCGGCGCTCCTCGTCGTGATCGTCTCGGTCGCGATCCTCACCGCGCTCGCGGCGAACCTCGCCTACGAGAGCCGCGTCTCGCTCGAGATCGCCGCGAACGCGCGCGACGAGCTGCGCGCCACCTACCTCGCGAAGAGCGGCGTCGCGCTGTCGCGGATGGTGCTCGGCTTCCAGCAGCAGCTCGACGACGCGGCGGGCGCCGCGTGCGGGCTCCTCGGGCAGGGGCTGCCCGGCGCGCGCACGCCGGCGGGCCAGCAGCAGCGGCCCGGCGGCGCGAACCCGCCTGCCGCCGCCTGCCCGCGACCGCAGATCTGGAGCGCGGTGCCGGTGAGCTCGACGCTCGTGCAGTCGCTGTTCGGCGGAGCCGGTCAGGAGGCTCCGGCGGCGGGAGCCTCGCCGGCAGGGGCGGCGGGCGGCGCGCGCCCGCCGGCGGCGTTCGGCGAGTTCGAGGGAGCGTTCGAGGCCAAGATCGAGGACGAGGGGCGCAAGGTGAACGCCCAGCTCGACGCGCGCGAGATCAGCGGCCCGGCGCGCATGCAGGTGCAGGGGCTCTACCAGCTCATCTGCGATCCGCGCTTCGACCGGATCTTCGAGCGCGAGGACGCGAACGGGGTCCGCACGAGCCGCCAGGACCTCATCGTCCACCTGCGCGACTGGATCGACGACGACAAGGTCTCGTCGTCGCTCGTCGCGGGCTTCCCCGGCGCGGCCTGCCTCATGGAGGCCGGGGACCCGCCGTTCGAGCCGGGCTTCGGCGACGAGAACTTCCCCTACGACAAGGGCGAGGATCGCTACCGGGCGAAGAACGCGCGGCTCGACTCCATCGAGGAGCTGTACCTCGTCGCGGGCGTCTCCGACGTGTTCATGGCGGCGTTCGGCAACCGTCTCACGGTGTACCTCCCCGTGGAGGCCCCCCGGAACGTGAACACCCTCGACCGGCGCGACCTCGTCGAGCTGGCGCGGCTCATCGCCGATCCGCCCTCCCAGCCGTTCCTGCTCGACCCGGAGTTCGGCGCGAAGCTCCAGAAGGCCATCGCCGACCTGACCCTGAACGGCCTCATGACGATCACGCCGCTCCAGTTCGCCGAGATCGTGAGGGGGCTCCAGGTGAGCGTCAACACCGCCGCCCTCTCCCCGTCGAGCGGCAAGCAGTTCCTCACGGACCGTTCGTACGTGTTCCGCATCCGCTCGGCCGGCACCGCCGGCGCGGTGACGAAGAGCGTCGACGCGGTCGTGAGCTTCGATCCGAGCCAGAACCGCGATACGCAGACGCAGACGCAGGCGCCGCTCCAGGGCCAGGACCCCGCTCAGGCCCAGGCGCTGGCGCAGCTGCAGACCCAGGCGCAACAGCTCCAGACGGCCGCCACCGGCGTGAAGCCGAGCCGGTTCCTGCGCTGGCGCGAGGAGTGACGGATGGCGCAGAGGAACCTCGGCCTCGATCTCGGGGCCCACGCGGTGAAGGGGGTGCTGCTCGACAGCACCTACCGCGGCTACGCCGTGGTGGACACGGCGCGCGTGCCGGTGCAGGCGGCGACGGAGGGCGGCCCGCCCCTCGTGGCGCGGCAGGCGGAGGCCGTGCGCGCGCTGCTCGCGGAGCGCGGCTGGCGGCCCGACGCGGTGATCACCGCGTTCCCGGGCGCGGCCGCCTCCTCGCACGTGCTCACCCTCCCCTTCACGGATCCGCGCCGGATCGAGCAGACCGTGGGGTTCGAGGTGGAGGGGCAGATCCCCTTCGATCTCGAGGACGTCGCGTGGGACTGGCAGCCGCTCCACGCGCACGACGGCAAGACCGACCTCCACGTCGCAGTCGTCCGCAAGGAGGAGCTCGCCGCGCTCGTGGCCGCGCTCGGGGACGCAGGCGTCGACCCGCGCGCCGTCGTGCCGGCCGGCCCGGCGTACGCGGCGCTCTTCGCGACCGGCGCGGTGGCCGGCGAGGAGGCGCCGCCCGCCGAGCCCGGCGCGCTCGTCCCCGCGGACCTGATCCTCGACGTCGGGCACGAGCGGACGAGCGTGTGCGTCGTCGCGGGCGGCCTGGCCGAGGCGGCGCGCACGTTCCCGTTCGGCGCGGCCCACCTCGCCCGCGTCGTGAGCCGCGACCTCGGGCTCTCCGAGGCCGACGCCCTCGCGGCGGTCGTCTCCCGCGACGCCCGCGACCCCCGCGTCGACGAGGCGCTGCCCCGCGCGCTCGCCCCCCTCGTGCGCGAGCTGCGCGCGACGCTCCGGGCGTGGCGCGCGCGCGCCGGCGCGCGCCCGGTCCGGCGGTTCGTCCTCTGCGGCGAGCTCGCCCGCCTCCCGGCGCTCGCGGAGGCGGTCGCGCCGGAGGCGGAGGGGGCGATCGGGCCGCTCGAGCTCGCCGGCCCCGCCGCGGAGCGGATCGCGCCCGAGGACGCGCCCGGCCTCGCGCTCGCCCTGGCCCTCGCGCTGCGCGGCCACCAGGGCGCGCGCGCGCCGCGCCTCAACCTGCGCCGGGGCGCGCTCGCCTACACGCGCGACTTCGAGCACGTGAAGGGGAAGGTCACGCGCCTCGGCGTGTTCGCGGCGCTGCTCGTCGTGCTCGCCGTGATGAGCTCGGGCGTGCGGCTCTTCGCGCTCGCCCGGCAGGAGAAGGCGCTCGACGACGCGCTGTGCGCGTCGGAGCAGCGCATCCTCGGCAAGTGCTACGCGAGCTTCGAGGAGGCGCAGGCCATCCTGCGCGGCCGCGGGACGCCCGGCGCGGCCATCCCGCGGGTCTCCGCGGTCGAAGTGTTCGCCGAGCTCGCGCAGCGCGTGCCGGACGTGCCGCTCCGCCTCGACCGCATGGAGGTCACGAAGGACAAGCTCCACCTCCAGGGCACGACCGACGCCGCCGAGAACGTCGACAAGATCGTCTCGGCGCTGCAGGCCTCGCGGTGCTTCGGCGACGCGCGCTCCGGCGGCGCGCGCCGGCGCGGGTCCGACGGGAAGTTCGAGTTCTCCATCGACGCGGGGATCACCTGCCTCGAGTCGGGCCCGGCGGCGCCGGGCGGGAGGGGATAGATGCTGGAGCGGCTCCGGAAGCTCCGCGCCGACGCGGAGGCGTGGCTCGCCAAGCTGTCTCAGCGCGAGCGCGTGATGGTGACCGCCGCGGCGGTCGCGGTGGTCGCGTTCGTCGTCTGGCTCGTCTCGTTCCAGATCTCCTCGGGCATGGCGGCCCGCGAGGAGCGCATCGACCAGAAGACCAAGGTGATGTCGCAGTTCGGCAAGCTGGCCGAGGGCTACCGCCGCAACCAGGCGGAGCGCAGCGCCCTGGAGGCGCGCCTCAAGGGCCAGCCCATCCAGCTCATGAGCCACATCTCCCAGGCGGGCGCGGCGCTCGGGATCGAGGTGAACGACCTGCGGCCGACCGGCGCGCCGGCCGACCTCGAGGGGATCCGCGAGGAGTCGGTCGAGGTGAACCTCGCCCGCATCGATCTCCCCCGGCTCGCGCGCCTCCTCCAGTCGCTCGAGCGCGGCGCCGGCGTGGTCAAGGTCCGCCGGATCCGGGTCTCCACCCGCTCGGACGATCCGGCCCTCGTCGACGCCACCCTCGTCGTCTCCACGTACCAGCTCCGGACCTGAGCGCCATGACGATCGACTGGAACCGCTGGCGCCCGCGCCTCCTCTACGGCGCGTTCACCTTCGCCGCCTTCCTCCTCGCCCTCCGGCTCACCTTCCCCGCCGACGCGGTGAAGCAGCGCATCGTCCTCGAGGCCGCCGCGCGCGGCTGGCAGGTCGACATGGCCGACGTGGGGCCGGGCGGGATCGCCGGGATCCACGCGGAGGGCGTGACCGTCGAGGCCGCCTCCGGCCTCAAGGTCCCGCTCGACGAGCTCACCGCGTCGCTCAGGCTCCTGCCGCTCCTCACGGGCAGGCGCAGCGTCGCGTTCGACGCGCGGCTGTACGACGGCGAGGTGGAGGGAACGGCAGACCTGTCCGGCGACGAGCGGGAGATCGCCCTCGCGGCCAGGGGGGTGGACCTCGCGCGCGCGCTGCCGCTCCGCAAGGCCTCGGGCCTCGACCTCACCGGGAAGCTCTCGGGCAAGGTGGCGCTGACGGTGCCCGCCGCGCCGAACGGACAGCCGAAGGGCCGGATCGACGTGACGGTGACGGAGGCCGGCGTGAACGGGGGGCAGCTCCCGGTCCCCGGGATGACGAGCGGCCTCGTTCTCCCGAAGCTCGGGCTCGGCGAGCTCGTCGCGGCGGTGAAGCTCGACCAGGGGAAGGCCACCTTCGAGAAGCTCGAGGCGAGAGGCGGCGACGCGGACTTCACGGCCGACGGGCTCTACGCCGTGCTGCAGCCGCGCATCGAGTACGCCCCCATCTCCGGCAAGGCGAAGCTCAAGGTGAAGGACGCCTTCTGGGCGCGCCGCGAGACGCAGGCGTTCAAGGGGGTCGCCGAGGCGGCCCTCGCCTCCTCGCGCGGTCGCGACGGCGCATGGAACTTCCAGATCGCGGGGAGCGTCTCGAGGCCGCAGCTCCGGCCCGTCCAAGGGGGCCAGTAGCCAGCCTTCGAGGGCCTGGCGGCGTGGCGATACATGCCTCGTCACGCAACGCCGCGTTCTCATGGGCGAAATCGGACCCGGGCCCCACGTGGTCCGGGCCGGACTGGGGGAAAACCTCCCTCTGATCAAGGGCTTCCCTTGAAGCCGCCCATGGGGTCGTGATATCGGGTTCGCCATGCGCATCCGGCGGCTCGACATCGTCGGCTTCAAGTCGTTCATGGACAAGACCGTGGTCGCCTTCGACGAGGGCGTCACCGGCGTTGTCGGCCCAAATGGGTGCGGGAAGTCCAACGTCGCGGACGCGATCCGCTGGGTGCTCGGCGAGCAGTCCGCCCGGCACCTGCGCGGCCGCTCGATGGAGGACGTGATCTTCAACGGCTCGGAGACGAAGCCGCCCCTCTCCATGGCGGAGGTGCTGCTCACCTTCGAGAACGACCGCCCGAGCGAGCTGCCGACCCAGTACCAGGGGTACTCCGAGATCACCGTCGGGCGCCGCCTGTTCCGCAGCGGCGAGTCCGAGTACCTCGTGAACGGCGTGCAGTCGCGGCTGCTCGACGTGAACGACATCTTCTTCGGCTCGGGCGTCGGCCGGACCGCGTACTCGATCATCGAGCAGGGCCGCATCGGCCAGATCGTGTCCGCCCGCCCCGAGGACCGGCGGGCGATCATCGAGGAGGCCGCCGGCATCACGAAGTACAAGAAGCGGCGCGAGGCGGCGGAGCGGAAGATGGAGGCGACGCAGCAGAACATGCTGCGCGTCGCGGACATCGTGCAGGAGCTCGGCAAGCAGCTCGAGAGCCTGAACCGCCAGGCGCGCAAGGCGGAGAAGTACAAGGCCCTGCGCGCGCAGATCCGCGAGCTCGAGCTCCGGGCGGCGGCGGCGCGCTACCTCGAGCTCACCGCGACCCGCCGCGCCGCCGAGGATCGCCACGCGACGCTCAAGGCCGAGGAGGCCGAGGTCGTGGCGCGCCTCGCCGAGCTCGACGGCGGGATCGACGGCGATCGTGCGCTGCTCGCCGAGAGCGAGGGGCGCCTCGCCGAGCTCGGCGCCAAGGAGCACGCGCTCGAGAGCCAGGCGCGGGTCTCCGAGGTCTCGGTCGAGGCCGCCGCGCGCGAGCTCGAGCAGATCGCGGAGCGGACGCGCGCGCAGGCCGCCGAGGTCGAGGCGCTGAAGGCGCAGGCGGAGGCGCTCGCGCAGGAGCGCGAGGCGCTCCTCCAGCAGCGCGACGATCTCCAGTCGCTCGTCACCACCGACGAGACCCGGCTCGTGGACGCCGAGGCCGCGCTCCGCGACGCGGGCCGCGAGCAGGGCGCGCTGCAGGGCGAGGCGGATCGGGCGCGCGCCGCGGCCGGGGCCGCGCTCTCCGAGGCGACCAGCCACAAGAGCCAGCTCGCGCAGCTCGAGCGGCAGCGGCTCGACCTGCGCGGCCGCATCCAGAAGAACCGCGGCGAGGCCGACGACCTCGCCCAGCGCGCCTCCCAGCTCGACGGCTCGCGCTCGCGCTTCGTCGAGAAGCTCGGCCAGACCCGCCAGCTCAAGCTCCGGCTCGACGAGCAGCGCGGCGCGCAGGAGGAGATGCTCGAGCGGACGCGGGCCGAGTTCATCCAGAACGAGGCGCGGCTCATCACGATCCGCGAGGAGCTCGCCGACAAGCGCTCGCGCCTCAACAGCCTCCTCGAGATCGTCCGCAACTACGAGGGCTACGGCCGCGGGGTGCGCAGCCTCATGACCCGCGCCGGCCAGGCGGAGGCGCGCGACCGCGGCGTCTTCGGCCTCGTCGCCGACGTCGTGTCCGCGCCGGCCGAGTACGAGAACGCCATCGAGGCGGTGCTGGGCGAGCGGCTCCAGTACGTCATCGTCGAGAGCCACTCCCAGGGCGTCGAGGCGATCGACTACCTGAAGTCCGCCGCCGAGGGGCGCGCCTCCCTCATCCCGATGGCGCGCCTGCGCGACGCGGCCACGGCCGGCCCCGCGCCGGACCTCGGCGGCCACCCCGGGGTCGTCGCGAGCTGCCTCGACGTCATCCGCTTCGAGTCCTCGTACGAGAAGGTCGTCCGCTTCCTGCTCGGCGACGCGCTCATCGTGCGCGACCTCCCCGCCGCGCTCGAGCTCTGGCAGCAGAGCGGCGACAAGCGGACGCTCGTGACGCTCGACGGCGAGGTGCTGGACCCCTACGGCGTCGTCACCGGCGGCCCGCTGGAGGGCGAGGGGCACGGCGCGCTGCAGCGGCGGCGCGAGGCGCAGGAGCTCGAGGACGTCGTCCGCGGGTTCGAGGCGGACTTCTCGCTGGCGCAGGAGCGGCACCGCACCCTGCAGGCGCGCCTCCTCCAGCTCGAGGCGGCGCTGAAGAGCCTCGACAAGGACGGCCGCGAGAAGGAGCTCGCGCTCCTCGACCAGGAGAAGGATCTGGCCCGCGTCGGCGAGGAGCTCGAGCGCGTGGGCGAGCGGATGGGCGCCCTCGAGATCGAGCGCTCGCAGCTCGAGGAGACGCTCGCGGCGTTCTCGCGCGAGGAGGAGGAGCACCGCGTCGCCGCGGCGACCGCCGAGGCGGAGGTCTCGCGCGCCGAGGAGCGCGCCCGCGACGCCGTCCTCCGGCTCGAGCAGACCCGCCAGCGCGGCGACGTCCTCACCGCCGAGCTGATGAACCTCAAGGTGAAGGTCGCCGCCGACGCCGAGCGCCGCGAGGGGATCGGCGCCGCGCTGAAGCGCATCGACGACGCGCGGCGCGAGGTGGACGAGCGGCGGGCGCGCCTCTTCGCGGCGCTGTCCGAGGCGAACGCGCGCGCGGCCGAGCTGCGCAGCCGGCTGGACGGCACGCGCGTCGATCTCGACCGCCTGTCGCAGGACCTCGCCGGCGTCCGGGAGGAGCTCTCCCGGGCCCGCGCCGAGCACGAGGGGCGCGCCGCCGCCTCGCGCGGCCGCGAGGCCGAGGCCCGCGAGCTCCGCACCCGCGCCGAGGCGGCCCGGAGCGCGATGGGCGAGGCGGCGCTCACGGCGCGCGAGCACGCCCTCGAGCTCACCCACCTCGAGGAGCAGACGCGCGAGCGGTGCCAGGCGGAGCTCAAGTGGGAGGTGGCGCGCTTCCACCTGGAGCGGCCGCCGGGCGAGGCCGAGCGCGAGCGGCTCGACGACCTGAAGGCGCAGTCCGAGCGGATGGGCGCCATCAACCTGACCGCGATCGAGGAGTACGACGACCTCGCCCGCCGCCACGAGTTCATGAGCACCCAGAAGGCGGACCTCGAGCGCTCGCTCGCCGATCTCAAGGCCGCCATCGTGAAGATCAACCGCGCCTCGCGCGAGCGCTTCCAGGAGACGTTCGACCTCGTGAACGAGAAGTTCCAGGCGGTCTTCCCGCGCCTGTTCAACGGCGGCCGCGCCGGGCTCGTGCTCACGCAGGCGGACGGCGACGGGGAGGCGGGCGTCGAGATCTTCTCGCAGCCGCCCGGCAAGAAGCTGCAGAGCGTGAACCTGCTCTCCGGCGGCGAGAAGGCGCTCACCGCCGTGTCGCTCATCTTCGCCATCTTCCTCATCAAGCCGACGCCGTTCTGCCTCCTCGACGAGGTCGACGCGCCGCTCGACGACGCGAACGTCGGCCGCTACAACGAGATGGTGAAGGAGATGTCGAAGACCTCGCAGTTCATCCTCATCACGCACAACAAGCGCACGATGGAGATGGTGGACACGCTCTACGGGGTCACCATGCAGGAGCCGGGCGTCTCGAAGCTCGTCTCCGTCCGGCTCTCCGAGCGCACCAAGGAAGCCGCCGCGGCCTGAACGTCACCGTCGCGCAGCCGCGCAGCTGCCAGGGCCCCCGGCGACGGCGGCCGGCGTTCGCGGGAGGGCCCCGCGCAGCGCGCGGGAGGGGCGAAGCCCCTCAGGCGGGGAACGGTCGCGAGCCCGCGAACGCGGGCGCGACCGTTCACGGGACCCGCCGAGCAGGGGTGGGGACCCCGACGACGGCGGCCAGCCGTCGGCGGGGCGGGGGCGCAGCCCCCGTGTCTACATCGGATGCCCCGTCGCCTTGTCGGAGTGGCAGGTCGTGCAGGTCATGCCGCTCGCCACGGGCTCCGTCGTGCTGGTGCCCGGGTGGCACACGAGGCACGTCTTCGACGCGTCGTCGATGGGCGCCGCCGTGAACGCCTTCGTCTCGAGGTAGGTGTTGAGCAGCTCGGCCACCTTCCCGGCGACGTCCGCCGTGAGGCGGGCGCAGCGCGCCTTCTTGTCCGCGCCCGTCGCGGAGACGCCGTTCGCGGCGCACCAGCCGGACACCGACGCGTGGCACAGGTGCGCGCCGGGGACCTGCTGCAGGTTCACGAGGTTCCCCGCGCTGAAGTCCTTCACGAGCCCGGTCTCGCCCGCGTTCACGGCCTGCGGGGTGTACTGCGGGAAGCTCGCGCCCTCGTACCAGCGCATGAGGTCGGTCATGATCGCCGCGCGCGCGGTCGCGTCGGCGACCACCATGTTCGTCACGAGCACGCTGCCGAGGAGGGCGCCGCAGATGCTGCCGTAGCTGGCGATCCCGCCTCCGCCGAACTTGCCGAAGTCGAGCGGGAGCAGCGTGAACGGCGCGCCGGCGGTCTGGGCGAGGTGGCCCAGGAGAGCGCTGTACGCGCCGTGGCAGCAGCCTCCGGCGTAGTACCCCTGGTACGCGGCCTCGCGGATCGGCGTCGGATCGAGCCGGTACCCGGCAGGAAGGTGCTGCTCGTACGGGAAGTCGGCGACCTGCGGTCCCGCCGGCTCCTGTGGCGTCTGCTGCGGGGCCGGGTCCGAGTCCGAGCCGCAGGCCTGAAGGACGCCGAGCGTCACGGCGCCGCCGAGCGCGAGGCCGGCGCGACCCAGCAGGTTTCTACGGGAGAGTTCCTTGGTCACGATGAGCTCCTTCGATGACTGCGAGTTGAATCCGGCGTGCCGCGCCTCGCGCGGTCTCTGACGGCAGCGGCGGGATCAGTCGACACGCCGTTCGCGACCGTACCGGACGGCCCCGGCGTTAAGTCAATGATTTCGCTGAAGAATCCGTAACCCCGCGCCGACCCGGGGAGATCGCGCTGACCTTCGAGGGAAGGGTTAACGCCCTGCGTAAACGATGCGTCTGGCTCGTGATTTCGCGACAGACCGCCGCGCCCGCGCGCCGCCGCGCGGCCACTGCGGCGAGCGACCGCGCTCCGAGTTGATTTCATGTCACGACTGCGCCGCCGGATGCGCTGGACGGTCGCACGCTCCCGGGGACCTCCGGCCTTGCCTTACCGGGGGAGGCGCGAACCGATTTCGCGGCGTCGGGAAAGCTCCGCCGGAAGGCTGCGCGTTGACACGCCGTTCCGCCGGCCTCTATAGAGTGCCGACTTTCCTGGCGCGCGCCGGGTCCGGCGGACGAGCCGCCCCGGGGCGCGCGGAGTCCGGGGGCCGGAGGCTTCCGCCCCCAAAGCTCGAACGGAGCCCCGCGTGCCGCCGCGTCCCCCGTCCTTCCTCGAGACGCTGACCCCGAACGATTGGATCGCCATCGCGATCGTCGTCCTCCTCGCCCTCCTCATCGTGGTCGCCGCGATCCGGATCGCGCGCCGCCGCCGGGTGCCGCCGGGGCCGCCTGTCCCGGCCGACGAGATCGAGCGCGAGCTCACCGGCTCGGAGGCGCTCCCGCCCCCGTCGGCGAAGCTGCCGCCGCCCGTCGCCCCGCCGCCGCAGGTGCCCGCGCCGCGAGGCGAGCCCGGCCTGCCCCGCGAGGCGGAGGAGGCGCGCAAGAAGGAGGACTACCGCCGCAAGAAGGAGGCCGAGCGGCTCGAGCGCGAGCGCCGGCAGCGCGAGCGCGAGGAGGGCGAGGCGAGGGCGCGCGAGGAGGCGGCGCGCGCCGCGCGCGAGGCCGAGGAGGCGAAGCGCCGCGAGGAGGAGGAGCGCCGGCGGCGCGCGGAGGCCGAGGCGGGCAAGACGCTCGCCGCCGGGCTCGAGAAGACGCGCGGCGGCTTCATGGCGCGGCTCAACGCCCTGTTCTCGGGCGGGCGCCTCGTCGACGACTCCGTGCTCGCCGACCTCGAGGAGGTGCTGTTCACCGCCGACATCGGCGTGAAGACCGCGACGAAGCTCCTCGAGTCCGCCCGCGAGAAGGTCCGGCGGCGCGAGCTCTCGGATCCCGAGCGGCTGAAGGACGCGCTGCGCGAGGAGATCGCGCGCATCCTGGCGCTGGGCGGCGATCCCTCCGCGGCGCGCCCGCTCGAGCTCGGGGCGGCGCGCCCGTGGGTGGTGATGGTCGTGGGCGTGAACGGGTCGGGGAAGACGACCACCATCGGCAAGCTCGCCTCGAAGCTCCAGGGGGACGGGAAGCGGGTCCTCCTCGGCGCGGGCGACACGTTCCGCGCCGCCGCCGGAGAGCAGCTCGAGATCTGGGCCGAGCGCGTGGGCGCGCCCATCGTGCGCGGCAAGGAAGGCGCCGACCCCGCGAGCGTCTGCTTCGAGGCGGTGCAGCGCGGCGCGCAGGACGGAATGGACGTCGTGCTGTGCGACACCGCCGGGCGCCTCCACACGAAGGCGCCGCTCATGGAGGAGCTGAAGAAGGTGAAGCGCGTCATCGGCAAGGCCGCCGAGGGCGCGCCGCACGAGGTGCTGCTCGTCCTCGACTCCACGAACGGCCAGAACGCCATCGCGCAGGCGCGCCAGTTCCACGAGGCGCTCGGCGTCACCGGCATCGTGCTCACGAAGCTCGACGGCACCGCCAAGGGCGGCGTCGTCATCGGCATCTGCGACGAGCTCGGGATCCCGGTACGCTACGTGGGCGTCGGCGAGAGCGTCGCGGACCTGCGGCCCTTCCTGCCCGGCGAGTTCGTCGAGGCGCTGTTTGATTAGAACGGGGCGGCGGCTCGCTCGCTGAGCACTGACCAGGCCAAGCTCGTCGGAGATGCTCATGCAGCCCTTCGCGGTCATCCTGTTCGACATCGACGGCACGCTCGTCTCCGCGGGCGGGGCGGGACGCCGCGCCCTGGAGCGCGCGCTCGAGGAGCGCTGCGGTCCGCTCGCCGGTCGCCTCGCGGGCCTCCGCCTCGACGGGATGACCGACCGGCTCATCGTGCGCGAGGCGCTCGGCCTCCTCGGCCACGGGTTCTCGGACGCGGCGTGCGACGGCGTCCTCGAACGCTACCTGTCTCACCTGCGCGAGGAGATCGCCGACCCGCGCTACGAGGTGCTCCCCGGGGTCGCGTCGCTGCTCGAGGCGCTGCGCGCGCGGGCGCTCCCGTTCGGCCTCTGCACGGGGAACCTCGTGGACGGCGCCCGTGTGAAGCTCGCCCGCGGCGCGCTCGACCACCACTTCGAGTGGGGCCCCGGGGCGATCGGCGGCTTCGCCCATGACGGCGAGGCGCGCGAGCGGGTGGTGGCTGCGGCGCTCGCCCGCGCCTCGGCACGCCTCGGCCGCACCGTGCACGCGCGCGAGGCGCTCGTCGTCGGCGACACCCCCCGCGACGTGGCGGCGGCGCGGCACGTCGGCTGCCCGGTGCTCGCGGTGGCGACCGGGCGCTATGCCGCCGGAGAGCTCGCGGCTTGCGGCGCGGACCACGTCTCGGCCACGCTCGAGGATCCCGCCGCGCTCCGGCTGCTGCTCGGGTGAACCGGCGCCGGGCGGGGCCGCGCCTTGACCCGCCCGCGCGGCCCGGGGTATGGCCGGTTCGAGAGAGGGACCCCCAATGGCGACGCGCACGTCCCCCGCCGCTCCCACGCGACAGCTCCTCCCGCCGATCGACGGTCCGCGCCTCCGCGCCGTCGCCGTCGATCGCTCGCACGTCGCGGAGCTGCAGGCCTGCCTGGAGGGCGCCACCGACTACTTCCAGCGCACCGAGGGCCGCCTGCCCGAGCCGGACGCGGCGCTGCGGCTCGTCGAGGAGGCGGAGGCGGACGACGCCAGGCGCGTGTACTGCCTCGTGCCGCACAGCGGCGGCGCGGCGGTCGGGGTGCTCGACCTGTACCTCCACCACCCCGAGCCCGGCGTCGCGCACGTGGGCCTCCTGCTGTTCCGCGAGTCGTGCCAGGGCATCGGCTACGGGAAGGAGACCGTCGCGGCCCTGGAGCACGCCCTGCAGCGCGCCGGCTTCACCGCGCTCCGCTGCTCGGTCGGCGACGAGAACCCTGGAGCGCAGGCGTTCTGGGAGCGGATCGGGTTCGGCGAGGTCGGGCGCCTCGACGGCGGCGTCGCCGTGTACGAGCGGCCGTTCGTCGAGGTGAGCTGACCCGCCCCCGGCGCGCTTCGCGCGGCGGCGCCCCCGAAACGGCGAACGCGGCCCGGAGGCCGCGCTCGGTCCAGCACGGTGCTCGGCGACGGCTACTCCGCGGAGGGCTGCGGCGCCATCTGCCGGGCGGACCGGGCGAGGTACCCGCGCACGCCCTCGTAGAGGCTCGCGAGACCGACGTAGCCGAAGCCGACCTGGAACAGCACGAGGAACGGCAGCGAGTAGTAGACGCCGCGCTCGACGAGGTAGAGCACGCCGTACGTCATGTACGCGGCGAGGGCGAGCTCGACGATCGGCTGGAAGGTCACCGCCGCCTTGTAGCGCTTCTTCACGACCGAGTCGCCCGCCGACTTCACCCCGTGCTTCGGCGTGCGGGTGAAGGCGGTCTCGTAGCCCATGAGCGCCTCGACGACGGCGCGCGCCTGGTTCACCGCGAGGCCGATGCCGAGCGCCATCACGAACGGCAGGTACTTCACCCGCTCCCAGCGCGTCTTCCCCTGCTCGCGCTGGCTCGCCATGTAGAAGAAGACGACGCTGAAGGTCGCGGCCGCGAAGAACGGCAGGTCGAGGAAGAGCACCTCGAGCGCGCCGTGCGAGACCCGCACCACCACCGTGATCGGCAGGAGGATGGCGAGCGGGATCATCATGAGATACCCGAGGTTCGCGGTGAGGTGCATGAACGCCTCCCGCTTGACCGCCCTCGGCACGTCCGCGCGGCGGATGAGCGGGAGGAGCTTCAGGGCCGTCTGGATGGAGCCCTTCGCCCAGCGGTGCTGCTGACTCTTGAACGCGTTCATCTCGACCGGGACCTCGGCCGAGGTCACGACGTGCGGGAGGTAGACGAACTTCCAGCCCTTCATCTGCGTGCGGTACGAGAGATCGAGGTCCTCGGTGAGCGTGTCGTGCTGCCAGCCGCCGCCGCTCGCGATGGCGTCGCGGCGCCAGATCCCGGCGGTGCCGTTGAAGTTGAAGAACAGGCCGGAGCGGTTGCGCGCGGTGTGCTCGATGACGAAGTGGCCGTCGAGCAGGATCGCCTGCGCCTCGGTGAGGAGCGAGTACGAGCGGTTCAGGTGGCCCCAGCGCGTCTGGACCATCCCGACCTGCGGGTCGGTGAAGAAGTCGAGGGTGCGGCGGAGGAAGTCCGACTCGGGGATGAAGTCCGCGTCGAACACCGCGACGAACTCGCCCTTCGCGAGCGTGAGCCCGTGCTCGAGCGCCCCCGCCTTGAAGCCCTTGCGGTTCGTGCGGTGCACGTAGGCGATGTCGAGCCCGGTCTTCCGGTGCCGGTCGACGCACGCGCGCGCGATGCCCTGCGTCTCGTCGGTCGAGTCGTCGAGCACCTGGATCTCGAGGAGATCGCGCGGGTAGTCCATCTTCGCGACGGCGTCGATGAGCCGCTCCGTCACGTACATCTCGTTGAAGATCGGCAGCTGGATGGTGACGCGCGGGAGCTGCTCGAAGCGGCCCTTCGGCGACGGAAGCCGGTACTTGTGCCGGTAGTACAGGTACGCCATCGCGTACCGGTGCGAGCCGTACACCGAGAGGAGGAGCAGCAGGAGGGCGTACGCGACGACGACCGATAGCTCGATGGCGCTCATCTGTCCGTTTTTTCGGGATGCGGCAGGGCGACCGCTCCCCTGGCGGGGACCTGCAAAACCGGGCGGACTATAGCCTCCCCGTCCGCGAAGTCAATCAAGCCAAAACCTGCGCCCCGACAGGCGAAAACGGGATTGTTCCGCGCAGGTTACCTCCTCGCACCCGGGCGCCCTCCCGCGCGGCAGGTGCGACCTCGGAGACGGCCCCCGCGCGGTCCGCCTCAAACGTCATTCGCGCTTCACCGCGAGGCCTGGAGAAGGCGGCGCGGAGGCCTTCAGAATGTCGACGGCGCGCAGGTAGTCGAGGGCGGTGTGCAGCGGGTGGTCTTCGCTCCCCGGTGCCCCTGCACCCGCCCCGGAAGTAGCGTCCGGAGAGATCGACTCGTTGCGGAGGTGACCCTTCAGGTCCTTCTCACCGGGGGAGGCGTCCGCGACCGCCGGGGGGACACCCTCGCCGACGACCACGTCCGGCGTGATGCCCCGCTCCTGGATGGAGCGGTGCTTCGGGGTGAAGTAGCGGGCCACGGTGAGCTTCAGCCCCGAGCCGTCCTCGAGCTCCACGATGGTCTGGACCGAGCCCTTGCCGAAGGTGGGGGTGCCCATGATCACGGCGCGCCCGTGGTCCTGCAGCGCCCCCGCGACGATCTCGCTCGCGCTCGCGGTCCCCTTGTTCACGAGCACGATGATCGGGTACGGCGGCTCGGTGTCCTTCTCGCGCGCCTTCTCGACCTGGACGTCGCGGCGCCCACGCCCCTCGGTCGTCACGATGATCCCGGAGGCGAGGAAGAGGTCCGCCACCCGCACGGCCTGATCGAGGAGGCCGCCGGGGTTGCCGCGGAGGTCGAGCACGAGGCCGCGCAGCTCGCCGCCGAGCCGAGCCCGCGCGTCGTCGAGCGCCTTCTTCACGCCGCGATCGGTCCGCTCCTGGAACGCCTTCACGCGCACGTACGCGTAGCGCCGCTCCGGGTCGAGGATCCTGAGCTCGACGCTCTGGGCCCGGACGTGGTCGCGCACGAGCGTGAGCGCCTGCGGCGCGGAGAACCCGTCGCGCATCACCTCGAGCACCGCCCGCGTCCCCGCCGGGCCCTTCATGCGGCGGATGGACTCGGCGAGCGGCAGGTCCTTCGTGGGCGTCCCGTCGATGGCGAGGATCCGGTCGCCGGGGCGCAGGCCCGCGCGCTCGCCGGGCGAGTCCGCGAGGGGCGCGACCACGGTGAGCGCGCCGCCCGAGATCGCGACCTCCACCCCGAGCCCGTCGAACTCGCCGGTCGTGTCCTCCCGAAGCTGCCGGTACACGTCGGGCCGCATGAACGAAGAGTGGGGGTCGAGCCGCCCGACGATCCCGTCGATCGCGCCGTAGACGAGCTCCTGCTCCTTCACGTCCTCGACGTAGTCGTTCTCGACCTTCTCGAGCACCTCGGCGAACACGTCGAGCGGGCGGTACGGCGCGGCGGCCCCGCGCCGCGCGGCCGAGGCCACGTGCTCCACGCCGAGCCCGGCGAGGAAGGCGACCGCGAGCGCGCCGACGAGCGCGATGCGGGGGAGGAAGGGCCGGCGCGTCATGGGGCGATCATACCCGAGGCGCGCGACCGGTTGGAGCGCCGCCGCCGGGCGTCTTTGAGCGATCCGGGGCCGGTCACGGCGCGAGCCAGGGGCGCGGATCCACTGGGCGCCCGCGCTCGCGCAGCTCGAAGTACAGGTACGGCCCCTTGAGCGAGCCCGAGTCCCCGACCGTGCCGAGCACCGCGCCCGCGTCCACGACCTCGCCCATGGCGGTCTGCATCGCGCCGAGGTGCGCGAAGAGCGTGTGGTAGCCCTCCCCGTGCTCCACGATGACGAGGTTGCCGTACCCCTTGAACCAGCCGGCGTGGACCACCCGGCCTGGCGCGACCGAGCGGACCGGGGCGCCGGCGCGGGCGGCGATGTCGAGCCCGTTCTGCACCGTGACGGTGTTGAACTTGGGGTTCACGATGCGGCCGAAGCCCACCGCGATGGCCCCGACGGTGGGCGCCGGCAGCCGCCCCCTGCGCGCGGCGAACCCGCCCGGCAGCGCGCTCCCCACCCGCGGCGGCGGGAGGGTGGCCACGAAGTCCGCGAGCCGCCTCGCCTGCGTGGCCGCCTCCCGCGCCGCGCGCTCGTGGAAGCCGCGCGCGCTGCGGAGCGCCGTGAGCAGCGTCTCGCGCTCCTCGCGGCGCGCCTCCGCCTGCGTGCGCCGCTCCACCGCCTCGCCGGCGAGCGCGTCGAGCCGCGCCGCCTCGCGGGCGCGCTCGGCCCGGGCCGCCTCGCCCTCCCGCGCGGCCGCCTGCGCGTCGGCGAGGAGCCCGGCGTCCCGCGAGAGGATCCGGTCCATGAGGTAGCTGCGCTTCACGAGGTCGGCGAGCGAGGCGCTGGCGAGGAGCAGCCGCAGCTCGCCGGCCGGCCCCATGCGCGCGCGCGCGGCGAGCCGCGGCCGGAGCTCCGCCAGGCGGGCGCGGAGCCTCGCCCGCGCGCCCGCCTCCACCTCGCGCGCGTGGGCGAGCCCGGCCGACGCCTCCGCGCGCTCCGCCTCGACCCGGCGGAGCTCCGCGCGGGCGGTGGTGAGCGCCGTCTCCGCCTCCCCCAGCGTGTCGAGGACCGAGCGCTCCTGCTGCGCGAGGAGGCGCGCCGCGGTCTCCTCCGCGCGCCGCCGGGCCTCGAGCGCGGAGAGCTGGGCCCGGGGATCCGCGGCGGCGAGCGCGAGCGCGAGGGCGAGCGCGGCGGGCACGGGTCAGGTCCGCCGCAGGGCGCGGGCGACGGAGAGGGCGCTCCCGAGGAGGCCGATCCCGGCCCCGCCGCCGACGAGGGCGACGACGAGCGCCGGCGGCAGCGTGTCGGCGAGCGTGAGCGCGCGCGCCGCCGACACGGCGGCGGCGAGGCGCGGCACGAGCAGCCCGTGGACCCCCGCGAGCGCGAGCACCGCCGCCCCTGCGCCGAGGAGCCCCTGCAGCAGGCCCTCGAGGAGGAACGGCGTGGCGACGAACGCGTCCGTGGCGCCGACGAGCTTCATGATCTCGATCTCCTCGCGGCGGGCGAACACCGCGAGCCGGAGCGTGTTCGAGACCAGGATCGCGGTGGCGAGCGCCAGCGCGCCGAACAGGAAGACGGCCGCGGTCCGCGCGCGAGAGACGAAGCGCTCGACGCCCTCGAGCCAGGCGGTGCCGTAGTCCACGTCGTCGGCGCCGGGCACCGAGCGGAGCCGCGCCGCGAGCTCGCGGGCGCCCTCGAGCGACAGCCCGGGCGCCTCGATCTCCACCGCGTCCGGCAGCGCGCCAGGGCCGACGCCCTCGAGCACGTGCGCCTGCTCGCCGAGCGAGTCCGCGAGCCGCGAGAGCGCGACCTCGGAGGGCACCGCCTCGACCCGCCGCCCCGGCGCGAGCGCGGCGGCGGCCGCCCGGGCGCGCTCGAGATCCGCGCCCGGCGCGAGGTACACCGAGACGCGCACCTCGCCCGCCCACGCGGCGAGGAGCCGCTCGGCGCCGCCGAGCGCGCCGGCGAACAGCCCGGTCGCGAACACCGCCACGAAGACGGTGGCCGCCCCCACCAGCGCGACGTACGGCCCGCGGGCCATGGACTCGAGCGCGCGGCGCGCGGCGCGGAGCGGGCGGAGGGCCATGTCAGGAGACGGCGCGGCGGACGGAGTCGCCGTCGGAGAGGAGGCGGCCCGCCTGGAGCACCACGACGCGCTTCTTGTAGCGCTCGAGCAGCGAGCGGTCGTGGGTGGCCACCACCACGGTGGTGCCGCGCGCGTTCGCGCCGTAGAGCAGGTCCATCACCTCGAGCGTGCGCTCCGGATCGAGGTTGCCCGTCGGCTCGTCCGCGAGGAGGAGCGCCGGGTCCGGCGCGAGCGCGCGCGCCACCGCGACCCGCTGCTGCTCGCCGCCGGAGAGCGAGGGCGGGAACTTGTCGGCGCGGTGCTCGAGGCCGACCGAGCGCAGGAGCCCGCGCACCTTGCGGCGGATCTCCTTCTGCGCGAGCCCCCGCACCTCGAGCGGCAGCGCCACGTTCTCGGCGACGGTGCGGTTCGCGAGGAGCTTGAAGTCCTGGAAGACCACCCCGATGTTGCGCCGCACGAAGGGGATCGCGGAGGCGGAGATCTTCGCCACGTTCTTGCCGAAGAGGAGGAGCTGCCCGGCGGTGGCGGGCTCGTCGCAGAAGATGAGCTTGAGGAGCGTCGACTTGCCGGCGCCCGAGGCGCCGGTGAGGAAGACGAACTCCCCCTTGTCGATCTCGAGCGACACGTCCTGGAGCGCCGGGCCGTCGCCCGGGTACTCCTTGGTGACGTGAAAAAGCTGGATCACGGGGGAGCTTGCGGGGGCCGGATCACTTGCGATCGCCGAGGTCGTCGGCGAGGTACGAGAGGATGACCTCGTCGAGGCTCTTCTCGCTGACGAGGTCCTCGCCGAAGAGCGTCTCGGCGCCGGCGCCACGGAGCGCCGGGACGGGCGCATCGCGGGCGGCGACCACCTCGGGAGGGAGCGACCGCGCAGCGGGCGGGCGCGGCAGCGCGACGCCGTCGCGGAGCTTCACCGCGGGCGCGCGCTCCGCCTGGATCTGGCCGGGCTGGAACGCCTGCGCCTGCGCGCTGTAGACGGCGTCGATGTCGTCGTACACGCCGTTCACGAGGTTCCGCAGCATCTCCTTGTGCTGCTCCTCCATGAGCTCGCGCACCACCTGGGCGAGGTTGTCCGCCCCGACGATGTCCGCGTAGGAGGTCTTCTTCGAGGCGAGGATGTTCCCGCCCACGAACAGGTGCGTGATGATGTGCGGGTTGTCGAGGCCGGAGTCCTCGGTCTGGATGTGGTACGGCTTCCCCTTGTGCTTGATGTTGTGGTTGAAGCCAACCACCATCTTCTTCGCGTCGCCGGCCATTCGAGGCTCCGAGACTACCGCCGCGCGCACGCGCCATCAAGCCGACGGCCGGGCGGAAACCCGCGTCAAAACTCAGGGTACGCGCGATCCCGCGAATGCGAACGCGCGGGGTACTCGCCCCGGCGAGCAGGGGTGGGCCCCGGCAGCTCCGCGGCTGGGGCGGGGTCCCCGCTAGACATCCACGTGCTCCGCCGACGTGACGGTCCGGCCCAGGAACCGCCCCGCCACCGCGAGGAACTTCTCCGGCGCGTCGGTGACGAGGAACGCGTGCGCGCCCTGGCGGCCGCCCTCGTCTCCGAGGCGCGCCCGGACCTCCGCTGCGATGGCGTCGGCGCTGTCGACGAGCGCGAGCTCGGGGAGCTCGCGGGCGATCGCCGCGCGGAGCAGCGGGTAGTGCGTGCAGCCGAGGACGAGCGTGTCGACGCGCTCGTCGCGGAGCGGCGCGAGGTACCGGGCGACGACGCCGCGCACGACCGGATCGTCGGGATCGGTCCAGCCCTCCTCCGCGAGCGGCACGAAGAGCGGGCAGGCCCGGGCGACGACCTCCGCGTCGGGCCGCGCCGCGCGGAGCGCCGCCTGGTACGCGCCGCTCGAGACGGTGCCCTGCGTCCCGATCACGCCGATGCGGCCGCCGCGCGAGGCGCGGATCGCGGCGCGGACGCCGGGCTCCACCACCCCGAGCACGGGGACGGCGAGCTCCGCGCGCAGCGCGGGGAGCGCGACGGCCGAGGCGGTGTTGCAGGCGACCACGAGCAGATCGATCCCGCGGCGGGCGAGCACGCGGGCGTTCCTGAGCGAGTACTGCGTGACCGTGTCGGCGGACTTCGTGCCGTAGGGCACGCGGGCGGTGTCGCCCAGGTACACGGTGTCCACCGAGGGGAGCGCCTCGAGGATGGCGCGCTGGACGGTGAGGCCGCCGACCCCCGAGTCGAAGATGCCGATGCGTGACACGGCGCGGAGTCTACTCGTTCCCCGAAAAATGCGAAGCGCGGGCCTCGGGGGCCCGCGCCTCGCGGAAGGCGTGCGCGCGAGCTACGGGCAGCTCGGCGGCGGCGTCACGAGCGTCGGCGCGAAGCCCGCGTCGCCGATCTGCGCGGCGAAGTGATCGAACGGGACGGTGCAGGAGTCGAGCACCACCTGGCCGCTGCTCGGCCCCTGCGTGGCGATGCCCTGCATCCGGACGGTGTAGTTGTCGAGGTCCAGATCACCGGCGAAGACCGTGGTCGGGAGCGGATCGGAGCAGCCCACCACGTTCGCGTCGACGCGCGTGCCGTACGAGTCGCGCACCTCGTACGAGACGTTCGGCCACCCGGCCTCGGCGCAGCTGCGGTAGTCCGTCGGCGCCTGCGCGGGACCCAGCGCGAGGTACGCGAAGAGGTCCATCGGCGCGCGCACCGCGTCCAGGTCGACGATGCCCTGATCCGTCTCCGCGCCCGCGATCACGTGCAGCGCGACCGTGGTCTCGTAGACGGCGTAGTTGCCGCGCCAGCCCCGGATGCGGGCGGACGGCGAGCCGGCGGGCAGCCCGTCCAGCGTCGCACCCTGCACGCCCTGGTACACGCAGTCGACGACGAACTGCGGGAGCCCGGCGGCGTCGATGGTGACGACCTCGACCGCCGACTGCGCGCACGCGCCGGTCCCGGTGTGCGTGAGGGTCGCGTCGTCGTACAGCACGGTGCCCCCCTGCGTGTTCCTCAGGAAGTCCCAGTAGACGATCGCGGACCCCACTCCGCTGGGGGGGAGGGTGCGGTGGTTGTCGTCGCCGACGATGCAGCCGGAGGCGACGACGGCGGTGGCGAGGATCAGGGCGAGGCGTCTCATGTCATTCTCCGGGCGAGGTCGCGCGAGGCAGTCGAGCGAGAGACCGAGCAACCGATGTGCCACGCGATGCGGACGCGCGGGGGCGCGATTTCATGCAATCGTGCCCCCCGCGGACGGGTTGCCAGGGGGCGACGCCGTGACAGGTCCTCACACTCCCCTGACCCGACATGTAGGCGCACGAACGGGGCAGAATTCGCTCGCTGGGGCGTTTCCTTCTTGCGGGGCTCGCCCGTGCTAAACAAGCGACCACTCTATCGGTGCTCATGACGAACCTCATCCTGCCCCTGCCCGCCCCTCTCGCCGCCGCCGGCGGCGACGGTCTCGACTACTTCGAGATCGCCAAGAACTCCGGCCCCATCGGGATCGGAGTGCTCCTCCTGCTGCTCGGCGCGTCCGCCGTGTCCTGGGCCATCATCGTCAAGAAGTGGCTCCAGATCCGGCGCGCGCAGGACGAGTCCGTGAAGTTCCTCGAGACCTTCTGGCAGTCGAAGCGCCTCGACGCGATCTACCAGGCGGCCGAGTCCCTCTCCGCCTCCCCGATCAGCCAGGTGTTCCGCGCCGGCTACGTCGAGCTCTCGAAGGTCACGGCGCAGAAGAAGGAGGCCGGCGGCGAGGTGAACATGAGCGACGAGCTCGGCGGGATCGAGAACGTCGAGCGCGCGCTGAAGCGCGCCGCCGCGTCCGAGGTGACCCACCTCGAGGCGCAGGTCCCGTTCCTCGGCACCACGGCGAGCGCGGCGCCGTTCGTCGGCCTGTTCGGCACGGTGTGGGGGATCATGCGCGCCTTCCACGACATCTACCAGGCCGGGAACGCCAACCTCGCCACCGTCGCGAAGCCGATCTCCGAGGCGCTCATCGCCACGGCGGTGGGCCTCTTCGCGGCCATCCCCGCGGTCGTGGCGTACAACTACTTCGTGTCGAAGATCCGCGTCCTCGACAGCGAGATGACGAACTTCTCGAACGACTTCCTCAACATCGTCCGGCGTCACTTCTTCAGCTAGGAGCCAACGCCCGTGGCTGCGTCGAGCGGCGGCTCCGGCCGCCAGACCCTCACCGAGATCAACGTCACGCCGCTCGTCGACGTGATGCTCGTGCTCCTCATCATCTTCATGGTCACCGCGCCCCTCATCCAGCAGGGCGTCGAGGTGAGCCTCCCCGAGGCGCGCGCCAAGGCCGTCGAGGCGGAGGACCAGAAGCTCGTCCTCTCGATCAAGTCCGATCACTCGCTGTACCTCGGCTCGAGCGAGGACGCGGCGCGCATCCCGTTCGAGTCGCTCGAGGACAAGCTGCGCGCGAACGCCCGCGCCATGAAGGACCGCGAGCTCTACCTCATGGCCGACAAGACGCTGCCCTACGGCTTCGTCGTCGACGTCATGGCCACCGTCCAGCGCGCGGGCATCACCAACGTCGGCATGATCACCAACCCCGCCGCGGACAAGGTGCGCGAGGCGAGGCAGGAGGGCCGGCGGTAGATGGCGGCGATCCCGGTCACGACCGCGCTCCGCCGGAAGGACCGGCTCTGGCCCGCGACGACCTTCTCCGTGGCCGTGCACGCGGCGCTCATCGTCTGGGTGGTCGTGCGCGTACCGCCGCCCACGATCGACCTCCAGCAGAAGCCGATCGTCGCGAAGCTCGTCCGGATGGGCCCGAAGAAGCCGCAGGAGTATCTCCCGCGCAAGGAGGCCCCGCCGCCTCCCGCGCCCGCGGAGGCCGCCCCGACGCCGGTCGCCGCCCCCGCGCCGCCGGCGCCCGCCGCCCCCTCCGTCGCCATCGCGAAGGCCGAGCCGAAGCCCGCGCCGCCGAAGGCGCAGAGCCCGAACCCGGGCAAGGCGACCAGCAACTCGCTCGCGTCGGTGCTCTCGAAGGTGCGCGCGTCCGCGGCGAAGGCGGAGCCGCAGTACGGCGATCCCGACGGGGATCCCCTCGGCGACTCCGAGGAGGGAGAGGAGGGCGACCTGTACCTCGCGTCGATCGTCCGCGAGCTGCACGCGAACTACGACGTGCCGTCGACGATCTCCGAGCGCGAGCGGATGCACCTCTTCGCGATCGTCGTCATCTTCATCGAGCCCGACGGACGAATCGGCCGATGGCAGGTCCAGACGCCGTCCGGCAACTCCGCCTTCGACGCCGCCCTCGAGCGGACGCTCCGCAAGACGCGCTTCCCTCCGCCCCCCGCCGCATCGCGTGAGTCCTATCGCCGCTCCGGCCAGCCGGTGAAGTTCACCTTGTGATGACTGCTTGTGATGACTGCCCCCATGACCCTCACACGCACCCTCGCGCTCGCCGCCCTCGCGGCCGCGCTGCCCGCGCTCGCCCAGGAGCGCCCGACCCTCACCATCGGCTCGCCCAACTTCCAGCCGCTCCCCATCGCCGTGGCGCAGTTCCAGGGCGAGGGCGGCGACGCCCGCGCCGGCGAGGTGACGGAGGTGGTCCGGGGCGACCTCACCCTCTCCGGCCTCTTCGACGTGCTCGACCCGCGCGGCTTCCTCGCCGATCCCTCGGAGGGCTGGGCCGCCCCGACGATCCGCTTCGCGCGCTGGACGGACGTCGGCGCGGAGGGGCTCGTGAAGGCGCGCATGCGTCAGGTGGCGGGCACGCTCGAGGGCGAGCTCCACCTGTACGAGGTGCGCGCCGGGCGCGAGGTGCTGGTGAAGCGCGTCAGCGCGCAGGCGTCCGATCCGCGCGGGCTCGCCCACCGCATCTCCGACGAGATCGTCCGCTACTACACGCGCGAGCCGGGGGTCTTCTCGACGAAGCTCGTGGCGATCCGCAAGATCCGCGGGGCCTACGAGCTCGTGATGCTCGACGCGGACGGCAAGAACCCGCGCGTCCTCCTCTCCGAGCGCACCATCCTCCTCGCGCCCGCGTGGCGCCCGGACGGCGGCGCGGTGCTCCTCACGAGCTACCGCAACGGCCGCCCCGAGCTGTGGCTCTACACGCTCGCCGACAAGGGCTTCCGGCGCCTCGCCGCCATCCCGAACGCCTACGGCGGGGTCTACTCGCCGGACGGCAGGCAGATCGCCTTCACCATCACGGATCGCGCGAACAGCGACGTGTGGGTGATGAACGCGGACGGCTCCGGCGCGCGGCGGCTCACGCGCGAGGCCGCCCTCGACCTCTCGCCCTCCTGGTCCCCGGACGGCAAGCGGCTCGCGTTCGTCTCCGACCGGAGCGGCACGCCGCAGATCTACCTGATGGGCGCGGACGGCTCGAGCCCGAAGCGGCTCACCTTCCAGGGAAACTACAACCAGACGCCGGCCTGGAGCCCGCGCGGTGACGCCATCGCGTTCACCGCGCGCGACGAGCGCAAGGTGTTCGACGTGTTCGTCGTCTCGCCCGACAACGGCAAGATCCAGCGCGTGACGCAGGACCAGGGGCGCACGAACGAGGAGCCGACCTGGGCGCCCAACGGGCGGCTGCTGGCGATCAAGACCGATCGCGCCGGCGCCGGGTTCCAGCTCGTCGTGTCCGACGCGCGCGGCGAGAAGCAGACCGTGATCTCCGCCGGCGGCGGCGGGGAGCTCTCCGCGCCGGCCTGGGGCCCGCTCGCCGAGTAGCCCGGCCCCGCAAGCCCGCGGGGACGACCGCGGAGGCGCGAGCCGTCGTCCAGGGGGGACGCCTTGACCGAGCGGTTCGCGGCGATCGACGTCGGGACGAACACGGTGCTCCTCACCGTGGCCGAGCGGCGCGGCGCGACGCTCGCGCCGGTCGTCGAGCGCGCGGAGATCACGCGGCTCGGGCGCGGCGTGGACGCGAGCGGGCGGCTCGACGCGGCAGGCATCCGCGAGACGGTCGCGGCGCTCGCCGCCTACGCCGCCGAGGCCCGCGCGCTCGGCGCCGAGATCGTCGCCTGCGTGGCGACGAGCGCGGCGCGCGACGCGTCCAACGGGGCGGAGTTCTTCGCGGCGGCGCGCGCGGCGGCGGGGCTCGTGCCGGAGGTGATCTCGGGCGACGAGGAGGCGCGGCTCGTCTACGCGAGCGCGTGGCGCGACTTCGGCGGCGCGGGCCCGCTCGCCGTGCTCGACGTGGGCGGCGGGTCGACCGAATTCACGGTGGGCGAAGGTCCCGCCCCGCGCGCGCGCACGAGCCTGCAGGTCGGCGCGGTGCGGCTCACGGAGCGGCACGTGCGGGGCGACCCGCCGTCGAGCGCGGAGCTCGCCGTGCTGCGGGACGCGGCGCGGGAGGCGCTCGGCCCCCTCCGGGAGATGATCGCGGGGCTCGGGCCGGCGCGCCTCGTCGGCGTGGCCGGCACCGTCACGACCCTCGCCGCCGTCGAGCAGGCGCTGCCCGCCTACGACGCGGAGCGCGTGCACGGCGCCACCCTCACCCTCGCCGCGGCCGACGCGCTCCTCGCCCGGCTCGCCGCGCTGACGGTGCGCGCGCGGGCGGCGCTGCCCGGGATGGAGCCGAAGCGGGCCGACGTGATCCTCGCCGGCGCGGTCATCGTGGTCGAGGCGATGCGCGCGGCGGGGTTCGAGCGGCTGACGGTCTCGGACCGCGGGGTCCGCTGGGGCCTCCTCCACGACCGCGTCGGCCCGGCATGAGCCGCCTGCGCGCCCGCGCCGGCCGCGTCTACGCGGCGTTCGCGTTCGGGCGCGCCGCGGCGATCTACGAGCTCCTCACCGACCAGGAGGCGTGGCGCCGCGACTGCCGCGCGATGGCCGAGCTCGTCGGCGGGCCGCGCGTCCTCGACCTCGGCGTCGGGCCCGGCACCAGCGCGCTCGAGATGGCGCGCGCCGATCCCGCGCGCCGGCACGTGGGGCTCGACACCTCCGCGCCGATGCTGCGGCGCGCCGCGCGCCACGCCCGCGCGGCGCGGGTGGCGCTGCCGCTCGTCCGCGGCGACGCCCTCGCCCTCCCCGTCCGCGACGGCGCCTTCGACGCCGCCACCGGCCACAGCTTCCTCTACCTCCTCGACGATCCGGCCGCGGCGCTCCGGGAGGTGCGCCGCGCGGTGCGGCCCGGCGGCCACATCGCGTTCCTCGAGCCGCGGGACGGGCGCGCCCGGCTCCGCGAGGCGCTGCGGGCGAGCCCCCGCAACGGCCTCGCGATGGCGCTCTGGCGCAGCATGTCCCGGCTCCACCGCCGCTACGACGAGGCGAGCCTCCCGGCGCTCCTCGCGCGCGCCGGGTTCGCCGAGGCGCGCGCGTGGCCGGTGCTCTCCGGGTTCGGGGTGATGGCAATCGCCGTGCGGCCGGAGTAGAACGTCGGCCCCGATGCGAGCGCCCTGGGCCATCGTCTGCGACTTCGACGGCACCGCCCTGACCGAGGACCTCGGCGATCTCGTCGCCTACCGGTTCGCGGGGGAGGCCAACTACCGCGCCGCCGCGGCGGACTACCAGCGCGGCGAGTTCCCCTTCAGCGTGCTGCTCGCGAAGGTGTTCGCGCCGATCACGGCCTCCCGCGGCGAGATCGCCGCGTTCGCGCGCGAGCGGGCGGTGCTGCGGCCCGGCTTCGAGGCCCTCGTCGAGGCCTGCCGGGCGAGCGGCCGGCCCTTCCTCGTCGTCTCCTCGGGCCTCGACGCCTACATCGAGCCGGTGCTCGAGCGGCTCCCGCCCGCGCTGCGCGCGCACGTGGAGGTCCGCGCCAACCGCGCCGAGCTCTCGCCCGCGGGGCTCTCGGTCCAGTTCCACGGCGCGGACTGCGGCTTCTGCGGGTTCTGCAAGGGCGACGTCGTCCGCGAGCTGCAGCGCGCGGGCAACAAGGTCGTCCTCTGCGGCGACGGCACCGGCGACCGCCACGCGGCCGACGCCGCCGATCACGTCTTCGCCCGCGCCGGGTCCAGCCTCGTGCGCTACTGCGCGGAGCGCGGGATCCGGCACGACGTGTTCGAGACGTTCGACGAGGTGATGGCGCGGTTTCCGCGCTGACCCGAGATCACGCGGGGGGTGCGCCCCCGCCCCTGCTCGGCGGGGCCCGTGAGCCGTCGCGCCCGAATTCGGCGGCGCGCGACGGCTCCCCGCCGGGAGGGGCTTCGCCCCTCCCCGCGCTTCGCGCGGAGCCTCACCCCGAAGGCGCTCCGTCCTTCGGCGAGCTCGCGCAGCGCCGAGGCGGCCGGGCAGCTCAGAACAACCCGATCGTGAAGTGCGGGGCGAAGATCCGCTCGTTCACGGCGCGGTCGGGGTCGAGGTTGAACCCGAGGTCGAGCGCGGCGGGGCCGATGGGCGTCACGAACCGCAGGCCCACGCCGGCGTTGGCGCGCAGGTCCACGAGCCGGTAGCGCATCGGGTCGAGCCACAGGTTGCCGAGGTCGAAGAAGAGGCCCGCCTCGAGGCTCCGGCGCAGGGGGATGCGCAGCTCGGTCTTGGCGAGCAGGAAGGCCTCGCCGCCCTCGGACACCGGCCGGTCACCGGCGGCGATGCGGCTGCCGCGGTCCGTGCAGCCCACCTTCGTCGGGCTCGTCGCGCAGTGGCGCGCCTCGGCGGAGAGGTCGCTGCGGACGTCCTCGGGGATCATCTCCTCCTCGCCGTAGCCGCGCATCGACGACGCGCCGCCGAGGAAGAAGCGGCGCGGGATGATGGTCTGCGAGCGGCGGTCGAGCGGGAACACGCGGCCGCCGCGCAGGGAGAGCGCGACCACGCTGCCGCGCCCCACCGGCAGGTAGCCGGACGACGACGCCGAGAGCTTCAGCATGTTCGTGTGGATCCCGCTCGCGGGGAGCAGGCCGAAGAGGGCGCGGTCGTCCGGGCCCTCGCGCTCGGCGCCGAGCGAGCGGGCGTACTCGAGCGCGCCGGAGGCCGCCCAGCCGGAGTGCGGGTGGGCGGAGTTGTCGCGGTCGTCGATCGAGATCGACGGCCGGAGCGCGTGGAGCGTGGTGATCCCCTCGTCGAACCGCAGCCGCTCGAGGTCCGCCTGGGTGAGGTAGCCGACCGCGTTCGTGCGGTCGATGCGGTCCACCTCGATCTCGTACTGGAGCGAGGCCGACAGCCGGGAGGTGAGCCCCGCGTCCACGCCGGCGATCGCCGAGGCGCGGCGGAGCGCGTAGGCCTTGCGGTGCAGCATCTCGCCGATGACGTTCGTGCGGACGCTCGCGGGGATGGGCAGGAAGGCGAGGGTCGGGGTGCGCAGCCCGACCTCCGCCCGCCCCTCCACGCGATCCGAGGGCGCCTTGCCCGCGAGGTCCGGCCGCTCGACCCAGGGCGTCTCGAGCGGGTAGTTCACCTTCGCGCGCGCGCCCAGCTCGAGCGCGCGGCCGAGGATGTTCGGCTCGCCGTACTCCACGAACGCGCGCGGCCCGTCCGCGATGGAGAACCCGACGCCCTGCGACAGCGTCGCCCACGGCCGCTCGGCGAGCTCGACGGCGAGGTCCTTCGTCGCGTGCGGCGCCTCCGGCTCCTGCACGCGGATGGACACCGAGCGGAACACGCCGAGCCGCAGGAGCGCCGCCTGGCTCTTCGCGATCCGCTCCGGGTCGTAGACGTCGCCCTCCGCGAACGCGAGCGCGCCGCGGACCACGTCGTCGCGGGTGCGCCGGTTCCCCGAGAGCAGCACGCGCCCGATGCGCACCTGCGGCCCCTCGTCCACCACGAAGCGGATCGCCACCGTGTGACGCTCGGGGTCGAGCTCCTCGCGCGCGTCGAGCCGGGCGTAGAGGTGACCGCGCGCGAGGTAGCGGCGGAGGATCGCGGCGCGCGTCTCCTCGATCCGCTCGAAGACGAGCGGATCGCCGGGCGCGAGGCGCGATTCGCGCGCGAGCTCGGCGAGCGACACGATCCGGTTCCCCTCGAACGAGATCGCCTCGACGTGCGTGCGCGGGCCCTCGCGCAGCCGGACCGTCACGTCCGCCACGCGCTCGCGGGCGTCGAGCGACACGGAGGCGCCGAGGTAGACCGCCTCGAGCCACCCGTCGGCGCGGTAGTCGTCCACGATCCGCTCGGCGGCGCGCGCCCAGGACGCCTCGTCCCACACCTCGCTCGGCGCGAGCGCGGCGGGCGGGGCGCGCGGCGGCCGCACGCCCGGGATCGACACGAGCAGCGCGCGCCCGCGGTCGGCCTCCGTCTCGTCTCGCTTGCCGCCCTCCTCGTCGAGGATCGCGGCGAGCTGCGCGCGCAGCGTGGCGGCGTCGCGCTGCTCCACCCCGTCGAGCCGGACCTCCCGGAGCCGGTAGCGGCGCCCCTCCTCGACGTGGAAGACCACCGCGGCGAGGCGACCGTGGCGGGTCTCCTCCGGCTCGACCCGCGCGCCCGCGAACCCGCGCTGGCGGTAGAACGCCCGGATGCGGTCGGCCGCGGCGGCGATGGCCGGCGCGTCCACCGGCTGGCCGTCCTCGAACGCGAGCTGCCTCGCGAGCACCTGCGAGGCGATCTCCTGGTTGCCGCGGAAGACGAAGGCGAGCCTGGGCCCGGCGTCGACCGGGAGCTCCACGTCCGCGAGCCGACCCTCGACCCGCACGACGGGGGTGCCGACGCGAGCGCGCCGGTATCCGCCCTCGTACAGGGAGGCGCGCGCGGCGCGGACGTCCGCTTCGAGGACGTCCCGATCCAGCACCGCCCCGGCGCGCGAGCGGAGCGCGGAGGTGAGGCGCGGCGCCTCGCCGGACCCCGAGAGCCGCACCGAGCGGATCCGCACGGGCTCCCCCGCCGCGACGCGGAGCAGCGCCGCGTCGTCGCGGAGCGCGCTCGCCTCCACCGCCGCCTCGGGGTACCCGCGGCGCGCGAGCAGGGTTCGGACCCGCGCGGCGGCCGCGTCGAGGTCGGAGGCGTCGAACGGCTCGCCGGTGGGGAGCCGCGCCGCGGCGCGCACGCCGGCGGCGTCGAGCACCGCGGGCCCCTCGATCCGCACCTCGAGTGTCGCGAGCATCCGGACCGGGAGGGCCTCGATGACCAGCGACACCCACTCGCCGTGCTGGTTCGGTGGCGGCGCCGCCGGGGTGGCGCGGATCACCACGTCGCGGAACCGGCCGGTCTGGTAGAGGCGCTGCACGGTGCGGCGCAGCGCGCGAGTGGAGAGCGCCTCCCCCGGCCGCACGTCCACGAACGCGGCGAGCGCGACGCGGTCCTCCGTCTCGGGCACCCGCAGCTCGACGCCGACCACGCGCGGCGGCGAGGACACGTCCGCCGGCGCTGGAGGGGGCGCGGCCGCGGCGGGGAGCGCCGCGCAGGCGAGCACGGCCGCGAGCAGGCACGCGAGGCGGCGCAGCGAGCAGGGATCGACGCGGACCGTCACTTCTGATCCGTCCATTCCCAGCGCAGCTTCAGGTCCACCCCGTGATCGCCGGTTGCCACGTCGGGGTTGTCGTTGTCCCACTGGTACTGCACCGCGGTGTGATCGCCGAGCCGGAGCTCCGCCTGCGCCTTCTGCCCCCGCGCGCCGGCGAGCGGCGCCTGGTAGCGGAGCCGCAGCTTGTCGCGCAGGAACCACGACTCGAACTCCGCGCGCGGCTCGACCTGGCCGCTCCCCTCCGAGTACGCGCTCGTGATCCGGACCGACAGATCGCGCATGACGCCGGTGCGCGGCAGGAAGCGCTTCACCTGCTCGTCCAGCCCGGACGCCGAGAAGAGCGCCTGCGCCGCCGCCGCGGTGGCGACGCCGCCCACGCCGGCGCCCGCCGCCGCGTCGCGCCGGGTGAACCCGAGCGAGAGGAGCGTGATGATGTCCGGCTGCGCGAGCGCGGGCGCGCTCGTGAGCGTGATCTGCGGGTCGCTCATCGGCCCGAAGACGTGCATGAAGACCTGGTAGTCCCGCACCTGCGACTCACCGTGCACGTCGAGCGCGAGCGCGACCCGGTTCCGGTCGGTGAGCTCCAGGATGGCGTGCGTGAGCTGGAACTCGTTGCCGCGGAACATCGCGCGGCTCCCCTCGGCCATCGAGAGCGTGCCGACGAGGCCGGGGGCCGCGAGGGAGCCGGTGAGGGTCAGCTCGCCGGAGAGGGCGCCACGCACGAGATCGTTGTCGATCCGCGCGTCGCCGTCGACCGCGACCTGCACGTCGAACCGGAGCCACTCGCCCGCGCGATCGTAGGCGCGGGGCGGCGCGACCGCGCGCCGGCGCACCTCGAGCAGGCTTCGCTCGAGGTCGACGTCGGCGGTGTAGCGCGCGCGCAGGACGTGGACGCGCCCGGTGAGCGTGGTCGCGTCCGGGGAGCCCGTCGCCTCCAGCCGGCCGGAGAGGGTGACCGGGAGGTACGCCGGGACGGCGAGCGGGATCTCGTCGAGCTTCGCCTCGACCCGGAGGCGTGACGGGCGGAAGGACGAGAGCTGCACCTCACCCTCGAGCCGGGCGCGGCCGCCGTTCACCGCGGCCTCGAGCCCGTCGAACAGGATGCGGTTCTGCGAGAAGGCGAGATCGCCGCGCAGGCCCGAGAAGGCGAGCGTCATCTCGCGCAGCTCGAACCCGGCGTCCTCGACGCGTCCGGCGCCGACCAGGACCGGCTCCTCGGCGGTGCCGGCCACGTGCGCCTCGAGCGTCAGCCGCCCCGCCGGACGGCGCAGCGCGGGCGTGAGCCCGCCGAGGAGGCGCAGATCGAGGTTGCCGCGCGCGGAGACGTCGAGCTGACCCGAGGCCGCGCGCGCGCCGGAGAGCGCGAGCTCGGTGTTCGTCCCGCGCAGGACGAGCCCCTGCACCTCGACCCGGCCGCGGTCGAGGTCCAGCACCGCCGGGCCGGCCGACTGCACGCGGAAGTCCGCGTACCCGGCCTGGACCTCGTCGAGCCGCACGCGCGCGCGCGCGAGCGACAGGTCCGCGAGCTCGCCCTCCGCGGTCCCCTCCCCCGCGACGCGGGCGCGGAAGCCCGCCGGCGCGCCGTCGGGGAGCAGCCGCGTCACGTCGTGCATCGCGAGCCGCGCGCGCGCACGGAACGGCATGCGTCCCGAGAGCGTCGACTCTCCCTCGAACGAGACGCCCTCGGCGCCGCCCGTCACGACGAGCCGCTCGCCCTCGAGCGTGCCGCCCACCTGCACCGTCCCCAGGCCGAACCCCTCCGCGTGCACCGCGTCGCCGTTCGCCGCGAAGCGCACGCGCGGCCGGTCCACGGAGCCCTCCAGCGTCGCGGTCCCGGCGACGGTGCCGGACCACGTGCCGCCCGGCAGCCCGAGCGACGCGATCGGCACGCCTGAGAAGGAGACGTCGACGTCCCAGGGGAACGGCGGCAGGGCGCTCCACGTGCCGGTGGCGCGCGCGACCCCGGTGCCGCGGCGCAGCTCCGCGCGATCGAGGCGCGTCTCGACGCCCTTGTGGATGCGGCCCTCCGCCCGCCCGGAGTCGTAGCGGCGGCCGTAGATCGTCCCGGCGCCGAAGCGGGCCTCGAACTCGGCGTCCACCGCGTCCGCGGGGCCGGTCGCGGTGCCGGACACCTCCACGTCGCCGTCCACGACTTCGCGCATCCAGCGCGACCGCGGGAGCCAGTCGCGCACGGCGTCGAGCAGGTCGCGGATCCGTCCCTTCGCCTCGAACCGCGAGGAGACGACGTGCGCCGGAGTGCGGTCGAGGTCCACGACGCCCTCGCCCTTCCAGCGCGACACGTTCCGCGCCCCCTCGGCGCCCGAGAAGCGCAGGAGGAAGTCGTCGTAGCGGAAGTCCGACGAGACGTTCCCGAGATCGACGTCGAGGAAGCGGAAGCGCTCGATGCGGGTGCGGCCGACCACGTGCGGGTTGCCGTACGGCGCCGCTTCGATCGTCGCGTCCACGCGGGCGAGCCCGGCCCAGGGGACGTCTGCCACGCGCCCGAGCGCGTCGAGGTCCGCCTCGCCGCGCGCGTGGACCGAGAAGCCGCGCGCCTCCGAGAAGTGGACCGCCGCGTCGGCGCTGACCGTGCCGCGTCCGACCGAGAGCCGGCCCGCGTCGAAGAACAGCCCCTCCCGATCCACGCGGACCTTGGACTCGAGCCGCCCCGCCGCGAACGCCACGACGCCGGGGTCGCCCTTCGCCTGGCGGTACGGGCGCGTGAGCGCGCGCAGGTCGCGCACGTCGACCCCGAGCTCGCCGCCGAGCGCCGGCGGCCACAGGGTGCCGGACACCGCCGCCCGGCCGTCGAGCTTGAGGCTCACCCAGGGATCGCGGACGCCGAGCCGATCGAGCACCTCCGCGAGCTCGGCCCCGCGCAGCTCGACCTCCGCCGCGATCGGCGCGCCGCGCGCGAGGCGGAGCGTGCCGCGCGCGAGGGCGCTGCCCTCGGCGAGCGGGACCTCGATCCGGTCGAACACGACGTCCTCGCCGGCGAGCCGCAGCGCCGCCTGGCCGGCGCCGGCGCGCTGCGCGCCGATCCGGACCCCCGTCCAGGCGACGGTCGCGGACACCTCCGGCGCGCTCGCGGGGCCGCGCACGCTCGCGACGACCTCGGCGCTCCCCTCCGCGTCCGCGTTCACGCCCGCGAGCGCGAGCGCGTCGGCGACGCCGCCGTGAGCGGTCGCGGTGAGCTCGAACGACGGGTCGCACAGGTCGCGGACCTCGCCGCGCGCGGAGAGGCGCACCCCGCCGATGTCGGCCTCCGCCCCGTTCACCACCAGGCGCGAGAGATCGAGCGCCACCTCCACGTCGGCGGAGACGGACGAGGCGTCGAAGGCGCGCCCCGGCCCCGTGAGGCGCGCCGGCCCCGCGGAGATCTCCACGCGCGCGCGCCGGTGCGCCGCGCCGAACGCCCGGAGCGAGCGCGCGGGCGGGCGCGACCGGACGTCGATGCGGTCCACGACGAGGCGGCGGCCCCCCGCGAGCGCCACGTCTATCGCCCCCGCCTCGACGTCCAGGTGCCGGACCTCGAAGCGCGCGAGGAGCGGGGGCGGGCAGGCGTCGGCGGCGCCCGCCCCGCTGCGCGGCGAGCGCGGGGGGACCACGACCCGCGGACGCACGAGGCGCAGCTCGGCGAGGTGGAGCTGGCGCCCCAGCGCCTGGATCGGCGCGAGCCGGGCGGCGAGCGCGTCGGCGGTGAAGAGCGGCGCCGAGGCCGGCCCGAGCCGGATGCCCTCCGCCTCGAGCTCCAGCGCGAGCGGCCGGATCCGGCACGCCGCGACGGCGAGCTCGAGGCCGGTCGTGCGCTCCACGCGCTCGGCGGCGAGCGCGCAGATGCGATCCGCCGCCCAGCGCGTGCGCAGCCCCGCGATCGTGCCGCCCACCAGGGCCACGATGAGCGCGAGGAACGCCAGGGCGACGGTGCGCTTCTTCACCTGCCTCGATTCTCCACCGCGATCCGCGCAGGACCAAGCGCGCGGCCGCTACTCGAGCGACTCGAGGTAGCGATCGATCTCGGCGAGGTCGAGCCGCGCCGGGCGTTCCACCGGACCGGCGTCCGCCGCGGGGGCCTCGATGCCGAGGTCGCGGGCGACGCGGTCGACGAACCGCTCGTCGAGCTCTCGCGCGCGGGCCACGAAGCCCTCGAAGAGGGCGTTGTCGCACAGGGTGTTGATGAGGCGCGGGGTGCCGCGCGTGTAGGCGTGGATGCGCGCGAGGGCGCCCGCGGAGAACGGCACGCGCGGGGCCCCGGCGAGCCGCAGCCGGTGCCGGACGTACGCGTCGGTCGCCTCGCCCGACAGCGGCTCGAGCCGGTACTTGAGCGCGACGCGCTGCGCGAGCGGCGGATCGAGCTTCAGGTTCTGCTCGATCTCCGGCAGCCCGAAGAACACGAACGAGAGGAGCTTGCGCTCGGGGACCTCGAGGTTCAGCAGCCCGCGGAACTCCTCCATGATCTCGCGCGTGGCGAGCATCTGGGCCTCGTCGATGAGGACGACGGCCTTCTTGCCCTGCTCGTAGATCCGGACGAGCCGCTGGTAGAGCTGGGAGAGGAGCGCGAGCTTCTCGTCCGCGGGGCTCTCGACCCCGAGCTGGAGCGCGATCCGCTTGAGCAGCCAGCTCGCCGTGATGCCCGAGTGGATGATGACGAGGAGCGCCGCCTCGTACTCCTCCTCCGGCAGCGCGTCGAGCATCCGCCGCGCGAGCGTGGTCTTGCCCGCGCCGATGTCGCCCACGAGCACGGCGAGCCCCTTCATCCCGGAGACGGCGTGCGTGAGCCGCAGGAGCGCCTGCGCGTGCTGGGCGGACGAGTAGTAGAAGCGCGAGACCGGCGCGTTCGAGAACGGCTCCTGCGACAGCTCGTAGTACTCGAGATAGTTCACGCGACGTCCTTCGGCGCTACAGGTACCCGATGTTCTTCTTGGCGCCCGGTGCGGGCGGGCGCGGCGGCGCGGCGGGCGGGCGCGCGCCGCGGGCGGCGTCGGCGGGCGGACGGCCCGGGCCG
>NZ_JAKZLF010000023.1:0-5621 GCF_022808855.1 Anaeromyxobacter soli
CGCCGGAGCCGGCCCGGCCGCCGCGCGCGCGCGCGGTGCGCGCACCGCCGCCTCCGCCTCCGCGAGGACCTGCTCCGCCCCGCGGCGCTTCCGCCCCTTGGGAGCGGCCTTCGCCTCCTCCACGAGCTTCAGCTCGATGCGGCGCCGGATGGGGCTCGCGGAGACGACGTCCACCGTGACCTCCTCGCCCACCCGGAACGCGCGGCCCGTCGTGCGATCGACGAGGGCGTGCAGCTCGGTGTCGAGCTCGGGCATGCCACCGAGGTCCTCGATCTTGACGAGCCCCTCGACGAACCAGCGCTTCAGCTCCACGAACAGCCCGAACTCCACCACCGCCGAGACGACGCCCTCGAACCGCTCGCCCACCTTGTCCTTCATGAAGAGCGCCGCGTAGTAGGCCGCGATGTCGCGCTCGGCCTCCATCGCCGCGCGCTCGCGCTCCGACGAGATCGCGGCGAGCTCCGCGAGCACCGAGGCCGGCGTCTCGCGCGTCGACTGACCGTGCCGGCGCGCCCACTCCTCCTTGAGGAGCCGGTGGGCGACGAGATCCGGGTAGCGGCGGATGGGGGAGGTGAAGTGCAGGTAGTGCTCGGCGGCGAGCCCGTAGTGGCCGATGTTCTCCGTCGAGTAGATGGCCTGCATCATCGCCCGCAGGAGCAGCTGGTTCAGGGCGCGCTGCTGCGCGTGGCCCCTGAAGCGCCCCAGGAGCGCGTTCAGCGCCTGCGGCCCGGGCACCTCCGGCACCTCGAAGCCGTGCGACTCGGCGAGGTCGAGGAACGCCTGGAGCTTCTCCTCGTCCGGCACGTCGTGCACGCGGTAGATGGTGGGCAGCTCGCGCGCGCCGAACCAGCGCGCCACCGCCTCGTTCGCGGCGAGCATGAACTCCTCGACGATCCGGTGGGCGCGGTTGCGCGGCCGCTTCTCGATCGCGACGACCTGGCCGTCCTCGCCGAGCACGATCTTCGCCTCGGGGAGATCGAAGTCGAGCGCGCCGCGGCGCCCCCGCATGGCGGTGAGCTTCTCCTGCAGCTCCGCCATGAGCTCGAAGCGCTCCTTGAACCGCTCGCGCTCCGGGACGCGCTCGCCCGCGAGGACGTTCGCCACCTCCGTGTACGTGCAGCGCGCGGCGCTCCGCATCACGCCCTCGTAGACCTCCGCCGAGCGCGTCTCCCCCCGCTCGTCCAGGACGAGGTCGGCGACCATGCACAGCCGGTCCACGGCGGGGTTGAGCGAGCAGATGCCGTTCGAGAGCCGCTCGGGCAGCATCGGCAGCACCTGCATCGGGAAGTAGACGCTCGTCCCGCGCCGCGACGCCTCCGTGTCGAGGGCGGAGCCCGGCCGGACGTAGTGCGCGACGTCGGCGATGGCGACGACGAGCCGGTAGAGCCCCCTGCCCTTCGACCCCTCGAGCCGCTCCACGTGCACCGCGTCGTCGAAGTCGCGCGCGTCCTCGCCGTCGATCGTCACGAGGGGGAGCGCGGTCAGGTCGCGGCGGCCCTGGCGATCCTCGGGCCGGACGTGATCGGGGATCGCCTGCGACTCCGCCAGGACCGGCGCGGGGAACACGTCCGCGAAGCCCTTCGCGTAGGCGACCTTCAGCACCTCCACGCGCGGCTCGCCGGGGCGGCCGATGGCCTCGGCCACCTTGCCCTGCAGCCGCCCGGTGCCGGGCTCGAGCGCGACCTTCACCACCTCACCGTCCTGCGCCGCGCTCGTCTCCGGCACGGGCACGACCTCGCCGAGCTCCTCGTCCGCCGGGACGACGAAGCTGCGCGCGCCGCGCGCGTGGTAGGTGCCGATGAGCAGCCTGCGGCGGCGCTCCACGATCTCGACGAGCCGGCCCGCGGTGCGGCCGCCGCGCGCCGGCACGATCTCGACGCGGAGCAGGTCGCCGTCGAGCGCCTGCGACGCCTCGCCGGGCGGCAGGAACACGTCGTCGCCCTGGCGGTCGATGCGCGCCACGAACCCGTAGCCGTCCCGGTGCTTCTTGAGCGTGCCGACCACCTCGTTGCCACGGCCCGGCCGGCGCAGGCCGCGCCGCTCGCGGACCGGGGCGAGCGCGGCCGCCGGCGCCCCCGCGGGCTTGGCGCCCGGGAGCGAGAAGCGCTTCCCGTCCCGGTGAAGGAGCCCCTCGCGCGTGAGATCGCGGAGCGCCCGCTTCACCTCCGTCCGCTCGCCCGGGTGGAGCTTCGCCCGCTGCATGAGCTCGCGAACGGAGAGCGCCTTCCCCCCCGCGCGCCGCAGCTCCTCGACGATCGCGGTCCGCCGCCGCTCCTGGCCTTCGTGCGCCATGGTCAGTCTCCGAACAGCTGCCCGAGCCCCCCGCCCTGCTGCTGGGTCGGGAAGAAGGGGAAGAGCGCGCCCGCCAGGGAGCGCAGGTTGCGGGTCTGCAGCCAGACCTCGCCGGGGCCGGCGAACTCCGCCACGAGCGCCTCGCCCGAGAGCAAGGAGCGCACCCAGCCGCGGCGGCTCGCCTTGCGCACCTCGAACGGCATGCGCGCATCGAACGCCACGACGTGGCCCGTGTCCACGACATAGCGCACGCCGGCGGGGACCGCGCGGCGCACGATCGCGCCGAACGAGGAGAGCAGGATCGTGCCCTCGCCCGAGGCGCGGATGAAGAAGAGCCCTTCGCCGGCGAAGAGGCCGCGGAAGCCGGCGAACTCGGTGTCGAGCCGGACCTCCAGCTCCGAGGCCAGCCACGAGGACGACTGCACGAGCAGCGCGCGCCCGCCGAGCTCGACGCCGATGACGTCGCCCGGCACGGGCGGCGCGAGGATGACCTCTCCGGCGCCGCCCGTCGCGGTGAACGTCGAGACGAAGAGCGACTCGCGGGTGACCATCCGCTTCAGGGCGCCGACGAGCCCGCCCTGGAGCTGCGACTGCAGGTCGACGTTGCCGCTCATCGCCACCATCGCGCCCGCCTCGGCGCGGATCGACTGCCCGGGGGAGAGCTCGACGCGCGCCGACGCGAAGGCGCTGCCGCCGACGAGCTGGTAGCGCAGGGCGGCGCCGGCGGAGGTGGTCGCGAGGACCGGCGCGTCGTGCGCCGCCCCCGTCGTGGGCGTGGGGGCGAGGCGAGCGCCGCACGCCGAGCAGAAGGCGCCGGCGGCGACGGCCGCACCACAGGAGGGACACGTCATGGCGCGGGAGTCTACACGCGCGGCGCAGCGCGCACCGCAGGAAGAAGGGCGCCCGCGGTGTATAAACCCCTCGTGCTCACGCCCGCCGCCGCCCGCGCGCGCATCCTCGCCGCGCTGTCCGACCTCGCGCCGCTCCCCGCGGAGCGCGTCCCGCTCGAAGGCGCGCTCGGCCGTGCGCTCGCCGAGGACCTCTCCGCCGCGCGCGACGTGCCGGCGTTCGACGCCTCCACCATGGACGGCTACGCGCTGCGCGCCGCCGACGCGTCGCGCGCGGGCGCGCGCCTCCCCGTTGCGTTCGAGGTGTACGCCGGCCGGCCGGCGCCGGGACCCCTGCCGGCCGGGAGCTGCTGCCGGATCTTCACCGGCGCGCCGCTGCCCGAGGGGGCTGACACGATCGAGATGCAGGAGGAGGTGCGGCGCGCGGGCCGCACCGCGACGTTCCGGCGCCCCGCCGAGCGCGGCCGGTTCGTGCGCCGCGCCGGCTCCGACGTCGCCGCGGGCGGGACCGCGCTCGCGGCGGGCGCGGTCGTCGACGCCGGCGTCGTGGGGCTCGCGGCCGGCCTCGGCCGGAGCGAGCTCGCCGTTCATCGCCGCCCCCGCGTCGCGATCCTGCCCACGGGCGACGAGATCGTGCCCGCCGGCCGCGCGCCCGGGCCCGGGCAGATCCACGAGTCGAACGGCCCCGCCCTCGCGGCGGCGGTGCGCGAGGCGGGCGGCGATCCGCTGCTGCTCCCGATCGCCGGCGACGCGCCGGACGCGCTCGCCCGCGCCCTCCGCTCGGCGCGCGGGCTCGACGCGCTCGTCACGACGGGCGGGGTCTCGGTCGGCGCGCGCGACCTCGTCCGCGCCGCGCTCGAGCGCGCCGGGGCCCGGCTCGACTTCTGGAAGGTCGCGATGCGGCCGGGGAAGCCGTTCACCTTCGGGCTGTGGGATCGCACGGCGGTGTTCGGGCTGCCGGGCAACCCGGCGAGCGCGCTCGTGACGTTCGAGCTGTTCGCCCGGCCCGCGCTCCGCGCCCTCGCCGGCCTCCCCGGGAGCGGCCGGACCACCGTCAGGGCCCGCCTCGCCGCCGCGCAGGAGAAGCCGGCACAGCTCACGGTGTACCTGCGCGCTCGGGTCCGGCGGCGCGCAGGCGGCCTCGTCGTCGAGCCGCTCCGCACCCAGCTCTCCGGCCACCTCACCTCGGTCGCGGGCCACGATGCACTGGTGGTGCTGCCTGCCGGGCGCTCGCGGCTGGCCCGCGGCGCCGAGGTCGAGACCGTGCTCCTACAGGCTCCCCCCGAGCCATGATGGGGGAGCTTCACTCGGTGCGAAGCCGCGAGCGCAGGGCGCGCGGAGCGTCGCGAAGCGCCTCACCCCGCGCTCCGCGCGACCGCTGACTGCGCCACGCGCCGGGCTTCGACTTTCTTCCCCGGGTCGCGCGGACGGGGGACAGTTCCTCTCGACGTCATCTCTGGCCACCCCGCGCTCATGGTGGTATTGCTCTCGGTGCGGAACGCGCAAAGTTGCCTTGCGGATTCCGCAACTCACCTCGGGGGGCAGCTCGCAGGAGTCGCAATCAGATGCCAGGTCTCGCAGACAAGTTCGCAGTGAACCTCAAGAGCGAGCGGCTCCGCCGCAAGCTCTCCCAGGAAGCCCTCGCCGCCAAGGCGGGCCTCTCGGTCTCGTACATCTCGATGCTCGAGCGCGGGCAGCGCACGCCGCCGCTCGACACGCTGGAGTCGCTCGCGAAGGCGCTGGCGGTCTCGCCGACGTCCCTCCTCTCCTGAACCTCCGTGCCCCGTTCGCGGCCCCGACCGAGCGCCCGACGTGCGCTCGCCGGGGCCGCGGCGCATGGGGGGCGCCGCGACGGCGGCGCCCGCCCTCACCCTGGCGTGCAGGCGTGCATCCCGCCGGGAGATCGCTTATGTTCCTCGCCTCTTACGAACCCTCGGGGCAAGGAGACGGAATGGCTCGCATGGTGATGTGCAAGAAGCTCGGCAAGGAGCTGCCGGGGCTCACCTTCAAGCCCTTCCCGAACGAGCTCGGGCAGCGGATCTACGACTCGATCTCGCAGGACGCCTGGAAGCTCTGGCTCGAGCACTTCAAGATGATCATGAACGAGTACCGGCTCTCGCCCGCCGATCCGCGGACGAGCGAGATCCTGTACCAGCAGGCGGAGCAGTTCTTCTTCAGCGAGGGCGCGCAGCTCCCGCCCGACTACCGCCCGCCCCGCTCGAAGGGCTAGCGCGGATCGTCTCGACGCGTCCGGGCCGTTCCGGCGGCTCGGTCACGGGTGCACCGCGTGCGCTCTCCCGGCGACATCCTGCTCGTCTCCACCTACGAGCTCGGGCACGCGCCGCACGGCGTGGCCCTCCCCAAGGCGTTCCTGGAGCGCGCCGGCTTCGCGCCCGCGGCGCGCGACCTCGCGCGCGCGCGCCGCCGCCCCCCCCCCCGGGGGGGGGGGCGGGGGGGGGGGGGGGGGGGCGGCGCGCGTCC
>NZ_JAKZLF010000023.1:5631-84625 GCF_022808855.1 Anaeromyxobacter soli
GGCGGGCGGGCCGCGGGTGCCGCGCCGGCGCCCGCCCCCCGCGGGGCCGCCCGCCTCGACCCCGCCCGCGTGCGGCGCGCGCGGCTCGTGGCGCTGTCGGTCCCGATGCACACCGCGCTCGTGCTCGGCCTCAAGGCCGCGGCGCGGATCCGCGCCCTCGCCCCCGGCGCCGTCCTCTGCTTCCACGGGGTCTACGCGCCCCTCAACGCCGACCTGCTCGTCGCCGCCGGCGCGGCGGCGGTGCTCGGCGGGGAGTCCGACGAGGAGCTCGTCTTGCTCGCGCGCGCGATCGAGCAGGGCGCGCCGCTCGACCGGTTCGTGGAGCGCGGCGGCGCGGCGGCGCTCCGGCGCCGGCTCGACTACCCCGTCCCGAGCCGCGAGGGGCTCCCGCCACCCGAGCGCTACGCGCGGCTCGCAGGGGCCGACGGCGCGCTCCGCCTCGCCGGCTACACGGAGGCGAGCCGCGGCTGCAAGCACCGCTGCCGGCACTGCCCGCTCCCGGCCGTCTACGACGGGCGCTTCTTCGCGGTCCCCGTCGAGGCGGTCGTGGAGGACGTCGCCCGCCAGGTGGCGCAGGGCGTGGAGCACGTCACCTTCGGCGATCCGGACTTCCTGAACGGCCCCGCGCACGCGCTCCGCGTCGCGAGCGCGATCCACGCCCGCTTCCCGGCGCTCACGTTCGACTTCACCGCCAAGGTCGAGCACCTCCTCGGCGCGCCGGCCGCGCTCCGCGAGCTCGCCGGACACGGGGCGCTGTTCGTGACCTCCGCGGTCGAGTCGTTCTCCGACGAGGTCCTCTCCAGGCTCGCGAAGGGCCACACCCGGGCCGACGCGCTCGCCGCGTTCGAGCTCGCGGCCGCGTCGGGCGTGCCGCTGCGCCCCTCGCTCCTCCCGTTCACCCCCTGGGCGACGCTCGACGACTACCTGGAGCTCCTCGATCTCCTCGAGGCGCGCGGGTGGATGCAGAACCTCGACCCCGTCCAGCTCTCGATCCGGCTGCTCGTCCCGCCGGGCTCGCTGCTCGAGGGCGAGCCGAGCATCCCGTTCGACGGGCTCGACGCCGCGGGGCTCACCTGGCGCTGGCGCCACCCCGACCCGCGCATGGACTCGCTGCAGGCGCGGGTGGCGGCGGAGGTGGCGGCCGGGTCGACCTCGGGCGAGCCTCCCCTCGCGACGGTCGCCCGGGTGAAGGCGCTCGCGCTCGCCTCGGCCGGGCGACCCCATGGCCACGTCCGCGTGCTCGCCCCGGACCAGCGGCGGGTGCCGCGCCTCACCGAGTCCTGGTTCTGTTGAGCTGAGCCCACCGCGGGGCAGTTGGCTCCGCTCGAGTGACCCTCTCCCACCGCGGCGCCGCACCCGCGCCGAGCTCCTCGACCGGGAGTCGCGCCTCCCCTGACGCCGTCGCGAGAGCAGGCGGGCTCGAGCCCTGCCGCCTGGGGCCCACCCGCCCGCCTGGGGCGGAGGATCCCGTTCCGGGCGCGTCTCCGTGACGCGCGGCGGCGCGCGCGTGACGCGGCGCGGCGCTCCTGCGGCCCCGTCCGGACCGCGCACGGGGTCGCCATTTCTTGGCATACCGATCAACCCGTGCGTACGACCGGACGCACGACGCGGAGCGCCGGTCGCCCACTTGCCGCGAGGCGGGGCGAACCGGAGGTGCTGGAGTCTCGAGACTCATGGCCGAGCGCAAGGACATCCGCACGTTGCCCGGGCCGTACCGGCGGCTCCACGACATCCTCGCCGTGCACCTCCCCGGCGATCGGATCATCGCCGATCCGCTCCGTTGCCTCGCGTTCGGCACGGACGCGAGCTTCTATCGGCTCATCCCGAAGCTCGTCGTGCAGCTCCGGTCCGCCGACGAGGTCGCCCGCCTCCTCTCCGAGACCGGCGCGCTCGGGCTGCCCGTGACCTTCCGCGCGGCGGGCACGAGCCTCTCGGGCCAGTCCATCTCCGACTCCGTGCTCGCGCTCGTCGCGGGGGGCTTCCGCGGCCTCTCCGTGCTGGACGGGGGCGCGCGCGTCGTCTGCGAGCCCGGCGTCATCGGCGCCGACGTGAACCTCGCGCTCGCGCCGTACGGGCGAAAGCTCGGCCCCGACCCCGCCTCGATCGGCGCGTGCATGGTGGGCGGCATCGCCGCGAACAACTCCTCCGGCATGTGCTGCGGGACGGCCCAGAACACCTACCGCACCGTGGAGAGCATGAAGGTGGTCCTGGCGGATGGGACCGCCCTCGACACCGCCGACCCCGAGTCGCGCGCGCGGCTCGCCCGTGCCCGCCCCGAGCTCGTGCGCGGCCTCGCGGAGATCCGCGACGAGATCCGCGCCGACCCCGCGCTCCGCGCGCGCATCGCCGAGAAGTTCCGCATCAAGAACACGACCGGCTACGCGCTCAACGCGTTCGTGGACTTCGAGGATCCGATCGACATCCTGCTGCACCTCCTCGTCGGCTCGGAGGGGACGCTCGCCTTCATCGCCGAGATCACCTACCGCACAGTCGAGGAGCAGCCGCACAAGGCCAGCGCGCTCGCCTTCTTCCCCGACATCGGCGAGGCCGCCCGCGCCACCCAGCTCCTCGCCGGCGGCCCGGTCGCTGCCGTCGAGCTCATGGATCGCGCGTCCCTGCGCGCCGTGGAGGGGAAGCCGGGGATGCCGCCCGAGCTGCGCGGCCTCGTGGAGGGCGCCGCCGCCCTGCTCATCGAGACGCGCGCCGGCTCCGCCGCCGCGCTCGAGGAGCAGATCGCCGCGTGCCAGCTGCGGATGGCGCCCGTCCCGGCGCTCTACCCGGTGAGGTTCACGCCGGTGAAGGCGGAGTACGAGCGGCTCTGGGACGTGCGGCGCGGCCTCTTCCCCGCGGTCGGCGCGGCGCGGCGCGTCGGCACGACCGTCGTGATCGAGGACGTGGCGTTCCCGATCGCGCGCATGGCGGAGGGCACGCTCGACCTGCGGCGGCTGCTCGGGGAGCACGGCTACGGGGACGCGATCATCTTCGGGCATGCCCTCGACGGGAACCTGCACTTCGTCTTCACGCCCGACTTCGGGGACGTCGAGGAGGTGACGCGCTACGCGCGCTTCATGGACGACGTCTGCCAGATGGTCGCGAGGAAGTACGACGGCTCGCTGAAAGCGGAGCACGGGACGGGCCGCAACATCGCGCCGTACGTCGAGCTCGAGTGGGGCGCGAAGGCGTACGGGCTCATGCGGCGCGTGAAGGCCCTCTTCGACCCCGGGACGCTCCTCAACCCCGGCGTGATCATCAACGGCGACCCGGGCGCCCACCTGAAGGCGCTGAAGCCGCTGCCGCGCGCGCACCCGATCATCGACCGGTGCATCGAGTGCGGGTTCTGCGAGCCGCGCTGCCCGTCGCGCGAGCTCACGACGACGCCGCGGCAGCGCATCGTGGTCCAGCGCGAGATCGCGCGGCTGCGCGTCACCGCCGAGGACCCCGAGCGGCTGCGGCGCCTCGAGGCGGACTACGCCTACATGGGCGAGGAGACCTGCGCGACCGACGGCCTGTGCGCCACCGCCTGCCCCGTCGCGATCGACACCGGCGCGCACACGAAGTGGCTCCGGGCGCAGCGGCACGCCGAGGACGGCGCGGCGGCGACCGCGGCCGCGGAGCACTTCGCGGTGGTGGGCTCGGTCGCGCGCGCGGCCCTCGGCGTCGCGAACGCGGCGCACGCGGTGCTCGGGACCACCGCGATGAGCGCCCTCGCGCGCGGGGCGCGGCGGGCGAGCCTGGGGAGGCTCCCGCTCTGGAGCACCGCGATGCCGCGGCCCGTCCGGCCGCGCCTCGCCCCCACCGCGACCGGCGCCGACCTCCGCGTCGTCTACTTCCCGAGCTGCGTCGCCCGGACCATGGGGCCCGCGCGCGGCGACGAGGCCCCGCCGGTCTACGCCGCGCTCTCCTCGCTCCTCGCCAAGGCCCGCTGCGACGTGGTCTTCCCGGACCGGATGGAGGACCTCTGCTGCGGCATGCCCTTCGAGTCGAAGGGCTTCCCCGCCCAGGCGGAGCGGAAGGGCCGCGAGCTCGAGGCGGCGCTCCTGGCCGCGAGCGAGGGCGGCGAGCTCCCGATCCTCTTCGACACGAGCCCCTGCGCCTACCGGATGAAGCACCTCGTCGCCGGATCGCTCGCCATCTTCGACCCGGTCGAGTTCATCGATCGCTTCCTCCTCCCCCGCCTCTCGCTCGCGCGCGAGCCCGGGCCCGTCGCGCTCCACGTCACGTGCAGCGCGGTCAAGGCGGGGCTCTCGGAGACCTACCGCCGCGTCGCCGCCGCGTGCGCGGAGCGGGTTGTGGTCCCCGCCGGCGTGGGGTGCTGCGGGTTCGCGGGAGATCGCGGCTTCACGCATCCGGAGCTGAACGCGTCCGCGCTCGCGGCGCTGCCCGCCGCGCTGCCCCCGGAGTGCCGGGCCGGGTACTCGTCCTCGCGCACCTGCGAGATCGGCCTCTCCGCGCACGCCGGCGTCCCCTACCGGTCGCTCGCCGTGCTCGTCGACCGCTGCGCGTCCACGCCGTCCGCGGCCCGACTCCCGGAGGCGCGCGGGCGCCTCGGCACCGCCGCCGCGCCGTCGGAGGAGACGCCCTCGTGACCCCGTCCTCCACCACGCCGCCCGGCGGCCTCGCGGCGGCCACCTCGATCGTCCCGGAGCTGCAAGCAGCCCTCGTCTGCACCCACCAGGCAGTCATCGCGCGGGAGGGAACCGCATGTACCACCAGAACTACAATCCGCTGGGGAACGCCTTCCTTTCCACGCTCGTGGCGGCGATCCCCATCCTGACCCTGCTGTACTTCATCGCGCTCCACCCGCACCGCGACGAGCTCGGGCGGCGCCACCTCGGCATCGCGGCGCCGTACGCCGCGCTCTACGGCGTCATCGCGGCCTTCCTCGTCTCGTGCCTCCCGTTCGGCATGCCGGTGACCTCGGCCGTCTCCGCGTTCGCGTACGGGTCGCTCTCGGGCTTCCTGGGGATCATCTGGATCGTGCTCGCGGCGATGTTCCTCTACACGATGACGGTGATCACCGGGAAGTTCGAGATCGTGAAGGAGTCGATCATCCACATCTCGTTCGACCGCCGCCTCCAGGTGCTCCTCATCGCCTTCTCCTTCGGCGCGATCATCGAGGGCACCTCCGGCTTCGGCACCCCGGTCGCGATCGCGGGCGCCGTCATGGTCGGCCTCGGCTTCTCCCCCTTCCAGTCCGCGGTGCTGAACCTCCTCGCGAACACCGCCCCCGTGGCGTGGGGCGCGATCGGCACGCCGATCGTCACGCTCGCGGCGGTGAGCGGCCTCGATCAGGTGACGCTCTCGGCGATGGCCGGCCACCAGCTCCCCTTCGCGTCGCTGCTCGTCCCGTTCTGGCTCGTCGTCACCTTCGTCAAGATGGAGGGCGGCACGTGGAAGGAGGCCTTCGAGGTCTGGCCGGCGACGCTCGTCTCCGGCGCCTCGTTCGCGATCATGCAGTACTTCGCCTCCGGCACGAACTCCTTCCACCTCATGACCGACGTCGTCTCCGGCGTCTTCTCCGTCGTCTGCACCGCGCTCTTCCTGCGCTTCGTGTGGCACCCGAAGACGCGCTTCCTCCTGCGCTCCGAGCGCGAGGCGCGCGCCCGCGCCGCCGCGGCGAGCGTCGGGGCGGCCGGCCGCGACACGACCGACCACTCGTGGGAGTACCCCTACACGGTCCGTCAGACCGTCTACGCGTGGCTGCCGTGGGCGATCCTCATCGCCGCGTGCGCGCTCTGGGGCATGCCGTCGTTCAAGGCGTTCCTCAACAACCTCCTCGCCGACGCGAAGTTCTCGACGACGCTCCTCGGGTCCAAGTTCAGCGGCACGCTCTCGCTCCCGGGCTGGGACATGCCCGCGCTCCACAACCTCGTGCAGCGCATGCCCCCCGTCGCCCTGCCGAACGCCAAGCCCGAGGCCGCGCGGTTCACCATCAACTGGCTCTCGGCCGCGGGCACCGGCGTGTTCGTCGCCGCCATCCTCTCCGGCCTCGCGCTCCGCATGACCGCGGCCCAGTGGAAGGACGCCACGAGCCGGACCCTCCACCGCATGAAGATCCCGGTCCTCGTCATCGGGCAGGTGCTCGGGCTCGGCTACCTCACGCGCTACTCGGGCACCGACGCGGTCCTCGGGCTCGCGTTCACGAAGGCGGGCTTCATGTACCCGTTCTTCGCCGCCTACCTCGGCTGGCTCGGCGTCTTCCTGACCGGCTCGGACACCGCCTCGAACGCGCTCTTCGGGAGCCTCCAGCGCATCACCGCCCAGCAGCTGAAGCTGAACGAGATCCTCATCGTGGCGACGAACTCGACGGGCGGCGTGATGGGCAAGATGATCGACGCGCAGTCGATCATGGTCGCGTGCGCCGCCTGCTACGAGAGCCCGAAGGAGCGGACGCACGCGCTCGGCCCGATCTTCCGCACCGTCTGGTGGCACTCGATCGCGCTCGCCGCGTTCATCGGGATCATCGCGATGCTGCAGGCCTACGTCTTCCCCGGGGTCATCCCGGTGCCGCCGCCGAAGTGACCCCCCACCGCCGAGGGGCGGCGCTCGCCGCCCCTCCGCCCGAGGCCACGTGAAGGTCGCCCTCTTCATCCCCTGCTACGTCGACCAGCTCTACCCGCAGGTCGGGCTCGCCACCGTGCGCGTGCTCGAGAAGCTCGGGGTGGACGTCGTCTACCCCGAGGAGCAGACCTGCTGCGGCCAGCCCATGGCGAACGCCGGCTTCGCCGCCGACGCGGCGCCGCTCGCGCGCCGCTTCCTCGAGGTGTTCGGCGGGTTCGAGCACGTCGTCTGCCCGTCCGGGAGCTGCGCGTCGATGGTGCGAAACCACTACGACGCGCTCGTCCCCGGCGCGCCCGGGCTCGAGGCCGTGAAGCGCGCGACCTACGAGCTCTGCGAGTTCATCACCGACGTGCTCGGGCTCGGGCGCATCGCCGGCCGGTACCCGCGCAAGGTCGGGCTGCACCAGAGCTGCCACGGCCTGCGTGAGCTCCGGCTCGGCAGCGCCAGCGAGCTGATGGAGGCGCGCTACAGCAAGGTCGCGAGCCTCCTCTCCTCGCTCGAGGGCATCGAGCTCGTGCCGCTCACGCGCGCCGACGAGTGCTGCGGGTTCGGGGGCACGTTCGCCGTCGTCGAGGAGGCGGTCTCCTGCATGATGGGGCGCGACCGGATCGCCGACCACGTGAGGGCGGGCGCCGAGATCGTCACCGGCACCGACGTGTCCTGCCTGATGCACATGGATGGCCTCGCGCGGCGGGCGAAGGCGCCCCTCGCGTTCCGGCACGTCGCCGAGGTCCTCGCGGAGGCCATGCCATGAGCGACTCGCTCCCGGTGCTCCGGTCGGGCGGGGCCGACCACGCGCAGCGCGCGGCCGCCTTCCTGCGGGACGAACCCCACGTCCACTGGCACGACCAGGCGGTCTGGTTCGTGCGGGCGAAGCGCGACCGCGCCGCGTCGGCCGTGCCCGAGTGGGAGCGGCTCCGCGAGGTGGCCTCGCGCATCAAGGCGCACACCCAGTCGAGGCTCGCCGACTACCTCGAGGAGTTCGAGCGGAACGCCACGGCGGCGGGCGCGGTCGTCCACTGGGCGCGCGACGCCGACGAGCACAACGCGATCGTCCACCGCCTCCTCGCCGAGCGCGGCGTGACCCGCCTCGTGAAGTCGAAGTCGATGCTCACCGAGGAGTGCCACCTGAACCCGTACCTCGAGGCCCGCGGGATCGAGGTGACGGACACGGATCTCGGCGAGCGCATCGTGCAGCTCGCGAAGGAGCCGCCGTCGCACATCGTGATGCCGGCGATCCACAAGAAGAAGGAGGAGATCGGGGAGCTGTTCCACGAGAAGATCGGCACGCCCGCGGGGCTCGCCGACCCGACCCGCCTCACCGAGGCCGCCCGCGGCCACCTGCGCCAGCGGTTCATGGCGGCGCAGGCGGGGCTCACCGGCGTGAACTTCGCGGTGGCCGAGACGGGCGGGATCGTCGTCTGCACGAACGAGGGCAACGCCGACATGGGCACCTCGCTCCCGCCCCTCCACATCGCGTCCATGGGCGTGGAGAAGGTCATCCCGCGGCTCGAGGACCTGGCCGTGTTCCTGCGGCTCCTCGCGCGGTCCGCGACCGGTCAGCCCTGCACCACCTACACCACCCATTTCCTCGGCCCGATGCGCGGCGGCGAGCTGCACGTCGTGGTCGTCGACAACGGGCGGAGCGCGCTCCTCGCCAGGGAGCAGTACCGCCGCGCGCTCCACTGCATCCGCTGCGCCGCGTGCATGAACACCTGCCCCGTGTACCGGCGGAGCGGTGGCTACAGCTACACGTACACGATCCCCGGGCCCATCGGGATCGTCCTCGCGAGCGCGCGCGGCGGCGACGCCCATGCGTCGCTCCCCTTCGCCTCCAGCCTCTGCGGCTCGTGCGACGACGTGTGCCCGGTGAAGATCCCGCTCCACGAGCAGATCCTCGGGAGCCGCCGCGATCTCGCCGAGCGCGGCGCACAGCCCGCCTCGAAGCGGCTCGGCATGCGGCTCGCCGCGTTCGTGCTGCGCACGAAGCTGGCCTACCTCGTCGCCGGCGCGGTGGCGCGCTTCCTCGGGCGACACCTGCCGCGCGGCGTCCTCTACGCCCGCTGGAACGTCTGGGGACGACAGCGCGAGCTGCCGCCGATGCCGGCGCAGAGCTTCCGGGAGCTCTACCGGAAGGAGCGGAGGCCGCGTGTCTAGCCGGGAAGAGATCCTGCAGAGGCTGCGCGCGGCGGCGCCGCCGCCGGCGGAGCGCGCGGAGACGGGGGGCCTCGCCGCCCCCTTCGCCGACCGGCGCGCGCAGTTCGAGGCCGCGGTCGTCGCCGTCGCCGGCGCCGCGGTGCGGGTCGCGACCGGCGCGGCGCTCGCCGCGGAGGTGGCGGCGCTCGCGGAGCGGCTCGGCGCGAAGCGCGTCGCCTCGGCAGTGACGGACGCCGGTCCGGGGAACGTGGCGCTCGACGCGCTCGGCGATCCCCACGAGCTCGAGGGCATCGACCTGGCGGTGCTGCCGGGCGTCTTCGGGGTGGCCGAGAACGGCGCGGTGTGGGTGTCCGGCGCGTCGCTCCACGACCGCGCCGTGTTCGTGGTGACGCAGCACCTCGCGCTCGTCGTCCCCGCGGCGGAGATCGTGAACGACATGCACGAGGCCTGCGCGCGGGTGGCGGCGCTGCCGCGCGGCTACGGCCTCTTCATCGCCGGCCCGTCGAAGACCGCCGACATCGAGCAGGCGCTCGTCATCGGCGCGCACGGCGCCCGCTCCTGCACCGTGTTCGTCGTCGGCTGAGGCGGGGTAGTCGTCGTCGGCCGGTGGTCGTCGTCAGTCGATGAGGCCCCGCGCCCGCGCGAGCCGCGCGAGCCGCTCCTTCAGCCGCTCGAACTTCTTCCGGAGCGTCGCGACGCTCCTCGGGTCGGCGTCTCCCAGCTGCACGAGCGACACCTCCTCCCACGGGAGCTGCTGATCCACCCGCAGCACGAGGAGCGACTGCTCCTCGGGGGAGAGCGCCTCGCGGAGCGCCTCGAGCGAGCGGAGCTGTCCCTCGAGGCGGGGCTCCGTCGTGTGGAGCTCGGCGGCGAGCGCCGAGGCCTCCCCCGTCTCGAGCCGCCGGCCGTGCCGCCGGTAGCTGTCGTTCCGGACGCGGAGGGCGGCGTGCCAGGCCACCCGGTAACACCAGCTTCGCAGGGGGGCCTCGAAGCGAAACTCCGGGAGCCCGCGCCAGAGGTCCTCGGCGAACACCGAGAACGCGTCGCGCGCGTCGTCCTCGTCCCGGATGATCGAGCGGAGATAGCGCAGGACGTGCGGCCCCAGCTCGCGCAGGACCTCGGTGGCGGCCCCCCGCACGTCGTCCGCGGCGAGCAGTTCCCGCGTCCTCTGCTCCAGCCGTCCCCCGGGTCCCACGCACCGTCGAGGATATGATGGCTGCCGTGCAGAGGAATCCGTGATGTCCCCGGCGCCCCGTCGGGGCGCACGGACCGCCGGGCGCTCAGACGGTCGGCAGGGGCGCGCGGATGTCGAGCTCCAGCCGGCGATGCCCCTCGCGCAGCGCCGCCTCCACCGCGGCCGGCGACTCGGCCTTGGCGAAGAGGAAGCCCAGGTACGCCTCGCCCTCGGGCAACGGCACCACCTCGCGCCCCACCTCGGCCGTCACGACGAGGTCGACGACGTCCGGCACCGCCCTCGCCGCCTCCAGGCCGCGCACGGCGTGGAGGATCCCGCGCCGGGGGATGGGGATCATCATCACGCCCGAGGCGCGCTGCTCGCGCCGGATCGACTGGAGCGGCAGCCCCACCGCGTGGGCGACGAGGACCTCCTCGAGCGTCAGCCCGGCCCCGAAGCGGAGCGTGCGCGAGCAGAGCCCGCCGATCGAGCGCGCCGCGATCTCGAGGACCACCGGGCCGGCCGGGGAGAGCCGCAGCTCCGCGTGCACCGGGCCCTCGCGGAGCCCGAGCGCCCGCGCTCCGTCCGCGACGACCCGCTCCACCTCGCGCTGGAGCGCGGCCGGGTGACGCGACGGCGTGACGTACAGGGTCTCCTCGAAGTACGGGCCGTCGAGCGGATCCGGCTTGTCGAAGAGCGCGAGCACCTCGAGCGTCCCGCCGCGCAGGAGCCCCTCGAGCGCGACCTCCGCGCCGGGGACGAACGCCTCCACGAGCACCTCGTGCGCCTCGTCCTCGCCGCGCGGGCGCCGCTCCGCCTTCGTGTCGCGCAGGAGCCGTGCGATCCGCCGCCAGGCCGCCACGAACCCGGCCGCATCGTCGGCGCGGATGACCCCGCGACTCGCCGAGAAGATGAGCGGCTTCAGGACGCACGGGTACGGGCTCGACCGCGCCGCCGCCTCCGGATCACCGTCGAGGTCGTGCAGGGCGAACTCCGGCACGGGTACGCCCGCCGCCCTGAGCGCCGCTCGCATCGCGTGCTTGTTCGCCGCCCGCCGCGCGGCCTCCGGCGGGTTGTGGGGCAGCCCGAGCCGCTCCGCCGCCAGCGCGGCGATGACGGCGGTGGGATCGCTCGCCGGCACGATCCCGCGGATCGGCCGCCGCGCCGCCGCCTCGACGATCTGCTCGGCCGCCCGCTCCGGCCGGCGGTAATCGAGCGGGATGAGATCCGGCTGGGCGCCGAAGGCGTCCTCGATCCGGTGGCACAGATCGCTTCCGACGACGAGCGGCACGCCCAGCCGGCGCGCGGCGGCCTGGAAGTCGTCGAGCCGGTAGCTCGTGGTGGGCACCAGGAGGAGGAGCTCGCCCGCGGGGGTCTTCATCGCGCGGAGTTATGCGACGGAGCGGGGCGGCGGGCAACCGGGAGAGGTGGTCCGGGTCGAGGTCGAGGTCGAGGTGCGAGTTTGCCCTCGGCCCTCGCTGCCGCCGTTCGGCTCGCCCTCAGCGCCTCCCCGCCGCCTCCCTCAGCTCCGCCCACACCCGCTCGACGTCGGCGCGCTCCGTGCCGGTCGCGCCGATCGACACGCGGATCATCTGCTTTCCCTTGAGCACGCTCGGCGTCACGTACGCGCGGCCACCGTCGTTCACCCGCCGCGCGATCCCCAGGTTGTGCTCGGCGAGCGCCCGCTCGTCCAGGGCGCCTCCGGGGACGTGGCGCAGGCACAGGGTCTGGAGCGGCACGGGCGCGAGCCGCTCCCAGCCGGTCGTGGCGTCCACCTGCTCCTTCAGCCACTGCGCGTTCGCGAGGTCGCGGCGGATGCGGGCCTGCATCGCGATGACGCCCTCGTCCACGAGGTGGAACCAGCCCTTGAGCGCGCGGAACCGGCGGCCGAGCGGGATGCCCCAGTCGCGGAAGTTGTTCACCACCGCGTCGTGCGCGGTCCGGAGGTACGACGGGTTCGTGCTCATGACGCGCACGAGGTGCTGCGGGTCGCGCACGAAGTAGGCGCTGAAGTCGAAGCCGATCCCCATCCACTTGTGCGGGTTGAACACGATCGAGTCCGCGCGCTCCACGCCCGCCCACATCCAGCGGCACTCCGGCAGCACCATCGCCGTGCCCGCGAGCGCGGCGTCCACGTGCAGCCACATCCCGTGGCGCGCGGCGAGGTCGGCCATCCCGGCCACCGGGTCGAGCGCGGTCGTGGACGTCGTGCCGGTCGCGGCCACGAGGGCGCACGGCCTGTTCCCCCTCGCGAGGTCCTCCGCGATGGCGCGCTCGAGGAGATCGAGCCGGAGCGCGTGCGCGTCGTCCGTCCCGACGAGCCGCAGGTGCGCCTTGCCGAAGCCGGCGAGCAGCGCCGCCTTCTCGATCGAGCTGTGCGCCTGGTCCGAGGCGTAGACGACGAGCGGCGCCGCTCCGGCCTGGAGGCCCGCCCCGTTCTGCGAGAAGCCGCTCGCCCGCTCCCGGGCGCAGAGGAGCGCCGTGAGCGTGGAGGTGGAGGCGGTGTCCTGCACGACGCCGACGAGCTCGGGCGGGAGCCCGATCATCCGGCGGATCCAGCCCATCACGACCTCCTCCACCTCGGTCGCCGCGGGAGAGGTCTGCCAGCTCATCCCCTGCGCGCCGAGGCCGGCCGCGACGAGATCGCCGAGGACGGAGGCGAGGCTCGTGTTCGAGGGGAAGTAGGCGAAGAAGGCGGGGTGATTCCAGTGAGTGATGCCGGGGAGGATGGCGTCGTCGAGCGCGGCGATCGCCTCGGCCAGCCGGCCACCTTCCGCGGGCGGCTCCGCCGGGAAGCGCGCGCGGATGGCGCCGGGCGCGACGGGGCTCATGACGGGCAGGGACGGCAGCCGTTCGCGGTAGTCGGCGACCCAGTCGACGAGCGCGTGGCCGAGCTTGCGGAACTCTTCGGGGGTCATGACCCCGAGTCTGCCCGATCGCGGGCGCCTCCGCGACGGCCGGGGGCGCTCCTCGGACGCGCAGTTTCCTTGACGCGAGCCCGCGGGCGGGGGCAGGTACGGGCGCGGAGGGACTGAAGCGTGGACGTCCTCGTCATCGGCGGCAACCGGTTCGTCGGCTGGCTCCTCGGCTTCCGCCTCCTCGCGGCGGGCCATCAGGTCACCCTCCTCAACCGCGGCCGCCTGGCGGATCCGTTCGGCGGGCGCGTGGACCGGATCGTCGCGGACCGCACCTCGCGCGATCTCGGCCGCCTCCTCCAGGGCCGCCGCTTCGACGCGGTCGTGGATCTCGCCGCGTTCACCGGCGAGGACGGCCGGCGCGCTACGGAGCTGTTCCGCGACTGCGGCCACTACGTCATGGTCTCGACGGGCCAGGTCTACCTCGTGCGCGAGGGGGCGCCCGCGCCCGCGCGCGAGGAGGACTACGACGGGCCGGTGATGGCGCGCCCGGCGGACCCGGCCGACCTCGCCGACTGGGACTACGGCCTCGGCAAGCGCGCCTGCGAGGACGCGCTCGTCGCGGCGAGCGCGTTCCCCGCGACGCGCGTGCGCATCCCGATGGTGAACGGCGAGCGCGACTACCACCGCCGGATGGAGTCGTACCTGTGGCGGCTCGTGGACGGCGGCCCGGTCATCCTGCCCGACGGCGGCGAGCACCGCGTCCGCCACGTCTACGGCGGCGAGGTGGCGCGCTTCCTCGTGGAGCTCCTCGGCCGCAAGGAGACCTTCGGGAAGGCCTACAACGTGGCGCAGCAGGAGACGCCCACGCTCGCCGAGCTCATGGCGCTCCTCCGCCACCACCTCGGCAGCGCCGCGGACGTGGTCGCGATCCCGTCGGAGCGAATCCGGGCCGCCGGCCTCGACCCGCTGCGGGTCTCGCCCTTCAGCGGCCGCTGGATGTCGTTCGTCGACCCGAGCCGCGCCTGGAACGAGCTCGGCTTCCGCCACGAGCCGCTCGAGATCTACCTCGGGAAGATCGTGGCGAGCTTCCTCTCCCACCCGCCGTCGGACAGGCCCGAGGGCTACTCGCGGCGCGACGTGGAGAGAGCGCTGGCCGCGCCCGGCGTCGGCCCCACCGCCTGACGCGCTCGAGTCCGCCCCTCGCGGGAGGGTCGGGCGGCGTCAGCCGGCCTGGCCCGCGGAGCGCTCGCCGGCCTGCGCGCGCGTCACGGCGCGGTGCCGCAGGATTCCCAGGCCGCCCGTCGCGACCTGACGCGCGCCGCCGCCCGCGCGCGCGACGGAGCGCGCCAGGCCGGGCCGCTCGGCCGCGACACGCCGGTAGAGCCGCTCGTGCTCGGCCACCATCCGCTCCACGGACAGCGCCTCCTCCACGAACCGCCGCCCCGCCTCGCCGAACGCGCTGGCACGGGCGGGCTCCGCGAGCACCTGCAGCATCGACGCCGCGAGCGCCGCGGGCGCACCCACCGGCACCACGAGCCCGCGCTCGCCGTGCCGGACGAGCTCCGCGTTCCCGCCGGCGTCGGTGACCACCATCGGCAGCCCCGCCGCCATCCCCTCGATCACCGCGTTCGAGAGCCCCTCCTGCGCGGACGACAGGACGCCGAGGGTCGCGCGGGCGAGCACGGCCGGGACGTCGGGGCGCCGGCCGAGGAAGAAGGCGTGACCGTCGAGCCCGAGCCGCGACGCGAGCGTCATGAGCCCGTCCACGCGGTCGCCCTCGCCCACGAGGAACGCGGCCAGGTCCGGGCGCTCGCGGCGCGCGATGGCGAGCGCCTCGAGGAAGTCCTCCTGCCGCTTCACCTCGTGGCGCATGTTCGCGACGATCACGGCGACCGGGCGGCCGCGCACGTCCGGCAAGGGCAGCGCGAGCCGCGCGGCGCGCGCCGCGTCGAACGCGTCGAGGTCGATCCCGTTCCGGACGAGCGAGACGCGGTCGGGCGGCACGCGCTCGTCGCCGATCACGAGGTCGAAGATCGCGCCGCAGTTCACGATCACCGCGTCGGCCGCGTGCGACAGCCCCGCGAGGACCGCGCGCTGCGCGGGGCTCTGGAGGTGGCCCAGGTCGAGCCGGCCGACGATCACGCCCGCGCCGGCGAGCCGCGCCGCGGGCACCGCGACGAACGCCGAGTAGAAGTCGTGGGCGTGGACGACCTGCACCCCGTCACGCCGGAACGCCCGCGCGAGCTCTCCGACCGCCCGGAGGGCCCTGCGGCTCGCGAGCGAGCCGCCGAGCGGATGCCCCTCCGGCGTGAGGCCGAGCCCCTGCACTCGCGGGAGGAGCGGTCCGCGGAGCTCGAGGGCGTGCACCGAGAGGCGATGCCTCTTCATGAGGCCCCGCACCAGCTCGAGCAGCTGCACCTCGCCGCCGCCGATGTCGAACGAGTTGATGATCTCAGCGATTCGCAACGGCGGTCCCCCTCACGGATGAATTCTCGGCACGCGATCCACGGCCTGCCCTTCCCGAAGATGGTCCTTCCTTTCGCGGCGTCAGCAGCCGAGCGTTCATGTCGGCAGACACATGCTCCGTGGAGAAGTCTACGCATCCCTGGAGGGGGAGGCCCCGTCGAGCGCGACCGCAGCGCCGCGGCCGGCGCCGCGCGTCGCGATCCTGACGAGCCTTTACCCTCCGTCCGTCGGCGGCATCCAGAGCCACACCTTCTCCCTCGCGCGGGCGCTCGCCGCGAGGGGCGCCGAGGTCCACGTCGTCACGCGGCGCTCGCCCGGTTGCCCGGCGCACGCCGTGGAGGGCCGCCTGCACGTCCACCGCGTCGGGGCGCCACCGGGAGCGCCGGGGCCGCTCGCGACCCTGGCCTACGTGGCCGCCGCGGCGCGCCGCGTCGCCTCGCTGCGGCCGCGCGTCGACGTCGTCCACGCGCACCAGCTCCTCTCGCCCTCCTCCGCCGCGCTCCTCCTCTCGGCGCTCACCGGTACGCCCATCCTCCTGAACCCCCACGCGTGCGGGGCCATCGGCGACGTGGGCGTCCTCTCCGCGACCGCGCTCGGCCGGCTGCGGCTCCGCGCGACCGTCGCGCGCGCCGACGCCTTCGTGGCGATCAGCGGCCCGATCCACGCGGAGCTCCGCGCGGCCGGCGTGCCGCCCGAGCGCATCCTCTCGATCCCGAACGGCGTGGACCTCGAGCGCTTCCGGCCCGCCGCGGCGGAGGAGCGCGCCGCGCTGCGCCGCGCGCTCGGGCTCCCCGCTGGACCGCTCGTCGTGTACGCCGGCCGGCTCTCCCCGGAGAAGGGCGTGGACGTGCTCGCCCGGGCGTGGCCGCGGGTCGTCGCGCGGCTGCCCGAGGCGCGGCTCTGGATGCTGGGCGACGGCGCCGAGCGCGCGCGCCTCGAGGAGCTCGCGCGGCGCGAGGGGGTGGAGACCTCGCTCGCGCTCCCGGGCCCTGTCGCCGACGTCGCGCCTTTCCTCCGCGCCGCCGACGCGGCGGTGCTGCCCTCGCGCACGGAGGGGATGCCGGTCGCGCTCCTCGAGGCGATGGCGTGCGCCGTTCCGGTCGTGGCCACCGCGGTGGGCGGGTCCGCGGAGGTGCTGCGCGACGGGGTGACCGGGCGGCTCGTGCCGCCGGAGCGTCCCGGGGCGCTCGCGGACGCGCTCGTGGAGGCGCTCCGCGATCCGGCAGCGCAGGAGCGCGCGCGCGCCGCCCGCGAGGAGGTCGCCGCCCGCTACGGGCTCGACCACGTCGCGGAGGTCTTCCTGGAGGTCTACTCGCGGCTTCGCCGGGATCCGGCCGCCGCCGGGGGATGAGAGAGCGGATGCCCCACACCGAGCCGAAGCCGCGGCGCCGCGGGCGCGTCGCGTACCTGATGTCCTGGTTCCCGGCGCCGACCGAGACCTTCATCCTGCACGAGATGCTCGAGCTCCGCCGCCGGGGGCTCGAGATCGACGTCTACCCGCTCCTCGGCGCCGCGCCCGGGCCCATGCACCCCGGCGCGGACGGGATGCTCGCGCACACGCGCTACCACCGCGGCCTCTCGCGTGAGGTCGCGGCGGCGCAGCTCCACTGGCTGCGCCGGAAGCCCCGCGCCTACCTGCGCGCCTGGGCGCGCGCGATCCGCGGCAACCTGCGCTCGCCGGGCTTCCTCGCCCGCGCCCTCGTGGTCGTGCCCCGCGCGGCGTTCATCGCGCGGGAGGTCGAGGCGGGCGGCCACGCGCACGTGCACGCCCACTGGGCGACGCACCCCGCGCTCGCGGCGCTCGTCGTGAAGGAGCTCACCGGGACGGGCTACAGCTTCACCGCCCACGCGCACGACCTCTACCTCGACCGCGCGATGCTGGAGGAGAAGGTCCGGGAGGCGCGCTTCGTCGTCACGATCTCCGAGTACAACCGCGCGCTCCTGCGCGAGCTGTACGGCGAGGAGGCCGCCGCCAAGACCTCCATCGTGCGCTGCGGCGTCGATCCCGCCCGCTTCCAGCCGCGCGCGCAGCCCGCGCGCCGGGGGCCGGCCGTCATCGCCTGCGTCGCGGGCCTGCGCGACTACAAGGGCCACCGGCACCTCGTGGACGCCTGCGCGCTCCTGCGCGAGCGCCGCGTCGCCTTCCGCTGCGTCCTCGTCGGCGACGGGCCCGAGCGCGCCGCCCTCGAGAGGCAGATCGCGGCGCTGAAGCTCGGGGAGGTCGAGCTCCTCGGCGGGCAGCCGCAGGACCAGGTGCGCGCGCTCCTCGCCTCGGCGGACGTGCTCGTGCACCCGAGCGTCGTCACCGCGGCCGGGATGATGGACGGGATCCCGGTGGCGCTCATGGAGGCGATGGCCGCCGGCTGCCCCGTCGTCTCGACGCGGGTCTCCGGCATCCCCGAGCTCGTCCGCGACGGGAAGACGGGCCTCGTGGTCGAGCCGGGCGACGCCGCGGCGCTCGCGGACGCGATCGAGCGGCTCGTCGGGGACCCGACCCTCGCGCGCAAGCTGGGGCTCGCCGGGCGCCGCGCGGTGCTCCGCGAGTTCACGCTCGCGCGGAACGGCGAGCGGCTCCTCCGCCTGTTCGCGCCGTTCGTCGGGGGCGCCGCGGCGCGGCGGCCGAGGAAGACCGTCCCGCGTCCCGCCGAGCCGAACGAGCCGATCTCCCTCGCCCGTCCCGCCGTCCGGGCGGAAGCGGGCGCCCCGCGCACCGTCACGCCCGGCGCCTAGGGCGTGGCGCGCTGCGGCGCGGGGATGCCGCGCGGCGTCGTGGGAAGGGCCGGCACCGGCTCGGCCAGAGCCGCCTTTCCGGCACGCCTGCGCCCGCCAGGGACGAGCCCGCGGGAGCGAGGTCGCTCGACCACGCGTGCGCCTCCACGGCCCGTAACGGGGCTCTAACGCGGCGGGGCAGCCCATCGGAGGATGCCCGCCCGGGAGAACCCGACCATGCCCGCACGCCGCTCGCCGTCGCCGCAGACGCTGATCTTCGAGAAGGGCTACGAGCCGCAGCGCTCCGAGGGCGCCGCGGTGCCGCCGCTCTTCCGCACCTCGACGTTCATCTTCAAGAAGGCGGTCGAGGGCAAGCGAGCCTTCGAGCTCGCCTACGGCCTGCGCCAGCGGGAGCAGGGCGAGAGCCCGGCGCTCATCTACACGCGGGTCAACAACCCCAACAGCGAGATCCTCGAGGACCGGGTCACGGCGTGGGACGGCGCCGAGTCGGCCGCGCTCTTCTCCTCGGGGATGGGAGCCATCTCCTCGACCTGCCTCACGCTGCTCCGCCCCGGAGACACCCTCCTCTTCTCCGACCCGATCTACGGCGGCACGGAGTACCTCTTCCGCAAGCTGCTCCCGGAGTTCGGCATCCGGACCGTGCCGTTCCCGGCCGGCGCGACCGAGGCCGAGCTGGCGGCGGTGGCGGAGTCTCACCCGAGCACCCGGGTCATCTACCTCGAGTCGCCCGCCAACCCGACCATGGAGCTCTGCGACGTGCCCGCGGCGCGGCGCGTGGCGGACCGCTGCTCCACGGGCGGACGGAAGGTGAAGGTGCTCATCGACAACACGTTCCTCGGGCCGATCTTCTCGCAGCCGCTCGGGCTGGGCGCCGACGTGGTGCTCTACTCGGCCACCAAGTTCTTCGGCGGCCACTCGGATCTCGTGGCCGGCCTGGCCATGGGGAGCGCCGACGTCATCAACGCCGTGCGGGCCACGCGGACCATCATGGGATCGATGTCCGATCCGGACACCGCCTGGCTCATCACCCGCTCGCTCGGCACGCTCCAGCTGCGCATGGAGCAGCAGCAGGCCAACACCCGACGGCTGGTGGAGCTGCTGCGGGGCCACGCCCAGGTGAAGCGGGTCTACTACCCGGGCCTCGAGGAGATGGGCGCGCGCCAGGTGGCGCTCTGGAAGCAGCAGTGCAGCGGCGCCGGCAGCGTGGTCAGCTTCGACGTCCACGGCGGCGAGGCCGAGGCCTACCGCGTGCTCGACGCCGTCCGGCACATGCGACTGGCGGTGAGCCTCGGAGGGATCGAGACGCTCATCGAGCATCCCTGGTCGATGACGCACGCCGACATGACGCCGGAGCAGAAGCTCCAGGCCGGCTTCGGCCCCGCCATGATCCGCCTCTCGGTGGGGCTGGAGGATCCGGCCGACCTCGTGGACGACCTCGCGCAAGCGCTCGAGCTGGCCTGAGCGACGCGGAAAAAGCGACGGGCCGTCAGGATGTCCTGACGGCCCGTCTCACTTCAGGGAGTTGGTGGACCCGACCGGGATCGAACCGGTGACCTTCTGAATGCCATTCAGACGCGCTCCCAGCTGCGCCACGGGCCCAAAGGTCTTCTATTTTCGTCGCGGGAACTCGGCCTCGAGCTCCGCGATCTCCTTCTCCTGCCCCGCGAGCTTCTCCTCGAGGAGTCGCACCGCGTCCAGGAACACCGTGAGCTCGCCGGGGACCTCCGCCCGACCCATCCGGACGAGCACCGCGAAGCGCTCGCCGAGCTCCCGAGAGGCCTGGTCCAGCGCTCGACGGGTAGCGGAGCGATCCAGCTTCCGCTTCCCGATCTGCGAGCGGAGGACGACCCGATCTCGCAGCGTCTCGAAGAACCTGACCGGCTGCACCTCTCGCCCCCCGCGGCCCTGGTGACCGCGAGGGAGCGCAGTCATTAGCGCGACGGCGCGGGCGGCGTCAAGGACGTCTTGACGCGTGACGCGCGGAGCCCTCCCGAGGCGGTGCGGGCGCCGGATTCACGCCGTGCCGCGGCAGCGTCACCTCGCGTCCGCGCGGCCCGGCGCGACCCTCCAGAACACGTCGATCCGCGGGCCCCCGGCGAGCGCTGCTCCGCCTCCCCGTGGCACCCCCGTTGCTACCCTGGGAGGCGAGGTGCCCATGCGCTCCCTCATCGCAGTGCTCGTCGCCGGACTGCTCTCCGCGCCCGCCCCCTCGAGGGCAGACGACCCGGCGCCCCCCCGCGCACGCCCTGCCCCGAGCCGCGCCGCCCCGGCGCGCGGCGCGGCCCAGCCCCGCCCCGCGCCCCCGCGGGCCGGCCAGCCTCGCGTCGGGCCCTCCGGCGCGCCCACCCGGGCGACCCAGTCCCCGTACTACGGCACCCGGCCCGCACCCCCGCGCGGCAGCGCCGCGGTCCGCCCCGCGCCGCCGCCCACCGGCACGGTGCCGCCGAGCCACCGCCCGGCGCCGGGGCCGTATTCTCCTCGCTACCCCTACTCCCCCTACTACCCATACTATCCGTCCTATCCATACTACCCGTACCCGGCGTACGCCCTCGGGATCGCGCCGTTCTGGTGGGGGCTCGGCTGGGGGTGGGGCTACTACCCCATGTACCGGCCCTACGTGCCCTATCCGCCGGAGGCCTATCTCCCACCGCCCGAGGGGAGCCCGGACCGCACGACGACGCTCCTGTCGCTCCAGGCGGCCGGCCACACGCGAGGCGGCGCCGGCGTGCTCGACCTCGTCATCGAGGGGCGTCACCTCGGGTTCCACGCCAGCATCGGCGCCGTGGGCCGCGACCGCCTGCGCGGCGCGATGACCAACGACGCGGCCACGCTGGGGTGGGGCACGATGCACGCAACCTGGTCGTTCCTGTCCGCGCCCTCCTACCGGATGCGGCTCGAGGTCGGCGCGTCGATGCTGTCGATGCCCGACTCGGGCGGGCTCGTCGGCGAGCCGTACGCGGGGACGATCGCGTTCGGGCCGGACGTGGGGGTGTCCGGCCACCTCGGCCTCGTCGGGCCGTTCGGCGTCGAGGGTCACGCCCGCGTGACGCCGACCCCGGTTCCCGTCACCGACGCCCGGCTCGCGGCGGCGTTCCGGGGCGGTCCGCTGGCGCTCACGCTCGGCTGGCGGGCGATCGACGTCTCGGGCGATCGGAAGGACGGCCCGCAGCTCCACTTCTCGGGGCCGGAGCTCGGGCTGGCGCTGCGGTTCTGATCGGGCGGACGGCCCGGACCGGGCAGGGAGCCGGAAAGCGCGACGGCGGGCACGGCCCGGAGGCCGCCCCGCCGCTCGTGAAGCGAGCGCCGTCGCGCGGCGCGCTACTTCTTCGCCTGGCCCTTGGAGGCCTTCTGGCGACGCTTGCGGGCCTTCCACTTCCGGCGCCGCTCGCTCTTCATCCGCATGTGCTTGCTCTTCGAGTTGGCCATGGGGCCTCCGTGGGTCGGGTCGTGTCGACCGATGGGGAAAAGTCGTCCCGGCGACGGTGTATCGCACGCCGGGGCCGGGCGCGCCAGAGCGTCAGCGGTCCGGCGTCTCGCCGCCGTCCGGGCGAGGGGCGCCCTCCCCCGTCGCTGCGCCCTCCGCCTTGGCCTCCTGCGAGTCGCTGCGCGCGTCCGCCCGCTCGATCCTCGCCGGCGGCGGCGCGCCCGCAGGCCGCGTCGGCCGCGGCATGCCCTCGGCGCCCCGAGCCGCGCTCGGCTTCGCGACGGCGGCGGGGATCCTCGGCGCCGCGCCCGGCTCTGGCTGCGGCCGGCGGCCAGCCGGAGCGGGCTCGGCGCCGTGACGCGACGTCCAGTGCTGCACGAGCTCCTTCACGTCGGCGAGCGGCAGCGCCCGGGAGACGTGGCCGTTCGCGCCGTCCATGTCGCGCGCCATGCAGAGGGAGTTGAGGATCGCCTCCTCGGTCGCCTCGATCACGGCCTCGTAGAGCGGATCGAGCCGCTGGTCGAGGAGGATCTTCACCCGGTAGACCATCTTGCGCGACTCGCGCGGCACCTTGTTGGCCGTCGAGAACGCGAGGACGATCTCGCCCGAGCCGTGCATCGCGGTCGAGCCGACGCGGCCGATGCCGAGCGCGGCCCGCTTGGCGAGCCGGTTGAGCTGGTGGGTGATGAGCGGCGCGTCCGTCGCGATCACCGCGATGATGGAGCCGTAGTTCTGGCTCCGGCGCGGGGCCGAGCGGTACCGCGCCTCGAGCACCTCGCCGACCGGGAGCCCGCCCACGCGGAGCTGCCGCATCACGCCGAAGTTCGACATGACGAGCACGCCCACGGTGTAGCCGCCGAGCACCTCCGGGAGCTTGCGGCTCGCGGTGCCGATCCCCGCCTTGAAGTCGCAGGTGATCATCCCCGTCCCGCCGCCCACGCTCCCCTCCGCGACCGGCCCGTCGCTCGCGGTCCGGAGCGCCTCGGTCACGTGCTCCTCGTGCACGTGCCGGCCGGCGATGTCGTTCAGCCAGGAGTCGTCGCACTCGCCGACGAGCGGGATGATGACGTCGTGCTCGTGCCCGATGCCCGGGAACCGGTCGATCATCCACTTCACGGCGGCGTCCGAGACCGCGCCGACGGAGAGCGTGTTGGTGAGGAAGATCGGCGTCTCGATGAGGCCCCACTCGAGGAGCTGGGTCATCCCCGAGACCTCGCCCGCCCCGTTCAGGATGAAGCCGCCGCCGACGACGCGCTCCTCGAACACGTTCGCCGGGTTCGGGAGGATCGCGGTGACGCCGGTGCGCACCGGCGCCTTCCCCACCTTGAGCGGCCCCGCGGCCCCGCGGATGATCGTCGCGTGGCCGACCTTCACGCCCGCGACGTCGGTGATCGCGTTCCAGCGCCCGGTCTTGTAGCGCCCGAGCGGGATCCCCAGCTCCCGCGCGCGGCGGCGCGGCTCGTTCGTCGGGCGGTCGTCGGGCATCGCCCGCGATTATACGGGCGGCGCGCCCTCGCCGGGCGTCCCGGAAGGCTTCTCCGAGCCGTTCGACCCGTTGGCGGCGCCCGCGACCGCCTGCGCGTGCGCGCCCCGCTCCGCCACGGCGCGCTCCGCGAGGGCCTCGCGCTCGGCCGCCGCCTGCGCCCGCCGGGCCCGCTCCCGCTCTCGCTCCCGCTCCTGGTAGCGCCGGATCGCGAACGCGAGGATCTCGCCGATGAGCCCGCGGTAGTCGATCCCGGCGGCCTGCGAGATGAGCACGAGGTCCGACCACCCGGGCGCGAGCCCCGGCAGCGGGTTGCACTCGATGAAGTAGATCCGGCCCTCCGCGTCCATGCGGAAGTCCACCCGCGCGATGTCGCGGCAGCCGAGCGCGGTGAAGCACTCGCGCGCAGCCTTCTCGAGCCGGTCGAGCTCGCGCGGCGCGAGCTTCGCGGGGACCTCGTAGCGGATGTGCTCGTTCCAGTCCTGCTTCATCTCGAACGAGTAGATGGGCGTGGGATCGCTCGCGTCGAGGAAGACGATCTCCATGGGCGGCAGCACGCGCGGGCGGCGCTCGCCGAGGAGCCCCACCGTGAACTCGCGCCCGGCGACGTACGCCTCGACGAGCGCCGGCTGGCGGTACTTCGCGATGAGCTCGCGCGCGACCTCGCGCAGCTCGACCTCGTCGCGCACGATGGACTTCTTCGTGACGCCCTTCGAGGTCCCCTCCGCGACGGGCTTCACGAGGAGCGGGAACGAGAGCTCGCGCGGGAGCCGCTCCTTCCCGGTGTGCATCACCACGTAGTCGGGCGTGAGCACCCCGTGCGTCCGGACCATGCGCTTCGCGAGCGCCTTGTCGAGCGAGACCGAGAGCGCGGCGGGATCCGACCCCGTGTACGGGATGTCGAGGAGCTCGAGGAGCGCCGGGACCGCCGACTCGCGGTTCCGGCCCCGGAACCCCTCGGCGATGTTGAACACGACGTCCACCGGCGTCGCCGCGAGGACGAAGGGCAGCTCGGTCGTCGCCTCGAGATCGACCACCTCGTGGCCGTAGCTCGCGATGGCCTCGCGGATCGCCTGGAGCGTCTTCGGGGAGTCGTACTCGGCCTCCTCGTCCCCCTCGCCCGACGGGTCCGGCGTGAGCCGCTTCACGTTGAAGGTGAAGCCGACCTTGAGCCGCTCGGTGCGCCTCGGGCGGCCGCGCCGTCCGCGCGGCTCGGCGATGTTGAAGCGGCGCGTCGCGCTCTGGATGACCGCGCCGAGCACGGCGTCGTCGTGGAGCCCCTCGAGCGCGGCGGAGGCGTAGATGCCCGCCCCGGGCTCGAGGGAGGGCAGCGCGTTGATCTCCAGGAAGTAGATCCCGCCGTCGTCGCCGAGGCGCAGGTCGATCCGGCCGAGATCGCGGATCCCGAGCTGGCGGTAGACGGTCTCGCAGAGCTGCTGGATCCGCTCGGCCTGGCTCCGCTTCACCTTCGCCGGCGCGCGCACGGACACGTACCGGTCGAGCTTGGTCTTGAGCTCGTAGTCGTAGATGGCGTACCGGCGGGAGGCGGTGGCCGCCTCGTCGATGACGTACTCGACCGGCTGCAGCACGCCGTGCCGCTCCGGCGCGGCCGCCTCGAGGAACGGCACCGTCACGTCCCGCCCGACGATGAACTCCTCCACGAGGAGCCCCGCGGGGTAGCGCCGGAGGGACTCGCGCACCACCTCGTGGAGCCGCAGGGCGTCCTCGACCACCGAGTCCTGCGTGATGCCCTTCGAGCTGCCCTCGAAGTTGGGCTTCACGATGACGGGGTAGCGCAGGGCGTTGGGCTGGAGCTTCTGCGCGTCCTCGAGGTACTGCCAGCGCGGCGTCGTGACCCCGTGCTGGGCGAGCACGAGCTTCGTGAGCTGCTTGTCGAGCGTGAGCGCGAGGGCGTAGGCGTCGGAGCCGGTGTACGGCATCCCGAGCTCGTCGAAGAGCGCCGGGAAGAACGCCTCGCGGAAGCGGCCGCGCCGCCCCTCGGCGGTGTTGAAGATGAGGTCCGGCCCGAACGCCTCGAGGCGCGCGACGGTGCGCGACGCCGGCCCGGAGACCTCGATCCGCTCGACGCGGTGGCCGAGGCGCTCGATGGCGGCCGCCAGGGCGTCGACGGTCTCGCGGGTGTCGAACTCGGCCTCCTCCTCGGAGTCGGAGAGTCGAAGGTTGTGCGTGAGCGCGATGCGCATCGTGGGCCGGCTCCTGGAAGGAACTAACGGGGGCTGCGCCTCCGCCGCGGCGGGCTCGCCTCGCTCGCTGGCGGTTCGCGGGTCATGCTCCTAGGCGGCCGACCGGGCCGCGCCGCCGCGCGTCGCGCTCGCGGAGGGCGGCGGCGCCGGCGTGGCGGCGAGGTCGGGCGCCACGGCCGCGTCCTTCGCCAGCACCTTCCCGTCGACCACCTGCGTGTCGGCGAAGATGTCGCCGATCCGGACGCCGAGCCGGTCCGTGTAGATCATGTACGCCTCGAAGGCGACGATCGGCACGCCGGCGACGAACAGCACGGGCCAGAGCAGCGGCACCGCGTAGAAGATGGCGACGAGCGCGAACGGCGCGTTGCGCAGCATGGACTCGCGGTAGCCGGCCGGCGCCCGGCGCGGCACCACGACCGTGCGCACGCCGAAGATCTTCTTGCCGATGGACTGCCCGGAGAGCAGGCCGTCGGCGACGAGCAGGTAGAGCGCGGCGAGGAGCGGCCCCACCTGCGGCGACGCCTGGGCGAGGACGAGCGCGAGGGTGAAGTCGGCGAGCCGCGCGAGCGCGCGGAGCGACAGGTCCGCCTTGGGGTACGGGCTGCCCTCTCGCCTCGCGTCGCGCATCTCGCTACGCGCTCCCCCGCACGAAGAACAGGTAGGCCATCGCCGGGCGGTGCGACCCCTCGCGCATGACGAAGTGCACCGACTCCAAGGCGAAGCCCTCCGCGGTCCAGCGGTTCAGCGCCCCCTCCAGGCTCTCCTCGCCGACGGGCGAGACCTCGACGACCTTGTACGAGGCCGCCCCGCCGGGCTCGTCGGGCTGGGACGCTCCGCGGGTCACCCGCGCTTCCCGGTGAGGAGGTGCGCGGCCTCCTTCGCGTAGTAGGTGAGGATGAGGTCGGCGCCGGCGCGGCGGCAGCAGAGCAGGGTCTCGAGCACGACCCGCGCCTCGTCGATCCAGCCGCGCTCGGCGGCGGCCTTGATCATCGCGTACTCGCCGGACACGTGGTACGCGGCGACCGGCAGCTCGAAGCGATCGCGGATGAGCCGCACGATGTCGAGGTACGGCACCGCGGGCTTCACCATCACCATGTCGGCGCCCTCGGCGACGTCGAGCGCCACCTCGCGGAGCGCCTCCCGCCAGTTGCCGGGGTCCATCTGGTAGCCCTTGCGATCCTTGGGGATGCCCGGCCCCTCGCGCGGCGCGCTCTCCGCGGCGTCGCGGAACGGGCCGTAGAACGCGCCGGCGAACTTCGCGGCGTAGGAGAGGACGGGCACGTCTCCGTACCCCTCGGCGTCGAGCGCCGCCCGGATCGCGGCGACGCGGCCGTCCATCATGTCCGACGGGGCGACGATGTCGGCGCCGGCGCGGGCGTGCGCGACCGCCTCCTTGGCGAGGAGCGGCAGGGTCGCGTCGTTGTCGACCGAGAGATCCTGCCCGGGGCCGCCGGCCTTCGGCGCCTTGAGGATGCCGCAGTGGCCGTGGTCCGTGTACTCGCACATGCACACGTCGGTCATCACGACGAGCCCGGGGACCTTTGCCTTGAGCGCGCGGATCGCCTGCGGGACGACGCCGTTCTCGTCGTAGGCCCCGCTGCCGATCTCGTCCTTGTGCTCGGGGATCCCGAACAGGATCACGGAGCGGACGCCCGCCTCGTACCCGGCCTGCGCCTCCGCGACGAGCTCGTCGACCGACAGCTGGAAGACGCCCGGCATCGACTTCACCGGGTTCCGCACGCGCTTGCCGGGGAGCACGAACAGCGGCCAGACGAGGTCGTCGGGCGCGAGGTGCGTCTCGCGGACGAGGCTGCGCAGCGCCTCGTTGCGGCGCAGGCGGCGGGGGCGGTCCTGGGGGAAGGGCATGACGGTTTTCTATCGCAGACTGCGGGTTTGGACAAAGAAGCGCGGCCTCGCCGGCTAGGGCCGCTCCCGGGGGTTCACCTGGCGCATCACGAGGCCGCTCTGGAGGCGCGGGTAGAAGAGCGTGCTCTTCTGCGGCATCGTCTCGCCCGCGTCGCCGATCGCCTCGACCTGCCACATCGGCGTGGGGTTCAGGAGGAACCCGAGCTGATGCTCGCCGGAGAGGACCCGGTTCACCGCCTCGCCCGCGTCGCGGACGTAGGTGAGGTTCTCCTGGTTCTCCTGCGCCCGCGGCGAGAGGCCGAGCAGGTGCTGGAAGACGATCGAGTGCAGCACCGTCACGTCGAGCGCCCGCAGCATCTGGTTCGCGGGCAGCTCCGCGTCGGAGAGGTCCACGTCGTCGCGCAGCGTGACCACGCGCGCCTTCTGGTCCTCGGCGGAGAGGAGGATGAAGGTGCTCGCCTTGCCCCCGTGCTCGGCGAGCTTGGAGATGGCCCAGGCGCGGCCCGCCGGGCGGCGGATGTCCTCGGGGAGCGTCTCCACCGTGAAGTAGCGCTCGAGCCGCTCGACGAAGCGCGGGAGGGAGAGGTCCTTCAGGCCGAACAGGAGCCGGTGCGTGGGGAACAGGAACAGGCCCGGGTCGTTCATCGGGCACAGGAACATGAGGATGTAGTGGTGCCCGCCGTCCGCGGGGAGGCCGGGGTTCGCCTCCTCGAGCTGGCGCTGGTACACGAGCGCCGTCTCGTAGCGGTGGTGCCCGTCGGCGATGAAGACGCGCTGCCGCGCGACGAGCTCGGTGAGCGCGGACACGAGCGCCGGGTCCTCGGTCCGCCACATGCGGTGGTGCACGCCGTCGTCGGAGTCGGTGTCCGCCACCGGCTCCGCCGCGGTCGCCGCGTCGAGCGTCCGCGCCGTGACCTGCGCCTCGTCCCGGTACAGGCCGAAGATGGGCGAGAGGTTCGCGCCCACGTGCCTCAGGATCTCGAGCCGGTCCGCCTTGGGCGCGACGAGCGTCTTCTCGTGCGGGACGATGATGCCCTCGCGGAACTCGTGCAGCCGCACGGCGGCCATGAAGCCGCGCCGCTTGAGGCGCCGCCCATCCGGCGACCAGAAGCTCTGCTCCAGCGGGTAGAGCGCCGGGGTGGGGTCGCGGCGCAGCACGCCCTCGGCGAGCCAGCGGCGGAAGTACTCCGCGGCGCGCGTGTAGCGGTTCTGCGCCGGCCCGTCGCCGGGGCGCTCCTCGCCGAGGGTGATGTGGACCACGTTCTCGGTGCTGCGCCGGAGCAGCTCGTCGCGCTGCTCCTGCGAGATGAGGTCGTAGGGCGGCGCGATGAGCTGTGCGAGCGCGCGGCCCTTCGAGGCGGCGTATCGGATTCCGTGAAACGGGGCGATCTCCGCCATGGGGGTGGGACGCTAGATCAGCGCCCCGCGGGGTGCAAGGCGCCCGAGGTGACCGCGCGCATCCGGAGCAGCCCCCTTGCGTCAGTCGGCCGCGGCGCGCACGGCGTCGAATGGGATGGCGCCCTCGCGCAGGAGGCGGACGCTGTCCCCCTCCACCTCCACGATCGTGCTCGGCAGCCCGCCCGGCGTGCGCCCGCCGTCGAGGACGTGGTCGATGCGCGAGAGGAGGTCCGCCGAGAGGTCTCCGGCGTCGGTCGGCGGCGCCTCGCCGGAGAGGTTCGCAGACGTCGACACGATGGCCCCGCCCGCCCGCCGGGCGAGGGCCCGCGCGACCTCGCTGCCGGGGACGCGGATGGCGACGGTCCCGGCGCCGGCCGTGACCGCGGGGTCGAGCCCCGGGAGCGCGGGGAGCACCAGCGTGAGCGGCCCGGGCCAGAAGCGCGCGGCGAGGCGGGCCGCGATGCCCGTGAGCCCGGCGACCGCCTCCACCTGGCCGACGTCCGCCGCGAGGAGCGGCAGGGGCTTGCCCTCCGGGCGGAGCTTCGCGCGGGCGAGCCTGCCGAGCGCGGCCTCGTCGCGGGCGAGCGCGCCGAGCCCGTAGAACGTCTCGGTGGGATAGGCCACGAGGCCGCCGCGCCGGAGCACGTCCGCGGCGGCGGTGACGCGAGCGTCGAGATCGGCGGGGAGCGGCGGCACGGCCTCGAAGGATAGTCGGGCCGGAGCGGCGCGTCAGCGCGCCCCGCGCCGGAGCAGGACGGCCGGGATCGTCTGGGCGACGATGCGCAGGTCCCGCCACAGCGACCAGCCGTCGATGTAGGCGAGGTCGAGCTCCATCCAGCGATCGAACTCGAGATCGGAGCGGCCCGAGATCTGCCAGGTGCAGGTGATCCCGGGCTTCATCGAGAGGCGCCGGCGCTGCCAGCGCTCGTAGCGGCGCACCTCCTCCGGGAGGGGCGGGCGCGGGCCGACGACGCTCATCTCGCCGCAGAGCACGTTCCAGAGCTGCGGGAGCTCGTCGAGCGAGGCCCGGCGGATGAAGCGGCCGACCGCCGTCACGCGCGGATCGTCGCGCATCTTGAAGACCGGCCCGTCCGCCTCGTTGTGCTGGCGCAGGGCGTGGAGCTCGTCCTCTGCGCCGACCCGCATCGAGCGGAGCTTGTACAGGGTGAACTCGCGGCCGTTGAGGCCGACGCGCCGCTGCCGGAACAGCACCGGGCCCGGGGAGTCGAGCCGCACGGCGAGCGCGACGAGCGCGAGGACGGGCGAGAGGACGAGGAGGCCGAGGGCGCTCAGGACGACGTCGAAGGCACGCTTCGCGAGGAGCGGCAGCACCTCCTGGGGACCGGACGCGAGGGAGAGGAGCGGGATCCCGTCGAGCTCCTCGATCTCGAGCTGCGCGTCGATCGCCGGGAAGAGGTCGAGGGCGATCTTCACCGGAACCCCCTGCTCCTCGCACAGCGCGATGGCCTCCTCGACGTCCCGGAGCCGATCGCGCCCCACCGCGACCACGACCAGATCCAGCACGTGCAGGTCGAGGATCTTCCCCATGTCCTCGATCGCGCCCAGCACCTGGGCCCCTCGACGAACCGCTCCGTCCGGCTCGACGATGTACCCGCAGAACCTGAGCCCCCACTCCCGCCGCGTCCCGAGCCGACGCGCCATCGCCACCGCGAGCGGCCCGCTGCCGACCACCGCGAACGCGCGGGTGTTCCGGCCCCGCCGGCGGACGGCGCGCGCGGTGGTCCGGAGCACCACCCGGCTCGCGGCGAAGAGCGCGAGCGCCGTCGCGAGCCAGATCCCGAAGAGCAGGCGCGAGAGCTGGTGGTCGTGCGCGATGAACGTCCCGGTGCCGAGGAGGAGCGCGAGGGTGACCGTGGCGCGGCCGAGGCGCAGCACCTCGACCCCGAGCGAGCGCGTCCTGTACGCGGCGTACACGTGGGAGGCCCCCGCGGCGGGGCTCCACAGGAGCAGCGCGGCCGCGACCCACGCCAGGTAGCGGTCGGGCGCGTAGAGATCCGGGAGGGTGCCGGGCAGCGCGCTGCGCACCCAGTACGCGAGGCCGAAGGCGAGCACCAGGAGCCCGAGATCGAGCCCCCGAAGCCCGGCAGCGACCGCTCGCGCGCGCTGCTTCAGCATCAGGCCACCCGCTCCGAGCCGGGTGGCTTTCCCCCGGGCGCGGGGCGGCGCTCCGCGAGCCGCGCCTCGAGCGGGATGCTGCGCGTGTGCTGCGTCGAGACCCAGTCGCGCTTCCCGATGCGCAAGAGCCCGCGCACGAGGATGGGCAGCCAGGTGGAGTTGAAGATCGCCGTGTACGCGTAGCGCACGAACGCGCGCGCCGGCATCCCCTCGGCGCGCATCGCCGCCATGGGGAACACCGCGTAGCACGCGAGGAGCGCGCCCCAGGCGGGGAGCGGAACGGAGAACGCCGCCGCGAGCGCCGAGCCCCGGAGCGCGGCCACCCCGTGCACCGCCGCGACGCCGGCCGCGAGCACCGCCACCGCGGAGCGCGAGGGCTGCACGCACGCGATGGCGCCGTCGAGCGCCGCCTGATCGCCGTGGCGGAGCGCCCGCGCGAGGAGCGGGAGGAGGTGCCGCCGCGCGACGTCCCAGCGGCCCTGCATCCAGCGCGTCCGCTGCGCGTTCGACGCCCTCATCGTGAGCGGCTTCTCGTCGAACGTGACGGCGTCGTGCGCCCACTCCACGCGGATGCCCTCGCGGAGGAGCCGCATCTGCAGCTCCGCGTCGTCCGTCACGCAGGCGGGATCCGGCGGGAAGGCGTGCAGCGTGGACGTCCGGATGCAGTAGCCCGTCCCGCCGAGCGCCGCGGACATGCCGAGGTTCTCGCGCGAGAGCTGGAAGAGGCGCGACGACACCGAGTAGCCGGTGGAGATCGCCTTCGTCACCCAGCTGTCGTCCGGGTTCTTCGTGTCGAGGTAGCCCTGCACGACGTGCGCGCCCGCGGCGAGCCGCGCGTTCATGACCGTGAGGAAGTTGGGGGACATGACGTTGTCGGCGTCGAACACGCAGATCGCGTCGGGGGTCCAGCGCGACGCGACGCGCTCGAGCGCCCACCGGAGGGCGTGACCCTTCCCCGTGCTCCCGGGCTCGTCGCGCTCGAGCACCTCGTCCGCGCCCGCGGTCCGCGCGCGCGCCGCGGTGTCGTCGCTACAGTTGTCGGCGACGACCACGACGCGGAACATGCGGCGGGGATAGTCGAGCTGCGTGAGCGCGCGGACCGCGTCGCCGATCACCGCCGCCTCGTCGTGCGCCGGGACGACGACGACGAAGCGGTGCAGCGGCTCGACGGCGGCGCTCTTCCGGCGCGGGAGGAAGCCACACAGCGCGACCGCAAAAGTGTAGACGCCCAGCACGAGCAGTCCCCACTCGAGCGCGTGCAGCAGGATCATCGTAAGTCTCCCTGGGGCGCCGCCCCGCGCTCACGCGGCCGGGCGCTCATCGCGACCGCCGGCGAGTGTGATCGAGAGCTGCCTCCACCGTCCCCAGGTCTTTATATCCACACGTCGCTACTCTTGGTAACGTTTGGCGAAATGCGCATCCTGATCGTCTTCGGAACCCGTCCCGAGGCGGTGAAGCTCGCTCCCCTCGTACACGATCTCCGGCAACGCCCCGGGGCCCACGTGGAGGTATGCCTCACGGGGCAACATCGGGAGATGGTTACCCAGGTGGTCTCCTTCTTCGGGGTTGACGTCGATCACGACCTCGAGATCATGCGCACGAACCAGACGCTGTCGGACGTGGCCGCCCGGACTCTCACGGGGGTGGATCGGCTGCTCGAGTCGCGCCGCCCGGACTGGGTGGTCGTCCAGGGCGACACGACCACGTGCTTCGCGACGGCGCTCGCCGCCTTTCACCGCAAGGTCCGGGTCGCACACGTCGAGGCGGGGCTGCGCAGCGGCGACCGCTGGGCGCCGTACCCCGAGGAGATGAACCGCGTGCTCACCGCGCGGCTCGCCGACCTGCACCTCGCGCCGACGGCGCGCGCGAAGGCGAGCCTCCTCGCGGAGGGGATCCCGGAGGACCGCATCCGGGTGGTCGGCAACACCGGGATCGACGCGCTCCTCCTCGCGATCGAGACCCTCCGTGAAAAGGGGCTCGACGAGATGTACGCGGCGCGGTTCCCGCTGCGCGCGGAGCGCCCCCTCGTGCTCGTCACCGGCCATCGGCGCGAGAGCTTCGGGCGACCGTTCGAGGAGCTGTGCGAGGCCATCCGGGACGTGGCGAGCGCGAACGACGTCGAGATCCTCTACCCGGTGCACCTCAACCCCAACGTCCGGGAACCGGTCTTCCGCATCCTCTCCGGGCTGCCGAACGTGCACCTCGTCGAGCCGGTCGAGTACCCGGCGCTCGTGTGGCTCGCGCGCCGGAGCCGCTTCATCCTGACGGACTCCGGCGGGATCCAGGAGGAGGCCTCCGCGCTCGGGAAGCCGGTGCTCGTCATGCGTGACGTCACGGAGCGGCAGGAGAGCGTCGAGGCCGGCGTGTCGCGGCTCGTCGGGACGAGCCGCGAGGTGATCCGCGAGGCCTGCACCTCCCTGCTCCGGGACGGCGCCGCCTACGCCCGGATGGCGCGCCGGGTCGATCTCTACGGCGACGGGCGCGCGAGCGCGCGGATCGGCGACGCGCTCGGGCTCTCGCCGTCGGGCGTTCCGGCCGAGTGGGCGGCGGCCTGAAGACGGCGATCCGCGAGCGAGCGCCCGTGCGCGTAGGCATCGACTTCACCTGGCTCCGCCCCGACCGCCTCGCCGGCCCCGAGCGCCACGCGATCGGCCTCGCCCGCGCGCTCGCGGCGCTGGCGCCGGGAGAGCTCGTCCTCTTCACCCGGCCGGACCCGCCGCCGAGCATCGCCGAGCTCGAGGTCGAGCAGCGCGCCGCGCCGCTCCGCACGCGCGTCGCGCTCGACCAGGCGTGGCTCCCGCTCGCCGCCGCCGGCGCGCGCGTGGACCTGCTCCACTCGCCAGGCTCCCCCACCCCGCTCCTCTGGCGCGGGCGCTCCGCCGTCACCGTCCACGACGCGACGCCGTGGCTCGAGCCCGACGCCCTGCCCGCCGAGCAGCGCTGGTACGCGCGGCCGCTGTACCCGCAGGCGCTCGCGCGCGCCGCCGCGGTGTTCACGCCGTCGGAGGCGGCGCGGGAGGAGCTCGTGCGCGCGACGGGGGTCCCGCGCGAGCGCGTGCACGTCACGCCGAACGGCGTCGACCCGGTCTTCTTCGAGGCGCGCGCGCCGGAAGGCCCCCGCGCGCCCTACCTGCTCGCGGTCGGCACCCTCGAGCCGCGCAAGAACCTGCCGGTCCTGCTCGACGTGCTCCGGCTCCTGCGCCGCGAGGGGCGCGACCTGCGCCTCGTCATCGCGGGGCGGCGCGGGCTCACCCAGTCGCTGCCGCTCGGCGATCTCGCCCCGCACGTGCAGCTCGCGGGGACGGTCCCGGACGACGAGCTGCCCGCGCTGTACGCGGGCGCCGCCTGCTTCGTCATGCCCTCGGTGCGGGAGGGGTTCGGGTTGCCCCTCGCGGAGGCGATGGCGGCCGGGACGCCCGCGGTCGCGAGCGACATCCCCGCGCTCCGCGAGGTCGGCGGCGAGACGGTGCGCTACGCCGCCCCGTCCGACCCCGAGGCCTTCGCCGCGGCGATCCGGACGGCCCTCGACGACCGCGAGGGCTCGCGGCTGCGCGCCGCGGCCGCGCGCGGGCGCGCGCGGCGGTTCCGCTGGGAGGACACGGCGCGGCTGACGCTGGAGGTGTACCGGAGGGTGACGGGGCGGCGGTGACTTGCCCGCGGAGCAGGTGCACGGGCGCCGAGCGACGCCGCCCCGACGTCCTCCCTATCAAGGGTCCCAAGGGATCGGGCACTCGTGGCAAAGTGCCCGCAGCATGAGCTCGACCGTGACCTCCCCCCCGCCACCAGGCCGTCGCGAGGAGCAGAGCGTGTCGCACGACGCCGAGCAGGCCTCGGCCATGGACCCCGGCGGCATCGAGAAGGAGCTCGCCGAGGCTCGGCTCGCGCTCGCCCGCGAGCGCGCCCGCACCTCCCGGCTCCGCGAGGACCTGGAGCGCACCGGGGAGCGGCTTCGCCGCACGGAGGCGGAGCTCGAGGGGATCCGGACCAGCACGGCCTGGCGCGCGGCGCGGGTCTACTACCGCGTCCGGGACGGGTTCTGGCCGCTGCGGGTGGCGCACGGCCTGGCCCGGAAGGCGAAGGCCCGCCTCGGCGGGATGCGAGCGGTCGGGGCGGCGGCGCGCTCGCTCCTGCCGGACGGCGGGGGACAGGTCGTCGGGCTCACCCTGGGGCGCCGCGGACGGGTGAGCGTGGTGCTCCCCGTCTACAACCAGGCGTCGATGCTCGCGGAGTCCATCGAGAGCGTCCTCGCCCAGACGTACCGCGATCTCGAGCTCATCGTGGTCAACGACGGGTCGACCGACGGCGTCGAGCCCATCCTCGAGCGCTTCGCGGACGACCCGCGCGTCGTCGTCGTGACCCAGCCGAACCAGAAGCTCCCGTCCGCCCTCAACAACGGGTTCGACTTCGCCACCGGCGAGTTCTACACCTGGACCTCGGCGGACAACGTGATGCTCCCGCGCCAGCTCGAGGTGCTCGTGGGGTACCTCCGCGCGCATCCGGAGCAGGCGATGGTCTTCTCCGATTACCAGGCCATCGACGATCGCGGCCGCCCGCTCGACGATCCGCTCTTCCGGCCGCAGAACCAGGACCCGCACGACCGCAGCCGGATGCGCCTGCCGCGCGAGGTCACGGTGGAGAACCTCCACCGGAGCGGCGACAACTTCATCGGTGCGAGCTTCCTCTACCGGCGCGACGCGGCCCGCGTGGTGGGCGCCTACGCCGAGGACACGTTCGGCGGCGAGGACTACGACTACTGGCTGCGGATCCACGCGCTGTTCGGGATCGGCCACGTGGAGGAGGTCCTCTACCGGTACCGCGTCCACGAGAACACGCTGAACGCGCGCGCCCGCGAGCTTCGCATCGCGGAGAGCGTGCACCGCCTGCTCGACCGGCACGGCGAGCGGCTGGCCGCGCTGGCCTCGAGCCCCGCCTGGCTCCAGCTGGGCGTCGAGATCCCGGGCGCGCGGAGCGTGGCGGCGGGGGCGACGCCGGACGTCGTCGCGTACGCCCTGTCGCGCGCAGGCGATCCCGCCGTGCGCGAGCGCGAGGACTCCGACGACGCGCTGCGGGTGTGCGTGGTCGACCTCCCGCTCGACCAGGTGGACGAGGCCGCGGCGAGGCGCGCCGAGCTGCTCTTCGCCGCCGACCCCCTGGTCGCGGCGCACCTCGATCGCGAGCTGCCCGGCGGCGTGTTCCTCCTCGATCCCCGGCGCGAGCCGGAGCTCGCCCGCCGCATCGCGCAGCTGCGCCTCTTCGAGAAGCGCTGCGCGCGCGCGCCTCGCCAGCCGCCGGCGCGGGTCCTCCCCGTGCGCGAGCCGCTGCGCGTCGGCTTCCAGGTCGACGGGATGGACCGCGGCGGCCTCGAGCAGATCGTCTCCGACCTCGTCCGCAACCTCGATCGCTCGCGTGTCCGTCCGACCGTCCTCGTGCACGCGACGGAGTGCGGCCTCACCGGCCGGGCGCTGCAGAAGGACGGCGTGGACGTGGTGGTCACGGGCGGCGTCGAGGGACGGCTGATCGCGGCGGCGCAGGAGCGTCAGCTCCAGGTGGTGAACCTGCACCACAGCGTCGCCGGGCTGACCGGTTATCGCGGCCTGGGTCTCTCGACCGTGTACACCGTGCACTCGAGCTACGTGTGGCTGGACCCGCAGGCGCGGAGCGCTCGTGCCGAGCGCCTGCGCGACGTGGATCTCCACCTCGCCGTGTCGCCGCAGGTGGGGCGCTTCTTCGAGGCGACCTTCGGGGTGGATCCGCGGCGCGTGCGGATCGTGCCGAACGGGCTCGACCCGCGCGCGCTCGAGGGCGCGTCCCGGGGCTCACGCGAGGAGCTCGGCCTTTCCGAGGGCGACTTCGTGTTCCTGCAGGTGGGGTCCTTCACGCCCAACAAGCTCCAGCGGACCACCGTCGAGGCGCTCGCGAGGGTCTCCGTCGATGTGCCGCGCGCGCGGCTCGTGCTCGTCGGCAATCCGCTGGACGCGCGCTACGCCCGCGAGGTCGACGAGGCCGTCCGCGCCGGCGGGCTCTCGGACCGGGTGCGCATCCTGCCCTGGGGCAGCCGCGACGCGATCGCGGGCCTCATCCGCGCCGCCGACTGCTTCGTGCTCCCGTCGCTCGTGGAGGGGTGGAGCATCGCGGTCATGGAGGCCATGTACTTCGGGCTCCCGCTGGTCGTCTCCGACGTGGGTTCGGCGCGGGAGGTGATCCACGAAGGCGACATCGGGATCGTGATCCCGTGCCCCTACGAGCGGCTGTCGGAGCTGACGCTCGAGCAGCTCGTCGCGCTCGGGGAGCGTCCCCCGGAGGAGTACGTCGAGGTGCTCGCCGCGGCGATGCGCGAGGTGGCGCTCCACCCGGACGCGTGGCGTGCCCGCGGCGCGCGCGGCCGCGAGAAGGTCATGGGGCCCTTCCACGTCCGCGCCATGGCCGACGCCTACGCGGGCGCCTACGTCGACGCGTACCGCTGGCTGCGGAAGACCGGGACGCGCCGGGCCTGAGCCCGGCGCGCGGCTCACTCCTGCGATGCCGCCACCGCGGCGCGGAGCGACGCCGCCCCGTCCGCGAGGGAATCCCACCCGCGCAGCCGCGCGTGCGCCGCCTCGACCCGGCCCGTGGTCCCGTCCCACGCGGCGACCGCGGCCGTGACGGGGTGCTCCCGCAAGGTCGCCACGGCACGCGCGAGCACGTACGAGCGGCGCGCCCGATCGGCCTCGAGGCGCTGCGCGCAATGGGCGGCCTCCGCGCGCAGCGACGCGAGCCGGGCGCGCGCGCCTTCGCCCTCGGCAGCGAGCGCATCGCGCTCGGCGCGGAGCGCGTCACGCTCCTGCGTCAGCGCGTGGCGGGCTTCCGCGAGGGCCGCCGCCCGCGCCACGCCCGCCGCGAGCGCGGGCTCGAGCCTCAGCGGTATCCCCTCGGCGCCCCGCCGGGCGTAGGTCGCGAGCGCCTGATCGCCCGCCCACCACGACCCTTCGACCCCCGCGCAGTGCGCGACGCGGAGATCGACGAGCTCGAAGCCGCCGACCTCCAGGGGGAAGCTCTCGAGCTCGAACGTGTAGGCGTGCTCCTCGATCCGCTCCCGCTCCTCGAACGGCACGAGCAGGAGGACGTAGCGGCCCACCCTGGGCAGGAGCGACGCGAGCACGCCCCACGGCGCGGCGAAGTGCTCGAGCGTGTTCGACGTGAAGAGCACGTCGTACTCCCGATCGAGACCCGCGCGCGACACGGCGAAGGAGACCCCGGCGTGCCGCCCGCTCGCGCGCTCCACCGCCGCGGGCGAGACGTCGAGGCCGGTGACGGGCGTCCCCCACGCGGCCGCGAGCGCGGCGGCGCCCTCGCCCTCCCCGCAGCCCCAGTCGCACACGCTCGCCCGGCGCGCGCGGAGGTCGTCCGCCACCGCCGGGGGCACGAGCGAGAGCGCCAGCTCCGCGAAGAAGCGGGACTGCGCCGGCCCGCCGCGCGCCCCCCAGTCTCCGCTCGCGAACCGCGCCTCCCAGTAGTCCGGCGAATTCACCGCTGGCCCCGTCATGCGCGCCTCCTCTCCGCCGGCGCCGTGGCTCCCGCGTCGAGCGCGGCGAGCACCCGATCCACGCGCTCTCCCCAGGTGTTCTGCTGCACCTCGCGGGAGAGGAGCGCCTGATACGCGGCGTCTCCCCGCCTGCCGACGGCCGCCCGCACCGCGGAGAGGAACTCCGCGGGCGTCGCGGCGGTGGTGACGGACCGGTACTTGCGGCACTCGTCCATCGGCGTCGTGACGATCGGAGCGCCGGCGGCCATGTACTCGAACAGCTTCACGGGCGAGGTGGAGCGCGTCACCTCGCTCACCTCGAACGGGATGATCGCGACGTCGAAGCGCCGCGAGTAGCGGGCGAGCTCGCCGTACGGGCGCTCGCCGAGCACGTGCACGTTCGGGCGCGATGCGATGCGTGCCGCGGAGCCGTCGTGATCCGGGCCGATGACGACGAAGCTCAGCTCCGCGCCGTCCTGCGTCACGCGGTTCAGCAGCTCGAAGTCGAGCCAGCGGGCGAGCGCGCCGTAGTAACCGACGATCGGGCGACCCAGGGCGACGATCCGCGCGAGGTCCTCGGGGGGCGCCTCGCCCTCCCTCCCGCGGAAGTCCGGAGCGTGCACGCCGTTCGGCGCGAGCACCGCGTCCGGTCGCGCTGCGCGGATGGCCGCGTGGAGCCGGTCGGCGCTCGCGACGACCACGTCGGCCCTGCGCACCAGCGCGTCGTGGTCCGCGTGCATGCGCCGGCAGTGCATGCTGAAGACCTCGAGCTCGTCGATGTACTCGTACACGACGCGCGGCTCGCGGAACGCGCGCAACCACGCCTCGTTCACGGTCCAGTTGAGCCACAGGATCGGCCGCGCGAGGTGCGCGACGAGCCGCGGATCCGCGCAGAGGAAGACGTTCGGCTCGACCTCGCGCAGCCCCTCGACCGCGTCCGCCGCGGGGTTGCAGGTGCAGAACACGCCGACGTAGCCGCGGCGGCCGAGCTCGCGCAGGAGCTGGTGCGGGCGCTGGTGGAGGTATCCCCAGTTGATCGTCGGGAGGTACACCACCACCCCGCGCGCCTCCGCGATCCGGGCGTCGAGCGCGGCGAGGGCGGCGGCGTGGCGCGCACGCAGCAGCGGCGCGGGCAGGCGCGCGCGGAGCGCGATGGCGCCCTTCTTCGCGGCGTACACGGCCTCCGGACCGCCGAGCGAGATCGCGGCGCGGACGGCGCGGCGGAGACCGACGCCCATCGCGCCCTCACCCCGCCCGCGTCGTCGCGTGCGGGACGAACCCCTGGAGCTCCCGGTAGCGCGCGATGGCGGGCGCCGGCGCGCCGTCGAACTCGACGCGGCCATGGTGCAGCACGATCACCCGCTCGCAGAGCTCCGCGACCGTCTCCATCGCGTGCGAGACGTAGAAGATGGTGCACCCGGATCCCTTGAGCTCGCGGATGCGGTCCATGCACTTGGCCTGGAAGCGCTCGTCGCCCACCGCGAGCACCTCGTCGATGATCAGGATCTCCGGCTCGACGTCCACCGCGATGGCGAACCCGAGCCGGGCGTACATACCGGAGCTGTAGTTCTTCACCGGCATGTCGATGAACTCGCCGAGCTCGCTGAACTCGACGATGCGGTCGAACTTCCGCTCCATCTCCTTGCGCGTGTGTCCCATGAGCGCGCCGTTCAGGAAGATGTTGTCGCGGCCGGTGAGCTCCGGATCGAAGCCTGCCGCGAGCTCGATCATGGGCGAGACGCGCCCCTCGACCTGCACCCGCCCCTCGGAGGCGCGGAGGACGCCCGCCGCGATCTTGAGGAGCGTGCTCTTGCCGGAGCCGTTGTGGCCGACGAGTCCGACCGACTCGCCGGGGCCGACGTGGAACGAGACGCCGCGGAGCGCCCAGAACTCGTCGGCGGTGCGCAGGTGCCGGAAGCGGCCGAGGACCGCCTCCTTCAGCGTGGTCACCCGCTCCCGGTACATCCGGAAGCGCATGCCGACGTTCTCGAAGGTGAGGGATCCGGGCATGTTCAGAAGTTGTGGATGTGGCGGTCCTCGGACCGCACGAAGAAGGCGCCGCCCGCGAGGAGCGAGACCGCGGCCGCGAGCGTCGCGAGCCCGACGAGCCCGGCGGGCGGGATCCGCCCCTCGTAGATGGTCACCTGGAACATCCGCACGATGGGCGCGGCCGGGTTGAGCGCCAGGGCCATGCGCAGCGCGGGGTGGAGGTTCTCGAGGAACGACACCGGGTAGATGACCGGCGTCACGTAGAACCAGATCTGGAAGAGCACGTCGATGAGGTGCCGGACGTCGCGGAAGAACACCGAGAGCGAGCTGAAGAGCAGCGCGAGCCCCGTCGTGAACGCTGCCGCGAGCAGGAACGCGAGCGGGACGAAGAGCCAGGACACGCCGGGCGGGCGGCCGAGCGCGATCGCCAGGATCGCCAGGGCGGGCAGCGAGAGGACCGCGTCCGTGAGCTTCGAGCCGACCGCGGCGAGCGGGTAGACCGCCTGCGGGACCGCCACCTTGCGGATGAGGCTCTGGTTGCCGAGGAGCGACATCGACGCGGAGACCGAGCCGACCGAGATGAGCGTCCAGGGCAGGAGGCCGGCGAGGAGGAACACCGGGTACCCCTCGATGCCGATCCGCATGATGGTCGAGAACACGAGCGTGTAGACGACCATCTGCAGGAGCGGGTTGAGGAGCGTCCACAGCATCCCCAGGGTGCTGCGCTTGTAGCGGACCTTGAGGTCGCGCGCGACGAGCAGCGCGAGCAGCTCCCGGTAGCGGAGCACCGCCTGGACCGATCCCACGAGCGCCATCATGCCTGCGATTCCCCTGCCTTGCCGTTCGACGCGCCCGGCCGCGGCCGCGCGAGCACCGCCGCGATCCCGATCGCGCAGCCGAACGCGAGCGCCGGCTCGGACGTCCAGAACACGTCGTGCACGGCGGAGTTCACGAGCAGCGCCGCGATCACCGCGAGCCCGCCCACGGCGCCGGCCCGGCCGAGCGCGTCCGCGCCGCGGCGCCACCGCGCGAACGCCACGGCGAGGAGCGCGAACCAGGCCACGACGGCGCCGCCGAGCAGCGGCCCGCCCTCGGCGACGGCCGAGAGGAGCGCGTCGTGACACCAGGCCTGCACGCCGAACTGCGGATCGCGACGCTCCCAGTAGGGCGCCGACCAGCGCGGCAGCGCGCCGTAGCCCACCCCGGTGAGCGGGTGGTCCCGGATGACGTCCGCGCACACGGCCCAGATCGTCTCGCGCCCGTTGCCGCCCCCCGTCGCGCGGGTCTCCTCCAGCCAGTGCCAGGCGGCGGGCAGGAGCGGGCTCACGGCGAGCGCCCCGGCGGCCGCGGTCGCGAGCGCGATCCGGCGAGTCCGGCGCGTCATGGCAGCAGCCGCGACGATCGCGGCGGCGACGGCGAGCCCGGCCCACGCGGAGCGCGCGCCCGTCAGGAACACCGCGGCGCCCGAGGCGACCGCGGCGAAGGCGAGGAACGCGCGAGCCCTCCGGGGAAGCGGCGCCCGCGCCGCGAGCGTCCCGGCGAGCACCGCGACCGGCGTGAGCGCGTGGGCGAGCCGCGTGTACCAGCTGAAGAACCCCACGACCGCGAAGCGCTCCGGCGCGCCCGGGGCGAACACCTGGCGGTACGCCGGAGGCAGGGACGTGCCGCGGAGCCCCAGCGCGTGCATCGGGTCGATCCCCGTGCGCACCTGGACCCAGGCGAAGAGGGCTGGCACGAGGGCGGCGGCGCTCCACACGGAGAGCACGAGGAGCGCCCGCCGCCGAGGCGCCTCGGGATCGTCGCCGGCCCCCGCCTCGAGCGCGAGGGCGACCACGAGCGGCGCGAGCAGGTAGCGCCAGTGGAACGCGGCGGAGGGCGAGCCCGGCGGCAGGCCCGCCGACCATGCGAGCGCGACCGACCCGGCCGCGCTCGCGGCGAGCACCAGCACGGGGACGGCGACGCGCGCGACGGGGGGCCGATCGCCGAGCACCCACAGCCCGGCCACGGCGACCGCGGCGACGGCGAGCCCGATCTGCATGCCCGCGATGGAGATGGGGAGGAACGCCGCGTGGACGGTCACGCCGGCGATGGCGGCGCGCGCGAGCAGGGAGCGCGCAAGCCCCCCATGCCGAGCCTCATCGCTCGGGCCGACGACCGCCTCCCCAGCACGCATGCCGCCCAACACTAATACACAACCGTCCGGAGCGCCTCCTGGCGTCGCCCCTCGGGTCACCGCGCCCGCCGCACCGCGACCGCGCCCACCACGAGGAACACGACGTTCGGCGCCCAGGCCGCGAGCCACGGCGCGACGTGCCCCGAGAGCCCCATCGCCCAGGTGACGCCCTGCGCTCCCCAGAACAGGAGCGACACCCCGACCGACTCGACGAGCGCCGCCGCGATGTGGCCCTTGCGGTTGCGGCGCAGCGCGAGCGCGAGCGCGAGCATCGCGCCGGGCGCGCCGGCGAACGGGTACGCGAGCCGGTTGTAGCGCTCGAGCTGGAACTCGGCGACCGGCAGGCCCAGCCGGCGGCGGATCGCGATCTGGGAGAGCAGCGTCTTCCAGCGCATCTGCGTGGGCCGCCCGGGGACCACCGCGAAGGCGTCGGGCGGCTCGGGGAACTCGTACCGGCGCGAGGCGGCCCGGTCGAGCCGCACGCTCCCGTCCGGCTGGAACGTCCGGTCCTCGACGTCCTCGAGCAGCCAGCCGCCCCCCTCGGGCCGCATCTTGTCGGCGTCGATCCGGCGCACCAGCCGGAAGGCGTCCGAGACCTCCATCACCGTCACGCGGGCGAACCCGCCGTCGGGCAGCGTCCCGCGGAGGTGGTACACCCGCCGTCCGTCCTTGCCGCGGAACCAGCGCTTCGGCTCGCGCGCCGCCTCGAAGCGGCGCCGGTCGCCGCCCCGCCCGAAGCGGAGCGCCTGGATCTCCTCGGCGCGCTCCGCGGCCTCCACGCCCCACAGGTCGTGGACGACGAGGAGCGCTCCGCCGGAGAGGATCGTCACCGCGATGACGGGCACGGCGAGCCGCCACGGTCCGAGCCCCACCGCGCGCATTGCGGTGTACTCGCGGGTCCGGCGGAACGTCGAGACCGCGATGGCCGCGCCCAGGATCATCGCCGCCGGCGCGACCTGCCGCACGACCACGGCGGCCTTGTACACGTAGAGCTCGAGCACCGCCCCGACCCAGCCCGGCCCGGTGAACGCGGCGGCGTTGTCGACGAAGTCGACCGCCAGGAAGATCGCGACGACGCCCGCGAGCGCGCCCAGGAACGCGGCGAGCGTCCGGCGCGCGACGTACCGGAACAGGATCACCGCACCGCCCCCGTGCCGCGGTGGACCTGGATCGCGATGAGCGCGAGCGCGAGGGCGGACAGGACCAGGGTCGGCAGCTCGAGCGCGAGCGCGGCCGGGAGCGCGCCGCGCTGCGCCATCACCTCGCCGGCGCGCAGGAGCAGGTAGTGGGCGACCACCACGAGGAAGGTCGACCCCACCCCGAACGCGCGGCCCGCCCGCCGGGAGGCGCCGAGCGGGACGGCGAGCAGCGCGAACGGGATCACCGCCAGGGCCGAGGCGATCCGCCGGTGCAGCGTCCCCTCCGCGCGCCGCGCGCCGACGACGTCTCCCTTGGCGCGCGCCTCCGCGGCGCGCGCGCGCAGCTCGGCCACGCCCTCGCGGCCGGTGCGGGACACGGCGTTGCGATCCGAGAGCGCGGTCCCGAGCCCGAGGACGACCTCGGCCCGCCGGAAGGTGGCGAGCACGTACTCGTCCGAGTCCACCTGCTCGCGGTGGACCTCGCCGTCGTCCAGGACGAGCCGCATCTCCTCCCCCGCGCCGACCGGCTCGAGCCGGCCGCCGTGGGCGAGCGCCAGCACCGGCGCGGAGGGATCGGAGCGGTCGCTGATGAGGACGTTCTCCCAGCGCCCCCCGTGGACCCGCTGCGCGTAGAGCGTGTACCCCGGGATCTGGTCGTAGAACGTGCCCGGGCGGACGTCGTTCATGACGTTGTGCTTCACGATCTCGTTGAGCCGCGTGCGGGCCGCGTCGAGGCTCGCCGGCACCGCCTCGAGCGACAGCCAGAGCCCCACGCCCGCGACGGCGACGCCGAGCGCGAGCGGGACGGGCACGAGGAACGCCGGCGAGAACCCCGCCGCGCCGAGCGCCACCACCTCGCGGTCCTCGGCGAGCCGCCCCACCCCGAGCACGGCGCCGAGCAGGAACGCGATCGGCAGGACGTACCCGAGGAAATACGGCAGGAGGAAGACGATCACCGCGCCCACGTCCACGAGCGACACGCCCGAGCCGAAGAGCACGTCGGCCTGCGCGAGGAGCTGCGTCGCGAGCAAAATCTGGGTGAGGAACAGGAGGCCCGCCGCGAAGGGGAGCAGGATCTCCTTGGCGAGGTACCGGTGGAGGAGCCGCAACCGGCTAGCCCTTCGGCGGCGCGAGCTTCGCCTGGAGGGCGGCGTCCTTCGCGAGGACCTCTTCGGCCATCTTGCGGCGCTGCGCCCGGACGCGCTCGGCGACCTCCGCGTCCGTGCGCGCGACGATGCGCGCCGCGAGGAGCCCGGCGTTCCGCGCCCCCGCCTTGCCGATGGCGAGCGTGCCGACGGGCACGCCCGCGGGCATCTGCGCGGTCGAGAGCAGCGCGTCGAGCCCCTTCAGATCGCTCGCCGCGAGCGGCACGCCGAGGACGGGGAGCTCGGTCTCCGCGGCGCAGACGCCGGCGAGGTGCGCGGCGGAGCCGGCGCCGCAGACGAGGACCTGGATGCCGCGGCCGGCGGCCTCGCGCGCGAGCTTGCCCGTGCGCTCCGGCGTGCGGTGCGCGGAGGAGACGTGGACCTCCGCCGGGATGCCCAGCTCGTCGAGCGCCTTCTTCGCCTCGGCCATGACCTCCCAGTCGGAGTCGGACCCCATGAGGATGAGTACCTTCGGCTCCATCACGCCCTCTTGCCGATGTCCCTGCGCAGCTGCATGCCGCGGAAGCGGATCCTGGCCGCCGCCTCATAAGCGCGGCGCGCGGCGTCGTCGAGGTCATCGCCGAGCGCGCACACCGTGAGCACGCGGCCGCCGGCGGTGACGATCCGTCCATCCCGGGCGCGCGCCGTCCCGGCGTGGAACACCTGCACGCCCTCCTCGAACGGGCCGGCGAGGCCGTCGATGGGATCCCCCGCGGCGGGCTTCGCCGGGTAGTGCTCCGCGGCGAGCACCACGCCGACTGCCGCCCGGCGGTCGAACTCGAGCGTCACGTTCGACAGGTCTCCCTCCGCCGCGCCGAGGAGCGCGGGGACGACGTCGCTCGTCATGCGCAGCAGGATGGGCTGCGTCTCCGGGTCGCCGAGCCGCGCGTTGAACTCCAGGACCCGCGGGCCGTCGGGCGTGAGCATGAGGCCCGCGTAGAGCGCGCCGCGGAACGGGCGGCCCCGGCGGGCGAGCTCGCGGACGGCGGGCAGGAGCACGTCCCGCTCGACCATCGCCGCCACCTCCGGCGTCACCGTGGGCGTCGGCGAGAACGCGCCCATGCCGCCCGTGTTCGGGCCGCGGTCGCCGTCGAAGATGCGCTTGTGGTCCTGCGCCGCGGCGAGCATGCGCACCCGCTCACCGTCCGTGAAGGCGATGCAGCTCGCCTCGGGCCCCTCGAGCCGGTCCTCGACCACGACGCGCGCGCCGGCGCCGCCGTGGACCTTCTGGACGAGCATCGCGCGGAGGGCCTCCTCCGCCTCGGGGAGCTCGCCGCACACCACGACGCCCTTGCCGGCGGCGAGCCCGTCCGCCTTCACGACCACCCGCCCACCGCGCGCGCGGGCGAAGGCGAGCGCGGGCTCGAGCGCGGTGAACGTGCCGTGGCCGGCGGTCGGGATCCCGGCCGCCTCCATGATCTCCTTCGCGAACGCCTTCGAGCCCTCGATCTCCGCGGCGGCCGCGCTCGGGCCGAACACCGGGATGCCCTCGCGCGCGATGCGGTCGGCGAGGCCGGCGACGAGCGGCGCCTCCGGGCCGATCACGACGAGGTCGATCTGGTTCTCGCGCGACCAGTGCGCGATGCCCTCGACGTCGGTCGCCTCGAGCGCCACGAGCGTCGCCACCTCGGCGATGCCGGGGTTGCCGGGGGCGGCGAACAGCTCGCGGACGAGGCGGCTCCGGGAGATCTTCCAGGCGAGGGCGTGCTCGCGCCCGCCCGATCCGACGACGAGTACGCGCATGGAGACCCGGGCTTATATCACGTCCCATCGGGCCACGGCGGGGGTCGGCGAGCCCTCCTCCACCCCGGCTCGGCGGCCTCCCTCCAGACCGGAAAGCCCCCCGGGAGGGCCTTTCCCGATGCGCCGGCCCGCCTCGCCAGGAGGCGTGCGAGCGCGAGGCCCGGCCGCGCCCCCGCCCTCGCCGTCACCCGCAGGAACGTGCCGCAGCGTCACATCGCAGGAACGTGCCGCAGCGTCACATCGCAGGAGTGCCGCGAGCGCCGCGCCAGCCCTGGCCGCAGCAGGGACGAGCCCGCGCGGGGAGCGCCCTCAGTGCCGGAAGTGCCGCATCCCCGTGGCGACCATCGCCACCCCGGCGGCGTCCGCCGCCTCGATCACCTCGGCGTCGCGGATCGAGCCGCCCGGCTGGATGATCGCGGTCGCGCCGGCCTTGATGATCTCCTCGACCCCGTCCTTGAACGGGAAGAACGCGTCCGAGCCGACCGCCGAGCCGGCGAGCTGGAGCTGCGCCTTCATGCGCGCGGTCTTCACCGACTCGACCCGGCTCGTCTGCCCACCGCCGATCCCGACCGTCCGGCGCTCCCGCGCGAACACGATCGCGTTCGACTTCACGTGCTTCACGACCTTCCACGCGAAGAGCAGATCCTGCCACTCCGCGTCGGTCGGCGCGCGCTTCGTCATCACCTTGCAGTCCTCGCGGCGGATCGCGCCCAGATCGCGGTCCATCACGAGCAGGCCGCCCGGGATCGAGCGGAGCTCGCGGAGCTCCTCCGGGCGGCGGGTCCAGCTCGCGCGCGGCGCGGCGAGGCGCGGCGCCTCGAGCAGCCGCAGGTTCTTCTTCGCGGCGAGCGCGGCGCGCGCCGCGGCGTCGTAGCCCGGCGCGATGACGCACTCGAGGAACAGGTCCGTGAGCTCCTTGGCGGCCGCGGCGTCCACCGGGCGGTTGAGCGCGACGATGCCGCCGAACGCGGAGACGGGATCGCACTCGCGCGCGCGGGCGAACGCCTCGGCGGGCGTCGCGCCGAGCGACACGCCGCACGGCGTGTTGTGCTTGATGACGACGCAGGCGACCTCGTCGTGCTCCTTGAGGGCGGCGAGCGAGGCCTCGAGATCGAGCAGGTTGTTGTAGCTGAGCTCCTTGCCCTGCAGCACCTTCGCGAACGAGACCGTCGGCTCGTCCGGCTCCCGGCCGGCGCGGTAGAACGCGCCCGCCTGGTGCGGGTTCTCGCCGTAGCGGAGATCCTGGGCCTTCGTGTAGACGGCGCCGAGCGTCGCGGGGAAGTGCGCCGGCGGCGCCTCCGGCGTCTCGCGCGCAGTGAGGTACTCGGAGATCGCGGCGTCGTACGCGGCGGTGTGCGCGAACGCCTTCTTCATGAGATCGAAGCGCGTCTGGCCGGAGAGGTCGCGCGAGGCCTCGAGCTCGGCCGCGACGCGCTCGTAGTCCGCGGGGTCCACGACGACGCCCACGTGCGCCGCGTTCTTCGCCGCGCTGCGGACCATGGTCGGCCCGCCGATGTCGATCTCCTCGACGCACTCCCAGAACGGCTTCCCCGCCGCGACCGCCTCGCGGAACGGGTAGAGGTTCACGACGACGAGGTCGATGGGCGGGATGTCCCGCGCCTTCACGTCCGCCTCGTCCGAGGCGAGCCCGCGGCGATAGAGGATCCCGCCGTGCACCCGCGGGTGGAGCGTCTTCACGCGGCCGCCCAGGATCTCGGGGGCCTGCGTGTAGTCGCCCACCGGGACCACCGGGATGCCCGCGTCTGCGAGCGCGCGCTGCGTGCCGCCGGTGGAGAGGATCTCGACCCCGAGCGCGGCGAGGCGCTTCGCGAACGGGACGAGGCCCGTCTTGTCGGAGACGGAGACGAGAGCGCGGCGGACCATTTTGAACACCTCCGGGAAGGGGTGCCCTTGTAGCCCGCGCCGCCGGAGGATTCAACGGGTGAGCGGCGGGGCCGCGCGCCGCACCCCCGCCGCCCGCCCGCCGCCGCTGCTGCCCGCCGGCGGCTGGCCGACCCGCGAATCAATCCAGGAGATCGTCCGCCCCGCAGCCGCCGGGCGAGCGCGGCTCGTCCTCGGCGATGGTCCGCAGCTTGGCGAGCCCCCGCGTCTCGACCTGACGGATGCGCTCGCGGGTCAGGTTCATGATCGACCCGACCTCCTCGAGCGTGATCCCGCCGCGGTCCGCGACGTCGAGCGCGCACGTCTCGTCGAGCTCCCAGACCTCGCGATCCGGGAAGTTCAGCTTGATCGACCCGGTGGCGGGGTTCACGTCCAGGTAGAGGTGGTGCTTGCAGGCGATGAACATGCAGGGGCGCGGACCGTTCGCGCACTCCGCCCGCGAGCGTGGCCGGCTCGCCTCGATCTCCCGCACCGTCGCCTCGAGCTCGGGATCGACGATCCCGAAGGCGCGCTGGCGCCGGAGCTCGCGCGCGATCTCCTTGCGCGACATCGTCTTCGACCGCCGGCGGCCGCGCTTGTCGTCGATGTCGCCTTCGAGGTCGAGGTCGCCGTCCTCCGGCGCGCCGCCCACCGGGCCCACCAGCAGCTCCTCCCCGTCCTCGCGCGCCTCGTCGCCGGCCTGGATCTGCGGCTCGCTCCGCTTCGCCTCGCTCATCCCCTGCCCTCCCTCTCCACCGTCCACCGCGGCCTGAGCGCCGCACCGTCCACCAGGCGCCGGGCCGGCGCCCACGATCGTCACGCCCCGGCGGCCTCCGCCGGGACGGTCGCGACCGCGCCTCCCACCTTCTCGAGCCTCCCGAGCGCGCTGCGCGCCTCGCGCTCCGCGCGGGAGAGCTCCTCCTCGAACTGCTTGCGGCGCGGGTGCGCCCGCGCCTTCTGCGACAGCTGCGCCACGAGCTCGTTGAGCCCCTTCTCGACGTCCTCGAGCTGGTTGCGAACCGTGACGAAGCTCCCGCGGATGTCCTCGACCGTGTAGCCCTCCGCCATCATCCGCTTGATGAGCGCGATCCGCCGCACGACCGAGACCGGGTAGAGCCCGGTCGACCCGGTGTGCTTGCCCTTCCGGCCGACGCGCCGGCTCCGGGGCAAGAGCCCCATCTGCACGTACTTCCGGAACGTCGAGGCGGAGAGCCGAGCGCCCTTCGACTCGAAGAGGCGCACCACCTCGCCGCTCGTGATTCCACCCGCACGCTCGCGCTCGACGCGGGCGATCTCTTCGGTGCGGAGGTACTCGGCTGGGTTCATGGATCGAAAATCTTCTTTTGGAAACTTGATTTGGAAGGTACTCCACTGAGTGGCAGAGGGTCAACCGAGACCGGTGGTCCCTGAGGGAGGGCGTCTTGTCGCAGGGTCAGCGGTGGCAGCGACCGCGCGTCACTGCGACCGGAGGCGGGCGATCCACCCGGGGTGCGCGGTGAGCGGGGACGGTCGCCGTCCGTCGAGGAACGGAGCGGCGATCAAAGGCGGGCTCGGATCGACCGGGGGCCGGGGCGATCGCGGCGGCAGCGCCGCCGGGCTCAGCGCGCGCCAGGCCGCGCGAGCACGACCGTTCGTCGGCCGGGCGTGATCGTGACCACTCGCACGTCCGCGCCCTTGGGATGGTCCACGCGGACCCGGTAGCGGCCCGCCGGCAGGCGAACGTCGAGCGGCGTCTCGCCGAGGCGCGCGCCGTTCACGTGGACCGTCCCCCACGGCACCGCGTTCACGCCGAGCACGCCCAGCCCCGACGACGCCGCGGGGAGGGCGAGGCCGTTGAGGCTCGGCGCGATCCGCAGCGCCTCGATCGCGGGGAGCGGCGAGAGCTGCAGCCCGCGCCCGCCCGGTGGCTCCGCCGCGGGCGCCGCGCGAGGCCCGGTCGGCTCCGCGGGCGGGGGCGCGTCTGACGCGACGCTCGCCTCGTGCGGCTCGTTCACGCCGGAAGGAGACGGCAGCCCGGAGGACCGGTCCGAGGGCGACGGGTGGGTGAGGGACGCGGGCGCCAGCGAGGCGCGAGCGGCGTCTCCGGGCGGAAGGGCCGCGGCAGCGCCCGCGCCGCGCGCGGGGTCCGAGGCCGCCGCGCGAACCGGCTGCAGCGCCACGGCCTCGCGCCTCGCTCCCCGCCGCAGGGCGAGGCCGGCAGCGAGCGCGAGGGCGACCGCGACCAGGGCGAGGACGAGCGCGCGCCGGGGCGTGCGACGGCGAGCCGACGGCGCGGCGGTGCGGGTGGCGGACTCCTCCCGCAGCTCGCCGCTCGGGACCGGGCGGGCGCTCGCCTCGGCCTCGAGGGTCGCCGCCGGCGGAGCGGACACCCGGGTCGCCCCACCCACCGGCTCCGCCGCGACGGGCACCGGCCTCACGCGCGTGCGCTCCGGCGCGGGCGCGGGGGCGGGCCCCTCCGGCCAGAGCGCCTGCATGAGCGCGCGCAGATCCACGTCCGCGGGCGAGCGCGTGATCCGCAGGAGCACGCGGGCGAGCGACTCCGCCAGCCCCTCCGCCGACGCCGTCCGCCGCTCCACGTCGCGCTCGAGGGCGCCCAGGACGACGGCGTCGAGCTCGGGCGGCACCTCCTCGTTCCACGCCGACGGCGGGGAGACGACCGCCTCGCCGAGCACCGCGCCGAAGGTCGCCGCCTCGGAGTCGCGCGCGAAGAGCCGGCGACCCGCGCAGAGCTCCCACAGCACGACCCCGAGCGCGAACACGTCCGCCCTCGCGTCCACGGGCTCGCCGCGCGCCTGCTCCGGCGCCATGTACGCGAGCTTGCCCTTGAGCGTTCCCGGCGCGGTGAGCCCCGCCCGGCCCATCGCGCGGGCGATGCCGAAGTCCGCGAGCTTCACCTCGCCCTCGAACGACACGAGCACGTTGTGCGGGGAGACGTCGCGGTGGACGAGGCCGAGCGGGCGGCCGCCGTCCCCGAGGCGGTGGGCGTAGGCGAGCCCCTTCGCGACCTCGGCGGCGACGTGGACCGCGCGCGGGAGCCCGAGCCGGACGCCGCGCTCGCGCGCCCGCTCCACGACGCGGCCGAGGTGGTGCCCGCGCACGAGCTCCATCGCGATGTAGTACCGGCCGTCGATCTGGTCGAACTCGAAGACCTGGACGACGTTCGCGTGGCCGAGGCGCGAGGCGAGCCGCGCCTCCTCGATGAACATGCGGACGAAGGCGCCCTCGGCCTCGTGCTCGCCGCGCACGAGCTTCAGCGCGACCTCCTTCACCACGCCGGCCGCGAGGGTGACCTCCGCGCGCCACACGTCCGCCATGCCGCCGGAGGCGAGCGGCTCGACGAGCCGGTACTTTCCGAACGCGCGCACGCGCGCCGGATTCTACGACCGCCGGACTGTGACGGAAAGGAAAGGGCGCGGCCGGACGGACCGGCCGCGCCCCTCTGCGCACACGTGACGGTGGGTACTACCTGCCCCGGCGGCGCCGCCGTGCCCAGGCCACGAGCGAAGGCAGCGAGAGGAGCGCGCCCGCGCCGAACCCGCCCGAGGAGCCGCAGCCGCCGCCCTGCACGAGCGGGAAGCTCGGCATGCCCGGCACGCCCCCCACCGAGGCGAGCTTCTTCCCCTGCACCGCGAGGATCTGCATCGCGAGCGCCTCGCGCGCCGCCATCACCCGCTGCGGGTCGACCTCGGTCTGCGAGGCGGAGGGGAAGAGGTCGCGCGCGATCTTGCGCGCGGCGTCGCCCTGGCCCGCGTCGGCGAGGAGCTTCAGGTACTCGTAGTCCTCCATGCCCTCGCGGATCATCTTGAGCCGGATCGAGGCGACGGGGATCTGGGTCGAGCCGCCGATCCGATCGGGCCGGCCGGGGTAGAAGAGCGTCCCGTCGCCGTTGCCGGAGAAGTCCCACTGGTTCGACCACGCGTCGTGGGTGAACGCGAACGCCGTCTCCCAGTACAGCTCGCCGGTCGCGCCCTCGAGGAAGGAGATCCACTCCATGGCGCGGTTCCGCACGGCGGACGCGTCGATCATGTAGGAGGGCCAGCCGGTGGTGTACTCGTCCCACTCCGACGGGCTGCCCATGTTCACCGTGCCGCCGCAGCCGTGGCTCATGCAGCTCTGGTAGAGCCAGAGCTCCTTGGCCTTCGACTGCGCGAGGAAGCCGTCGTACTTGGAGCGGTTGTCGCCGGGGTGCTCGCCGGTCGGCTTGTCGTCCATCCAGTTGATGACCGGCACCATGATGTCGATGTCGCTCGACACGCCGTGCGCGTCGGAGTCCCAGATCTGCGTCGTCACGAGCGTCTTGAACTCGGGGTCGGCGTCATGGACGGCCTGCGTGCGGGTGGGGATGTCGTCCCAGCTGCAGGTGAGGGGCGGCTCGTCGCAGGTGTAGTCGAAGAGGCGATCCATCCAGCCCTTCGCGCGGAAGTGCTCCGCCCAGCGGCGGTGCTCGTCGACGGAGGTCTGGTTGCCGACGTACTTCACGGTCGTGAGCTTCGCGCCGGGGAGGCGCGTCTGCGCCGTGCCGTCCACGAGCGCCGCGTAGTACTGGTCGAAGTGGTCGAAGTCGCCGTGGTGGCCGTCGTCGGCGACGCCCGAGAGCGAGATGCGGTGGTCGAGGCCGAGCGCGGCGTAGCGCGCGCGGATGGCGGCGTCGTCCTCGGGCGACACGCCGTGGCCGCCGGGGATGAGGCCGTACGACAGGCCGAAGTGCGTCTTGAGCGACGCCGTCGACGGCAGCTCGAAGTCCCAGGCCGTGAGCATCACGGGGATCTGCGCCTCGCCGGCGTCGGAGGTCACCGTCACCTTCCCGAAGTAGCTGCCGGGCTTCGCGTCGCGCGGTACCCGCACCTCGACCCAGATCGCCCGGCTCTCGCCCTCGGCGACGTCGAAGGGGAACGCGTTGCGCTTCTCGCCCACGACGTCGTCGACGTCGGGCACGAGCGCGTCCGGCCACCGGCCGGTGCCGCCGTCGAGGGCAGACGGCGTCTGCACGTCGATCGCGTCCTCGCGGTAGAGCTTCACGTCGTCGACGGTGCCGGGCCCCTGGAGGCTCGTGGCGCTCGCGGACACGCCGCGCGCCGGACCGGTCACCACCACCTGGAATGCCTCGAACTCGTTGCGGGCCGCCGCGATGCGCGCCTCGGTGCTCGGGCGCGGCTTTGCGTCGGGCCGGATCTTCTCCGTCGCAGGGGCCACCCACACGTCCGCCGCGGAGGCGAACATCGGGGCGATCGAGAGGGCGGCGGCGAAGAGGACGGCTCGGCGGGAAGTCATCGGGTGGGGCTCCTTTCCCGTTCGGGTTTGCGAACGAGGAACGGAGGCCCAAGCGAGCGAATTTCTCGCCCCCCGGTGAGCAGAGGTGCCGTGGAGAGGGTGAAGCTCGGCCGCGCACCCACGCCATCCGACGCCCGGCGCCAGGGTGAGCCGATTCGTACAGCGAGCTCGCCTGCTCGCGATCGGGGCTGGGGTTACTGGAAGATCCGCGCCGGCTCGGCGCCCCGGCGCGGGCGTGGGCTACGCCCTGCTCGCACGCCCGTCGTACGGGCGGCGCCCAGGCTGTGGCCAATTTGGGGATAGGCGCGGCGGGATGGGCGCGCGGCGGTCACGCGCGGCCGCGTGCCGGCGACGCACGGACGGCCAAAACGGCTCGCGCCGCACGGCGTGAGCCGCGCGGCGCGAGGGTGGGCGGCGGGAACCGCCCGATCAGGCTCTGCCCCGACCTCGGCTGCTACTCACCGCCGTGGGGCGCGGCGGGGAACGCCGGCAGCGGCGGAGGCCGCGCGGCCTGCCGCGCGCGCGCCGAGGGCAGCGGCGGAGGCCGCTGGAGGGCGGGCGCCGGCCGGGCCACCGGGCTGGCCGACGGCGCGCGCTCCAGGAGCTCGACCCGCGCGCGGACGCGATCCAGGCGCTCGAGCGACGCCGCGAGCGCCTCGTCGAGCCACTCGTCGACCGCGCGGCGCTCGTCCGCCGCGATGATTCGCCCCGAGGCGCGGAGCGTGTCCCAGACGGCGCGGTGCAGGAGCTTGAACTCCCGCGCGACGCGCGCCCCCTGGGCGCCCGAGCGGACGAGCACTGCGCAGCGCTGCAGCCCGTCCTCCATGGAGCGCGCGCGGGACGGCGGGGCGTCGCCCCGGAGGGCGAGCGCCATCTCCCGCAGCAGCGGCCCCACCGCGAACCCGATCGCCGGCTCTCCGCCGAGCTCGTGCTCGACCGTCCCCCGCCAAGCCGACGCGATCTCGCCCCGCTGTTCCTCGATCAGAAGTCCCACCGCCACCGCTCTCACGCCCCGCCTCCCCGTCCGCCTTCAGGACCCCGCGCCCGGCACCCCGGACCCACCGAAACGAGATAGCAACGGTCTTGCCAGCGCGCGCCTCCCCCCCGGCGACGCGCCGGCCGCGAGCTCGGCGAGCGGAGGGAGAAACGGATTTCCCAACCGGTGAACAGGGCGGGGCACGAGCGGCACCGCGCGGCTCCGCTCGCGCGCGTCTGCACGCTTCGCGGGACTCCGGAGCCGTGCACCGCCAGGCGAACGCACGCGCGGTGGGGGACGGGGCGAAAGCTCGCCCGGCCGGCCGCCGAGCCGCGGCCGCCCCGGAGGACGATCCGAGCCCGCGCCGCCCGGGGCCCCGTGCTAAGTCACGGGCGATGCTCGCCGCCGCCCTCGCCGCCGCCCTCGCGGTCGCCGCCGCACCCGCCCCCCCTCACCCGCCCGCGCAGGCGGTCGCCGACGAGCGGCTGGCCATCCTCGGCGCCATGCAGGCGGAGCTCTCCCGCTCGATGGAGCGGCTGCGGATCGAGGGCTACGACGCGCCGTACTTCATCGGCTACCAGGTGACGGACGTGGCGCGCCACCAGATCAGCGCGCGCTTCGGAGCGCTCTTCGAGGACGACGCGCGTCGCGACCGCAACCTGTTCGTCGATCTGCGCGTCGGCTCTTACGAGCTCGACTCGTCCGCGCCGGACGAGGGGCCGTTCCTCGTCATGGGCGAGGGGCCGAGCTGGTACGCGCCGAAGGAGGCGCCGCTCGACGGCGACACCACGGCGCTGCGCAACGCGCTGTGGCTCGCGACCGACGAGAAGCTCAAGGAGGCGCTGTCGTCGTACTTCAAGAAGCGCTCGCGCCAGGTGTACCGGCAGGACGATCCCGCGCGCGCCCCGAGCTTCACGCGCGAGGCGGCCTCGCGCCACGTCGACGCTCCCCTGCCCTTCCCCCTCGACCGCGAGCGCTGGAAGGCGCTCGCGCGCGAGGCCACGGCGCGCTTCCGGGCGCACCCCGCGATCTTCGACGCCTCCCTCCGGATCACCGCGGAGAGGCAGGTCCGCTGGTTCGCCTCGAGCGAGGGGTCCGCCCTCGTCACGGAGCGGACGCTCTACCTCGTCCACCTGCAGGCGGTGACCCGCGCGCCGGACGGCCAGCTCCTCGAGGACGGGCGCGACTTCTACGCGCGCACGGAGGCCGCGCTCCCATCGGAGGGCGAGGTCCGGGAGGCCGTCGACGCCGTCGCCGCGGAGCTCGAGGCCCTGCGCAAGGCGCCGGCCATCGATCCGTACACCGGGCCCGCGATCCTCGAGCCCGAGGCGGCGGGCGTGCTCTTCCACGAGGTGGTCGGACACCGGCTGGAGGGTGAGCGCGTCGACGACGACAAGGAGGGTCAGACGTTCAAGGGGCAGGTGGGGCAGCAGATCCTCCCCGCCTTCCTCTCGATCGTGGACGACCCGACGCTGGAGAGCGCCGCCGGCACGGCGCTCAACGGCAGCTACGCGTTCGACGATCAGGGCGTCGCCGCGCAGCGCACGGTGCTCGTGAAGGACGGCCGGCTCGTGACCTACCTGCTCTCGCGAAAGCCGGTGCGCCCGTTCGAGCGCTCGAACGGCCACGGCCGCAGCCAGGGCGGGCGGAGCCCCACCGCGCGGATGGCGAACCTCGTCGTCGAGTCGCGGCGGACGGTGTCGCACGACGAGCTGAAGCGCCTGCTCATGAAGGAGGCCCGCCGCCAGGGGAAGCCCTACGGGCTCGTCATCCGCGACGTCACGGGAGGCGACACGAACACGATGTCCTACGGTTACCAGGCGTTCAAGGGGACCCCGCGGCTCGTCTACCGGGTGGACGCGAGGACCGGCGAGGAGGTGCTCGTGCGCGGCGTGGAGCTCGTCGGGACGCCGCTCACCAGCGTGAACAAGGTGATGGCGACGACACGCGAGGTGAAGGTGTTCAACGGCTACTGCGGCGCGGAGAGCGGCTACGTGCCGGTGTCGACCGTGGCCCCTGCCGCGCTCGTCGGCGAGATCGAGCTGCAGCGGGTGGCCCGCGCGAGCGAGCGGAGCCCGATCCTGCCCGCGCCTTGGTCCGAGGCCCCCTCGGGCGCCTCCCCGCGCAGTCCGGGGGTGGCGCCGTGAGCCTGCCCCTCCCCGTCCCCACGCTCGACTCCGTCCTCCTCCAGCCGCGCCGCGGCGCCCTCGACGCGTTCCTCCGCGCGGGCTGGACGCCCTACGCGACGCCCATCGGGCTCGACGCCGAGCGGCGCCGCCTCCTCAACATCGATCTCTCCGAGCCGGACGTCTGCTTCCGGAAGGACGGCGAGCTCGCCGCCGTCGCCCACCTCGAGGCGGATCGCGAGGGGCTCGTGACGCTCATGGAGGTCGTCGGCGCCGAGCCGGCGGACCCGGTGCGTGTGTCCCTCGCGCTGCTGGGCGCCGAGGCCGGCCCGCCCCGCAGCGGCGGGGGCGCCGAGGCGCGCGAGTGGGTGTGGGGCCCCGAGTCGGGCGCGGCCCTCCAGGTGGCCGGCGAGCCGGTGCGGCTCTGGCTCTGCGCGGAGCGCGCCTACGGCGACAGGCTGTGGCTGGTCGCGAGCGTCGTGCGCCGGGCCTGAGCTCAGCGCTCGAAGCCGCGCCACGCGACGTAGCGCCGGAACTCCGCCTCGAACGCCTCGGGCTCGAGGCCGACGGCGGCGCGGAAGGCGGACGCGAACGAGAGCCCCGCGCCCATCCCGTCGAGCACGGCCCGCACGCGCGCGTCGCCGTAGCGCGCGACGAGGAATCCGAACGCGTGGTGCGCGGCGCCGTAGACGAGCTCCGCCTGGCGGAGGTACAGCGCCTCCGACTCGGAGAGCGGATCCGGGCCGCCAGCGCCCCCTGCCGCGGAGGGCGCCGCGCCGTCGTAGAAGCGCGCGAGGTCCGCGAGAGCCGCGTGGCGCCGCTCCTGCCCCGCCGCGACGCTCGCGAGCCCCTCGGTGAACCAGCGCGGGATGCCCTTGTAGAGCCAGGTCTGCGCGTCGCCCGCGCGCTGCCACATCGCGCAGTGGGCGAGCTCGTGCGCGAGGAGCTCGGCGACCCGGCCGCGGCGCGCGCCGACGAGCCCGCCGAGCCCTCCCCACGTGCGCGGGGACTGCAGCTCGATCGTGGCGTAGCGCGCCCAGGCCCTCAGCCAGGGGTAGCCCGGCCGCGACGCGGCGCGCTCGAGCGCCGCGTGGCTGGGGTGGAGGGTGATGGTCACCGGGACGGCGAGCGCCCCGAAGCGCTGCGCGCGCGGCGCCGCGAGGGCGAGCGCGTCCGCGACGCGCCGGGCCTCGCCGGCGTCCTCCGGGCCGAACACGATGCGGAAGCGCGCCCCGCCGGCGGAGACGTCGAGGGCGCGCTCGGCGCCGGCCCCGTCGCGGGGCGCGCGCGGAGCGCACGCGGCGAGGAGCGCGAGCGCGGCGGCGAGCGCGACGCGGGGCACGCCCTCCTCTACCGTTCAGCGTGCGGGCGGCGCAAGCGCCCCGGCGAGGCCGAGGAGGAGCGGTGCGAGGTCGGTGAGGTCCCGCACGGCGTCGAGCGCGGCCGCGGCGCGGCCGAACCCGAGCACGGGGACCGGCGCGCGGGTGTGGTTGCGGATGGACAGATCCTCCACGTTGCCGTGGTCGCTCGCGACGACGAGCGCGTCGTCCGGCCCGAGCGCGGCGACGAGCGCGCGGAGGAAGGCGTCGACGCGCTGCAAGGCGTCGAGGGCGGCGGGCATGGACCGCGCGTGGCCGGCCTCGTCGGTCTCGAAGAACTCGACGAGCGCGAGATCCGCGCCCGCGGCCAGCGCGCCGAGGATCCCCGCCGCCTCCTCGGGCGCGCGCTCGGGCACGTCCGCGCCGTGAGCTCGCGCGCGGCGCCCGGTGAGGTCGTGGGTGAGCGCCCGCCCCGCGCGCGCGTCGGCCCACGTCCGGAAGCGGAAGCCCCCCGCCGCGTACGCGATCGTCGTCGCCGCGGCGCGCGGGCGGCGACGCCCGAGCGCGAGCTCCGGCTCGCCGTCCGCCTCGAGGCCCAGGGCGCGCAGGTAGGCGACCGGGTACGCGTTCGCGAACACCGCGGTGCGCCCCGCGGCGGCGAGCGCGCGGAACAGCGAGCGCGCGCGGAGGAGCTCGCGGAGCGGCGCGTTCGGAAAGCCGAGCACGTGACGACCCACCGCCGCCGGCGCGTTCTCGCCGGTCAGGATCGCCGTCTGCCCCGTCGCCGACTGGGGGCGACCGGGGACGCCGAGGCACGCGTCGGCGAGGACGGCACGCCCGCCGGCCGGGAGCGGCGTCCCGGTGCCGTCCGCGAAGCGCGACAGCAGCAGGTCGGCGCGGGCGAGCGGGTTCCGGTCCGGGTCCGGGAGCCCGGCGCCGACGCCGTCGACGAAGACGAAGAGGACCGCCACGCGGTGTGTCATAACCCGGGCGGCGCGCGGACGCGCCACAGGGCACCTTCGGGCACGGTGCGCGGGCGAGACGCCGGGCCGCCTCGGCGCTATTCTCCGCGCGCCCGAGCCAGGACCCCATGCCCCGCCTCCCGACCTTCGATCCCGACTGCACCATCTTCTTCGACGGCGAGCCCATCCCCGCGCGGCGGGGCGAGCCCGTCGCCGCCGCGCTCCTCGCCCACGGGCGCCCCCTCGTGTCGCGCAGCGCCAAGTACCACCGCCCGCGCGGCGCCTTCTGCCTCACCGGCTCGTGCGGCTCCTGCCTCGTCCGCGCCGGCGGGCTCCCGAACCAGCGGGCCTGCCGGACGCCGTGCCAGCAGGGACTCACGGTGCAGACGCAGAACGCGCTGCCGACGGCCCAGCACGACCTGCTCGGCGCGATCGACCTCGTCTACCCGCACGGCCTCGATCACCACCACCTCATGACCTGGAGCGGGATCGCGAACCACGCCGCGGTGGCGTTCTCGCGCCGGCTCGCGGGCCTCGGCACGCTGCCCGACGTCGAGGCGCTCCCGGCCGAGCGCTCCGCGCCGGCCTCGGAGGAGCGCTTCGACGCGCTCGTCGTGGGCGCCGGCCCCGCGGGGCTCGCCGCCGCCGAGGCCCTCGCGGAGCTGGGCCGCCGGGTGCTCGTCGCCGACGCCGAGCCCGCGGTGGGCGGACGGCTCCGCTGTCGCTACGGCCTGCGGGGAGAGCCGGACCTCGCCTGGGCGGCGCGGGTGGTCGCCCGGGTGACGGCGGCCGGGGGCGAGGTCGCGCTGCGCACCGCGGTGCTCGGGCTCTGGCGCGACGGCGGCAGCCCCCTCGCCGCGCTCGACGCCGACGGGCCGCCGCGGCGGCTCCGCCTCGTGCGGCCCGGACGCATCGTGGTCGCGGCGGGCGGCCACCCCCAGCCGCCCGCCATCGCCGACGGCGATCGACCGGGCGTGTACGGGGGCCGCGGCCTCGCGGTGGCTCTCGCGGAGCACGGGGTCGTCCCGGGCCGGCGCGCGATCGTGCTCGGCGAGGGGGCGGAGCCGGAGGCGCTCACGGCCCGGCTCGCCGCGGCCGGGATGGAGGTCCGCCGGCTGCGGAGCGCGGAGGGCGGGCGGGTCCTCGGCCGCGCGCGCGTGCGCGCGCTCGAGCTCGCGGGCGAGCGGATCCCGGTCGACGTCGTCGCCGTGGCCACCCCTCCCGCGCCGGCGACCGAGCTCGCGCGCGAGCTCGGCGCGGAGCTCGTGCTCGACGCGACCACGGGCGTGTTCGCCCTGCGCGTGGCCGCCGACGGGCGGACCGGCGTCGACGGGCTCTTCGCGGCGGGCGAGGTGACGGGGACGATGGACGGCGCGCGCGCGGCCGAGGCGGGCCGGCGGGCGGGGGAGGCCGCGCGATGACGAAGACCTTCGTGTGCAGCTGCGAGGACGTGCTCCTCGACGAGGTCCGGCGCGCCTTCGAGGCCGGCAACCGCGATCTCGAGTCGGTGAAGCGCTACACGGGGCTCGGCACCGGGCCCTGCCAGGGGAAGAGCTGCGTCGCCCTCGTCGCCCGCGAGCTGCTCCGGCTCGGCGCCACGCCGGCCGAGGTGCTGCCCTTCACGGTGCGGCCGCCCTACCGGCCGGCGCCGCTCGGCGCGCTCGCGGCGATCGAGCCGGCCGACCTCCCCATCGACGACGGCGTGCCCGTCCACCCGGCCGAGGCGCGAACGCCCGCCGCCGAGCTCGCGCCGCTGCCCGCGCGCGCCGACGTCGTCATCGTCGGCGGGGGCATCATGGGCCTCGCCCTCGCCTACGAGCTCACCCGGCGCGGCACGAAGGACGTGCTCGTGCTGGAGCGCGCCTACCTCAACGCGGGTGCCTCGGGCCGGAACGGCGGCGGGGTCCGCGCGCAGTGGACGACCCCCACGATGATCCGCCTCGCGCGCCGCTCGCTCGAGCTCTGCGACCGCTTCGCGGTGGACATGGGCGTGAACGTCTGGTTCCGGCGCGGCGGGTACCTGTTCCTCGCCCCCACGCCGGAGCAGGTGGAGCGCATCGAGCGCAACGCCGAGCTCCACCGCGAGGAGGGGCTGCGCACCCGCGTCATCGACCGGGCGCAGGCGCTCGAGGTGGTGCCGGAGCTCGATCCGTCGCGCTTCCTCGCGGCCTCGTACAACCCCGACGACGGGGTGGTCTTCCCCTGGCCGTTCCTGTGGGGCTACGCCGGCCAGGCGGAGGCGGCCGGCGCGCGCATCGCGACCTTCACGAGGGTCACCGGCTTCGAGACGGCCGAGCGGCGGGTCACCGCCGTCGTGACGGACCGCGGCCGCGTGGCCTGCGATCTCGTGGTGGTCGCCGCCGGGGCCTGGTCGAAGGAGGTGGCCGCGCTCGCGGGCGTGGCGCTCCCGAACCGCCCCACGCGCCACGAGATCCTGGTCACGGAGCCGATGAAGCCGTGGCTCGATCCGCTCGTGTCGGTCCTCGGGAACGGCCTCTACTTCTCGCAGTCCCAGCGCGGCGAGCTCGTGGGCGGCATGGGCGATCCGCTGGAGCCGGAGGGCGTCGTGCAGGGGTCGACGCTCCGTTTCCTCGCGCGGTTCGCGCGCGCCGCGATCGACTGCATCCCGGTGCTCGCCGGGACGCGGGTCCTCAGGCAGTGGGCGGGCTGCTACGACGTCACGCCCGACAACAACCCGGTGCTCGGCCCGGCCGGGTTCGAGAACTTCCACCAGCTCTCCGGGTTCGTCGGCCACGGGTTCATGATGGCGCCGGCCGTCGCGGAGCTGTACGCGGACTGGCTCACCGGCAAGGGCAAGCACGAGATCTTCGAGCAGTTCACGCTCGACCGGTTCACGCGGGGCCCGGTGGCGAAGGAGGACTTCATCATCGGGTAGCGCGCTCCATGGAGCAGCCCTCGCGCGCACGGCCGGCGCCTCACCCCTCTGGCCGGGCCCGGGAACGCGCGGTCTCGAGCGCGCGACGCCCACCCGGAGGCGCTTCGCTCGTTGGCTGTTCACGAATCCCGCCGGGTCGTCTAGGCTTCCCCGATGGCACTCGGGAAGAAGATCGCGTTCCTCGGCACCGGAAACATGGCCGAGGCGTTCGTGAAGGGGCTCCTCCGCGCGGGGACGGCGACCGCCGCCGAGATCCTGTGCGCCGAGCTCCGTTCGGAGCGGCGCGACGAGATCGCGAAGCGCTACGGCGTCACGACGGTCGCCTCGAACCTCGAGGCGACCGAGCAGGCGGACATCGTCGTCCTCTCCGTCAAGCCGCAGACGATGGAGCAGCTCCTCGACGAGATCGCGCCGGCGGTGGATCACCGCAAGCTCGTGATCTCGATCGCCGCCGGCGTCTCGATCGCGGCGATCGCCCGCAAGCTCGGCGCCGGCGTCCGCATCGTCCGGACGATGCCCAACACGCCCGCCCTCGTGGGCGCCGGCGCGAGCGCGCTCGCGCGCGGGGCGCACGCCACCGACGCCGACCTCGAGCAGGCCCGCGCGCTCTTCCAGTCCGTCGGTACGACGGTCGTCGTCGAGGAGCCGCTCCTCGACGCCGTGACCGGCCTCTCCGGCTCGGGACCGGCGTTCCTGTTCCTCGTCATCGAGGCGCTCGCCGACGGCGGGGTGAAGGTCGGGCTCGCCCGCTCCGTGGCGATGGCGCTCGCCGCCCAGACCGTGCTCGGCTCCGCGAAGCTGGTGCTCGAGACGGGCGAGCACCCGGGCCGCCTGAAGGACCAGGTGACGAGCCCGGGCGGGACGGCCATCGCGGGCGTGCACGTGCTCGAGCAGGGCGGGCTGCGCGCCGCGCTCATCGCGGCGGTCGAGGCCGCGACGCGGCGCTCGCGCGAGCTGGGCGAGCGGGCCGTGCGCGGGGATTGAGGGGCCGGCGCGATTCGAGATTCGCGACGCGAAGCGGGCGCCCTCGATCAGGGAACGCGCGCGGGCACCGTGGCGCGGATCTCGGTCCCCTCCGCCCCGCCCACGATCCGCAGCGTGCCGCCGAGCTGGCGGATCCGCTCGCGCATCCCTCCCACGCCCACGCCGACGAGCGCGCCGGGGCCGAGCTGGATGCCCCGGCCCTGATCGCGGATCACGAGCACCACCTCGCCCTCCCCCTGCGTCAGCGACACCTGGGCGGACGGGCTCCCCGAGTGGCGCTGGACGTTCGCGAGCGCCTCCTGCACCACCCGGAACAGCGCGAGCTCCGTCTCGGGGGCGAGCCGCTCGACGCCCTCGGACCGGAACGCCACGTCGATCCCGCTGCGGGCCGCGAAGCCGCGGACGAACCAGTCGAGCGCCGGCACGAGCCCGACCACGTCGAGCATCGGCGGGTGGAGCACGTGCGCGACGGTGCGCAGGTCCTGGAGCACCATCCGGCACAGGGCCTCGCACTCCTGCAGCGATCGGAGGACCTCGGGGTCCTCGGCGCGTCCGCGCGCCCGGGCGAGCTCGAGCGACATCGCGAACACCTGCTGGGCGACCCCGTCGTGCAGGTCGCGCGCCATGCGCCGCCGCTCGCCGTCCTGCACGTGCAGGATCTGGCCGGTGAGCGCGTGGAGCCGCTCCTCGGACTGCTTGAGCTCCGTGACCTCCTCGTGCGCGAACACGAGCCGGGTCGCGCTGGGCGTTCCGAAGCGCGTGATGCGGAGCTGGAACCAGCGCGGCCGCTGCGCGCCATGGCACGCGTACTCGACGCGGTAGTCGTCGAGCCGGCCGGCGGCGAGGGCGCCGATGGCGCCGTTCACGGCCGCGGCCTCCGCGCAGCCGTTCGCGGCCGCGGCCTCGCACTCGGCGACGTAGCTCGCGCCCAGCCCGTGGCGCGGCATCGCGAGCCCGTTCTCGTCCGCGAAGCGCCGCCAGGCGGCGTTCACCGCGAGGACGGTCCCCTCCGCGTCGGTGATCGCGACGTGCGCCGACAGCGCGTCGATCGTCGACTGGAGGAGGTCCCGCGACGCGAGCGCGCCGAGCTCGCTCGCGCGCATCCGCTCGGCGTCGCGAGCCCTCGCGATCGCGCCGCCGACCACGTCCCCGACGATGAGGGTGTTCGCGAGCGCGTGCGCCGACCACGCGTGGGGCCGCCGGCACGAGAAGGCGAGCCAGCCGAGCGCGCGATCGCCGGCGCGGAGCGGGATGGCCGCGAGCGCCTCGGCGTCGAGCGCGCGCAGGCGCTGGCGATCCGCCTCGGCGGTCGGCGGGAGCTCGTCTATCGTGTGCAGCGCGTACGGCCGGTGCTCGCGGAGGTGACGCTCGAGGATCGCGCCGAGCCAGGGCTTCTCGTCCCGCGCGCCGCGCTCCGGGAGCCCGGCGTCCGGCGGCCAGGACGCGAGCAGGCGCATCACGGCGCCGCCCTCGTCCTCCAGGAGCCACGCGGACCCGCGATCCGCCTCGAGCGCGCGCGCGGTGTGCCGCAGCGCCCCGACGACGCCCTCCACGACGCGCTCGGGAGGCAGGTCCATGAAGCCCGACGAGACCTCGAGCGCGAGGGCCTGCAGCCGGGCCTGCTCGTCGCGCTCGCGCTCGGCGCGGAGCCGCAGGAGCGCGGCGGCGAGGAGCGTCGCGAGCCGGCGGGCGTCCTCGATGACCCCCGCCGCCCAGGGGCGCGGCCGCGAGAGCGTGACGAACCCCGCCCACCCGAGGACCGGGTGCCCCGCGCACACGAGGGGCACGAACAGCGCCGAGCGGATGCCGCTCTTCCGGGCGATCCGCCGCTCCGCCTCCGCCGAGGACGGGAGATCGTCCGTGGACGACAGCGCGACCACCCTGCCCGCCTGGATCTCGGCGCGGACCCAGGGCGCGTCGAGCTGCTCCCGGACCGGCGGCACGCCGGGGGCCGCCCAGGACCGCTCGAGCGCCAGGCTCTGCTCGCGGCCCAGGAGGACGACGGCCCCGCGCTCCGCGCCCACGTGCAGGACCGCGTGCCGGAGGACTGCGTCCACCGCGGCGTCGAGCTCCGCGGCGCCCACCGCGAGGAGATGCTCGGCCGCCGACGCGATCGGGTCGGCCCGCCGCTCGGCGCCGGTCGACGCTGGGTCGGTGTCGGAGCGCGTCGCCATCGTCTACGCAGGCCCCATCCGCGACGCGCGCCCCCTCCGGAGCCGTCTGCGCACGATCGCCGCCCGCCCCCACGGGACGCCTCGGCGGCAAGCCGGGGACTGGCGCGCGCCGTCGCCTACGGCTTCGCGACCGCGGCCCCCGAGGCTCTCCGCAGGCCGCGCGGTCACGTCACGGCACGACGATGCCGTTGCGGATGGCGTAATGGACGAGGTCCACGATCGAGCTCGCGCCGAGCTTCCGCATGACGTTCGCCCGGTGGGTCTCGACCGTCTTCGCGCTGATGGAGAGCTGCTCGCCGACCTCGCGGTTCGACTCGCCCTGCGCGAGCAGCCGGAGCACCTCGCGCTCGCGCTGCGTGAGGGAGGTGACGCGGCCTCCGCGCGACACGGCGGCGTTCCGGCCCGCCTCCGCGGCCGGAACGGCGGCCGGGCGCTCCGCCCCGCGCGCCGTGAGGTACGGGGTGTGGCGGGACAGCGCGTCGATGGCGTCCACGAGGTGACGGGCGGCGTCCTCCTTGAGGACGTAGCCGCGGGCGCCGGCGCTGAGCGCCTGATCGAGCAGCTGATCCGAGTCGTGCACCGTGAGGAGGACGATCTCGGTGCCGGGCACCGTCGAGCGGATCTCGCGCGTCGCCTCGAGCCCGTTCAGGTCGGGCATGGTGACGTCGAGCACCACGACGTCCGGGCGGAGCTCCTGAGCGAGCCGGACGGCGTCCCGTCCGTTCGAGGCCTCGCCGCACACCGTCCAGCCGGGGTGCGACTCGACGAGGGCACGCACGCCCCGCCGCACCACCTCGTGATCATCCGCGACGATCGCTCTCATCGGGGACCTCCCTGACGGCGACTTCTCCCGACGTCCGGCACTGTCTGTAATGTCGGTGGAAGGCCCCTACCACTCCCGTGACGACGTGACGCGTCCGCGCAGGACGCGTATGCGAGCGAGGGCTCCCCTCCCGCGCCCCGCCCGGAACGACCGCCGGCCCCGGATGGCCCGGGCGCGGCAGCGAGGCACGGCTCACCTCACTCGGTCGTCTCGCAGCTCGCCCAGCCGCAGTGACCGCACGTCATGCAGCCGCCGGCCCGGGTGAGGGCGGACGCGCACTGCGGACACTCCTCGCCGTTCCGCGTGGCGCCGCTCGTGAGCACCTGCTGCTCGCGCGAGCCGTCGCGGTAGACGGTGATCCCCTTGCAGCCGAGCTCGAACGCGAGCGCATACGCGCGCGCCACGTCGCCGACGACGGCGTCGCGGGGCAGGTTGATGGTCTTCGAGACGCCGTTGTCGGTGCGGCGCTGGAAGGCCGCCTGCATCCGGACGTGCGCCTCGGGCGAGACGTCGTAGGCGGTGGCGAAGAGCCGCGCGACCGCGTCCGGCACGCCCACGATCCCGCGCGCGCGTCCCGCCGCGCGCACCGAGGAGATCGCCGCGCCGGCGCCGGCCTCGTGGAGGGCCCGCGCGACGAGGGGGTGCTCCTCGCGGAGCTCGGAGTCGTCGAGCGCCCGGCGGACGTAGGCGAGCGCGAAGAGCGGCTCGATGCCGGAGGAGCAGCCCGCGATGAGCGCGAGCGTGCCGGTCGGCGCGATCGTCGTGACGGTCGCGTTCCGGCGCGGCGGGCGGCCGTCCCGCGCGAGCGCGCTCGAGGGGAAGCCAGGGAACGAGCCGCGCTCGCGCGCGAGCTCCTCGCTCGCGGCGTGGGCCTCGCGCTGCACGAAGCCCATGACCTCGTCGGCGAGCGCGAGCGCCTCGGGCGCGTCGTAGGGCGTCCCGAGGCGGACGAGCAGATCCGCCCAGCCCATCACGCCGAGCCCGACCTTCCGGTTGCGGTGCGAGATCTCCGCGATCTGCGGCAGCGGCCAGACGTTCACGTCGAGCACGTCGTCGAGGAAGCGCACGCCGTCCCGCACGCACGCGGCGAGCGCGTCCCAGTCCACGCGGCCGCCCCGCTCGAAGCGGCCGAGGTTCACGGAGCCGAGCGTGCACGCCTCGAAGGGCAGCAGCGGCTGCTCGCCGCACGGGTTCACCGCCTCGAAGTGTCCCAGGTCGGGGGTCGGGTTCGCCGCCTCGACGCGGTCGAGGAAGAGGAGGCCCGGCTCGCCCGACGCCCACGCCGCCTCCGCGATCCTGTCGAGCAGCGCCCGCGCGTCGATCGTCCGCACCACCGCCCCGCTCCTCGGATGGCGGAGCGGCCACGGCTCGCCGCGCGACGCGGCGTGGAACAGCGCGTCGGGCGCGGCGACGGAGAGGTTGAAGTTCTCGAGGCCGTGGCCGCGCTTCGCGTCCACGAACTCGACGACGTCCGGATGCGCGGCGGAGAGGACCGCCATGTTCGCCCCGCGCCGCACGCCGCCCTGCTTGATGATCTCGGTCGCGGCGTCGTAGACGCGCATGAACGAGACCGGACCGCTCGCGACGCCGTGCGTGGTCTTCACCACGTCGCCGCGCGGCCGCAGCCGCGAGAACGCGAAGCCGGTGCCTCCGCCGGACTGGTGGATGAGGGCCGCCCACTTGAGCGCGTCGAAGATCGCTGCGAGGTCGTCCTCCACGGGCAGCACGAAGCAGGCGGCGAGCTGGCCGTGCGTCCGGCCCGCGTTCATCAGGGTCGGCGAGTTGGGCAGGAACTCGAGCCCCGTCATGCGTGCCTCGAACCGCTCGGCGGCTCGATCGCGCTCGCCGGGCGGCTCCGCCGCGGCGACCGCCCGGGCGACGCGCCGGAACAGGGCCTCCGGCGTCTCGACCACGGCGCCGTGCTCGTCGCGCAGGAGGTAGCGGCGTTCCAGGACGTGAAGGGCGTTGTCGCTCAGCCGCGCCATGGCCTGAAGCGTAACGGTGAGCGACCGCCTGCGCCGCCCCGAGGAGCGCCCGCCGGCGCGCCCGGTGCGTCGGCGGGAGAAGCTTATGCGCGCGCGCCCTTGCCCCGCAGAGGGCCCACCCTCAGCTTTGGCCCATCCTCAGGAGGACAGGGAGTCGCACATGCCGGACCGGGACAAGGGACAGCGCCGCGCGAGCGGCAACATGACGGTACGCGAGGCAGGCCGCCTCGGAGGCGAGGCGCGCAAGGAGCAGCTCGGCTCGAAGGGCTACTCGGAGCTGGGTCACAAGGGCGGGCAGCGCGTCCGCGAGCTCATCGAGGAAGGGAAGAACGCCGAGCGGAAGTAGACGGGTGCGAGCGCGCGGCCCCGCTCTCCGGCCGCGCCGACCCGATCGGCCTCGCGGCACCTCGAGCGCCGACGGAGCCTCGCTTGTGCGCGGGGCGGGGCTCTGCGAAGAATGGTGCATGCGACGCGCTCCCCTCCTCGTCCCCGCCCTCCTCGCCCTCGCGGCCTGCGCGCCGCACGCGGCCATCCCCGACACCGAGCGAACCCGCGTCCACCAGGAGCTCGACGGGCAGCAGCGCTACCTGCGCGTCGCCGCCTACGTCGCGCCGTTCTGGGGCGACCGGTCCAAGATGCTGCTCACCGATCAGTCGCCGGCCGAGCTCGACATGATCGAGACGACCGGCGGCACGCCGATCGCCCCGCCCACGCCCGAGCGGATCCTCCCGCCCGGGACGGCGGTCCGGCTGCGCGAGGTGGAGTTCCCGACCGGCTGGCTCATCGCGCGCCGCGTGGTGATGACGCCGCGATACAGCCCGTGGGTCTACGTCGAGGCGGCCGGCGAGTCGCGGCCGCTCGTCGTGGTCCTCCCGCAGACCGCCGCGAGCTACGCCGACGTCCGCGCCGAGGTCGAGCAGATCCTCTCCGTCGAGGATCCCTCCTCGTTCTTCCGGGGCCTCCCCCCGGACCAGCGCGCCGCGATCCTCAAGAAGGAGCCCGCCGAGGGCATGAGCCCGCGCGCGCTGGAGATGGCGTGGGGCCTCCCGGAGCGGAAGCGCATCGACCGGCCCGCGGGGACGGAAGAGTGGTCGTGGGCGGGCGGCAAGCGCCGCGCGTTCCTGCAGGACGATCGACTGGTCCGCTGGGAGCGCTAGCCTACGGCGCACGATCCCGGCCTGCGCCGGGCGGACTCGTCGCTCCGCTGCTCGGCGTACGGAAGCAGTACGCCTGCGCGGCTCCGCTCCTCTTGCGCCCGGCTCGGCTCGGGCTTGTGCGCCTGCGGGTAGCCTCTGTGGCCCCGCCACGGGCGCACGATCCCGGCCTGCGCCGGGCGGACTCGTCGCTCCGCTGCTCGGCGTACGGAGGCAGTACGGATCCGGCCTGCGGTGGGGCTCTCTACCGGCGCCCGCCGCGGTCGCGATGGCCGCCGCGGTTCCCGCCGCCTTCGCGGCGCCCGCCGTGACCTCCGCCATGACCGCCCCGGTGGCCATGCCCGCCGCGGTCGTCGCGCCGCTCGCGACGGTCGCCCGCTGACGCGGGCTGCGGCGTGACGCCCATCGCGACGCAGAAGACCGTCCCGGCCTTGAGCTGCGCCACGAGGTCGGCCTCGCTCGTCACCGGGTCACGGAACAGCGTCGCGGCCTTCCCGATCTCGTCGAGCGAGGCGTGCGCGCCGGACGCGCCGGTGCACGGCAGGGTCATGTGGTCCGCGGCCTCGACCGCGAGGTCGTTCGCCGCGGCCGTGACGCGCGCGTTCAAGCCCTCGATCGCGGCGAGCCCCTCGAGCGTGAAGATGAAGTCCCCGCTCGGCCGGTCGATCGTCTTGTCGTAGGGGTGCGCCGCCACCGCCACGCCGCCGAGCGCCCGCACCTTCGCGAGCACGTCGCGCACCGGCCACGGGGTCGCGGACCCGAACGCCTGCGGCGGCGCCGGGACCTTCGACGGATCGGGGAAGAAGCAGAGGTAGTGGCCGCGATCCGTCGAGACCTCGACGCCCACGAGCGCGAGCAGGCCCTCGTCCCGGCCCGCGGCGCGGATCTCGTCGAGGCCGTCGAGCGTGTTCAGGTCCGTGAACGCCACCCCGTCGAGCCCGGCCTCCTTCGCGCGGCGGAGCGCATCGCGCGGCGCGAGCGTGCCGCCGCGGGAGTGATGGCTGTGGACGTGGAGATCGATGAGCATGGCGCCCCCGGCCTCTGCTGGGCCGTCGCGTGCTTAGCACGGGGCGCGGGAGCTTGAGAAGGATCAGGCGAGGGCGACCGCCTGCTCGTGGCGGTGCTCGCGACGGTCCTCGGCCGCGCGGATGAGATAGCCCATCAACATGAGGCTCGAGGTGTTCTCGAGGACCTTCTCGGGATCACGGGAGATGAGGCTCGCGCTGTAGGACAGGAAGAACTGGGCGAGGTCCTCCCCCGCCTCACGCACGATGAGTGCGTTCAGCTCCGAGGGATCCATCGTCCGGATCCGGTTGATGAACTCGACCGCGAAGCCCTTCTTCGGCCGCATGACCCCTCCGCTCGGCCTGAACCTAGGGACGCCGAAACCGCCGAGCAAAAGCCGCGGCGGGGGCGCGGACCCCAAAAACCGCGAGGAGACATCGAGTGTTATCGGCGTCGCAGGTTTGACAGTGCAAAATGCGTCGGCAATACTTTTTCGGGTCGGTCGCGCCGCAAAGGGGCGAGGCGTCAGAGACAGGGGAGAGCGCGATGCAGCAGTTCACCGGGGTGAAGGTCTTCTCCGCGACCAAGGCCAAGGAACGCGAGGAGCTCGGCGAGACAGTCACGCGCTGGATGCGCTCGAACGCCGACCTCGAGGTCGTGGACCGCGTGGTCACGCAGTCGAGCGACGACGAGTTCCACTGTCTGTCGATCGTCCTGTTCTTCCGGCAGAAGACGGCCTAGCCGGCCGCTTCCCGGGATCGCCCGGACGTGCTCCCGCGCCGCGCTCCGCTCGACTAGCGCTCGTCCCCTCCGGTCTCACCCTCGCTGCTGCCCGGACCGAGCTCGCGCGGAGGGACCTTTCGGGCCTTCTCTCCGCCCCCCGAGACCCCCTCCCCGCTCACCGCACCCTTCAGGCTGCGCAGCGCCTTGCCGAGCCCCTCCCCGAGCGCGGGCAAGCGGCTCGCGCCGAAGAAGAGCACCACGATGAAGAGGACGACGAGAAGCTCTCCCATGCCCATTCGGACCTCCGAGATCGACCCGCCCCCGGGCCCCACGGGCGCACGCCGCACGGGGTCGGACGGGGTCCATACACCCGGCCAGGGGAGCGGCGCCACCCCCCGCACCGCGCCCCGGCGGTCGTTCCGTGGTAGGGAGCGCGCATGAAGCTCAAGCAGAAGCCGGAGGACTTCCAGGTCTCCGAGTCGTGGCGCTTCGACGAGGACCCGAAGGGCTCGCACTACGTCTACCTGATGGACAAGCAGAAGCTCTCCACGTTCGACGCGGTCGAGCGCATCTGCAAGCAGTTCAAGATCCCCCGCGCGGCCGTGAGCTTCTGCGGCCTCAAGGACAAGCAGGGGCGCACCACCCAGCTCATCGCGATCCACCGCCGCGAGATCGAGCTGCAGGATCCCGATCTCCGCCTGAAGCCGCTCGGGCGGTCCCGCGAGCCGATCTCCGCGGAGAACACGACCTCGAACCGCTTCGCCGTGACCGTCCGCGATCTCTCCGAGGACGACGTCGCCCGCCTCACGGCCTCCATCGCGGAGGTCCGCCGCCTGGGGGTCGTGAACTACTTCGACTCGCAGCGGTTCGGCGCGCTGAAGCACGGCCAGGGCTTCATCGTGAAGGACCTCATGCGCGGTGACTTCGAGCTCGCGCTCCGGAACGTCCTCGCGCACCCGAGCGAGCTCGACGCCTCCGACGACGCGCGGGTGAAGGGGTTCTGGAAGGAGCACTGGGGCGAGTGGGATCGCAGGAACCCCTACCCCGGCGCCGAGCGCTACGAGGCGGTCGTGCGGTGGTTGCGCAAGAACCCCAGCGACTACCGGGGCGCGCTCCTGCGGACCGAGCCGCGCTGGCGCGCGCTCCAGGTGTTCGCCTACCAGAGCTGGCTGTGGAACGAGGGCGTGAAGCAGTACCTGAAGGACGTCGTCGGGATTCAGCGCCTCGTGTCCATCCGCTACCAGGCGGGCTCGCTCCTGTTCCCGCGCGAGCTCGACGCCGCGCAGGCGCGGCTGCTGCACGAGCGGAGCTTCCCGCTCCTCGGCCCGGGGACGAAGTTCTCGGATCCGGCCGTGGAGAGCGCCGCGCTCTCGGTGCTCCGCCGCGAGGGCCAGACGCCCGCGGATCTCGCCGTGCCCGGCACGCCCGAGATCCACTTCGACCCCGAGGAGCGCCCGATCCTGGTGTTCCCCGGCCGGCTCGCCGTCGGCGAGGCGAAGCGGGACGAGCTGAACCGCGGTCGCCTGCGGGTGAACGTGGCGTTCACGCTGCCGCCGGGCGCCTACGCGACGCTCGTCGTGAAGCGGCTCTTCCACTGGACCCTCGCGCCGAAGCGCCCGGGTGAGCCGCGCGTCGCGCGGACCGCGGCGGCCGGCGCCGCGCCGCCTCCGTCCGCCAGCTCCTCGCCTCGCGCTGCGCCCCCGCGCGCCGGTGCCCCCGCCGCCGCGCCGGCCGCGCCGCGCGCCGAGAAGCAGGGGTTCCTCGCCCGCCGCCGCGCCGAGAAGGAGGCGCGCAAGGAGCGCCGGGCGGCCGCGAAGAAGGGGCGCTGAGGCCGGCGGCGTCGTCCTCGGATCCTGAGGGCGGCGCCCGCTCGTGATCCCTCAGCAGGGCCTCGGATCCGCCCACTCCCAGACCAGCAGCCCCTCGTTCGCGCGGTCCTGCAGGACCTCCGCGACCCGGGCCACGTCCACCTCGGGCGGCACGTCGACGGCGACCAGCTTCGGGCGCAGCGCCTCGTGCGTGCACCCGTGCTCGAGGAGCCGCTCGAGGAACGTCTGCACGCCCTCGTCGGACAGCTCCGCGCCCGGATCGAGCGCGAGCCGCAGCGTGCGGTGGCCGCACTTCTCGACGACGTCGTCGAGCCGGGGCGCGTCCTCGTCGACCGCGCCGCCGCCCTCGCCCTCGACGGCCGCGAGGACCACGTCGTCCCGCGAGATGCCGTAGGCGAAGAACGGGCAGCTCTCCACCCGGTACCGCCCCGCGCCGAGCGGCTCCGCCCACAGCCAGTCGTCGGGAGGACCGGCCTCGCCGTCCGACCGCTCGAGCGGCACCCGGATGCGGATGAGGGTCTCCCCGATGTCCAGCTCAGTCGTCATGCGCAGACCCTCGGCTCGAAGATCTACCCGGGGCCGAGCCTCGCCGCGACCGCCTCCGCGAGGTCCGCTCCGGTGTACCGCTCGGGCTCCGCGCCCGGCGTGAGGCCGTGCTCGCGCAGGGCCTCAGCAGTGGTAGGGCCGATGGCGGCGAGGAGCACGCCGCGAAGGAGCGGCGCCCGCTCGCCGAGGGCGCTCGCGACCGCCCGGACGGCGGACGGAGAGGCGAACGCGACGGCATCGACCTCTCCGCGCGCGAGCCAGTCGCCGAGCGGGGCGATCGCCTCCGCCGGCGCGGGCACGGTCCGGTACGCCTCGACGGCGGTGAGCTCCGCGCCCGCCGCGAGGAGCCCCGCGATGGTCTCCGGCCGCCCCTCCGCCGGCCGCGGGAAGAGCACGCGCCGCCCGCGCACGTGCGGCTCGAGCGCCCGCGCGAGCGCGTCGCCCTTCGCCTCGCCGGGGACGAGGTCGGGCTCCCGCACCGCGCGGGCGAGCCGCTCGGCGGTCGCGGGCCCCACCGCTGCGAGCCGCAGCCGCGCGAGCGCCGCCGTCTCCACGCCCAGCGCGGAGAGCCGCGCCACGGTGCGATCGACCGCGGTCGCGCTCGTGAAGACCGCCCAGTCGAACCGGTCGAGCCCGCGCAGCGCCGCGTCGAGCGGCCCCGGATCGCCGGGGTCCGCGAACGCGATGGACGGGACCTCGCGCACCTGCGCCCCGAGGGCGCGCAGGCGCACGGAGAGCGCGTCCTCGCCGCCCTTCCCGCGGGTGACCACGACGGTGCGACGGTCGAGGCGGGCCGCCACGGAAGCCGCCTAGCGCTTCGGCGCCGCGAGGCCCGGAATCTTGCCCTCGCACTCGCGGAGGATCGCGTCCGCGCCCTTCGAGAGGAGCTCCTCGGCGAGCGCGACGCCGAGCGCGCGCGCCTCGGCCGCCGGGCCGCTCCGCTCGCCGCGGATGACCTGTGTGCCGTCGAGCGACGCGACGAGCGCGCGCATCGCGACGCGCCCGCCCTGGACGGTGGCGTGGCCGGCGATGGGCACCTGGCAGCCGCCCTCGATGCGGGCGAGGAACCCGCGCTCCGCCTCGACGCGGGTGCGCGTCTCGGCGTGGTCGAGCGCGGCGAGCCGCGTCATCGTCGGCCCGTCCGACGCGCGCGCCTCGAGCGCGAGCGCGCCCTGGGCGACGGCGGGGAGCATCTCCTCGGGGGGGAAGACGTAGGTGGCGTGCTCGGCGAGGCCCAGCCGGCGCAGCCCGGCGTACGCGAGGACGACCGCGTCGAGCCCCTCGCTCGCCTTGCGGAGGCGGGTCTCGACGTTGCCGCGGACCACCTCGATGTGGAGGTCGGGGCGGAGCGCCTTGAGCTGGGCGCCGCGACGGAGGCTGGAGGTGCCGACCTTGGCGCCCCTGGGGAGCCCGGCGAGCGTCTTGTAGCGCGGCGAGCAGAGCGCGTCGCGCGGGTCCTCTCGCTCCGGCACCGCGCCGATGGCGAGGCCCGGCGCCAGCACGGCGGGCAAATCCTTCATCGAGTGGACGGCGATCTCGGCGTCCCCGTTCAGGAGCGCGTCCTCGATCTCCTTCACGAAGAGGCCCTTGCCACCGACCTCGGCGAGCGGGACCTCGAGGATCCGGTCGCCCTTCGTGACGAGCTCGTGGAGGCGGACCTCGAGGCCGGGCTCCTTCGCCCGGAGGAGGTCAGAGACGTGGTGGGCCTGCCACTTGGCGAGGGGGCTGCGGCGGGTCGCGATGCGGATCATCTCGGGTAGCTCTCCTAGCTGCGCTCCGACGAGGCCGCGGCGCGGCCCTCGACGGGGTCCGCCGGCGCGCTCTCCGGGCGCGCCGGCTCGTTCTCGATGCCGAACAGCTCCGCGGCGGCGCCCGGGAGGTCGCCGTCGCCCGTCGACGCCGCCGCCTTGAGGCGCGCCGTCGGACCGTGCAGGAGCTTGTTCACGATGGCCTGCGCCATCGCCTCCACGCTCTTCTTGCCCTTCTCGTCCAGCTTCGGGCCGAGGTGCGAGAGCGTCCGCTCCGCCTCCGCCCGCGCGATCTGCTCCGCGTGCCGCCGGAGCTGCGCGAGGACCGGCAGCGCCGCGCGGGCGTCCCGCTCCCTCGCGAAGGCCATCACCTCCGCCTCGACGATCGCCTCGGCGCGGAGCGCCTCGCCGCGGCGGGCCTCCTGCGTGGCCTGGACGACCTTCTCCATGTCGTCCACGTCGTAGGCGAACACCTCGCCGAGGTCGGCGCAGGCCGGATCGACGTTGCGCGGCACGGCCAGATCGATGAGGCACATCGAGCGGCTGCGGCGCGCCTTCATCGCCTGGTGCACCATCTCGCGGGTGACGACGTAGGTCGGCGCGCCGGTCGAGACGATCACCACGTCCGCCTCGACGAGGAGGCGCTGCAGCTCGTCCCACGCGCGGAAGCTCCCCCCGACCTGCTGGGCGAGCGCCATGCCGCGCTCGGGCGAGCGGTTCGTCACGAGGATGCGATCCGCGCCGAGCACCGCGAGCGCCTTCGCGGAGAGCGCGCCCATCTTGCCCGCGCCGACGAGCAGGATGGTCCTGCCCTTCAGATCCCCGAAGATCTTCTCCACGAGCTCGACCGCGACCTGCGACATGCTCGTCGCGCCGCGGCCGATGTCGGTCTCGCTCCGGACGCGCTTGGCCGTCGCGAAGGCGCGGTTGCAGAGGCGCGACATGTACGGGCCGGCCGACTGCGCGGCGCTCGCGAGCCCGTATGCCTCCTTCACCTGTCCGAGGATCTGCTGCTCGCCGACCACCATCGAGTCGAGGCTCGCCGCGACGCGGAAGAGGTGGCGGATCGCCTCCACGCCGATCTTTGCGTAGAGGTGGCCGTCCGCCTCCGCCGTGCGCGAGGTGAAGAAGCCGCGCGCCGGCTCGATGCCGTCGGCGTGGACGTAGACCTCCACGCGGTTGCAGGTGGAGACGACGACCGCCTCGGCGACGCCGTCCGACCCCTTGAGCGCGCAGAGCGCCGCCTTGAGGAGATCGCCGGTCAGGGCGACCCGCTCGCGCACCTCGATGGGCGCGCTCTTGTGCGAGAGGCCGACGAGGTAGATCTCACGCCCGCTCACTGCGAGATCTCCGAGACCCGCGCGCCGTAGTCGCCGGCGTGGCGGGTCACCCCGGGGACGATCTTCAGCGACACCATCGACGAGAGCAGGATGACGAACCCGACGAGGGTCATGAGAGCGTACCGCCGCCCGTGCCAGCCGCTGTGGCGGAGCTGGACCATCGCGCCGTAGAGGATCCAGATCCCGAGCGAGACCACCTGCTGCGGGTCCCAGGACCAGGCGCTGTTCCACACCGCCGTGGCGGTGATGGTGCCGGCCACGAGCGCGACCGTGTAGACGACGAAGCCGGCGCGGACGAGCCGCTGGATCATCTGATCGAGGGCGTCCAGCGAGGGCAGGCGCGAGAACAGCGCGCCGAACCGCTTGCCCTTCACCTCGCGCTCCTGCAGCAGGTACATGATCGCGACCCCGAACGCGATCGCGAAGAGCGCCACGCCTCCCACCGCGGAGAGGATGTGCAGGGTGACGCTCGGGTACCGCACCGTCTCGGGCGCGACGCCGGGGTGGCCGGGCGTCCCGAAGAGCGTGGGCAGGAGCACGACGAGCGCGAGCGGCGTCACGAAGGCGCCGATGGTGGGGAGCTTGTAGTAGCGCTGCAGGAACAGGTACGCGCCGGTGAGGAGCCAGACGAGCAGGACGAGGCCGCCGCGCAGCCCGAAGAACTCCGCCCCGCCGTACTCGCTGCAACCGACGCCGATGGCGACGGCGTGCACGAGGAACGCCGAGGCCAGGACCCAGAAGCCGGCGGTGGCCGCGGCCCGGTGGCGCGGCCGCGAGAAGAACACGATGTAGGCGCCCGCGGCGACGGCGTACAGCGCGGCGGCGATGCGGAGGATGACGATGCTCATGCGGCCTGCCTTCTCCTACCCGAAGAAACGGGTGAGCCCCCCCGCTCCCTTCCACGGATCGTCCACGCCGATGCCTGCGCCTCGTGACGCGCGGACGGATATCCGAGCGCCCCTCCGCCCGCCTGCCCTCCAGGCCGCGGCATCGCGCCGCAGCGGGGATGGCCCGCGGTCCGCTTCGCAGGGGCGCCGGCGCGGCGGTCCGGGGAGACCCGGCGAACGAGGTGGAGCCCAGCCATGGACGGGTAGGATACCTCGGCGCGATCGCGGACGTGGCGCGCTTCTCGCGCGCGGCGACCGGTCGGGTCGGAAGCTATCACGGCGCGCGAGGCGCTTGCCAGGATCCAGGACAGCCGCTAATTAGTGCGCCCCAGGCGACCGAAGCGTTAAGGAGAACGCATGGCATCGAACGATCTCGTCATCCTGCAGGACTCCACCTTCGAGCAGGAGGTCCTGAAGAGCGACGTTCCCGTCCTCGTCGACTTCTGGGCCGTGTGGTGTGGGCCCTGCAAGGCGATCGCCCCCACGGTCGAGGAGCTGGCGAAGCAGTACAAAGGCAAGGTGAAGGTCGCCAAGATGGACGTGGACGAGCACCAGAACGTGCCGCAGCAGTACGGCATCCGCTCGATCCCGACGCTCCTCGTCTTCAAGGGCGGCCGCGTGGTGGACACCATCGTCGGCGCCGTGCCGAAGGCGAAGCTCGAGGAGAGCCTGAAGAAGGCCATCAGCTGACGCGCGCTCCGGATCCGATCCGGACACGACGCCCGCGGCCCCCCGAGGACCGCGGGCGTTCTCGTCTCCGGTGGCGCGGGTCCCCAGCGGCTCCGTAGCCGCGACGGGGACGCGGCGACCGATCAATTCACAAACCGCCTCATGCCGACGTTCGCGAGCAGCCCGATGCCGGTGTAGATGGCGATGACGGACGAGCCGCCGTAGCTCATGAGCGGCAGCGTCACGCCCACCACCGGCAAGAGCCCGATCACCATCCCGATGTTGATCGCGACGTGCCAGAAGATCATCCCCGTGAGCCCCGCCGCGAGGAAGTGGCCGAAGCGGTCGCGCGCGTTCCCGCAGATGTCGATCGCGCTCGCCACGAGCACGAAGTAGAGCGCGAGCAGGAGCAGGCAGCCCAGGAACCCGTGCTCCTCCGCCCACACCGAGAAGATGAAGTCGGTGTGCTGCTCGGGGAGGAACGACAGGTACGTCTGCGTGCCCTGTCCCCAGCCCTTGCCGAGCGCCTGCCCCGAGCCGACCGCGATGATCGACTGCGTCGCGTGGTAGCCCGCCCCGAGCACGTCGGACTCGGGGTTGAGGAAGGTCTCGACCCGCTTCTTCTGGTACGGCTTCAGGTGCGGGTAGAGGAGCCCGGCGCCCACGATCGCCACGCCGGCGAGCAGGGCCAGGGTCTTCCACCGCACGCGCGCGAAGAGGATCTGCGTGAACCCGACCGCCATCACGATGAGCGCGGTGCCGAGGTCGGGCTGCTTCAGCACGAGCCCCGCCGGCACCATGATGATGAGGAACGGCACCACGAGCGTGGCGAGCCCGTAGCCGTTCTTCCGCTTGTCGGCGTCCGCGTGGAAGTAGCTCGCGAGCGCGAGCGCGACGGAGAGCTTCGCGAGCTCCGACGGCTGGAAGTTCACGGGCCCGATGGTGAGCCACCGCCGCGCGCCCATGACGTAGCGGCCCTTCACGTAGACGAGCAGGAGCAGCACGATCACCACCGCGTAGAAGATCCACGCGAGCCGGTGGAACGTGCGCTGGTCGAAGACCGTCAGGGACAGCGCGATCACGATCCCGAGCCCCATCCACGCGGCCTGGGAGATCCAGACCGGCGCGTGAGCGCTGCGGGACGCCGAGGCGAGGTTCCAGACGCCGATCGCCGAGATGGCGAGCGTCACGAAAGCGACGTGCCAGGGGAAGTGCGCGAACAGCCTGCGGTGCGGGGTCGCCGCGAGCGACACGTCAGGCGCCACCGGGGTTTCCTCCCTGTCTCTCCCCGCCCGGCGACGCCGCCGGCGAGGTGCTCGGGATCGCCTCCGGACGCGGGGCGGGCGCGGCCGGCGCCGCCGGTTGCGGCCTCGGGGAGGCGGGCGCGGCCGTGGCCTCGACGGGGGCCGGGGTGCGCGCCGCCGGCGTCGCGGCGGGGAGCGGACCCGTCTCGGCTGCGGGCGACCGCGGCGCGGGGAGCTTCGCCGCCGCGGGGGCGGCCTGGGCGGCCGTGGGCGCGATCTTCACCGCGCCCGGCGACGCGAGCGGC
>NZ_JAKZLF010000024.1 GCF_022808855.1 Anaeromyxobacter soli
GGGCCTCGCCGCGGCGGCGGGCGGGGGCCTCGGCGCGGCGGGACGCGGGGAGGCCGGCGCGGACCTCCTCGCCACGGCCGGGCGCGGCGGCTCCGGCGGCGCTGCGCGCACCGGCGGCCGCGGCTCGTCGTCGACGACCTCGTCCGCCTCGGCGGAGGCGAGCGCCGCTGCCTCGGCGAGCGCGTCCCCGGCGGCGTCGAGGTCGCTCTCGGGCACCTCGATCTCGATGCCGACGTGCACCTCGCGCGCGGGCGCGGGACCGACCGGCTCGTCCTCGACGATCTCCTCGCTCTCGTGGTCCGCCGCGGCGAGCGCGAGCGCGTCGTCCTCGGGCGAGGGGACGAGCTCGTCGGGCTCGATCGGCTCGAGCTCCAACTCCTCGCCGCCGCCCAGGACCGCGTTTAGCTCCTCGAGCTCCGGGAGCTCGGGCGCGAGCTCGCGCAGGCGCGCCACCGCCTCCTCTGCGCGGTCGTGCCGACCGCGCGCGAGGTGGGCGCGCGCGGCGCGGACGCCCGCGGCGGCCGCCTCGTCGCGCCGGTCCGCCGCGGCGTGGACGTCGCGGGCGCGCTCGTGCGCCTCGGGGCAGTCCGGGTCGAGCGCGAGCACCTTGCGCACGTGATCGAGCGCCTTGTCGTGCAGCCCGTACTTCACGTAAACGTCGGTCTCGGTGAGGAGCTTCGCGACCCCGCTCCCGGCCCCCCCCGGCGGCGGCACGGCCGCGGCGGGCGGAGGAGGCGGCGCGATGACCGACGGCGACGGCGCCGGGCTGCGCACCCCGGGCGGCGGTACGGCGAAGGACGGGGCGGGCGGCGGCGCGCGGCCCGGCACGGGCGGAGGCGTGAACGTCGGGCCGAAGGCGAGCGGCGTCGCCGCCGGGTGACCCGGGGCCGCCGGGCGCGCCGGGGCCGCTCGCGACGGCGCGCCGGCGCCGAGCGCCGCAGCCGCGTCCGGATCGCCCGGGGCGAGCTCCTGGACCTTGCGCCAGGCGGCGCGGGCCTCTCCCGCATGGCCGCGCTCCTCGTGGACGCGCGCGAGCTCCTTGTAGACCGAGATCGTCTTCGAGGTCTGACCGAGATCGCGAAACGCCTGGGCGAGGAGCTGCAGCGTCTCGACGTCCTTCGCGTCCACCTTGAAGCAGAGCTGGAGCTTGGCGAGGGCGCGCTTCGTGTCGCCCTTGCCGAGGTAGACGTGCGCGAGCTCGCGGATGAGCGCGTGATCGTCCGGCGTGAGCACCGCGATCCGCTCGGCGACCTTGAGGTACTCGTCGGCGCGGCCGTTCCGCTTCAGGTAGGCGGCGGCGCGGCGGAAGCACTCCAGGGCCGCCGCCGGCTGGCCCGCGCGCGCCTGCATCTCGCCGAGCTTGATCGACGAGGCGATGTTGTCCGGGTCGAGCTCCACCATGCGGCGGAGGACGTCGGTGAGCCGGGCGAGGTCGCCCGCCTTCTCGTGGGCGGCCGCGACGGTCTGGAGCTGGCCCATCGCGTCGCTCATGAGCCCGAGTTGCTGGTAGAGCGCGGCGAGCCGCTCGTTGGCCCGGACGTCGTCCGGGTCGAGCTTCACGATCTGCTTGTAGACGGCGACCGACTTGAGGAAGAAGCCCTGCTCGGCGTAGGTCTCGGCGACCTTCTGGAACGCGGCGGCGGCGGCCTTGTCGTCGCCCTTCTTCTGGTGGAGCTCGCCGACCTTGAGGAGGATGCGGACGTCCTTCGCGTCCTCCGCGAGGATCTTCTCGTAGCTCTTGATCGCCTTGTCGTACGCCCCCTTCTGAACGAGCTTCGTCGCCTCGGCGATGATCTTGTTCTTGTCGACAGCCATCGGGCCGAGGGATCTCGCTGCGCTGGGGGGGCCCCGGGCATGTGCGCACGGGCGCACCGGCGCCAGCGGAAGGGCCCAGGGGCGGCGTCGAGCGTAATGGAAGGTCCGGGGGCGGTCAAGGAGCCACCCCCGCGAACCTACATAGGAATTCGGGTGTTGGAGCGGCCGCGGAGGCGCCCTGCGCGGGCGCGCTCCGGAGCCGTGAGCCTACCCCGCCGCCGAGGTCTTCGGCGCCTCGACGGGCGCGGGCGGGTTCAGGATCTGATCGACGATGCGGGTGTCGTACTGACCGCCCGCGAAGCCGGCGTGCGCGAGGACGCGCTTGTGAAAGGGGATGTTCGTCTTGATCCCCTCGATCACGTACTCGTGCAGCGCCCGCGCCGCCCGCTGCAGGGCGATCTCGCGCGTCGCGCCGGTGATGACGAGCTTGGCGACGAGCGAGTCGTAGTAGGGCTGCACCTTGTACTGCTCGTACGCCATGGTGTCGACGCGCACGCCGTAGCCGCCGGGCTGGTGATAGCCCGTGATCTTGCCGGGCGAGGGCGCGAAGGTGACCGGGTCCTCGGCGTTCACGCGGAACTCGATCGCGTGGGCGTGCGGCACGACCGACTCCTGGGTGCGCTCGAGCGGCTCGCCCGCGGCGAGGCGGATCTGCTCGCGCAGGAGGTCGAGCCCGTAGACCTGCTCCGTCACCGGGTGCTCGACCTGGATGCGCGTGTTCATCTCCATGAAGTAGTAGCGGCCCTTCTCGTCCATGAGGAACTCGATGGTCCCCACGTTGTTGTAGCCGATGCGCCGCATGGCCGAGAGCGCCACCTCGCCCATCTCGCGGCGGAGCGCGGGCGTGACGGCGGGCGACGGCGCCTCCTCGATCATCTTCTGGTGCCGCCGCTGGACCGAGCACTCGCGCTCGCCGAGGTGGATCACGTGGCCGTGCTCGTCGGCGACGATCTGGAGCTCGATGTGGCGCGGCTCCTCGACGTAGCGCTCGAGGTACATCGAGCCGTCGCCGAACGCGGCCAGCGCCTCGTTGCTCGCGGTGTCGAAGAGCTGGCGGATCTGGCCGCGGTCGCGGCAGATCTTCATGCCGCGCCCGCCGCCGCCGGCGGCCGCCTTGAGGATGACCGGGTAGCCGACCTCCTCGGCGATCCGCTCGGCCTCCTCGGAGTCCTTGAGCTTCCCGCGCGCGCCGGGCAGGAGCGGGAGCCCGGCCTGCTCGGCCGCCTCGCGCGCCGCCACCTTGTTGCCCATCAGCCGGATCATCTCCGGCCGCGGGCCGATGAACTTGAGGTTCATCCCGGTGACCATCTCCGCGAACTCGGCGTTCTCGGAGAGGAAGCCGTACCCGGGGTGAATGGCGTCGGCGCCGGTGACGTCGGCGGCCGACAGGAGCGCCCGGACGTTGAGGTAGCTGTCCCGGGACTGCGGCGGCCCGATGCAGATGGCCTCGTCGGCGAAGCGGACGTGGAGCGACTCGGCGTCGGCGGTCGAGTGGACCGCGACGGTGGCGACGCCGAGCTCGCGGCAGGCGCGGATCACCCGGAGGGCGATCTCGCCCCGGTTCGCGACGAGGACCTTCTTGAACATTCGGTGTGCTCCCGCGGGGGACTACCCCGGGACGATACGGAAGAGCTGCTCGCCGAACTCCACCGGCGTGGCGTTCTGGACGAGGATCTCGGCGACGGTGCCGTCGATCTCGGCCTCGATCTCGTTCATGAGCTTCATCGCCTCGACGATGCAGAGCGTCTGGCCCTTCTTGACCTTCTGCCCCACGTCGACGAACGGCGGCGAGTCCGGCGACGGCGCGCGGTAGAACGTGCCGACGAACGGCGAGCTCACGATCGTGCCGGGCTTGTCGCTCTTCACCTCCGCCTTGGCCGCAGGCGCGGGGGCGGCGGCAGGCGCCGGCACGGGCGCCGCCACGGGCGCGGCGTGGACGGCCGGCGCGGCGTGGAGCGCGACCGGCGCGGGCGCGGCGAGCGCGCCGCGGCGGATGACGACCTTCTCCGGCCCCCGCTGCCAGGCGATGTGCGTGACGTCGCTCTTCTCGACGAGCTGCACGAGCTTCTTCACGTCCTCCATGGAGAAGCCCTGCCCCGCGCCGTTCTCCGGGGTGCGCGCGGGCTCCTGCGAGGGCTGCTGCTTCAGCGGGCGGGTCGCCATCGAGTGGATCTCCTTCGGTTCGGGACGGTGGGGCGGCTAGCCGGCGACGCGGGTCAGGTACTCGCCGGTGCGGGTGTCGATGCGGAGGAGCTCGCCCTCGTTGATGAAGAGCGGCACGTTCACGACGTAGCCGGTCTCGAGGGTCGCGGGCTTCGTGGCGCCGGACACCGTGTCGCCGCGGATGCCCGGATCGCACTTCACCACCTTGAGGTCCATCGCGTTCGGCAGCGTGACGCCGATCGCCTTCCCGTTGAAGAACAGGATGTGCGTGGTGGTGTTGTCCTTGATGAAGTTCTTCGCCTCTCCCATCTGCTCCTCGGTGAGGAACGTCTGGTCGTAGGTCTTGTTGTCCATGAAGTTGAAGTGGTCGCCCTCCCGATAGAGGTACTGCATCTCCTTCTCCTCGATGTCGGGCTTGCCCACCACGTCGCCGGACTTGAACGTCTTCTCGATCGTCCGCCCGGTGATGAGGTTCTTGATGCGCGTCCGCACGAACGCCGAGCCCTTCCCCGGCTTCACGTGCTGGAACTCGATGATCTCCCAGGGCTCGCGATCGATCTCGATCTTGAGGCCGCGGCGGAACGCCGAGGTGTCGAGCGTGTCGGCCATTGCTGTGTCGCTCCTTCGAAAGTCCGATGTGAAAGATGATCCGCCCCGCTGCGCTCCGGCAGCGGGGGCTGCCTGTTCCGACGGTCGGCCGCCCGTCCGCTAGAGCTCTTCCTCGAGCTTCGGCGCGGTCACGCGGAGCAGGTAGCGCGCCTTCCCGAGGTTCCCGCCGGGCGTGAGCGCCACGACCATGAAGTACTCCGGGGAGACCTGGCGGGCCACGGCGACGAGCCGGTCCGTCGAGATCGCCACCTCCGCGACGCCGCCCGCCTCGTGCGCCTCGGCCGCCTCCCGCGCGCCGCGGAGGACGCCCGAGTACTCGACGAGCAGCGACCGCACGTCAGCGACGTCGCCCAGACCGGTGAGGTGCGTGTCGACCTCGATGCCGTCCATGCCCATGAGCGAGCACGCGACGGCTCCGTCGACGCTCCGGCAGACCTGCTCGAGATGGGCGCGGAAGCTCATGTGCGAAGGCTCCGCCGGCCAAAAACCTCCGTCATTACGAGCACGGACACGCGGAGCGGGCTCGTACTTAGCCCGCCCGCGCGCTCAACGTCAAGCGTTCGGCCGGAACGCGGCGCGTCAAGGCGTGGTGGTGGTGGTGGTCGGCGCCGCGCACGCGACGCCGAGCGGCACCTGCCCCACGGTGCCGCCGCAGGTGCCGACCACCGTCTCGCCCGTCGGGCACTGCGGCGGGCCGACGGGCCCCACGATGATCGGGGTCTCGTACGCGGCGGTCTCGAAGGTCGACTGGTCCGCGAACCGCCCCTTGAGCTTCAGCTTCGCGACGAGCTGACCGGCCACGAGCGGCGGCTGGAGCAAGAGCCCCACGACGGTGCTGCCGTCCGCGGGGATCATCGCCTGGGTGTGTCCCGCCGAAGTCCCGCTCGCGGCGCCGTCGTACTCGACCTCGTACTCCGTCACGTAGGCGTCGTTCGTGTTGAGCCGGCCTGCGGACAGGTCCGTGTTGTCCGGCAGCTGGTTGTTGACCTGCATGTACACGGAGAGCGTCGCCGTGAGGCTCGGGTCGATGCGCAGCGGCCCCATGTGCACCATCGTGCAGGTCGACTCGAAGACGCAGTCGGCGCCGGAGGCGTCGGGCGGGGCGCAGATGGCGAACGGCTGGATCGACGCGGCGTTGTCGGCGCAGGCGAGCGCGAGCGACGCGAGGGCGAGGGCCGCGAGTCTCGTCTTCATGGCAGCTCCTAGTTCCCCGCGGCGACCGCGGTCGACCGGTTCAGGATGCGGGGGGTGATGAAGATGAGGAGCTCGGTGTGATCGTCCTGCTCGCTCGTGTTGCGGAAGAAGTAACCGAGCAGCGGGAGCTTCCCGAGGAAGGGGACCTCGCTCGTGCGGTTCGCGGTCTGGCGGGTGTAGATGCCGCCGATGACGGTGGTCTCGCCGTCCTTCACGAGCACCTCCGTCTCCGCCTCGCGCTTCGAGATCGACGGCTGCCCGTTCGCGCCGGTGAGCTGGGGGTTCGGCTGGTTGTTGGTCGCCTTGATCTTGAGGAGGATCGAGCCGTCCGCGGAGACGTGCGGGGTCACCTTCAGCTCGAGCTTCGCCTCGATGAAGGTGGTGTTCACGCCCGAGGCCGACACCTGCGAGAACGGGATCGAGATGCCCTGCCCGATCGTCGCCTCCTTGTTGTCGATGGTGGCGATCTTCGGCGCGGAGATGGTCTTCACGACGCCGTTGTTCTCGAGGGCGGAGAGCCGCAGGTTCAGGTTGAAGGCGCCGCCCGCGGAGCCGAACACGAAGCCGAGCGCGCCGCCCTGGCCGTCGCCCACCGGCGCGGGGAGCGACACCGCGTAGTTCGGGTTCGCCGCGGTCCCGAAGCTGTTGCCCGGGCCGGCGCCACCCGCGGCCGCGACGTTGTTCGGGAACGAGAGCCCCGTCGGGTTGCCGGTCACCTGCGTGAAGGAGGCGTTGCCGCCCCACTGCACGCCGAGCGCCTTGTTGAAGTTGGACGAAGCCTCGACGATGCGGCTCTCGATGAGCACCTGCGGGATCTCGGTGTCGAGGTTCCGCACGAGCCCCTCGGCGCGCACGAGCGCCTCCGGGACGTCCTTCACGATGAGGACGTTGGTGCGCTCGTCGGTGGAGACCGAGCCGCGCTCGGTGAGCACGTCCTTCACGCGGCCGGAGACGTCGCCGGCGCGCGCGAAGTTGATCGGGATGATCCGGACCTTGAGCGGCATGAGCGGGATGCGGGCCTTCTCGGCCTCGACGCGCGCGAGCTGCTCCTTCGCGATGTCCTCGAACCTCGCGATGCGGATGACGTTGCCGAGCTCCTCCTTGCCGAGCCCCTTCGACTTGAGGACGAGGTCGAGCGCCTGGTCCCAGGGCACGTTGCGGAGGGCGACCGTCACCTTCCCGGTCACGTCGTCGGCGACGACGATGTTCTTCTTGGAGACGTCGGCGATGAGGCGCAGCAGGTTGCGGATGTCGATGTCGTGGAAGTCGAGGGTGATGCGGCGGCCGGTGTAGCCGCGCGACTGCGGCGCTCCGGAGAGCGCGTAGGCGGGGGCCTCGGCCGCGAAGCCCGCCGCCTGCGCCTCGCTGGCGCGCACCTCCGGGACCGGCGCGGGCCCTGCCGCGGACGACTCCTTGTCCGTGGAGGCGAACGTCCAGGCGAGGCCGCCCTTCGTCTCCACGATCTCGTCCTTCGCCGCGCCGCGCAGCGTGGCGACGACCTTCACCTGGCCGGTGGACGGCTGGTTGAAGGAGGAGACCATGAGGACCGGCCCCTGGAACGCGCTGGTGTCGAGCGAGCGCTCGAGCTTCTTCGGGATCTCCGCGTCCTCGAGCGACAGCACGATGGTGCGCGGGTCGGGGCGGGAGAGCGTGTAGCGCGCCTTCCCGCCGATCTCGATGCGGGCGGCCTTGCCCTGCTGGCCGAAGCGGACGTCGGAGATGCGGGCGCGGGTGGCCGGGGCCTTCTTCGCAGTGGCGGGCGCGGTCGGGGTCGCGGTCGCGGTCGGGGTCGGGGTCGCGGTCGCCGCGGCCACCTGCGCCTGAGTCGGGGCCGGCGCCGCCTTCGCGGCGTGGGCCTCGGCCCCCGCGACGATCGCGACGCCGCCAGCGACGCGCTTCACCTCGTACTGCGGGAGCCCTCCGGCGGCGTCGAGCACCGCCCGGATCTTGCCGTCGTCCTTCCCGAAGCGGACCTGCGTGAACGCGCCCGAGAGCTTCACGGCGCCCTTCGGCGCGCGCGTCACGCCGTGCAGGTCCAGCACGAGGCGCGCGGGGTCGCGCAGCTCGAGGATCTCGATCCGGCCCAGCTCGCCGTCGGTGGCGAGCACGAGGCCGTCCTTGCCCGGGCGCACGGCGCGGAGCGTGCGGGCCGAGCCCGCGCCGCCCTCGTCCACGCGGCGGGAGACGACGTGATCGTCGGATGAAGGGGTCGGGCTCTGGGCCGCAGTCCGGGTCGTGGTCGCGGCCGTTGCCGCGGCCGCAGTCGAGGTCGACGCCGGGATCGGGATCGCAGCGGCAGTGGCCGCGGTGGCAGGCTTCGCGCCCTCCGCGAGCACCCGCACCACCACCGCGTCGCCGCGGGGCGTGACCTCGTACGGACGGGCGGCGTCGAGCGCGACGATGACGCGCCCGACCGCGTTCCGGTCGTCCTGGTACTGCGCGGTCGTGATCTCCGCGACGCCGCCCTTGTTCACGGCGACGGGCGAGGCGAGCTTCGAGACGTCGGCGCCGGCGAGGTCCACCACCAGCCGCGGTGGATCCTGGAGCTTGAAGACCGTGTAGGACGGCGGGCGCGTCCCCTGGATCGCGACCTCGATCGCGCCGTCGCGCTCCGCGACGTCGAGCGCGTGGATCGCGTTCGGCTCAGCGGCGAGCGCCGGGACCGCGAGGGCGCCCGAGAGAACCACGGCGAGGCGCAGGTGGTGGACGTTCATGGGTGCTACTCCTCGAGGTTCATCGCCGCCTCGCGCGGGAGGCGGATGACGGTCTGGGTCCGGTCACGGGTCCCATCGGCGCGGATCGCCCACTCGGTGACGACCACCTCGCCCGAGCGGACGGCGGCGACGGTACCCCCGTTCTTCCCGATGCACACGCCGCGGCGAAGCGTGTAGCCGACGCCGTTCGGCGCCTGCACCATGGCCACGGGGTTCTCGAGCCCGGTCACGACGGCGACGAGCTTCAGCTGCTCGATCTCGAACTTGCCGAGGGGGGTGGCGCAGCGGGTGGCGAGCTCACCGCCCTGCTTGGAGAGCTCCGTGAGGTAGCTGCGGAACGGATCGCGCTTGCCGACCGACGAGTACGACCACTCGGGCGCCTTCACCGGCGCCTTGGAGGTAGCGGCGGCGGGCGCCGCCGGCTGGGGAGCCGCGGCAGCGGTGGCGCCCGGCGCGGGCGGCGGCCGCTGGGCCGGCTTCGGGGAGCTCCCGCAGGCCACCGCCAGGCCGAGCAGCACGAGGAGCGCGAGACGCGGGCTCATCACTTCGCTCCTCCGGCGCCGGCGCCAGGCGCTTGCGTCTCGACGAACATGAACGCCGTCGCGAGGAACCTGGCGCTCAGGACGACCTTGCCGTTCACGTCCTTCGGGGCGTCGAGCGAGATGTCGTTCACGTTCACGATCCGGCGCATCCGCCCGAGCGCGTCGAAGAACGTCGCGATCTCGTGGAAGTTGCCGGTGACCGTCATGGGGATGGGCAGGCGGGCGTAGAAGCGATCGCGGACGGGCGCCTGCGGCTCGATCGTGCCGATCTCCAGCCCCGACTTCCGCGCGCGGTCCTGGAACAGGAGCAGGAGCTCGTCGACCTTCTTCTCCTCGGGGAGCTCCGCGAGCGCCTCGCGGAGCTGCTGCTCGAGGAGCTCCTTCTCGCGGCGGAACTGGTTCAGGTTGTTCGCGATGGCGGTCTTCTCGGTGAACTCACGGTCGAGCTGCGCCTGCTCGCGCCCGGCGCGCACGATCCGCTCGTTCAGCTCCGAGATGGACGGACCGAAGGTCATGGAGAGCACGAAGTAGTTGAGGACGGTGAGCAGGGAGACGACGAGGCCGACCACCGCTACCTTGGTGCGGACGGGCTCCTTCGCGATTCGCTCGATGAGCTGGTCCATGGCGCCTCTAGCCCCCCTGACGCGCGCCGGCGGCCGGCGCCGGACGGACGGCGTACGCGACGTTGGCGGTCATCATGAAGTCCACGACCCGGAACCCGTTCTCCACCTTCGACGCCGTCTTCTTGAGCTCGATCTCGCGGAACTGCGTCGAGCCCTTGAGCGCCGCCATGAGCTCCGAGACGTCGTCGATCGTCGCGGCCGTGCCCTCCAGCGTCACCGCCCCGCCCTTCTCCTCCAGCCTCCACAGCCAGAGCCGCTTCGGCGTGAGCGTGGCGAGCTCGTCGAGCATCTTCACCGGACCGGTGCGGGCGGTCTTGAGCTGGGCGAGGACTTCCAGCTTCTCCCGAAGCTCCGCCTGCTGCGCCTTGATGTCCTTCACCTCGCCGATGATGCGGTCGAGCTGCGCGATCTCGCCGCGCGTGCGGGCGATGGCGGCCTTCTTCGCGGCGAGCTCGCTCGCGCGCGAGGCCGCCCAGAGATAGTTGAGGACGACGCCCAGCACGAGCACGAGCGCGAACAGGAGGAGCTGCTGCTTGCCCGCCTCCTTCTTCTTCGAGACGCGGGCGGGGAGGAGGTTGATGCGGACCATGGCTACTTGTCCCCCGCGCTGCGCAGGGCGAGCCCGACCCCGACCGCCGCCGACGGCGCCGCGGCGAGGAGCACGCCCGCGTCGAACTTCCGGTTGTCGACGTCCACGTTCTTGAACGGGTTCAGGAGCTCGACGTGCACGCCGGCCCGCGCCTCGAGCACCTTCTGGAGCGCCGGGATCCGGGCGGTGCCGCCCGAGACGAAGACCCGCCCGATGCGCGCGTCACCCGAGGTGGAGGCGAAGAAGTCGAGCGAGCGCTGGATCTCACCGCCCATCTGCTCGGCGACGGCCTGGATCACCCGCTCGACCTCCTGCGGGACCACGGCGTCGGTCTCACCCTGCCCGCCGACCTTGAGGGCCTCGGCCTCGTCGTAGGAGATGTTGAGCTGCTTCTGGATCTCCTCGGTGAAGGCGTTCCCGCCCATGGTGATGTCGCGGGTGAAGGTCGTCGCGCCGCCGGAGAGGATGTTGATGTTGGAGACGGCCGCGCCGACGTTGATGAGGACCACCGTCTGGCCGTCGAGGTCGTAGTTCGCCTCGAACGCGTTCTGCACCGCGAACGCGTCCACGTCGACGACGGTGGCCGTGAGCCCGGCCTCCGCGCAGACCGACGTGTAGTCGTTGATCATGTCCTTCTTCGCGGCGACCAGCAGGACGTCCATCTGCCCGGCGGCGTTCGCCTCGGGCGAGAGGATCTGGGTGTCGATGTTCACGTCCTTCACGTCGAAGGGGATGTACTGCTCCGCCTCCCACTGGATGGACTCGTCGAGCTCCTCCTGCGTCATCCGCGGCATCGAGATCTTCTTGATGATCACGGAGTGGCCGCCGATGCCGATGGCGACCTCCTTCGTCTTCACCTTGTGCTGCGCGACGAGCTCCTGGATCGCCGAGACGATCGCGCCCGAGTTCATGAGCGCGCCGTCCACGATCGCCTCGGGCGGCAGCGGCGCGGTCCCGAACGCCTGCAGCGCGTACCCGCCCTTCTTCTCCTTGAGCTGGACGAGCTTGACGCCGGACGAGCCGATGTCGAGGCCGACGGCGAGCTTCCTCTTCGCCATGGCGGTTCCCTTCAGGCGACGGCCGGGCGGCGCCCGGCGTCCAGTTGACGGTAGGTCACGCGCGCCCTCCGCGGCCGCGTGCGAAGACCTTGAAGCGATCGGAGGGCGTGAGGCCCAGGGCGAAGATGATCTTGCGCTGCGTGTCCATGCGGCAGTCGAGGCCGCTCTCGATGCGGGCGACCGTCAGCGGCGACACCCCGGCCTTGCGCGCGAGCTCCGCCTTCGTGAGGAGCTGCTCCTCGCGCAGCCGCCGGACGTTGTTCACGGCGCGCCGGTGCGCGTCGTTCCGCTGTCTGGACGGTCGGGCAGGCATGCGAGCGCACGCTAAGCCAAGGCCGATGAAGGGATCAAGAAAGCGACCTGTGCGCGAGTCGGCAGGTGTGGGGAAACGACGCGTCGTCGAGATCGAGTGATATCTAATTGATAGTTTTCACTCTGGGTCGGTGGAGAGAGCTTGACGGGTGGAGGGAATGGAGGGCCGCGCCCAGCGCGCGGGGGACCTCGAGCTCGACCCCGCCCGCGAGCCAGCGCGAGCGAGGCTACCCGAGCCCGTAGTCCTTGATCTTGTAGAGCAGCGCCCGGTACGAGAGCTCGAGCAGCTCGGCCGCGCGGGTCCGGTTCCCGCCGGTCCGCTCGAGCGCGGCGCGGATGAGCTGCTCCTCCACGGCGCGGATGGCCCGCTTCACGGAGAGGGAGTCGTCCGGGAGCGCGGCCGGCCGCGTCGAGCCGGGCGGCCCGCGGACCGCGTCCGGCAGGTCCTCCTCGCCGATGATCGCCCCCTCGGCGAGCACCACCGCGCGCTCGACCACGTGCTCGAGCTCGCGGACGTTGCCGGGCCAGCGGTGGGACCGCAGCGCCGCCTCGGCCTCCGGGGAGAAGGACATCCCCACGAGCTCCGGCCGGAGCGGCGCGTAGCGCGCGAGGAAGTGCGCCGCGAGGGCCGGCACGTCCTCGGGGCGCTCCCGGAGCGGCGGCAGCCGGACGCCGACGACGTTGAGGCGCCAGTAGAGATCCTCGCGGAAGCGGCCCTCCGCGACGGCGCGGGCGAGGTCGCGCGCGGTCGCCGCGACGACCCGGACGTCCACCTTGCGCGCCCGCGTGTCGCCGACCGGGCGGACCTCCTCCTCCTGCAGGAAGCGGAGGAGCTTCACCTGGAGGTGCAGCGGCAGCTCGCCGATCTCGTCGAGGAAGAGCGTGCCGCCGTCGGCCTCGGCCGCGAGCCCCTTCTTGTTGCGGGTCGCGTCGGTGAACGCGCCACGCACGTGCCCGAACAGCTCCGACTCGAGGAGCTCGCCGGGGATGGCCCCGCAGTTCACGGCGACGAAGGGCAAGGCCGCGCGCGGCGAGCGCTCGTGCAGCGCCCGCGCCACGAGCTCCTTGCCCGTGCCGGACTCGCCCTCGAGCAGCACCGTCGTCTTCTGCGGCGCCACCTTCGCGACCTGCCGCAGCACGCCCTGCATCGCCTCGGACGCCCCGACGATCGCCTCCGGGCGGTACTCCGCGGCGAGCTCCGTCCGCAGCCGGCGGTTCTCGCGCGCGAGCCGCTCGCGCTCCTCCGCCTTCCCGAGGACGAGCAATACCTCGTCCGGCTTGAAGGGCTTCGAGAGGAAGTCGTACGCGCCGGCCTTCATCGCCTCGAGCGCCGCGTCGTGCGAGCCGTACGCGGACATGACGATGACGGTCAGCTCCGGCTCGCGCCGCTGGATCTCCCGGAGCAGCGCGAGCCCGTCCATGCCGGGCATCCGCACGTCGGTGAGGACGAGGTCGTACTCGCGGAGCTCGAGCTCGCGCAGCGCGTCGGCGGCGGTGGCGACGGCGCGCGCCTCCCGCCCGTGATCCGTCAGGATCACGGAGAGGAGGTGGCGCATGGAGGGCTCGTCGTCGACGACGAGGACGCTGCGGAACGTCACGGCGGGCACTCTAGCACGCGCCTCCGCTCCGCTCCGCGCCGCGCCCCGTCAGCCGGCGGCGCCGTCCCGCGGCGCGCGCCGCAGGCGGAGGACCACGCGCGCGCCGCCGCCCGGCGCGTTACCCGCGCGGATCTCACCCCCGAGCGCCTCGACGATGCCGCGGCAGATGGCGAGGCCGAGCCCGGTCCCCTCCCCCGCCGGCTTCGTCGTGAAGAAGGGCTCGAAGACGCGCGCCAGATCCGCCGCGGCGAACCCGGGGCCGCCGTCCTCGACGGCGAGCTCGACGGCCGGGCCGTCCTCGCGCGCGCTCACCCGCACCGCGCCCGCGCCCCCCGTCGCGTCGCCGGCGTTGAGGAGCAGGTTCAGGAGCACCTGCGCGAGCCGCTGCTCGTCCGCGAGCACGGCGGGGAGGTCCTCCGGGATCGCCTCGGTCACGTCCACGGCGCGGAAGCGCGCCTGCGCCCGCGCGAGCCGGAGCGCGGCGTCGAGCGGGCCGCGCACGTTCACGGGCCGCACCTCCGGCGCGCTCGGCCGCGCGAGGTCCAGGAGGTCCCGGACGAGCCGGTCGATCCGCGCCGTCTCGGCGGCGATCCGCTCGGCGAACTCCGCCGCCTGCGCGAGCGCCGCGGGGCGGCCGTCCCGGAGCCGCGCGCGCGCGAGCTCCGCGTACCCGGAGATCGCGCCGAGGGGGTTTCCGACCTCGTGGGCGATGCCGGAGGCGAGCTGGCCGGCCGTCGCGAGCCGCTCGGCGCGCACGAGCGACTCCCGCGCGTCGACGAGGGCGCCGTTCGCGCGCTCGAGCTCGGCCACCTTCTCGGCGAGGCGGAGCCGCTCCTCGACGAGCGCTCCGGCGAGCCGCTCGAACGCGACCGCCGCCCCCGCGACGCCCCGGCCGGCGGGTGCGGCGGGCTCGCCGGTGGGGGCGAGCAGCGGCAGCGCCTCCGCGTGCGCACCCGCCCCGAGCCGCTCCGCCGCCTCGAGGAGGCGGTCCACGGGGCGCGCGACGGCACGGAACAGGAGCGCCGCCCCGAGCGCGACGCCGGCGCAGGCGCCCGCGACGACGACGAGCGCGAGCGCCCTGGGCGTGAGCGCGCCGCGGGCGGCGAGCGGGAGCCCCGCGGCGAGGACCACCGCGGCCACGGCCGCGCCCGCCGCGGCGAGATCGAGCAGGAGGACGGGGCGGACTCCCGGACGCATGCTCAGCGGAACGCGCCGAGGGCGGGGAACGCGCGCGCGAGGAGCTCCGCCCCGTAGAGCCACTCGATGGCCCCGAGCGCGAGGAAGGGGCCGAAGGGGACCGCGTTCTTCGGAGGGACCCAGTCCTCGTCGGCGGCCGGGTGCTCCGGCGGCGCGGGGGTGTCCTCCGTCGGCCCTGCGGACGTCTCCGGCGCGGCATCGGCCGGCGGCGTCTCGAGCCTTGCCGCCGTCTCGCCAGCGGGCACCTCGATCTCGGCGGGAGCGGACGCGGCAGGGCCCTCGGCCGGAGCAGCCTCGGTGCCCGCACGCGGCGGCCGCTCCCCGGTCTCGCCCTTGCCGAGCAGCACGAGCGCTATCCCGACGGCGCTCCCCTGGACGGACGCGAGGAGCACCACCGGCAGAAGCGCCCCGAGCCCGAGCCACGCGCCCAGCCCGCCGAGGAGCCAGACGTCGCCGAACCCGAGCGCCTCCTTCTTCAGGATCTTCTCCCCACCCCACGAGAGCGCCGCGAACGCGCCCCAGCCGACGCCCGCGCCCCAGAGCGACGACGCCAGCGACGGCGCGGCGCTCCAGCCGAGCGCGGAGGCGACGATTCCGGCGCCGAGGAGCGGCCAGGTGATGACGTGCGGCAGGAGCCAGGTGTCGAGGTCGATGAAGGCGAGCGCGACGAGCGCGAGGACGAGCGCGAGCTCCGCGCCCGCCGCCGGCGCGATCCCATGCCGGCGCCAGGCCAGGTAGCCCGCGGCGGCGCCGAGGAGCTCGACGAGCGGGTACCGGATCGAGATCGGCAGCGCGCACCTGCGGCAGCGGCCGCGCAGCAGGAGCCAGGAGACGACCGGGACGTTGTCGTACCAGGCGATGGGCTCCCCGCACCGCGGGCACCGCGATCGGGGCCGGACGACGGAGAGGCCCGCCGGGACCCGCGCGATGACGACGTTCAGGAAGCTCCCGAAGAGCGCCCCGACGAGCGTGAACCACGCCGCGACGAGGGCGTCCACCGGCCCGCTCATCCGCGCCTCCCGCGGCGATGCTCGACCCTTCGGCTCATGTCCGTGGCAGGTCGCCGAGCGCGATGGTCGCGCCGGTCCGGACCGCGTCCTCGGGGAGCTCGAACTCGACGGGCCGGCCGCCGTTCGAGGAGACGGTCCACCGCGCCTCGGACCGGAGGCCGGGCCGCAGCATGCCGCTCGGGAAGGGCAAGACGAGGGTCCACGCTCCGTCACGCCCGGCGTCCGTCCAGGCCTTGTAGGTGTGGGCGCGGCGGTTCTCGGTGAAGCGGAGCTCCGCGATGACGCGCGCCCCGGCGGCGGCCGTACCGCTGACGGCTGCGCCACGGACGCGCTCGTACGTCCAGAGGAAGGGCAGCGGGAAGGCGATGCCGTTCACGATGGCGGAGGAGGCGTAGCGCGGCATGAGGTGCGGCAGGTGCGGCACGTCCCAGCCCGGCACGGCCGAGCCCGCGATGAGCAGCGGCGACAGCGGGGCTGACCTCATGTAGCTCGCGTTCAGCGCCCCCCGCGCGAACGCGTTCGCGTCACCGGCGCCGGAGATCTCGCTTCCGGCGGTGGCGGCGCCCGCCACGACGGCGCCGATGCGGTTCCTCACCATGTACGCGTCGAGGTCGCCCGGGGTTCCCTTGAAGATGTCCACCGCGTTCCAGAAGGCTCGCTCGTCCAAATACGACCCGAAGCCGTTCACGACGACGGGCACGTCCGCCTGGACCTCGAGCTGGTGGCCGAAGGTCCAGTTGGACAGGACTCCACGGTCCGGCGAGGAGAGCGGCAGATCGCGGAGGTTGAACGCGGCCTCGAGGATGGGCTCGGGCTTCACGCGCGGCGCGAGCTGGACGAGGAGCCGGGTGGGTGGATCCGCGACGAAGAAGACGAGCAGCAGCAAGGAAGGAACTGCGCTCGCGCGCAGCCACGGCCAGCGCCGGCCGAGCTGCCGGCACGTCGCCGTCACCGCGAGCCCCGTCGTGACCGCGACGAACGGCACCGCGACGCGGCTGAAGCGGGTCTGGAGGAGCGAGAGCGCCGCGAGCGCGGCGGTGAAGTACAGCAGCGCCGCGATGCGCGGGCGCTTTCCGAGGCGCACCGCCACCACGAGCGACGCCAGCGGCAGGAAGAACCCGGCCCACCCGAGCGACCAGTACGACTGCATCCAGCGCGTCTCGTCCGTCGGCAGGCGCCCGAAGAGCGGCTTGAACTCGGCGACCGTGGCGAGCCACGGGTCCCGCCGGAACAGCCAACCCTGGACCCCGCTCGCCACCTCGAGGAGCGCGCCTCGCTGGAACGCGACGACGACGGCGACGGCGGACCCGAGGGCCGCGGCGGCGGCGACGAGGCGGGCTCGCCGCCGGCCGGGCTCGGCAGCCGCGATCCACGCCCACGCGCAGAGCCCGAGGCCGGCGGCGCCGAGGAGCGCGGGCTGGAGGAGCGACGGGAACTTGAAGCTGACGAGGTGACCGTGGTCCAGGACGGCGGGGATCGAGAGCAGCGCGGAGAGCGCGCCGGCCGCCAGGAGGGCGGGACCGCCCGAGCCGACGATCCCGCCGTCCTTCCTGGCGGCCCACGCGAGCGGCAGCGTCGCGAGGGCGACGTAGATCGGGGAGCCGCTGAACACCCAGACGGCCAGCGCCGCCACGATCGCGCCCTCGAGCTCGAACCAGGCGCGGGCCGGCGGCACGACGCCCCGGCGAACGGGCACGCGCGCGAGCGCCCACGTCGCGAGGAGCGTCATCGCGAGGGCCTCCACGACGTGGTGGTCGATGCGCCCCAGGCGCGAGTGCACGACCGCCTCCGGAAGCAGCGCCGCGGCGACGCCCGCGGCGAGCGCGGCGCTCTTCCACGAAGGGCCGGGCGCGACGCGCCTGGCGAGCCGCACCGTGGCCCACACGGTGAGGAGCCCCAGGAGCACGGGCCAGAGCGCGACGGCGATCCGGGTCCGAGCAGGGTCCGCTCCTCCCGCCGCGAGCGCGAACGCGGCCGCGGAGAGGTCGAACCCGTCCGCCCAGGGGCAGAAGCCACCCTCCGGCCAGTTCATGAGCGGATCGAAGTGCGGGACGCGCGGGAAGCGCTTCACCGTCTCGAGCACGCGGTGGAGGTGGTACGAGGAGTCGCCGTCGATCTGCGGCGCGAGCTCTCCCCGCCCGAGCACGGCGGGGAAGTTCGCGACGCGCGCCCACGCGGCGAGGAGGAGGATCGCGACGAGCGCCGCGAGCCCCGGCGCGGCGCCCCGCAGCCTCGAAGGATTCCAGCTCATGCGACGGCGCGGGCCGCGCCGCTCTCCGGGCGCGCCTCGGAGGACTCACCGAGCCTGCGGAGGAAGAAGTCCTCGAGCGTCTCGCGGTGGCGGGTGAGCGAGACGAGCCTGCTGCCGGAGCCGACGAGGCCGCGCACCGCGGCGTCCGCGGCCTGCTCGTCGTCGAACGCGACGGTGACCCGCGGCCCGTCGCACGCGACGATGCGCCCTCGCGAGAGGTGCTCGGACCCGCCGCAGAGCTCGACCGTCAGCTCGACGCTCCGGACGCGCGGCGAGAGCAGCTCGCCGATGCGGCCCACGTCGCGCAAACGGCCCCGCATGATCACGCCGACCCGATCGCAGAGGGCCTCCACGTCGGGCAGGATGTGCGTCGAGAAGAAGACCGTCTTGCCCGCCCGCTTCAGCTCGAGGATCAGGTCGCGGACCTCCTTGCGCCCCACGGGGTCGAGCCCGCTCATCGGCTCGTCCAGGATGACGAGCGCTGGATCGGCGACCAGCGCCTGCGCGATCCCGAGCCGCTGCTGCATGCCCTTCGAGTACTTCCGGATCTGCCGGTCGGCGGCGCTCGAGAGCCCCACGAGCTCGAGCAGCTCGTCGCAGCGGCGGGGCGCCAGCGGGCGCGGCACCTCCGAGAGCGCCGCGAACAGCCGGAGCGCCTCGCGGCCCGTCAGGAACTCGTGGTACGCGGGGTGCTCGGGGAGATAGCCGATCCGCTTCTTCGAGGCGTTGCTGGGGATCGGCGCGTCGAAGATGGAGGCCTCGCCCGCGGTCGGGTAGATGAGCCCCATCAGCATCTTGATGGTGGTCGTCTTGCCCGCGCCGTTCGGCCCCACGAAGCCGAAGATCTCGCCCTCGTGCACCTCGAGGCTGACATCCTCGACCGCCCGCACCTTCCTTCGCCTGAAGCCGACCTCGAACGTCTTCGACAGGCCCTGGGTCCGCAGGATCATTCGAGCGCATCTTCAGACGCACCCGGCACGCTGTCAAAGCGCGGGCGGTCGGAACGGCTGACGAGAATCGTCACCTGTTCCGACCCGGACCGACCGAACGCGGCAGGGGACGCCGGAGGCCGTCCTCGTGTTTCGGAGGGGTTGGAGAGGCCGTGGCCCCTGGCATCCCGCTCGCAGAGGGCTGCCGCATGAGAACCGGGCGCCGGCTGTCGACACGCGGCGTCCCACAGCAGCGTCGGCGCGTCCACCTGGTCGCCCGGCTCATCCAGGAGGTCACATGAAGAAGACGAAGGGCTTCACCCTCATCGAGCTCATGATCGTCGTCGCGATCATCGGCATCCTCGCCGCCATCGCCATCCCGAACTTCCTGCGCTACCAGCTCCGCTCGAAGGCGAGCGAGCGCAAGATGAACGTCGAGGCGATCTTCAAGGCGCAGGAGGCCGGGCGTCAGCGCGAGGGTGGCGTGTACAAGAGCCTCGGGGCCACGCCGGCCAGCGGCACGGTCGGTGCCACGAAGATCGTGTGGCAGACCACGGATTACGCCGCCGCGTCGGGCCTCGACTGGGTGGTGCAGGGTTCCACCTACGGCAAGTACGCGGCGAACCAGACCGCGAACGTCGCCGTCTCCATCTGCGGCTGGACGGACATCGACAACGACGGCGTGCTCGCCGGCGATGCCCTGTGGCAGCCGCAGATCCGGGGGAACGGAGCGCTGGGCCAGGCGCCTCCGGACGCGCCGTGCACCGTCGATTTCACGGGCCACGTCGCTGCCTTCACGTTCGGCACGGACGCGCCGGGCCAGGTGACCGGGCTCTCGGGCGAGTCGGTCTTCTAGACACGACTTCGCGGGCCGACCGCCCGCGAGGTATCCTGCGCGGCACCGCCCGGCCTCCGGGCGGTGCCGCTCTTCGTTTTCGGTGCCCCGATGAAGCGCCTCCACGCCTCCGTGCTCGTCCCGGCCGCCCTCCTCATCGTGCTCGCGTTCGCGCTGGCGGGCGCTGCGACGCAGGTGTTCCGGATGCAGGAGGCGCAGCGCTTCGACATCCGGTACCTGCCCGCGAGCCGGCCGCTGCAAGCGCTCTCCCCGGCCGTGCAGCTCAGCGTCGCCAACTACTGGTGGCTCCAGACGGTCCAGTACCTGGGCGATCAGGCGCTGCGGCGCGGCTCGTTCGAGCAGGTCTTCCCGCTCGTCGATCTCGTCACCGACCTCGATCCGGGCCACGGGTACGCGTACCAGACCGGCGGGCTCGCGCTCTCCTCCGCGCTGCGACTCGAGGAGTCCGACGCGATCCTGAAGAAGGGCATGCAGCGCGGTCCGGGCTGGTGGTCGTACCCGTTCTACATCGCCTTCAACGACTTCTATTACCGCGGCGACTACGCCTCGGCGGCGCGCTGGGCGGAGATCGCGGCGCGGACCCCCGGCGCCTCGACCCGGATCGCGGCCCTCGCGCTCGCCCTCAACGTGAAGAGCGGCGCTCCGGAGCACGCGGTGCGCTTCATCGAGGAGATGCTCGCGTCGGCGACGGACGAGGGGCTGCGCGCCGGTCTCGAGGAGCAGTACCGCTCCGCCCGGCTGCAGCACGGGTTCGCGGTCCTGGACGCGGCCGTGGAGCGCTTCCGGACCGCTCGCGGACACGACCCGGCGCGCCTCGAGGACCTCCTCGCTGCGGGCTTACTGGAGCGCGTCCCGGAGGAGCCGTTCGGCGGCGCGTACGTGTGGCGCGACGGCGCCGTTCACTCCACGGGGCGCGACGTCCGGGTCGAGCCCGCCGAGCCGGGCCGGCTGCGCCGCCCCGTGCCGTACAAGGAAGCACGATGACCAAGGTCCTCCTCCTCTCGTGGGTGACGCTCCGCGAGGCGCTGCGGCAGAAGCTCGCGGTCAACCTGCTCGTGTTCGCGCTGCTGCTCATCGCGGCCTCGATCACGCTCTCCGAGCTCACCTACGGCGAGCAGCACCGCATCATCTCCGACCTCGCGCTCACCTCGGCGCAGCTGTTCGGCACGCTCATCGCCGTGTTCCTCGGCGCGGGGCTGGTCGCCGGGGACGTGCAGCGGCGCACGATCTACCCCATCGTCGCGAAGCCCGTCGGGCGGTGGCAGTACCTGCTCGGCCGGTACGCGGGGCTCGTCCTGACCCTGTGGCTCAACCTGCTCGTCATGGCCCTCGCGAGCGGGGGCGTGCTCGCGCTCTACACGGGCGGGCTCGCCTTCCTCTCGAAGACCCCGCTCGTCGCCGCCTTCGTCGGCATCGCTGCCCAGCTCGCCATCGTGGCCGCGATCGCGACCGTCTTCTCGAGCATGACCAATGCGACGCTCGCCGCGATCTTCACGCTCGCGCTCGCGCTCGCCGGCCACTTCTCCCGCGACGTGTTCGTCTTCTACAAGGAGCGGCAGCTCGTCCGGTGGGTCGCGTACGTCATCCCGAATCTCGGCGCGCTCGACTTCAAGGTCCAGGTCGTCTACCAGACCGCCATCCCCGCGGCCCGCGTCGCCTGGCCGCTCGCCTACGCCGCGCTGTACGTCGCGTGCGCCCTGGCGCTCGCCTCCGCGTCGTTCGCGCGGCGCGACTTCCGATGATCTCGCGGCAGCCGCGAGGGTTGGCCCTGCGCGCCAGTCGGTCCATTCAAGTACCGAACCCCCGGGCTGCTGCTGGGCGCGTCGCTCGCCGCCGCGCTCGCGGCAGGGTTGCTCCTGTGGGAAGCGGCGCGCCGCAGGTCGGCGCTCCGCCCACATGCAAACTTTAGCGACCGCTGCAACGAGTAGCGTCGCCGCCGGCCATCCGTACCTCGGCCTGCGGGCAAGAGCGCGGCGTCTCTAGGAATCTCGAGGAGTCGACGCCCCAGTCGTGGGCCCGCGGCTTGCTTGGCGTGAGCCCATGCGCCGGAGCCGCGGGTTCACGCTCATCGAGCTGATGGTGGTCGTCGCCATCGTGGGGATCCTCGCCGCCATGGGGATGGTCGTGTACCGGATGGCCCAGCGGAACGCGAACCTGGGCAGCGCGACGTTCGAGCTCGCCATGAAGCTCTCGGGGCTCAAGGCGCAGGCCATCTCGGACCAGAAGGACTACCTCCTGGTCCTCGTCGACGGCACGGATCCGGCGGCTTGCGGTGCGCTCGCCCGCGCCACCTGCACGCGCTACTTCATCCTGCGCGACCCGAACGCCTCCTGGACGCTCGCCGCGTTCTCTGCGGCGAGCTCCGCCACGAACGCGGAGTACGTCGACGAGGTCGCGATGCCGGCCGGCGTTCGCCTCGACCCGAGCGCCACGGGCGCGCCGCCCGCTCCGTTCGCGGCCATCCCCCTGTTCGATGCGGACCTGACCGCGACCGTCTCCAGCAAGAGGCGCTTCGCCTTCCGCTTCGCTCGCGACGGGAGCGTGTCCGCCGAGGGTGCGTCCGGGAAGCCGGGCTACGCCTTCGCGCTCACGACCGAGACCGACTCCCCCGCGGCCGACCGGCGAGGCATGGTCGTCGCGTTCCCCGCCGGCATCGTCCGCACCTTCGCCCTGAACTAGGAGCCGCCTCCATGCAGAGCCGCGCAAACGAGCGCCGTCCGCCGCCGCGGCGCGAGGCTGGGTTCACGCTCCTCGAGGTGATGATCGCGCTCGTCGTCCTGACCATCGGGCTGCTCGGGATGATGCAGATGCAGATCATGGGGATCACCTCCAACCAGGGCGCGCGGGTGCAGACGACCGCGTCGCAGCTCGCGACCGAGCTCGCCGGCGCGCTGGAGGCGCTGCCGTTCGACGACTCGCAGAGCCGACTCTCCGGACCCGCCGCCACCGCGACGCCGCCGGCGGGGTTCGGGCGGCTGCTCGAGGCCGGCACCGGCGGGAGCAACGTGCATACGTGGGACGACTCCACCAACACGGTCCCGGGCGCTCGCCTCGACGCCGCACTGGAGTCGGATCCGCTCGACCCAGGCAAGCCGCTGTATCGCCGACGCTGGACCGTCTGGAACTACTCGGCTGAAGGCACCGCGAGCGGCGCCTCCGCGAGCAAGGTGATCGCCGTGTCGGTCATCTACCACGAGCGCGGGAACGGCACTCCGCGCGAGGTGGTGGTCCTCTCGCAGCGCTCGAACGCTGGGCTCGCCCTCTCCTACGCCGCGGCGTACCGATGACCTCCATGCGCTCCCGCCCCTCCCCACGCGGCGTCACGCTGGTCGAGCTCCTCATCGCGATGGCGGTGTCCGCCATCGTGCTCGTCGGGATCGTGGCCGTCGTGCAGGCGCAGCAGCAGGCCTACACCGACGGGCACCGCGTCCGCGCGGCACAGTCGTCAGCGCGGAGCGCGCTCCTGTTCCTGGAGCAGAAGCTGCCCCTCGCCGGCTACGGAATGGCGCCGTCCCTCGCGCTGGACCTCGACCGGTACACCTCCGGCCCGTGCCCCGCCCTGCTGCAGGTCTCCGGCGCGTGCAAGCGGGACCGGACCGACGACTCGGACGAGCTCGTCTTCTACGCGCGAAATCCCTCCTACTGGATCCCGCCCACCGGGGTGGGGACGGCGGCGGGACACGCCTGGACGCTCACGACCTCGGGCGTCACGACCGCGGTGGCGAACATCCAGGCCCGCGACGGCGACGTCTTCCGCAAGGGCCGGATCCTGCAGGCGGTCTGCGAAGGGGCGAGCCAGTACGCTTACTTCACGGTGAGCACGACCACGCCTGCGCCCGCCGGTGGCGGTGCCGTCGCGGTCCCGCTCGAGGCGGCGGTCAGCGGCGATCCCTTCAAGCGCCAGGACGCGGCCACCGACGACTGCTTCGAGACCGGCACGGCGCGGGTCTTCGAGATCGACCGCTACCGCCTGCACGTTCGCCCGGTGACCGTCGGCACGCAGACCGATCCGTTCCTGGTCCTCGATCGCGGCGTGGACTCGGCCGGGAGCACCGCCGTCGACGAGGCGGACGAGGAGTTCGTCGCGGAGGGCATCGAGTCGATCCAGGTCGCATACGTGCTCGCGAACGGCTCCGTCGTCGGCGCGACCTCGGGAACGGCGATCACGCTCACCGCAGGCGCGCCCGGGTCGGCCTCCAGCTCGAACGCGCTCACGACCCTGCAGTTCCCCGGGGCGGCCCCCGAACCCGACGAGAGCATGTACTCGCCGACGAGCTGGTACCGCTACCTCATGAACCCCCCGGATCCGGCGCGCCTGACGGACCATCAGGCCAACATCCGCGCGGTGCGCATCGCGATCGTCGCGCGCTCTCCGGAGCCCGATCCGAACGACAGGGGCACGCCCCCCATCCTGCGGCTCAACCAGTCCGCGGTGCCGAGCTGGGCGGGCGCCGTCGGCGTCCAGGACGGGTACGAGCGCGTCGCGTTCGAGGCCACCATCCCCCTCCCCAACATGCTCTCGCAGGGCATGGTGTTCTTCTAGGAACGCCTCCATGAGACCTCGCGCGGCACCCCGCGGCAGCACCCTCGTCATCGCGCTCATCATGCTCGCGGTGCTCTCCGTCATCGGCGCCGCCGCCGTCCTCCTGTCCTCGCAGGAGCGCCAGAACGCCTCGGCCAAGTCCCGTGTGGACGCGCTCGCGGCCTGCGCGCAGGCGGCCCGGGCGAAGATCTGGGCGGAGATCGCGCGCTACGGCCCCCGCTACCTCTCGAGCGACGACCTGCTCACCACGCCGCTCGAGATCTCGGGCATCGGCAAGCTCCAGGCGCCCGCGCACTACGGGTCCACCGAGGCCATGAAGGTGAACGACGTGGTGCTCGCCGTCGAGAAGGCGGTCAGCGACGGCGCCCCCACGCCCGTCGTGGACCTCACGAACCGCACCGCGTCCCCCGACGCGCTCACCTCCGGCCGCGCCTACCGCGTCGTGGCGCGGTGCACCGACGCGCAGAACCGCGAGCTCGAGGTCGAGTTCGCGATGCGGTTCGCCCTGTTCTAGCTCGAGGCTCCGCGCATGCTCTCCTCACGACGAAACGCGCTCCGATTCGCCGCCGCCGCGGCGGCGGCCGCCCTCCTGCTCCCCGCCGCGGACGCGCCGGCCGAGACCTGCTTCACCCCCGCGGCCGCTCGTGGGCTCGTCGCGACGAGCTACACGGACACGGCCCTCAACGGCGCCGACCCGGAGGACGCGACCTTCTTCACGAGCGCCGGCGGCGTCCCGAACATCTTCATCCTGCTCGGCAACCCGACCTCGATGCGGCGCCTGCCGCCGAACGGCCCCTCGTCGTACCCCGGGACGCGTCCGCCTCTCGTGAACCCGCTCGACGCGATCCCCACGCTGAGGCCCTTCGACGCGGACTGCGATCTGATGGCGGGCTGCCCGGTGATGGGGTGCGGGGACGATCCCGTGTCTGCGGCTTACCTGGGCGACGGCTCTCTCCTCAACTGGCTGCGAGAGCGCTCGTTCCAGTCCCCCTGCGGCCAGGTCGCGACCGCGGGCGCCGCCGGCACCTACAGCGCGTCCATCGACTACGCCGCCGAGGGAAAGGCGTGCCCCTACTACTCCCAGGGAACCAACGCCACCGTCCCAGCCTTCGACTCGAGCCATCCGGGCGGCTACGATCCCGACTTCTACTGCGGGAGCAACGGCGACACCGTCGCGTGCGGCGCCCGGACGAACTTCTTCGACAAGGACCTCGTCTACCACGACACCGTCGTCGAGACGCCCGCCGGACTGCCGGTCAACGCGAACGACGGCTGGACCGCCCAGAGCGTCAACCCGGCGGCGCGCAAGAGCGGCACCATCCTCGCCATCGACAACTTCTGCACCAGCACCTACGGCAACGCGGATCAGGGCGCGGTGCCCAAGGCGAGCATCTGCGCCTCGTGCCTGCGGACGCGCGGCTTCTTCCTCGACGGGAGGCAGTTCCGGACCACGGTGGACGGCGTCGCGAACGTCACCTATCCCTCGATCTACTTCCTGGGGAACTGGCTCAACTTCTACCCGCCCAAGTTCCTCGTGGCGCGCAAGATCATCAAGGACGTGGTGAAGGACAAGGCGAACGTGCGCATGGGCCTCGCGCACTTCGGCGACACCGGCGCGGACCACACCTCCGGCGAGTGGATGTCGCTCATGCCGAGATGCGATCAGCCGGACTCGAACTGGACGGCCTCGCGCAGCACCTACATCAACGAGATCAACTCGTTCCACTTCAACAAGGGCGCCCCGCTCGCGCGCGCGCTGCTCGACCTCGGGCAGTACTACCACACGCCCGAGCTGCCCTGGTTCGACCTCGGCACGACCTGGAACGCCAACACCGGCACCACCGGGAGCGGCGCGTCCACCAACCAGCAGTCGATCTGCTACGCGTGCCAGGCGAGCTCCGTCATCGTCATGCTGGACCGCGCGCCCGCCTCGACCGAGGGCAACGCGCTGCCCGCGGGGAGCGTCGACGCGACCGCAGCCGAGACCCAGTACGCCGGCGCGACGACGACGGGCGTCGTCCCGGACACCACCGGCGCGACCGGGATCCCCACCTCGCTCTGTACCGACTGCGCCAAGTTCCCCGCCGACAAGGATTGGCTCAACAACCCGATCCGCGTCGCGTGGTACCTGCACAACTTCGATCTCCGTCGAAACAACGAGAGCACCGAGGACTGCGCCGCCATGGGCGGCAAGCAGGTCCTCGACGTGTACACGCTCGGCCTCGGCGCCATCGACGACGGCGCGACCATGCTCCAGTCCGTCGCGAGAATGGGCGGCGGCGCCTACGAGGCGGCGAACGACGCCCCGACGCTCAAGCAGGCGCTCGAGAACATGTTCCTCACCATCAGCGAGCGCTCCACGTCCTTCAGCGTGGCGACGGTCTCCACCCTGCAGACGACCTCGGGCCAGTCGGTGATCGTGCCGCGCTTCGAGCCCGGCGCGCCCAGCGATCGGCTCTGGCAGGGCCACCTCCTCCGCTACGAGCTCTACAGCGAGTTCATCAACGCCTGCCAGGAGACGGCGGACGGGACCGGCGCGGGCGACCTCGACTGCGACGGCAAGTGCCTGAGCGTCTTCCTCAAGGACAAGGACGGCGACTTCATCCAGGAGGACGGCACGGGCGCCTTCCGCAAGAACGACCCGCCGGACGCGGCGCCCTGCTACCAGGCCTCGGCGTGCGTGGCGAAGGGCGGGACGTGCGCCGTCGCGGGCACGGCCGCCGCCGCCGAGTACTGGGACGCCCAGAAGGCGATGCGGGCACCGAGCTGGCTGACGGACCGTCGCGTCTACACCGTCGTGGACGACGCCGGCCCGACCGGCGCCACGCCCGACGGCAAGGTCGACGCCTACGACACGGTGTTCCGACTCCTGCCCACCGACGCCGTCGCGACGAAGCTCCTGCCCTACCTCGCGCTCGAGGGCGGCGTCTGCACCCAGCTCGCCCTGAAGCTCGGCGCGGCCGGCGACGCCCTCACCGCGAACGCCGTCTCCGCGTCGCGCCTCTTCTGCGCGAAGACGCTCATCCGCTACGTGCTGGGTGCGGACGTCTTCAACGAGAACGAGGCGAAGCCCGAGCAGGGGCTCTGGCCGAAGGCCGCCGACGACGCGGGGCAGAACACGCTGCCGAATCGGTTCCTCATGCTCGGCGACATCTTCCACTCCGCGCCCGTGGTCGTGGATCCGCCCCTCCCGCCCGACGGCATCCTGTGCCCGAACGGCCTCCACAACCAGTGCCTCACCTCGCTCTGGGGAACGCCCGTCCCGGATCTCTCCAGCACGGAGGACGCCTACGCTGGGTACGCGAAGAGCGACACGTACAAGAACCGCCGCAAGGTCGTGGTCGTGGGCGCGAACGACGGGCTCTTGCACGCGTTCGACGGCGGTGCCTGGATCGCGGACCTGAACGATCCCACGACGACCGGAATCGACGAGTCGAAGCCTCCCTTCAACGGCTACTACACGCGCGGCACCGGGGCGGAGCTGTGGGCGCTCCTCCCGCCGGACATGCTGCCGAAGGTCGGGCTCCTGCTCCAGGGGCACCAGCTGTTCGTGGACGGCTCGCCCATGGTGCGCGACGTCTGGGTGGACGGCACGGAGAACGCCCTCGGCTCCGCCTCGGCCCTCAAGGACGGCAAGAAGGGCAAGGCGGAGTTCCACACGGTCGCCGTGGTCGCCGAGCGGCGCGGCGGGACGCACTACTTCGGCCTCGACCTGACGGACGCGACCAAGCTCCCGTCCGAGACGGGTCACCAGGCGCCGAAGTTCCTGTGGATCTATCCCCAGCCCACCGACAGGGAGTCGCTCTCGTTCGGCGCCACCTACGCGGACTTCCTGCCCGTCGGGCCGCCCATCGGCCCCGTGCGCATCAAGTCCGACTCGACCTCGAACGCGCTGTTCGGGACCCTGCCGCAGTCGACGCTGACCATGTCCGTCCCGGGCGCGACGACGGGGACGTCCACCGCCGTCCCGTATCACGAGCGCTGGGTGGCGCTCCTCTCTGGCGGCTTCGATCCCCAGTTCGTCCGCGGCCGCGGCGTGCACATGGTGGACGTCTGGACGGGCGACGAGCTCTTCGACTTCAGCCTCCCCACCCAGCAGGAGAGCCCCGCCCCCGCGACGGACGATCCGCGCTGGAAGCTCCGCGCGCCGGTGCCGGCCACGGCCGCCATGATCGTGTGGGGCAAGAGCGCCCGCCGTCTGGAGTCCTCGCCCAACGACGGCTACTTCGACACGGCCACCTTCGGAGACGCCGCCGGCCAGCTGTGGGTGCTCCGCTTCAGCGATCCGGGCGAGCTCGACGCGACCACGAAGAAGGTGACGAACTGGTACGGCGCGCGCGCCTTCGAGCTGGAGGGTTGCGCGGGCCAGCCGTTCTTCTACATCACCGCGAACGCCGCCATCCCCGGGGGCATCCTGCGCACGTTCGCGGGCACGGGCGATCGCTACAACCTGCTCGACCGGTTCGGCGGCACCTGCGGCCCGGACAACGTCCGGGCCTGCGTGCAGCGCGGGTGCACCGTCACGATCGCGGACGCCACGAACTCCATCTGGTCGACCGGGCTCGGCAAGGAGTCCGGAGCCGCGACCCTGAACGCGTGCACGGCGTCCGGCGCCCTGTCCTCCACGCGCAGCCAGACCGAGCCGAGCGCCACGGCGTGCACGCTCTCCGCCCAGGCGAAGGTCTCGATCGACTGCACGGGCGCGAACGACACCGAGAAGAACGTCACCGTCGCCTGCTCCGACTCGGCGGCCGGGCTCTCGTGCACCCGCTCCGGCACGAACGGCCTCTTGCTCAACCTGGGCGACTCCACCTCCCCGATCCAGCGGGACAACTGGTTCATCTCCGCGCGCGTCTTCGGGGACGACAACCTGCGCCCGGTGTTCCGCACCGCCGCCGAGGCGAAGACCTACGACACGAACCGGCTGAAGCTGACGGGCTCGGGCGACACCGCGACGCCGCTCGTGCTGATCGACGGGAACGACACCGCCGGCCCCTTCGCGTCCGCCACCGACGCGGGCTGGGCGCTCCACTACAACCACGACGGCACGATGACCGCCGACGACCACACCTACCCCGTCTCCCGGTACGACGAGCGCACCTCGTCGACGACGGCCCTGTTCCGCTGGCTCTCCTGGAACACGATCCAGACCGCGTCGCAGGCCGGCGTGACGCGCAAAACCGGGTCGAGCTGTCAGGTCGCGCAGTGCACCGCGGTGAACCGGCGCGTCGCGTACCACTACATCGTCGATCCGGTGAGGGGGAGCCCGGTCCTCGACGAGGGCGGCACCGCCGTGTTCGCCCGGGCGCAGAACACGCTCGTGCCGACGATGGGCGATCAGGCGACGGTGTTCGTGAACCAGAAGGGACAGGTGCAGGTCGGGCTCACGGCGGTGAACCCGGAGAAGGGCGCGTCCAACGTCTCGACGGCGGTGAGCCGCGATCCGGTCCCGAGCTACGGCGTGATCCAGGTCTCGAAGGGTCTGCACGACTGCCGCCACAACCCGAGCGCGCCGAACACCTGCAAGTGAGCCGCGGCGAGTCGGGGCGGCGCCCTCAGTCGCGGCCGATCCCGAACTTCGCGAGCCGGTAGCGCAGCGAGCGGAAGGTGAGGCTGAGGAGGCGCGCCGCCTCGGTCTTCACGCCGCCGGTGCGCGCGAGCGCCTGCTCCAGCAGGTGGCGCTCGATCGCGTCGAGGTGCGCCTGGAGGTCCATGCCGGCGTCGGGGAGCTGCGCCTGCGCGTCGGGCAGCGCCGCCGCGCGACCGCGGAGCGCGGGCGGCAGCACGGCGGGGTCGATGGTCTCCGCCGCCCCGGCCAGCGTCACCGCGCGCTCGACGACGTTCGCGAGCTCGCGCACGTTGCCGGGCCAGTCGTGCGCGAGGAGCGCGCCCTCGGCCTCGGGCGAGAGGCGCGGCACCGGGCGTCCCGCCTCTGCGGCGAAGCGCGCGAGGAAGTGCTCGAGGAAGAGCGGCACGTCCTCCTTGCGCTCGCGCAGCGCCGGGACGCGGATCTGGATGACGTTGAGCCGGTAGAAGAGGTCCTCCCGGAACCGCCCGCGCTGCACGTCCTCGGCGAGCTCGCGGTTCGTCGCGGCGACGATGCGCGCGCCCACCGCGAGATCGCTCTGCCCGCCCACGCGCCGCACGCGCCGCTCCTGCAGCGCGCGGAGGAGCTTCACCTGGAGCTGGGGCGGCAGCTCGCCGACCTCGTCGAGGAAGAGCGTGCCCGTCCCGGCGACCTCGAACAGGCCCGCCTTGGCCTCCGTCGCGCCGGTGAAGCTCCCCTTCTCGTGGCCGAAGAGCTCGCTCTCGAGGAGCCCCTCCGGGATGGCGCCGCAGTTGATGGCGACGAACGGCCGGTCGGGGCCGGCGCCGCGGTGGATCGCCCGCGCGACCACCTCCTTGCCGGTGCCGCTCTCGCCCATGACGAGGATGGTCGAGCGGGAGCGGGCGACCCGCTCCACGAGCGAGCGGACCTCCTCGATGCCGGCGGAGCGGCCGAGCAGCTCGGGCTCGGCGAAGGTCGCGCCGGCGCGGTGGCGGAGCGCACGGTTCTCCGCGACGAGCGCGCGCCGCTCGAGCGCCTTCGCGACCACGAGCTTCAGCTCGTCGAGCTTGAACGGCTTCAGGACGTAGTCGTACGCCCCGAGCTTCATCGCCTGGATGGCGTTCTCGGCCGTCGCGAACGCGGTGACGATGACCACCTCGGTCGCGGGCGAGTGCGTCTTCACCGCCGCGAGGACGTCCATCCCGGAGCCGGCGCCGAGCCGGAGATCGGTCACCACGAGGTCGAGGTCGCCCTGGGCGGCGCGCGCCACGGCTCCCGGCGCGTCGGCCGCGAGGTGCACCTCGTGACCCTGCTTGCGGAGCAGGATCTCGAGCATGTCGCGCATGGACGATTCGTCGTCGACGACCAGGATCGAGGCCACGGCGCATCCTAACCCGGGGCGCCTGCGCCGCCCGCGTCCGCGCCCTCGCGCGGGAGCAGGACCACGAAGCGCGTCCCACGCCCAGGAGACGAGTCCACCGTCACGCTGCCGCGGTGCGCGTCGACGACGCGCTGGACGGTGGGGAGCCCGAGGCCGGTGCCGTTCCGCTTGGTGGTGAAGAACGGGAGGAAGATGCGGGGCAGGTCGGCGGCGGGGATCCCCGGGCCATCGTCCTCGACCACGAGGCGCGCGCCCTTCACGTCGGGCCCGCAGGCGACGCGCACGCGCCCGGCCCCGCCCTCGCGCGCGGCGGCCGCCTGGGCGGCGTTCACGAGGAGGTTCCAGAACACCTGGCGCGTCTGGTCCGGGTCGCAGGCGACCGTCACGGGCGAGAGGTCCTGCTCGACGGTCACGCGAGCGGCGGTCGGATCGTTCGCGAACACCCGCAGCGCCTCGTCGAGGACGACGGAGAGGTCGGTCCGGACGCGCCGGAGCGGCGCCGGGCGGGTGTACTCGAGCAGGTCGTTCACGAGCCCGTCGAGCCGCGCCGCCTCCCGGAGCACGATGTCCATGAGCCGGCGCTCGTCGGGCGGGAGCGCCGCGTTCGTCTGCAGGAGCTCCAGGGAGCCGCTCATCGCGGCGAGGGGGTTGCGGAGCTCGTGGGCGAGCCCGGCCGCCACCCGGCCCAGGTCCGCGAGCCGGCGGCTGCGCTGGACGGCGTTCTCCATCTCCCGGAGGGCGGTGAGGTCCTGGAAGATCACCGCGCTGCCGATCGCGGCGGCCGCCGGGCCGCGCAGCGGGAACGCCGAGTACCCGAGCCGGAGGGGCCGCCCGGAGGGGCCCGTCCACTCGACCTCGCCGCGCGGCGTCGCCTCGCGGAAGGCGCCGAACCGCTCGGTCGCGGGCCGCCCGCGCACCTCCTCGAGGCGGAGGCCCGTGAGCAGCTCCCCGGCCGGATTCAGGTAGGTGACCTTGCCGGCGAGGTCGAGCGTCATGAGCCCGCTCGTGAGCGACGCCACGATGGACTCGTGGAGCGCGGTGATCTCGGCGAGGGCCCCCTCCTGCGCGACGATCCGCTCGCCCGCCGAGCGGAGCTGCTCGGCGAGGTAGGAGGAGAGGAACGCGACCGCCACGAACGAGGCGGCGTGGACGAGGAGCGTGATGCGCGAGACGTCCGCGCCGTGCGGGTCGACCCGGAGCGCCACGGTGAGGTAGGCGGGGACCGCCAGCGCGGCCGCGAAGAGCGCGCCGCGCCGGAAGAGCAGGATCGCGCCGTTCACGACGCCGATCGAGAAGATCACGACGAAGACCGACGCGGAGTACCCGGTCACCGCGACGACCGCGGTCGCGACCAGCACGTCGAGGACCACCTGCGCGTAGGCGAGCGAGGTCAGGCCCCGGCCGGCCCGGAGCGCGAGCGCGGTGGCGAGCGCGACGAGGTACGTCGCCGCCACGACCGCGTAGAGAGGCAGGAGGTCCCGCTCGATGACGGGGCCGAGCTCGAGGTTCACGACGATGGTGCCGGCGAGGAGCACCGTCACCGTGACGACGCGGAACAGCGTCAGCCAGCCGAGCTTCCGGCGAAGCCCGTCGCGAGGCGCGGCGGCCGGCGGCTCCGCCGCGGGCTCCGTGGCGAGGGCGGCGGCGGTCGGCTCCACGGCGCCCCGCTACTTGATGTTGCCGGCGATGCTGAAGATGGGGAGGTACATGGCGACGAGGAACCCGCCGACCATCCCGCCCAGGAACACCATCATGACCGGCTCGATCATGGCGGTGAGGCCAGCGACGGCCACGTCGACCTCGTCGTCGTAGAAGTCGGCGATCTTGTTCAGCATGGCGTCCATGGCGCCCGTCGCCTCGCCGACGCCGATCATCTGCACGACCATCGGCGGGAAGACCTTCGTCTCGGCGAGCGGGCCGGCGATGTTCTTGCCCTCCGAGATCTTCGCGCGGACGTACATGATGCCCTTCTCGATGATCTTGTTGCCGGCGGAGCGGGCGACGATCTGGAGGGCGTCGAGGATGGGCACGCCGGACGAGAGCATCGTCCCGAGCGTCCGGGTGAACCGGGCGACCGCCACCTTGCGCACGAGCGACCCGAACAGCGGCATCTTGAGCACGAACGCGTGCCACTTCTCGACGCCGCGCGGGTTGCTCGTGAACACCTTGAAGGCGATCACGATCGCGATGGGGACCGCGACGTACCAGTACCAGTTGTCGCGCAGGCCATGCGACAGGTCGATGAGGAACTGCGTCGGCGCCGGCATCGCGCCGCCGAAGTCCTTGAACATCTTCTCGAAGGTCGGGGTGACGAAGGCGAGCAGCACGACCGTCACGCCCACGCCGACGGTGAGGACGATGGACGGGTAGACCATCGCGCCCTTCACGCGCCGCTTCAGCTTCTCGTTCTTCTCGATGTACGCGCCGAGCCGCTGGAGGATGGTGTCGAGGATGCCGCCGATCTCGCCGGCGCGCACGAGCTGGACGAAGAGCTCGTCGAAGGCCTTGGGGTGCTCGGCGAGCGCGTCGGCGAAGGTGGAGCCCGACTCCACGCGGACCTTGACCGCCGTGAGGACCTTCCTGAACGCCGGGTTGTCAGCCTGGGTGGCGAGGATGTCGAGGGCCTGCACGAGCGGGAGGCCTGCGTCGATCATCACCGAGAACTGCCGGGTGAAGACCAGGATGTCCTTCGTCCCGACGCTCGGGCCGAGGCCCGGGATGACGAGGTCCTTCGGCTTCCTGCGGACCCGCGTCGGCTCGAGGCCCGTCTGGCGGAGGCGCGCCTCGACCGCCGACGCGTCGGCGGCCTCCATCTCGCCGGACTTCACCTCGCCCTGCTTGGTCTTCGCCGACCACTTCCAGACCGGCACCTGCTTGGGCGCAGGCGCGGCCTTCGTCTTCGCGTTCGCGGCTGCGGCCTGTGCCATGAGCTCCTCGCGGGGTGCGGGCCGATCCTAGCCGAGGGTCGCCCGCGGGTCGAAATCGTGGTCAGCGCGCCGGCGGCGGGGGCGGGCGCATCCCGGCGCCGCTCGCGAGCAGGTTCTTCAGCTCCTCGGGATCCGAGGACCGGCCCATCGCCTCCTCGAGCGTGATGAGCCGCCTCGCGAACGCCAGCGCGAGGCTCTGGTTGAAGGTCTGCATGCCGAACTTGGTCTGGCCGACCTGCATCTGCGAGTACACCTGGTGGATCTTGTCCTCGCGGATGAGGTTCCGGATGGCGGGGTTCGGGACCATCACCTCGATGATGAGCGCGCGCCCCGGGCCGCCCGCGCGGGGCAGGAGGTTCTGCGTGAGCACGCCCTCGAGCACGAACGAGAGCTGCGCGCGGACCTGCGGCTGCTGGTAGGGCGGGAAGACGTCCAGGATGCGGTTGATCGTCTGGACCGCGCTGTTCGTGTGCAGGGTCGCGAACGCGAGGTGGCCGGTCTCGGAGATGACGAGCGCCGCCTCGATGGTCTCGAGGTCGCGCATCTCGCCGACGAGCACCACGTCCGGATCCTGGCGCAGGATGTACTTGAGGGCCTTCTTGAACGACTGGGTGTCCGCCCCGACCTCGCGCTGGTTCACCACGCAGTTCTTGTGCGGGTGGAGGTACTCGATCGGATCCTCGATGGTGATGATGTGCTCGTGCCGGTCGGTGTTGATCTTGTCGATGATCGACGCGAGCGTCGTCGACTTGCCGGAGCCGGTCGGGCCGGTCACGAGCACGAGCCCGCGCGGCTTCTTCGCGAGCTCGGCGACGATGGGCGGCAGGCCGAGGTCCTGGAAGGTGAGGATCTTGAACGGGATCGTGCGGAACGCGCCCGCGACCGCGCCGCGCTGCATGAAGACGTTCGCGCGGAAGCGCGACAGCCCCTTGACGCCGAACGACAGGTCGAGCTCGCTCTCCTCCTCGAACTTGTGCTTCTGGGCGTCGGTGAGGATCGAGTAGCAGAGCTGCTTCGTCTCGACGGGCGTGAGCGGCGGCGTCTTGAGCGGCACGAGCTTGCCGTCGATCCGGAGCTGCGGCGGCGACGCGGTCGTGATGTGGAGGTCGGAGGCCCCCTTCTCGACCATCGCCTTGAGGAGCTGGTGCAGGTTTGCCAAGTCTTCGTTCGCCTTCGTGCCTTCGGGGCTAGAACTTGTCCGGCGCGGTGTTGCCCACCGCCTCGGCGAGGGTGGTGACGCCGAGCTTCACCTTGTTGAGCGCGCTCATGCGCAGCGTCCGGAAGCCGAGCCGGATCGCCTCCTGCTTCAGCTCCGCGGTCGAGCAGCCCTGGATGACGAGCTCCTTGAGGCCGTCCCAGAGCGGCATCACCTCGTACACCGCGACGCGGCCCTTGTAGCCGCGGTCGTTGCAGGTCCTGCAGCCGACGGGCTCGAACGGCTGGAAGGTGCCGATCTCCTCGGGCGCGAACCCGGCGTCGAGGAGCGCCTGGTCGTCCACCTGCGCGGGCCGCTTGCACTCGGCGCAGAGCCGGCGGCAGAGCCGCTGCGCCACGATCGCGTTCAGCGAGGCCGTCACGAGGAAGGGCTCGATGCCCATGTTGAGGAGGCGCGAGACCGTGCCCGGCGCGTCGTTCGTGTGCAGCGTCGAGAGCACGAGGTGGCCGGTGAGCGCGGCCTTGACGCCGATCTCCGCGGTCTCGAAGTCGCGGATCTCGCCGACCATGATGATGTCGGGGTCCTGGCGGAGGAAGCTGCGCAGCGCGGCCGCGAAGTTGAGGCCGATGTCCTCGTGCATCTGGACCTGGTTGATGCCGAAGAAGTTGAACTCGACCGGGTCCTCGGCGGTCGAGATGTTCCACGCGACCTCGTTCAGCTTGGAGAGCGCGGAGTAGAGCGTCGTCGTCTTGCCCGAGCCGGTCGGGCCGGTGACGAGGACCATCCCGTACGGACGGTCGATCGCCTCCATGAAGTCCTTGAGCTGCTGCTCCTCGAAGCCCAGCTTCGTCATGTCGAGCTGGAGGTTCGACTTGTCGAGGAGGCGCATCACCACCTTCTCGCCGAACAGCGTCGGGCAGACGGAGACGCGGAAGTCCATCTCCTTGCCCTTGCCGAGCTTCAGCTTGATGCGGCCGTCCTGCGGGAGCCGCCGCTCGCTGATGTCCAGCTCGGACATGATCTTGAGGCGGGAGATGATGGCGCTCTTCAGCTTCATCGGCGGCTTCATCACCTCGTACAGCGAGCCGTCGATGCGGAAGCGGACGCGGAAGTCCTTCTCGTAGGGCTCGATGTGGATGTCGGAGGCGCCCTTCTTGATGGCGTCGAGCAGGATGAGGTTCACCAGCTTGACGACCGGCGCCTCCTCCGCGCTCTTCTCGAGGTCGACGGCGTTGATGTCGTCGCCCTCGGCCTCGACCACCGAGATGTCGCCGTCGTCGAACCCCGCCATCACCTCCTCGAGGTTCGGCCCCTTCTCCATGTAGTGCTTGTCGATGGCCTCCTTGATCGCCTGCTCGGAGGCGACCACGACCTCGACGTTGTAGCCGGTGAGGAACTTGATGTCGTCGATGGCGAAGATGTTCGACGGATCGCTCATCGCGACGATGAGCGAGGCGCCGGCGCGGTTCACCGGCACGACCTGGTGCTTCTCGGCGGTCGACCTGGGGATGAGCTTCAGGACCTCCTCGTCGATGTCGAAGTCCTTGAGCGAGATCGCCGGGACCCCGTACTGCTTCGAGAGGAAGCTCGTGAGGTCGTGCTCGGCGATGGCGCCGCTGCGCACGAGGAGCGATCCGATGCGGCCGCCCGTCTTGCGTTGCTCGTCCTGGGCCTTCTGCAGCTGCTGCAGGGAGATGAGGTTCTCCCGGACCAGGAGTTCGCCGAGCCGTCCAGACATGCGTGAAGATCCCTCGGGGTGGAGCGCGCGAGAAGGCCGTGAAGCTCCGCGAACTTAGCAGGCAGCTCGGCGAGGGGTCAAGGAAGCGGCTACCGTAAGTACGCGATTCGAGAGGGTAAATCACGGAGCCCGGCCTACATGGGCGCCTTGTCCAGGACCTCTCTCGCGCGCTCCGCGTCCTCGGCGATCTGGGCCCGGAGCGCCTCCACGGACGGGAAACGCCGCTCGTCCCGCAGCCGCGCGACGAAGGCGAGGCGGATCCGCTCCCCGTAGAGGTCCCGGCCGACGAAGTCGAACAGGTGGGCCTCCGCGGTCACCGCCGCGCTCGCCTCGACGGTAGGCTTCACGCCCACGTTGCACACGCCCGCGTGGACCACCGCGCCCTCGAGCCCGCGCGGCCCCGGCTGCCCGCCCACCCAGGCGCGGACGGCGTACACGCCGTTCGCGGGGAGGAGCCCGGCCGTCTCGACGTTGGCGGTCGCGAAGCCGAAGCCGCGCCCCCGGCCCGCCCCGCGCACCACGACGCCGTCCACGTCGTGCGGACGGGTGAGGAGCAGGGCGGCCGCCTCGACGTTCCCCTCGAGGAGGAACTCGCGGACCTTGGTCGACGAGACGACGAGGCCGTCCACCGTGACCGGCTCGACGACGTGCAGCCGGATGCCGTGCGGGGCGAGCAGCGCGCGCAGGGTCTCCACCCGCGCGCGCTCGTGTCCCGCCGTGAAGTCGTAGCCGACGACCACGTCCGCGCAGCCGAGCGCGCCCGCCAGGTCCCGGGAGACGAACGCCTCCGCCGACGTCGCGGCGTAGGCGAGATCGAACGGCTGGAGGATCGTGGCGTCCGCGCCGGCGGCGGCGAGCAGCTCGAGCTTGCGCGGCAGCTGCACGAGGAGCGGCGGCGCGAGCTTCGGCCGGAGCACGCGGACGGGGTGGGGCTCGAAGGTGAGGACCGCCGCGGCGGCGCCGCGGCCGCGGGCGAGCTCGCCGGCGAGCGCGAGGAGCCGCTGGTGCCCGAGGTGGACGCCGTCGAAGTTGCCGACCGCGACGGCGGAGCCGCGGAGGCGCCCCGCGGCGCGGGCCTCGTCGAGCGAGCGGTACACGTCCATCGCGCCCGTTCATAGGGCGCGGGCCGGCCGCCGTCAAACGCACGGCGCGGTTGCGCGCCGGGGGACGCCCTGGCTGCGGTGCGCGACGTCGGCTCGAGCGAGCAGCGCCCTCAGAGGAAGCGCTTCGTGAACGCGCGCGGAAGGAGCTCGCCGAGCGTCGTGTCGACCGCCCCGCCGCGCGCCCCGACGAGCCTGACGGGCAGCTCGGGCCCGGCGAACTCCGCGAGCGTCTGCAGGCACATCCCGCAGGGCGGCGTCGGCTCGTCCGTCCCGCTCGCCACGGCGATGGCGTCGATCCGGCGCGCGCCCGCGGCCACCGCGGTGGCGACCGCCACCCGCTCCGCGCACAGCGTGAGGCCGTAGCTCGCGTTCTCGACGTTGCACCCGGCGTGAACCGCGTCGCCGGCGCGCACCGCCGCCCCCACCCGGAAGCTCGAGTACGGCGCGTAGGCGCGCTTGCGCGCGGCGCGGGCGGCGCGGGCGAGCGCGGCCGCGCCGCCGCTCTTTCCGGAGCGCGCGCTCACTCTTCCTGCAGGAGGCGCGCGATGGCGAGCTCGGCCGCGAGCGGCATGTCCACGAACTTCACGTGCGCGCCGAAGCGCGGCCCCTCACGCGACACCCGCAGCACCTCGCCGGACGCCTCGATCTCCTGCCGCGTCCCGGGGATGAGGAACCGGAGCTGGACGCGGTTCCCCGCGGGTGGGTGGAGCCCGCCGAAGTACACGCCGCCGAGGGCGAGGTTGCCCTCGTACGGCTCGAACGACCCGCCGAGCGCCGCGTCGCGCACCAGCAGGTGGATCGGGATGCGCCCGCTCTCGCGCCGGTCCGCCTCGGCCTCTTTATCGGTCGGGTCGGCGGCGTCGCTCTTCGGTGGCAGACGATCGTCCATGCTCGCCCCTCCGGAAGGGACGCTAGCAGCCTGGGGCCACCCTTTTCAACGAACCGCTCTGGGGAGGAACCCTTCCACGACCGCGGCCAGCCGGTCCTTGACGCGGCCGGCGGTCTCCGCGACCTCCTCGTGCGAGAGCGGCTGCCGCGAGAGCCCCGCGGCGGGGTTCGTCACCACCGAGATCCCGACGACCGGCACGCCCATGTGCCGCGCCGCGATGACCTCGGGCACCGTGGACATCCCGACGAGGTCCGCGCCGAGCAGGCGCAGCATCCTGATCTCCGCCGGCGTCTCGTAGGACGGGCCCGGCATGCAGGCGTAGACGCCGCGGCGGAGCGGAACGCCGCGCTCGGCGGCGGCCTCGTCGAGCAGCGCCCCGAGGCGCGCGTCGTACGCCTCCGACAGATCGGGGAAGCGCGGACCGAGCCGCTCGTCGTTCTCGCCCACGAGCGGGTTCATGCCGGAGAGGTTCAGGTGATCGACCATCCGGACGAGCTCGCCCGGGGCGTACGCGGGGTTCACGCCGCCCGCCGCGTTCGTCACGAGGAGCAGCTTCACCGGCATCGCGCAGAGCACCCGCGCCCCGAAGGCGACGTCCGCCGCGCTCCAGCCTTCGTAGCCGTGCACCCGCCCCTGCATCGCGGCGACGGCGACCCGCCCTCCCGGCGCGGCGAGCTCGCCGACGACCAGGCGCCCCGCGTGCCCCGGGACGCGCGAGACCGGGAACGACGGGATCTCCTCGTAGGGGATCGACACCGCCCGCTCGAGCCGGTCGACGAAGTCCCCGAGGCCCGAGCCGAGCACGAGCCCGGCCGCGGGCGCGAGGTCCGTCTTCCCCCGGATCCAGGCGAGGGCGTAGGAGAGGCGCGTGGAGAGATCGGCGCGGTGGGTCATGGCTCGCCCCTGTTCGCGCGCCCCGGCGGGCCCGCTTCGCTCGTTGGCTGCTCTCGGGTCATGGTCGGCCGCCTACAATCGCTCGAGGACGATCGGCCGCGCCGCGGGCGCGGCGGGGCCGATCCGGTAGGCGCCCGCGATGCGCCTCGCGATCCGCTCGCGGGCCTCGCTGCGCTCGCCCGCGTGCACCGTGCAGAGCGGCTCGCCCCGCTCGACGCGATCGCCGAGCTTCTTCGCGACCACGATCCCGACCGCCGGGTCCACCCGGTCCTCGACGCGCGCGCGGCCCGCCCCGAGCGCCACCGCGGCGAGGCCGAGCGCCTCCGCGTCGATCTCCGTGACGAAGCCGGCCTCGGGCGCGGCGACGTCGTAGCGCGCCGGCGCGCGCGGCAGCCGGCCGGGATCGCGGAGCACCGCCGCGTCGCCCCCCTGGGCGCGGACGATCTGCTCGAGCTTCGCGAGGCCGCTCCCGTCGGCGATGGCCGCCTCGACCCGCGCCCGCGCGGCGGCGAGGCCGGGCGCGGCGTCGCCGAGGACCAGCATCTCCGCGGTGAGCTCGACGGTGACCTCGCGCAGGTCCGGCGGCCCTCCGCCCGACAGGAGCGCCAGCGTCTCCTCGACCTCGAGCGCGTTCCCGATCGCCCGGCCGAGCGGCTCGTCCATGCGCGTGAGGAGCGCCGAGACGCGCTTGCCCATGCCGCGGCCGATCCCGGCGAGGGTCCGCGCGAGCGCGCGCGCGTCCTCGGGCCGCTTCATGAAGGCGCCCGAGCCGACCTTCACGTCGAGGACGAGCGCGTCGATCCCCTCGGCGAGCTTCTTCGACATGATGGACGCGGCGATGAGCGGGATCGACTCGACCGTCGCGGTGACGTCGCGGAGCGCGTAGAGCTTCCGGTCCGCCGGCGCGAGCCGCTCGGTCTGGCCGACGAGGCAGGCGCCGACGTCGCGGACCAGCGCGCGGAACGTCTCGACCGGCAGGTCCACCCGGAAGCCCGGGATCGCCTCGAGCTTGTCGAGCGTGCCGCCGGTGTGGCCGAGGCCGCGCCCGGAGATCATCGGCACCTTGACGCCGCAGGCGGCGGCGAGCGGCGCGAGGGCGAGGGAGACCTTGTCCCCCACCCCTCCCGTGGAGTGCTTGTCGACCTTCGCGCCCGGCACGTCGGAGAGGTCGAGCACGTCGCCGGAACGGAGCATCGCCTCGGTGAGCGCGCGGACCTCGCCCTCGTCCATGCCGCGGAAGAACACCGCCATGCAGAAGGCGGCCATCTGGTAGTCGGGGATCTCGCCGCGCGTGAAGCCGTCGACGAGCGCGGCGATCGCGTCCGGCGGGATGGCCCCTCCGTCGCGCTTGCGGTGGATGATCTCGTACGCGCGCACGCAGCCCTCCCGGAGCCTCACGCCGCCTCGGCCCGCCCGCGCCCACCCCGCGGGTGCGGACCGCCGGCCCGTTCGCCGCCCCTCGACGCCGTCCGCTGCCGCCTCAGGCGAGCCGCTCCATCAGCTCGTCGTCGATCTCGAAGTTGGCGTGGACGTTCTGGACGTCCTCGAGGTCCTCCAGCATGTCCACGAGCTTCAGCATGGAGCGCGCCTTGTCCGGGTCCGTGATCCGCAGCGTCTCCCGGGGGACGAAGGTGAGCCGCCTCGCGCCGAGCGGGAGCTTCTTCTCGAGCGCCGCGGCGACGCCGTGCAGGTCGTTCGGGAGCGTGCGCACCTCGAACCCCTCCGCGCCGAGGCTCACGACGTCCTCGGCCCCCGCCTCGATCGCCGCCTCCGTGACCTCGTCCTCGGTCGGGCCGGGCTTCACCTCGACGACCCCGCGCCGGTCGAAGTTCCACGCCACCGCGCCCTCGGCGGCGAGGTTCCCGCCGCCCTTCGCGAGGGAGGAGCGGACGTCACCGGCGGTCCGGTTGCGGTTGTCGGTGAGGCACTCGACGATCATCGCCACCCCGCCCGGCCCGTACCCCTCGTAGACGACCTCCTCGTAGGAGACGCCCTCGAGCTCGCCCGTGCCCTTCTTCACCGCGCGGGTGACGTTCTCCTGCGGCATGTTCGCCTCCTTGGCCGCGTCGATCGCGGCGCGGAGGCGCGGGTTGCCGGCGGGGTCCCCGCCGCCCATTCGCGCGGCGACGGTGATCTCCTTGATGACCTTCGAGAAGAGCTTGCCCTTGGCCGCCCCTTGCGCCTCCTTGTGGCGCTTGATCTTGGACCATCGGTTGTGGCCGGACATGGCGGCGTTCCTCTCGGCGGCCGCGACCCCGGGCGGCCCCTCGTCCCGAGGTAGCACGCGCTCCCCCGGATCTTCAAGCAATCGTGGGGAGTTCTAAGGCGCCGCGGGCAACCGCGCCTACCACAGGATCGAGTCCACCATCTCGTCGACCATGTCGCCGAGCCGGTCGATGCCGTGCGACTTGGAGAGGAACCCGTCGGCGCCCACCTGCTCGGAGATCTCCGCGAGCTCGTCGTCGCCCTTCGAGCTGAAGAGGATGATGGGGATCTTCTCGGTGTGGAAGTCCTGCTTCAGGACGCGGACGATGTCCTTGCCGGAGATGTCCGGCATCATGAGATCGGTGAGGATGATCTCCGGCTGGAAGCCGTCGAGCTGCGCCTGGAACTCGAGCAGGTTCGAGGCGATCGCGACCTTGTAGCCGCGGTCCTCGAGCACGGCCTTCTCCATCTCGAGCGTGATCGTCGAGTCGTCGAGGAGCAGGATCCGCTTCTTCTCGGCCATCGTTCTCCTCACAGCGCGGCGAGGGCGTAGTGCGCGGCCCGGACGAAGGCGGCGCCGTCCTCGGGGACGTCCGGATAGTAGCCCAGGAAGGCCTGACGCTTCCCATCCGGCCGGCGGGCGTGCGCGGCGAGCGCGTTCCGGTAGGCGAGCCGCGCGCGGTCGGGATCGCGCTGCGCCTCGCGGCAGCGCCCGAGCCAGTAATGCGCGAGCGCGAGGTCGGGGTCGAGGAACAGCGCCCGCGAGAGCTCGAGGGCGGCGCCGTCGGTCTCGCCCTCCTCGAGCAGGTGGATCCCGAAGAAGAGGTGCGCCTCGGCGCTGAGCGGCTCGAGCTGGAGCGCGGCCACGTAGCACTCGCGCGCCCGGTCGGTCTGCCGGAGGATGCCGTACAGGTTCGCCAGCGTGAGCCGCACCGCGAGGTCCTCGCCGCCCTTCTCGAGGAGCCGCTCGAGCAGCTCGCGCGCGGCGCCGAAGCGGCCGTCGGCGAACAGCGCCACCGCGGCGTCGAGGTACTCCTGGGGCGCGAGCGGCGGCTGCGGCGCCGGGATGGGCGCCGGGGTGGGGAGGCGCGGGGGCGCCGCCGGGGGCAGCGACACGTGGCGCACGAGCGGCGGCGCGGACGGCACCGGGACGACGGGGCGAACCGGGCGCGGGGCCGGGAGCGGCGTCGTGCGCGGCGTCTCCGGGCGCCGGTAGAGGAACGCCCCGGCGACCTCCGTGAGCTCGAAGCCCTCGAAGATGCGGAAGAGCGACTCGGAGTAGCCGAGGAACAGGTAGCCGCCCGGCGTGAGCGCGTGGAGGAACTGCGTGAGCACGTGCTGCGTCGTGGGCGTGTCGAAGTAGATGATGACGTTGCGGCAGAAGATGACGTCCCACCCGCCCTCGGGCCGCGGCATGGTGCCCGAGACCAGGTTGTGCGGACGGATCGCGGTGATGAACCGCCTGAGGCTCGCGCGCACGTGGTGGCGATCCCCGTCGGCGTCGAAGTGGCGCTCGCGGAGCGGCTGGGGGATCTCGCGCGCGCGCCGGGCGTCGTACGCGCCGCGCGCGGCCTGCGCGACCGCCTCCGGGTTCACGTCGGTGGCGAGGAGCTCGAGGTGCTCGGGCTCCGCCCCGGCGCCCTCCGCGGTCATCGCGATCGAGTACGGCTCCTCCCCGGTGGCGCAGCCGGCCGACCAGATCGCGACGCGCCGGCCGCCGCCGCGCGCGCGCGCGACGAGGCCGGGGAGCAGCGCCTCGAGCGCGCGGAACTGGCGCTCGTCGCGGAAGAAGCTCGTCTTGCCGACCGTGACGAGCGGGAGCAGCCGCCGGAGCTCCTCGTCGCCGCCGTCCTGCGAGCGCAGGAGGCCGACGTACGCGCGCCCGTCCGGTGCGTTGGGCCCGAGCTCCTCCAGCCGGGCGCCGAGGGCGAGGCGCAGCGCCGAGTGACCGTCCGGGCGCACGTGCAGGCCCACCCGCTCCTTGAGGAGCGCGGCGAGCTGCGTCAGGTCGTCCGGCGTGATCGGCCTCACCGGGTCAGCTCCTGGAGCGCGCGGGGGATCGCCTCGATCGGGAGCACGCGATCGACGGCCCCGAGCTCGATGGCCGCGCGCGGCATCCCGAACACCGCGCTCGTCGCCTCGTCCTGCGCGATCGTCGGCCCGCCGGCCGCGCGGATGGCGCGCAGCCCCTCGGCGCCGTCGCGGCCCATGCCGGTGAGGATCACGCCGCAGGCGCGCGCGCCGTGCTGCCGCGCCGCCGAGAGGAAGAGCGGCGTCACCGACGGCTTGAAGGTCTCGACCGGCGGCGAGTCCGAGAGCCGCACCGCGCCGTCGGCGACGACGAGGTGACGGCCGGAGGGGGCGAGGACGATCCGGCCCGGCGCGAGGACGTCGCCGTCCCGCGCCTCCCGCACGTCGAGCCGGGTCTCCGCGGCGAGCCAGGCCGCGAGCCCCTCGGTGAACCCGTCGGCGATGTGCTGCACGATCGCGACCGGGGCCGGGAAGACCGGCGCGAGCCCGCGCAGGAGGGACACGAGCGCGCGCGGGCCGCCGAGCGAGGCGCCGATGACGACGAGCTCCACGCCCGCGCTCCGCCGGGGCGGCGGCTCGCCCTCGGTGCGCAGCCCGCGCAGGTGGCGGATCACCTTCACGCCGGCGAGGAGCCTGAGGCGCGAGCGGAGCTGCCGCCCGTACGTCTCGAGGTCGGTCGTCGCGTGCGGCTTCTCGAGGATGTCGAGCGCGCCGAGCGAGAGCGCGCGGAACCCGACCGCCTCGGCGGGGTTGCCGGTGAGGACCAGGATCGGGGTGGGCGTCTCGGCCATGATCCGCGCGATGCCCGCGTAGCCGTCGGCCTCGGGCATGTTGAGGTCCATGGTGATGACGTCGGGCCGGTGCTGCCGCGCGAGCGCGGCGGCGGCGTGTCCGTCGGCCGCGACGGCGACCACCTCGAACCCCGGGCCGTCCGCGACCACCCCGGCGAGGAGCTCGCGGAACAGGGCGGAGTCGTCCGCGACGAGGACGCGGACCTGCCGCGCCTGTGGAGGCGTCACGCGCCGACCCCGCAGAGCCGCTCGAGCGTGGCGGCGAGGCTCTCGGCCTCGAGCTCGCCCTTGACGATGTACGCGTCGGCGCCGGCGTCCACGCCGCGGCGGCGCTCCTCGGGCGCGGAGAGCGAGGACATGATGACGATGGGCAGCTTCACGAACCGCGGCGTCGCCTTCACGCGGCGGGTGAGGTCGATGCCGTCGAGCACCGGCATCTGCACGTCGGTGACGAGGAGCTGGTAGCTGCCGGTCTGCAGCTTCCGCCAGCCGTCCTCTCCGTCCACCGCCTCGTCCACCTCGTGCCCGAGCGAGCGGAGCAGGGCCGCCTCCGCCTCTCGCGCGATCGCGCTGTCGTCCACGAGGAGCACCCGCAGGCGCCGCCGGTCGCGGCCGCGCGCCAGGGCCGGCGAGGCGAGCCGGCGGGCCGCGGCCACGATGTCCGGGGTCGAGAGGAGCAGCGCGACGCGCCCGTCCTCCAGCGCGGCGGCGCCGGTGACGAAGCGCATGCCCTTGAGGAACGCCCCGGGCGCCTTCACCGCCACCTCGCGCTCGCCGTGCAGCCCGTCCACCACCACCGCCGCGCCCTCGCTGCCGTGGTCGACGTACGCCACGAGCGGCCGCTTCGAGCGCGGGCCGCCGTTGAGCGAGAGGAGGGGCCCGAGCGCGACTACCGGCATGAGCCGCCCGCGGTAGCGCACGGCCCGGATGCCCGCGACCTCCGTCGCCTCCTTGGGGTCGAGCCGCCCGACGCTGTCCACGTCCACGGCCGGGATCCCGTAGACGTCCTCGTCGATGCGGACGAGGAGGACCTTCATGAGCGACAGCGACTGCGGCATGCGCAGCGTGAACCGCGTGCGCTTGCCCACCTCGGACTCGACCGTGACCGACCCGCCGAGCGCCGTGACGCGCTTGCGCACCACGTCGAGCCCCACCCCGCGGCCGCTCGTCTCGCCCGCCTGCTCGCGCGTCGAGAACCCCGCCATGAAGATGAGGTCGAGCGCGTTCCGCGCCGACAGGCTCGCCGCCTGCTGCTCGCCGATGATCCCCTTGCGCAGCGCGGAGGCGCGGACCTTCTGCGGGCTGATCCCGCGCCCGTCGTCCTCCACGGTCACGGCGAGCAGGTCGCCGTCCACCCGCGCGGAGATGACGATCTTCCCCGCGCGCGGCTTGCCCGCCTGCACTCGCTCGGCAGGCGTCTCGAGCCCGTGATCGACGCAGTTGCGGACGAGGTGGACGAGCGGGTCGTTGAGCGAGAGCAGGATGGCCTTGTCGACCCCGGTCTCGCCGCCGCGCACGACGCACTCGACCTCCTTGCCCTGCTCGCGCGCCATGTCGCGGGCGGCGAGGGGGAAGCCCGCGAGCACGCCGGAGAGCGGGATGAGCCGCGCCTCCCCGATCCGCTCGGCGAGCATCCCGAACTGCGCCTGGGAGGAGGAGGCGGCCTCGGTCTGCGCGCGGGCGAAGCGGAACGTGTCCGAGCGGAGGAGGTGGACGTCTCCCTCGATCTGCTCGACGAGCCGGGCGGTGCGCGCGTCGCGGAGCCGCTCGGCGAGCGCGATCACCCGGTCCGACAGCCGGCCCCACCGCGCGAACAGCGCGTTGAGGTCGCGGGAGCGGCGGATGGCCCGCTCTCCCTCGACGAGCACGTCGCCGGCGAGCGCGGCGATCTCGTCCAGCCGGTCGACGTCCACGCGGATCGAGGCGGCCGGCTTGTCCCCGCGAAGCTCGAGCCGGGCCTCGGGCGACGGCGCCGCGGGCCGCGCCGGCGCGGGCGCCGGGGCGGCCGGGGCCGCGCGCTCGCTCGTGGTCGAGGTCGTGGTCGAGGTCGTCGCGGTCGCGCTCGAGCTCGCGTGCGAAGGCGACGGCCCGGGCGCGGGCGACGCCGCCACCGTCGAGACCTCCGCAGCGCCCTCCGGCGCGCCCCGCGGTCCGGCGATGAGCGCGCGCAGGGACTCCGCGAGCTTCCCGGCCGCGTCCCCGCCCTCCGCGGGCGCGTCGAGCATCGGCACGATGGCGCCGCACGCCCGGAGGAGCGCGTCGAGCCGCTCGCCGGGGCTGTCCTTGGGGAGCGCCTTGAGCAGGTCCTCCGCCGCGTGCACCACGCTGGAGATGCCGACGAAGCCCATCATGCGGGCCTCGCCCTTCAGCGTGTGCAGCTCGCGCGCGAGCTCGTCGAGCGCCTCCGGCGTCCCGGCGCCGCGCTCGAGCTCGAGCAGCGCGCCCGAGATCTTCTCCACCCGGTCCGCGGTGGTCTCGCGGAAGCGGGGGAGGAGCTTCTTGCGGATCTCTTCGGAGACGCCCATGCGCGGCTCGCGGCGTGCCTTTCCCTGAGCGGCCCGGGCTACTCCACCTTGAAGCGCTTCACGAGCTCTGCGAGGCGCTCGGCGAGCTTCGTGAGCTCGGAGGCCGCGCCGGTCGCCTGCTTCGACCCGGCCTGCGCCTGGCGAGTGACCTCCTCGATCTCCGACATCGACTGCACGACCTGCTCGGTCGCCGTGCGCTGCTGCTGCGTCGCGAGGTGGATCACGCGGGCGGCGTCGCTCGTCTCCTGGATGCCGGAGAGGATGCCCGAGACGCTCGCCATGGCGTTGCCGCCGAGCTTCTCGCCCTCGGAGGCCTCGCGCTTGTTCCCGTCGGACGCCTCCTTGGCGGCGTGCGTCGCCTCGCGGATCTCCGTGATGAGGTTCTTGATCTCCTTCGTCGACTCGAGGACGTTCTCGGCGAGGCGGCGCATCTCGGCGGCCACGATGGAGAACCCGCGACCCGCCTCGCCCGCCTTGGCCCCCTCGAGGGCGGCGTTCAGGGCGAGGAGGTCCGAGCGGTCCGCGATCTCGTCGATGACCTCGACGACCGTGCCGATGCGCTCGACCCGCTTGGAGAGCTTCGCGATCGCGTCGTCCACCTCGACGGCGTTGTGGCGGACCTTCTCCATCGAGCCCATGAACGCCTTGATGGCGCCCTCGCCCTGCTTCGCGCCGGAGAGGGTCTGCTCGGCGATCGCGGCCACCATCTGCGCGTTCTCGGCGATCTGGTGCGAGGCGCCCTTCAGCTCCTCCATCGTCGCGGTCGTCTCGTGGATGGCCGACGCCTGCGCGCTCGTCGAGGACTCGTTCTGCGTCGCCGCCGCGAGCACCTCCGCGGAGCTGGTCGACAGCTGCATCGCCGCCTCGCGCGTCTCGGTGACGAACTTCTTCAGCGTCTCCATCACCTGGCCGATGCCGGCGATGAGCGGCGTGAGCGCGGAGTCGGTCGAGCCGGCGCGGAGCGAGCCCGAGAGGTCGCCCTGGATGACGAGGCGGATCATCGCCTCGATGGCCTCGTCGATGCCGGCCGTCACGATCTGCACGCGCTGGTGCGCCTGGCGAAGGTCCTCGACGACCGCGCTCGCGGCCCCGTTCACCGCCTCGGCGATGGCGCGCAGGCCGGGATCGTCGATCGCCCCGGCGTCCACGCGGCCGTCGTAGTTCCCCTCGGCGAAGCCGCGGAGGACCACGGCGATGCGGGCGGCGTCGGCGCCGACGACGGTGTTCCGCCTCTTCGCCGCCGCCGCGCGCGGCGCGGCCGCGCGGGCCTTCGGCTTCTGCTGGACGTCGAACGGATCGCGGGTGCTCATGGCTGCTCCGGGGGAGGCGTCACACGGGCGCGGCGGAGGTGGCGTGCTCGCGGACGAGGGTGGGGAGGTCGACGAGGAGGACGGGGTCGCCGTCGAGGAGCACGAAGCCCGTGACGGCGCCGGAGGTGAGGCAGGCGGCGGCGAAGGCGGGGAGCGGCTGCACCTGCACCTCCGGCACGCTCCGGGTGCCGATCACCTGATCGACCACCAGGGTCCGCTCCACGGCCTCGTCGTGGCTCGCGACGACGATGCCGCGCGTGCAGGCGCGCGGCGCGCCGAGCGCCGTCTCGAGGACGAGGTCCTCCGCGGGCACGTCCCGCACGCTGCCGATGCGGATGGCGTCGTGCACGACCGCCGCGAAGGTGCGCGGGCCGACCTGGAACAGGACGAGCTCGCTCGTCGGGCCGGTCACGCCGCGGCGCTCCCCGCTGGCACGGCGCGCGCCCGGGCGGTCTCGACGAGGCGCGGCAGATCGAGGATCGCGATGGCGCCCGCGCGGTCGCGGCCGACGGCGGAGAGGAACTCGGCGACGCCGCTCGACTCGGCCGGCGGCGGCTCGAGCTGGCGGCGCGGGATCGCGACGAGCCCCTCGACCGAGTCGCTCACCACCGCCACCTTCCACGGGCCGCAATGGACGATCGCGGCGCGCGTGCTCGGGCGGAGCGACACCGACCCCTGGCCGACGAGCTGGGCGATGTCGAGCACCGGCAGGACCTCGCCGCGGTGGGTGAACACGCCGGGGAGGAAGGCCGGCGCGGCCGGGAGCCGCGTGAGCGGACCGAGGCGGACCACCTCGGTGACGAGCGGGGCCTCGAACGCGTAGCGGCCGCCGAGGAGCCTCAGGCAGAAGAACCATGCCTCCGGCGCGGACGCCTGGGCGCCGGACTCGGGTTGCTGCGCTTCCTTCGGCTCGGCCATCGGGCGCGGATTATCCGCGAGCCCGGGACGACCGGGCAAGATCGGTGCTATTTTGATTCACCGGGAGAGGGGCGACGTGAAGGTCCTCATCTGCTGCGAGAGCGAGATCGTCCTACATGTGACCGGCATGGCCCTCGAGGCCGCCGGGCACCAGGTGGTGCTCGAGCGCGAGCCGCACGCGCTCGTCGCCGAGGCGGGAAACGCCGCGGCGCTGCTCGTCGACGCGGTGCGCGCGAAGCAGGCGCCGCCGCTCCTGCGCGACCGGGGCTTCCGCGGGCGCGCCCTGCTCGTCGGCGACGGGACGCCGGAGGAGCTCGCGCAGAAGGCCGCGGAGCTGAAGCTCGACGGCGCCGTCCCGTCCTCCCCGCCGGAGGACCTGCCGCGCCGCTTCACCGCCGCGCTCGAGGCGCGCCGCCGCGTGCTCATCGTGGACGACTCCGAGATCGTCGCGCGTCTGCTGAAGGAGGAGCTCGAGGCCAAGGGCTTCGAGATCCAGTACGCGCCGGACGCCGAGAAGGCGACCTCGATCATCCTGAAGCGCCAGACCCGGCCCGACCTCATCCTCCTCGACATCAACATGCCGAAGGTGGACGGCGCGCAGTTCTGCCGCTTCGTGAAGAAGAACGAGATGTTCCGCTCGATCAAGGTCGTCTTCTGCTCGGGCGAGGACAAGCAGAAGGTCGAGAAGCTCGTGACCGAGTGCGGCGCCGACGGCTACCTCCTGAAGGACGAGCTCCTCGGGAAGTGGATCGTCGACAACGCCCGCTGACCCGGGCCCCGGCTCCGGCTCACTCGCCGGGCGTCCCCTCCCCCTCGGCGCAGGCCAGGTTCTCCGCGACGTCCGGCCCGTCCACGTCGACGCGGACCGCCGCCGCGGGGCAGAGCGGCGCCGCCCCGCCCGCGCCGAACGTGGAGGCGACCGCGCCGGAGGGATCGAGGAGCAGGAGCTCCGGCGGCCGCTCGTTGGCGATCCCGCCGAGGAGCGCGGTCGCTCCGCAGGCGAGCACGGGCGTCCCGGGGGGCAGCGCGTACCGCCCGTCGTACGCGCCACCCGCGACGAGCGCGATCGCGCCCGGCGGGAGCGCGTCCTCGAGCCGCGCGCTCACCACGCACGAGGACAGCGCCCCGGTCGCCGAGCGCTTCGCGAGGCGCCAGCCGAGGAGATCGAGCACGCCCTCCCCGCGGTTCGCGATCTCCACGTACTCGCCGCCCGCCTCGGGCGTCGCCGCGTCCGCCCTCACCTCGGTGACGACCGGCCGCGGCGGCGGACCGGCCGCGCGCGCCGTCTCGAAGGCCCCCACGGACGGCCGGCGGCGGCCCTCGACGTCCAGCACCGGCCGTCCGTCCGCGGCGTGCACGCGCGACGACAGCACGAGCACGTAAGGGGCGAGCGCGCGCAGCGGCGCGCCGGGCGTGAGCATCGCCCGACGCCCTCCGTCGGCGAGCGCGACCGCCGCCGGGACGCGCGAGGCGAGCGCCGCGGCGCCCGCGTCCGACTCGACGGCCTCGAGCGCCTCGCGCAGGTCGGCTGCGGGGACGAGCGCGAGCCGTTCGCCGTCGAGGATGCCCTCGGGCGCGATGGGCGCGGTGAAGCGGATCTCCGCCACGACCGCCTCCGGGGCGACGCCCGGGCCCTCGGGCGCGACGCTCTCCACGCGCACGAACGGGGCGGGCTCGGGGAGGCCGCAGGCGGCGGCGAGCAGCAGGATGGCGGCGCGCCTCACGGCCGCCCCCGCACGCCGCGGGCGCCGGCGATCGCCGCGAGCTCGGCGCCGAGGCGATCGATCTCGAGCTCGGCCTGCGCGCGCGCGAGCGCGCTGCCGGGCGGGTCGAGGAGCAGCGAGAGCCGGAGGCGCTGCCGCTCGTAGTAGAGGGTGGTGGCGCGCTTCACCGCCTCCGCCCGGGCGCGGGCGCGGGCCGTCGCCTCCGCGGCAGCGGCGACCTCGCCCGTCGCGGCGACGAGGCCGCCCAGGTCCCACGTCGCGCGGAGCGTGACGGCGAAGCCCGGCGCGAGCCGCAGGTAGTCCACCTCGCCCGAGCCCTGCAGGCCGACGACGCGGTGACTGCGCTCGTCGCGCTGGTACTCGGCGGTCAGGCGCGGCAGCAGCGCGGCGAGGCGTGCACGCCGGGCGAAGCCCACGGCGCCGGGCGCCTCGGAGTCCGCCGCCTGCGCGGCGGCGGCCTGCACCTCCGCGATGGCGGGCTCTCCCGAGGAGAGGACCGCGAGCGCCCGGAGCGCCTCGGCGTCGGCCGCGGCCGCAGCGTCGGCGGGGCCCGCGCGCGCGGGCGCGGGATCGAGGGTGGAGGGGGCACGCGGGGTTGCCGCGACGAGCGCGGCGGCGACGGCGAGGGAGATCGGGGTCATGCGGTGCGCCCGAGCAGGGTCCGCGCCGGGGCATCTCAGCGTGATCCTGGGCTGTTTGCGTCCGCAGCACGTCCGCGCTCCGTCCGACGGTCTCCCGCGCGCCCGCCGCCCCCCATGCCGCGGCGGAGCGCCCCGGGCTCCCCCTACCCGGGGCTCGGGACACCCCGAGCCCGGGTCCTCCGGCTGTCGCACGTGGGCGAGACGTCGCGCCCCGTTCACGGTACGTCGATATCGTGCGCTCGGCTCGGCGGCGCGCGCGCAGGCGGGCGCGGATCCTCGGGAAAAGGGCTGGCCAGCGCGGCGGGCCCTGGGCGGCGCCGGTGGCGAGCGCGTACGCGTCGCACCCACCCTGCGCAGTGGTGCCGCGCTTGCACCTCGGCGGGTGCTCGCAGCTCCGAGGAGGCCGCCGTGATGGACCGGAAGAAGATCCTGCTCGTCGACGACTCGTCCACGGTGCTCCTCATGGAGCGGATGATCCTGTCGAAGGACGCCTACGACGTCGTCACCGCCAAGGACGGCGCGGAGGGCGTGGAGAAGGCGATCTCGGAGCGCCCGGACCTCATCCTGATGGACGTGGTGATGCCGCGCATGGACGGCTTCGAGGCCTGCCGGAAGCTGCGCCAGCAGCCCGACACGCGCGAGATCCCGGTCATCATGGTCACGACGCGCGGCGAGCTCGCGAGCGTCGAGTCCGGCTACGCGAGCGGCTGCAACGACTACGTCACGAAGCCCATCAACGGCCTCGAGCTGCTCGCCAAGGTGCGCAGCTGCCTCGGGCAGTAGCGAGCGACGCCATGGCCGATCCGCGCGACCGGACCCCTCCCCCGCCGCCCGCCGCCGCGGGCCAGGACCTCCAGAAGATGAGCGAGCGCCTGCGCGAGGTGATCACCTCGCTCCGCTCCGAGCAGCAGCGGCTCGCCTCCGAGGCGACGACGCCCGTGCCCGGTCGGGGTGCGCCCTCCGACCCGGGCGAGCACGAGCGGCGGCGGCTCACGAGCGAGCTCGCGCTGGCGCACGAGGCCATCGCGCACGCGAACGCGGAGCGCGACCGGCTCCGCGCACGGGTGGAGGAGCTCGAGGCCGAGCAGCGGAGGCTCTCCGACGACTACGTCGCCGCGCAGGAGCGCACCACCGAGCTCGCGCAGCTCTTCGTCGCGCTGGAGCGGCTGCACGGCGGCCGCTCGCGCGCGGACGTCGTCGCCGCGGTGCAGGAGATCGTCATCAACGTGGTGGGGTCGGAGGAGCTCGCGCTCTTCGAGCGGCGCGGCGACTCGCTCGATCTGCTGAAGGCGTTCGGGGTGGACCCCGGGCCGATCCACACCGTCGCGGTCGGCGAGGGGATCATCGGCCGGGCCGCTTCGTCCGGCGCCACGTGGATCGCGGGCCGCGATCCCGCCCCCGAGCCCTGCGATCCGGAGCTCTCCGCCTGCATCCCGCTGCGCGCCGGGGACGCGACCGTCGGCGCGCTCGCCATCTGGCGGCTCCTCGGCCACAAGCCGATCCTCGACGAGCAGGACCACGCCGTGTTCGACCTCCTCTCCACGCACGCCGGGCTCGCGCTCGCGCTGCGCGCCTGAGGCCGCGAGGCGCGTGACCGCTCGCACCGCCACCCTCCCCGAGCGGCCGAACGCCGCCGCGCCCGACCTCGCCGGCCGCGCCCAGGTCTACCTGCACGCCGGCCAGCTCGCGACCGCCGCCACGCGCACGGCCATCACCACCGTGCTCGGCTCGTGCGTGGCGGTGTGCCTGCACGATCCCGCGAGCGGGGTCGGCGGCATGAACCACTTCCTCCTGCCGCACCCGGTGGGGCGCGAGCGCTCGGTCCGCTTCGGCAACGTCGCGGTGCCCGAGCTCGTGGACGCGGTCGTCCGGGCCGGGGCGGCGCGCGCCGCGCTCGTCGCGAAGGTGTTCGGCGGCGCGAGCGTCATCGGCGCGTTCCGCGGCTCCCGCAACCTCGGCGAGGAGAACGTCGAGCTCGCCCTGCGCCTCCTCGGGGAGGCCCGCATCCCGGTGCTCGACCAGGACGTCGGCGGCGCGCGGGGTCGCAAGCTGATCTTCTTCGCGGACGAGGGCACCGCCTGGGTGCGGCAGCTGTGAACGGCGGAGGCGACATGGACGAACTCGGCATCGATCGCGAGCTGCTCGTGCAGACGTTCCTCGCGGAGGCGGAGGAGACGTTCGGGCGCATGGAGCAGGCGCTCGTCGCCCTCGAGGCACGGCCCGGCGACGAGGCCATCCTGCACGCGCTCTTCCGGGACGCGCACACCGTGAAGGGCGGGGCCGCGCTCGTCGGCTTCGACGGCGTCCGCGAGCTCGCGCACGACCTCGAGGACGTGCTCGAGCGGCTCCGAGGGCGGAGCCTCGGCGTCACCGACGCGCTCGTCACGCTCCTCCTCCGCTCCGTCGACGTGCTCCGCGGGTCGGTCGCGGCGGCCGCCGCGGGCGCGCGGGAGGAGCCCGCCGCCGCGCTCGCGTTCCGGCGCCGACTCGCCGCCGCCGCGCAGGCCGCCGGGTCCGCCCCCGGCGCGGGCGAGCCCGGGGCGTCCTCCTCGCCGGCCGGAGGCCACGCCGGCCCCGGCGACGCGTACGAGCCCGCCGGGCCTGCCCACGCGAGCGCGCGCACGCTGCGCGTGGACGTGACGAAGCTCGACCGCATGCTCGACCTGTCGGGCGAGATCGCCATCGCCCGCGGCAGGCTCACGGATCTCCTCGAGCAGCGCGCCGGCGCCGGGGCCGAGCAGCTCCTCGAGGCGCACCGCGAGGCGGACCGGCTGTACCAGGACCTGCAGGAGCTCATCACGAAGGCCCGGATGGTGCCGATCGGGCCGACCTTCCACCCGCACGCCCGGACCGTCCGCGACGCCGCGGCCGCCCTCGGGAAGCGCGCGCGCCTCGTCGTCGAGGGTGAGGACGTCGAGGTGGACACCGCGGTCATCGAGCACATCCGCGACCCGCTCACGCACATGGTCCGCAACGCCCTCGACCACGGCATCGAGCCGCCCGACGTCCGGCGCGCGCGCGGCAAGGCTCCCATCGGGACCGTGGTGCTGCGCGCCTTCCACGAGGCGGGGAGCATGGTGATCCAGGTCTCGGACGACGGGGCCGGCCTCGACCGCGCGCGCATCGCGGCGCGGGCGGTCGCGCAGGGGCTCGCGCCGGACGCGGCGCGCGTCACGGACGAGGAGGCGGGACGGCTCGTGTTCGAGCCGGGCTTCTCCACCGCCGACGCGGTCACCGAGCTCTCGGGCCGCGGGGTCGGCATGGACGTCGTGCGCAGGAACGTCGAGGCGCTGCGAGGCTCGGTCGCGATCCGGAGCGTCCCGGGCGCTGGCACGGAGATCACGATCCGCGTCCCGCTCACGCTCGCCATCATCCAGGGCTTCAAGGTGGGCGTCGCCGCGGAGACCTTCATCCTGCCGCTCGACGCGGTCGTGGAGTGCCTCGAGCTGCCCACGGAGGAGTGCGCGGCGTCCGCGCCCTGCGGGATCCTGAACGTGCGGGGCGCCCCGCTGCCGTACCTGCGCCTGCGGGACCACTTCGGCCTCGGCGGCGCGCGCCCCGGGCGCGAGAACGTGGTGGTGGTCCGGCATGGGGCGCACACGGCCGGCGTCACCGTGGACGCGCTGCACGGTGAGTCCTCCACGGTGGTGAAGCCGCTCGGCCGGATGTTCGGCGGAGTGCCCGGCATCTCGGGCTCGTCCATCCTCGGCAACGGCCGGGTGGCGCTCATCCTCGACGTCGGCGGGCTCCTGCGGGAGACCCTGCGGCGCGCGGCCACGGCAGAGGCGAATGCGGCGTGAAAGGACGGGGGCGCAACCTCGTCATGACTGGGAGCCCGATATGACACAGGCGACGGAAGCGGACGATCGCGCGCAGTACCTCTCCTTCTCCCTCGCGGGCGGCGAGTACGGCGTCGGCATCCTCAAGGTGAAGGAGATCCTCCAGTACGAGACGGTCACGCGCGTGCCGTCCACCCCGCGCTCCGTGCGCGGCGTCATCAACCTGCGCGGCCAGGTCGTCGCGGTCGTCGATCTCGCCGCCAAGTTCGGGCTGCCGGAGACGGAGGTCTCCCGCCTCACCTGCATCCTCATCGTCGAGGCGCGGCTCGACGGCCAGGACACGGTCGTGGGCGTCATGGCGGACGCGGTGCAGGAGGTCATCGAGCTCGGGCCCGCGGACGTCGAGCCGGCCCCGCCCTTCGGCACGGCGGTGAAGGTCGACTTCCTCCTCGGCATGGGGAAGGTCGGCAAGCGCTTCGTGCTGCTGCTCGACCTCGACCGCGTCATCTCGGCCGACGAGAAGGAGTTCGCGCGCGACGCCGCCACCGGCGCGCTCGAGGCCGCGCTCGAGGCCGCTCCGGAGGCTCCGGCCGGCGACGCGGTCGAGGCCGCGTAGGCGCGCGTGACGGTGCACGCGGAGCGGCGGGCGCGACAGGTGGCCGGCGCGGGGAGCGTCCCCGCCGTCGTGGCGCCGGCCGTGAGCGCCGTGACGGACGGCGAGTTCGAGCTGTTCCAGCGCCTCATCCACGCCGAGGCCGGGATCTGGCTCGCGCCGGTGAAGAAGGCCCTCCTCGTGGGCCGGCTCGCCCGGCGGCTGCGGGAGCTCGGCCTCACGAGCTACCACGCCTACTACGAGCGCGTCCGCGGGGACGCGGCCGAGAAGGTGCGGATGCTCGACGCGATCTGCACGAACGAGACGCACTTCTTCCGCGAGCCCCGCCACTTCGAGTTCCTGCGAGAACAGGTGTTCCCCGCGCTGCGCGAGGAGGCCGAGGCGGGCCGGCGCGCGCGGCGGATCCGGGTGTGGAGCGCGGCGTGCTCGAGCGGCGAGGAGCCCTACTCGCTCGCGATGTCGCTCCTCGACGCGTTCCCCTCCGGCTGGGAGCTCGAGATCCTCGCGACCGACCTCTCCACCCGGATCCTCGACCGCGCCCGCGCCGCGGTGTGGCCGATCGACAAGGCGAGCGAGATCCCCGAGGCCTACCTCAAGGCCTACATGCTCCGCGGGGTCGGCAGCCAGGAGGGGCTCATGAAGGCGGGGCCCGAGATCCGCGCGCGGGTGCGCTTCGACCGGGTGAACCTGAACGGCGACGCCTGGCCCGACGCGCGCTTCGACCTCGTGTTCTGCCGGAACGTCCTCATCTACTTCGAGCGCAAGGCGAAGGAGCGCGTGGTCGAGCGGCTCATCGACCGGCTCGAGCCGGGCGGGCACCTCTTCCTCGGGCACGCGGAGAGCCTCGGCGGGCTCACCACCCGCGCGCGGGCCGCCATGCCCACCGTGTACACGCTGCCGCCTCCGGCGCGGAGCGCCTGATGCCCGCCCGCGTCCTCGTGGTCGACGACTCCGCCGTGGTGCGGCTGGCGCTCACGCAGATCCTCGGCCGCGCGGGGCTCACGGTCGCCACGGCGCACGACCCGCTCATCGCCATGGAGAAGATGCGCCGGGAGCGCCCGGACGCGATCGTCCTCGACATCGAGATGCCGCGGATGGACGGGCTCACCTTCCTGCGCAAGGTGATGGCCGAGGATCCCGTCCCGGTGGTGGTCTGCTCCGGCCTCGCCGGCCCGGGCACCGAGATCGCGCTGCGCGCGCTGGAGGAGGGCGCGGTCGACCTCGTGGCGAAGCCGCGCCTGGGGGTGAAGGGGTTCCTCGAGGACTCGGCCGTGCGCCTCGTGCAGGTCGTCCGCGCCGCCGTGCTCGCGCGCGTCCCCCGCCGGACGGCCGGCTCGCGCCCGGGGATCAAGCTCTCCGCCGACGCGGTGCTCCCGGCCCGCCCGGCGGCCCGCGGCGCGGCCGAGCGCGTCGTGGTCATCGGCGCGTCCACCGGCGGGACCGAGGCGCTCCGCCAGATCCTCGAGGCGCTGCCCGCGGACGCCCCGGGCATCGCCATCGTCCAGCACATGCCCGAGGTGTTCACCGCGCAGTTCGCGGCGCGCCTCGATCGGAGCTGCCGCGTGGAGGTGAAGGAGGCCGCGCACGGCGACCGGCTCGGTCCGGGCCGGGCGCTCGTCGCCCCCGGCAACCGGCACCTGGCGCTCCGGCGTTCGGGCGCGCAGTACGTCGTCCACGTCCTCGACGGTCCCCCCGTGTCGCTGCACCGGCCGAGCGTGAACGTCCTGTTCCGCTCCGCGGCCCAGGCGGCGGGCGGGAATGCGGCCGGCGTGATCCTCACCGGCATGGGCGACGACGGCGCGGAGGGCCTCGCCGAGCTCCGCGCCGCCGGCGCGCGCACCTTCGCGCAGGACGAGGCGAGCTGCGTGGTGTTCGGCATGCCGAAGGAGGCGATCGCGCGAGGCGCGGTCGAGCAGGTCCTCCCGCTCCCGCGCATCGCGCCCGCCCTGCTGGAGTGGTGGCGGGCGCCGCCGCGGCGCGGCTGAGGGCCGGGCTCGCTTTGCTCGCCGGTCCGCGCCTCACGACCGGCGAGGGTCCGTCAGTCCTCGACCTCGTCGAGCCAGGCCATCTGGATGGCCTCGAGGACCTTCTCGTTCGACTTCTCCGGATCGTCCGCGAAGCCGGGGAGCTCGCGCACCCAGCGGTGCAGGTCGGTGAAGCGGACGGAGAGCGGCGCCACGCCGGGGTGCGTCTCGGCGAGGGCGATGGCGATGTCGCGCACGTCGGTCCATCTCATCGGTGACTCCTGTTCTGACGGGGACTGCGCCCCCGGCCGGCGGGCTCGCTTCGCTCGCCGAGCGTTCGTGTGGAGAACGGGTCCGTCAGGAGGCGATCCGGTTCCCGGGGATCCGCACGACCACGTCCTCGTCCGAGACGCAGGCCTGGCAGCCGAGCCGCGAGCTCGGCTGGAGCCCGGCGGCCTCGTTCAGCTTGTCGTCCTCGCGATCCTCGATCTCGGAGAGCGAGTCGAGCCCCGCCTCGATCCAGACGTGGCAGGTGGTGCAGGCCGCGACGCCGCCGCAGTTGTGGGGGAGCTCGACCCCGGCCTGCTCGGCGGCCTCCAGGATCGACGAGCCGCGGCGGACCTCCGCGCTCTTTCCCTCGGGCAGGAAGGTGACCTTCGGCATGCGCGCTACGCCCCCTCGTCCTCGAGATCGCCGTCCTTGGAGCCGGTCGCGCGCGGGTGCTCGACGATGCTCTCGGCGAACTCCTGCACGCGGTGGCCGGCCATCGCCTGGCGGATGTGCTTGTCCATCCGCCGCTCGGCGAACGCCTTCGAGGCGGCGTCCACCGACTCGATCCACGCCTTGATCGCGAGGTAGTCCGGGCCGGCCATGGCGTCCCGCAGCCCGCGCATGCGCTCCTCGATCGGCGCCCGCTCGGCGTCGGTGAGCAGCCCGCCGTCGAGCTCGAAGGCGGACTCGAGCGAGCCGAGGATCCGGTCGCCCTCCACGCGCCACTCGACGAGGAAGCGCTGGGTCACGTCCTCCTCGGCGTGCTCGATGCTCTCGACGAGCATCTGCTCGACCTCCTCCTCCGTGAGGCCGTAGGTCGCCTTCACCTGGATCTTCTGCTCGATGCCGGTCGTGAGCTCGCGCGCCGAGACCTGGAGGATCCCGTCCGCGTCCACGGCGTAGGTGATCTCGACGCGCGCGATCCCCGCCGGCATGGGGGGGATGCCCTTCAGCGTGAAGCGCGCGAGGGAGCGGCAGTCGCGGGCGAGCTCGCGCTCGCCCTGCACGACGTGCACGACCATCCCGGTCTGGCCGTCGGCGTAGGTCGTGAACTGCTGGGTGGCGCTCGCCGGGATGGTCGAGTTCCGCATGATGATCTTCTCGACGACCCCGCCCATCATCTCGACGCCGAGCGACAGCGGGATGACGTCGAGCAGGAGCAGGTCCTCGCGCCCGCCGCGGTCGAGCGCGTCGGCCTGCACCGCGGCGCCGAGCGCGACCACCGTGTCGGGGTCGAGGTCCGTGAGCGGCTCCTGCCCGAAGATCCGCCGCACGTGGCGGCGCACGAGCGGCGTCCGCGTCGCGCCGCCGACGAGGACCACCCCGTCCACCTTCGCGACGTTCGCGTCGCGCAGCGCCGCCTCGCACGGTCCGGTCGTGCGATCCACCACCGGCTGGATGAGCGCCTCCAGCTCGGCGCGGGTGAGCCGCGCCCGCAGGCGGTGGCCCTCGGGGAGCTCCACGTCCGCCTCGACCACCTCGTGCGCGGTCAGCTCCTCGCGGATCTTCTGCGCCGCGGCCACCGCCCCGCGCAGCACGGCCGGCGACGGCGCGCCGTTCGGGGGCGTGAGCCCGTCCTCCATGAGCCTCCGCGCCACGAGCCGGTCGAAGTCGTCGCCGCCGAGGTGCGTGTCGCCCACGGTGGAGAGCACCTCGAAGACCCCGGCGTCGAGCCGCAGGATCGACACGTCGAACGTGCCGCCGCCGAGGTCGTACACGGCGAAGATGCCCTGCGAGCGCTTGTCGAGCCCGTACGCGAGGGCCGCCGCGGTGGGCTCGTTGAGGAGCCGGAGCACGTCGAGGCCGGCGAGCCGCCCGGCGTCCTTGGTCGCCTGGCGCTGCGCGTCGTCGAAGTAGGCGGGGACGGTGATGACGCAGCCGCCCGGCGCGCCGCCGAGCGCCTCCGCGGCGCCCCGCTTCAGGACGCGGAGGATCTCGGCGGAGACCTCGATCGGCGTGACGGCGCGCGTGCCGCCGTTCAGGACGAGCCGCACGACCGCCCCGGACTCGTCGAAGCGGTAGATGCCGCGGTCCTCGGGGCGGATGTCCCCGGGGCCGCGGCCCATGAAGCGCTTCACCGAGAGGATGGTGTCGAGCGGCCGCTCCGGCGCCCGGCGCTTCGCGCCCGCGCCGACCTCCGGGTCGCCGCCCGCGTCGTAGTACACCGCCGAGGGGAGGAGCCGGCTCCCGCCGTCCACCTCCAGCACCTGCGGGCGGTTCCGCTCGTCCACGTGGGCGACGAGCGAGTTCGTCGTGCCGAGATCGATCCCGATCGCGCGCGGCATGTGGCTCCTCAGGGTCCGGCGGCGGCGGCGCCGCGTTCGGCGTCCGCCACGATGTTGTCGTAGTACCGCGCGCGGGAGAGGCGCCGCGCGATCTCCACCGGCAGCTCCGAGAACCAGTGGTCGTCCTCGAACATGCCTCCGACCTCCGCCTCGATCCCTTCGAGCCGGGAGCGCGCCGCGCGCGCGATGCGCCGCAGGGCCTCCCCGTCGCCGTCGGAGAGCGCGAGGGCGAGCGCCTCCCGCCACTCCAGCTGCTCCTCCAGGAACTCGGGGTCGGTGAAGGTCCGCCCCTCGGAGAACACGTCCGTCCCGGCGAGCTTCAGGAGGTAGGCGGCGCGGAGCCGCCAGTCCTTCAGGTAGCGGAAGGCGTCGTTGAGGCGGGTGGCGCGCTCCAGGGAGAGCCGCCGCTCCCGCGGTTCGGCGCGCGCGAACCGATCCGGGTGGAGCACGCGGGAGAGCTCGCGGAAGCGCCGCTCGAGGTCGGCCCGGTCGAGCGCGAACTCGCGCGGGAGGCCGAGGAGCGAGAAGTAGTCCTCGGTGCGCGCGACCGGCTGGATCTTGCGGCAACGCGGGCAGAAGAGCGTCCCGCTCTCCAGCTCCAGCTCGCAGCTCCAGCAGGTCGGGTGGCGCATCTCAGATCGGGTGGCGCATGCTCTCGAAAAGAGCATTCCCGCTCGCCCGGGGAGATCCCGGCGCCGAGCGGGAACGCACTAGCACGTATCGACTAGATCGTGAACGACTCGCCGCAGCCGCAGGCGCTCTTCACGTTGGGGTTTCTGAACACGAAGCCGCTCTGCATCAGCGTCTGCTGCCAGTCCACCACCGTGCCCGCGAGGAACACGGCGCTCTTCGGGTCGACGAAGAGCCGCGCGCCGTCCCGCTCGATCACCTGATCGTGCTTGGCGGGCTCGGCGGCCCAGTCGATGACGTAGGAGAGGCCCGAGCAGCCGCCCCCCTTCACGCCCAGGCGAAGGCCGCCGTTGGGCGTCCCCTTCTCCGCCGAGAGGGCGCGGATCCGCACCGCCGCCTTCTCGCTCAGGTCGATGTTCCCCGCCATCCTTCGCGCCTCCCCTCAGATCCCGGACTTCAGCACGCCGCGCTCGAGCAGCGCCGCGCGATCGCCCTGGACCGTGTCAGCCTTCACCGTCGGGTCGAGGCCGTGCTTCTTCTGCCAGTCGGCGACGGCCGCCTTGATGGCGTCCTCCGCGAGGACCGAGCAGTGGATCTTCACCGGCGGCAGGTTGAGCTCGTTCGCCACGTCGGTGTTCTTGATGGTCAGCGCCTCGTCGACGGTCTTGCCCTTCACCCACTCGGTCACGAGCGAGGAGGACGCGATCGCCGATCCGCAGCCGAACGTCTTGAACTTCGCGTCCTCGATGACGCCGTCGCCGTTCACCCTGATCTGCAGCTTCATCACGTCCCCGCAGGCCGGGGCGCCGACGAGCCCGGTCCCGACGTCCGGGTCGCCCTTGTCGAGCGAGCCGACGTTGCGGGGGTTCTCGTAGTGATCGAGGAGCTTTTCCGAGTACGACATCTTCGTTCCTTCGCTAGTGGGGGTTCGCCCACTCGATCTGAGACAGGTCGACCCCGTCCTTCACCATCTCGTAGAGCGGCGACATCTCGCGGAGCTTCTTGACCTTCGCGACCACGAGGCGGACGACGTGGTCCACCTCCTCCTCGGTCGTGAACCTCCCGAGGCCGAAGCGGATCGAGGAGTGCGCGAGGTCCTCCGAGATGCCCATCGCGCGCAGCACGTACGACGGCTCGAGCGACGCGCTCGTGCAGGCCGACCCGGACGACACGGCCACGTCCTTGATGGCCATCATCAGCGCCTCGCCCTCGACGTAGGCGAAGCTGACGTTCAGGTTGCCCGGGACGCGGTGCGCGAGGCTGCCGTTCACGGTCAGGAGATCGAGGCCCGCCTGGAGGCCCTTGCGGAGCCGCTCGCGGAGCGCCAGCACCCGCGCCGCCTCGGCGGCGCCCTCGAGCCGCGCGAGCTCGGCGGCCTTGCCCATCCCCACGATGCCGGGCACGTTCAGCGTGCCGGAGCGGAACCCGCGCTCGTGGCCGCCGCCGTCCATCTGCGCCGTGAGCCGCACGCGCGGCTTGCGCCGGACGTACAGCGCGCCCATGCCCTTCGGCCCGTACATCTTGTGCGCGGAGATCGAGGCGAGGTCCACGTTCGCCTGCTCCACGTCGAACGGGACCTTCCCGACGCCCTGCACCGCGTCGCAGTGGAAGAGCACGCCCGCCGCGCGCGTGATCCGCCCGATCTCCTCGATGGGGTGGAGGACGCCGGTCTCGTTGTTGGCGTGCATGATCGAGACGAGGGTCGTGTCCTTCCGCAGCGCCGCCTTCAGCCGGGCGGGATCGAGCCGTCCGTCCTTCTCGACGTCGAGGAAGGTCACCTCGAAGCCCTGCCGCTCGAGCGCGTGCATCGAGTCGAGCACCGCCTTGTGCTCGGTCTTGCAGGTGACGAGGTGCTTGCCCTTCGACTGGTAGAACTGCGCGACGCCCTTCACCGCGAGGTTGTCGGACTCGGTCGCGCCGCTCGTCCAGACGATCTCCTTGGCGGAGGCGCCGATGAGCTTCGCCACCTCCTCGCGCGCTGCCTCGACCGCCTCCTCGGCGTGCCAGCCGAACACGTGGCTCTTGGAGGCCGCGTTTCCGAACTGCTCGGAGAAGTACGGGAGCATCGCCTCGAGCACCCGGCGATCGACCGGGGTCGTGGCGTGATAATCCATGTAGATGGGAATCTTCATCGCACCCGAGGGCTCTTAAGCTTCAGGGAACGCTAACGCCCGGACGTCGACGGGCGGGGTCGAGTATAAGGAAATCAGCCACCCGGTCAAGCGTGCACCGCAAGCAAGCATCGGGCGACACAGCGGAATTTCGTTACCGTTCCCAAGGGACACATGCGCCTTCCGACCCGGATCCTCCTCGCAGCGCTGACCTTCGCGGCGGTCGCGTGGCTGCCTGAGCTGGTCGGCCTGGGCCCGACCGGGTCCCAGAGCGACCTCCAGCTCGGCACCCTGCTCGCCGAGGGCTCGATCGTCGCGTTCGCCGTCGCCTTCGTGGGGGGCGTCGCGACGAGCCTCACCCCCTGTGTGTACCCGCTCATCCCGATCACCGTCTCCATCTTCGGCGCCCGCAAGGCCGGCACCCGCTCCGAGGCGATGGCGCTCTCCGGGCTGTACGTCCTCGGGATCGCCGCGATGTACTCCGCGCTCGGCGTGGGCGCGGCGCTCACCGGCAAGGCGTTCGGGAGCGTGATGCAGAACCCGTGGGTGATCGGGCTCGTCGCGCTCGTGCTCGCCGCGATGGCCGCCTCGATGTTCGGCGCGTTCGAGCTGCAGCTCCCCTCGTCGCTCCAGGCGCGGCTGTCCGGCGTCGGCGGCGCGGGCCGCGCCGGCGCGTTCGCGATGGGGCTCGTCTCCGGCGTCATCGCCGCGCCCTGCACCGGGCCCGTGCTCGCGGCGGCGCTCACCTTCGTCGCCGCTAAGGGCTCGGTCGCGTTCGGGCTCGGCATCATGTTCACCTACGCGCTCGGCATGGGGCTGCTCTTCTTCCTCATCGGCGCGTTCTCGATCTCGCTGCCGAAGAGCGGCGCCTGGATGGAGACCGTGAAGTCGGTCTTCGGCGTCGCGCTCCTCGCCGCGGCCGGCATCTTCCTGAAGGACGCCTTCCCGCAGGTGAAGCCGATCTTCTCCGCCGCCCGCGAGGCGGCGTTCGTCGCGGCCGCGCTCGCGGCTGCCGGCGTCGCCCTCGGCGCGCTGAACGCGAGCTTCCACGGGCCCGCCGGCGAGCGGCTCGCGAAGGGGCTCGGGGTCGCGCTGCTCGTGGGTGGGATCGTCTACGCCGCCGGCGCCGCCGGGGCGCGGGAGCGCGCGCGCTCGGCCGCGGCGTTCGCGTGGCTGCACTCCGAGGAGGAGGCGATCGCGCTCGCGAAGACCTCCGGTCGCCCGGTCATCATCGACTTCTGGGCCGAGTGGTGCACGGCCTGCAAGGAGCTCGACAAGACCGCGTGGGCCGACCCGCGCGTGCGCGAGGAGGCGAGCCGCTTCGTCGCGGTGAAGCTCGACGGGACGGACGGGTCCGAGGCGTTCCAGGCGCTCGCGGAGAAGTACGGGGTGGTCGGGATGCCGACCGTGGTCTTCATCGACCCGCGCGGCCGCGAGGTGCCCGACCGCGTGATCGGCGCGATCCCGGCGCAGGAGATGGTGGGCAAGCTGCGCGCCGTGGACGCGGCCTGCGAGCGCGCGCCGGCCGCCCCGAAGACGGCGGGCGCGCTCGCCTGCGCCGCGCGCTGGTAGCGCGCGGCGGCGCTGGCGCGAAGGGGAGGAGGCCCCGCCGCGGGCCCGCGAGCGCTACAGGACCTGGTAGCCCGCCAGCACCAGGAACTGAAGATCCGCCATGCCGTCGCGCAGGGGCGCGTCGCCGGCGCCGACGCGGAAGCCGACCGCGGCGCGGACGCCGACCGTCAGCTCGTCGTAGAGCGGGGTCTCGTAGGAGGCCGCGGCGCGCGGGGTGAAGAGCACGCCGGCGTCGTAGCGGGTGGTCACCGTGATGGGCGCCTCGCCGGAGAGCGAGACGACCCCGCCGGCGGCGCGCGTCGAGAGGACGAGCGCGGGCGCGAGCTCGAGGCCGCGGTCCTTGTGGTTCTCGTCGTGGATCCACTCGCCGCCGAAGTTCGCGTACCAGGCGAGGCCCACGCGGCCGGCGAGGTCGAAGCCGCCGGCGGTGCCGAGCGGGCGGCGGTAGAAGGCGCCGAGGCGCAGCTCGGTCTTCGCCCAGTCGAGATCCCCGAACACGCCGAGGTCGTCCTGCGGCGTGAGCCCCTGCGCCCAGGCGATCCCGAGCGAGGACCAGCCGGCCCAGGCGAGCGTCGCCGACCCGCCGCCGAGCGGCTCCGCGGAGAGGAGCGAGAGGGTGCGGGGGGGACGCCGCGCAGTGCCGGTCGGGGTGGAGGTGGCGCGAGGCGCCGCGGGGGTCGCCGGGCGCGCGGGCTCGGCCTGCGCCGGGGCTTCCTGGCCCGGCGGCGTCTCGTAGGGCCAGTCCTCGGGCGGCGCCTGGGGGGCGCCCTGCGCGGAGCCCGTCGCGAGCACGAGGTTGAGGGCGAAGAGCGAGGCGAGCATGCGGGTCCTCCGGGCCGCGCATTCTAGCGACGAAGCGGCGCGGCAGGGACGGAACGGATGGGCGGCCGGGGGATTCCCGGTTGACACCCCGTCGGCGCACGGCATATGAGGAGGCCCCCAAAGCCCAGGTGGCGGAACTGGTAGACGCACCAGATTCAGGGTCTGGCGGCCTCAAAACCGTGGAGGTTCGAATCCTCTCCTGGGCACTCGGGCCGGCGGGACACGCTCCCGCCGGCCCGTTTCCGTTCCGCCCCCCCCCGCTTGACCTTCCCCGCGCGTCTGCATAGATATGCAGACCCATGCATGTCCATCCGGTCTCGGTGGTCGGGGCCTCCGGCTACACCGGCCTCGAGCTGACGCGGCTCCTCGCGCGCCACGCGCACGTCCGCGTCGCGGCGCTCTACTCCGATCGCTGGGCGGACGAGCCCGCCGGCGGGCGGCTCCCGCTCTCGGGTGAGCTCGCGGCGCTGCGCTACCGCCCGCTCGCCGAGGCCGAGCGCGCCGACGGCGAGATCGTGTTCCTGGCGACGCCCGCGGAGGTGTCCGCCGCGCTCACGCCGAGGCTGCTCGCGCGCGGCGCCCGCGTCGTGGATCTCTCCGGCGCGTTCCGGCTCGCGGACCCCGCGGCCTACCCGGCCTGGTACGGGTTCCCGCACCCCGCCCCCGAGCTCCTCGCCGAGGCGCGGTACGGCCTGCCCGAGCTCGCGCGCGCCGGGCTCGCGGGAGCCAGGCTCGTCACGAACCCGGGCTGCTACGCGACCTCCATCGCGCTCGCCGTGGCGCCCCTCGTGAAGTCGGGGCTCGTGTCGCCGGACGGGATCGTCGTCACCGGCCTCTCCGGCGTGTCCGGCGCCGGCCGCAAGGCGAGCGAGGACTACAGCTTCGTCGAGGTCGGGGACGACCTGCGCGCCTACCGCCTCGGCCGCCACCAGCACGTGCCCGAGATCGAGCAGACGGTGCTGCGCCACGCCGGCGCCTGCGGCCCGATCGCGTTCACCCCGGTGCTCGTCCCCATCCGCCGCGGGATCCTCTCCTCCGTCGCGCTCCGGCTCGCCGGCGGCGCGCGTCCGGCCGACCTCGAGGGCGCGCTCCGCGCCGCGTACGCCGAGGAGCCGTTCGTGAAGGTCCTCGCCGCGGACAAGGTCATGGTGAAGGACGTGCTCCACACGAACCGCGCCCACGTCGGCGTCGCGGTGGACCCGCGGGCCGGGATCGCGCTCGCCACCTCCGCCATCGACAACCTCGTGAAGGGCGCCGCCGGCCAGGCCGTGCAGGCGATGAACGCGGCGATGGGCTGGCCCGAGACGGCCGGGCTCGACCTGCTCGGAGGCTGACCGTGAGGATCCCGAAGGGCTTCCGGTTCGGCGGCGTCGCCTGCGGGCTCAAGCCCCAGCGGCGCGATCTCGCCCTCGTGGTGTCGGATCACCCCGCCGCCGCGGCCGGCGTCTTCACCATCAACAAGGCCGCCGCCGCGCCGATCCAGGACGCGCGCCCGCGCGTCCCCGCCGAGGGGATGCGCGCCATCGTGGCGAACTCCGGGAACGCGAACGCGCTCACCGGGCCCGCGGGCCTCGACGACGTGGCCGTGATCCGGAGCGCCGTCGCCGACGCGCTCGGGGTGCAGAAGCGCGCGGTGCTCACCGCCTCCACCGGCGTCATCGGCGCGCGGCTCCCGGCGATGAAGATCGTGACCGCCCTGCCCGCCCTCGTGGATCAGCTCGGCGATCACCCCGACCTCGCCGCCGAGGCGATCATGACCACCGACACGCGCCCGAAGATGGCGGCGCGCGAGGTCACGCTCGGCGGGAAGACCGCGGTCGTGTCGGCCATCTGCAAGGGCTCGGGCATGCTCGCGCCGCAGCTCGCCACGACGATGTGCCTCGTCACGACCGACGCCGCCGTGACGCCCAGGGCGCTGCAGGACGCGCTCTCCCGCGCGGTCCAGAAGACCCTCAACATGGTCACCGTGGACGGCGAGATGTCCACGAACGACTGCGTCATCGCGCTCGCGAACGGGCTCGCCGGGAACCCCCGCATCTCCGAGCCGGGTCCCGACCTCGCGGTGCTCGAGACCGCGCTCGGCGACCTCCTCGGCGAGATGGGCCGCGCCATGGCCGCCGACGGCGAGGGCGCGACGAAGCTCGTCGAGGTGGTGGTCTCGGGGGCGCCCGGCGACGAGGCGGCCCGCGACTGCGCCCGCTCGATCGCGTCGTCGCCGCTCGTGAAGGCGGCGCTCTTCGGCGCCGATCCGAACTGGGGGCGCATCCTCTCGACCGTCGGCGCCCGCGCCGGCGCCGCGGGCTACCCGATCGATCCCTTCAAGGCGCGCGTGTCCTTGCAGGGCATCGCGGTGTTCGGCGGCGGAGCGCCCATCGAGTTCGACCGGGAGAACCTCCGCACGCGCATGCGCGAGAGCCGGATCGACGTGCTCGTCGAGCTCGCCGACGGCGAGGCGCGCGCGACCGCCTGGGGCTGCGATCTCTCCTACGACTACGTGAAGATCAACGCGGACTACACCTCCCTCATCGTCCAGAAGCCGGACGGCGGGATCGCCAAGGACGACCGCGTCTCGAACTACAGCCCTGCCTTCAAGCGGGCGCTCCTCGCCGAGGCGCTCAAGTACATCTCCGCCTTCTCCGGCCAGATCGCCGTCATCAAGTACGGCGGCGCGGCGATGGTGAAGGACAGCCTCAAGGAGGCGTTCGCCGAGGACGTGTCCCTCCTCAAGAAGGTGGGCCTGAAGCCGGTGGTGGTCCACGGCGGCGCGCCCGAGATCACGAAGACCCTCGAGAAGCTCGGCGAGCGCAGCGAGTTCGTGGACGGCATGCGCGTGACCGACGCCCAGAGCCTGCCCGTCGTGGAGATGGTCCTCACCGGCAAGGTGAACCAGGAGCTCGTGGCGCTCCTCAACGCGCGGAACGCCGGCGCGGTCGGCCTGTCGGGGAAGGACGGGCGGCTCCTGCGCGCCAAGAAGGCGACGCACGAGTCCGGCCGCGACCTCGGGCACGTCGGCGAGGTGGTGGAGGTGAACCGGGAGTTCCTCCGCATGCTCCTCGACGGCGGCTACGTCCCGGTGATCTCGCCCATCGGCCTCTCCGACGAGGGCGGCAGCCTGTCCATCAACGCCGACGAGGTCGCCGCCGCGGTCGCGGTGGCGCTCGGGGCGAAGAAGCTCATCTACCTCACCGACGTCCCCGGCATCCTCGAGTCCAGCCCGGACGGCGCGCTCGTGCGCCAGCTCGACACCCGCGATCTCGCGCGCCGGGTGCAGGCCGGCGCCGTGACCGGGGGCATGAAGTGGAAGGCCCAGTCGATCCTCGCCGCGCTCGCGGGCGGCGTGGAGCGCGTCCACGTGCTGGACGGGCGCCAGCCGCACACCGTCATCGCCGAGCTCTTCACCGACCGCGGGGTGGGCTCGCTCGTGACCTCCACATGAACAGCCAGCGCCGCCGCCGCGACGCCGTCGTCCGCCTGCTCCGCGGGCGCCAGATCGGCACCCAGGACGAGCTGCTCGACGCGCTGCGCGCGGGGGGGATCGAGGCGACGCAGGCGACGCTGTCGCGCGACCTCGCGCAGCTCGGCGCCCGCCGCGTGTCGCGCCCGGAGGGGGGCACCGTCTACGAGCTCCCCGACGGCGCCGGCGGCTCGGACGGCCTCGCGACGCTGCGCGGCCTCGTCTCCGAGGTGACCTCGAACGCCTCGCTCGTGGTCATCCGCACCCACCCCGGCAGCGCCCCCGCGATCGCCCGCGCGATCGACCTCGCCGAGCTGCCGGAGGTGCTCGGCACCATCGCCGGCGACGACACCATCTTCGTCGCGCCGGCCGGGGAGCTCCGGCCGCGGCGCCTCGCCGCCCGGCTCGGCGAGCTGCTCGGCGCACCCGTCTCGAACGGCGGCGGCGCGACCGCGTAACGGGGGCTGCGCCCCCGCCCCGCCGACGGCTGGCCGCCGTCGTCGGGGCCCCACCCCTGCTCGCCGGGTCCCGTGCGCCGCCGCGAGCGGCTTCGCCGCTTCCGCGGCGTCGCCCCGGCGGGCTCGCTACGCTCGCCTGTTCGCGACTCGCGTCTAAGGTCGGGCGCTCGCGCCCGCGCGGCGCACGGCCCTCCCCCCGCTCCCCCGATTCTCCCCGCCTCGCCGCGGGCGCGCGGAGCCTACGTTTGCGTCGGAGGGATTCCGACGTGGCGACCCTACTCTGCGAGAACTGCGGCGTGCGACCTGCGGCGATCGAGCTGCGCCGGCGGATGAACGGCGGCGGAGAGGCCGCGGTGCGGCTCTGCCACCACTGCGCGAGCGCGATGGCGGGCGGGGGCCGGCTCGGCTCCCTGGAGAGCCTGATGGAAGGGCTGTTCGGGCCCCGCCTGCGCGGGCGAGAAGGCATGCTCGGGCGCCTGTCGGAGATGGCGCAGCGGGTGCTGCAGCGCTCGGCCCAGGAGGCGCTCGCCTGGGGCCAGCCGCGGGTCGGCGTGGACTTCCTCCTGCTCGCGCTCCTGCACGAGGTCCCCGAGCTGCGCGAGGCGCTCGGCGCCTCCGGCGTGGCGGTGGAGGAGTACGAGGCGCGGCTCGAGCAGGCGATCCCGCGCGGCGCGCCGATCGAGGCGGAGCAGGTGGGGCTCTCGTCCGGCATGAAGCGCGTCCTGCAGGTCGCGCGGATGCAGGCGGCGCAGCGCGGCCAGGACTTCATCGGCCCCGAGCACCTCCTCGCGGCCATCGTCGTCGACGGCGAGAGCTTCGCGGCGCAGTTCCTCCGCGACGTGGACCCGCGCGCGCTCGAGGCGCGGCTCCAGGGCGGCGCGCCCGAGGCGTCGGGCGGGGCGGCGCCGCCGCGCCGCACCGATCTGCCGCCGAACCTCGCCCGCTTCTCGCGCGATCTCTCCGCGCTCGCGAGGGCCGGCGAGCTCGACCCGGTGATCGGGCGCGAGGCGGAGGTGGAGCGGGTCATCCGCATCCTCTCCCGCAAGACGAAGAACAACCCCGTGCTGGTGGGCGAGCCCGGCGTCGGCAAGACCGCCATCGCCGAGGGGCTCGCCCAGCGCATCTCCGCGGGCGACGTGCCCGAGGTGCTGCGCGACAAGCGCGTCCTCGCGCTCGATCTCGGCGGGATGCTCGCCGGCACGCGCTTCCGGGGCGACTTCGAGCAGCGGCTCACCGGCCTCATGGACGAGGTCCGCAAGCTCAAGGGGAAGATCATCCTCTTCATCGACGAGATCCACACCGTGGTCGGCGCGGGCGGCGCCGAGGGCGCGATGGACGCGTCGAACCTCCTGAAGCCCGCGCTCGCCCGCGGCGAGCTGCAGGCGCTCGGCGCCACCACGCTCGACGAGTACCGCAAGCACATCGAGAAGGACGCCGCGCTCGAGCGCCGCTTCCAGCCGGTGCTCGTCTCGGAGCCGACCCCGGCGCAGACGCTCGAGATCCTCCGCGGCCTCCGCGACTCCTACGAGGCCCACCACCGCGTCAAGATCACCGACGCGGCGCTCGACGCCGCGGTGGACCTCTCGGACCGGTACGTCACGGACCGCTTCCTCCCCGACAAGGCCATCGACCTCATGGACGAGGCCGCGGCCATGGTGCGGCTCTCCGCCGCGAGCGGCCCGGACCGGCTCTCGCAGCTCGAGGGGCGCGTCGCGCAGCGCGAGAAGGACAAGGCGCAGGCCGTCGCCGCCGAGCGCTACGCCGAGGCGGCCGAGCTCAAGAAGGAGCTCGAGGGCCTCAAGGCGGAGCTCGACCGGATGCGCAAGGGCTGGCGCGAGCAGCGCTCCACGCAGGAGCCGTCGGTCGGCCCCGAGGACGTCGCGCGCGTCGTCGCGGAGTGGACCGGGATCCCCGCCGAGAAGCTGCGCATGGAGGAGATGCAGCGGCTGCTCGAGATGGAGCGCGCGCTCGAGAAGCGGGTCGTGGGCCAGGAGGAGGCGATCCGCGCCGTGTCCGAGGCGGTCCGCCGGGCGCGCACCGGCCTCAAGGACCCCAACCGTCCCATCGGGACGTTCCTCTTCCTCGGCCCCACGGGCGTGGGGAAGACCGAGACCGCCCGCGCCCTCGCCGAGTACCTCTTCAACGACGAGGGGGCGATGATCCGCTTCGACATGTCGGAGTTCCAGGAGCGGCACACCGTCTCCCGGCTCGTCGGCGCGCCCCCGGGCTACGTCGGGTACGAGGAGGCGGGCAAGCTCACCGAGGCCGTGCGGCGGCGCCCGTACTCGGTCCTGCTCTTCGACGAGATCGAGAAGGCGCACCCGGACGTCTTCAACGTGCTCCTCCAGCTCATGGACGACGGGCGGCTCACCGACGCCAAGGGGCGCACGGTGAGCTTCAAGAACACCATCGTGGTGCTCACCTCGAACGTCGGCGCCGACGCGCTCGCCTACCGCACGACCGTCGGGTTCTTGCGGAGCGACGACGAGTCGGCGCGCGCCATGCGCGATCAGGCGATGGAGGCGCTCAAGACCGCGTTCCGGCCGGAGTTCCTGAACCGCATCGACGAGATCGTCGTGTTCCACCCGCTCACGCGCGAGCAGATGGGCGGCATCGTCGAGCGGCTCCTCGAGGTCACGCGCCGCAAGCTCCACGGCCAGGGCATCTCGCTCGAGGTGACGCCCGCCGCGATCGACGGCCTCGTCGAGCGCGGGTTCGAGCCGCGCTTCGGCGCGCGCCCGCTCCGGCGCGCCATCCAGCGCGAGCTCGAGACGCCCATCTCGCGGATGATGCTCCGCGGCGAGGTGACGGAGGGCGCGCGCGTGCGGGTGGACTTCGCGGACGGCGCCTTCCGCTTCGAGCCGGCGCCGCGGGCGCCCGCCGCCGCGGAGCCGGCGGGCCCGCCCGGACCGCCGCCCTAAGGCGAGCTCCCCACCCGCGCCCACTCCGCGTTGGAGCGGAGCACGCAGTCCTCGATGGCGAGGCCGGCGAAGTAGTTGCCGGTCACGGCGAGCCGCTGCCCGGCGAGGCCACGGTCGATCTCCGCCACGATCTCGGGGTGGCCGAGCGCGGGAGCCGGCAGGACGATCCGCTGCTCCACGACGTCCGGGAGCTCCGCCACCGGGACGCGCAGCACCGCGGAGATCCGCTCGAGCCGCTCGTCGCGCGAGAGGCCGGGCTTGAAGTGGAAGGCGAAGCCGCGGAAGCGGGGATCCGGGAACGGGTCGCGCGTCACGCAGGAGTGGAACACGTCGTCCACGGGGACGAGGAACGCGCACTCCGGCATCCAGCACCGCTCGCGCGGCAGCGCGACGCCCACGCTCTCGACGGCCACCGTCCGGACGCGCTCGATCGCGCCCGCGAGGGCGGGGAAGTCGTCGCGGAGGAGGCTGGGCGCCTGGTCGACCGGAGCGGCCACCGCCGCGATCGGCGCCTCCCAGGTGCGGCCGTCCGCGGCCGTCACGACGAAGCCTCCGCCGGCGCGGGCGACCCGGGTCGCGCGGACGCCCTTCTCGACGGTGATCCCCGGCGCGGCGGCCGCCGCGTCGCACACCGACTGCAGGCCGCCCTCGAGGCCGAAGCTCCGCACGAACTCCGGCCGGCGCGGCCGCTTCTTGAACAGCGACCCCGCCCCCTCCACCGGGAACCCATCGGCCTTCTGCGAGGGGACGGCCGCGAAGAACGGGGAGAAGAGCCGCGCGTAGTTTCCGGGCCCGAGGAGCTTCGAGTAGTACGACCCGATCGTCTCCCCGTCCTTCTTGCGCAGGAAGTTCAGGGGGAAGTGGACGGCCGCCTCGAGCCAGTTCAGCTGGAGCAGGATCTTGGGCGGCGTGAGCCAGCGGTACTCGCCGTTCCGGAGCAGCCCGAATCGCCCCCGCGCCGGCCCGCGCTCCTTCACCTTGCCCGTCATGCCCGTGCCGACCACGATGTCGAGCAGCGCGCCGTAGCTGTTGTAGGCGGTGTGCGCGCCCATCTCGAACCAGTAGCCGTCCGGCCGCCGGTGCGAGTGGAGGCAGCCGCCCACACGCGCCTCGCGCTCGAGCACGAGCACCTTGCGGCCCGCCTGGGCCGCCTTCCACGCGAGCCCGAGCCCGCTCACACCCCCACCCACCACGATGACGTCCGCCGTCGCCATGCGCCTTGGAGCTCCCTAACCTCGGGTGAACACTGCCGGCGCGGGGGCCGGCGAGCGGGAGGAGCGTCGCAGAGAATGCCGCGCCGCGCCAGAGGCGGGTTCGCCGCACCCGCGGCTGACGCCCACGCCGCTTCCGTGACGTTGGCCGGGTCCGCCGCGTCGGGTTACAAGGCCAACATGCGACTCCGCATCGGTTTCCTGGGGCTCGGGACCATGGGAGAGCCCATCGCAAACAACCTCCGGAAGGCCGGCCACGACCTGACGGTCTGGAACCGGACTCCCTCGAAGGCCGGCCACATCGTCTCGAAGGGCGGCAAGCTCGCGGGGTCGCCGCGCGAGTGCGCGACGGGCCGGGACCTCGTCGTCTGCTGCCTCACGGACGAGCGCGCGCTCGACGCGGTGCTCGAGGGACCGGACGGCGTCCTGGCGGCGCTGCGCGAGGGGGACGTGCTCGTGGACATGAGCACCGCCGGCGTCCAGGCGGCGCGCTCGGTCGGCGAGCGGGTGAGCGCGCGAGGCGCCCGGTTCGTCGCGTGCCCGGTGCTGGGATCGCGGACGGCGGCCGAGCAGGCCCAGCTCGTCCTCGTGGTCGGCGGCCCGGCGATCGCGCGCGAACGCGCCCGGCCTGCGCTGCACGCGGTGTCGGCCCGCCTGTTCGAGGTCGACGAGGCCGCCCAGGCGGCGCTCCTCAAGCTCTGCGTGAACGCCATCGGCGGCGCCATGATCACGGCCTTCGGCGAGGCGCTCGCGCTCGCGCAGGCGGGCGGCATCGCCGTCCCCAAGCTCGTGGAGGTGCTCCAGGCCTCGTCGTTCCACTCGCCCCTCTACCTCATGAAGGGGGAGCTCGTGGAGCGCAGGGACTTCGCGCCGCGGTTCTCCATCGCCCTCGCCGAGAAGGATCAGCGGCTCGCGCAGGAGGCCGCCGCCGACCTCGGCGCGAAGGTCCCGCTCAACGAGACCGTGCGCCGCCTCCTCGCCGCCGCCGCGGAGAGCGGCCGAGGCGACAAGGACGTCGCGGCGATGGCGCAGCTGTTCTTCGAGTGGGTGGAGAAGAAGTAGCGGGGCGACGCGCGCGCCCGCGCAGGCCGAAAACGGTTTCTCTGGCGCGCTAGGCCAAGGCCTCGCCGACCACCCTCACCAGATCGTCCAGGTGGAACGGCTTCTTCACGTAGCCGACCGGCCGGCCGATCCGCTCGACCTCGCGCGCGACCTCGTCCGGGGGGGTCGCCGACACGAAGAGGATCTTCGGGCAGCGCTCGCCGAGCGCCTCGCGAAGCGCGAGGAACAGCTCCGCGCCGTCCATGCCCGGCATGCGGAAGTCCACGAGGGCCAGATCCGGCGGCTCCAGCCGGGCGAGGGCGAGCGCCTCGGCGGCGTTGGAGGTGGACACGGCGGCGTGTCCCATCCGCCGCACGGCGAGCTCCAGCGCACGCCGGACGATGTCGGTGTCGTCGACGATCAGGACCCGGGCCAAGGCACCTCCGCGAGATTGCGGCGGCCCGGGATGCGGTTCGCGTGCCGCCGCCAAGTCCCGTTTTATCGGGTGGCGGGAGGTGGTCCTGGGGAACCCAGGGTGTGCGCGCCCGAGCGCTCCTCACCCGTAGCGGGCGAGGGTCCGCCGCACCGCGTCCACGAAGTGCCGGCGCGCCGAGGCCGGCGCGATCACCTCGGCGTCGCCGCCGAGGGAGAGCGCGTACCGGGTGGCGTACTCGTCGCTCGCCCCGGCGAGCTCGACGACCGCCCCGCCCTTCTCCGTGCGCTTCACGAGCCGCACCCCGGGCCGGGCGAGCGCCCAGGCCGCGGCGAGGGGCCCGAGCTTTATCTGCGCGGGCTCTCCCTGCGCCTCCGAGAAGAGCCGCGCGAGCACGAGCTCCGCCTCGCTCGGCGGATCGAAGCGCTCGTCCGTGACGGCGCACTCCCGGATCCGGTCGAGGCGGAACGCGAGCGCCTTCCCGCGCTCGGAGTCGTGGCCGTAGAGGTACCAGTGGCCGAACCGCTGGGCGAGCGTGTAGGGCCGGACGACGCGCTCGGTCTCCGCGTCGCGCGAGGCGGAGTGGTAGGCGAGCCGCACCGCGCGGCGCTCGGCGATGGCGCGCTGGAGCCGGCCGAGCACCGAGTCGCGCGCGGGCGGCGCGCCGGCGTAGATGCGGCCGACGAGCTCGTCGAAGCTCGCGCGGCGGTCGCGCGGCACCGACTCGCGGAGCGCCTTCACGGCGCGCTCCCGGCCCTCGCCGCCGAGCCCCTGCGCAGCGGCGGCGAGCGCGGCCGCCTCGCTCTCGGTGAAGCGCGGCGGGCGGGAGAAGCTCTGGTGCAGCGCGACGTAGACGCGGTCCCCCTCGACGTACAGGTCGAGGAAGTCGTCGGGCGCGAACGGCGGCGAGCCGACCTCGAGGAGGAAGTCGAGATCCGCGAGCAGCTCCCGCTCGGTGCAGGCGCAGCGGCGCGCGAGCTCCTTCACCGGGATGCCCGGGTGGCGCACCGCGTACGGCACGAGGAACAGGACGCGCCGGAGCCGGTCGCGGGGGTCGGGCCGCGGCGCGGCGGCGGCGGCCTTGCGGGCGGCGGCCTTCGGGGCCGGGGCCTGGGCCGGCTTCGGCGCGGCGGACCTCGGCGCCGCGCGCCGCGCCGGAGCGCGGGACGCCGGGGCCGCGGGCGACGCCTTGCGTCCCTTCGCCGCGCTCACGCGAGCCCCCGCTCGAGGCCGGCGAGCACCGTGCGCGCCTTCTCGCGCAGGGCCTTCGGCTGGAGGAGCTCCGCGCGATCGCCGAGCGCGAGCACGTGCCGCAAGAGCCCCTCCTCGTTCGTGGCGTCCACCTCGACGAGCGTCGCGCCGCCGTCCTCCGCGAGCCTCGCGCGCGGGCCGAACGAGGCGATCACCTCGGCGGGCACGGGCGGCTCGAGCCGGATCCGGCAGCGGACCGCGCCGTGGACGTCGTACTCCCAGATCTCGCGGGTCGCGAAGTCGGCGAGCGAGAAGTCCTTGCGCGTCGCGAAGTCCGGCGTGCGGGGCGCCGACGGGTTCATGGCGAGCGAGACGATGCGCTTGAGGTGGAACGTGCGGATCGCCTGGCGCAGGTGGCAGAAGCCCGCGAGGAACCAGGCGCCGCCGCGCTGGAAGAGACCGTACGGATCGACGTCGCGCTCGGTCGTCTGGCGCCGCTCCGCGCCGAGGTACACGACGTGGACGCGCTTCTTGTGCGCGACCGCGCGCGAGAGCTCCTCCACGCGCGCGCCGACGTCCACGCCGTCGCCCTCCTCGGGCGCGGAGAGCTGGCGCGTCGCGAGCGCCGCGGCCTCGGAGGCGCCCGGCGCCCGCGCCGCGAAGGAGAGCTTGTTGAGCGCGTGGGCGAGGTCGCGGGAGTAGGGGAACGTGCCGCTCGCGAGCGCCGCCGAGCCGGCGAGGTAGAGGAGGGCGAGGTCCTCCGGCGGGAGCCGCAGGTCGGGCAGGTAGAACTCGTCCCGCTCGATGAGGTAGCCGGCGGGGAGGTCCTCGTCCCCCGCCGCGTAGCGCACGGGGATCCCGAGCTCGAGCAGGTCCGCCTTGTCCCGCTCGAACTTGCGGATCGCGGCCTCGCCCTTCCCGCCGTAGTCCTCGGGGAACTGCTCCTGGATCTCGCGCCAGGAGACGGGCTCGGCGGCCTTGAGCAGGAGCGCCGCGAGGTCGAGGAGCCGCTGGTCCTTCTGCATCGGAGGGGTGAACCTAGGCCCACGCCGCCCGGGCCGTCAACGTGTGTTAGGATCGCCCGCCCAATTGCGCTGGGGGCGCTCATGGCAGGCCTCGGCCTCGGTCCACCCGACTTCGGGATGTTCGAGATCGACGATCCCGACGCGCGGTCCGCCGCGCTCACGGGAAAGCTTCAGCCGAAGCTCGTCGAGCTCGGGAACCACTGCCTCTCCGGCCTGTCCCGCGTCGCCGGCCGGGAGCTCTTCGTCCACGCCGGCAAGATCGTCCACCGCCGGGGCGTCGCCCCCGACGAGGCGCTCGTCACGTTCTGCGAGAGCCCGAAGGGCTACCGCGGGATCCCCTACCTCGCGGTGGTCGCGACGCGCGAGCACCTGCACGCGCGCGTGGGCGTGAAGGGGGACTCCCCGTCGCGCGCCGCGCTGCAGGCCGCCCTCGCGCGCGAGGCGCCGAACCTCGCGCGGAAGGGCAAGCCGTTCCGCAAGCTCCGCAGCTTCCGGGACTGGAACTACGAGGAGCTCCCCGAGCTCGCGCCCGCGCACACCGCGGCCTTCTGGCTGGAGCTCGCGGAGGACCTCGCCCCCGGCGCGGTGGGGCTCGACGTCGGGATCGCGTGGACGAGCGAGGAGGCGCGGAGCCTGTCGCTCGGCGATCTCCTCGGCGTGTTCCGCGACCTCGCGCCCGTGTTCAAGCTGCTCGCGAACGCGAGCGTGAGCAGCCCGATCACCGGCGGTGAGGCGCAGCCCGCCTGAGCAGGCCTGCGCGTTCCCGGGCCCGCCGCTACGCGGCGGTTCCGCCGGCGGGCTCGCTCCCCTCGCCCTTCCCCTTGGCGCTCTCGGCGAGGCGGCGCTCCTCCCGCGCGGCCTGCCGCACCGCCTCGACGAGCTCGTCGTGCTCCTTGCGGAGCGTGTCGTGGCGGCGGCGCAGCTCGGTGTAGCGGTCGGCCGCGAGCTCGAGCTCGCCCTTCTGCACCATGTAGACCCGCTTCTCGGTCTCGAGCCGCCCGCGGATGGCCTTGAGATCTCGCTCCAGCTCGGCGACCCGCTTGCGCGCCTCCGCGAGCTTCGACTCGGCCTTGTCGGCGCGATCCTTCTCGGCGGCGAGGCGGCCGTCGTCCACGGCGGGAGCCGCGGCGGGCACCGCGACCGGGGCCGGCGCGGGGGTCGGGGCGCGAGGCGCCTCGACCGGGCGGCTCCGCGCGCGCTCGAGCTGGGCCGCAGCCTTCTGCAGCTCGCCCTCCACCGCGCGGGCCCGCTCCGCCTGGTGCGCCGCCTCGGCGCGCGCCTCCGCGAGCCGCGCCCCGAGCTTGTCGATCTCCTCGCGCAGCGCCGGCGCGCCGCCCGCGCGCCGCGCGGCCTCCGCCTGCTCGAAGGCCTTCTTCTTCGCGCGCTCGAGATCGCCCCGCAGCGCCGAGGCCTCCTCGCGCGTCTTCTTCGCCTCCGCGCGCGCGTCCTGGGCCGCCTTGCGCGCCGCCTCGGCGTCCGCCTCGAGCTTCGCGCGGTCGCCGGTGCGCGCGGCGAGCTCGGCGCGCGCACCGCGGGCAGAGAGGAAGAAGGCGACGGCTGCGAGGACGCCGACGAGGGCGAGGAAGGCGAAGAGTCCGGTCATGGCGGATGTGCTCCGGTGGAGGACCACCGTAACTAACAGACCTTCCAGCCTCTTGGAAGGAACGCGGCGGGCGTGCGCTCGGCCGCCGCGCTCCGCTCCGCGGGAGGTTAGGAACGATTCGGCGGGGCCGCGCCTTTCGGACGCGCTAGGATCCCCGCCCCTCGAATGCGCCGCGTCGCCACCCGCATCTTCCTCACCTTCGCCGTGGCCCTCGCCGCCTTCGGCGCCGTCGCCGCGTTCGCCATCGTCCGGCTGCACGACGCCCGCCGCGACCTCCGCCTCCTCTCGACGGGCTACCAGCCGCTCACCCGCATCGCGGCGCAGCTCGAGACGAAGGACTGGGTCGCGGCCCGGGCGCTGGAGGCGCGGGCCCTCGATCGCGCCGCGCGCCAGGCGTACCTCCCGGTGGCGCGCGCGCACTTCCCGGCCCTCGTCCGGGAGAAGATCGAGGAGGCGAACCGCGTCATCGCCGACGCCCGGCTCCTCGCCCGCGACGAGGACGCGCGCTTCCTCGACGACGTGCAGGGGCGGCTCGCCGCGCTCGGCACCCGCTGGTCGGAGTACGACGCCAAGGCGCGCGCGCTCTTCGACGCGCTCGAGGCCGGCGAGGGGCAGGATCCGCGGACGGCCGCCGCCTTCGAGGCGCACGCGCAGGAGGTCCGCCAGCTCGAGAAGGGGCTCTCGCTCGACGTGAAGCTCCTCCAGGTCGCGCTGGAGAGCCAGACCGCCGATCGTGTCCGGGCGGCCGAGCGGGCGGAGGGCCGGACGGTGGCGCTCATCGTCCTCTACTCGCTCGGCGCGCTCGCGATCGGCGTGGGCGCCGCCCTGCTCTCGCAGCGGCTCCTCGCGCCCATCCAGACGCTCACCGAGGGGGTGAAGGCCGTCGCCGCGGGCGATCTCACGCGCATGGTCGACGTGAGGAGCGACGACGAGATCGGCCTGCTCGCCGGCGAGTTCAACGCCATGGCGGCCTCGCTCGGGCGGCAGCGCGACGAGCTCCGGCGGGCGGAGCGGCTCGCCGCGGTCGGCCGCATCTCCGCCCAGATCACGCACGAGATCCGCAACCCGCTGAACGCGATCGGCCTCAACGCCGAGCTCCTCGCCGAGGAGCTCGCGGAGCTGTCCGCTCCCCGCGAGGCGACGCAGCTCGTGGCGGCCATCTCGCGCGAGGTCGATCGCCTGAACGGCGTGGCCGAGGAGTACCTGCGGTTCGCGCGGCTGCCGAAGCCTGCGCTCGAGCGCCAGGACCTGAACGAGCTCCTCGCTGGCCTGCTCGACTTCCTCGCCCCGGAGCTCGCGGCCGCCCGGATCGAGCTCCATCGCGAGCTCGAGCCGGGGCTGCCCACCGTGCAGGCGGACGAGGGCCAGCTCCGCGCCGTGTTCCTCAACCTGCTCCGCAACAGCCGGGAGGCCATGCCCTCGGGCGGGATCGTGACGGTGCGCACCCGCCGCGCGGGGGAAGCGATCGAGGCCGAGGTCGCCGATACGGGCGGGGGGATCCCCCCAGGGGATCTGACGCGCATCTTCGAGGCCTTTTACTCGACGAAGGAGCGCGGCACCGGTCTCGGTCTCGCCTTCACCCGGCAGGTGGTAGAGGAGCACGGAGGCTCGATCCGCTGCGACAGCGCGGTCGGTCGAGGGACGACGTTCGCCGTCCGCCTGCCGGCGGCGGCGGACGAGCAGACTGCAACACCCACGGAGGTCGTGAGTACGAGATGAGGCAGCCGAGGCACGAGATCCGGCGGAAGCGCCGCAAGCTCCTTCCGCAGAAGGCCGGCGCGATGATCCGCGCCGGCGATCCCCGCCAGCGCGTCGCGGCGCGTCCGAGGCCCCCGCGCGAGAACTGGGGGGAGGTGCATCGCTCCGTGCTGTCGAACGGGCTGCGCGTGCTCACGGCGCGCGCGCCGGGCCTCCACTCGGCCATGATCGCGCTCTACGTGCGCGCCGGCTCGAGACACGAGACCGCCGCGCGGAACGGGGTCTCGCACTTCCTCGAGCACCTGTTCTTCCGAGGCTCGGTGGCCTGGCCGGACACGGTCGCGATGAACGCGGCGGTGGAGAGCGCCGGCGGGAGCCTGAACGGCATCACCGCGCGCGACCACGGCTGCTATTACACGCCCATCCACCCGGACGAGGTCGGAACCGGGCTCGCCATCCTCGGCGACCTCATCCGCCGGCCGCTCCTCAAGGAGATGGACGTCGAGCGCGAGGTGATCCTGGAGGAGATCCTCGACGAGGTGGACGCCGACGGCCGCGACATCGACCCGGACAACCTCTCGAAGCGCATCGTCTTCGGCGATCACCCGCTCGGCTACAAGATCGCGGGGACGCCGGAGATCGTGCGGCGCCTCTCGCGGCGCGACGTGCGGGCGCACCACGAGCGCTTCTACAGCGGGGCGAACCTCGTCCTGGCGGTGGCGGGTCCCGTGCGGGCGAGCGACGTGGAGGAGCTCGCCGAGGAGCACCTCGGACGCCTGCCCCGCGGCAAGGCCAGCACCGACCTCGCGCCGCCGCCCTGGCCGGGCGGGCCGCGCCTCGAGCTCGTGGACCACGACGACGCCCAGGCGGAGTTCTCGGTCTCGTTCCCCTGCCCTCCGGAGCGCCACGCCGACTACCCGGTCCACCTCTGCATCCGGCGCATCCTCGACGACGGGCTCTCCTCCCGGCTGCCGTTCGAGATCGTCGAGCGGCGCGGCCTCGCCTACTCGCTGCACGCCGGGATCGACACGTTCGCCGACGCGGGCATGACGGTCGTGGACGGCGCGTGCGCCCCGCGCAAGCTCCCGCGCGTGCTGGAGGAGGTCCTGCGGGTCCTCGGCCAGCTCGCCGAGCAGCCCATGCCGGAGGAGGAGCTGCTGCGCGTCCAGCGGCGCCACCGCATGACCCTCGCCTTCTCGCTCGACAGCGCGGCCGACCTCGCCGGCTGGTACGGCGCGGGCGAGGTGCTCTCCGCGCCCGAGAGCTTCGAGGAGCGCTGCCGCCGCGTCGAGCGCGTCACCCCCGCCGACGTGCAGCGCGTCGCGGCCGAGACGTTCCGGCGCCGGAACCTCGTCGCGGTGGTCGTCGGCCCCTCCGGCCGTCGCGACCGCGCCAGCCTGTCGCGGCTGGTCGCGACCACGACAGCCATCCCCACTTAGAGTGTGGGCGAAGGCGCGCACGCCGCTCCTCTCGGGGCGGTCGTGATGTCCGTCAACCGTGGGCGTGTCAGCGGGCTCCAGGGCTCGTACCCTCCGTCAGAGGACCGCGCGACCATGGCGCGGGAGGGGAGATTCCATGGCGCTCCGCTGGACGTCGGCCCTGTCGCTTGGCGTGGCCGAACTGGACGCGCAGCACGAGGAGCTGTTCCGCCGCTTCGACCGGCTCCTCGACGCCATGCTCCGGCGCGACCGCAGCGAGGCGACGAGCCTCATCGGCTTCCTCCAGCACTACACCCGCGATCACTTCGCCGCGGAGGAGCGGCTCATGCGCGAGGTGGCGTACCCCGACGCCGCCCTCCACGCCGCCGAGCACCTCGCCTTCGGCGCCGAGATCGACGCGCTCTCGAACCTGTTCGCGGTGGAGGGTGCGAGCGCGCGGCTCGTGCTCCGGCTGGAGCGCGAGGTGACCGGCTGGCTGCAGGATCACGTCTACTCGACCGACCATGCGCTCGCCCGCTTTCTGCTCGCGCGGGCGGCCGGGCCCACGCCCGTCACCGGGAGCCCGGCGCGCCAGCGGCGCGCCTCGGAGGCGTGATCCCGTGGCCCGCCGCCGGGACGGGTGCTAACGTCCTGGGCTCCCATGGCGGACTTCGTCACGCGCGCGGTCGAGCGACTCCGGCAGGACCCCGGCTTCAGCCGGAACCGCTACTTCCACGCGCTCTCCTCGCCCGAGGGAAAGCGGGCCCTGCGCATCCACCGCCACCTGCGCTCGCTCGAGCGGGATCTGTCGGCGGGCGCGGCCGCGACCGTGGCGCACGACGCGGAGCGGGTGCGCCTCGTCCTGCGCGGGAAGCGCTCGTCCCGCACAGCCTGGCTCACGCGCGCGGAGTTCCGGCTCCTGTGCACGAGCCCGATCGTCCGCGCCGCGCTCGGCGACCCCGACCTTCCCTAGTGTCCTGAGTCGTAAATTCGTGGACGGATGGGCGAGGGCGTGATCTACGGTCATGATGCTGACCGAGATGACGCCCGCTCCCGGTGACCCGCTGGGCCTCACGAGCGACGAACGCGAGACGCT
>NZ_JAKZLF010000025.1 GCF_022808855.1 Anaeromyxobacter soli
GGCGGGCGGGCGCGCCGGACCGGACGACGCGCGCAGCCGGCGCCCGCGCCGCCGCCGAGAGCACGCGATAGGCCTCCGCCACCGCCCGGAACTCCCGCGCGAGCTCCGCCTCGGGGCGGCCGAGCGCGCGCGCCCGGTCCGGATGCGTCTCGAGCGCGCGGCGCCGGTAGGCCTCGCGCAGCGCGCCGCGCCAAGCGCTCGCGTGCGGCGCGAACGACGGGCCGAACAGCACGCGCCCCGCGTGCGCGAGCGCCTCGACCGTGATCTCCGCCGTCGCCGTGGTCACCGATATCGCCCGCTCGATGGGTAGCCCTGGCCCGCGCCGCCGGCCAGTTTTCGGCCAGGCGAGCGGGCGGTCGCCCGGCGTCCGGGGCGCGCACGGGCTGCGCGGGCGGCCTCGGCCCGAAGCGTCCGCTGACTACCGGCCGGGCGCCCGACATGGGATAAGCGACCGCATGATCCGGAAGATCGTTCAGATCGACGAGGCGCGCTGCGACGGCTGCGGCCAGTGCATCCCGTCCTGCGCCGAGGGCGCCATCGCGCTCGTGAACGGGAAGGCGCGGCTCTCGGCCGACGTCCTCTGCGACGGCCTCGGCGCGTGCCTCGGCGAGTGCCCGCAGGGCGCCATCACCGTGATCGAGCGCGAGGCGGCGGCGTTCGACGAGGCGGCGGTGAAGACGCACCTCGAGAAGACCGGCGCGCCGGGTCACGCGCACGCCCACGCCCCGGCTCACCCGGCGCAACCCGCCGCGAGCGCGCCTCCGCCGCGCCCGAGGCCGCGGCTGTCGATCGTCTCGGACCCGGGCCCCGCCGCAGGCGCCGGCTGTCCCGGGTCGCGGCCGCGCACGCTCTCGCCGCGCCCCGTGCCCGTGCCCCTGCCCTCCCGCGCCGGGTCCGGCGCGGGCCCCGCCCAGAGCCGGCTCGGCCAGTGGCCGGTCCAGCTCCACCTCGTGCCCGTGACCGCCCCGTACTTCCAGGGCGCGGACCTGCTCGTCGCCGCCGACTGCGTGCCGTTCGCGTACGCCGGCTTCCACGACGAGCTCCTCGCCGGCAAGGCCCTCGTCGTCGGCTGCCCGAAGCTCGACGACAACCGCTTCTACGCCGAGAAGCTCACCGAGATCCTCACGTGCTCCGACATCCGGAGCGTCACGGTCGCGCGCATGGAGGTGCCGTGCTGCGGCGGCATCGCGATGTCGGCCCGGCACGCCGTGGCGGCGTCCGGGAAGGCGCTGCCGCTCAGGGACGTGGTGGTGGGGGTCGACGGCGCGCTGAGGTGAGCGCGCGGGGGACCCGCCCCGCTGACCGCCGGGTGCCCTGAACCGCGACCGACCTCGACCCCCGTGCGCGAGGCCGACCCGCACTTTCCCCTGCGCGCCGCCGATGTCCGCGGCATCCTCGCGGCGTGCCCGCCCGCATCCTGCGCTTCGCCCTCGAGGACCTCCGCGCGCGCTACGCCGACCCCTCCGCGGCGGGCGTCGATCCGCGCACGGACACCGCGCCCTTCCGCGCCTTCCGCGCCGCGCTCCTCGAGCTCGCCGCCCGCGCGGCCACCGCCGAGGCCGAGCTCTCGATGTGGTGGGACGGCACGTACAACGGCTACTTCCTCGCGGTGGCCGTCGAGCCGCCGGAGGCGCTCGCGGCCCTCGACGTGGCGCCGGCCTGCCCGCCGGACGACGACCGGGTCGCCGTTCCACGCGCCGACCGCTATCCTCTCGCGCACCTCGAGCCGGGGCGCGCCGTCGTGGCGCGCGACGCGGACGGCGCGAGCTTCGAGGCACCTTTCGGCGCGCCCAGCGGTCACTTCGGCGCGCCCGGCATGAGGAGGATTCCATGAAGGCGGTCCTGTTCGACGGCAAGGGCGGTCCCGAGATCGTGCGCTTCGCCGAGACCTCCGATCCCGCGCCGGTGCGCGGCGAGGTGCTCGTGCGCGTGCGCGCCGCCGCGCTGAACCGCGCCGACCTCCTCCAGCGCCGCGGCCTCTATCCGCCCCCGCCCGGCACGCGTGAGGACATCCCCGGCCTCGAGCTCGCGGGCGAGGTCGCCGCGGTCGGCGCGGGCGTCACCGCCTGGAAGCCCGGCGACCGGGTGATGGCCATCGCCTCGGGCGAGGGGCAGGCGGAGCTCGCCGTCGTGCACGAGCGGATGCTCGTGCGGATCCCGGACGCGCTCTCCTTCGAGGACGCGGCGGCGATCCCCGAGGCCTGCGTCACCTCGCACGACGCGCTCTTCACCCTCGGCGGCCTGCGGCCGGGCTGGCCGGTGCTCATCCACGCCATCGGCTCCGGGGTCTCCACCGCGGCGCTGCAGATCGCGAAGGCGGCCGGCGCGACGGTCATCGGCACCTCCCGCACGGCCGACAAGCTCGAGCGGGCGCGCGCGCTCGGCCTCGACCACGGCCTCCTCGTCTCGAAGGACGAGCCGCGCTTCGCGGACGAGGTGCGGCGCCTCACCGGAAAGCGGGGCGTGCCGCTCGTGCTCGACTTCGTGGGGGCCCCGTACGCGGCGGAGAACCTCGCGGCCCTCGCCAGCGGCGGGCGTGTGGTCGTCATCGGCACGATGGGCGGCCCGAAGGCCCAGCTCGACCTGGGGCTCCTCATGCGCACGCGCGCCACCTTCGTCGGCACGGTGCTCCGGCCCCGCCCGCTCGAGGAGAAGATCGCCGCCACCCTGGCGTTCGCGCGCGACGTCCTCCCGCTCGTCGCCTCGGGCAGAGTGAAGCCCATCGTGGACGCGGTGATCCCGGCGGAGCGCGCCCGCGAGGCGCACGAGCGGATGGAGCGCAACGAGAGCTTCGGCAAGCTCGTGCTGAAGTTCTGAGCGTCGCGACGCCGGAGCAGGCTCTCCTCGACTCCCACGCGAGCGCGGGGGGCCGCGTCACCTTCACGTGGAGACCGGCCGCCGCGGCTCCGTGCCGCGCCGCGTTGCGCGCGAGGGTCCCGCGCCCAACGTTCCCTGCATGGCCCGACTTTGGCTCGTCCGCCGGCTGCGCCCGGCGGCCGTCGCCACCGCGCTCGGCCTCCTCGCCGCGTGCGGTGGCGGCAGCGGGAGCAGCGGCGCGGCGGCACGGGCGGAGGAGCTCCCCCGAAACGAGTGGCGGTGGATCGATCTGCCGGGGACGTCGTGCAGCGACGGATCGCCGACCGGCATCGCGGTGAACCGCGGCGACGGCGACGACCTCCTCGTCTTCCTGGACGGCGGCGGCGCGTGCTGGGATGCGCTCACCTGCTTCACGCTCGGGCTCGCGAAGCCTGGCCCCTTCGCGGCCCCGGAGTTCGCGGCGCGCTCAGCCGACGTTCCGGGCACGATCCTCGACCGCTCGGCCCCGGGGAACCCGTTCGCGCGCTACACGCTCGTGTTCGTGCCGTACTGCACGGGCGACGTGCACGCCGGGGACGAGATCCAGCGCTACCCCGGATCGCCGCGCCGCTGGTTCCACAAGGGCCGCATCAACGTCGCGCTCGCCCTCGACTGGCTCGACGCGCACCTGGGGGCGCCGCCGAAGGTGGTGGTGAGCGGCGCATCCGCAGGCGGCTTCGGCGCCCTGCTCGCCTTCGACAGCTTCCGCCGCCGCTGGCCGGCGACGCGCGGCTATCTCGTGGACGACTCCGGCCCGCCGCTCGTCGGGGACGACTTCTCTACCGCGGTGCGCGCCGCCTGGTTCGTGAGCTGGCGCCTCGACGAGGTCCTCCTGCCGCTGTGCGGGACGCGCTGCGCGGAGGACCTGTCGCAGATCTTCCCCACGCTCTCCGCGCGCTACCCGGGAGATCGCCTCGCGCTCCTCTCCTCCACCCGCGACTCGGTCATCCGCACCTTCGCCTTCCTCGAGCCCGCCCGCTTCGAGGCGGCCATCCGCCGGCTCGCGACGGAGGTCATCGCGCCGCTCCCGAACGCGCGCACGTTCCTCGTGCCCGGGGCGACCCACACGCTCGTGGGCGACCCCGCCGCGTTCAGCGCGGGCGGCGTGCCGCTCATGGAGTGGCTGCGCGAGGAGGTGGAGGACGATCCGGCCTGGGTATCCGTGGGGCCGTGAGACGTGGGGGGAACTCGGAACTCTGGGTCAGGTCGGGCAAGCGGGTCGGGCGCGGCGCGGGCGGGTCGGCGGCCGCCGAGGCCCGCCCAACAGCCGTGCGAGCAGCCGTTCTGGCCGCACGCCGGGTGGACGACCGCTCGGTGAAGGACGGCTCGGCGGCTCGACGGTTCGCCGCCCGCGCGGCGAAAGCCCTTCCAACGGGCACGCGCCGCGGCGTGGCGGGCTGCGCACGATATGGCGGAATGCGCCTGCCAAAGGCCGGCGCCTCGCGCAGCCGCTCGCGGCCTGCGCACCCGCGAGGACGCGGGCGCGCGCCGCGACGGGGTCCTCCCGCCCGGACCCGACTGCGCCTCGTCTCGCGGCGGAGAGAAGGCCACCTTCTTGTCCGAGTCGATCCTCACCCGCGCAAGGCCGCTGCTCGTCGCGCGGCTCGCCGGCGCGCTCCTCACGCTCGCCGTCCCGATGGTGCTCGCGCGCGTGCTCGTGCCGGCGTCCTACGGCACGTTCAAGCAGGCCTGGCTCCTCGCCCAGACCGTCGCGCTCGTGCTGCCGATGGGCATGACGATGAGCCTCTACTACTTCGTCCCGCGCGAGCCGGGCGAGCGCGACGCGCACGTCGCGCAGGCGCTCTGGTTCCACCTCGTCCTCGGGATCGCGGCGGCGGCGCTCCTCCTCCTGTGCGCGCCGCTCGTGGACCGGCAGTTCCACAACCCGGAGCTCTCGCGGAACCTGCGCTGGGTGGCCGCCTTCACGGGCCTGCAGATCATCGGGGCGCCGCTCGACATCGCCTGGAACGCCTCCGGCCGCATCGGGGCGGCGGCGGTGGCGCGGCTCCTCACCGAGGTCGCGCGCGGGGCGGCGATCCTCGCCGCCGCCCTCGTCGGCGGCTCCGTCGAGGCGGTGTTCGTCGGGATCACCGCCGCCCACCTGCTCCGCGCGGCCTGGACCTTCGCCGCGCTCGGGCGCGCGCACGGGCTCCGCCTCTCCCTGCCCGCCCTCCGCCGCCAGGCCGCCTACGCGCTGCCGTTCGGCGCCGCCTTCCTGCTCATCGTCCCGCAGCAGCAGCTCCACCACTACGTCGTCGCGGGGGCGGTCTCGGCGGCGGCGTTCGCCGTCTACAGCGTGGGCACGTTCCAGCTCCCGGTCGTCGACATCCTGTACACGCCCGTCTCGGAGCTGCTCCAGATCGGGCTCGCCGAGGTCGAGGGCGCCGGTCGGCCGCCGCGCGCCGGGCTGCCGCTCTTCCACGAGGCGGTGCAGCAGCTCGCGTTCGCGTTCCTGCCGCTCATGGGCCTCCTCGGCGTCATCGCCCCGGCGCTCATCGAGCTCCTCTTCTCGGCCCGCTACCTCGAGGCGGTTCCGATCTTCCGGCTCGGCATCCTCTCCGTGGCGCTCGCCGCGCTGCCGCTCGACGGCGTGATGCGCGCGCGCGCCCAGACGGGCTACATGGTCGCGCTCTCGGCGGCGAAGCTCGCCGCCACGGTCCCGCTCGTCGTCGGCGGGCTGCGCGCCGCCGGGCCCATCGGCGCGCTCGGCGGCTGGATCGTCGCCGAGGCGCTCGCCCGCGCGCTCATGCTGCACCGCGCGGCCCGGCTGTTCGAGGTGCCGCTCGCCCGCATCCTGCCGGTGCGTGCGCTCGCTCGCCAGCTCGCGGCGACGGGCGTCGGGATGGCGCCTGCCTGGCTGGTGGTGCGCGGGCTCGACGCGCCGCTCGTGCTGCGCGTCGCGGCCGCGTGCCTCGCCTTCGCCGCGGCGTACCTCGGGCTCTCCTGGGCGCGCGGCTGGCTGCCCGCCGGCTGGATCTCCCTCTTCGCCACGCGCCGCGCCCGCACGGTCGCGGCTCCGTCGGAGCCATGACCCCGTGCCGGGCTCGTCGCAGGAGCGCCGAGCGCGCACCGTCGAGGTGATGCGCCGCGGGAACCCCTGGATCCTCCTCCTCGCCGCTGCTGCGCTTGGCCTCGCCACCGCCGCACGCCTCCCCGCCGCGTGGGAGAGCGGCAACGCGCTCAACCACGTCTCGGGAGCGTGGATGGCGCTCGCCGACGACCTCGCGCACGGCCGGTTCTACCGGCCGATGGTCGACCCCGAGCTCGGCTACGGCGGGACGCGCTGGTTCCCGCTCGCCTTCGCGGCGCACGCGGGGCTGCGGCGGGCCGGGCTCGATCTCATCGTCGCCGGCTACGCGCTGTCGCTCGCGACCGGGCTGCTCTCCGTCGCCGCCGCGTACGTCCTGCTCCGCCGCGTGGGCACCCCGCGCGCGCCGGCGGCGGCGTTCGCGGCGCTCACGCTCGGTACCTTCGCCACCCAGTACTCGCTGTCCTCCAGCCGCTACGACCTCCTGCCCGTCGGGCTCGGCGCGCTCGGCCTCGCGGCCGTCGCGCGCGGACCGTCAGGCCGAGCGCTCGCGGCGGCGGCGGTCCTCTTCGCGCTCGGGTTCGCCGCGAAGCCCACCGCGCTCACCGCCCCGGCGGCGGCGATGGCCTGGCTGCTCCTCCGGCGCGAGCGCCGGGCCGCGGTCATCCTGGGGGCGGGCGTCGCGGCCGGCATGGTGGCGGTGGTCGGGCTCACCAACGCGTTCTCGGCCGGCCGCTTCTTCGAGCTCCTGGAGGCGACCGCCGTGGGCGGCGGCTCGGCGCGCGATCTCCTCGTCGCGCCGGTCCGGCTCGCCCACGAGATCGCCGTCGAGGATCCGGCGGCGATCGGCCTGCTCGGCGCCTCCCTCGCCGCCGCGCTGGCCGGGCTCCGGGGTCACGTGCGTTCCTCTCGCCGCGGCACCCCTCGCGCGGCCCTGCTGCCCGTGCTCTGGCTCGGGGCGGCGCTCGCCGCGGTGGTGGTGGTGTACGCGTCGCCCGGCACCGGCGTGAACCACCTCGTCGAGGTGGAGGTCGCCGCGGCGCTCTCGCTCGGCACCGCCTGGCGCGCGCGCGGCACCGCCGGGAGCATCGCGCGGGGCCTCGCGCCGGTGGCCTGCGCGCTGGGCCTCGTCGTGGTCGCCGGGATGGCGCGGGAGGACCTCGGCCGCTCGCGCCTCGGCGAGCTGCGCGCCCTCGCCGCCGCGCTCCCGCCCGGCACCGTCCTCTCCGAGGACCCGCTCCTGCCGCTCGTCGCGGGCCAGCGGCCGTTCGTGCTCGACACCTGGATGCTCCGCCTCGCCTCCGAGCGCGATCCCGACCTCGCGCGCCCGCTCCTCGACGAGCTCCGGCGCGACGAGTTCGCGGCGGTCGTCCTCTTCCAGGATCTCGACCTGCCCGGCTCGCGGCGCTGGTACGACCGCGGGAACCTCGGCCTCGACGTGGTGGGGGAGGTCGCGCGCCACTACCGGCTCGCCGAGACGTACGGGCGTTACCACCTGTACCTGCCGGCCCGGGCCGCCCCGACGGACGCGCCGGTGGCGGTCGCGCCCCCGGCACGGACGCGGAGGAGTCAGGGGCCGGTCCCGCCTCGCTCCACGGGGATCCCGGCCTCCTCCGCGGCGCTCGGCGCGCGGGCCACGCCCTGACGGGCCCGGCGGTCTCCATGGCCCGCCCGGCGGGTCGGGGATAGAGTCTCGCCCCGCATGCGCGAGCCCTCCGCCTCGACTCCGGCCACCCCCGTCCTGCCGCCCGCCGTGGCGAAGCGCGAGCTGACCGCCCGCGCCATCGCCATCGCCGTCCTCGTCGCCGCGCTCATGGGCGCGGCGGAGCCGACCGTGGTGCTGCGCATCGGCTACGGGCCGAACATCTCGGTGGTGAGCGCCTTCCTGGGCTTCATCCTCATCTCGATCATCGGCGTGATCACCCGCCGCCGCGGCACGCGCTGGGAGAACAACCTCGTCCAGACCGCCGGGACCGCCGCCGGCTCGGGCGTCGGCTTCATGGCGGTGGTCCTCGCCGCCATCGACATGCTGAACCAGCGCGGGCTCATGAACCTGCACCTCTCGAGCCTGCAGATCTTCGCCTGGCTCGCGCCCTCCGGCCTCCTGGGCGTGCTCCTCGCGGTGCCGCTGCGCAAGCACTACATCGACCAGGAGAACCTCCCCTTCGCGGACGGCACCGCCGCCGGCGAGACGCTGCTCGTCCTCGACGAGGGGCCGAAGCAGGCCGGCCCGCGGGTCGCCGCGCTCGGGTTAGGCGGCGCGGTCTCGGCCGGCCTCACCCTCCTCCGCCAGTCGCTCGGCTGGATCCCGGAGACCTTCGCCTTCCGCTTCCTCACGCCGCACGCCGAGTCGCTGCGGGTCGGAACCGAGCTCGGCGTGCTGTCGCTCGGCGCGGGCATCCTCGTCGGGTTGCGCGTCACGCTCTCCATGGCGCTCGGCATGGTGCTCGCCTGGATCGTCGCGCCCGAGCCGCTCCTCGCGCGCGGCCTCGTCCCGGAGCTCACCTTCAACGCGGTGCTGCAGCGCTGGATCATGTGGCCGGCGACCGGCCTCATGGTGTCGGGCGGCCTCACCGCCCTCGCCCTGAAGTGGAAGGTCATCGCGAAGACGTTCCAGGGCCTCTCCGGGAAGGAGGCGGACGCGGGCGGCGACTTCCCGATGCGCTGGGTGGTGTGGGGCGCGCTCGCCTGCGGGGTGGTCCTCGCCGCCGTGCAGAAGATCTCGCTCGGCTTCCCGCTCTGGCTCTCCGCGGTGTCGGTGCTCCTCTCGATGATCCTCATGCTCGTCGGCATCCGCGTGCTCGGCGAGACGAACTGGGCGCCCATCTCGGCCATGGCGAACGTGATGCAGGCGGTGTTCGCGGTGCTCGCGCCCGGGCACGTGCCGATCAACATGATCGGCTCCGGGATGAGCGGCGCGGTCGCCGCCAACGGCGAGCACCTCATGCAGGACTACCGGGCCGGCCGGATCGTCGGCTCCACGAACCGCCACCTCACCTACCTGCAGCTCATCGGCGTCCCGGTCGGCGCCGCGGCGGTGGCGTTCGCCTATCCGGCGGTGCGGGCCAAGTACGGCATCGGCGGGGAGGGCGGGCTCACCTCCCCCATCTCCGTGAAGTGGGCCGGCTTCGCCGAGCTCCTCTCGAAGGGCTTCGGCGCGCTCCCCACGAGCGCGCTCGTGGCGCTCGTCATCGCCCTCGTCGTCGGGGTGGTGCTCACGGTCCTCGAGTCGAACCCGCGCTTCGGGCGCTACGTGCCCTCGCCGACCGCCATCGGCCTCGGCGCGCTCATCCCGGGCTTCGCGGTCGTGCCGATGGTGATCGGCGGGATCGGCCAGGATCTGTGGCGGCGCCTCAGCCCGCGCACGGAGGAGGTCTACGCGACGCCGCTCGCGTCGGGCTTCATCACCGGCGAGGCGCTCGTGCTGCTCGTCCTCGCGTTCGCCGCGGCGTTCTAGCTCGAGGGATCCCGAAAAGGCGCCGGGCCCGGCGCGTGGCGCCAGGCCCGGTCGGTGTGAAGTCTCGCCGGCGGCCGTCCGCGGCGCAGGGCTCCGGTCGCAGGCGGAGCGTGGCGCCGCGCAGGGGGTGGACGGCTAGCGGACGAACTCCACGTGAGGGTTCATGTGACGGGCGAGGGGTGAGCGCGTCAGAAGCTCGAGCGCGCGCTCCAGGCGCTGATCGCCCATCCCCGGAACGGACTCGTACGCGGCGGAGATCAGCTCACCGAGGGTAGTGACGAGCCGGCGGGTAGCGGTGCTCTTCTCGGAACGACGGCGGCGGTTGGCCTTCATGGTCCCTCCGGTGGGGGCGATTCGGCGTGGCGTGCTCGTCCTCTCCTCACTAGCAATCCGCTTGCCTCGCCCCGACGGTCGGGGTTACAGGGGCTTGGCTCGATCCAGGGGCCCCGGCACCGGTAGACTTTCCAGTGCCTACCTCGAAATCCCGACAGTCCACACGAAGGACGTATCCGGGCTTCCATCGCCCGAAAGAACCACGCCGCCATGCCGACGAAGCCCTCCCGAGAGCTGGACACCTTCCCCAACCCGAAGCCCGAGCGCCCGTTCGAGATCTCGATGGAGTGCCCGGAATTCACCTGCGTGTGCCCGATGACCGGGCAGCCCGACTTCGCCACCATCCGGCTTCGCTACGTCCCGGCGGAGCGTTGCGTGGAGCTGAAGAGCCTGAAGCTCTACCTGTGGAGCTTTCGCGACGAGGGGACGTTCCACGAGGCCGTGACGAACCGGATCTGCGACGACATCGTCCGGGCGATCCAGCCCCGCTGGATCGAGGTCGTGGGCGACTTCGCCGTCCGGGGCGGCATCCACACGGTGGTTACGGCGCGCCAGGGCGAGCGCCCGGCCGGCGTGTAGTCGCCCGGAAAGGCCCCGGCGCGCCCCGGCCGCGCCGGGTTCCCCTCCCCTCCCTCGCGGCCCAGCTTTCCCCCCGGGGGGAGCGCGTTGCGCACGGGCCGGCTGTCCATCGCGTACGTCCACTACGGCGCGCAGAGCGGCGTCACCGACCAGGTGGCGCGCGCGCTCGAGGCGCGCGGGCACGACGTCCGGCTCGTCGAGGCGACGGGGGATCTCGAGCCGCGCGACCCGGTGAGCCGAAGGCTCCGACCCGCGCCCGCGTTCGCCCTGAACCTCGCCGTCGCGGCCGCCCGCTTCGGCCTCGGGCGCAGCGCGCTCGACCACCGCTGGAACACGCCGTACGCGTTCGACCACCACGCGCTCCGCGCCGGCGAGGCGCTGCGGGCGCTCGACCCGCCGCCCCAGGTCGTGCTGCAGAACGGCGCGCTCTTCGCCCCGGGCCTCCCGGCCCCGTACCCGTACGCGCTCCTCCTCGATCACACGCGGGCGCTCGCGATGAGGAGCCCAGCCTGGCCGGTGGCCGGGCTCGCCGCGCCGGTGGACTACGGCGAGGCCTGGCGCGCGCGAGAGACGGCGCTCTACCGTCGAGCCCGCCTCGTCGCGACCTTCAGCGAGAACGTCGCGCGCTCCCTCGCCGACGACTACGGCGTCGATCCGGCGCGCGTCCGCGTGGTGGGCGCCGGCGCGAACACCTTCCCGGGAAACGCGCCCCGCCAGGACGACGGCCGGACGATCCTGTTCGTCGGGCGCGACTTCGCCCGCAAGGGCGGCCCGGTGCTCGCGGAGGCGTTCGCGCGGCTGCGGCGGCTCGAGCCGCGCGCGCGGCTGCTCGTGGCCGGCCCGCCCACGCCGCCGAAGCTGCCCGAGGGGGGACACTGGCTCGGCCCCGTGGAGCTCGACGAGCTGCCCGCCCTCTTCGCGCAGGCGACCGTCTTCGCCATGCCCTCGCTGCGCGAGCCGTTCGGCCTCGCGTTCCTCGACGCGATGGCCTGCGCCGTGCCCTGCGTCGGCCCCGACCACGAGGCGGTGCCCGAGATCGTGAGCGAGGGCGAGACCGGGCTCCTCGTCCCGCCGGGCGACGCCGGCGCGCTCGCGCACGCCCTCGAGCGCCTCCTCGCGGATCCCGTGCGCGCCCGCGCCATGGGCGCGCGCGGCCGCGCCCGCGTCGCGGCCCGCTTCCTCTGGAGCCACGTCGCGGCCCGCCTGGAGCGCGCCCTCCTCTCCGCGGTCTCGCCCCGCGGGAAGGCCGCCTGACGCCGTCCGCGACGCGGCGCGCCGCGGCGCCGGGCGAGCGCGCCGGACGCCGGTGTAGGTGGCGCGCGGCGCCCCCAACGCCCTCGCCCCTCGGATACCCGACACGGCCGCGGAGCCGGGAAAAGGAGCGGTGGGGTAGAATTCCGCCCCAGGTGTCCGATCCCGCACAGCCGCAGGTGGCCCGGTTCGAGCCCGCGTCGCTCCTCGGCTCCGTCCTCGACGGACGGTACGAGCTCGTCGCGCACCTCGCCACGGGCGGCATGGGCGCGGTGTTCCGGGCCCGCCACGTCCACCTGCGCAAGGACGTGGCGGTGAAGGTCCTCCGCCCGGATCTCTCCGCGTCGGCCGACCTCGTCGAGCGGTTCCGGCGCGAGGCCGAGATCGCGAGCGCGCTCGAGCACGACAACATCGTGCGCGTCACCGACTTCGGCCGTTGCCCGGACGGCTGGCTCTTCCTCGTCATGGAGCTCCTCTCCGGCGAGAGCCTCTTCGACCGGCTCCGGCGCGAGGGGTTCCTGTCGCCCGAGGAGGCCGTCCCCGTGCTCTGGCAGGTGTGCGCCGGGCTCGAGGCGGCGCACGCGCTCGGCGTCGTGCACCGCGACCTCAAGCCGGAGAACGTGTTCCTCGCCAGGACCGCGAGCGGGCGCGAGGTCACGAAGCTCCTCGACTTCGGCATCGCGAAGATCGCCGATCCCGCGAGCGGCAGCGCCACGCAGGCCGGCGTCGTGGTCGGCACGCCCGAGTACCTCGCGCCGGAGCAGGCGCTCGGGGGCGAGGTGGACGCGCGCGCCGACCTCTACGCGGTCGGCCTCATCGCCTGGCGGATGCTCGCCGGCCGCCACCCGTTCAAGGCCGACGAGCCGCGCGCCCTCCTCATGATGCAGGCGACGCGCCCGGTGCCGCCGCTCACCGACCCGCGCCCGGACCTCGGCGCCTACCCCGGGCTCGTCGCGGCGATCGCGCGCGCGTGCGCGAAGGAGGCCGACGCGCGCCACCCCTGCGCGAGCGCGCTGCGCGCGGACCTCGCGGGGGCGCTCGGACCGGCGTTCGTCCTGCCGCCGAACGCGACGCCCTCGCCCGCGCTGTCGCTCTCCGGCGCGCAGCTCTCGGCATCGCCGGCGGAGCCGGCGGGCGGCGTCGAGACGCGGCCTGCGCTCGCCCCCGTCGTCCCCGCGCCCGCGCCCGGGTGGCGGCTCCCGCCCGCCGCCGCCCGCCTCGCCGCACGCGCGCGGGCCACCGCCGAGCGCGGCGCCCGGCGTGCGCGCACGGGCCTGGCCTGGCTGCGCGCCCACCCGCCGGTCGCCGTCGCCTGCGCGCTCGCGCTCGTCGCCGCGCTCGTGGTCGCCGCCGTCGTGGGATCGAGCCGGGGCAAGGCGGCCGCCGATGCGCGCGCCCTCCTCGCGGCGCAGCGGCCCGGCCCGGCGCTCGCGCTCCTCGATCGCGCGCTCTCGTCGCGCCCCGAGGACTCGGAGCTCCTCCTGCTCCGGGCGCGGGCGCTGCACCGCCTCGGCGCCGCGGGTCCGGCGGTCACCGCCTTCGCCACGGCGCGCACCCGGGCGCCGCTCGACGACGCCGCCCGGGCGGACCTCGTCGAGGCGCTCGCCGCGGAGCGGCCCGTCGCGGACCGCGCCCACCGGCTGCTCCTCGACGAGGGGGAGGCGGCGGTCCCCTTCGTGCTCCGCGGCGCGCGGGAGGGGGCGCCCGCCCAGCGGCTCCGCGCGCTCGAGCTCGCGCGCGACATGGGCGTGGAGGAGCGGCTCGATCGGCCCGCCGCGTACGGCGCGCTCCTCGACGCGCCCGACTGCGACGTCCGCCGCGCCGCCGCGGAGCGCCTGGGCGAGGTCGGCGATCCCGCCGCGCTCCCCGCGCTCCGGCGGGCCGCGGCCGCCCGGGTCGAGACGAAGGGGATCTTCGGCATCTCGCGCCAGGCCCCGGCCTGCGGCGCGGCCGAGGCCGCGGCGGCCGCCCGGCGTGTCGAGGCGGCGGTCCGCGCGCCCTGAGCGCCCAACAGGCCAGCGCCGCGCGGAGCCCTGCGCGACGCCCGCGGCCGTGCTAAACGACGCCCGCACTCCATTCCCCTCCCTCCGCTCCGGCGGGGCGGACGGGCTCGCGAGGAGACCGGATGGCGCGGACGAAGGCGACGGCAGCGAAGGCGGCGGCGGGGGCGAAGCCCGCCGCGGTGAAGGCGTCGGGCACCCCGGCCGCGGAGCTCGCGGCGGACGCGCTCGCGCTGCCGGTGTACGAGGAGGACGTCAAGGGCGGACTGCGCGGGCGCCTGAAGGGGCTCGACGCGATGCTCGGCGGCGGCCTCGCGGCGGCCGCGAAGGCCGAGCGGTTCGAGGGAAAGCCCGGTCAGGAGCTGGCGCTCCCGACCCTCGGTCGCGCGCCCGCGGGCCGCGTGCTGCTCGTCGGCGTGGGACCGCGCGCGAAGGCGAGCGCCTTCGCCGCCGCGGGCTTCGAGCCGCTGCGCGTCGCCGCCGGCAAGGCCGCCCGCGCGGCCGGCAAGGCCGGCGCGCGCTCCCTCGCGATCGCGCCGCCCGAGGACGGGTTGGGCGACGTCGCCGCCGCGGCGCGCGCGCTGGCGGAGGGCGCGCTCCTCGGCGGCTACGGGTTCCGGCGCTACAAGAGCGAGGCGCCGAAGCGCGCGCCGCTCGCCGAGCTCACCGTCGCGGTCCCGGCGGGCGCGGAGAAGCTCCCCGAGGTGAAGGCCGCGCTCGAGCTCGCGCGCGAGGTGGCCCTCGCGGTCGCCTGGGCGCGCGACCTCGTGAACCTCGGCCCGGCGGACTGCACGCCGGCGCTCCTCGCCGAGCAGGCGGAGGCGCTCGCGCGCGAGGCGAGGCTCGCCGTCGAGGTGCGCGGCCCGAGGGAGATCGCGGCCCTGAAGATGGGCATGTTCCTCGGCGTGACGCGCGGCTCGTCCGAGCCGCCGCGGCTCGTGACGGTGAGCTACGTGCCGAAGGGCGCGGCGGCGAAGAAGCCCCCGGTCGTGCTCGTCGGGAAGGCGATCACCTTCGACTCGGGCGGCCTGTCGCTCAAGCCCACCGAGAGCATGGTGACGATGAACACCGACATGGCGGGCTCGGCGGCCGTGCTCGGCGCGATGCGCGTCGTCGCCCACCTCGCGCCGCCGTTCCCGGTCCACGCGGTGCTGGGCGCCTGCGAGAACATGCCGGGCGGCAAGGCCTACAAGCCCTCGGACGTGCTCGTCTCGTACGCGGGCAAGAGCGTCGAGATCACCAACACCGACGCGGAGGGGCGGCTCGTCCTCGGCGACGTGCTCGCCTGGGCGGCCGAGACGCTGAGGCCCGCGGCGATGATCGACGTCGCGACCCTCACCGGCGCCTGCGTGGTGGCGCTCGGCCACACCACCGCCGGCCTGTTCGGCCCGGACGGCGCGACGGTGGACGGGGTGCTCGCCGCGGCGCGCGCGTCGGGCGAGGAGATCTGGCGGCTCCCCATGACGGAGTCGCTGAAGGAGCAGCTCGAGAGCGACCGCGCGGATCTCAAGAACACCGGCGAGCGCTGGGGCGGCGCCATCAGCGCGGCGCACTTCCTCCACGCCTTCGCGAAGGACGTGCCCTGGGCGCACCTCGACATCGCCGGCCCGTCGCACGCGCCGAAGGAGCGCGGCTACGTCGCGAAGGGCGGCACCGGGTTCGCGGTGCGGACGCTCGTCGAGTTCGTGCGCGGCTTCGGCCGGTGAGCGCGCCCGCCCCGGGCCGCGCGAGGGGCGCTGCGGCGCCCCCGCCGCCGGGGTAACCTTCTCCCGTGAACGCGATCGACGCGCTCGTCCGGATGCTGCGGCCCGCCGGCGGCGGGGTCCACCTCGTCTCGACCGGCAGGGCGGAGCAGCTCGAGCTGCAGCGCCGGCTCTACGGCGCGGCGGACCAGGACGCGGTCCGCGCCCGCTGGCGCGAGGCGCTCGGCCGCGCCGCGGGGGCGCGCGCGGTGCTCCTCGGGATCCCGTCGGACTCCGGCGGCGGCGTGCAGCGCGGCGCGAACCTCGGGCCGGGCGCGATCCGCGCGCAGCTGCTGGAGGACGACTCCCGGTGGGCCGAGCGGGCCCGCGAGGCCGGGCTCGTCGATCTCGGCGACGTGTTCGTCGTCCCGCAGCTCCTCGAGGACGCCATGCTCTCGGAGGCGCAGCGCGAGGCGAGCGCCCGCGCGCTCTACCCCGACCTCGCCGACGCCGAGCGCCGGACCTGGCCGGTCTCGCCCCTGTCGATCGCCGAGCGCGCCCTCGGGCTCGTCCTCGCCGCCAACCCGCGCGCGCGGGTCTTCGCCCTCGGGGGCGATCACTCCACCGCCTGGCCCGTCGTCAAGGCGCTCGCCGCGGCCCGCCCCGGCCTCGGCATCGTCCAGATCGACGCGCACACCGACCTCCTCGCCGAGCGGCTCGGCGTCCGCTACTGCTTCGCGACCTGGTCGTTCCACGCGAACGAGCTCCTCGGCCGCCGCGGCCGGCTCGTCCAGGTCGGCACGCGGGCGTCCGGGCGCGATCGGAAGCACTGGGAGTCGACGCTCGGGGTCCGGCAGTTCTGGGCCGCGGAGGTGCGCCGCGATCCCGCGGCGGCGCTCGACGCGATCCTAGCCCACGTCAGGGCGTCCGGCGTGCGGGAGGTCTACTTCTCGAACGACATCGACGGCACCGACGCGGCCTTCGCGGACGCGACGGGCACGCCCGAGCCGGACGGGCTCGCGCCGGACTTCGTGTCCGCGCTCGTCGCGCGGCTCGGGCGGGAGGTCGGGCTCGCGGGCGGCGACGTGATGGAGGTCGCTCCAAACGTCGCCCGCAGCGCCGGGGGCGGGCCGCGCACCGTCGCGCTCGCGGCGCGGTACCTGCGCGAGACGATCGACGCGGGGCTCGGGAGCTAGGGGCGCGCCGCCCGGCGGGGTCCGGCGCGCGGCCGGGAAAAGGCGCGGCCGCGCAAAAGAAGAGCCCCGGATCCGTCGGATCCGGGGCCTCGGGTGTTCGGACGGGATCGAGCGGGTCGCTCGTCGGGTCGTTACGCCTTCGCCTTCTCGGCGGCCTTCTTGGGCGTCGCGGGCGTGAGCCCGATGATGGCGCCGATGGCCGCGCCCGCGGCCGCGCCGCCGACGGCGAAGAGCGAGCCGATGGCGGTGACGCCGAGGACCATGCCGAAGACGATGAGCGCCCGGGCAGCGAAGGAGGCGGTGACCGGCGTGCCGAAGATGCCCCCGGCGAGCATCACGCCCGCGTAGCCGCCGTAGAGGAGCGCGGGCAGGAGCGCGACCGCGAGGAAGAGGGCGAGACCGACGCCGGCGCCAACGAGAGCAGGAACCTTCGAGTTCTTCGTCATGACCGTTTCTCCTTTTCGTCCCGGGGCCGTCCGTCCGGCCACCCACCCTCGCCAATGTGCATCTCGCCTGCCAGCTCGTTCGCGTCTCGTTCCGCGGGCTTCCACGCGGCCGTGTCGGGGATTCCCGACGCGCCCGCCATGCCGCCCGACAGCGCGGTGCCGCCCGGGTGGTGCTACCCTCACCCCGTGAACGCCTTCAAGCCGCACCTTGTCGCAGTCGCCGATTATCCGTACGCGAAGGTCGACGCGCGCGTGAAGCTCGACCAGAACGAGAGCCCCGAGGACTTCCCGCCGGAGCTCAAGGCCCGCGCCCTGGCGCGCCTCGAGGCGCTGCCCTGGAACCGTTACCCGGAGCTGCACGCCGAGGACGTCCGCGCGGCGCTGTCGCGCCACGAGGAGTGGCCCGAGGAGGGGATCGTCGTCGCCCCGGGCTCGAACCTGCTCGTCCTCGCCCTCGCGCAGGGTGCGCGCTCCGTGCTCGATACCGCCCCGGCCTTCCCTTACTACAAGGGGGGCGCGACGGCGGCCGGCACCCCGTACCGCTCCATCCCCCTCGGCGAAGGCTTCGCGCTCCCCGTGGACGCGCTCCTCGCCGCCATGGAGGGCCCTCCCGGCGTCCTGTTCCTGCCGAACCCGCACGCGCCCACCGGGCGGCTGTTCGAGACGGCGGAGGTGGAGCGGCTCGCGGCGCGGGCGCGCGAGCGCGACTGGCTCCTCGTCGTGGACGAGGCGTACCACGCCTTCGCGGGCACCGACTCGCGCCCGCTCGCGCGCGCGAACGCGAACGTCGCGATCCTGCGCACCTTCTCGAAGGCGTGGTGCCTCGGCGGCATCCGCGCGGGCTACCTGCTCGCCGCGCCGCGCGTCGCCTCGATCGTGCGGGCGCTCGTGCCGCCGTTCTGCATCCCCGCGCACACCGGCGCGATCCTGCTGACCGCGCTCGAGGCGCCGGGCGCCTTCGCGCCGATCCATGCCCGGATCCGCGCGGAGCGCGCGAGGCTCCTCGCCGGCCTCGCCGCGCACCCGACCTGGAAGCCCTACCCGAGCGCCGCGAACTACGTGCTCGTGCGCACGCCGGACGCGAAGGCGGCGTTCGACGCGCTCGTCGCGAAGGGGATCCTCGTGCGCCGGCAGGATCACTACGCCGGGCTCGAGGGGTGCATCCGCATCTCGGTGGGGACGCCCGAGGAGAACGACGCGCTGCTCGCGGCGGCGGCCAAGCTCTAGGTGACGCGTACGGCGCGCGAACCGGCCTCGCGGGCACGCGAGGCGGGTTCGCGCCCGCCGGGCCGTCACTCCGCTCGCAGGATGACCTTCAGCGCCCGCTCCTTCGCGGCGTTGGCGAACGTGTCGTAGGCCTTCACGACGTCGTGGAGCGCGAACTCGTGGGTGATGAGCTTGCGCGGCGCGAGCCGCCCCGCGACGACGTTCTTGAGGAGCATCGGGGTCGTGTTCGTGTCCACGAGCCCCGTCGTGATCGTGACGTTGCGGATCCAGAGCTTCTCGAGCTTCAGGGAGACGCTCTTGCCGTGCACGCCGACGTTCGCGACGTGCCCGCCCGCCGCGACGATCTCCTGGCAGACGTCGAAGGTGGCCGGGATCCCCACCGCCTCGATGGCCACGTCCACGCCCTTGCCGCCGGTGAGCGCCATGACCTTCTCGACCGCCTTCCCGTCTCCGCTGTTGACGGTCTGGGTCGCGCCGAGGCTCTTCGCGACCTGGAGGCGGTTGTCGTCGAGGTCCACCATGATGAGCTCGGCCGGAGAGTAGAACTGCGCGGTCAGGAGCGCGGCGAGGCCCACCGGCCCGCCGCCGACGATGGCCACCGTGTCGCCCGGCTTCACGGCGCCGTTGCGGACGCCGACCTCGAAGCCGGTGGGGAGGATGTCGCTCAGCATGACGAGCGCGCCCTCGTCCACGCCCGGGGGCACCGCGTAGAGGCTCGTGTCGGCGTACGGGATCCGGACGTACTCGGCCTGCGTCCCGTCGATGAGGTGACCCAGGATCCAGCCCCCGTTCGCGCAGTGCGAGTACATCCCCTTCTTGCACGCCTCGCACTTGCCGTCGGCGGTGATGCAGGAGATGAGGACCCGGTCGCCCTTCTTGAAGGTCGTGACGCCCGCGCCCGCCTCCTCGACGACGCCGACCCCCTCGTGCCCGAGGATCCGGCCGTCGGTGACCGCCGGGACGTCGCCCTTCAGGATGTGGAGGTCGGTGCCGCAGATCGTGGTCTTCACCACCTTCACGATCGCGTCGGTCGGTTCCTTGATCGTCGGCTTCGGCTTCTCCTCCCACGCCTTCTTCCCGGGGCCGTGATAGACGAGCGCCTTCATCGCAACCTCCTCCTTTCGTGGAGCGCCTGGAGCGCGGAGCGAACGCGCCGCACCTCCCGCAGCCTCCCAGACCACGGCCGAAATGGCAGGACCACGACGGAGCCCCGCCGCTTTTCCGGAGCCCCGGGGTCCCTCCGAAGTGGAGCGGCCGAGCCCGCGCACCGAGGCCGGCGCGGCGGGCGCGATCTCCGCCCGCGCCCGGCCGCCGGCCTCGAGCGCTCGTCCGCGTCCCGCCGCGGGCTCCCGCGCTGGGCGCGCGCAGGTGTTCACCGCGCTGTCAGTGAATCCTGGGCAGGAGCGGCAGGCCCGCGACGATCCGCGCCTCCTCCGCCGCGAGCTCGGCGAGGCGTGCGTCCACGTCCCCCGCCCCGTGCCGCCGGGCGAGCTCGACGAAGAGCCGCTCGTGCCCCGCCTCGGACTGCGCGAGCCGGGCGTACAGCTCGCGCAGCCGCGGCTCCTCGAGCGCGCCGGCGAGGAGCGCGAGGCGCTCGCAGCTCCGCGCCTCGATGAGCGCCGCCGCGAGCAGGCGGTCCACGAGCCGACCTTCGCCGCCGCGCACGCGCCGCAGGAGCGCCTGCGCGTATGGATCGCCCCCGTCGGGCGTGAGCGCGACGCCGAGGCGGCCCATCTCGGCGAGCACCGCGAGGAAGTGCTGCAGCTCCTCCTGCGCGAGCCGCGCCACCGCCCGCACGAGCTCCGGGCGGTCGGGGTGCTCGGCGACGAGCTTCACCGCGCTCGCGGCCGCCTTCTTCTCGCAGTGCGCGTGGTCGGCGAGGATCGACGGCAGGTCGGCGAGCGCGACCTCGAGCCAGCGGGGATCGGTGCGAGAGCGGAGGAGCGACACGGCCGGGGTTGTAGCTGCCGTGCCCCTCCCCCGCTCGTCCGCCCCCCCGGGATGGGCTCGGACGGGGATGCGCGCGTGCGCACTTTCGAGTGAAGGCTGGAACTCGAGCGGGGGGGAGAGCGCATGCGCGTTCGGACGGTGGTGGCGGTGGCGTTGCTCGCAGGCGCTGGGGTCGCGCGGGCCGGCGTGTCGCTGGGCGTCGAGGCGACCATCGGCGCGGAGAAGCTCGGGGTGGAGCGCGCGCCGCTCTCCAACGAGGCGCTCCTGCCCATGGGACAGCTGGGCGGCACGGTGCTCCTGCGCGTCGGCACGCTCGCGCTGGGCGCCGCGGCCGGCGGCTACTTCCACCGCTCGCAGCTCGAGCGGTACGACGCGAGCGGCCTCGCGGGGCTCTCCTTCGACGTCCTGCCCCTCCTGCGGATCGAGCTCCTCGGCGAGGTCGGTGCCGCGAACCTTCGCACGCGCTCGGACCTCGGCGAGGCCGTCGCGGGCAACTGGTCCACGTTCTACGGCGTGCGCCCGGGCGTCTCGCTGAAGCTCCCGGTGTTCCCGCTCCGGCTCGGCGTGTGGGGGCTCGCGCGCTGGGGGCTGCCCGGCATGGACTCTCACGAGCCGGCCCTCGGGATGCTGGGGCGCGTCGGGGTGGATTTCTAGAGCGACCGGCGGCGGGCGCCCCCGGGGCACCACCGCGCGGCCGGCGAGGCCGCCCGCGCCCGGCGCACGGGCTCCGCGATCACCTCAGCCGAGCGCCGCCACCCGCGCCGCGCCGAGCGTCACCGGCCGGCGCGGGATCCGCCCGAGCGTGAAGCCTCCGACGAGCTCCGCGGGACGGCAGCGCGCGCCCGGCAAGGCGAGCCCGGACAGCTCGGCGAGGAGCCCCACCACCGCCCCGGGCGCCACGCCGCGCTCGCGCAGCTCGGCGAGCGAGAGCGCGCCGTGCCGCTTCGCGAGCCGCTCTCCGTCCTCGCCCACGACGAGCGGGACGTGGGCGAACCGCGGCGCCGCGAGGCCGAGCGCGCGGTAGAGCTGGAGCTGGCGCGCGGTCGAGGGGAGGAGGTCGTCGCCGCGCACGACGTCCGTCACCTCCATCGCCGCGTCGTCGACGACGACCGCGAGCTGGTAGGCCGGGAGGCCGTCCGCGCGCGCCACGACGAAGTCCCCCACCGAGCCCTCCACGTCGAAGGCCTGCGGCCCGTGCACCCCGTCCTCGAACGCGACGAGGCCCGGCTCGCTGCGGAGCCGCCACGCCGGCGCGCGGGTGCGCGCGCGGAGGGCGCGCTCGGCCCTGGAGAGTCCGCGGCAGGTGCCCGGGTAGCGCGGGCCCTCGTCGGACGGCCCGTGGGGCGCCTGCGCCGCGGCGGCGACCTCGGCGCGCGAGCAGAAGCAGGGGTAGACGCGGTCGTCCGCGCGCAGCCGCTCGAGCGCGGCGGCGTAGCGCGGGAGCCGCTCGGACTGGCGGTAAGGTCCGGAGGGCCCCCCCACGTCGGGCCCCTCGTCCCAGTCGAGCCCGAGCCAGGCGAGCTCGTCGAGGATGCGCGCCTCCAGGCCGGGGCGGACGCGCGGGCCGTCGAGGTCCTCGACGCGCAGGGCGTAGAGGCCGCCGGGCGCCCGCGCGGCGAGCCAGGAGAGGAGCGCCGTCCGGGCGTTGCCGAGGTGGAGCGGACCGGTGGGGGACGGTGCGAAGCGGCCGCGGATCAAGGCGTGCCTTGCGTGGCCGCGCGCGCGGCCTGGATGCGGGGATTCGGCCGCGCGCCGGTGGCGTATCGCCCCGCTTTTCAGGTGCCGGATGGGCGCGCCTCCTGATAATGCCTGCCCCCGATCGCCACAAGCCCAAACCTTTCGAGCGCGGCCGAAGGGCCCGCTCACGAGCCCGCTCCTCCATGCCCCGACAGGCCGGCGTCCTCCTCCCGCTCTTCTCCATGCGCTCCGCCCGTGACTGGGGCGTCGGGGAGATCCCGGACCTCGTCCCGTTCGCCCGCTGGTGCGCGGGCGCGGGCTTCTCCATCGTGCAGGTGCTGCCGGTGAACGAGGCCTCGCGCGGGCAGAGCAGCCCCTACGCCGCCCTCAGCGCGTTCGCGGTGGACCCGGTCTACCTGGCCCTCGGCGGGCTCGAGGACTTCGAGGCGGCGGGGGGCGAGGGCGCGCTCTCCGCCGAGGATCGCGAGCGGCTCGCGCGCGTGCGGGCGGCGCCGGCGGTGCGCTGGGAAGAGGTGCGCGCCCTCAAGCGGCGCGCGCTCGAGCTCGCCTTCGCGCGCTTCGAGCGGGACGAGTGGTCCCGCGGCACGGCGCGCGCCCGGGCGCTCGAGGCGTTCCGGCGCGAGGAGGCCGCGTGGCTCGAGGACTACGCGCTCTTCGTCGCCATCCACGACGACGCGCTCGGCGGCCGCGCCTGGATGGAGTGGCCCGAGCCGCTGCGCGACCGCGCCCCGGAGGCGCTCGCCGACGCGCGCGCCCGCCACTCCCGCGCGATCCTGTTCTACGCGTGGCTCCAGTGGCAGCTCGAGGAGCAGTGGCGCGCCGCCCGGCACGCCGCGAACGGCGCCGGCGTCGAGCTCGCCGGCGACCTGCCGTTCATGGTCGCGACCGACTCCGCCGACGTCTGGGCGCGGCGCGACGACTTCCGGCTCGACGCCCGCGTCGGCGTGCCGCCCGACGCGTTCAGCGCGACCGGGCAGGACTGGGGGCTGCCCGTCTACCGCTGGGACGTGATGGAGCGCGAGGGGTACCCCTGGCTCTCCGAGCGCGCCCGCCGCATGGCGGACCTCTACGGCCTCTACCGCGTCGATCACGTGGTCGGCCTCTACCGGACCTACTTCTTCCCGAACGACGGCAGCCCGCCGGCCTTCATCCCCGAGGGCGAGGCGGCGCAGATCCAGAACGGCGAGCGCGTGCTCGGGCTGTTCTCCTCCGGCGCGCGCGTCATCGCGGAGGACCTCGGGACGGTCCCGGACTTCGTGCGCGCCTCGCTGCAGCGGATCGCCGTGCCGGGCTACCGCGTGCTGCGCTGGGAGCGGGAGTGGAACGCGCCCGGCCAGCCGTTCCGCGACCCGCGCGCGTGGCCCGCCCTGTCCGTGGCCACCACCGGAACGCACGACACGGACGCGCTCGCGGACTGGTGGGACGGCATGCCCGGCGACGAGCGCGCCGCCTTCCTCGCCCTCCCCGAGCTCGCCCCGCTGCGGGCGCGCGGCCAGGTCCCCTTCGACGACGGCGTGCGCGACGCGCTGCTCGCCCTCGTCTACGGCGCCGGGTCGGACCTCCTCCTCCTGCCCTTCCAGGACGCGTTCGGGCTGCGCGAGCGGGTGAACGTGCCGGGGACCGTGAACGACGAGAACTGGACGTACCGGATGCCGCGCGACCTCGGCGCGCTCGCCGCCGACCTGTCCGCGCGCGACCGGCTGCGCGCGCTCTCCGAGCGGAGCGGGCGAATCGCGAGGACCTCGGGTGGCGGACGCGACTGAGACGGGGACCGAGCCGGCGGCGGAGATCGCGCGGGCGGCGCTCGCCGAGGAGCTCATCCTCGCGCTCGGGCAGGAGCTCTCGCACGGCACCGGCGTGACGCGCCGCCCCGCCTCGACCTACCGCCTTCAGCTCCACGGCGACTTCGACTTCGAGGACGCCGCGCGCGTCGTCCCCTACCTCCACGCGCTCGGCGTCACGGACCTCTACCTCTCGCCCATCCTCGAGGCCGCGCCCGGCTCGCGCCACGGCTACGACGTCGTGAACCACGGGCGGCTCAACCCGGAGCTGGGCGGCGAGGAGGCCTTCCTCGGGCTCGCCGCGGCGTGCGCCGAGCGGGGCATGGGGATCCTCGTCGACTTCGTCCCGAACCACATGGGCATCGGGGCGAGGAACCCGTGGTGGACGGACGTCCTCGAGAACGGCCCGTCGTCGGTCCACGCCCCCGCCTTCGACGTCGAGTGGCGCCCGCTCAAGACCGAGCTCGGCCACAAGGTGCTCGTCCCGCTGCTCGGCGATCAGTTCGGCAAGGTGCTCGAGGCCGGCGAGCTGAAGCTCGCGCGCGAGGGCGGCGCGCTCGAGGTCCGCTACTGGGACCACGTGTTCCCGGTGGCGCCGCGCTCCGTCCCGCAGCTCCTCCGCCACCGCCTGCCCGAGCTGCGCGCCGAGCTCGGCGAAGGCGACGTCCACTTCCAGGAGCTCGAGTCCATCTGCGTCTCGCTCGAGAAGCTGGCGCCGCGCACCGACACCTCGCCCCAGGCCGTGGCCGACCGCGCGCGCGAGAAGGAGGTGGCGAAGCGGCGGCTCGCGGCCCTCTGCGACGCGAGCCCGCGCGTGCGCGCCTTCGTCGACGAGAACATCCGCGTCTTCAACGGCAGGAAGGGCGACCGGAGCAGCTTCGATCTGCTCGAGCGGCTCCTCGAGGGTCAGGCCTACCGGCTCGCCTTCTGGCGGGTCGCCGGCGAGGAGATCAACTACCGCCGCTTCTTCGACGTGAACGCGCTCGCGGCGATCCGCATGGAGGAGCCGCGCGTCTTCCGGGAGGCGCACCGGCTCGTGCTGGGGCTGCTGCGCGACGGGCACATCACGGGCCTGCGCATCGACCACCCCGACGGCCTGTACGCGCCGCCCGCCTACTTCCGCCGGCTCCAGGCGTCCTACCTCGTCGAGCGGACGCGCGCGCTCGCGGCCCGGCGCGGCACGCCGCTCGACGCGGACACCGAGGCGCTCGTGCTCGAGCGCATCTTCGAGGCGCTCGAGGCGGGCCGGCTCCCCGCGAGGCCGCTCTACGTGGTGGTCGAGAAGATCCTGGTCGCGCCGGAGCGCATGCCGGAGGGCTGGGACGTGGACGGCACCACGGGCTACGAGTTCCTCGCCGCCGTGAACGGGCTCTTCGTGGAGCCGGAGGCGGAGCGCGCCTTCGACGGGATGTGGACGCGCCTCTCCGGCCGCCGCGAGCAGTTCGCCGACGTGGTGGTGGACAAGAAGCGGCTCGTGATGTCCTCCTCGATGGCCGGCGAGGTGAACACCCTCGCGCACCGCCTGAACCGCATCAGCGAGATGAACCGGCGCACGCGCGACTTCACCCTCAACGAGCTCACCCGCGCGCTCGTGGAGTTCGTCGCGCTGTTCCCGGTCTACCGCACCTACGTGACCCGCCGCGGCGAGGTGGACGATCGCGACCGGGCGCTCGTCGAGCGCACCATCGCGCGGGCGCGGCGGCGGAGCCCGGTGGTGGACCCGTCCATCTACGACTTCCTGCGCGACGTCGTGCTGCAGCGCTATCCGGAGGGGCTCACCGAGGACGAGCGGCACGAGTGGCTCGAGTTCACGCTGAAGCTGCAGCAGGTCACCGGGCCGGTGACGGCGAAGGCCGTCGAGGACACCGCCTTCTACAGCTACGTCCGGCTCGCGTCCCTGAACGAGGTCGGGGGCGAGCCGCGCCACTTCGGCTCGACGCCGGAGGAGGTCCACGCGCTCCTCTCCGAGCGGCAGGCGCGCTTCCCCGGCTCGCTCTCGGCCACCTCGACGCACGACACGAAGCGCAGCGAGGACGTGCGCACCCGCATCGACGCGCTCTCGGAGATCCCGGCCGAGTTCCGGAGCGCGGTCCTGCGCTGGCACCGCATGAACCGGCCGCACGTGGGGGGCGAGAACGGCAGCGCCCCCGATCGCGCCGACGAGCTCCTCCTCTACCAGACGCTCGTCGGCGCGCTCCCGGACGGCGGCGGCGAGCCGGGCCCCCCCCACCCCGCCGACGTCCGGGGCCGCATCCCGGGCAACATGGAGAAGGCCATCCGCGAGGCCAAGGTGCACACGAGCTGGACGAGCCCGAACGAGGACTACGAGTCCGGCGTCCGGACCTTCGTCGAGCGGTGCCTCTCCGCGACCCCCTTCCTCGCCGACCTCACCGCCTTCGCGGGGCGTACGGCGGCGGCGGGGCGGCTGTCCTCGCTCGCGCAGGTGGCGGTGAAGTGCGCCGCGCCGGGCGTGCCGGACGTGTACCAGGGCTGCGAGCTCTGGGACCTCTCGCTCGTCGATCCCGACAACCGGCGCCCCGTGGATTACGGGCTGCGCGCGCGCACGCTCGAGGCGCTCTACGCGGAGGTCGCGCGCGGCCCCCACGCGCGGCGCGCGCTCGCGCGGCAGGTGTCCGCGCCGGAGGCGCTCGCCGACGGCCGCGCCAAGCTCCTCCTCCTCCACGCGGCGCTGCACGCACGCCGGGAGCACCGCGAGCTCTTCCTCGCCGGCGACTACCGGCCGGCGCTCGCCGAGGGGCCGCACGCGCGGAGCGTGTTCGCGTTCGCGCGGGCGCACGCCGGGAACGGCGGCCGCGCCGCGCTCTGCGTGGTGCCGCGCCTCGTGCTCGGCCTCATCGAGGCGGGCGGCGGGCGGATCCGCTGGGAGGGGGCGATCCCCGTGCCGCACGGCCTGCCGCGCCGCTGGCGCGACGTCGTGACCGGCGCGGTGCGCGAGGGCGACGCGCTCCCCCTCGAGGCGCTCTTCTCCGACTTCCCGGTCGCGCTGCTCGTCTCGGAGTGAGCCGTGGCCGGCCGCGTCTACCTCGTCCGTCACGCGGACGCCGCCCCGCGGACGACCACCGACGCGGCCCGGCCCCTCACGCCCGCGGGCCGGACGCGCTTCGAGGCGCACGCGCGCGCGCTCGCGCCGTCGCTCGGGCTCGCGGCCGTGCTCACCTCGCCCCTCGAGCGCGCCCGCGAGACCGCCGCGCTGCTCGCCGCCGCGACCGCCGCGCCGGTCGACGAGGAGCCTGCGCTCGCCTCCGGCGCCTCGACCGGGCGCGCCCTCCTCGCCCTCGCCCGGCGGGTGTCCCCGGGGACCGCGCTCGTCGGCCACAACCCGGAGATCGCCGAGGCGGTCGCGCTCGCCGCAGGCCGCGAGCTGGCCGTGCCGCCCGGCGCGGTGGCGGCGCTGGAGCTCGCGCCCGACGGCGCGATCGCGCTCGCCTGGCTCCGGGCTCCGAGCGCCTGAGGGCGCCGCGGGGGCACCGCGCGATCGGCCAGGCAGCCGCCCGGCGGCGGTCCCCCTTGATCTCCCTCCCCCGCTGCGCGATGTTGCGCCCGCGAATTTACGGAGGAACCCCGTGCCGAGCGCGAGCAGAGATCTCGTCGAGAAGGCGGTCAACACGATCCGCATGCTGGCGGCGGACGCCGTGCAGCAGGCGAACAGCGGCCACCCCGGCATGCCCATGGGCGCGGCCGACATGGCCTTCGTCCTGTGGACGCGCCACCTGCGCTTCGACCCGAAGGAGCCCCGCTGGCTCGGCCGCGACCGGTTCGTGCTCTCCGCCGGGCACGGGTCGATGCTGCTCTACTCGCTCCTCCACCTCGCCGGCTTCGACTGCACCATCGAGGATCTCAAGAAGTTCCGGCAGATCCACTCCCGCACCCCCGGCCACCCGGAGTTCGGCTACCTGCCGGGCGTCGAGATCACGAGCGGCCCGCTCGGCCAGGGCTTCGCGAACGGCGTCGGCTTCGCGCTCGGCCAGGCGATGCTCTCGGCGAAGCTCGGCCCGGGGAATCCGCTCGAGGACCACTTCGTCTACGCGATCGTCTCCGACGGCGACCTCATGGAGGGCGTCGCCGCCGAGGCGGCGAGCTTCGCCGGCCACAACGCGCTCGGCCGCCTCGTCTACCTCTACGACGACAACGAGATCACCATCGACGGCCACACCTCCATCGCCTTCACCGGCGAGGACGTGACGAAGCGCTTCGAGGGCTACGGCTGGCACGTCCAGGAGGTCGAGGGCCGCGATCACGAGGCGATCGACCGCGCCATCGTGGCGGCCAAGGCGGAGACGGGGAAGCCGTCGCTCATCCGCGTCCGCACCACCATCGGCTTCGGCTCGCCGGCCAAGGCAGGCAAGTCGTCCGCGCACGGCGCGCCGCTCGGCGAGGCCGAGCTCGCCGCCACCAAGAAGAACCTCGGCTGGCCGGAGGAGCCGCGCTTCCTCGTGCCGGACGAGGTCCGCGCCTTCTGGCGCGAGGTGCAGGCCGAGAAGGCGCGCGAGGTCGAGGCCTGGCGCGCGAAGGAGCGCGGCTGGCGGCAGGCCCACGGCGAGAAGGCGGCGCTCCTCGACGTGCACGTCGAGCGCTGGGTGCCGGAGCGGATCCTCGAGCGCGTCCTCGACGGCGCCGCCGGCGCGGAGGCGACCCGCAAGCTCTCCGCCGCGACGATCCAGAAGATCGCGGCGCTCGTGCCGTGCCTCGTCGGCGGCTCCGCCGATCTCGCGGAGTCGAACCTCACCGACATCAAGGGCGGCGGCTCGTTCTCGCCCGCGAACCCGGCCGGCCGGAACGTCCACTACGGCATCCGCGAGCACGCCATGGGCGCCATCGCGAACGGCCTCGCCTACGACGGGCTCCACGTTCCGTTCACCGGCACGTTCCTGCAGTTCGCCGACTACATGCGCCCGCCGGTGCGCCTCGCCGCGCTCTCCGGCCTCCAGAACATCTTCGTCTGGACGCACGACTCGATCTTCCTCGGCGAGGACGGCCCGACCCATCAGCCCATCGAGCACCTCACCGCGCTGCGCGCGATCCCGAACCTCCACGTCTGCCGGCCCTGCGACGGCGACGAGGTGGCGGTCGCGTGGGCGCACGCGCTCACCCGGCGCGACGGCCCGACCGCGCTCATCCTCTCGCGCCAGAAGATCGCGCCCGTGAAGCGCGACGCCGAGTTCGACGCAGAGGCGGCGCTCCGCGGCGCCTACGTCGTCGCGGGTCCGGAGGGCGCGCGCTTCGCGATCCTCGCGACCGGCGCGGAGGTGGCGCTCGCGCAGGCCGCCCTCGAGCTCCTCGCGCAGAAGGGGCTCCGCGGGCGGCTCGTCTCGGTGCCGTGCCTCGCGTGCTTCGAGGCGCAGCCGAAGGGCTGGCGGGACGAGGTGCTCCCGCCCGCGCTTCCGGCCGTGGCGCTCGAGGCGGCGCGCGGGATCGAGTGGTGGAAGCTCGTGGGCAAGGACGGGCTCGTCCTCGGGATCGACCGCTTCGGGGCGAGCGCCCCGGAGAAGGCGCTCGCCGAGGAGTTCGGCTTCACGCCCGCGAAGGTCGCGGCGCGCGTCGAGTCCTGGCTCGCGGCGCGGTGACCCTCGGCGCGCGCCGCTCCCTCGCGGCGCTGCGCCACGGCACCTTCAAAACGCATCGCGCGCCCGCCCCGCACCCCTCCACGGGGCGCGCGGCAAGCGCGCGGCGTCGATACGCGATCGAGTGACTGCGCCCGGCCGCTTCGGCGGTGGGGCGACGACCTGCGTGCTGCTAGCGAGCTACGACGGCGGAGGAGGCCGTCGCGGCAGGCTGCGGCTGCGCCGGGACGACGGGGCGCGGCTCGATCCGCTCACCCTTCGCGAGCATCTTGAGCGAGAGGGCGAGGAGGCTCGCGAGGAGCTCGCCGGAGCCGGGGACGTCGAGCTTGCGGTAGATGCGCTTGCGGCGCGCGCGGATGGTCTCCGGCGAGACGCCGGCCGCAGCCGCGGAGTCCTTGCAGGCGAAGCCCTGGGCGATCCGGAGGACCTCGGCGCGCTCCGCAGGCGTGAGCGTCGTGCCCTCCATGAACTTGGCGGCGAACGGCGTGAGGATCTCGATATCGATCTGAGCCATCGTTTCTTCCCCGGAAGGGCCCTGAATGTAGGGCCGTTTCGCCGACCAAATCGAGACTCAGCCGAGCAACTGCTGCCCCACCGCACCCCTGCTCGGTCGCCCGTCGTCGGCGATGGGGACGATAATAACGCCCCACACGGTTGCCACCCCCCGGGCACAACTATTTTCTAACCCCCCGTTTCGACGGCCCAATTATGGCTCGTGGTCCCGGCAGGGGCTGAGGCGGATGCCCGTCTGCTCCCCCAGCTGTATCCCCGCTTCACGGGACCCGGTTTCTCGGTAGCGGAGCCCCGCTGCCGTCGCGGACGGTGCCGCCGTTCGCCGGCTCCCGCCCCGGCGGCCGGATCACCGCGAGCCCGTCCGCGCCCGCCTGGGTCGCCGCGACGAGGTCCGCCTGCTCCTCCTCGCGCTCGCGGATCCGCTCGGCCACGCGCGCCCGCACGAGCTCGGAGCCCGAGCCGTCGCCGCCGTCCTCGGCCCGCCGGTAGCGAAGCACGAGGGCGAGCTGCTCCCAGAGGGCGTCGCGCAGCTCGCTCTCGCCCGAGCCCGCCCCCGCCCCGCCGAGGACGGCGAGCTCGACGCGCGTCGACAGCGGGTAGCTCGCGTCGAGCAGGGAGAACCGCACGCCGCCGCCCGTCGCCTCGACGCGCACCGCGCGCCCGCCGAAGGGCATCACGATGGGCCCTCTCGCGAGCGCCGCGCGCGCGGCGGCCGGATCGGCGCCGGGCTCGCGCCCGGCGAGCTCTCGCGGCGAGGGGCGCAGCTCCGTGAGGAGTCCGCGGAGCTGGTCGATGCCGATGACGACGTTCAGCCCCTGCGCCCCGCGGTAGCCCGCGTGGTAGATGCCGACGAGCTCGGGCTCGCCGGTGGCGCAGGAGACCGCGAGCACCGGGCTCCCCGAGCTGCCGAGGTTGAGGAGCGCGTCCACCGCGAAGTCCTCGTGGTCCCAACCCCGGTCGAGGTCGCGCTGGCCGACCGCGATGACGCGCCCCGCGTTGGCCGCGGGGAACGCGCCGAGCGGGAAGCCGCGCACGAGGACGGCGTCGCCCACGCGGAGCTCCTCCGCGCTGCCGGTGCGGTACGGCATCGTCCGGAGCTTCGCCGGGGCCGAGAGCACCGCCACGTCGAGCGCCGGGTCGGACACCACCGGGGTGAGCGCGAGCTGGGCCGGCGCGTCCTGCTCCGCCTCGTTCGCGACGATCCGGATCTCCTCGCGCACGCGCCGCGAGCCGGGCGGCACGCCCTCGAGCTCGACCCCGTCGCCGGTCACCTCGGGGAAGTCCACCACGTGGTGGTTCGTGGCGAGGAGCGCCTCCTCCCCGCGCAGCCGGTAGGCGAAGCCGGTGCCGTGGCGGACCTTCGTGTAGTACTGCCGGCGGAGCTTTCCCCCGCGGCCGTACGAGAGCTGCTCGTACACCGCGGTCGCGCGCAGGCAGTACACGTAGTCCGCCGCGGGCCGCGCCTCGCGAGCGCGCGCGCCGGGCTTCATCGCCGAGAGGGTGTCCGCGTACCGCCCGGCGCACTCCACCCGCGGCGCGCCGCGCTCGGCGGCCGGTGCGGGGGCCGCGGCGGCGACGCCGAGGGCCAGGGGCAGGAGCGCACGGGCGGCGCGGACGTGCATCGAGAGGAAGCTAGGTGCCCGCCGAGCGGACGGCGCCTGCGACGAAGGGTCCTCCCGGCCGGTCCCCCGGCGCACTGCCAGGCGCCGCTCCGGCGCGGCTCCCGGCGGAGGTGCCTTTGGCGCGCGCTGCGGGTCCCCGGCTCCGGGCTCTACGCCTCGATGGCGCGAGAGGCGGCGGCTCGCCGCCTCCCCATCACCTCGCGCCGGGCGTCCCCTTCGTGAACCCCTCCGGCCAGCGCGCGAGCCGCGCCGTCTGCCGCGCCGTCTCTGCGGCGAGCGCGTCCCAGTCGAACGAGAGCGTCACGAGGTTCCCTGCCGGCTCGACTCCGACCGGGACCGGCACCTCGGGGCGCAGCGGCAGGAGCCCGGGGATGCGGGCGACCAGGATCCGCTCCGCCTCGGGGCCGGCGAGCCAGCCCGCGAGGGCGCGCGCGCCGTGGGAGGCGCCGCGGAGGAGCGCGACCGCCGTGGGGAGCGCGACGGCGCCGGCGCCGACCTGATCCGGGTAGACGACCTCGAGCGGCGCCGCGCTGGCGGCGGCAGCCGCGCCCTCGAGCGAGCCGGCGAGCCCGAACGCCGCCCCGCCCGAGGCGACGCGCGCGCGGACCTCGCCGTCCGAGGCGGCGAGCTGCGGCGCGTTCTCGGCGACGAGCGCGAGGAACCGGCCCGCGCTCTTCTCGCCGTACGCGAGGGTGAGCGCGGCGACCGTCACCGGACCGGCGCCCTGTCCGAGCGGGACGAGCGCGAGCTTGCCGCGGGCGCGGCGGTCGGCGAGGTCGCGCAGGTTCGAGGGCGCGAACGGGAGCCGGGCGCGGGGCGACACGAGCAGCACGCGCGCGCGGGCGCCGAGCGGCGCGAAGCGGCGCCGCGCGTCCCGCCAGCGCGCCGGGACGTCCTCGGCGGCCGGGGCGCTGCCGGGGTCGAGCCGCTCGCGGAGCGCGAGCGCCTGGGCCGGATCGCCGGCCCAGACGAGCTCCGCCTCGTCGGCGCGGGCGACGCGGACGACGCGCGCGATCCCGCGGTGGGCGGCGACCTCGACGAGGACGTCCGCGGGCAGCTCCGCCGCGACGAAGACCTTCACCTCGGGGAGCGTCCGCGCCGGGCGCGAGCAGGCGAGCGCGAGCGCGAGCGGGAGCACGGCGAGGACGCGGCGGCGCGCGATGGCGGTCATGGCGGCCTCGGGCGAGGCGCCTCGCGGAAGTGCGGGCGCGGCGCGCGCCCGGCAATGTAACATCCTCGCGTGGCCCCCCAAGGACGCATCGCCCTCGCGCAGGTGAACACCACGGTCGGGGACTTCGCCGGCAACGCCGCGAAGATCCGCGCCGTCACGGAGCGCGCGCGCGCCGACGGCGCGGCGCTCGTGGTCTTCCCCGAGCTCGCCCTCTGCGGCTACCCGCCGCGCGACTTCCTCGATCTCCCCGAGTTCCTCGAGCGCGCGGCGCGCACGCTCGCCGAGCTCGCCGCGCCGGCCGAGTGGTCCCGCGGCATCGCGGTCGTCGTCGGCTTCCCGGAGGGCGTCCCCGGCGCGCCGCCGCCGGGCGTCTACAACTCCGCGGCGCTCATCTCGGAGGGCCGCGTCGTCGCGGTCGGGCGCAAGTCGCTCCTGCCCACCTACGACGTGTTCGACGAGACGCGCTACTTCCTGCCGTCCGAGGCGTCCACGGCGGCCGACGCGGGGGGCGTGGGGCTCCGCCTCGGCCTGTCCGTCTGCGAGGACGTCTGGAACGACAAGCGCTTCTGGGTGCACCCGCGCTACGCGCGCGACCCCATCGCGGAGCTCGTGAAGGCGGGCGGCGCGGGGCTCGTCGTGAACATCTCCGCCTCGCCCTACGCCATGGGCAAGCCCGCCCTGCGCGAGCGGATGCTCGCGGCGAGCGCGGCCGGCCACCACGCACCCATCGCCTACGTGAACCAGGTGGGCGGCAACGACGCGCTCATCTTCGACGGAGGGTCGATGCTCGTGGGCCGGGACGGCGCGATCCTCGCGCGCGCCCCGCTCTTCGAGGAGGTGCTCCTCGTCGCCGACCTCGCGACGGGCGCCTCTGCGACCATCCGGCTCGACGGCGAGAAGGTCGCCGTCGCCGCGGGCGCCGCCGATCCCGAGGCGGACGAGGTCCACTGCGCGCTCGTGCTCGGCGTCCGCGACTACGTGCGCAAGTGCGGCTTCAGGAGCGCGGTCGTCGGGCTCTCCGGCGGGATCGACTCCGCGCTCACCGCCTGCCTCGCCGCCGACGCGCTCGGGCCGGAGAACGTCCTCGGCGTGGCGATGCCGTCCCGCTACAGCTCGAGCCACTCGCGGGAGGACGCCGCCGCGCTCGCGGAGAACCTGGGTCTCCCTTTCAAGGAGATCTCGATCGAGCCGATGCACGCCGCGTTCATGGCGCAGCTCGAGCGCGCCGAGGGGAAGCCCCTCGGCGACCTCGCCGAGCAGAACGTCCAGGCCCGCATCCGCGGGCAGATCCTGATGGCGATCTCGAACGACACGGGCGGGCTCGTGCTCTCGACCGGCAACAAGAGCGAGCTCGCGGTCGGCTACTGCACGCTCTACGGCGACATGGCCGGCGGCCTCGCCGTCATCGGCGACGTGCCGAAGACGCTCGTCTACCGCGTGTCACGCGCCGCGAACGCGCGCGCGGGCCGCACGCTCATCCCCGAGCGCACCTTCACGAAGCCGCCCTCCGCGGAGCTGAAGCCCGGCCAGGTGGACCAGGACTCGCTGCCGCCCTACGAGATCCTCGACGACATCCTCGAGGCCTACGTCGAGGAGCGGCTCCCGCTCGACGCCATCGTCGCGCGCGGCCACGCGGAGCCGGTCGTGCGGCGCGTGCTGCGCATGGTCGTCGCGAGCGAGTACAAGCGCCGCCAGGCGGCGCCGGTGCTCAAGGTGAGCGAGAAGGCGTTCGGCGAGGGGCGGCGGTTCCCGATCGCGCACGGGTACCGGTACTGAGGAGAGGCGCCGCGGCCGCACCCCGGACGGTCGCCGACTCTTCTCCGGCGGTGCGGCTCGCCTTCACGCGCCGCCGCCATTAAGCCCACCCCATGATCGTCGTCGCCGTCCGGGATCTGCTCTTCCGCTCCAAGATCACCTCCGCCGCCGAGCGGCTCGCGGTGCCCATCGTGCTCGTGCCGCGCGACCGGCCGCTCGCGGACGTCGTCCGCGAAGCGCCGGGCGCGAGCGTGCTCGCGGATCTCAACCAGCCCGGCATCGTGAGTGAGCTCGCGGCGCTGAAGCGCGACACCGGCGCGCGCGTGGTCGGGTTTCTCGGCCACCTGCAGGCGGACCTCATCGAGGCAGCCGAGGAGGCCGGGGTCGACGAGGTGCTCACCCGCGGCCAGCTCACCGGCCGGCTCGACGAGGTGCTGCGGCGTGGGTGACGAACGTCCGGCCGCGCGAGGCCGCCGTGCACCTATGGCGAACGCGTGCGACCTTGCGCAGCACCTCTGCGTGACGAGCCGGCCAGCGAGCCTCCGTTAAGCTCCGCCCGGGCGCTGCGGCGCCCGACTCCTCGGAGGGAACACACCTTGAACGACCTGCTCCGGTTCCTCCACATCCTCTCCGCCTCGGCCTGGCTCGGCGCGACGCTCTGGGTCGCCGGCGACGTGCGGCGCACGCTGGCGCTCGGGCGGCCCTACCCGGCGGGCCTCGCGGCGCGCGTCGCACCCGCGATCACGCTGGACGTCGTCATGGGCGTCGCGACCGTGCTCACCGGGCTCCTCGTGCTCGCCTTCCAGGGCGTCCACCCGCGCACCGGCATCATGATCGGCTTCACGCTCACGCTGATCCGGATCGTCGTGGTGCTCGTCGGGCTCAGGCCGGCGTGGCGCGCGATCGCCGCCCGGCTCGGGGGCGGCCAGGACGTCCCGCCCGCGGATCCTGCCGTGAAGCGGATGGCGATGTGGTCCGGGATGGCCCACACGCTCTGGCTCATCGCGCTCGCGACGATGGTGTTCCCCATCTGATCGGTGACGCGACCGCTCGCCCTGCGACAGGCTCGGGGGAGCGGCCTTCACCTGGGGAACCGTCGACGCCGGTCTGCTCCCGGTGCGCCCGTCGAGCCACGGGAGGTCACGGACCGTCGCGCCCGCGGCGCGGACAGGACCTCAGAACAACCCGAGCGCCGCCGCGAGGAACAGCCAGAGCGGCGTGCCGCCGAGCAGGAGCAGCACCCACGCGGCCTGGAGCGCGCGGCGCCGGCGGTGGTTGGTGCCGGGGCGGGACGCGAGCGCGCGCAGCGCGCCTGCGCCGAAGCCGAGCAGGAACAGGGGACCGAAGACGACGAGGAGCGACGGGAGCGAGCGGGGGAGGCTCACACCTGCATCACTTCCTTCTCCTTCGCGGCGGTGATCTCGTCGACCTTCTTCACGCCCTCGTCGGTCTCCTTCTGCATCTTCTCGAGGGCCTTCTTCGCGTCGTCCGCCGAGATGTCGCCGTCCTTCTCCGCGACCTCGATGAGCTCCTTCGCGTCGCGGCGCTGGTTGCGGATGGCGACCTTGTGGTCCTCGCCCTTGTGCTTCACCTGCTTCACGATCTCCTTGCGGCGCTCCTCGGTGAGCGGCGGGATCGGGACGCGGACGAGGTCCTTGTCGGACTGGGGGTTCACGCCGAGGTTGGCGTCACGGATCGCCTTCTCGATCGGCGGGATCATGTTCTTCTCCCACGGCTTCACCATGATGAGCCGCGCCTCGGGGACGGAGAGCGTGGCCACCTGGTTGAGCGGCGTGGGCGTGCCGTAGTAGTCGACCTTGACGCCGTCGAGGAGGTGCAGGCTCGCGCGCCCGGTCCGCACCGCGGAGAGCTCGCGCCGCAGGTCGTCCAGCGTCTTCGCGATGCCGCCGTGCAGGTCGTTCAGGATGTCGTCCGCGACGCTCATGGCCCCTCTCCTCGCGTCCTACTTCTCGTCGAGCCGTCCGACGGTGGTCCCGATCGCCTCGCCGAGCACGACCTTGCGCACGTTCCCGCGCAGCGTCGAGTCGAACACGATGATCGGCAGGTCGTTGTCCATGCAGAGGCTGATCGCCGTCGAGTCCATCACCTTCAGGTTCTTCTTCAGGACGTCGATGTAGCTGAGCTGCTTGAACTTGGTGGCGGTCGGGTTCTTCTTCGGGTCGTCGGTGTAGACGCCGTCGACCTTGGTCGCCTTGAGCAGCACGTCCGCGTGGATCTCCATGGCGCGGAGCGAGGCGGCGGTGTCCGTCGTGAAGTAGGGGTTGCCGGTGCCGGCCGCGAAGATGACGACGCGGCCCTTCTCGAGGTGGCGGATCGCGCGGCGGCGGATGTAGGGCTCGGCGACCTGGTGCATCTCGATCGCCGACTGCACGCGGGTGTTCACGCCGATCTTCTCGAGCGCGTCCTGGAGGGCCATCGCGTTGATGACCGTCGCGAGCATGCCCATGTAGTCGGCGGAGGAGCGGTCCATGCCCTCCGTCGCGCCGGACACGCCGCGGAAGATGTTGCCGCCGCCGATGGTGAGCGCGACCTCGACGCCGAGCTCGACGCAGTCCTTCACGTCCTGTGCGATGGCGGAGAGGGTCTTCGGCGAGATGCCGTACTTGCCGTCGCCCATGAGCGCCTCGCCCGAAAGCTTGAGGAGGATGCGCTTGTAGCTGGGCTTGGGCGTCGCGGCTCGGTCGCTCGGCATGGTCGGCGCGTTCTACAGAAGGCCGCCGAGTCGGTCAAGGCGGCGCGGTTCGTGCGGAATTCTACCCGACGCGCGGGCGGCGCGCCGGGATCATGATCCGGCCGGGGCCGGGGCCCCCGCGCCGCGACGCCGACGGCGCTTCCCGCCGCGGTGCCGACGGCGGCGGCGCGAGCCCTCGGCGGCCTCGGGAGTGCCCTCGGCGCCCGTACGGGGGCTCTCGCCCCCGGCCGTAACCTCGACCGACGGGGTCTCCGTCGCGCCACCCGGTCCGGCCTCGGCGACAACCTCCCGTGTGCTCCCCTCGACGTGAGCGGGAGCGGCCGCAGGACCGCGGCGGCGCTCCGGCCCGCGCTCCGGCCGCGGGCGGCGCTCCTCGTGCTCCTCGCGAGGCGGCGGGCCGCCCGCGGAGGCGCGCCAGCGCTCGAGCAGCTCCTGCCCCTCGCCGGTCGCGGCGACGGAGATCTCGAGGAGCTGCACGGCGTCCTGGAAGTAGCTCTGGCCCGCGAGCCCGCGCCCGCGGCGGCGCCGCTTCTTCGACGGCTCGCGGAACGTCCGCAGGGCGTGGAGCGCGAGGCGGGTGCGCTCGGCGATCTTGCGCGGCAGGCGGGAGGTCTGGACGAGCGATGCGAGCAGCGCGTCCGCCGTGTCGTGGCCGCGCTCCGGGCCGGCGTGGTCGCCCGTCGCGTCCGAGTCGGGCGCCGCGATCGCGGGGCCGCCGAGGTGCATCACGATCGCGCCGAGCAGGACCGCGTCGGAGACCTCCTCGCCCGAGCGGACGAGCCGGTCGAGCGCGGAGAGGTGCGCGAAGAAGGCGCGTCGCCCGCGCTCTTCCCAGCCCTCGAGGGCCGCGGCGAGCGACGGCAGGATGACCGGCAAGGCGCCGCTCGCGCGGAGCAGCTCGAACGCGCGCGCCGACCCGCCGCAGCGGAGGATCTTGAAGATCTCCTCGAGCACGCGGGCGGGCGCGCAGCGCGCGAGCTCGCCCGCGTGGCGGCGCATGGCCTCGAAGGTGTCGGGCGAGATGGTGAAGCCGAGGCGCGCCGCGAAGCGGACGGCGCGGAGCAGCCGCACCGGGTCCTCGCGCATGCGGATCTCGGGGTCGCCGATGGTCGCGATCCGGTGCGCCTCGAGGTCCTCGCGCCCGCCGACGTAGTCGATCACCTCGCCGGTCGAGACGTCGTAGAAGAGGCCGTTCACCGTGAAGTCGCGGCGGACGGAGTCCTCCTCGGCGGTGCCGAAGACGTTGTCGCGGGTGATGAGCAGGTCGCTGTCGTCGGGGACGTCCTCGCCCACGTCCACCGGGTTCTTCCGGAAGGTCGCGACCTCGATCACCTTCCCGCCGCGGAAGTAGACGTGCGCGAGCCGGAAGCGCCGGCCGATGAGGCGGCAGTTGCGGAAGATGGCGCGGACCTCGCCCGGGTGGGCGTCGGTCGCGACGTCGAAGTCCTTGGGCTTGGCGCCGAGGAGCAGATCCCGCACGCAGCCACCGACGAAGTACGCGCGGTGGCGCATGTGCCTGAGCCGCGCGATGACCTTCACCGCGTCGGAGTCGAGCCGATCGAGCGGGATCTCGGGCGGGTGCTCCGGCGGCGGCTCCTCGGGAGGATCGAGCGCGAGGCCGGGTGGCGGGCGGTGCGGGCGGCTCTCTTCGACTTCTTCTTCGGGCGTTGCGGGAAACGGATCGGTCGGAGATCGGTCGTGCATGCAGTCGCCGGATCGGGGGGCGGTCCCGCGCCGAGGTGAACTCCCCGGCTCGCGGGAACGCGCCTGCACCGTCGGGCTCGTCCTTGGGGGCGTTGTAGCGAGCGGCGCGGCTTTGGTCAAACCCGTCGTGCGATCGCGGGGGTGCGCGGCTCACGCGCGTCCAGGGCCGCGGTCGCGTCCGGGTCCCCCTGCTCCGGAACCATTTCGGCGACGCCGCACGGTGTTTCTTCGCCAGGAGGCAGGTCCTCGTCGCTCACGGGCGGCGCGAACAGCTCGCCCTGCAGCGGCTCGAGGCCGAGCGCCTCACGCACGGGCTGGAAGGAGCGCCGGTGGACCGGGCAGGCGCCGAGCCGCCTGAGTGCCTCGAAGTGCTCGGCGGTCGGGTAGCCCTTGTGGCGGCAGAACCCGTAGCCCGGGTGGACGGCGTCGAGCTCGGTCATGAGCGCGTCGCGCGCGGTCTTCGCGAGGATGCTCGCCGCGGCGATGGTGAGCGAGAGCGCGTCGCCGTGGATGATGGGCGTCTGCGGGAGCGGGAGCTCGGGGAGCTTGCGGGCGTCGATGAGCACGTGCCCGGGGAGGGTCGCGAGCCCCTGCACGGCGCGCGTGAGGGCGAGCAAGCCGGCGCGGTAGATGTTGAGCCGGTCGATCTCCTCGACCTCGGCGCGCGCCACGGCCCAGCAGATGGCGTTCGCGCGGATGTCCTCCGCGAGCCGCTCGCGCTCCCGCCGGTCGAGCTGCTTCGAGTCGTCGATGCCGCGCGGCCGGTAGTCGCGCGGGAGGATGCACGCGCCCGCCACCACCGGCCCCGCGAGCGGCGCCATGCCGGCCTCGTCCACGCCCGCGACCAGCGTGACGCCCCTGTCCCAGAGTTCCCCCTCGTAGCGCAGCAGATGCCGAAGGCGCTGTCCTTCCGCGCGGTTGGCGTGCCGACGCTTCAGGATCTGGCGGAGCACCTCGCGCGCGCCCGCCCGCGGGTCCACCGTGAGGGCCGCCTCGCACTCGGGCGAGAGGGCGCGGTTCCGGTCGAGGAACCGCTCGCGCAGCTCGGCCACGGACATCCGCGCGAGGTCTTCGGGGCGCATCGGGGCGAGTCTAGCGCCACCTCGTCGCGGCGCGAAGGGCGAACCACGCCGCGGTCCGCAGCGACGGGCCGAAGGCGTTCACCTCGACGAGCTCGACCGATCAGCGACATTACCTGCTCAGGGTAACCACCCCGCGAGACCAAAGATGGACATGCCGATCATCAAGCAGCCCCCGGCTGCAACTAACAAGCACAATCCCCTGCCGATCTCTTTCGCCTAAACGAATCCCGAGCACCCAATTTTGGGAGTCGACAACGTGGTCGGCGAAGCGCCTGCGAAACAGTATCAACAATATGCCAATGACCAGGCCGGGCACCGATTGCAGCCACTCCGTCATGGCGCGTTACCTAGCTCACCGGAAGACCGGATCGGAAATGCGTAGAACAGCGCCACACGACGACGTCACGGCGTACCCGTGACTGGAACGTACTTCACGTCCACGCGGCGGACCTTCGCCTCGTTCCGGAACAGGCGCAGGCGCGAATCGTAGTTGACCCTTAAGGTGTCGTCGGAGTCCCAGCGCACTCCGACCGTCAAACGTGCGCCCGTATCCCCGGCGTCCGCGATGAACGCGTTCCCCGGCTTGTCCCCCAGACGCTCGCCCACACTCAGGACGGATACCTGCACGGAATCGCTAACAGTCGCGCAACTTCTCCGAAACACGACCGCACGACGTTGACCCGATGGTGCGACCATCTCTGAAATCACCTTCACATCGCACGGCCCGAAGCACCCACACCACAACGGAACAGCAGCGGCCACTGCAGTCCATTTCATACGCGCGAGCGCCCAGGCCAGCTTCTTCCCGGATCGACCTATCATCATCGGATCACCTCTCGCTCGGCTCGATCCCTCTCCACCTGCTCCTTCTCGATCGCTACCAACGCAGCCGCGGCCTCCGTCTTTCCAAGCCGCTCGAGGTTTTCGGAGGCTCGCTCGACGGCAGCGGGAACCCTTATGTAACGCTCGGCGGCATTCCTCTGCGAGTCGATCTTCTGGCGCTCGGTGGAGATTCTCAGCCAGATGGCCACGATCGCTTCATAGCTTCGAACCCAGAATACGATCCCGGGCTGACGACCGCCGGAACGTGCTGCTGCGCACCCACATCTGGATGGTGAGGATCCGAGACGGCAAGCAGCGGGAACGGCGCGGTCATCCCCCGCTCTTGAGCTCGATGCAGATGGTCTGCACTACCGTGCCGCCGACGTTCTCGACCGCGTGTGAGCCCACGGGAGCAGGGATCACCTGCCCGTCGGTGAGCGCCACGTCGACGACCGAGCCGTCGAGGCTGGTAAGGCGCAGCGTACCCGGCTTGAGGATGTAGTTGATGTTCTCCGGGTTCCTATGCATGGCCACCCGGTCGCCGGGTTTGACCGTTACCTTGAGCACACGGATCCGGTCGTTTTCGAAGATGACCTCGTGGATCTCCGGGGAGATCTTGACGATGTCGTCGATCGGGTCTGCCACGTCGTTCACGTGGAGTGGCTACGGCTTCGCGCGGCGACCCGATAGTGCAGCCGAATCGTGTCGTCATTCAGCTTTGCGCTGTCGATCAGGTGGAGCTTGTGGTCGTGCGCGACCCCTCTCAGCAGCGGTAGGGCCTCGCCACCAAAGAGCACCGGCTCCACCACCAGGATGATGTCGTTCACCAGCCCAGCATCGATGAACTGGCTCATTGTGACCGTGCCCCCGACGATCACCGCCTCCGAGAACCCCTTCCCCTCGAGCATCGAGACGATCTCGTGGGGACGGGCGCTCGTGAACACGACGCTCGGGTTCGGGGTGGCCGCGCCCGCGTGGCTCGTGAGCACCACCACGAGGCTCCCCTCGCTCAGCGGAAGATGGTCCGGCGCGAGGATGTCGTACGTCTTCCTGCCCATGATGACGGCTTTCGTCCGGCAGGTCTCGTAGAACCCCCGACCGTACTCTGGAGACAGCCAGTCGGGGACGTTGCGGGCATTTGAGATGAAGCCGTTCGCCGAGGTGGCGATGTAGATGGCGATGTTCATGTCGTTGTGGGGATCACCTGGCCGCCACACGGGGTCCGTGCATCGCATACACTCTCGAGCGCTCAGCCGAGTTCTTCGGCGAGCCCGATGAGAAGTCCTTCGGGCCCGCGTATGTAGGCGAGCCGATACGTGTCTTCGTACTGGACCACGTCGCCGACGAGCTCTGCGCCGCGCTTGCGGAGCCGGGTGATCGTATCGTCGAGGTCCTCGACGGCGAACATGACACGTAGGTAACCGAAAGCGTTCACTGGGGCGTTCCGGTGATCGGCGACCACACGGGGCGTGAGAAATCGAGACAGCTCGAGCCGGCCGTGGCCGTCCGGCGTGCGCATCATGGCGATCTCGACGCGCTGGTCGCGCAACCCGGTAACGCGCCCCGCCCACTCTCCTTCGATCGTGGCTCGTCCTTCGAGCTTCAGGCCCAGCTCACCAAAGAACGAGATCGCGGTATCGAGCGACTCCACCACGATCCCGACGTTGTCCATGCGCTTGACCGTCATCGACGCTATGCCTTCCAGTACCTGTATCCGCCTCGTGCTCGCCATCCGTTGACTTAGGAGGTCACGCCTCGTGATGCACGGTCTCGCGCGGGTCAGCGTAGCGAGCCGGAGTGGCTCGGATGTCGCGAATTCGTGGCCGGCGCTAAGCGGCTAATCAGGCATGACATGACAACACCGAGAACCTACAGCGCCAGTTGCCATTGTGGTGCCGTCCGTTTCACGTTCACGTGCGAGGAGATCACGAGCGGCCGAAGGTGCAACTGCTCCATCTGCATCCGCAAGGGGGCGGTCATGTCCTCGAACTATTTCCGCCCATCGGATGTCGACGTGGAAGGTAAAGAGCACTTGGCCCTCTACCAGTTCGGGGACAAGGCCATGAACCACTTCTTCTGCCGCACCTGCGGCATATCTCCGTTCAGCACGGTGGCGTCCGTACCACCCGACTACCAAGGACCCGCAAGGCTGGGGGACTATCGGGTCAACCTCGGCTGCGTTCATGACCTCGATGTTCTCTCCCTAGAAGTCCAGGTCATCAACGGGAAGGCGCTCTAGAGCGACGGCCGGAACATTCCTGATGGCACGTGGGAGCTGATCGCCCCGCTCCTTCCGGCTCGCCGTAGCGAGCCAAGCGCCCACGTCTCGGTGGCGCTCACGTCGCGAGGCGGAGAATTCGGGTCGAGGTCCGCGGGAGAACGATTCGAAATCGCAATCTGGCGCGCGGGTGCGGTTCCTCGTCCCGAAGCCGGCCGTGACCCTCACCGCTGGCAGCGCGGACAGTAGAACGTCGAGCGCTGTGCCTGCACGATGCGGACGATCTCCGCCCGCCGGCAGCGCGGGCAGCGCTCGCCCTCGCGCGCGTAGACGAGGAACGGGTTCTCCGCCCCCTCCTCCACGTAGGTGATCTCAGGGCCCTCCTCGCGCGCGATGGTCTCCTTCACTGTCGCGAGGATCCCGTCGGCGAGCCGTCGAACCTCGGCGCGCGTGAGCGAGCGGGCCTGCCGGCGTGGATCGATCTTCGCGCGGAAGAGCGACTCGCTCGCGAGGATGTTGCCGACGCCGGGGAGGAGCGCCTGGTCCAGGATGCGGACCTTCACGGGGAGCTTCGAGCGGCCGAGCGAGTTCGCGAGCCGCTCGAGATCGATGCCCTGCTCCAGCGGATCGGGCCCGAGCTCGGCGATCTCGGGCACCTCCTCGAAGCGCGCGCCCGGCACGACCCGCAGCCGGCCGAAGAGCCGCATGTCGTCGAAGTGCAGCACGGCGCCGTCGTCGAGGTGGAAACGCGCGCGGGAGAAGCGGGTCGGGACGCCGTCGCCGTCGCGGCGGAGCCACTTGCCCGTCATGCCGAGGTGGGCGAGGAGGCCGACCGGCGCGCCGTCCTTCTCGAGCGTGACGAGGAGCTGCTTGCCGATCCGGCGGATCGAACCGAAGCGCGCGCCCTCGAGGCCGCGCGCGAACGCGGCCGGCCTCGCGGGCCGGAAGACGTAGCGCGCCTTCGGGTCAGGCTCGATCCGCTCGATGCGCCGGCCCTTCGTCCAGCGGCGGAGATTACGCGCGGCGATCTCGACCTCGGGAAGCTCAGGCACGCGTGACCTCGGCTTCGAGCCCGCTCTCGATCCCCACCGCGACCGCCGTCGCCCTACTTCCGCTTCTCGAACGCCGCCACGAAGAACCCGTCCGTCCCGTGCCGGTGCGGGAAGAGCTCGAGCCGCGCGCCGTCCACCCCGAGCACCTTCGCCCGCTCCTCGCCGAGGAAGGGCGCGAGCGGGACCGGCACGAGCCCGACCTCGCGCTCGGCGAAGTCCGCCACCTCACCGTTCTCGGTCCGGCCGATCGAGCAGGTCGCGTAGACGAGCCGCCCGCCCGGCTTGAGCAGCGCCGCGAAGCGCCGCACGAGGGTGCGCTGGATCCCGGCGAAGCGGACCGGGTCCTCGGGCGTGAGGCGCCAGCGCGCGTCGGGCTTGCGGCGCAGCGTGCCGAGGCCGCTGCACGGCGCGTCCACGAGCACGAGGTCGGCCTGACCGGCGAGGTCCTGGAGCTGCCCCTCGGCCTCGGGCCCTGCGGCGATGACGCGGGCGCGGAGGTTGTGCACGCCGGCGCGGCGGGCGCGCTTCTTCGCGTCCTCGAGCCGGTCCGCGTCCGTGTCGAGGGCGTGGAGCGAGCCCTTGTTGTGCATCTCCATCGCGAGCGCGAGCGACTTGCCGCCCGCGCCCGCGCAGGCGTCCACCACGATCTTGCCGGGCCGCGCGCCGCACGCGAGCGCGATGAGCTGGCTGCCCTCGTCCTGGATCTCGAAGCGGCCCTCGCGGAACGAGCCGAGCGCGAAGGCGTTCTGGTGGCCGTCGAGGACGAGCCCCCATGGAGAGTGGCGGGTCGGCTCCGCGGCGACGCCCTCCGAGCCGAGCTTGCCGCGCAGCTCCTCGCGGTCGCCCTTGAGGAGGTTCGTGCGGACCGTGAGCGGCGCACGCGCGTTCATGGCGGCCGCGAGCACGCGCGCCTCGTCGAGGCCGAGCTCGCCCGCGAAGCGCTCGGCGATCCAGCGGGGCAAGGAGGCCTCGAGCGCGAGCCGCTCGATCGGGTCCGCGATCGCGGCGATCCGCGCCTCGGCGCCCTCGAGCCGGGCGAGCGCCGCCGGGGAGACCGCGAGCCGCCGCGCCGCGTCCGCCGGGGCGAGGTGCTCGAAGCGGACGAGCCAAGCGGCGTAGCGCGTCGCGAGATCCGGCGCGCCGCCGAGCAGGTAGTCGAGCTGCGCCTGCCAGCGGATGAGCCCGTAGACCGACTCGGCGACCGCTCGCCGCTCGGAGGCCCAGAGCTTCGGGTCGCGGCGGAGCGCGCGCTCCAGGGCGCGATCCGCGAGCCAGCCCTGGTCGCGCACGAGGCCGTAGACCTCCAGGACGAGCGGGTCCACGAGGTCGAGGCGGTTCGGGCGGGGTCGGAGCGGTTTGCGCGGCATGGCAGTCGGGGGCCCGCCGGCGGGGGCCGGCGGGCGCGCGGACCTTACAGGCTCTCGAGCACCTCCGCCACGTGCCCCTCCACCTTCACCTTCGGGAAGACGTGCTCGACCTTGCCGTCCGGGCCGACGAGCACGGTCGTCCGCTCGGTCCCCATCGTCTTCTTCCCGTACATGTTCTTCTCCTTCCAGACGCCCCAGGCCTGCATCACCTCGGCGCCCGGGTCGGAGAGGAGCGGGAACGGCAGGTCGTACTTCTCCTTGAACTTCTTCTGCGCGGCGGGGGTGTCCTTCGAGATCCCCACCACCGCGACCTTCTTCCTCTTGAACGCGTCGACTTCGTCACGGAAGTCGCAGGCCTCCCGCGTTCAACCGGGGGTGTCGGCCTTCGGGTAGAAGAACACGACGACGCGCTTCCCGGCGAAGTCGGAGAGCTTCACCTCGTTCCCCTCCTCGTCCGGCAGCGCGAACTGCGGGGCCTTCTGGCCCACCTCGAGCGCCATGGATCCTCCTCGGGCTCCCGCCGGCGCGGTCACGACCGGCTGTCGGAAGCGACCGCGTACCCGTACCCGGCGCGGAGCGCGGGCGCAGGATCCCGGGCGGGGACGGCGCTACACTCCGACCGATGCGCCGCCGCTCGAAGCCCAGGCACGGCCCTACCCTCGCGCCGCCCGGAGCCTCGCCCGCGGCTCCCCGCGCCCGTCCGACCGCGCCGGGGGCCGCGGACGACGTGCTCCTCGCCTGGGCGCGCGACCGCGACGGCAGGAAGGTCCACGCGCTCCGCCTCGACCCCGCGGACCGCCGCCGCCGCGCGCCGTTCACCTGCCTCGGCTGCGGCGACGAGCTCGTGCCGCACCTCGGCAAGGTGCGCAGGCGCCACTTCGCCCACCGGGCCGGCTCGGCCTGCCCGCTCACCGCGCCCGAGACCGCCCTCCACCTCGACGCGAAGGAGCGGCTGCTCGCGCTCTGCGAGGACGCGTTCGCCGGCCGCCGCCGCGTGACGCTCCTCGCGCGCTGCCCCTCGTGCCGGCGCGCCGCGCCCCGGGACCTCGCCCGCGAGGGCGATCGGGCCCTGACCGAGGGCGCCGTCGGCGCGCTCCGCGCGGACGTGCTCGTCCTCGCCGGGGAGCGTCCCGCGCTCGCGATCGAGGTGGTCGTGACGCACGCGGTGGACGCGGAGAAGGAGGCGGCGCTCTCGGCGGCGGGCGTCCCGGCGGTCGAGATCGACGCTCGAGAGGAGTGGGAGGGAGAGGACGCGGAGGGGATCTCCGTCGCATGCCTCCGGAGCCTGGGGTTTCGCCCCTGCCCCGCCTGCGCGGCGGAGGCGCGGGCGGATGCGGATCGGGCGCTCGGCGGCGAGCACGCGGAGATCGCCGAGCTCGAGGCGTACCGGGCGCGCGGCTTCTTCGGCGCCCGGCCGGCGCTGGCCTCCGCCACCCCCGCGGCGGCCAAGGGGGACGCACCGCTCTCCGACGCTGATCGGGCGGACCTCGCCGAGCGCTTCCGCTGCCCGGAGTGCGGCGGCGGGGAGCTCGGCTTCGGAGCGCGCATCGCCCGCCACGCCTGCCCCGATCGCACCGCGCGGCCGGTCGCCTGGCGGGGCTACGACGGCACGGTCGTGGCGCTGTCCTGGTGGCGGCGCTGACCCTTCACGGAGGGCGCAGGAAAGTCCCCCGCAAGCCGCGGCAACCACGGAGGTTTTCGACATCCTCCGCCACTCGCCGTCCACGTCGGGTCGCCTTGCGACGGGGAGTCCGTTGTGTTAGAGGACGGTCCCCCGTGCGCCCTCGTGGCTCGCGGTGGCGCGACCCGCAGCCTGGGACGCGTGGCGCAGCAAATTCACACACCTCCCGCATCGGCGCGCTCCGGTGCTCCCGGCGACGGCGGCTTCTCGCCCGTCCCGTGGGTCAAAAGGCGCGTCTTCAGTCCCGGCGAGGTGGCGGACACAAACCGGAGATCACATGGAAAACCAGCAGCAGCCGCAGCAGCAGGACCCGATCGCTCCCCCCACGCCGACGCCCGAGGCGCCGGAGGCGGCCCCCGCCGCCCAGGCCGCGGAGCCCACGATGGCGAGCGCCCTCACGACGACGGGCACCGCCATCACGATGAAGCAGCTCCTCGAGGCGGGCGTCCACTTCGGCCACCAGACGAAGCGCTGGAACCCGAAGATGAAGCCGTACATCTTCGGCGCCCGCAACGGCATCTACATCATCGACCTCCAGAAGACCGTCGGCCTCGCCCGCGGCGCGCTCCGCTTCGTCTCGGACGCCACCGCGAAGGGCGGCATGGTCCTCTTCGTCGGCACGAAGAAGCAGGCGCAGGACGCCATCCGCGAGGAGGCCTCCCGCTCCGGCCAGTACCACGTCACGAACCGCTGGCTCGGCGGCACGCTCACGAACTTCAAGACCGTGAAGCAGGGCATCGACCGGCTGAAGACCATCGAGAAGATGGCGGCGGACGGCACCTACGAGCGGCTCCCCAAGAAGGAGGTCGCCCAGCTCGAGCGCGAGCGCGAGAAGCTCGAGAAGAACCTCGGCGGCATCAAGGAGATGAGCCGCCTGCCCGCCGCGATCTTCGTGATCGACACGAAGAAGGAGCACATCGCGGTGCACGAGGCGAACCGGCTCGGCATCCCGGTCGTCGCGGTCGTCGACACGAACTGCGATCCCGAGGGCATCGAGTACGTCATCCCGGGCAACGACGACGCCATCCGCTCGATCCGCCTCTTCACCGGCAAGGTCGCCGAGGCCTGCATCGAGGGCCGCGCCCGCTACTCCGCCTGGGCCGCGCAGCACGGCGAGGAGCGGCGCCCGGGCGAGGAGGATCGCGACGCGTCGAGCGAGCGCGGGCAGAAGGATCGCCGCGACCGCCGCGACCGCCGCGGAGGTGGCCGTGACCGCGAGCGCCGCGAGCCGCGCGAGGACCGCGCCGCCGCGAGCGCGAACGTCGAGGTCGTCCGCAAGGGCGACGTGACGGCGGCGCCGGCGCAGCCTGCGCCCGGCGGCGACGCGAACCGGTAGACCCGGCGCATCCCGGAGCTTTCCGGGGGCGGGCCCGGCGGGTCCGCCCCCGATCCTTTTTCAACGCACGAAGGAGAACACCCGTGGCCGAAGTGAACGCGAACATGGTGAAGGAGCTCCGGGAGAAGACCGGGGCCGGGATGATGGACTGCAAGAAGGCGCTCGCCGAGGCCGGCGGCGACTTCGCGAAGGCGGAGGAGGTGCTCCGCAAGAAGGGCCTCGCCGCCGCGGCCAAGAAGTCCTCCCGCGCCGCCACCGAGGGCCAGGTCGCGAGCTACATCCACATGGGCGGCAAGATCGGCGTCCTCGTGGAGGTGAACTGCGAGACCGACTTCGTGGCTCGCACCGACGGCTTCCAGGCGCTCGTGAAGGACATCGCGATGCAGATCGCCGCCGCGTCGCCCACCTGGGTCCGCCGCGAGGAGGTCCCCGCCGAGATCGTCGCGAAGGAGCTCGAGATCGCGAAGGCGCAGATGCGCGATCAGAAGAAGCCCGAGGCGATCCTCGAGAAGATCGCCCAGGGCAAGCTCGAGAAGTTCTACGAGCAGTTCTGCCTGCTCGACCAGCCGTTCGTGAAGGAGGACAAGAAGAAGATGTCCGAGGTCCTCACGGACGCGGTCGCCAAGATCGGCGAGAACATCCAGGTCCGCCGGTTCGCCCGCTTCGTGCTCGGCGAGGGGCTCGAGAAGAAGCAGGAGAACCTGGCCGAAGAGGTCGCCAAGGCGGCCGGCCTGCAGAAGTAGGCAGCGGTTCCAGAAGCCTCGCAGCATCCGAAGCCCCGGTCCGCGCAAGCGGGCCGGGGCTTTGTCGTGGCACGGGTTTCCACGGAGCGGGCGCCGCAGCGCGACCGTCCGCGGGACGGACTCACCGGACGAACGCGAGAACTCTCGGTCGGGTCGCGGGGGTCGCGGGTCGGTCGCGTCGCGCGGGGGGCTGGGGCGGGCTTGTTGGCGTCACCCGCAAATAGAAGAGGGCCGGCCCGGAGGCCGGCCCTCTCATGTCTTACGTGGTGCTCGCGACGCTTACGGCGCGCAGGCACCCAGCGTCACGTCGATGGCCCTGCCAGCGACGGTGCCGGTGATGTGGACCGGAGCGGAGCCGTCGATGAACTCCGCGTCCCCCCAGCCGTCCGAGCCGGCGGCGGGGCCGAGGTACACGACGACCGACCCGCCCTCCGCCGCGCTGGGCGACGACGGCGAGTAGCACGAGTACCAGGCCGATCCCGCCGGAGCGGCGGGCGTCACGGTGAGCCAGCCGGCCGCGGGCGTGCAGTCGGTCAGCGACGTCTGCACGAGGCCGCCGTCGACCTGTCGATCGAACGTGACGAAGATGGTCGTCGCGTCGAACTGGCCAGGATTCACGACAGCTTTATCCTTGTCGAGGATCCCGCCGCAGGTGCCCGCGGAGCTCCACGCCTCGCCGGTCCGGTCTGCGGAGACGGCGTCTGCACCGCCCGCCAGGTTCGCCGCGGTCACGGCGACGATCTGGGGCGAGCCCTTCTTCGCGTCCGAGTACGGATCACAGGCGACGGCGAGCGCCGCCACCGCCACCAGGGACAACCACTTGGTGTTCTTCATGTCGTTTCCTCCCTGGACCGGGCTAGAACGAGAGCGCCACGCCCAGCCGCAGCGAGATCGGCAGCTGGTACGCGGTGGTGGCGCGGCTCGGACGGCCGAAGTTGGGGTTGACGGTGACGGGACGGCCGTCGACGCTCTTGAGGTAGGCGAGCCCCGGGCAGTCCTTCTGGATCGCGCCGATCGGGTCAGACTTTCCGATCGAGTTCTTCGAGTCGCAGTTCAGCCCGTTCATCGGAGTGACCGTGTCGAACGTGTAGTCCTGGTCGTACTCCAGGGTCTCCTGCGCGTTGAACACGTTGAACACGTCGACGCGGAAGTTGAGCGCGTACGGCGGCTTCACCGTGTAGCCGATGCCGGCGCCGACGTCGATCGTGTTCACGAACGGCGTGCGGCCGGCCTGGCCGCGCGGGATGATGAACGCGGAGCTCGAGCCGTACTCCGGGTGGGCGCCCATCGCGCTGACCGGCGTGCCGGAGATGCCGTTGTAGGCGCCCGAGGCGGTCGCGCTCAGGCGGGGGCTGAAGCTGTAGGTGTACGCGCCGAAGAGCTTGACCTGGTGGGTGGTGTCGCCCGGGAGGTAGCCCGTCGTGTTCGCCATGAGCGACGCGAGGTCGTACGCGGCGGTGATGCCCGGGTCGAGCTGGCCGTACTCAGGGTAGTACGGGCCGGAGTAGTTGCCGCGCAGCGACGAGTACGTGTAGCTCGCCTGGGCGAGCCAGCTGTTCGAGAACTGCTTCGTCGCCTTGAAGGTGACGCCGTCGTACGAACGCTCCGGCTTCGGGAACTTCGTCGTGACCGTCTTGTTCGTCATCGGATCGTAGGTCTGCACGTTCGTCGCGTTGCCGACGACCACCCCGTTCACGGTGATGTCACCGCTCCGCTCGCCGGGGTTGGAGATGAAGAACGTACCGCCGTCGTTGGAGGACATGTCCTCGATGACGGCGCCCTGGCGGCGGCCCTGGTAATCGACGCCCACGGCGAGATCGGGGAGGATCTCGTACTCGGCCTGAGCGCCGAACTGGTCGTTGTACGAGCCCTTGAGCTTCGGGTCGATCGGGGTCGCACCACCGTACAGGCGCACGTCGTTGTTGCCACCGGAGCGGGGCTGGATCGCGCAGGAGGTCGAGTTGAACCCGTTGCCGAGCGCCGACGGGAAGTCGAGGCTCTTCGGGTCGAACGAGCCGAAGTTCCCGGCGAAGCCGCAGCTCGACGCGTTCAGGAAGTACTGGAGCTGGACCTCGGCGCCGAACGACCGGTTACCCATGTCGAGCGGCATCGCGTAGTAGTAGCGGCCCCACGCACCGGCGAGCTTGCCGCGGCCGTTCCCCGTGAAGTCCCAGATCGCCTGGACGCGCGGCGCCCAGTTGTCGGTGATGTCGAACGAGCTGCCGTTCTTCACGGACAGGTTCTTCATCGACTGGGTCTCGAGGCGGAGGCCCGCGTTGAGGGTCAGGTTCGGGAAGAACCCGGGCTGCCACGAGTCCTGGAGGAAGTACGCGAAGCTGTCGGTCTCGGACTTGTTGGTCTGGGTGGTGCGCGTGACGACCGGCGTACCAGCCGCGGCCGCGGCCTGGATAGCAGACAGCTCCAGGCCGGGGAAACCCGTGCTGGCGTTGGTCGGAAGCGGACCGCCGCCCGGGTTCACGATCGTGCCGAACGACCGGTACGCGTAGAAGCGATCCGGCAGGGTAGAAGTCGCTGGCGCGAAGTACCAGATCGCGCCGCCGGAGTGATATCCGTCGACCTTGTACTGGACGCGCTCGAGGTCGACGCCGCCCTTGAGGGTGTGCTGGCCGGCGAGCTCGGCGAGGTACGCCGCGGACGCCCTGCCGTTGAAGCGGTCACTCGTGCTGTCGAAGACCGTGCCACGGCCACCCGTCGTGTACGCGTCGAGCGGGCACGCCGCCGTGTCGGCGGGGTTGCTGCAGAAGCCCTGCGCCACGGCGCCGGCCGGAAGGGCCTCGAAGTCGGTCAGGTTCAGCTCCGTGCCGCCCCACTCCACCTCGGCGGTCTTGAACTGGTCGACGCCGCCGACGGTCTTGTCCTGGGGAGAGGTCTTCGAGTGGTAGACGCCGCCCGAGACCTCGGTGATGAGCTTCTTGTCCAGGAACTTGCCGCCGTAGCGACCGAGCACCGACAGCTGGTTCTCGTCGAGCGGGAGGAGCTCGCGGCTCCGGGCCGCCGCGGCCGGCGAGGCGCCGTAGAACGGACCGCCGGCGTTGAGCGACGTGCGCGAGGACGGCGCACCCCAGCCCGTGACGGTGAAGTTGTTGTTCTCGTCGAGCAGGTAGGTGAGCTTGCCGACCCACTGGTAGGTGGTGCGGCTCGTCCGGAGGTTCCGCTCCGTCCCGGGGATCGTGGTCTGGATCGGGTTGAGGAGCGCGTCCACGCACTCACCGTGACCGCCGTCCGGCGTCGTCCCGGCGGGGCAGGTGCCGCCCGAGTTGAGCTCGGTGGCGTTCTGGCGGGCGAACCGCTGGTACATGGTCCGGCTCGTGACGGGCGAGAACCCGGCGTAGAACCAGAGCTTGTCCTTCATGATCGGGCCGCCGACCTCGAAGCCGAAGTCGAGGCCGTAGGACCCCTCGTCCGGCTTGGCGCGGTAGGCGAGCGCCTCGCCGAGGCCGCCCGTCGTCTTGCCCGTCGGCTCGACGAGCATGCTGGGCGTGAAGGTGGAGAAGACGGACCCGTGGAACTCGTTCGAGCCCGACTTCAGGATGACGTTCATGATGCCGCCGGTGGCGCGGCCGTACTCGGCGTTGAACCCGCTCGTCTTGACGTCGATCTCCTGGAGGAAGTTCGAGCGAAGCGAGGGCGGGGCGTTGAAGCCGCCGTTGCCGCCGCGCGTACCGTACGCGGGGTCGGTCGTGTTGAAGCCGTCGACGATGTACTGGTTCTCGGCGCCCTGCGCGCCGGCGAACCCGACGCCCGTGGCGTCCAGCTTGGCGGTCGGGGCGACGACGGCGATGGCGTCGAACCCGCGGCCGACCGGGATGCTCGACATGAACTCCTTGGAGACGACGGCGCCCGCCTCGGCGGAGCCGACGTTCACCGCGGGTGCGGCCCCCGTCCGGACGACCTGCTCCTCCATCTGCACCGCCTCGGGGACGACGGCGAGGTTCGCGCGGATGGTCTTGTCGGGGCGCAGCGTGACGTCGGAGCGCTCGGTGGACTTGTAGCCCTCGAGCTGCACCGCGAGGCGGTAAGCGCCGGAGGGGAGAAGGGTGAAGCGGAAGTTGCCGTTGTTGTCCGTGACGGCCGTCTGCTCACCCTGAAGCGCAGGGCTCGTGGCGACGATGACGGCGCCGGCGACCGGCTTTCCGGTCGAAGCATCGGTTACCACACCGAGAATGGTGCCGGTGGTTTGCGCGGAGGCGACACTCGCGAACAGCAACGCGAGCGGCGCGAGGCGCGCGAGGCGAAGCAACTTCTTCCTCATGACTTCCTCCAGGGAGAGAGCACTCAGCCGCAGCCAGGCGGGCGATCGCTCGTGTGGGCACATCACGGCACACATAGCGATCGACCGACGGGTCAGTGCGCCCTTGTAGGCAGTCGTTATGAGGAATGTCAAGACGACGCCGACTGTTAGCCGAGCTTGTCTCTTACACCCCGCCCGGGACGTAACACTCCGAGTTTACGTGCTTTTTCCGAAAGCCCCGGCAAGTCGCGACGTTCCGCTTAGGGCGTGGAGGGCACCGCAGAAGGGACGCTGCTCGCACGCCCTCGGGGGATCCCGAGCGGCTGGAAGGTCGGCCGGCCGTGGTCAGCGCACATCGAGCACGCGCAACGGTTTGCCTTCGCCTCCGCGCCATGCGCACTATTTTCGCCAGCGCTGTTGACAACGTGCAGGCGCGGAGACTAGGAAGCGTCTTCAATTTTTCCGGCTGATTCTGCCGTCAACCGCAGCAGCAGCGAGGCCGCCGGCGCGTGTTCGACGAAGTCACCAAGAAGGAAGGCGGTAAGGCCGCTGCGCGTCGCGCGGGCTACGTCTTCGGTTCCACGCTTTTCCAGGGCATTCTCATCGCGGCGATCATCACCGCCTCCGCAGCCATCAAGGCGAAGGTGATCGACGAGCCGGTCGTGGACGTGAAGTTCGTCAAGACCGCGCCGCCGCCGCCCCCTCCCCCGCCGCCTGCGCCGCCCCCCGCGGCCCGCAAGCGGCCGCCCGACGCGAAGCCGCGGACGGATCTGCCCAAGCCGCCGCCGCCCCAGGCGCTGATCCAGCCTCAGGAGATCCAGCCTGAGATGAAGGCGCCGGATCCCAACGAGGCGCCCGAGCCGGAGTACGACTACGGCGACGCGGCCGAGGGCGAGGGCGTGGTCGGCGGTGTCGTCGGCGCCCGGCCCACGAACGAGATCGAGGACGCACCCGCGTTCGCCACTGCGGGCTACCGCAAGCCGCAGATGGCCGAGCCGGGCTGCGTCCAGCGCTCGGTCCGCATCCCGCAGCAGCTCGCCGGCTACATCTCCGGCCCGATCACCGTGAAGTTCGCGATCCGGCCGGACGGCTCGCCGTCGCGCTTCGAGGTGATGACCAACGTCCCCGACCAGCGCATCTCGACCGCGATCTGGCAGGCGGTCCAGGGGTGCCGCTGGGTGCCGGGCGCGGATGCCCAGGGCCGCCCGGTGTCCATCTGGGTGATCCTCCCCATCCGCTTCACCGCAGGCTAGGCGCTCGTTCCCGCGTCGAGGCGTTCACCTTTCGAAGAAGTAGTTTCAGCCCACAGGAGATGTCGATGTTCCAGCCGCTCGCTTCCTTGAACAACCTCGTCATGGCCCAGGCCGCCGGCGCCGCCCCGGGCACCTTCGATCTCGTCAACATGGTGAAGTCGATCGAGGGCTTCGGCATCGTGGTCGCCGCGATCCTCGGCATCATGAGCATCTACTCGCTCGGCGTGATGGCCGAGCGGCTCGTGACCTACTCCCGCGCCAACAAGGCCTCCCGCCAGTACGCCGCGAGCCTGCGCGACCTCCTCCCCGGCGGGAAGTTCGGCGACGCGGTGGAGCTCTCCAAGAAGCTGAAGCGCGGCCACCTGCCCAAGGTGCTCGGCCTCGCGATCGAGGAGTACAGCCGCGGCGTCGACGCGGTCCGCACCAAGGGTCCCCACGACGTGGGCGACTTCGACGTGATCGCGGCCGTGAACCGCGCGGTCGAGCGCAGCTCGCTCCGCACCGTCAACGACCTCCGCCGCGGCCTCGGCTCGCTCGCGACGATCGGCTCGACGGCCCCGTTCGTCGGCCTCCTCGGCACGGTGTGGGGCATCATCAAGGCCTTCCAGAACATGGCGGCCACCGGCTCCGGCGGTCTCGGCACGGTGTCCGGCGCGATCGCCGAGGCGCTCATCAACACCGCCTTCGGCCTCCTCGTCGCGATCCCCGCCGTCATGATGTTCAACTACCTCACGAACCGCGTCGAGGACATGCAGGTCGACATCACCGACTCCGCCACGGAGCTCGTCGACTTCTTCATGAAGGAAGGCCGCGAGGCGAAGTAGCCGCCGCGCGCACCTCCGGGACGCCTCTCAGGAGCCGAACGCGATGTCGATGGATGTCGGCAGCAAGTCGGTGAAGAGCGACATCAACGTGACGCCGCTCGTCGACGTCGTGCTGGTGCTCCTCATCATCTTCATGGTCATCACCCCGATGCTCCAGCGCGGGAAGCCGGTGCAGCTCCCCGACGCGAAGCACGTCTCCGCCCTGAAGGGCGGCGGCGACCCGGTCCTCCTCTCCATCACCGCCGATGGGAAGGCCTGGATCGACAAGGCGGAGGTGCCCCTCGAAGAGCTCTCCACCGAGCTCAACGTGGCGATGCAGATGGCGCCCGGCTCGCCCGTGATGATCAAGGGCGACAAGGCCGTCGACTACAAGCGCGTCCGCGAGATCATCCTGGAGGTCTCGAAGACGCACCTGCTCGGCGTGAGCCTCGCCGCGAGCGAGATCAAGGAGAAGAGATAGCCATGGGGATGGCGCTCGGGACGAAGAAGCCCGCCTCGGACATCAACGTCACGCCGCTCATCGACGTGGTGCTGGTGCTGCTCATCATCTTCATGGTGCTGACGCCGCTCGCCGAGAAGCAGAAGTTCATCCGCGTCCCCGACTACCAGCCGGAGATGCAGCCGGTCCCGCCCGACTCGGTGCCGCCCGACCAGACGATCCTCACGGCGCTGCAGAACGGGAACGTGCTCCTCAACAAGCAGGAGATGAGCGTCGCCGACGCGATGCAGCGGCTCCACGTGGCGTACGACGGACGGCCCTCGAAGGTGCTGTTCTTCAACGCCGAGGACACCGTGAAGTACGACCAGGTCGTGTACGTGCTCGACCAGGCGCACGGCTCCGGCGTGAACACCATCGGCATGATGACCGACCCGCCGATCACCGCCCAGGCCGCGGCGGCGCAGCCCGCGCCGCAGTAGCCGCGCTCCAGGCGGAGCGTCTCGAAGGGCCGGCTCGCGCCGGCCCTTCTCATTACTAGCGGCGCGCCCCGATCCCAGGCTCCGGGGCCCCAGCCCTACTGGGCCGCGCCGAGCCGCTCGAGCACCGCCTCGAGCTCCGTCGGGAGCGGGCTCATCGCCTCGACGCGCGCGCCGTCGGGGCCGTCCACGGCCAGCCGCGAGGCGTGCAGGAACTGACGGCGCAGCCCCGGGAGCTCGGACGCCGCGCCGCCGTAGAGCGCGTCGCCCGCGACCGGGTGACCGAGGTTCGCGAGGTGCGCGCGGATCTGGTGCATGACGCCCGTGACGATGCGGACGCGCAGCAGCGTGTGCGTCTCGTAGCGTCGCGCGACCTCCCAGTGCGTCTCGGCGGGTCGCGGCCGGAGCCCCTTCGCGAGGAGCCGCTCCTCCGTCTCCGGATCGGGGACCGGCACCGACCGGCCGCCGCGCTGCGCGAGCGGGACGGACGAGACCCCGCCGGAGGCGACCCGCCCGACGACGAGCGCGAGGTACACCTTCTCGACCTCGCGCAGCGAGAAGCGGGAGTGCAGCGCCTCCCACGCCTCGGCGTCGCGCGCGAACAGCACGCACCCGCTCGTCTCGATGTCGAGCCGCTGGACGGCGCCGCCCTCGCGCGGCTCCGGCGACGCGCCGGCGCACTCGGGGAAGCGCGCGACCACCGCGTTCGCGAGCGTCCCGCCCTCGCCGGGGGCGAGCGGGTGGACGGCGATGCCCGCCGGCTTGTCGACGACGACGAGGCGCGGCGTCTCGACGAGCACCGCGAGCGGAGCCTCCGGCTCGGGCTCGGGCGGACCCGCCGGCGCCTCCACGTCGATCTCCACCAGGGCGCCCGGCTCGACCGCGTCGCTCGCGCGCGCGCGGCGTCCACGCACCCGCACCTCGCCGAGCTGGAAGGCGCGCTTCACCGTGGCCCGCCCGAGCCCGAGCGCGTCCGCGAGCGCCCGATCGAGCCGCCCCGAGGCGGTGAGCGGCAGTCGAATCTCCCGTCGCATGCGATCCGTTCTCCGCGCCCCTGGCGCGGCCTCTTGCGGAGCCAGCCCCTGGGCCCCGTTCGGCGCCGGGTTCGCGGCGCCACGCTATCGGGGAGGCTCGGCCCCGAGAGGGAGATAGAGCCTCTCCGCCCGGCGAGGCAACCGCGTTTCGCCTGCAGCGCCCCGGTCGAGCGGCCGCCCCGCCGCGGCGCAGCGCCCCACCTCCGGCTAGGACCGGATCATGCCGACCTCGCTCACCCTGCCCCTCGACGACGAGGCCGTCCGCTCGCTCCACGTCGGCGACGAGGTGCTCTTCAGCGGTCGCATGATCACGGCTCGCGAGGCCGCCCACCGCGCCCTCCTGCGCGCGCTCGATCCGGCCGTGAAGGGGCTCGTCGAAGGGCGCTTCATCTATCACTGCGCCCCGGTGGTCGCCCAGGATCCGGCCACGCACGCCTGGCGCTTCGCCGCCGCCGGCCCGTCCGTGTCGCTGCGCGAGGAGCCTTACCAGGCCGAGGTGATCGCGCGTTACGGGGTGCGCGGCGTCGTCGGAAAGGGCGGCATGGGGCCCGCGACGCTCGCCGCGCTCGCCGCCCACGGCGCGGTCTACTTGCACGCGGTCGGCGCGCTCGCCGTGACGCTCGCCCGCCGCGTGGTGCGCGTGCACGGCGTGCACAGGCTCGACGAGCTCGGGGTGCGCGAGGCGATCTGGGACATCGAGGTGAAGGACTTCCCCGCGATCGTCACCATGGACGCGCACGGCGAGAGCCTGCACGCGACGCTCGAGCGCGAGGCGGAGGCGGCGCGCGCGCTGCTGGAGCGGACGAGCCTCTGATTGCGTTCGCGCTCGGGCGGTGCGGCTCCCGCCGAGGCGAAAGGCTGCCCCGCGGCGACGCCTTCGGGCGCCTCGGCGAGGAGCTCGAGCCGCGCGGGCCGGCCGTGAGTGCCCCGCGGGCGCCCCGCCCCGCGAACGCTCACCGCGCCTTGCGGCGCGGCGCGCGGCGACGCCCGGGCGGCTCCATGCGCACGAGGCCGTAGAAGAGCTGCGCCTCCGTGTAGGTCTGCCGACCGCGGTAGCTCTCCTCGCGGTAGTAGCCGCAGGGCCGCTCGAGCCACATGCGCGCCCGGACGATCCCGTGCTTGGAGAAGGGCGCGACGATCTCGGCCGGCGCCTCGGCCAGGTAGCGCTCGAGGAGCCTGCGGATCTTGCGGTTGTAGGGTCCCCGCGCGAGCCGCGAGTGACGCCGGCCGCGGTGCAGCGTGCCGTCGAAGCGCGTGGAGGCGTGGTAGAGCTCGTGGAGGATCGTGCCGATCCGCTGCTCCGGCGTCGAGGCGCGGAACCAGAGCGGCCGCAGCGTGACCACGTAGAGGATCTTGCGGCCCTTCACGCGGATGAGCGGCTTCTTCCGGCCCGCGTCGCCGCGGGCACGCGTCTGCCTGAAGTGGGCCGGCCGGATGGTGGCGCGGGAGGCGCGCCGCGCCTCGCCGGCGACGACGAGGATGCGGGAGGCGCGCACGTGCGCGAGCTCGGGGATCCGCGCGGCGACGTCGCGCACGAGCCGCTTCACCGCCAGCGTCACGTTGAGCCGGGCCACGCAGGGCCAGGATCGCCCAGCGCCGCCCGGGCGACAAGCTCCCACAGCGACGCCGTTCGCCGCACCCGCATCCTTCACTTCGCCGGGCCGGCCCGATACGATGGCCGCCGATGGTCCTGCTCCTCACGGTCGCCGTCGCCCTGCTCTCCACCGCGCTCGTGCGGCTCGTCCGCCGCGAGCGCGGCCTGGTCGCCGAGGTCTCCGAGCTGGGAGAGCGCGTGAGCGAGCTCGGGCTGCGGCTCGAGGCCGCCGAGGGGGAGGTCGCCCAGGCCGTCACGCAGGCGGAGATCGCCGAGAACGTGCTGCTCGAGAAGGGCGTCGCCGACGAGGACGACATCGAGGCGGTGCGCCGGCGCTTCATCGCCGACGCGCCCTCGGGCTACGACCGGGCGCGCGACGGCGAGCTGAATTGATCCAACGGGGACTGCGTCCCCGCCCCAGCGGCAGAGCCGCTGGGGCCCCACCCCTGCGCGGCGGGTCCCGTGAACGGTCGCGCCCGCTTCGCGGGTTCGCGACCGTTCCCCGCCGGGAGGGATTGCATCCCTCCCTGCGGACGTGAGACGGCGCTGACCGGCCCGTGAGCCGGGCCCTAGCGCGTGCGGGTCCGGGGTCCGGACCGGCCGGCGCCCCGGGTGGGCTTCGCGCGAGCCGCCGTCGACTTGCGCGCCGACGTGCGCTTCGTCGCGCGCGCGCGCGTGGGACGCTCGGGCGCCTCAGCCGCGGGGCGCGCAGGGGCGGCCTCGTAGCGCGGCTTCTCGGGGTGCCGCCGGTAGACGAGGATCGTGCGCCCGAGGATCTGCGCGACCTGCGCGCCGGTCTCGGCGCCGAGCCGGTCCGCCGCCTCGAAGCGATCCTCGGGGGTCTCGGTCCCGATCTTCACCTTCACGAGCTCGTGCGTCCCGAGCGCGTCGTCGAGCTGGCGCAGCACCGCCTCGGTCACGCCCTCCTTGCCCACCTGCACGACGGGCGAGAGGTGGTGTCCGGCGGCGCGCAGGGTCTTGCGCAGCCGGGTCGAGGCCATCAGGGCGCGCTTCTTCGGGTTCGTGGGAGCAGGCATGTGCGTTCACTTCCTGAGATAGCGGAGCTCGCGGACGAGGTCCACGTGCTCGGGCGCGACCGCGAGGCCGCGCCTGAGGTGGCGCTCGGCGAGGGAGAGGTCCCCCACGAGCTTGGCCATCTGGCCGAGGAACAGGTACCCCGGCGCGCAGCGGGAGTTCCGGCGGAGCCCCTCCTCGATGGAGGCGGCGCTCGCCGCGTGCTGCGCCCGCGGCTCGCTCGCGACGAGGAACTCGCACCACGCCGCCCAGATCGCGAACTCCGGCTCGTCGGCGTTGAGCACGATCGCCTCGCGGAGCTTCGCGAGCGCCTCGGCGTAGCGGCGGGCGCGGACGAGGACGGTCGCCGCCTGGAACACGTTCTCGGCCTGGAGGATCCGCATGACGTCCACGTCTGCGGCCCCGCCGGACGCGAGCTCTTCCTCGTACTTCGCGCGCTGCGCCTCGTCACCGAGCACGCTCCACGCGGCGCTCACCTTCGCGAACACGTCGGCGCAGAGCGCACGCACCTCGGCGGGGGCGTCCGCCGGGACCGCGTCCGGGTGGTAGGTCTTCGCGAGCCGGAAGTAGGCGACCTTCACCTGCGCCGCAGTCGCCGCGCGCTTCACGCCCAGGACCTCGAAGTGATCGGCGCTCGCGAGCCCCTCGAGGAGGACTCGGAGCTCCCCGGCGTCGAGCGGAGGAGGAGGCGGCGGGGGCGCGCTCGGGCGGGACCCCGCGGGCGCCGCCGGCGGACGGGTGGCGGCGGGCGGGGGTCGCGGAGCGACGGGGGATGGCTTCGCGGGCGAGGCGGGTCGCGCGGCGGGCGGTCCGGGCGAGGGCATGGGCGAAGTCGCGGCCGAGGGCGCGCGCGCGGCGGGAGTGGCGACCGGGGGCGGGCTCGCAGTGGGAGCCGGGCCGCGCGGGGCCGCCCGCGGGGCCGCCCGCGGCGCTCCGAACGCGAGCAGCTCGGCCTCGGCGAGCAGGAACGCGACGCGGAGGAGGGTCGCGGCCTCGGCCGGCTGCGCCGCCGCGAGCTCGGCCGGGCTCCGCCCGTCGAAGCTGCCCGCGGCGCGCGCCTCCTGCGGCGTGAGCCGCAGGTCCTCGAGCCGCACGCGTCCGACGACGCGCGAGGCGGCGCGCGTCATGCGCTCGCCGAGGCGCCGCTCCGCGCCGACGACGTCGAGCGCGCGCACCGCGGCGGAGACCATCGCGTAGGGATTGCCGAGCGGAAAGCCCGACGGCGGCGGCGCCACGCCCGGCTCCCATCCCCAGCTCCCCGCCTCGAGCGCGAGAGCGCGCGCGACGATGGCGGCGCCGTGGTCGGCGAGGAAGACCGCGATGTCCGCCGGCGCGACGAGCCGCTCCGCGAGGAGGGCGGAGACCAGGTCGCCGCCCGTGCCGGCGCGCGCGCCCTCCGCGCGCACGAGCTGCTCGGGGGTGAGCGCTCCGCGCCGCGCCAGGAACCGGCCGAGCTCGTCCTCGGGTGCGGCCGAGGCGGCGTGCTCGACGGCGCCGCGGCGGAAGGTGAGCGCGTACCGCGCCTGACCCGACGCGAGCGCGAGGCGGCCGTGCGCCTGGTTCGCGGCGGCGAGCAGGAAGAGCCGGAGCGCGCCGTCGCTCGCGAGCGTCCCCTCGCGCGGCAAGCCCGCCGCGATCGCGGCGGCGGCGGTGACCTCTCGCTCGGCGAGGCCGTACGCCGCGCGCGGCGCAGCGGCCTCCGGCGCGCCCGCCGCCGCGGGGGCGGTGCCCGGCGGCGGCGGCGTGGGGCGGGCGGGCGGAGGACGGTAGCCCGGCGGGACGCGCTCGAGCCGCGGCGGCGCCGCGTCCGTCGGATGCTGCGGCCCCGCCCCCTTCCCCTGCCCGTTCCCGTCGCTCACCGGCCGGCTAGAGTACCACCGTCTCCCGGTACTCGCCGAAGACCTCGCGCAGCGCGTCGGAGATCTCGCCGAGCGTCGCCTCCGCCTTCACGGCGGCGAGGATCGGCGGCATGAGGTTCTCGCTCCCCTTCGCCGCCGTGCGCACCCCCTCCAGCGCCTGCTTCACGGCGGTGGCGCTCCGCTCCCGCCGGAACGCCGCGAGCGACGCGACCTGCCGTGCCTCGAGCGCCGGGTCCACCTTCATGACGGTCACGGGCGGATCGTCGGAGCGGAACGCGTTCACGCCCACCACGACCTTCTCCTTGGCCTCCACCTGCCGCTGCCAGGCGTAGGCGGCGTCCTGGATCTCCCGCTGCACGTAGCCCTGCGAGATCGCGTGGACCATGCCGCCCATGTCGTCGATCTTGCGGAGGTACTCCTCGGCGCGCCCCTCGATGTCGTCGGTGAGCGCCTCGATGGCCCAGCTCCCGCCGAGCGGGTCGATGACGTCGGCGACGCCCGACTCGTTCGCGATGATCTGCTGCGTGCGCAGCGCGATGCGCGCCGACTCCTCGGTGGGGAGCCCGAGCGCCTCGTCGCGCGAGTTCGTGTGCAGGGACTGGGTCCCGCCGAGCACCGCCGCGAGCGCCTGGAGGGTGACGCGCACGATGTTGTTGTCCGGCTGCTGCGCGGTGAGCATCGAGCCCGCGGTCTGGGTGTGGAAGCGCAGCATCATCGAGCGCGGGTCCTTCGCCTTGAAGCGCTCCTTCATGATGCGCGCCCACAGCCGCCGCGCCGCGCGGAACTTCGCGACCTCCTCGAGGAGGTCGTTGTGGGCGTTGAAGAAGAACGACAGCCGGCCGGCGAACGCGTCCACGTCGAGGCCGGCCTTCACCGCGGCGCCGACGTAGGCGATGCCGTCGGCGAGCGTGAACGCCACCTCCTGCACCGCCGTCGAGCCCGCCTCGCGGATGTGGTAGCCGGAGATCGAGATCGGGTTCCACTTCGGCATCACCTTCGCGGTGTACGCGAAGATGTCGGTGATGAGCCGCAGCGACGGCTCGGGCGGGTAGATGTAGGTCCCGCGCGCCGCGTACTCCTTCAGGATGTCGTTCTGGATCGTGCCCTGGAGGTCCGCCGCCGCGACGCCCTGCTTCTCCCCGATGGCCTGGTAGAGCGCGAGCAGGATCCCCGCGGTCGCGTTGATGGTCATCGAGGTCGAGACCTCGCCGAGCGGGATCCGGTCGAGGAGGATCGACATGTCGCGGATCGAGTCGATCGCGACGCCGACCTTGCCGACCTCGCCCCGCGCGCGCGGGTGGTCGGAGTCGCGGCCCATCTGCGTGGGGAGATCGAACGCGACGGAGAGGCCGGTCTGCCCGGACTTGAGCAGGTAGTGGTAGCGGCGGTTCGAGTCCTCCGCGGTCCCGAACCCCGCGTACTGGCGCATGGTCCAGAAGCGGCCGCGGTACATGGTGGGCTGCACGCCGCGCGTGAAGGGGAACTCGCCGGGCAGCCCGAGCCGCTCCTCCAGCCCCGGCCGCGCGTCCTCCGCGACGTAGACGGGCTGCTGCGGGATGCCGCTCGTCGTCTCGAAGCGGGCGCGCCGCTCCGGCCCCTTCTTCACGGCCTTGCCGTAAGTGCCCTCGAGCCAGCGCTGCTTCTTCTCGTCCGCCATGTCGGTCCCTCGACGCGCTCGCGGGCAACGTGCCCGCGGAAGAGTTCGCTACTCCACGACGCAGAGCTTCGCGTTGCCCTCGACGACCTGGCCCTCCGTGACGAGGACCTCCACCACCCGGCCGCCCTTCGGGCTCCGCAGCTCGTTCTCCATCTTCATCGCCTCGACGACGAGGAGCGCCTGCCCCTCCCGCACCGCGTCGCCGACCTTCACCTGCACCTTCGCGATCCTGCCCGGCATGGGCGCGGCGAGGGTCTGCCGGCCCTCGACCGTGAACCCGCCGGCCGCGCGGCGCATGCGGAGCTTCTTCTCGTCGAGGATCTCGATCGGATACACCGAGTCCCGCACCCGCACCCGCACGTGCGAGTCGCGCTCGTCGAGCATGGCGGTGTAGCTCGCGGTGTCCACGATGAGCGAGAGCGTGCCGTAGTCGTGCCTGAAGGCGTCGACGACGTGCACCCGCCCGCGAAGCCGCACCTCGAACTGCCCGGGCGCCGTCTGCCTCACCTCGATCGGCTCCTCGCGCCGTCCGCCGTCGAGGAGGGCGACGTAGCGGCTCACGCGCCACCTCCGCGCAGCGCGCGGGCGCGCCCGAGCCGCGCCCAGTTCGAGCGGCTGGCCGCCACCGAGCCGGCGCGCGCCACGGACGCCTCCGCCGCGGCGCGATCCCGCTTGTACGCCTCGACCGCCGCGGCGATGAGGGCCACGTCCTCGAAGGCGGGATCCGGGGGCCGCACGAGGTCCGCCGCGTAGCGTTCGCAGAACTGGGTGTCGTAGGCGCCCGAGCGGAAGGCGGGGTGATCGAGCACCGCCGCGAGGTAGGCGACGTTGGTGGTGATGCCGTGGACGGTGTACTCGCCGAGCGCGCGGATGAGCCGCTCGATGGCCTGATCCCGCGTCGGCGCCCAGGCGACGAGCTTCGAGATGAGCGGGTCGTAGTACTGCGGCACGACCCAGCCCGCGTACACGCCCGAGTCGTCGCGGATGCCGGGGCCGCCCGGCACGCGCAGGTAGGTGATCTTGCCCGGCGAGGGCAGGAAGCCCCGCCCCGGGTCCTCGGCGTAGATGCGCGCCTCGATGGCGTGGCCGCGGCGCGCGACCGCCTCCTGCGGCACCAGCCGTCCGCCGCCCGCCACCTCGAGCTGCATCCGCACGAGGTCGAGCCCGGTGATCATCTCGGTCACCGGGTGCTCCACCTGCAGGCGGGTGTTCATCTCGAGGAAGTAGAAGCTCCGCGCCGCGTCCACGAGGAACTCGACCGTGCCGGCGCCGCGGTAGCCCACCGCCTTCGCCGCCCGCACGGCGACCTCGCCCATCGCCTGCCGCATCCGCTCGTCGAGGATGCAGCTCGGGCTCTCCTCCACGACCTTCTGCTGGCGGCGCTGCACCGAGCACTCGCGCTCGCCCAGGTGGATGGCGTCGCCGTGCTCGTCTGCGAAGATCTGGATCTCGACGTGGCGCGGCTCGTCGAGGAACTTCTCGAGGTAGAGCCGCTCGTCGCCGAAGGCGCCGGCGGACTCCCGCCGGGCGGAGTCCCACAGGGCGAGGAAGTCCGCCTCGCGCTCCACCTTCTTCATGCCCTTGCCGCCGCCGCCCGCGGCCGGCTTGATCATGACGGGGTAGCCGAGCGCGTCCGCGAAGGCCTTCGCCTCCTGCTCGTCGGCGATCGGCCCCTCGGACCCGGGCACCGTGGGCACGCCCGCCGCGTTCATGTGCCGGCGGGCGACGGTCTTCACGCCCATCGTCTCCATCGCCTCGGGCGGCGGGCCGACGAAGGTGAGGCCGGCCGCCGCGCAGGCGCGGGCGAGCGCCGCGTTCTCGGAGAGGAACCCGTACCCGGGGTGAAGCGCGTCCGCCCCCGTCTTCTTCGCGGCGTCGACGAGCTTCTCGACGACGAGGTAGCTGTCGCGCGCGGGGGACGGCCCGACGTGGACCGCCTCGTCCGCCTTACGGACGTGGAGGGCCCCGCGATCCGCGTCCGAGTAGACGGCCACCGTCGCGAGGCCCATCTCCCGGCAGGTCCGCATGACGCGCACCGCGATCTCGCCGCGGTTCGCGACGAGGACCTTGCGGATGCGCGTCTTCGGGCTCAATTCGCGGGCCTCGAGGGGGAAACGGGCGGGGCTCGACCCGGCACGGGGCAGCGAGAACGGCTGGGGGAGCGGGTCACGATACCTGCGCGTGCACGCGCAGGTAAAGGCTCTCCCCACATCGACTCCACGGGTCCGGAACGATCGTTCCGCGCTCCGCTCCTCGGCGCGCGGACCGGGGGGTTCCCCGGGGGCCGGCGCGCGCCCACGATGAGGCGACGATGGCGGAGGACGTCACGCAGCCCGCCCCGGGCGAGGGCGAAGCGTCGGAGCGGTCGCGCGCGCGGCTCGCGGACGGGCTCGAGCGGCTCCTCGCCGTGGAGCCCGAGGAGCGCGCGCTCCGCCGGCTCCTGAGCGCCCTCGCCGACGCGGTGCCGGCGATCGACTCGGTGGCGCTCGTCGTGCGCGAAGGAGATCGCCTCGAGGTCCTCGCGCAGGTGGGGTTCGACGACGGCGCACCCGCGGAGGTCGAAGGCGGGCTCGCAGCGGAGGTGGTCGCCGCCGGGACGCCGCGCACCGCGCCGCGGCCCGGGGCGCCCTTCCCTGCCGGCACGCGCCACGGCGCGGGGACACCGCTCGTGGGCTGCGCCGTCGCGGGCGCGCTCCTCGCCGGCACGCGCGGCGACGCCCCGCTCGACGCGGAGGCGCTCCTGCTCCTCCGCGCGGCGGCGGATCGCGCCGCGCGCGCGCTCGATCGCGACCGGCTCGGGCGCGCGCACGAGGACGCGCGCGAGACGCTCCGGCGCGCCGAGGCGGACCTCGAGACCCGGCGGAGGACGGTGGACTTCATCCTCGGCGTGGTTGGCCACGATCTGCGCAATCCGCTCGGCGCCATCCACATGTCGGCGTCGCTGCTGCACACGAAGGGCGGGCTCGCCGGCTGGCAGGCCCGCGCGATCGAGCGGACGCGCTCGTCGGCCGGTCGGATGGGCCGCATCATCCAGGATCTGCTGAGCTACACCCGGACCCGGCTCGGCAACGGGATCCCGGTGAGCCCGCGCCCGGCGAGCCTCGACGCCGTCGCGCGCAAGGTCGTGGACGAGCTCCGCGCGGTGAACAGCGATCGCACGGTCGAGATCGCGATCCACGGCGACGCCGCGGGCGAGTGGGATCCCGATCGGCTCGAGCAGGTGGTCTCGAACCTCGTCTCGAACGCCATCGACCACGGCGATCCCGCGGTGCCGGTGCGCGTGGAGGTGGACGGGGACGAGCCGGACCAGGTCCTCCTGCACGTGCGCAACGGCGGACCGGGGATCCCGCCGGAGGTGCTCACGCACCTCTTCGAGCCGTTCTCGCGCGGACCCGAGGAGAAGAGCCGCAAGGCCTCGGGCCTCGGGCTCGGCCTCTACATCTCGCGCGAGATCGTGCGCGGGCACGGCGGCGACATCGCCGCGCGCTCGGTCGAGGGCGAGACGACCGTGACGGTGCACCTCCCGCGGCGCTGCGCGGCGCGGCCGAGCTGAGGGCCCCGCCGGGCGCAGGCGTCAGCGCGCGTCGCGCCAGAGCTCGAGGAGCTCGGGCGGGAGGCGCCGCTCCACCTCCGCCGCCGTCTCTGCCGGGAGCGCCTCGCGGACGGCGGCGAGGACCGCGCCGGCGTAGATCGCGGCGGCGCGCGGGGGGTGCTGCACGAGCTCCGCGACGTCGCGCAGGTACTCGCCGGCCCCGATGCGCCCGCGCACCGCGCCGTCCTCCTCGTCGAGCAGCTCGCGGGCGAGCGCGTGGGGCAGCCGCGCGGCGATCGCGCGGAGCGGCTCGCCGTGCAGCGCACCGAGGAGCGGCACGAGCACGCCGAAGAGGATCTTGCGGAGATCCACCTCCGAGCCGAGCCGCGCCTCCAGACGCTCGGCGATCCCGCGCCCGTCGACGTGCACCCACTCCGCGCGGCCGTCGAGGTCGCTCGGACCGAGCGCTCCGGGCACGGCGTCTCCGTGCCCGCCCGACACCCGGTATCCGTCCGTCATGCCGGAAAGATGTGCGTCGCACACGGGCGGGGCAGCACCCCGGACCGCGGACTCCGCAGGCGAGGCGGGAGACGCGGTCGGGCGGTCGCCCTCCCGTCAGCGCGCCTCGGGCACCCGGGGCGGTGGGACGCGCAGCGGCCCGGACGGCCGGTTCGCCTCGGGGAGCGCGGCCGCGATCGCGGCCCGCGTCGCGTCGCGCAGGGCGTCCGCGGTCGGGAACTCGGCCGGGTCGAGCGGGTCGAGCACGCGGACGTGCGCGCGCATCCGCTGGCGCAGGACGAGGCCGTGCTTCGGGAGCGCGTCGCCCGTCCCGCTGACCACGATGGGGATCACCGGGCAGCCCGCCTCGATCGCGAGCCGGAAGGCGCCGTCCTTGAACGCCCCGAGCCGTCCGTCCCGCGAGCGCGTGCCCTCGGGGAAGAGCATCACCGGCGTACCGCGCGCGAGGTGGGCGCGGCAGTGGTCCATCATCTCGCGGATCGACTCGCGGTCGCCCCGCTTCACGCGCACGTAGTCGTTGAGCCAGAGGTTCCAGCCGACGAACGGCACGCGAAAGACCTCCGCCTTCGACACCCACTTGAAGGGCCGGAAGAGCCCGTAGAGGACGAGGATGTCGAGGAGGGAGAGGTGGTTCGCGGCGAGGACGGCGGCGCCCTTCCACGGCAGCTTCTCCCGGCCCTCGACCGACACGCGCCAGAGCGGGTTCGCCACGACGTAGAAGGTCGCCCACGCGCAGGAGTAGAGGTGCACGGCGACGCGCCGCCGGTCGAACGGAGAGGTGAGGAGGAAGACGAGCATCGCGCCGAGGAACAGGACCGGCAGCGTGGCGGCGAAGAACACCCAGTACACGAGGGAGAAGGCGCGCAGCACGGGGCGCATCCTGCTCCGGCGCCGGGGCGGCGGCAAGCGTCGGCCGGACGGGCGCCGCACCTCCGGCGTCACGCGCCGGCGGGGCCCGCGACGCGCGCCTCGGGCGTCGCGCCGACCGCCTCGAGGATGCGGTGCAGCCCGAACTTCGGCAGGCGCATGTAGCCCGCCCAGGCGGCGGCCGCGAGGACGCCGTCGGCGATCCCGTCGCCGAGCCACTCCGCCGCGAAGCGCGGGTCGCGCTGCTTCAGGCCCGCGCCGCTCTCCCGCGCCCAGCGCCGGTTGTACCTTTCGTGAACCCCGACCGGCGGCGCCAGCACGAGCGGGAGCCCGAGCGCACCGTAGAAGGTGAGCTCGGAGGGTTTCGTCCACAGGACGTCGGTGCGCGCCAGGAGCGCGTTGAAGCGGTCGTAGTACTCGCGGAAGGTCGGGGCGAGGAGGATGTCGAGCGGCCCGCCGAGAAGCGGCTCCAGCCCCGCGCGCCGGGCGATCTCCCGGAAGCGCGCGTCCACCTCGGCGCGCACGCCGGCCACGAGGCAGATCCTGAGCGTCCCCGCCTCGAGCGCGCGGCGGAAGCCGGGCAGGAGCTCCGCCGCCATCCCCGCCTGCGCGCCCGCGCCGCCCACCGCGAAGGTGAGGAGCGGCGGCTGCCCCTCCTCCTCGCGCGGGAGGGCGCCGAGGAAGTGCGCGAGCTCCTCCGGGATCGTGCGGCGGAACTCGCCGGAGGGATCGAGCCGCACCACGCGCGCAGCGAGGTTCGCCTTGAGCGCGCCGAGCGCGGGCCCGCCGACGAGCGCCTCCGGGAGCGGGAAGCCAGTGAAGGTGATCCGGTCCTCCGGCACGCCGTAGGAGCGGAGCCTGCGCGCGGCGCGGCGGGTCGGGACGAGGTAGTGGATGCGGGTGCGGCGCGGCTCGGCGGGCGCCCAGATGCGGTTCAGGTCGGAGTCCGTCGCGACGCAGAAGATCCGCTCGAGGCCGGCGGCGTCCGCGACGATCGCCGGCGAGTAGAAGGTGGTGAGGAGGGGCGCGCCGGTCCGGCGCAGCTCCGCCACGAGCCCCCGGCCCAGCTGGCGCTTCCGGACGAGCCGGTCGAGGGTGTCGACCCCGCGGGTCGGCGCCGAGAGGTCGCGGTAAGGGTGGAGGCGCGGGATGTCCGTCACGGCCTCGAGCGCGCGCCTGAGCGGCGCCCCCACCCATGGCACCTGCGAGAGGCGCGACACGCCCTCGTAGGTGCTGCGGACGCGCTGCCAGAGCCGCTCCTCGCCCGGCGCGACGAGCGGCGCGCGATCCACCTGGAGCACCTCGGTGCCGAGCGCGTCGGCGAGCGGCATCGCGGCGCGCATGTGGCCGTAGCCCATCTCGACGGCGACCACGAGCGGCATGGGGGAGGACGAGGCGCGGGTCATGATGTGGGCGCCGAGCCTATCCCACCGACCGGGGGGCGTCAGCGTCGCGGGGGGAGCGCGCGCTCGCGGGCTCGCTCGCTCGGGAGCCTCGACCGGCTCGGCTCGCCGCGACACCCGTCATTCGGAAGAAGAGACCCGGCGAAGCCGACCTTCGATATCGCATCGCCCAGCATCGCGAGCGCGGGACGCCACCCGTGCGCCGAGCTCCCGCGCTCGGCGAGCGAGGCCGACGCCCGGGCGAGGGAGCGGCCGCCGCGTCGCGTCAGGGGCTAGCGCCTACGCACCGCGTCGGTCGATTGCCACGGGGGCCGTGACCGTCGGGTGACACCGCAGCCGTAGGGTGCCCGCTCGCGCCCCGTCCCTCAACCCGGCGCGAAGGAGCCCACGCATGTCCGCCACGCCCGCGTCGCCGCACGCCGAGCAGACCTCCGCGCCGCTGCCGCGCCTCGATCGCCAGACGATCGCGGAGATCGTCAGGTCCGGGCGGCGCCTGCTGGTCCAGGGCGGCATGGGCATCAACGCCTCGGACGGCCTCTCCGGCAAGGTCGCCGCCCATCGCGGCGCCCGCCTCGTCGGCGTGGGGACCATCTCCGCGGTCCTCAAGACGCCCGAGCAGCTCCGCGCCGAGATCCGCCGCGCCCGCCAGGACTCGCAGGGCGGGTACGTGGGCGTGAACCTGATGGCGGCCATCAACAAGGGCGACTTCGAGCTCCTGGCGCGCGTGTCGATCGAGGAGGGCGTCTCCTTCCTCGTGCAGGGCGCGGGGATCTCCCGCGAGATCCTGCGCTGGTGCAGGGAGGGCGGCGTGCCGTTCGCCGGGATCGTGTCCTCCGGCCGGCTCGCGGCGATGTACGAGAAGTGGGGCGCGGACTTCGTCGTCGCCGAGGGCGCCGAGGCGGGCGGGCACATCGGCGACATCGGCCACCCGCTCCCGGCGCTCGTCCGCGAGGTGCTCGCGGCGACGTCGCTGCCGGTCGTCGCGGCCGGCGGCGTGGACGCCGCGGACGTCGCGCGCTTCGTGGCGGGCGGCGCGGCCGGCGTCCAGCTCGCGACGCGGTTCCTCGCCTGCGCGGACGGCGACGTTCACCCCGCGTTCAAGGCGATGCACCTCGGCAAGCGCGAGCCCGACGTGGCGATCATCACGAGCTGCGTGAAGGGGATGAAGGCGCGGGCGGTGCGGAGCGCCTTCACCGAGAAGCTCGCGCGCGGCGAGGCGGTCCCGCCCCGCTCGAAGGCGTGGTGGTTCGGCAAGGAAGGCTACATGGGCCGCAAGAAGGCCTGCATCGAGTGCCTCGGCGACGGGCTCTGCGTGTGCCGCACGAGCGGCTTCAAGGAGAGCTTCTGCATCACCGACGCGCTGCTCGCCGCGGCGGTGAAGGGCGACACCGAGAACGGCCTCTTCTACACGGGCCAGAGCCTCGTCCGGATCGGTGATCGCGACGTCACCGCGCTCCCGACCGCGGCGGCGCTGCTCGCCGACCTCGAGGCGCGGCTCGCGACCGAGGGCTCCGCGTTCGAGCACACGCCGGCCAGCGCGGCCGCGGTCGCGTAGCTACCCGGACCCACCGTCTCCATTTGATGCGGGTCAACGGCGTCGCCCGGACGGGCCGTCGCATCTCGACCGTACGGAATTTTTCGGATACAGGATTTTGGTCCACCTTTTCGTCGGGTGGACCGAGCGTCATCCCGGCGATCGAAACAGCGAAAGAGACGTTGAATGGCGACTGGCACCGTGAAGTGGTTCAACGACGCGAAGGGCTTCGGGTTCATCACCCAGGACAACGGTGGTGAGGACGTCTTCTGCCACTACAGCGCGATCCAGGGCGACGGCTTCAAGAGCCTCGCCGAGGGTCAGAAGGTGGAGTTCGACGTCGTGAAGGGCCCGAAGGGCCTGCAGGCCGCGAACGTGCGGAAGACGTAAGTCGCCCGCCCAGCTCGGTCGGCACGGAGCCCGGTTCCTCTGCGAAGGGGCCGGGCTCTCGCCTTTCGGAGGGACCGATCGTCACGCGCCGTGAAACGTCAGGGGCGAGGCGCAGCGGAGAGCGCCCGCGGGGCGAGCGGCGGGGCGAGCGTGGCTCCATTGCGGCGGCAGGCGACGCGCCGCAGCGTGAGAGCGGAGGTCCGCCCATGTCGATGCGCACGCACGAGCTTCACCCGTCCCTCGTCCACGCGCCGCTCGTCCTCTTGCCCGCCAGCGCGCTCGTCGATCTGGCCGCCGCCCTCCGCCCCCGCGACCGGCGGCTCGACCGCCTGGGCCGGAACCTCTGGTGGACGACGGCGTCGGCGGGCCTCCTCGCCGGCCTCGCCGGCATGGCCGCCTCGCAGGAGATCGAGCTCCGCAGCGGCCACGCCCGGGACATGATGTTCACCCACGGGCTCGGGAACCTCGCCATCGTGGTCGCTGCGGTGGGGATCTCCGCCTGGCGGTCGCGCAACGCGGCGAACCTGACCTCCGCGGCGAGCGGGCTCCTGGCCGCGGGGGCGGCCACCTACACGGCCTACCTCGGCGGAGAGCTCGTGTACACGCACGGCGCCGGCGTGAAGGTCCTCGGCGGCGCCGCCGCGGAGGCGCCCGCGCTGTTCTCGGCCGAGGGGGTGGAGCGGCTCGGCCGAGACGCGGTGCGCGGCCTCGGCTGGCTCGTCCGGCGCGCGTACCGCGCGGTCAGCGGTCGCGAGCGGGTGGAGCGGAGCGCGCTCGGCCCCATCGCCGAGGCCGGGACGGGCGCGGAGGAGCCGGAGCTTCACTGACCGTCAGCGGGGGACGGCGGATCCCGATCCGGAGACCTCGCCGGCGGAGCGAGTCCGCCGGGGACGCCACGGTCGAGCCGTGGCTCGACGCGCGACCCCCGGGGGAGCGACCCGCGCGCCGTCGTTCAGAGCGGGATGTTGCCGTGCTTCCGCGCCGGGTTCTCCTGCCGCTTCGTGCGCAGCATCTCGAACGCGCGGATCACCTTCGGCCGGGTGTCCTCCGGCTTGATCACCTCGTCGACGTAGCCGAGCTCCGCCGCCTTGTACGGGTTCGCGAACTTGTCGCGGTACTCCTGGACGAGGCGCGCGCGCTCGGCGACCGGGTCCTTCGCGGCCGAGAGCTCCTTGCGGAAGATGATGCTCACGGCCCCCTCCGGCCCCATCACGGCGATCTCCGCGGAGGGGTACGCGAAGTTCACGTCGGCGCGGATGTGCTTCGAGGCCATGACGTCGTAGGCGCCGCCGTACGCCTTGCGCGTGATGACCGTGACCTTCGGGACGGTCGCCTCGGCGAACGCGTAGAGGAGCTTCGCGCCGTGCGTGATGATCCCGTTCCACTCCTGGTCGGTGCCGGGGAGGAACCCGGGCACGTCCACGAGGGTGAGCAGGGGGACGTTGAACGCGTCGCAGAAGCGCACGAAGCGCGCCGCCTTGACCGAGGCGTCGATGTCGAGGACGCCCGCGAGCACCGCGGGCTGGTTCGCGACGATCCCCACCGGACGGCCGTTGAGGCGCGCGAAGCCGATCACGATGTTCGTCGCGAAGTGCTCGGCGACCTCGAAGAAGTGCCGGTCGTCGACCACCGCCCGGATCACCTCCTTCATGTCGTAGGGCTTGGACGGGCTCTCCGGCACGACGGTCTTCAGGAGCTCGTCGCGGCGGGCGACGTCGTCCGAGCACGGCTGCGCGGGCGGGTCGTCGGCGTTGTTGAGCGGCAGGAAGCCGAGCAGCTCCCGGACGGCCCGGAGCGTCGCCTCCTCGGAGTCGATCGCGAAGTGCGCCACGCCGGAGCGCGTGGCGTGGGTGCGCGCGCCGCCGAGCTCCTCCTTCGTGATCTCCTCGTGCGTCACCGTCTTGATGACGTCCGGACCGGTGATGAACATGTACGCCGAGTCGTTCACCATGAAGATGAAGTCGGTGATGGCCGGGCTGTAGACGGCCCCGCCGGCGCACGGCCCGAGGATCACCGAGATCTGGGGGATGACGCCGGAGGCGAGCGTGTTTCGCAGGAAGATGTCGGCGTACCCCGCCAGCGAGACGACGCCCTCCTGGATGCGGGCGCCCCCCGAGTCGTTGAGGCCGATGACCGGGCAGCCGACCGACATGGCGCGGTCCATCACCTTGCAGATCTTCTCGGAGAAGGCGCCCGAGAGCGAGCCGCCGAAGACGGTGAAGTCCTGCGCGAAGACGAAGACCTGGCGCCCCTCCACGAGGCCGTAGCCCGTGACGACGCCGTCCCCGAGGACCTTCTGCCCCTCCATCCCGAAGTCGGCGCAGCGGTGCGTCTTGAACTTGTCCTGCTCGACGAACGTGCCGGGGTCGAGGAACGTGTCGATCCGTTCACGCGCCGTCAGCTTGCCGGACCGGTGCTGCTTCGCGACTCGCTCGGCGCCGCCGCCCTGCTCCGCCTCGGCGTCGAGCGCGTCGAGGAGGGCGCGGCGCGGATCGGGGTCGACCGGCTTTTCCATTTGGGGGCCTCGCGCTCCGGGGGACGGGGGCGGAGGATAGGCACCCGCCCCGGCGAGAGGCAAGCGGCGCGTCCGGCGCCGTCAGTCACTCACAGGACGTGGCCGCTGCGCGTCCACCAGCCGGCCCAGGCGCGCGCCGCCTGCTCCCGCTCCTCCGACGGCAGGTCGGCGGAGTATGCGACCGGCGCCGGCGCCGCGCTCGAGAGCTCGACCGCCGCGGCGACGCGCGTCTCGCGATCCGTGCTCGTGAGGCCCGAGAACAGCCACTCGGCGCGCCCGCGGCCGCGGTTCTCCTTCCACCACCCGAGCCAGCGTCGCGCGTCGGTGCCGAGCCGCTGCAGCGTGATCGCGGCGAGCGCGTCCGCCGCGGCCCGGGCGGGCTCGGGGGCACTCGTCTCGAGCACCTGCACGAGCAGCGGGATGGCCTCGGCGTCGCGGAGCGCGCCCAGCGCTCGCGCCGCGCGGAGCGCTCGCGCCTCGATGCCGGAGAGGAGCGCGCGCCGCAGCCGCTCGCTCGCCTCGCGCACCCCGGGATCGCGCCGGCGCGCCGCGAGGGCGGCGCAGGCCGCCGCCGCGAGGGCGAGGTCGGCGTCGAGGGCGCGATCGGCGAGCACGGCGGGCGGGGTGGTCTCGGCGACCACGGTGTCGTCGATCTCGACCTCGAGCGCGTCGAACGCGTCCGCGACGGGCGCCGGGGTCGCTGCAGCGACGGGCGGCGCGGCGCGGGCCGGCTCCGTCGCGGTCCAGGGGTCTGCCGGCGGCGCGGTGGTCGCGGGGCTCGGGGCGGCGCGCGGCGGCTCCTCGGCGGACCACGGATCGAACGGCGCGGGCGCCGGCGCGGCGGGCGGCGCGGGAGCGGGAGCGGGAGCGGGAGCGGGGGTGCCGCGGCGCGCGGGGGCGGCGCGGCGACGCTTGCGCTCGCGGATGATCCGCTCGAACGCGCCCCCGAGCATCGAGTTGAGGAGGAGCAGATCGCCGAGCCGGCGCGCGGAGACGGGCGCGTCGCCGTTGTCCGCGTACAGGACGCACACCGGCCGATCGCGCAGGAGCACGGGCGCGACGAGGGCGGTGCGCGGCTTGCCGCGATCGAGCCCGCCGAGGATCGCGGCGTTGCCGGCGGGCTCCGGCGAGAACGGCCCGAGGTACGGGCTCCGCGTCTCGATGACGGTCCGGAAGATGCCGGGGTCGTCGGCGTAGATCGCGACGCTGCGGGCGAGCTCGCGCGCCTCGGGCTCGAGCCCGAGCGCGTCGTGGCCGGCGACCGCGTCGCGCGTGACCGCGAACATCGCCGCGAACGGGAAGAAGTCGCGCGCGTACCGGAGCGCGGCGAGGACGACCTCGTCGCGCGTGCGCGCCGCCGCGAGCGCGGCCCGCGCGTCCTCGAGCGACCAGCGCGGGGGCGCGCTGCGGTCGGGCGGCCCGGGCGCCTCCTCGGGCGCCCCGAGCGGCGGAGCCTCGGGCGCGCCCTCCTCGCCGGGGGGCGCGGTCTCGTCGGTGAGCAGCGCCGGATCGACCTCCTCGAGCGCCTGCGCGAGCGCCGCGGCGAGGGGCTCGAGCGGGCCGGCGTCCTCCTCGCCGAACCCGCTCGCGGCGGCGGCGTCCTGCGCGAGCGGGTCACGCGGCGAGGCCCCCTCCCCGCCGGCCGGCGTGGTCGCCTCGGGCGCGGCGGCCGGCTCCTCCGCCGGGAGCTCCCCGGCCGCCCTCGCGAGGGCCGCGAAGCGCGGCGCGAGGGGCGTGCCGTACAGCTGGTGCACGAGGAGGCGCACCCGCCACTCCGGCGCGACGAACGCCGAGAGGTTCAGGGAGAGCATGAAGCCGATCTCGTCGAGCAGGCTCGAGTCGACCGGGAACACCGAGACGACCGACAGCTCCCGCGCCTCGAGCGCGAAGGGCGCGAGCCCGTGGCGGTCGGCCACGCGCGCGGGGAACACCCGCCGTGCGCGCGCGTCGGCGGCGGCGAACGCGGCGGGCGGCGCGGGGGGGACGTCGGCGGCCCCGGCGAGCGCCACCGCGAGTGCGTCCTCCGGGACGGCGCCGAGCTCGAGGAGCGCGGTGTCGAGCGCGCCGCCCGCCTCGTCCTGCCGCGCGAGCGCGCGCGCCATCACCTCGGCGGAGACCACGCCTTCTTCGACGAGGAGGGCGGCGAGGTCCTTCGGCACGGGTCGGTTGTAGGACCCCGTCATGTGGGGGTCAAGGCGCCTCCACCACCCAGGTCCGCGCAAGGAGGTCGTGAAGCGCCCTGCCGCTGCGGGTGAAGAGCGCGAGGAGGAACCCGAGCCCGAGGAGCCCCACCGACGCGACCGCGAGCGCGGCGCGCACCGCGCTCCGAGCGAGCGAGGGCCGCCTCCCGTCGGGGCCGACCACGCGCAGGCCCAGCATCCACTTCCCGAGCGTGGCGCCAGCGAGCGCGTGCGCGAGGGTCGCGTACACGGCGAGCGCGACCGCGAGGAGCGCCGCGAGCGAGAGGACGACGTCCGCCTCGCCGGCGAGGAGGTCGAGCAGGCCGTCGAGGCCGCTCGGGGGCGCGGGAACCCCGGCCGGGGTGGCCGCCAGCAGCGAGCGGCCGAGGAACACGACCCCGGCGAGGAGCGGGCCGGCGTCGATCGCCCAGGCCGCGGCGCGACGCCACGCCGCCGCCCGGCGGAGGTGGACCTCGGCGCGGCTCCCGGAACGAGGCCGCCCTGGCGCGGGCCTCGGCTCGGGCTCCGCCTCGGTCTCGGGCTCCGGCAGCGGCTCCGGCCAGAGCTTCGGCGCGGGCGCAGGCGACGCGGCGCAGGCCAGGGCGACCGCAGCCCCGGCGCCGCGAACGTCCTCCTGGAATGGAGGCGGCGCGGACTCCTCGAACAGGCCGTCCTCGGCCGCGACCTCCTCGAGCATGCGCCCGAGGTCCCAGTGCGAGCGGCTCACCGGCGCCGCCGGCGCGGGCGCGAGCTCGAAGGCGGGCTCGGGCTCCACGGGCAGCGGCGGGAGCGGCTCCTGCTCGGGCGCGCGCGGAGCGGCGGCCACCCGCGGGGACGGCGTGCGCGACCGGCGCCGATCGAGGTCGAGCGCCACGTCGAGCAGACGCGGCGCCGGCTCCTCGCGAAGCGTGAGCGGCGCGCCGCAGTCGCCGCAGAAGGCGGCGCGGTCATCCGTCTCGCGGGCGCAGCGGGGACAGAGCACGGGTCGAGGCTACGGTCGACCCGCGGGCGGGTCAAGGAACGGGTCCTGCGCGGCAGGGGCCTGGCCTGACGGCCGATCACGATTCGCGATCAGGGGAGCGAAGCGAGCCCGCACGGGACCCGGCGAGCCGGGTGGGTCCCGACGACGGCGGTCAGCCGTCGGTGGGGCGGGGCGCAGCCCCGTTCAGCCAGACGCGCCCAGATCGCCGAAACGCGCCTGGAGCAGCGCCACCGCGACGATGGCGGCGGTCTCCGCCCGGAGCACGCGCGGCCCGAGCGACGCGCGGTGCGCGCCCGCCGCGGCCAGGACCGCGAGCTCCGCGTCGGTGAGCCCGCCCTCCGGTCCGACCACCGCGGCGTAGGCGTTCGCCGCGGCCGGGGCGAGCGCGAGCACGGGCGAACCGCCCGGCTGGAACGCGATCGCGAGCGCCCCCGGAGGCAGCGCCGCGAGCGCGGCCGCGAGCGGCGCGGGCGCGCGCACCTCCGGGACGTCGGCGCGCCCGCACTGGCGCGCGGCCTCCTCGGCGATCCGCCGCCACCGCCGCGCGCGCTCCTCGCCCTTGTCCGGCTCGAGCCGGACGATCGATCGCTCCGCCGCGAAGGGGGCGACGACCGCCGCGCCGAGCTCGGTCGCCTTCTGGACGACGAGATCCATCTTCTCGCCCTTGGCGAGCGCGGCGAGGAGCCAGATCTCGGCGGACGCCTCGTCCTTCCCCGCGCGCGCCGCGCCGAGGACGAGCGTCTCGAAGCTCGGATCGACGCACGCGGTCCAGGCGCCGCCGCGACCGTCGAAGACCTCGACCTCCGCCCCGGGCGCGAGCCTGAGCACGTCGCGTAGGTAGTGGCGCGCCTCGGGGGTGAGCGCGGCGCGCCCGGCGTCCAGCCGGAAGCGTTCGCCGGGCAGGTGCACGCGCCGGAGCGTCACGCGCGCGGTCGCTCCAGGGTGAGGAGGCTCCACTCCCCGTCGCGCCGCTCGAGGGCGGGGCGGAGCCCCTCCGCGACGTACGCGGCGCGGACCTCGTCCTCCTGCGGCCCGAGGATGCCGGCGAGCAGCACCGTGCCGCCCGGCGCGACGCGCGCGGCGACGTCCGGCGCGAGCTCCACGAGCGTGTTCGCGAGGATGTTCGCCACGACGAGGTCGAACGCGCCGGGGATCTCTCCGACGGGCGCGCCGGTCAGCTCCAGCGCGGCGCCGTTCCGCTCCGCGTTCTCGCGCGCGACGCCGACGGCGACGGGGTCGTTGTCGTTCGCCGCGACGCGGCCCGCGCCGAGCTTCGCGGCGGCGATGGCGAGGAGACCGGAGCCGGTGCCGACGTCGAGCACGGACGCGCCCGGACGCGCGGCGAGCAGCTCCGACAGCGCGGCGAGGCAGAGGGAGGTGGTGGGGTGGGTGCCGGTGCCGAACGCCATCCCGGGGTCGAGCACGATCTCGGCCATGCCGGGCGGGGTGGGCGCGTCCACCCAGGACGGCCGCACGAAGGCGCGGCCCACGGCGAACGGACCGAGGCCCTTCTTCCAGGTCTCGCTCCAGTCCTCGTCGGCGATCTCGGCGACCTCTCCGCCGTACGCCGCCTGCGCCTCCCGGGCGGCCTCGGGCTCCGCGAAGAACGCGACGAGGAGGGCGCGTCCTGGCGGCGGCTGGGCCACGCCCGGCATCGGCGTGCCCTCGCCGTCGCGCACCTCGACGCCGGTCGCGCCCGCGTCGAAGAGCTCGGCGGAGAGGTCCTCGGCGCGCTCCCGCGCCGCATCCAGGGTGAGGGAGAAGGTGGGCATCGGCCGATGCCTATCCCGGGGCGCCCGGCGAGGCCAGCGTCATCTGCGGGCCGCGCGATATCGCACCTGGTCCGTCATTTCGCGGCCTTCCGAAACGAGGGTACGATCGGCCCCACCATGTCCCTGAACGTCCTCCTCGTCGAGCCGGACACCGCGCTCGCGGACGAGATCCGCCGCGCCTTCGGCCCGGCGGGTCTCGAGGTGACCTCGCTCCCCGCCGGCGAGCAGGCGGTCGAGCGCTGCCGGCAGGCGCAGCCCGACCTCATCCTCCTCGCCGCCGAGCTGCCCGACATGAGCGGCTTCTCCGTGTGCAACCGGCTGAAGCGCGCCTCGCAGGCGGTCCCGCTCCTGCTCTACACCGGCGACGCGACCGACGCGGCCATCGAGGCGCACCGCGCCACGCGCACGCGCGCCGACGACTACCTGCGCAAGCCCTTCGAGATGGCCGAGCTCCTCGGCCGCGCCGCCGCGCTCCTGCACGGCGAGGGCGCGCCGACCCCGCGTCCTGCGGGGACGGTCCCCCCCGCGCCGCCGCGGCCCGACGGACGCCGTCCGTCGGCCGAGGGCGAGGCGCCGCCGGTCCTCCCGCGCGCCGACTCCGGCCAGGTCGCCGCCCGCGGCCTCGCCGCCGCGCTCGCGGCGACCCCCCCGCCGCGCGCGGAGCCCCCGCCGCTCGCGGCGCGCCCGGCTCCTCCCGCGCCGGCCTCGCCTCCGCCGCCCCCCGGGGCCCGGCCGCAGGCGGCGCTCGGGCGGGTCAAGGTGGCCGGCGTTCGCGCCGATCCGGGTGACGTGTTCGCCGACTTGCCGCGCGATCCAGCCCCGCCGAAGGGGACGCCGGAGGAGAAGCTCGAGTACTTCCGCGAGCGGCTCCGGGCGCGGGACGCCTTCTTCGCCCGGGTGCGCGACGCGTTCGGAGAGCTGAAGGCGCAGGCCGCCGAGCTCGCCGGCGAGCGCGACGGCCTCGAGCGCGAGCTCGACGCGGCCCGCGCCCACGCCGACGAGCTCGAGCACGCGCTCGCCGACGCCCGCGCCGAGGGGGAGGCCCACGCCGGCCGCGCGGCGGACGCGCTCCGCCGGCTCGAGGAGAGCGAGGCGACGCGCCAGTCGCTCTCCGACGTGCTGTCGGAGACCATGCAGGAGGGCGAGGCGGCCGCGCAGGAGGGGGCGGCGCGGGTCGCCACCGCGGAC
>NZ_JAKZLF010000026.1 GCF_022808855.1 Anaeromyxobacter soli
CTTCGCTCGCCTGTTCGCGAATCGTAACGGCCAGCGCACCGGCGGGGCGCTCCATGAGTGCCCGGCCGGCGCCGGCGTGCGCGGTGCGCCGCCCTGTGGTCTAGGCGCGGTCCCGGATCTCCTTCGCCCCCGCGGTGTGCGCGCAGTGGGCGCCGCAGAAGAACTTCCCGCCAGCCTCCACCCCGTGCCCGATCACGTGGCACCCGCAGCGCTCGCAGTGCGGCGCGAGCGCCTGGATCGCGCACTCGAAGCTGTCGAAGACGTGGTGCGCTCCGGCGGCGACCACCTCGAACGCCTTGTCGTACTGGTTCCCGCAGACCTCGCAGCTTCCGGTCATGGCAGCTCCTCCTTCGCCTCCTACGTCCCGGGTCACGCCTTCCAGCCCGGGTGAACCGTGAGCACCGGGCATGGAGCGTTGCGGACGACGCCCTCCGCGACGGAGCCGGTCAGCATGTGCTCCCGATCGACGCGCCCGTGCGTCCCCATCACGATGAGATCGACCTTCCCCGAGGTCGCGAACGCCACGATGGCGACCTCCGGCGATCCGCCGGCGCGAGCGACGGTGACCTTCAGGGCGCCCAGGCGCTCCGCGGTCTCCTTCCACGCCGAGAGCTCTCCGTCGAGCCCTCCCGCGGGCGGCAGCTCCGTCGCCACCCGCGCGGCGGAGTCCGCGTAGAGGAGGACGAGCTCCGCGCCGAGCCTCCGGCACAGGTCCGCCGCCACGCGCAGGCCGGCCTGCGCCGGCTCCGAGAAATCGACCGGACAGCAGATCCTGCTCCACTCCAGCGGCGCCATGCGCTCCCTCCCGGCCCGCGGGCCGCGGCCTCGTCCGACTCCGAAGAGAGCGTAAGGAGCCGCCGCGCCCGCGGCGCTCGTCATGCAGGGTCGTGCCGCGGCGCGAGCCTGCCGTGCGAGTGCCCGCCGCCCAGGTCCTCTTCCCCCCCTCCACCGGCCCGCCGCGCCCTTGAGGCCGCCCATCGCGCGGGGCTCGCGGCTCGCCGGCGGAGGTGACGAATGGGCGAGGGGGATGCGACGCCGCCATGATCCCCGCCCATCACGGAGGCAGCCCCCCTGGACCCACGACGGGGGCGCAGCCGCGATCTAGGAAGGGCGTCTGCTCGCAAGGGCCTGAACGCTGGAGGACGCATGCAGGGCGATCCCAAGGTCATCGGACTCCTCAACGACCTCCTGTCCGGCGAGCTCACGGCGGTGCACCAGTACATGCTCCACGCGCGCATCTGCCAGAACTGGGGGTACGCGCGGCTGTTCGAGAAGATCCACCACGAGTCGCGCGACGAGCTGAACCACGCGGACGAGCTGATCGCGCGGATCCTCTACCTCGACGGCGCGCCCGACGTGCAGCGGCTCGGGACCGTCGCGGCAGGCTCGAGCGTGCACGAGCAGCTGAAGCTGGATCACGCGCTCGAGCGGAATGTCCGCGACGCGCTGAACTCCGGCATCGAGCGGTGCCGAGAGGCGGGTGACAACGGCACCGCCGAGCTGCTCGAGCGCCTCCTCGAGGAGACCGAGGGGCATCACCACTGGCTCGAGACGCAGCTCGCCGCCATCGAGCAGATCGGGATCTCGGGCTATCTCGCCGAGCAGCTGAAGGGCGACGGAGGCAGCTGACGGGCGCCCGGGGCGCGGCGCGCGGACGGTTGCGGGCGGCGGCGGGGTTGCTTATACAACTCCCATGAGCCGGACCCCCGCCGCCCGCGCCTCCGAGGAGATCGCCGCCGAGTGCCTGGCGAGCCGCGCCCGCTTCCTCGACCGCCGCCTCGCCTCGATCTACGAGCGCGCCCTGCGCCCGCTCGGCCTGCGCCGCACCCAGCTCACGCTCCTCGTCGCCATCGCGCGGGCGGGCGAGCGGGCGACGCCCACGGTGGTGGGTCGGGCGCTGCAGCTCGAGAAGTCCACCGTCAGCCGGGAGCTGGCCCGGCTGCAGGCGCTGGGCTGGGTCCGCGTCGAGCCGCCCTCCGACGGCCGGACGCAGCGCCTCTCGCTCACGGCCGCCGGCGCCCGGACGCTCGAGGCCGCCCTCCCCCTCTGGCGAAAGGCGCAGCGGGAGGCGCGTGCGCTCCTCGGCGATCGCGGCGCCGAGGCGCTCGCCGCGGTGACCGTGAGGCTCCATCCACGCTTCGCGGGGTAGAGGCCCCGCGCTCGCGTTCTCCCCTGGCCAGGGCGCCCGGCCCGGGGTGGCGGTGGTCTCGGGCGCCAGGTTGTACGTACAACGCGAGCTGTCGGCTCGCGGGAGGTTCACATGGCAGCGCTCGTTCCCGGGTTCGTGTGGCCGATCGTCATCGGCGTGGACGTCCTCCTCATCGCCTTCGTGGTCCTCGCCCTCCGCCGGTACGCCGGACGTGGCGCGGCGGCGGCGGGGGTGCTCCTCGGGGCCTGGCTCTCCCTGGTGGCTATCCTCGCGGCGACGGGGGCGTTCGCGGGCGCGCCGGATCGCCCGCCGCGGATCGGCCTCGCCGTCGCCGCACCCATCCTCGCCGGCGGCCTCGCCCTCCTCGTGTCACGCACGGCGCGCGCGCGGGCGCTCGCGATCCCGCAGGCCTGGGTGGTCGGGATCCAGTCGCTGCGCCTCGTCGGCTTCGTCTTCCTGGTGCTGTACGCGCGCGGTGGGCTCCCCGGCGCGTTCGCGCTCCCGGCGGGCCTCGGCGACGTGGCGGTCGGCGCCGCCGCGCCCCTCGTCGCGTACGCGCTCGCGACGGGCAGGCGCCACGCGCCGCGCCTCGCGGTCGCCTGGAACGTCGCCGGGCTCCTCGACCTCGTGGTGGCGGTCGGCGCGGGCGCGCTCTCCGCCCCGAGCTCGATCCAGGTCTTCACGAGCGGCCCCTCGTCGGCCGCCATGGCGGAGCTCCCCCTCTCCCTCGTCCCCACGTTCGGCGTGCCGCTGTTCGTGCTCCTGCACGCCGTCTCGCTGCTCGGCCTTCGGGCCAGGGGACGCGCGCGCGCCGAGCGCGCTGGCACCGCTCGCGAGGCCACGCCCGCGCTCGCGCGGTGAGGCCCGCCCCGCGGCGGCCGTCCCGGGACCCCCCCGCCGGCCGCCGCGGGCGGAGGCCCGCGCTCGCCCGGCGAGCCGGCGCCTCCTGCGCCTTTCGTGCGCGTCCGCGCGGGCCCTCGACGCACGCCGGTGGCGCGCGTAGACGCTCCGTATGCCGGACGTACGCTTCGTGTACTCGAGCGGCCTCCTGAGGTCGCGCTTCGCGAACGCGCTGCTGCGCGGGAGCTGGGACGCGCTCGGGCGCGCCGGCGGCGCGTGGAGCGAGCGGCCGATGGCCGAGGCCACCTGCGAGGACGGCTGCCCGGGATTCGAGGCGACGGTGTCCTTCCCTGCGACCGAGGTCGGCAAGCGCTTCGAGTGGGACGTCCTCGGGGACGGTCCCTGGGGCCGCCGGTGCCTCGTCGCGACGGAGGAGGACGACTCGCTCTCGCGCCGGACCGTGCGGTCGTTCACGCTGCGGGAGGGCGGTCAGGTGGAGCGCTACCACCTCGCCCTCGGCCGCAGCCTGGGCGCGAACCCGATCCCCCGCGAGGGCGGCGCTCGCGCGCTGCGCTTCGCCCTGTGGGCGCCGAACGCCCGCGCCGTGGAGGTGGTGCTCGGCGACGGGACGAACGGCTACGTCTCCGACGACGGCGCGGGGAGCGCCCCGCTGCCGCCGCTGCCGCTCGCGCCCGCCGGCGGGGGAATCTGGGAGACCCGCGCCGGCGACCCCGCGCTCCTCGAGTACGGCCGCTGCGAGTTCACGCCCTACGTGTTCCGGGTGACGCGCGACGACGGGTCGGTGTCCTACCGCACGGACCTCTACTCGCGCTGGCAGGTGGGCCAGGGAAGCTTCGACCCGCGGGGCAGCATCTACGGCGGCACGGCCGCCGGGCTCGACGGGGCGGTGAGCTGCTCGGCGGTGGTGGACCCGGAGACGGTGCCGGCGCCCAGGCGCGGCGAAGAGGCGTTCATCGGCTGCGCTGACTTCTGGTGCGACGAGTACGACCCCGCGCGTCCGGTGCCCTCCCGGCTCGAGGACCTCGTCATCTACGAGCTCCACGTGGGCGCGCTCGGCGTCGGCCGTCCCGACGCCGGGAACCTCGAGGACGCTGAGGCGCTGCTCGACGCGCACCTCGTCCCCCTCGGCGTGAACGCGGTCGAGCTCCTGCCGATGGCGGAGTTCAGCGGCGACGCCGCGTGGGGCTACGGCAACTCGCACCACCTCGCCATCGAGGTCACCGCCGGCGGGCGCGACGCCCTCATGCGGTTCGTGCGCGCCTGTCACCGCCGCGGCGTCGCCGTCATCCAGGACGTCGTCTACAACCACTGGGACCTGAACGCCGCGCGGGCCGAGTGGCAGGTGGACTCGGCCGCGCCGGAGCGGAACCTCTACTACTGGTACGAGGGCGTGCCCGGGGAGCACTCGCGGCCCGAGGGCGGCTACGTGAACAACGGCTCCTCCGGGTGGGCGCCGCGCTACTGCGAGGAGCAGGTGCGCCGGCTGTTCGCCTCGAGCGCCGCCATGCTCGTGGACGAGTTCCACATGGACGGCTTCCGGGTGGACCTCCTCGACGCCATCCACCGCGACAACCGCCTGAACGAGCCGGGCGGCGCCCCCGTGCCGCGCGCCAACGTTTACGGCGCGAAGATGCTTCGCGAGTGGTCGCGGACCCTGCGCCTCATCCGCCCTTCCGTGATGCTCGTCGCCGAGGATCACACCGGCTGGGCCGAGGTGACCCGGCCGCTCGACGAGGGAGGCCTCGGCTTCGACGCCGCCTGGTACGTGGACTTCTTCCACCACCTCGCCGGACCGCGCGCCGAGGGCGGCTGGGCCGCGCTCCTCGCCGAGGCGGGATACGGCGACGACCGTCCGCTCGGGATCGACCGCTTCGACGGCGCGCTGCACGGCGCGGCGGACCGCAAGGTCGTCTACCACGAGTCCCACGACGAGGCGGGGAACTCCTCCGGCTCCGCCCGCACGATCGTCCTCGCGGTGCAGGGTGCGCCCCTCGCCGGCGCGACGCGCGACTTCGCCGAGGCGCGCTGCCGGGTCGTCGCGGGGCTCTCGCTGCTCTCGCCGGGGACGCCGATGTTCCTCATGGGCGAGGAGGTGGGGGCGGCGAACCCCTACCGCCACGACGACTTCCTCGAGCACCGGGAGGACCTCCTCGGCCTGCGCCGCGGCCTCGGCGCACGGCTCTTCCGCTGGTACCAGGAGCTCATCCGCCTCAGGCTCGGCCGGCCGGCGCTGCGCTCGCGCCGGCTCACGACGGTGCACCGCCACGAGGCGAACCGCGTGATCGCGTTCCTCCGCGGGGACGCCGAGCTGCTCGTCGTCGCGAGCCTCGCGAACCGTCCCTTCGCGGCGGGGTACCTGCTCGAGAGCGCCGGCCTCCCCGACGCGGAGTGGCACGTGATCCTCAACAGCGACGCCGCGGTCTACGGCGGCGCCGGCGTCGGAGACGGCGCCTCGCCGCGGCGATCCTCCTCCGGCGTGCTGGAGGTCGTCCTCCCCGCCTGCGGGCTCGTCGTGCTGGAGGCGCGCTGACGGAGCGCGGGGCGGCGGACCGGCCGCCCGGGCACGACGGATGCGCGAGACGTTGAAGAACCCGGCCGCCCCGGTAAAGGAAGCGGGATCGCCGGGCACGCCGTCCGGCTGGAGCCTGCATGCCCGAGCACCCGAGCCCTCGATCGATCCCGTCCATCCCGCGCGAGCCGGGCGCGGAGGAGGATCGCGCCCGCGCCCGCACCGAGGAGCTGGAGCGAACGGTCGACGAGCTGACGCGGGCGGAGCAGGCGCTGCGGGAGAGCGAGGCGAAGTACCGCGAGCTGTTCCAGCACATGACGAGCGGGTTCACGCTCTGCCGCGTGATCTTCGACGGCGATCGCCCGGTCGACTACGTCCACGAGGAGGCGAACCTCGCGTTCGAGACCCAGACCGGCCTGTCCCGCGACGCGGTGCTCGGGCGCCGCATCACAGAGGTCCTGCCCGGCCTGCGCGAGGACCCCGCCGGCTGGATCGAGCTCCTCGGGAACGTCGCCCGGACCGGAGCGCCGGTCCACTACGAGCGGCACTTCGCGGATCTCGACCGCTGGTACGAGGCGACGGCGTACCGGCCGAAGCCGGGGTACTTCGCCGTCTTCTTCTCCGACGTGACCGAGCGCAAGCGCACCGAGGAGCGGCTGCGCGAGAGCACGACCCTGCTGCGCGCGATCAGCGACACCTCGGGCGACGTCATCTTCGCGAAGGACCGCGACGGGCGGATGCGCTTCGCGAACCCCGGCGCCGTCGCGCTCGTCGGCAAGCCCGCCGCCGAGCTCCTCGGCAAGACGGACCTCGAGTTCCTCGCAGATCCCGCGGTCGCCCGGCAGATCATGGAGACCGACGGGCGCATCATGGCGACCGGAGCGCCGGCCGAGGTCGAGGAGCACGTCCCCGATTCCGAGGGCCGCCCGCGCGTCTGGCTCTCCCGCAAGACGCCCTACCGCGACGCCGACGGCAACGTCATCGGCCTGCTCGGCATCTCGCGCGACATCACCAAACGCAAGCGGGTCGGGGACGCGCTGCGCGAGGCGAACGACCGGCTGCGCGAGGCGGACCGCCGCAAGGACGAGTTCATCAGCGTCCTCTCCCACGAGCTGCGCAACCCCCTCGCGCCGATCCTGAGCAGCATCCAGCTCCTCGCCCGCGCCGCGCCGGACAGCCCCCAGGCCGCGCGCGCGCGGGAGGTCATCCATCGCCAGACGGAGCACCTCACCCGCCTCGTGGACGACCTGCTCGACGTGACCCGCGTCACGCGGGGGAAGATCCAGCTCCAGCCGCGCCGCCTCGACCTGCGCGACGTCGCGCGCCGCACGTGTGACGACCACCGCGCCATCTTCGACGCCCGCGGCATCGCGCTGCACCTCGACACGGTGCCCGGCGCCATCTGGGTGGACGGGGATCCGACCCGCCTCTCGCAGATCGTGGGGAACCTGCTCCAGAACGCGGCGAAGTTCACGCCCGAGGGCGGCACCGTCACCGTCCACACCGGCGTGGCGCGGGGCCAGGCGGAGCTCCGGGTGCGCGACGACGGCGTCGGGATGGAGGCCGGCGAGCTCGAGCGCATGTTCGAGCCCTTCGCGCAGGCGGAGCGCAGCCTCGCGCGCACGCGCGGCGGGCTCGGGCTGGGGCTCGCGCTGGTGCGCGGGCTCGCCGAGCTGCACGGCGGCACGGCGCACGCACGCAGCGAGGGCCCCGGCCGTGGCGCGGAGCTCGTCGTCACCCTGCCGCTCGCGCCGACCCCCGAGGCGGAGGCGGGCCCCGCGCGGGAGCGCGACGCGCCCACGGGCCGGAGCGTGCTCATCGTCGAGGACAACCTCGACGCCGGGCAGTCGCTCGCGGACCTGCTCGAGCTCTCGGGCCACCGGGTCGCGCTCGCGCGCGACGGACGGACCGGGATCGCGCTCGCCGGCGAGCTGCGGCCGGACGTGGTCCTGTGCGACATCGGCCTGCCGGACATGAGCGGGTTCGACGTCGCGCGCGCCCTGCGCGCGGACGAGCGGCTGCGCCGCACGCGCCTCGTCGCCCTGAGCGGCTACGCGCAGCGAGAGGATCTGGAGAAGGCCCGGGAGGCGGGCTTCGACGCCCACCTGCCGAAGCCGCCGCCGCTCGAGCGCCTCGAGGCGCTGCTCGAGGCCTCGTGACGAGGCTCAGATCCGGTTCAGGCGCCGCGCGGCGAGGGTGAGCTCGCGCCGGAAGTCCGGGTGGGCGATGGCGATGAGCGCGAGCGCCCGCTCCCGCGCCGTCCGCCCGCGCAGCCGCGCCACCCCGTACTCGGTCACCACGTGGTCCACGTCGTTCTTGCCGGTGGTGACCACCGCGCCGGGCTCGAGCGTCGCCACGATGCGCGACACGGTCCCCTTCCTCGCGGTGGACGGCGCCGCGATGAAGCTCTTGCCGCCGCGCGACAGGTTCGCGCCCCGCACGAAGTCCACCTGCCCGCCGCTCCCGCTCCACTGCGCGGGGCCGATCGCCTCCGAGCAGCACTGGCCGAGGAGATCCACCTCGAGGGTGGAGTTGATCGCCACCACGCGGTCGTTCCGGCCGATCTCCCGAGGATCGTTCGTGTGGTCGACCGGGTGCATCTCGACGGCCGGGTTCTCGTGCATGAAGTCGTAGAGCCGGCGCGTCCCGAGCGCGAACGTCGCGACCGACGTCCCCGGGTGCGTGGTCTTGCGCGAGTTGTCCACGGCCCCGCAGCGCACGAGGTCCACCACCCCGTCGGTGAGCATCTCGGTGTGGATCCCGAGGCCCCGCTTGCCGGTGAGGGCGGCGCAGACCGCGTTCGGGATCCCGCCGATCCCGAGCTGGAGCGTGGAGCCGTCCTCGATGAGCTCGGCGATGCAGCCGCCGATGGCCCGCTCCACCTCGGTCACCGGCGCGGGCGCGAGCTCGAAGAGCGGGTCCTCGCACTCGATGATGCGGTCCACCTGGGACACGTGGATGCGGCAGTCCCCGCGGGTGCGCGGCGCTGCGGGGTTCACCTGCACCACGACCGCCCTCGCCTTGCCGAGCGCCGCCATCGTGTAGGCCACGGAGAGGCCGCAGGTGAAGAAGCCGTCCTCGTCCATCGGCGAGACGACCGTCCCGACCACGTCCACCGGCCAGTGCTCGCGGAGGAGCCGCGGCACCTCGTGGAAGTGGTTCGGGACGAAGTCCGCCCAGCCCTCCTGCACCGCCGTCCGCGAGGCGGCGCTCGTGAACCAGGAGCAGAGCCTCACGTGCGGCGCCGACTCCCGGTCGAGGTACGCGCCGGTGAGGGTGTGCTGCTGGTGCACCACAACGCCCGAGAGCTCGTGCCTGCGCGCGCCGAGCGCCTTCACGAACAGCGTCGGCTCCGCCGCGCAGATCGGCAGGACGAGCTGATCGCCGGACCGCACGATCGCGGCCGCCTCCTCGGGCGTGCAGCGCCTCTGCCGGTACAGCTCCTCCGCGCTCGCCATTCGCTCTCCCTCCGGGCCGGGTGCGCCGGCGCGAGGACCCCGTCAGGCCTCGTGGACCTCGAGCGCGAGGAGCTGCGCGCCCTCCTCCACGATCGCCCCCACGCCGTAGTGCAGCTCCGCCACCTTGCCGTCGCGCGGGGAGGTGATGGTGTGCTCCATCTTCATCGCCTCGAGCACCACGAGCGGCGCGCCCTTCTTCACCTCCGCGCCCGGCTCCACCATCACCGCCACGATCTTCCCCGGCATCGGGGCGGTGAGCCGCCCCGCGTCCGCGTCGCGGTCCGCCGCCGCGGCGCCCGGGTCGAAGAGGCCGAGCCGGTGCGCGTGGCCGGGGGTCAGGATCGTGATCGCGTCGCCGCCCCGGACGACGGTCGCGCGCGTCCGCGCGCCGCCGAGGTCCGCGAGGAGGTCGCCCGCCGGGTCCCGCTCGGCGCGCGCGAGGATCGTGCCGCCGGGGAGCTCGAGGAGGTGGCCGCCGGGCCGGTAGTGCGCGACGACCCGGGCGCGCCGCTCGCCGTCGTCGAAGGTGAGCACGTGGTGGGCGTCGGCGTTGAGCCGCCACCCGTCGGTCCGGTGCCACGGCGAGTGGGGATCGTGCGACTCGCGCGCCGCCGCCGCCGCCTCCTCGCTCCGCGCGAGGAGCACGTCGAGCGCGGCGAGCGCGAGCACGGTGTCGGGCACCGGCGCCGCCTCCGCCACGAGCCCGGCGCGGTGCCGCTCGACGAAGCGGGTGTCGAGGTCCGCCGCGGCGTACGCCGGGTGCGCGGCCACGGCGGACAGGAACGCGAGGTTCGTCGCCACGCCGACGATCTGGTACTCGGCGAGCGCGGCGCGGAGCCGGCGCAGGGCCGCGGGCCGGTCGACGTCCCAGACCACGAGCTTCGCGATCATCGGATCGTAGTGGACGCTGACCACGTCCCCCTGCCGGACGCCCGTCTCGACGCGGACGTGGGCGTTCTCGGCGGGCGCGCGCAGGTGCGTGAGGGTCCCGGTGGCGGGGAGGAAGTCGCGCGCCGGGTCCTCCGCGTAGACGCGCGCCTCGATGGCGTGGCCGGCGGTGACGAGGTCCTCCTGCGTGCACGGGAGCGGCTCGCCGGCCGCGACGCGGAGCTGCCACTCGACGAGGTCCTGGGCGGTGACGAGCTCGGTGACCGGGTGCTCCACCTGCAGGCGGGTGTTCATCTCCATGAAGTAGAACTGGCCGTCCTCGTCGAGGAGGAACTCGACCGTGCCCGCGCCGACGTACCCGATCGCGCGCGCGGCGGTGACGGCCGCCCTGCCCATCCGCTCGCGCAGGCCCGCGCCGAGCCCCGGCGCCGGCGCCTCCTCCAGCACCTTCTGGTGGCGGCGCTGGATGGAGCAGTCGCGCTCGAACAGGTGCACGACGGCGCCGAGCGTGTCGCCGAACACCTGGATCTCGACGTGGCGCGGCTTCGCGAGGTAGCGCTCGAGGAGGACGCGGTCGTCGCCGAACGCCGCGAGCGCCTCGCGCCGCGCGCCCGCGAGCGCGGCCTCGAGCTCGCCGGGCCCCGCCACCGCGCGCATGCCCTTCCCGCCGCCCCCCGCGGTCGCCTTGACGAGCACCGGGTAGCCGATGCGCTCCGCCTGCGCGGCGAGCGTCTCGGGGCGCTGGTCGTCGCCGTGGTAGCCGGGGACGAGCGGGACGCCTGCCTCTCCCATGATCTTCTTGGCGGCGCTCTTCGAGCCCATGGCGCGGATGGCCGCCGCCGACGGGCCGATGAAGGTGAGGCCCGCGGCGGCGCACGCCTCCGCGAAGTCGGCGTTCTCGGAGAGGAAGCCGTAGCCAGGGTGGATCGCGCGCGCGCCGCTCCTCCGCGCCGCCTCCAGGATGGCGGCGCCGTCGAGGTAGCTCTCGCGCGCCGGCGCCGGGCCGATGCGGTACGCCTCGTCGGCCATCGCGACGTGCAGCGCCCGCGCGTCGGCGTCGGAGTAGACGGCGACGGTCCGCACGCCGAGCCGCCGCGCCGTGCGCATCACCCGGCAGGCGATCTCGCCGCGGTTGGCCACCAGGATCTTCTCGAACATGCCGTGGGTCTCCGAGGTCACATCCGGAAGACGCCGAACGTGGTCGCCTCGACGGGCGCGTTCAGCGCGGTGGAGAGGCCGAGCCCGAGGACGGTGCGGGTCTCGGCCGGATCGATGATCCCGTCGTCCCAGAGCCGGGCGCTCGCGTAGTAGGGGTGCCCCTGCGTCTCGTACTGCTCGCGGATGGGGGCCTTGAACGCCTCCTCCTCCTCCGCGCTCCACCGCTCGCCGCGCGCCTCCAGCGCGTCGCGCTTCACCTGGGCGAGGACGCTCGCCGCCTGCTCCCCGCCCATCACCGAGATGCGCGCGTTCGGCCAGCTCCACAGAAAGCGCGGGGAGTACGCGCGCCCGCACATCCCGTAGTTGCCGGCGCCGAAGCTGCCGCCGATGAGCACGGTGAACTTCGGCACCCGCGCGCACGCGACGGCGGTCACCATCTTGGCGCCGTCCTTGGCGATGCCGCCCGCCTCGTACTTGCTGCCCACCATGAAGCCCGAGATGTTCTGCAGGAACACGAGGGGCACGCCCCGCTGCGCGCACAGCTCGATGAAGTGTGCGCCCTTCAGGGCCGACTCGGAGAACAGGATCCCGTTGTTCGCGACGACGCCCACCGGGTAGCCGAAGACGTGGGCGAACCCGCAGACGAGCGTCGTCCCGTAGAGCCGCTTGAACTCGTCGAGCTCGGAGCCGTCCACGATGCGCGCGATCACCTCGCGGACGTCGTAGGGCTTGCGGGTGTCGGTGGGGACCACCCCGTAGAGCTCCTCCGGATCGTGGCGCGGCTCCGCCGGGCGACGCAGCGCGAGCCCGGGGCGCTTCACGAGGTTCAGGTTCCCGACGATCCCGCGGGCGATGCGCAGCGCGTGCGCGTCGTCCATCGCGTAGTGGTCGGTGACGCCGGAGGTGCGGCAGTGGACGTCGGCGCCCCCGAGCTCCTCCGCGCTCACCACCTCGCCGGTGGCCGCCTTCACGAGCGGCGGCCCGGCGAGGAAGATGGTCCCCTGCTTGCGCACGATGACGCTCTCGTCGGACATGGCCGGCACGTACGCGCCGCCCGCCGTGCACGAGCCCATCACCACCGCGATCTGCGGGATCCCCGCCGCCGACAGGTTCGCCTGGTTGTAGAAGATGCGCCCGAAGTGGTCGCGATCCGGGAACACCTCGTCCTGCTGCGGGAGGTTCGCGCCGCCGGAGTCCACGAGGTACACGCAGGGCAGCCGGTTCTCGCGGGCGATCTCCTGCGCGCGGAGGTGCTTCTTCACGGTGACGGGGTAGTAGGTGCCGCCCTTCACGGTGGCGTCGTTCGCGACCACCACGCACTCGCGCCCGCTCACCCGCCCGACGCCGGCGATGATCCCCGCCGAGGCGACCTCGCCGCCGTACATCCCAAAGGCCGCGAGCTGCGACAGCTCGAGGAAGGGGGAGCCGACGTCGAGGAGCTGGCGGATCCGCTCGCGCGGCAGGAGCTTGCCGCGCTCCACGTGGCGCGCGCGCGCCCGCTCGCCGCCGCCCTGCTCGACCGTCGCGACCTTCTCGCGCAGGTCGGCCACGAGCCCGCGCATCGCCTCGGCGTTGCGCCGGAACTCCGCGGACCTCGGATCCACCGCGCTCTCGAGCACGCTCATGCGAACCGTCTCCCGATGGTGTTGCGCGCCGGTGCCCTGACGGGGGCCGGGCCCCCGCCCCGGAGGCGCCTCGTCGCCGCCGCCCGGGCCGGGCTCGCCTCGCTCGCCGGCGGGTCTCGCATCGTCTCTCGGTCGCTCAAGCGGCGGTCTCGTCGAAGAGCTCGCGGCCGATGAGCATACGGCGGATCTCGCTCGTGCCCGCCCCGATCTCGTAGAGCTTCGCGTCCCGCAGGAGCCGCCCGGTGGGGAACTCGTTGATGTACCCGTTCCCGCCCAGGCACTGGATCGCGTCGAGCGCCATCCGGGTCGCCCGCTCCGACGCGTAGAGGATCGCGCCGGCGGCGTCCTTGCGGCTCGTCCGGCCGGCGCCGCACGCCCGCGCGACCGCGTAGACGTAGGCGCGGCACGCGGAGAGGGTCGTGTACATGTCGGCGAGCTTCCCCTGGATGAGCTGGAACGTGCCGATGGGCTGGCCGAACTGCTCGCGCTCGTGCACGTAGGGGAGGACCACGTCGAGGCAGGCCTGCATGATCCCGAGCGGCCCGCCCGCGAGCACCGCCCGCTCGTAGTCGAGCCCGCTCATGAGGACGTTCACCCCTCGTCCTACCTCGCCGAGCACGTTCTCCGCCGGCACCTCGCAGTCGGCGAAGAGCAGCTCGCAGGTGTCGGAGCCGCGCATGCCCAGCTTGTCGAGCTTCTGCGCGGTGGAGTAGCCGGGGAAGCCCTTCTCCACGAGGAAGGCGGTGATCCCGCGCGGCCCGGCGGCGGGGTCGGTCTTCGCGTACACGACGACGACGTCGGCGTGCGGGCCGTTCGTGATCCACATCTTGCTGCCGTTCAGGACGTAGCGATCGCCCCTGCGCTCGGCGCGGAGCCGCATGCTCACCACGTCCGAGCCGGCGTTGGGCTCGCTCATCGCGAGCGCCCCGACGTGCTCGCCGGAGACGAGCTTCGGCAGGTACCGCCGCCGCTGCGCGTCGCTCCCGTTCCGGAAGATCTGGTTCACGCACAGGTTCGAGTGGGCGCCGTAGGCGAGCCCCACCGAGGCCGAGGCGCGGCTCACCTCCTCCATCGCGACCACGTGCTCGAGGTAGCCCATGCCGGCGCCGCCGTACTCGGGGGAGACCGTGATGCCGAGGAGCCCGAGCGCGCCCATCTCGGGCCACAGGTCCATCGGGAAGTGGTTCGCGCGGTCGATCTCCGCGGCGCGCGGCGCGAGCTCGCGCGCGGCGAAGTCGCGGACCGACTGGCGCAGGAGGTCGGCGGTCTCGCCGAGGCCGAGGTCGAGGGCGGGATGGGTCTTCATGGTCGGGTCTCCTCCGCGGGGTGCGCGGGCGATCCCGCCTCGCGCGAGGCGGCGGGCAGGCCGCGCCTCACGCGAGCTCCTTCAGGATCTCTCCCGCGATGATCACGCGCTGGAGCTCGTTCGCCCCCGCGTAGATCGAGGTGAGCCGCGCGTCGCGCGCGTAGCGCTCGACGGGGTACGCGCGCGTGTAGCCGGCGCCGCCCATCAGCTGCATGGCGGTGTAGCAGGCGCGGTTCGCCGCGTCGGTCGCGAAGAGCTTCGCCATCGAGGCCGCCTTCACGAACGGCTGGCCGCGCTCCTTCCGCCAGGCGGCGCTCAGGAGCAGGAGCCGCGCCGCCTCGAGGTCGGTGTACGCGTCGGCGATCATCCACTGGACGCCCTGCAGCGCGGTGAGGCTGTCGTCGAACTGCACCCGCCGCGAGGCGTAGCGCGTGGCGAAGTCCATCGCCGAGAGGCCGATGCCGAGCGCGAGCGAGCCGATGCCGATGCGGGCCCGGGCGAGCTCGGTCACCGCCATGCGGAACCCGTCGTTGAGCCGGCCGACGAGCGCGCCGCGCGGGACGCGGCAGTCGTGGAACGCGAGCTCGGTGGTGGCGGTGGCGCGCTGGCCGAGCTTGTCCTCGGTCCGGCCGACGCGGAGCCCTCGCGTCCCCGCCTCCACGAGGAAGCAGCTCATCCCCTTCCCCTTCGGTGCGGCGCGGTCGGTGACCGCCCAGACGAGGAAGACGCCCGCGAACGGCGCGTTCATGGTGAAGCGCTTCGCGCCGTTCAGGATCCAGCCGTCGCCGTCCGGCACGGCGGTGGTCGCCACCGCGGCGGCGTCCGAGCCGGCGCCGGCCTCCGTGAGGGCGAAGCTCGCGGCGGGGTACTCGCCGGCGCAGAGCCTCGGCAGGTGGAGCGCCTTCTGCTCCGGGGTGCCGATGTCCTGGATGACCTCCGCGACCATGTCGTTCAGGACGAGGGTGGTCGCGGTCGAGGCGCAGACCCGCCCGATCTCGGTCATCGCCACGCTGAAGGCGATGGCCCCCGCCTCCGAGCCGCCGTGCTCGCGCTTCACCTCGAGGCCGGTGAGGCCGAGGTCGGCGAGCTTCTTGAGGTTCGCGACGAAGACGCGGCGGTCGAACTCCCGATCGAGCTGCGCGGCGACCGGCTCCAGCTCGGCCTGCGCGAACTCCCGCGCGGTCGTCTGGATCGCCTTCTGCGCCTCGGTCAGCTCGAGGTTCATGCGAGGACGGTGTGCATCGAGCGGACCGCGGCCGCGTCCCGAGGCAAGCCCGAACGCATCCCCCCGCCGTCACGAAGGTTTCCGGCGGATCGCGCTTCCCGGCCGGCGGCGGGATGAACGAGGGGCTGCCTCATCGCTGAAACACCTCCGGCGCTGGCCTCGCAGGCCCCCGCCGCTCCAGTTCGCGCGGCGGGAGCGCCCGCCGCGACTCCTGGACGCACTTCGCGCCCCGTCGGGCCTCCCTGTTCCACGCTGACACAGATATGCTTCATCTCTGCAACAGCACCACGGAGACGCGATGCCCGACCCGAGTCGCCGGCCGATCATCTGGGTGTTCAGCACGAGCCGCCTGAGGCAGGTGTTCGAGGGCGTGGCGCCGAGCTACGCGGGCGCGGCCGACGTCCGCGTGTTCGACAAGGTCTTCGAGGAGGCGCTCGAGATCGCGCGCGCGCGGGTGGAGTCGGGCGAGGAGGTGGACGTCTTCGTCGCGGCGGGCTGGAACGCGGCCTACCTCCGCGACCACGCGCCGGTGCCGGTGGTGCTCGTCTCCCCCTCCGCGAGCGACGTCCTCCAGGCGCTCGCCGAGGCCTGCCGCCTCGCGCGGCGCGTCGCGGCCATCCCGTTCCGCAAGGCGCTCGCAGGCGTGGAGGCCTTCGCGGAGAGCCTGGGCGTCGTCCTCGAGCAGCGACCGTACGAGACGCTGGAGGACGCGCGCGCCGCCGTGGCGGACTTCGCCGCGCGCGGCTTCGAGGTCGTCGTCGGCCCGGGGCCGGTCTGCGACGTCGCCGAGAGGGCCGGGCTCCGCACCGTGCTCCTCTACGCGCGCGACTCGGTCTGCGAGGCCATCGAGCAGGCCATCGAGGTCGCCCGCGCCGTGCACGCGGAGGACGCCGAGCGCGAGCGGCTCCGCGGCATCCTCGATCACCTCGTGGAGGGCGTCGTCGCGGTGGACCCCGAGGAGCGGATCCAGTCCGTGAACCCCGCCATGGAGCGGCTCCTCGCCGCCTCCGCGGCCGAGGTCCTCGGCAGGAAGCTCTCGCAGCTCGCGCCCGACCTCTCGCTCGCGCGGGTGCTCGAGACCGGGAACGCCGAGCTCGACGACGTGCAGCGGATCGGGAACCGCACCCTCGTCGTGCACCGGATCCCGCTCAGGCAGCGCGGCGGCCCGCGCGGCGCGGTGCTCACCTGCCAGGACGCGAGCACGATCCAGCGGCTCGACCGGAACCTGCGCTCCCGCTACCGGCCCCGGCGCTTCGTCGCGCGTCACCTCCTCTCGAGCATCGCCGGCAGCTCGCCCGCGATGCAGGAGGTGCGCGCCCTCGCCGAGCGCTACGCGCGCACGGACGCGACGGTGCTCGTCACGGGCGAGAGCGGCACGGGCAAGGAGCTCGTCGCGCAGGGCATCCACAACGCGAGCACCCGCCGCGACCACCCCTTCGTCGCCATCAACTGCGCCGCCTTCCCGGAGGCGCTCCTCGAGTCGGAGCTGTTCGGCTACGACGAGGGCGCGTTCACCGGGTCGCGCCGCGGCGGGCGGCCGGGCCTCTTCGAGGCGGCGCACACGGGGACCATCTTCCTCGACGAGATCGGCGACATGCCGATGACCCTCCAGACCCGGCTCCTCCGCGTGCTCCAGGAGCGGCAGGTGCTGCGGCTCGGCTCGAACGACCCGACGCCGGTGGACGTGCGCGTCATCGCCGCGACCAACAAGGATCTCAAGCAGGCGGTCGCCGCGCGCGAGTTCCGAGACGACCTCTACTACCGGCTCAACATCCTGAAGCTGCACCTGCCGCCCCTGCGCGACCGCGAGGAGGACCTCGCCGCGATCGCGGCGGACCTCCTGCAGCGCGCGCTCCTCCGCCACGGCGCGCCCGGCGCGCACGCGCGGGCGCTCGCCCTGCTGCTGCCGCGGCTCGACGGCTACTCCTGGCCGGGCAACGTGCGAGAGCTCGAGAACGTGGTCGAGCGCGTCGCGGTGCTGTTCGCGGACCGCGAGCCGGACGCGGCCGTGGCGGAGGGTGCGCTGCGCCGGATCGTGCCGGAGCTCTTCGCGGAGGAGGGGCCGGGAGAGGCTGCCCCGCCCGCGCGCCGCAGGGAGCCCGCCTCCGGCAGCGCGGCCGGCGCACGGCCGACGGACCTGCGCACCGCCCGCGACGAGCAGGAGCGGGAGCTCATCCGGCGCGTGCTCGACGAGGTGGGCGGCAACCAGTCGGAGGCCGCGCGTCGGCTCGGCATCGGCCGCTCCACGCTGTGGCGGAAGCTCAAGGCGGGCGCCTGAGCCGTCCACGCTCGACGCCTTCCCGGCGCCGCACACCCGACCCTCACCGGCGGCCGCTCGCTCGACCGTCCTTGCTCCTTCCGGCCGAGCGGTCTCCGCAGCCCCGGAGAGGTCAAATGCGAGGCGACTTGAATTTTCTTCAAACCACATGTGTTCCAGTGAGCGATGAAGGGAACGACCAAGAATCTGGAGCTGGATACGCTGACGCCGTACCTCGAGGCGGCGCGCCGTCAGGGCCCGCTGTCGCGCGAGGAGGAGCGCGAGCTCGCGCTCCGCGCACGGCGCGGGGAGGCGCGGGCGAAGGAGGAGCTCGTGCGCAGGAACCTCGCGCTCGTGGTGATGATCGCGCGCAAGCAGATGCGCGGGACGCTGCGCCTCGAGGAGCTCGTGCAGGAGGGCAACCTCGGCCTCCTGCGCGCCATCGAGAAGTTCGACCCGAATGCCGGGACGCGATTCTCGACGTACGCGGTGTGGTGGATCCGGGCGTACGTCTGGAAGTACCTGAAGCAGGCGCGCTCGTCGGTGAGGCCGAAGAGCGGGACGGTGGCGGCGGCCGACCTGTCGCTCGACCGCACGGTCGACGAGGAGGGAGACGTCTCGCACCTCGATCGCCTGGAGGACGAGGGGCCCGGCCCGCACGAGCAGTACGCATCGGCCGAGCACGACCGCCACCTCCGCGCCGCGCTCGAGCGCGTGCGCGGACGGATCGGCGAGGTCGGCTGGGACATCGTCCAGACGCGCCTCAAGCAGGACCCGCCCGACACGCTCGAGACCATCGGCAAGCGCTGGGGCGTGTCGCGCGAGCGCGTGCGGCAGCTCGAGCTGCAGACGAAGCGCTTCCTGCACGGTTACCTGACGTCGATCCGCGACGCCGAGGGCGGCGAAGGCGACCGCGAGGCCGCCTAGCACCAACCAGGGAGCGCAGGAGGTCGGGATGGCGGGCGACGGCGAGGGGCGCTGCAGGCGGTGCGGAGACGGCGAGCTGCAGGAGCAGACCGAGACGCTCTCGGTCGAGCTCCCGCGCTCCGCGGTGACCGCCTCGGTCGCCGTGCCGGCCCGGCGCTGCGCGGCGTGCGACGCCGTCCAGGTGGACGGCGAGCTCCGCGACCGGGTCCGCCTCGCCACCTGCTGCGAGCTCGCCGACGCCGGCGTGGACACGGGAGAGGCGCTCCGGCACATGCGCAAGGCCCTCGGCCTGCGCGCCGCGGAGCTCGCGCGGCTGCTCGACCTCACGCCGGAGACCATCTCGCACTGGGAGACCGGCCGCGCCGCCCCCAACCGCGCCGCGTTCATCGCCGTGTGCGCGATGGTGCAGGACGCGCTCGACGGGCGGAGCACCACCCGCGACCGGCTCGCGCGCCTCGCGCAGCACCAGGGTTACCCGCACGCGCTCGCCGTGAAGCTCCGCTGACGCCGCGGGCCGCCTCGCCTCTCGCCATCGCGCCCGCCCGGCCGGCGGGTGTCTCACGAAGGGACGACGGGTCCGCCCGCCCGTGGCGACGCGCGAAGTTCACGCAGACTTCGCCGCCGCGCCGCCCGCCGAGCTACGCGCCGAGGCACGATCCGGGCATGAACGACCAGCGAACCATCTACTGCGGAAAGCGGCACCGCCGCGCCGACGGCGTCCCCGTCGGGCACTCCTGCCGGATCCTCGCGCCCGAGTACCTGCGCGCGGAGCGGCTCGAGGAGTACGGATGGGCCGCCGCCTTGCTCGAGCGCATGCCCATCGTGCTCCATGCGGGGGCGGCCGACCTCGGGCAGGGTCGCGGCGGCGCGCCCGAGCATCCGAGGACCGCGGCGCTGAGGCCGCTCGACGGCTCGTCGGGCCCCGGGGCGGGACGTTGCAGTCAGTGAAGCGTGGGGCTCCTGCTCGCCGGACCGCCGCCTGGCCTCACGAGGCCGAGCGCGTCGGCTCGGCCTCCCGCGCGGTGGCGGCGAGGAGCGGCGCGAAGGTCCGCCACGTCTCGCGCAGCCGGCGGCACCAGCCGAGCGAGGCACGGACGAAGGCGATCGTCTCGCGCGGCCTGCCGAGCGCGTCCGAGAGCGTCCGGACGAGGTGCCCGCCGCGGGAGAGGCCCCGCGCCGCGAGGGCGGCCGCGACGCTGCGGGCCACGGGAGGCAGCGGCGCCGCGGGCGTGTCGGTGACGACGCGGAGCACCGAGAACGCGATCCCGGCCTCGGCGGCGGTCCGCGCGAGCGCGGCGGATTCCATGTCGCCGGCGGCGGGCGCGCGGAGACCGTGGCCGGCGGCGGCGAGCACCTCGGCCGCGGACGAGAGCTCGACCGGGCGGGCGCCGGGCGCGAGCCGCAGGAGCGCCGGGGGCAGCTCCAGCGCGGCCCGCTCTCCGTCCGCGAGCCGGTGCACCGACCGCGCGGTCACGACCGCGCCCACCTCGAGCCCCGGCGAGAGCGCGCCGGCGAACCCCGACGACACCACGAGCGAAGGCCGCGGTCCGCGCGCGAGCCGCGCCGCGAGCGCCGCCCGCGCGCGCTCCGGCCCGACGCCGGTGCAGAGCACCTCGAGCCCCGCCGCGTCCGCGTCCGAGATCCCGCGGCGGCAGGCGGCCGCCTCGGCGAAGGTCGCGGCGCAGACCACGATGCCCGCCGCCCGGCGGGGCGCGCGGAGCCGCACCGCCAGCGCCGCGAGCGTGAGGGCGGACACCGTCGCGCTCGCCGCCGCGAGCGCGTGATCGCCGATCGCGATCGTGACCGCGAGGTTGAAGGCGAGGACGCCCGCGTACACGGCGTAGATCCCGGGGACGAAGCGCGGGTGCACCCGCCGGAACGGCCCGCGGCAGCCCGGGAGGCTCGCTGCGCAGCGCTGGAACACCCACGCGCTCACGGCGCCGACGAGGAACCAGCCCGCGAAGTTGGCGGCGGTCACGCCGAAGTAGAACCCGCGGTAGGGGTAGTCGTAGATGCGCCCCAGGAACCACTTCTCCCCCTGCAGCGTCACCGGGTCGATGACGACGTCGAGGAGCGTCATGAGCACGCCGGCGAGGAGCGGCGCCAGCGGGTGGAGGAGGCCCGGGGCGCGCCCCCGGCCGCGCTCCTCCGGCGGCGACAGGAGCGCGCCGGCCAGCGCGAGCGAGAAGTAGGAGAGGAACACGAAGGACAGCGAGTCCCAGAACGGCACGTTCGCGATCCAGAGCTCGCGCGTGCGCGTCTCGTCGAAGTAGCGGTACGGCCCGAAGGGGAAGCCGTTGCGGGTGGAGCTGTACTCCGCGCCGAAGGCGAGGAGCCAGGTCGTCACCCCGAAGACGAGCGTCCGGCGCGGACCGAGCTGGTGCAGCGCGAACACGAGGAAGCACGCGAAGAACGCGTACACGTACGGACGGTGGACGACCGTGCCCCAGAGCAGCGCCGCCGTGTCCGCGAGCGCCATGGGCGGCCTAGCCGCTCCGCGCGAACCGCCCGAGCGCCATGAGCGGGAAGTAGTGCCGGTAGAGGTGGTAGCGGAGGTAGAAGTGGCGCGGGAAGCCGGTGCCGGTGAACGCCTCCTCGCTCCACGACCCGGCCTCCTCCCCGTCCGTCAGCTGCCGCTCGACGAGCCACGCCACGCCGCGCCGGATCGCGTCGTCCCCCCCGGAGCCGTAGGCGAGGAGCCCGATGAGCCCCCACGCCGTCTGCGAGGCGGTGGAGGGGCCGCGCCCCATCGCGGCGCGGTCGGCGTAGGACTCGAGCCCCTCTCCCCAGCCGCCGTCGGCGTTCTGCACCGACTCGAGCCAGCGGAGCGCGCGCCCGACCATCGCGTCCGACCGAGGGACGCGCTGGCGCGCGAGGCCGGCGAGGACGTTCGACGTGCCGTACACGTAGTTCACCCCCCAGCGCCCGTAGAAGCTCCCCTCCGGCTCCTGCGCGCGGCGGAGGTAGGCGACACCGCGCCGGCAGGCGCCTCGGAGGCGCGGGTCGTCGAGGAGCCCGAAGGCCTCGAGCACGCGCCCGGTCACGTCGGGGCTCGACGGGTCGCAGAGCGAGTCCATGTCCGAGAACGGGATGTCGTTCAGGAACCGCTTGTCGTTGTCGCGGTCGAACGCGGCCCAGCCGCCGTCCCGGTTCTGCATGCTCGCGACCCAGGCCGCCGCCCGGCGGACCGCGTCGCCCTCCCGCGAGGCGGGGTCCTGCTTCAGGAGGCCGATGATCACCGCGGCGGTGTCGTCCACGTCCGGGTACCAGCTGTTCGCGTACTCGAAGGCCCAGCCGCCGGGCGGGCCCCGCGGATCGTAGACGCGCCAGTCGCCCCAGTCGTTCGTGAGCTGCATCCCCTCGATCCAGCGGCGCGCCGCGAGCAGGCGCGGATCGGCGGGATCGGCGCCCGCGTCGACGAGGCCGATGAGCGCCAGGATCGTGTCCCAGACCGGCGACTGGCAGGCCTCCACCCGGAAGCCCTCCGCGTCGCTCAGGGTGAATCGCTCGATCGCCTCGAGCCCGCGCCTGACCGGGTCCGAGTCGAGCCCGCGGCCGGCCGCGTGGAGCGCGAGGACGCCGTTCAGCATGGGCGGGAAGATCCCGGCCCAGTCGCCGCTCGCCTCCTGCCGGGCCAGGATCCACTCCTCGCAGGCGCGGAGCGCCTCCGCCCGCAGCCGCGTGAGCGGCGGCACGCGCCGGACCCGCTCGTGCGCGCGGAGGGCCACGTCCGCGGCGTTGAAGAACGCCTTCCAGCCGAGCCCGTGCCGGCGCACCGTCGCGAGGACCGACTCGCGGTACGGCACGCGCTTCTCGGCGGGATCGAGCCAGAGGTGGTCGAGCCAGGAGTTCGCGTCGGAGCGGCCGTTCGGGAGCGCGAAGACCGGCCGGTGGTGGAAGAGCACGAAGAGCGGGATCATCGTCGAGCGCGCCCAGCTCGCGAGCCGGTACGCGTTCACCGGCGCCCAGCGCGGCAGGAAGATGACCTCCGCCGGGACGATGGGGACGGCGTCCCAGGGGAAGAGCCCGAAGAGCGCGAGGTTGATGCGCGTGAACACGCGCACCCGCGCGAGGCCTCCCGCGGCGCGGATGGCCCGCTCCGCGGCGAGGAGCCGCTCGTCCTCCCGGGCGACCCCGAGCAGGCGCAGCGCGAGGTACGCCTCGGCGGTCGTGGAGACGTCCCCGGGGAGCGTCGAGGCGATGCCGAAGCTGCCGTCCGGCTTCTGGCGGGAGCAGAGGTAGCGGACGAGCGAACCGCGGCGCGCGGTGAGGTCGAGCCCGAGCGCCTGGCGCAGGAGCACGTACTCGGCGGTCACCGTGACGTTCGACTCGAGCTCGCCGCGCCAGTGGTCGCGCCGCTGGGTGCGGTAGAGGAAGTCCTGCGCGGCGAGGGCCGCGCGGCGCGCCGCGCGCGCGAGGGGGTCCTCCGCGAGGCGGACGTGGCCGCTCATTGCGCGTGGCCGTTGGCGGCGAGCGAGGCCCTCCACAGGGCGCCCGGCACGAGCGCCAGCTTCTCGCTCGCCGAGAGGCTCGCGCGGCGGCGGAAGACGTCGTAGCCGTTCGCGCGGATCTTGCCGAGGATGGCGGAGTAGGCGTCCACGGCGAACTGGAACGCCAGGCGCCCGCGCGCGTCCGCGAGGAGCGGGATGAGCGCCAGGCCGCGCTCGTACAGCCCGCGCGCCCGCGCGATCTCGAAGTCCATCAGCGCCCGGAAGCGGCCGTCCACCCGCCGCGCCGAGAGGTGGCCCTCGCCGAGGCCGAAGAGCGCCAGGTCCTCCTCCGGCAGGTACACGCGCCCGAGCGCGAGGTCCTCGCCGACGTCGCGCAGGATGTTCGTGAGCTGCATGGCGGTGCCGAGCGTCTTCGCGTGTTCGAGCGCTTCCGTGCCGGCGCGGTAGCCCGCGACCGGGGTGATCATGAGCCCGACCGTCCCGGCGACCCGGTAGCAGTAGCGCTCGAGGTCGGCGAAGGTCCGGTAGCGCGCGCCGTCCAGGTCCATGAGCAGCCCGGCCACGAGGTCGTCGAACGGCTCGAGGGGGATGCCGTGGCGGCGCACCGTCTCGCCGAGCGCGACGAAGCGCGGCTGCACGCTCTGCCCGAGCACGGCCCGGCGCAGCTCCTCGAGCATCGCGGCGAGCTTCCCCCGGATGGCGTCGGGCGTGTCGTCCGGCCCGGGGACGTCCACCGCGTCGTCGGCCACCCGCGCGAACCCGTACAGCGCGGCGATGTCGCTCCCGCGCTCGGGCCCGAGCAGCTTCGCCATCATGTGGAACGTCTTCCCGTGCACGCGGAGGATGTCCCAGCACTCGGCGAGCCCCCGCCGCCCCAGCTCCGCCAGGGCGGGCGTGCGCCCGCGCTCGGCGCCCACTGTCACGGTGTCCATTCGGTCCCCCCTTCGACGAGCTGCTCGGACGGCGCGGCCGGCCGCGCGCGGGCGCGCCCCCTCCGGCGGGCGAGCCGCGCGTGGGCGCGGCGCGCGGCGATCTTCCCGGAGAGCGCCGCAGTCGGCACGGTGCCCGGCCAGACGGTGAAGTGCCCGGCGGTGTGGAAGTTCTCGAGCGGCGTCTCGACGTGCGCGAGCGGGTTCGAGAACGGGAAGCTCCTGAGGTTGAGCTCGAACCCGCAGGAGCCGCCGAAGGCGTTGCGCGTGAAGCGCACGGTGGACGGCGGCGCGCCGACGTCGAGGTGGACGACGCGGTCGGCCACCCCGGGGACGAGCCCGTCGAGCTTCTCGAGGAGCTCCGCGGCGACCTGCCGCTTCAGCGCGCGGTACGCCGCCGGCCTGGGCGGCGGCCGCGCCGCCTCGCGGGCCGGATCGCCCGAGAGGCCCGTGCGCCAGCCGTCCTGCCAGTCGTGGCGCGTGAACGCCTGCACGACGAGCGCGGACTTCCCCGCGGGAGCGAGCGACGGGTCGCGGAGGCCGTGGGCCGTCACCTCCAGGAAGGCGTGCCGGTGCGCGTCCGGATCGGCGGGATCCAGCGCGGTCTTGCACGCGAACGAGGGGAAGTAGAAGACGTGCGAGGTGCGGAGCCGCTCGCGGAGCGCCTCGGGCGCGAGGTCGAGGCCCAGGTACACGGAGACGAGCGCGTCGGACGTGCGCGCGCGGTCGAGGCGCGCGAGCGCGGCGGGCGAGAAGCGCTCGCGCCCCACGAGCCGGTGGACCGCGAAGCGGTAGTCCCCGGTGTAGACGACCTCCTCCGCCTCCAGCCGCTCGCCGCGCGCGGTCCGCACCGCGACCGCGCGGTCGCCGCTCACGTCGAGCGCCGCGACCGTGCGCCGGAAGAGGAACCGCACGCCGCGCTCCTCGAGCCGCGCCACCCAGCGGTCGAAGAACCCCTGCAGCCCGCCCTCCGGGTACCAGTAGTCGCTCGCCCACAGGTGCCAGAAGGCCGACGCGACGAACACGTTCATCCGCGTGTAGCCGCAGCTCGCGAGGAGGTCGCGCACGCCGGACGGCGGGAGCTCGCGCGCGTACCAGGCCGCGGAGTCGTCGAGGAGCAGCGTGCGGAGATCGCGGAGGCGCCGGAGGAGCACCGCCGGCGAGCGCACCGCCTCGCGCTCCAGCGCCCCGAGGGCCCAGCGCGCGGCGCTCGTCCCGCCCGCGTCGCGGACGTAGGGGACCCGCTCCGGGACGAACAGGCGCGAGAGCAGCGCGGAGGTCCGCTCGTGGAAGGCGAACACCCGGCCGAGCGACGCCGCGCTCTCCGGGAACGCCTGCTGGAGCGCCCGGCTCACCGCGCCGAGCGAGGTCACGTCCACGTCCACCCCCGGCATGACGAGCCGGTAGTGGGCGCGGCGGAAGCGCGCGAGGTCCGCGAGCCCGTACTGCTCGAGGAGCGGGAAGACGATGCCCATGTCCTCGAACGACTGGCAGCCGACGTCGAAGTAGAAGCCGCGGCGGCGGATGCCGCCCATGAGCCCGCCCGCCTGGTGGTCGTGCTCGAGGACGAGGACGCGGTGCCCGCGCTGGCAGAGGTCGGACGCGGCCACGAGCCCTGCGATCCCGGCGCCGACGACGATCGCGTCGAAGCGGCCCGCCGCCGCCTCCTCGCGCGCCTCCCGGCGCGAGCGCGCCTTGTCGTCGGGCTCGGTCATTTCGGGGGGAACGCGGTGAGGTCGCGGGCGCGGGAGAGCGGGCGGTCGCGCAGCTCGGCGACGCGCGTGCAGCCGGTGAGGAACATGGCGAGGCGCAGCTCCTGGACGAGCCGCTCGAGCTCCTCGGCCGCCGCCTCCCAGGACCGCTCCGCCGCGCGCAGGAGCGGCAGGGCGAGCGCCACCGCGTCCGCCCCGAGCGCCAGCGCCTTCGCGATCTCGATCCCGTTCCGGATCCCCCCGGAGGCGACGACCACCCGCTCCGGTAGCGCCGCGCGGCAGGCGGCGATGCTCTCGACGGTGGGGATCCCCCAGCGCGCGAACGTCTCGCCGAGGTCGCGCCGCGCCGGATCGCGCGCCCGCAGGCTCTCGACCCGGGCCCAGGAGGTCCCCCCGAGCCCCCCGGTCTCCACCCCAGCCACCGGCAGCGCCGCGATCTTCCGCGCGGTCGTGCGGGAGATGCCAGCGCCGACCTCCTTCAGCAGCACGGGGACGCCCAGCTCCGGGATCACCGCGGCGAGCCTCGGCAGGAGCGCCGCGAAGCGGGTGTCGCCCTCGGGCTGGATCGCCTCCTGGAGCGGGTTCAGGTGGAAGTTGAAGGCGTCGCAGCCGACCTCGGCCACGAGCCGCCTGACCTCCGGGACGCCCACGCCCAGGTTGAGCTGCACGGCGCCGAGGTTCCCGAAGAGGAGCGGCAGGCCCGGCGCGGCCTCGCGCACCGCGTAGCTGTCGCGGGTCGAAGGGTCCTGGAGCATGCGCCGCTGCGAGCCGAGCGCGAAGCCCACGCCGCAGCGCTCCGCGGCGCGCGCGAGGCGCCGGTTCACCTCGCCGGCGCGCGGCGTCCCGCCCGTCATCGCGCCGACCACGATGGGCGCGGCGAGCCGCTTGCCGAAGAGCTCCGTCTCGGTCCGCACCGCCGCGAGGTCCACCTCGGGCAGCGCGTCGTGGTCGAAGCGCAGCGCGGCGAACCCGGTGGCGTCGCCGCCCGGGAGCTCGACCTCCTCCGCGAGGCACAGGGCGAGGTGGCTGTCCTTCCGCTCGGCGATGGACATCCCTACCTCCCTCAGCGCATGAGCGACCGCACGGAGCGGACGACGTTCCCGACGGTGGCCATCGAGTCCTGCACCGCGGAGGGCTCGTAGCCCGAGTGCACCATGCAGTCGGCGCAGCGCGGGTGGCGCCCCGCCCCGAACTTCTCCCAGTCCGTCGTCTCCATGAGCTCGGCGAAGGTCTTCGCGTGGCCGCCCTCCGAGAAAAGGTAGCAGGGGCGCTGCCAGCCGAGGACGCTGTAGTTGGGGCTGCCCCACGGCGTGCACTGGTAGTCGCGGAGCCCGGCGAGGAAGTCGAGGTAGAACGGCGAGTGATTGAAGCGCCAGCCGCGCTCGCGCGCGGGCGCGAGCACGCGGCGGAACAGCGCGCGCGTCTCGTCCCGCCGCAGGAAGTGCTCCTGGTCCGGCGCCCGCTCGTAGCCGTAGCCGGGAGAGACCGTCATGCCCTCCACGCCGAGCGCCATCACCTCGTCGAAGAACCGGTGCACCTCCTCCGGGTCCTGGCCGACGAAGAGGGTCGAGTTGGTCGTCACGCGGAAGCCGCGCGCCCGCGCCGCGCGGATGGCCGCCACGGCGGCCCGGTGGACGCCGGCGCGCTGCACCGACGCGTCGTGGCGCGCCTCCACGCCGTCGAGGTGCACGTTGAACGTCAGCCGCCCGTGCGGCTCGAAGAGCGCGAGCTTCTTCTCGAGCAGGATGGCGTTCGTGCACAGGTAGACGAACCGGCCGCGCTCCACGAGCCCGCGCGCGATGCGGGCGATCTCGGGGTGGAGGAGCGGCTCGCCGCCGGCGATGCTCACGACGGGCGCTCCGCACTCGTCGGAGGCCGCCCAGCACTGCTCGGGCGTGAGCGAGCTCCGCAGCACGGCCTCGGGGTGCTGGATCTTCCCGCAGCCGGCGCACTCGAGGTTGCAGCGGAAGAGCGGCTCCAGCATCAGCACGAGCGGGTAGCGCGCCCGCCCGCGCAGCTTCTGGGCCACGATGTACCGGCCCACCGCCACCGCCTGCTTCAGCGGGATGCCCATGCCGCCTTCCCCTCTCCGGGGCGCGGGAAGTAGCCCCGCTCCCCGAACCACGTGAGCGCATCCTCGAAGGCGATCCGCACCGGCGTCTGGGGCAGCCCGAGCTCCCGCACCGCCTTGGCTGCGTCGAAGAACATGCGCCGGCGGGCCATGCGCACCGCCTCGAGCGCGACCGAGGGCGGCCGGTGGGTGACGAGGCGCGACACCGCCGTGTCGAGCGCGCCGACCGCGAGGGCGGCGAGGTAGGGGAGCCGCACGCGCGGGGCCGGACGTCCGAGGATCGCGCCGACCTCGGCGAGGATCTCGGCGAGCGTCATGTTCCGGTGGCCGAGGATGTAGCGCTCGCCGACGCGCCCGCGCTCCGCGGCGAGCAGGTGGCCCTCGGCGACGTCGCGCGCGTGCACCACGTTGAGCCCCGTGTCCACGAAGGCCGGGAGCCGGCCGCGCGCGAAGTCCACCAGGATCCGCCCGGTCGGGGTCGGCTTCACGTCCCACGCGCCCACCGGGGCGGACGGGTTCACCACCACGACCGCGAGGCCGCGCGCGACGTAGGAGAGCGCGGCCCGCTCCCCGGCGAGCTTCGAGCGCTTGTAGTGGCTGGTGAGCTGGCCGGGCGCGAGCGGCGTCGTCTCGTCGCAGGGCGTGGGGAGCGCTGAGAGCCCGACCGTCCCGACCGTGGAGGTGTGGACGACGCGCTCCACCCCCTCGGCGAGGCACGCGTCCATGACGTGCACGGTGCCGTCCACGTTGGAGGCGTACAGCTCGCGCGGGTCGCGCGCCCAGAACCGGTAGTCCGCCGCGACGTGGAACACGCGGCGGCAGCCTCGCACCGCCCGTCGCACCGCCTCGCGGTCGCGCAGGTCGCCCACGGCGATCTCGACGGGGAGGCCGTCGAGGTTCGCGCGCGGCGATCCGGGCCGCACGAGGACGCGCACCTCCGCGCCGCGCTCGAGGAGGAGCCGCGCCACGTTCGCCCCGACGAAGCCCGTCGCGCCGGTCACGAGCGCACGGCCGGTCACGGCGTCCCCCGTGGCGCCGGATCTTCCGACGAGTCGATCTCCTCGCGCAGTCCCGCCATTCCGCCTCGCAGCGCGCCGTGGGGCGCGTCGCCCGAGAGTGAAGCTCCCGCCTGTGGCGAGGGGTGTAGGATTCGTTCCTCCCGCCGATCACGCAACAGTATTAGGGTCGTCCGGATGCGGTCGCGCGATGGGGTGCGACCGTCCGAGGCGTAAGCACCTCGACCGCGCGCCCACTCGGGGCGCATGCACCCCAGGTGAGCGCGATCCAGTGTGCGGATCCTGCGCGACTTGCCGCTGCGGTGAGCAGCCTCAGCCCGGAATGGCGGCAGCCCCGTGGCGCTCCGCCGCCGCCGCGGGCCGGACGTCGAGGCGGCGATCCCGGCTGTTGCACGGCGCCTGGCGCCCGAGGGTCCCCGCGCACGGCGCGAGCATCAGCCGGTCCGCCAGCGAGAACGCCGCCGCTGCCGGGACCACGAAGCGATCGACGCGCCCGCATCGGCAGCATCGGATCCGCAGCGTCGTCCACTCGGTCGCCCGCCTGGCCATGAGCTCCTCCTGGCGGTCTGCAAAGCATGGGACGTGCCGGCGCGCGCGGCCCCGGGAGCTCGGGCGCTCGCCGTGGCCTCGGCTATCCAGGCGAGTCCGGCGCCTTCCCGTCGAGCACCTCGGGGCGATCCCCCGCCCGCCCGCCCCCCGCTCCGCGCGCGCCGCTCGAGCCCGGCGCGGGGTCGCGCGCGAGGGCGGCGAGCTCGCGCAGCGTCGCGTTGTGCGGAGAGGAGCGGCGCTCCTCCTCGGTCGCGTGGAGGAGGCGCTGCAGCTCCGGCCCGAGCCGCCGCAGGACCGCGGCGCGCACGTCGTCCACGCCCGGCTCGCGGCGGAGCGCCTCCCGCAGGTCGCTCGCGCGGATGGCGTCCACGTCGCGCCCGGGGACGTAGCCGACGCCGTGGCTTGAGACGGCGCGGACGAGGAGCCCGGCCCGCGCGAGCGCCTCGAGGATCTCCTCGACCTCCGCCGGCGGGACCTCGAGGAGCTGGGCGAGCTCGACGGGCGTCCGTCGCGTCCCGCCCGCGAGGTAGTCGCGCGTGAGCTGCGCGGCGGCGGCGACCGCGAGCGTCTCCTTCAGCGCCTGGTCCGCCCGGTGGCCGCGGAGCCGCTCGCGCACGACCTGCTCGTTCTGGTGGCTCGCCGCGACCTCCGCGCCGACGAGCACGATGAGCCACGAGACGTAGGTCCAGACGAGGAAGATCGGGATGGCGCCGAGGACGGAGTAGAGCGCGTTGTACTTCGCGACGCCCATCTGCAGCTGCACGTGCACGACGAGCGATCCCTGCCAGCCGATCGCGGCGAGCAGCGCACCGAGGAGCGCCGACAGCGGGCGGACCCGGACGTTGGGCAGGATCACGTACATCGCGAACAGCGCGAGGCCGACCACCACCACCGGGGTGAAGCCGAGCGCGAAGTCGATCGCGGGGCCGAGGCCGAGCCGCTCGCGCAGGAACACGACCACGCTCGAGCTCTGCGCCGCGGTGGAGACCGTCGCCGCCGCGAAGACCAGGATCGGCGTGGTCACGAGCAGCGTCACGTAGTCGGTGATCTGGCGCAGGAACGGGCGGGTGGTCTTGGCGCCGAACACGTCGTTGAGGGCCATCTCGATGCTCGAGACGAGCGACACGCTCGTGTAGACGAGGACGAGGAGCCCCACAGCGCCGAGGCGCGACACGTCGGTTCGATCGACGAACTCGAGGATCCGCTCGCTCGCCTGGAACAGGGCCGGGTTCGGCCCGAACGTGTCGGCGAGGTACGGCCTCACGAAGCCCTCGACGAACGCCTGGTAGGCGCCGAAGCCCTTCAGCACCGCGAAGGCGAACGCGAGGAACGGCACCACCGAGAGCACGCTGTAGTACGTGAGCGCGGCGGCGCGGACGGTGAGCCGGTTCTCGAGGAACCCGCGGAGGGTCGAGTAGCCGAGCCGGCTCGCGCGGAACAGCGCGGCCTTCGCGCGGGGCAGCTCCGCGGGGCGGACGTCCCAGATGCGCACCGCGAAGAACTCGCGCAGCCGGTCGACGGGGTGCGAGGCGGCGTCGCTCACTCCTCCATGATCCTTCGCCTCGCAGGATCGCGCCGCGCCGGGCGCTCACCGCCCCGGCCGCTCGTCTGGCGCCGGGACGCCCGGCCGGGACACCGCGGCGAGGGGAGCCCCTTCTTTTCGCGGTCCGCCGGCGATCACCGCCCGGCGGCACAGGAGGAAGATCGCTCTGGGAGCACGGAGGGAAGCCATGGCCACGTTCAAGCACGTCCTCGCCGCGACCGACTTCAGCGAGGCCTCGGGCCGGGCGCTCGAGATGGCGGTCACGATCGCGCGCGACGCCGGCGCCCAGCTGACGGTCGCGCACGTCGCCGAGGTCCCGACCTACACGGAGTTCGCCGCGCCGGTCGACCTCGTGACTCCCATCACCGATCTCGCGGAGACCAAGCTCGAGGAGCTGCTCACGTCGATCCGCGACGTGTGCCCCGGGGTGAAGGGCACCGTGCGGGTAGGCGCGCCGTGGGAGCAGATCCTCGCGGCCGCCGCGGAGGCGGGCGCGGACCTCGTCGTGCTGGGCACCCACGGGCGGCGCGGCTTCGCTCACGCGTTCATGGGGAGCGTCGCCGAGCGCGTCGTGCGCCTCTCGCCCATCCCCGTGCTGACGGTGCGCTCGCGCATCGCCTCCTGAGGCACGCGCGGACGCGCCCGCGGCGGGCGCACCGCGCGCCGCCTCGGGCGCGCTCGCTCAGGCGTCCGCCGCGACGGCAGCCTCGGGGGCGGCGACCGGCAGCCGGCGCTCGCGGAGGAGCGTGCTGCAGAGCTCGCAGTTCACCCGGCTGCGAATGGTCCAGTGGGCGCCGGGGTCCACGACACCGCACAGGATCCGCTGCAGTTCGCGGTCGTAGTAGTGGACGATCTTCTTCTGCTCGTGCTGCTCCATTGCGTCTCCGTCCGTCGAAACCGCGGGCCGGGTGAGGGACCAGCCGCCCCTGCACCGGGCCCGCCTGCCAGGGGTTGTAACGTGCGGCGGCGGGGCTCGCAGAGGCCAGGCGGTCCGCTCGTCCCCCGCGAAGCGTCGAGCAGCACCCCCGGAGCGTGGCATCGTGGGGCGCCCCGCATGACCGAGGAGCCCCTCATGGACGCCCCCACGCTCGCGAAGCACCTCGAGAAGCACCTCCGCGTCGCCACCTTCCCGGTCGCGATCCGCCCGCTCGCGCCCGGCGAGCCCGTCCCCGCGAAGGCGAAGCGGCCGTCGAAGGACCTCGGCGCGCAGGTCGCGATCTGCCAGTGCGTCGCGCTCGCGCGCCGCTACGGCTGGACGATCGCGTTCACGGGCGAGGATCTCGCCTGCCCCATCGCCAAGGCGGCGTTCGGGTTCGAGGATCGCATCCCGTACTACGAGCGCGGCGCGCTCGCCGAGGGGATGTACGCGTCGTGCCAGGAGGCCGGCGCGGCGTTCGAGTCGGCGCTGCCGCGCCTCGCCCGCGACGAGATCTCCGGCGTCGTGGTCGGCCCCCTCGAGCGATCGACCTTCGAGCCCGAGACGGTGGTGGTCTACGGAAACTCGGCCCAGGTGCTCCGGCTCGTGAACGCCGCGCTCTACGAGCGGGGCGGCAGCTTCAAGGCGGAGTTCACCGGGCGCGGCGACTGCGCCGACATCGTCATCCGGACGCGCCAGACGAAGGAGCCGCAGCTCATCCTGCCGTGCTACGGCGATCGGCTGTTCGGCCTCGCCGCGGACGACGAGCTGGCGTTCACCTTCCCGTTCGGGATGGCGGACGCGATCGTCGCCGGCCTGGAGGGGACGGGCCGGGGCGGCATCCGCTACCCCATCCCCTCGTTCGCGCTGCGGGCGCAGCCGGCGTTCCCGCCGAGCTACGTCGAGCTCGAGCGCCGCTGGCGTGCGGGCGAGGAGTGAGCGCGCTCGCAGGCGCCGGCGGCCGCTCGTGCAGGCTCAGCCCGCGTCTGCGGCGTGCGTCGCCTCCGGCGCGGACGGCCGCTGCTCGCGCGCCCGCAGCATCTCGCTGCAGCGCGGGCAGTTGACGGTCCTGCGCGTGGTCCAGTGGGCGGTCCGGTCCTCGATGCCGCAGAGGATGCCGGCCCGCTCCCGGTCGTAATGGTGGATGAGCCTGGCCTTCTCCGGGTGCTCCATCTCGTCTCCCTTGGGCGCGGCCGGGGAGGGAGCCACGGCTCCGAGCGACGGTCACACCTTGGAAGCTTGTAGCGCCCCGTGCCCGGCTCTGCAGGCATCGAGCCGCCGCTCGCCGCGCCGAGGAGGGAGCGCTCGCCGCACCTCGCGGGGCGTGCCGCCTCCCGGATCGGACGGAGACCGCCGCTGCCGGGACCATGCCCGGCGCGGCGGCGGAGGACGCCGGAGCGGCTCAGGTGCTCTTGCGAGCGAGGGTCTCCGCGCGCTCGAGCAGCCCGCGCAGCTCCGGGCTCGGCTCCCGCGAGCGATCGCCGTGGCGCACCGCGCGCCGGACCCGGCTCACCGCCTGCGCGAAGTCGACGTCGACGTGGCCGCGTGCGACGAGCTGCTCCTCGAGCTTGCGGATGCGGCCCTTGAGATCCTTGAACCCGTCGTTCACCGCGTCCTCCTCGAGCGAGTGGTCGCGCCGTCGACCGCCGCGGGCTGCGGGCGGCGAGCCGTGGCGACGACGTTCAGAAAGACCTCGACGTCCACGAAGTCCTGGGCGCCGAGCGGAGCGAGGCGCTCCCGGAGCTGCGTCGCGAACGCCCGCACGGCGGAGTAGGTCGCCCAGTTGGGCGCGGGGTCGTAGCGGAGGTCGCAGCCGAGCCGCTCCGCGGCGGCGCGGGTCGACTTGGGCCAGATGACGACGTGGCGGCCGGGGTCGGCGAGGAGCGGGAGCGCCGTGGCCAGCGCCCAGCTCGAGGCGGGCGCCACGGCCAGCCCCGCGGCGGCCGCGAAGAGCTTGTCGAAGCGGGCGCGGGCCGGGACCGGGACGGAGAGCAGGCCGAACAGCGCGTCGAAGAAGGCGCGAGCGGCGGCCTCGTCCTCGAACACCTCGGCGAGGCCGTCCTCCTCGAGCACCGGGTCGAACAGCGCCGCGAGCGGAGCGGAGCGGGAGATCCGCTTCACGAGCTCGCCCACCTCGCCCTCGTCGGCCAGCCGCGCGCCCTCGCCGCTCGGGAACGTCTCCTTCCACGCGGCGCTCGCCGCGCGCCACCGCGCCGCCCGCTCGCGCTTGCCGCTCGCGGTGTAGGCGGGATCGGCGAAGCCCTGCGGATAGAGCGCCTGGAACTCGGCGACCGCCTCCTCGTGGGTGAGGAAGTTCGCGGCGAGCGCGTATCGGCCGCTCTGCGCGTCGAGCGCGAAGGACGAGAGCCCCTCGAGCCAGGAGTTCCGCTCCAGGCCGTCGGTCGAGAGCAGCGCCCTCGCGGCGGGCAGGCGGAGCTTCGCGGCGAAGCGCTTCTCGCTGTCGGGGAAGAAGACGTGCACCGCGTTCGCCTCGAGGGCGACGACCTTGCCGACTCCCAGGGACGCGTGCTGTACCAGCATTCCTTCCTTCAGATCGGCCATCGACGTCCTTTCGCAAGGCTTGTAGCGCGTGTGTCGCGAGAGGACGCGCGCACGCGCCCGACGCGGTGATGCCTGCGTCGCAAAGCGGGAGAGCGCGGTCTGGGGTCTGCCGTCGAGGAGGGCGCTCGCTCGTTTCCGGTCGCTACGCCCGATCCGGCCGGCGCGCGTCTCTTGTACGCCCTGCGCCCTCCGCTGGGAAGCCCCGAGCGCCGGCTCGCCCGGCACGGACCCGGCTTGACCGCTCGTGGAGGGACGTCCGAGCCCCGTCTCTCCGAGCCGCGCTCCGGCCCCTCGTGGGCGGGCTATTCACCGCTGGCGCGATTAACAATGAACGATGAGCGCCGCGCGCATCACCCGGTCCGTTCGCGGGCACCTCGTCGCGATCGAGCGCGTCGACTCGCACCTCTGGCGCGTGACCGTGGACGGGCAGCTGCTCGCGAGCTTCTGCACCGAGAGCCGCGCGCGCGCCGCGGGGACGGCGGAGGCACGTCGCCTCGAGCTCGTCGCGGGCGAGGGGCGCCGCCGCCAGTGAGCGGCGGGCGCCGCGCGCGCCGGCAGCCGCCGCCCCGTCTCGTCTGGACGAGGTGCCCCGCCAAAGAAGAAACGAAGAGCCCCGCCCGCCGGGCGAGGCTCTCGAGGGTCCGGCGGCCGGACGGGCCGCCCGGCTACACGGCGAGGACGTAGTCGCCGGCCCGCACGAGGTCCAGCTCCACCTCGCGCGGCTCGACGTCGTACAGCTTCTCGTACGGCGTCATGAGCACCGCCTGGAGCTGCTCGGCGGTGCGCGCGCGCCGCTCGCGCTCGATGAGCTTGGGATCCTGCGCGACGAACTTCTCGTCCGGCGTGATCTTGAAGAGCGGCTGGCCCTTCTGCACGACCGTCCCGTCCGGCCCCGTCATGAGGACCCGGTCGATCGTGCCGGAGAACGGCGCGCGGACGGTGTTGAACATCTTCATGACCTCGATGATGTAGAGCGCCTGCCCCTTGTCGAAGTGCACGCCCTCGCTGACGAAGGGCGGCCTCCCGGGCGCCTCCTGGCGGTAGAGCATGCCGCCGAACGGGGCGACGAGCTCGTCGGCCTTCGTCGCGGGCGGCGGCACGAGCACCTTCTTCATGCGCGCCTGGAGCTCGGGATCGTTGAGGTACGCGGGGATCGTGACGTCGAGGTTCGCCTCCACGCGGAAGTCGAAGAACTTCACCGCCTCGGCGACGGTGAAGAGGAGCCCGAGCAGCTCGTTGCCGGCCTCGTAGCCGAGGTGCGCGGCGCGGATCTGGCTCCAGGTCTCGGCGTCGTAGCCGCCCTGCGGGGCCTCGCTCTTCAGGATCTCGTTCAGCTTGTAGAACTCCTCCTTCTTGAGGCCGAACGTCTTCCGGAGCGCCACGTAGAACCGGATCGACTTCTGGAGCAACTCGTGGTCGTGCTGCCAGATCACCTCGGCGGCCGGCTTCCGCGCGTCCCACCCCATGTTCAGGTACTCGTACGTGTCGTTGAGCACGCCGAGCGGGTTGCGGATCCAGAACACCTTGCCCTGCTCGAGCCGGTAGTGCTTGCGGTTCAGGCTGAGCCAGCCGGCGAGGAGGTGCGGCGCCTCGAGCAGCCGATCCATCACGCGCGTGAGCAGGGTGAGCTTGCGGTCGATCACCTCCGCCATGGCCTTCGTGACCGACGGGTCGCCGGGGCTCTCCTTCGCGATCTGCGCCGCGTAGTGCTTCTTCATCTCGGCGAACGCGTAGGCGGTGTCGAGCTTGCTCCCCTCCTCGGCGAGGAGCCCCACGAGCGTGAGGTACGGCACGACGAAGCGGGTGGTCGGCTTCGCCATCACGTTCTGGCCGAGGAACCAGTTGACGAGCCCGTAGTGGAACTCGAGGTTCGTGGCGAGGTTCACGCCGCGCAGGCTCGTCTTGCGCAGCACCTTGGCGAGGTGGAGGTAGCTGTCGAGGCGATCCTCGCCCTTCGTGAGGAGCAGCGCGATGTTGGAGTCGTACGCGCCCGCCACGTGGTAGCGCATGAACATGCCGGTGTCCGGGTTCGGCATGCTGATGCCCTGGTCGTCGCGGATCTCGCCCTCGATGGGCTTCGACCAGAAGCGGATGAGGCCGCCCGCGTGCGGCGAGAGCGAGGCGTCGGTCGCGTTGAGGCGCGCCTCGGCCGCGGCGCCGAAGCGCGGGATCCGCGTGGGCTTCGGGAGCCGCTCCTTGTGGCGCGCGAGGAGCGCCATCGCCTCGACGAGCGACTCGACCACGAACGCGTCGCTCGGGTCGTCCGGGTTCGCGAAGCGCAGCGAGTAGCAGAGCTCCGTCACCCGGTGCTCGACCTGGATGCGGGTGTTGACCTCCATGAAGTAGTAGCGGTCGCGATCGACGATGCACTCGAAGGTCGAGGCCGAGTCGAGCCCGACCGCGGCGCCGAAGCGGGCCGCGTCGTCCTCCATCCGCTTCAGGATCTCGAGGTCGGTCGCGAGCGCGCGGGCCTCGTCCTTCCGCCCTGCCCGCTCCGAGCGCTCGATGGCGGCGGCGAGCCCCTCCTGCGTGACCGAGATCTCGAGGAGCTTCTGCTCGTGCATCTGCAGGGAGCAGTCGCGGCCGCCGAGCGAGACGCACCACTTCCCGTTGCCGAGGAGCTGGATCTCGTTGTGGCGGGTCTGCTCGATGTTGAGCTCGATGAGGACGTTCTTGTTGTCGCCGACGCCGGTCGCCTTGACCTCGTTCAGGACCTCGCGGACGAGCGTGGGGGCCTCGGCGGCCGCCTCCTCGATGAGCTTCGCGTCGGCGTGCCTCGCGGTGAGGAGCGCGCCGCCCAGGATGCGCTGGCCCTTGCCGCCGCCGCCGCCGATGGCCTTGAGGCGCACGCGCGTGCCGGGGTGCTTCTTGAACATCTCGGCGACCTCGCGCTGCACCTGCCAGCCGAGCTCGTCGATGGTGTAGAGGTCGATCCCCTTGGCATAGGACGCCATGAGGACGTGGTCGGCGAGCTCCTCGAGCGACAGCTGCTCGTCCTTGAGGAGCTTCCGGTCGACGGTGAGGTCCTCCGCCTCCACGAGCGCGAGGAGCGCCTTGCGCGTCTTGTGCTTCGAGAGGAGCGTGCGCGCGGTGACGTTGTTCACGCCGGGCGTCACGGAGACGCCCACCTCCAGCGCGGTCCGCTTGGCCTCGTCCTTCTTGCCGGCGCGCGCCTGCGTCACCGAGTTCGGGCCGATGAACTTCAGGCCCGCCCGCTCGAGCGTCGCGACGAACTCCTCGTCCTCCGCCATGAACCCGTAGCCGGCGAACACCGAGTCGTAGCCGTTCTCGTGCGCGATGCGGACGATCTGGTTCATCCGCTCGACGCGCTCCTCCTTCGTCGCGCCGGTGTAGTCGGGGACCCGGTGCACGCGGCTCGTGTCGGTGAGCTGGCGCAGCTCGGGGGCGAGCGCGTTCGCGTAGACGATGGAGTCCTTCTCGGAGAGGAGGATGCCGTAGTGGCGGATCCCCATCTCCTCGAAGACGTCCATCGCCTCCTTGCGGATCGGGCCGCGGCAGACGATGAGCGGCTTCAGGTCCTCGCAGGCGAAGGAGCGGATCCACGCGGAGCCGGCCTTGCCGAGGCGGCGGTCGCGGTGAACGAGGGGGTTCGTCTTGTAGTAGTCGGCGGTCGGAGCCATCGGTCTCAAGTCTCCAGTCTTGGATTCGGGTCGAGCCGCGGACCTAGTGGAACTCGCGCTGCGGGCCGGACATCGGGGACGGCTTGTAGTGCCGGAGCAGGAAGCCCATGTTCTCGCCGAGGACCTTGCGCAGCTCGGTGGGCATCACGAGCGAGGAGATGGAGCCGAGCGCGAGCCCTTCCTTCGGGTTCATGAGCTCCTTCTCGTAGCGGCGGTTGAGCGCGGCCTCCTGCTGCTTCAGCCACTCCGCCGCCTCCTTCTCCGCGTCCTTCTTGGCGGCGGGGCCCTCCATGCCGGCGGCGGTGCGCTGCTCGACGCCCTTCTTCACCATCTCGGCCGCCGCGCCGCGGACCTTGCGCAGCTCGTCCTTGTAGACGAACTCCTTGCCCGCCGGCCCCATCACCGCGAGGCGCGTGGTCGGCAGCGCGAGCACGAGGTCCGCGCCGGTCGGGTAGTTGTTGTAGGACGCGTACGCGCCGCCGAAGGCGTTGCGCAGGATGAGCAGGATGCGCGGGGTGCGCACGTCGACGATCGCGTCGAGCATCGAGCGGCCCGCCTGCACGATGCCGCGCGCCTCCTGCTCGCGGCCGGGGAGGAAGCCGGTCGTGTCCTCCATGAAGATGATGGGGATGTTGTAGATGTTGCAGAACCGCACGAACCTCGCGATCTTCAGCGCGGTGTCGCAGTCGATCTGCCCGGAGCCGACGGCGCTGTTGTTCGCGACGAAGCCGACGACGTTCCCGCCGAGCCGGCCGAACGCGGTGACGACCTCCCGCGCGCGCTCCGGCTGGATCTCGAAGTAGTCGCCGTAGTCGCACACCTGCTGGATGATGATCGACACGTCGAACGGCGTGTTGAAGCCGGTCGGCGAGTTGAACGCCTTCTTGAGCAGCGTGTTGATCTCCCAGGTCTTCCGGTCGAGCGGGTCGCTCGTCGGCTGGAACGGCGCGGAGACGCCGTTGTTGTCGGGGAGGTAGGCGAGCAGGCGCACCGCCTGGCGGAGCGCGGCGAGCTCGTCCGCCACGGTGAGGTCGGCGACGCCGGAGGCGCCGTGGACCTTGGGGCCGCCGAGCTCCTCGGGCGTGATGTCCTCGCCGAGCACCGACTTCACGACGCCCGGGCCGGTGAGGCCGAAGAAGGTGTCGTTCGGCTGGATGACGAAGCTGCCCTGGCGCGGCAGGTACGAGCCGCCGCCCGCGTTGAAGCCGAACATGCACATGATGGACGGCACGACGCCGCTGATCTTGCGCAGCGCGGTGAACGCCTCGGCGTAGCCGTCGAGCCCGCCCACGCCGGCCGGCACGTACGCGCCGGCGCTGTCGTTCATGCCGATGAGCGGCATGCCCTTCTCGCCGGCGAGCCGGAAGAGGCGCGCGAGCTTCGAGCCGTTCGTCGCGTCCATCGAGCCCGCGCGCACGGTGAAGTCGTGGCCGTAGCAGGCGACGTCGCGGCCCCGGACGTTCAGCACCGCCGTGACGAGCGACGCGCCGTCGAGGTTCTTGCCCCAGTTCTGGTAGAGGACGATGGGGTCCTTGTCCGTCAGGACGCGGATGCGCTCCCAGACCGTCATGCGCCGCTTGAAGTGCTGCTTCTCGATCTGCTCGATGCTGACCGAGCGGATGGGGCGCTGGACGAGGTCGTGCCCTTCCCTCATCGCCTCCTCGTAGCCGCCGGTCTCGCGGGCGATCTCGCCCGGGATGTTGAACTCGACCTTCTCGACCGGATCGAGCGGGTTGGTCAGGATCGGTTTGATCGCCTTCGTGGCCATGGGCTCGGTCCTCTGTACGACGCTGTGTGAATCCCGCGCAAAGCGTGCCGATCGCCCGGTCAGCCTGGCGGCGAACCGCGCTCGGGCTTCGTCACGAAAAAGTGCGTGATTGTCACAAAGCACCGCGCGCCCGGGCAAGGGGTCTCGCAGCTTTTGCGCCCCGGATCGCACCTCGGAGCGCCCGCTTCGTGGACCGGTGGGGGCGGCGACGCAGCGCGCCGCGCCGGCCGCGGAGGGGCGCACGAGCAGGCGCCGCCCGGCCTCCGGCGGGCCTCTCTGCGCGGGGAACCGCTACGCCTTGACGAGCACCGCCGCGTGGCTCCGCCACACGGCCGGACGCGCGGCGACGAGGAGCCCTGCGTCCGAGGCGGCCACGAGCTCGCGCTCGAGCTCCGCCGTAGAGACGTGCCCGCTCGGCTCCCCGAGGAGCAGCCGGCCGCCGGGCCGGAGCGCCGCGGAGGCCTCCCCGAAGAAGCGCGCCGCGCTCGGCAGCTCGTGCACGATCGCGAACGCGACCACCACGTCGACCTCGCCCGCGAGATCCTCGACGCCCAGCGTGTCGGGGTGGGCGAGCCGGAGGTCGAGCCGCTCGGCGAGGCCGGCGCGACGGCGGAGGGCCTCGAGCATCTTCGGCTGGAGCTCCACCGCCACGACGCGGCCGGAGGGCCCGACGAGCCTCGCGAGGTCGAGCGTGAAGAAGCCCATGCCCGGCCCCGGCTCGAGCACCGTCATCCCCTCCGCCACGTACGGGCGCAGGAGCGTGAGCGGGTTCTGCACGAGCCGCCGGAGCGGGTTCACCAGCAGATAACCCAGCCACCAGGGGCAGACGCGGTGGGCCATGGGCTCCGGGATCGCCCATCCGGCGGGGGCACGGTAGCGCGACGTTGGGGTGCGGCCACGGGGCGCGATCTCGCGGCGAGGATCACGTGAGCCCGGGCGGACTTGGCCCATTCCCTTGATTGTCGTCAACTCAGCCGCACTGCGAGTCCGTGGATCGGACCCGCTGAGACCGAGTATCGTCCGTTTCGAAATTGAGAATGATTCGCAAGATTGGCGGCCAGAGGACCTCGAGCCCAGCGCCCCGACCCCGGAGCCCGCACGCGGGCGCCGGCCCGAGGTGACCGAACATGCGCCCCACGCACTCCTGCTGCTCTTCGCGCTCCCGCCGCTACCGCCGCGCCGCCCTCCTCGCCCTCGCCGCCCTCGCCGTCGCGCCGCTCCTCGCGCGCTCGCAGGAGGACGCGCCCGGCCAGGAGGAGCCCGAGCTCGTCGCCGAGGCGCTCTTCCTCTGCGACACGCTCCCACCCGCAGGGCGCGACCTGAACCTCTCCCTCGCCCTCGCCGAGGGCGAGCCGGATCCCGTCACCGGGGAGACCGCGCTCCAGGCCTCGCCGCGCGTCCAGCTCGCGATGGGGCTGGGTGAGCGCGTCGGCCTCTCCGCGGACGTGGGGCTCGGCACGGGGGGCACCGTCGCGCTCGACACCCCCGGCGCGTCGCTCAAGCTCCTGCTCCGCGCCCCGAGCGCGACGCGGACCGGGCTCTCCGCGTCGGTCGATCTGTTCGGCTCGACGCACTCCCTCCACGAGGCGGAGGCCGGCCTCGGGCTCGGCGCCATCCGCGCGCTCGGCCGCATGGCGCTGCGCGCGAGCGCGAGCGTCGCGAGCGGCGTCACCGCGTGGTCGCCGCACCTGCACTTCGGCACGTCGGCCGCGGTGGCGCTCGGCGCCCGCTGGCGCGCGCTCGCCGAGGTGGTCTCCGAGGTCTCCGCCGGCGAGGTCGCGGTCTCCGCCGGCCCCACCGTGAAGGTCGCGCTCGCCGAGAACAGCGCGCTCATGGCCGGCGCGCTCTTCCCGGTCTCGCAGGGCGGTGGCCTGCCGGTCTTCACCTTCCAGCTCACGCAGTCGATGTGACTCGCAGTCGGAGAACCCGCCACATGCCTCGTTCCAGCAGCACCGCAGCGGACGGCTCGCCCGCCCCGCGCCCCGGGATGCCCCTCGGCCTCCTCGGCGACGGGGAGTCCGCGGAGATCGTCGCCGTCGCCACCGCCGCGCGCGGCGGGTGCGAGTCGCGCGCAGAGGAGATGGGCCTCCGCATCGGCAAGCGGGTCGTGATGCTCAGCAACGGCGCGGGCCCGGTGCTCGTCAAGGTGGACGAGTCGCGCATCGCGGTCGATCGCGGCGTCGCCATGAAGATCAAGGTCACCAAGTGACGGAGACGACGGAAATGAACCTGGCGAGGCTCTCTCCCGGCGAGAAGGGGCGCATCACGGCGATCGGGGCGATCGGCCCGATGCGGCGGCGGCTCATGGACATGGGGCTCCTCCCCGGCGAGGAGGTGCGGGTGGAGAAGGTCGCCCCGCTCGGCGATCCCATCGAGGTGCGGATCCGCAGCTACCACCTGTCGCTCCGCAAGAAGGAGGCGGAGGGCATCGCGGTGGAGGTGACGCCGTGAGCGCCGCGCCGAAGCTCTCCCCGGTCTCCGCAGAGCACCCCGGCGCCGCGCGGTCGATCACCATCGCGGTCGCCGGCAACCCCAACTCCGGCAAGTCCACGCTCATCAACGCGATCGCCGGCAGCCGCCTGCACGTGGGCAACTGGCCGGGCGTCACCGTGGAGAAGAAGGAGGCCGCCTTCGAGCACGAGGGGCGGCGCCTGCGGCTCGTCGATCTGCCGGGCACCTACTCCCTCTCGCCCTACTCGCAGGAGGAGATCGTCGCGCGCGACTACCTCGCCCACGAGCGGCCCGACGTCATCGTGAACGTCGTGGACGCGACGAACCTCGAGCGGAACCTGTACCTCACGGTGCAGCTCCTCGAGCTCGGCATCCCGGTGGTGATGGCGCTCAACGTGTACGACGAGGCGCAGGCGAAGGGCCACCGCATCGACGTGCGCGGCATCGAGGCGCGGCTCGGCGTCCGCGTGGTCCCGACCTCCGCGACGCGCAAGCAGGGCCTCGAGGAGCTGCTCGGAGCGGTCGTCGCCACCGCCGACCGCAGCCACGTCCGGACGATCGCCCCGCTCTCCTACGGCCCCGACCTCGACGGCGCGACCGCGGGCGTGGCGCGCGCCCTCGAGGAGCGACACCCGGAGCTCACCGCGCGCCTCCCCGCGCGCTGGCTGGCGCTGAAGCTCGTCGAGGGGGACGCGCGCGTCCTCGAGGAGACCGGCCTCGAGCGCGACGCCCTCGTCGCGGCGCCGCTCGCCCACCTCGTCGCCGCCCACGGCGACGACGTGGAGGCGATCGTCGCCGAGGCCCGCTACGGCCTCGCGGCGGGGCTCACCCGCGAGGTGCTCGAGAGGCCGAGCCTCCAGAAGACCGAGCTCACCGAGCGGATCGACCGGGTGGTCCTGAACCGCTTCCTCGGGATCCCCATCTTCCTCGCCGCCATGTGGCTCGTCTTCAAGCTCACGTTCGATCTCTCCGCCCCCTTCGGCGACTGGATCGACGCGATGACGAGCGGCCCCTTCAAGCGCTGGGCGGCGGTCCTGCTCGGCGCGATCGGCGCGCCGGGCTGGACGGTGTCGCTCGTGAACGACGGCGTCATCGCGGGCGTCGGCTTCGTGCTCGTCTTCGTCCCCGTCATCTTCGCGATGATGTTCTTCATCACCTTCCTCGAGGGCTCCGGCTACATGGCCCGCGCCGCCTTCGTGATGGACAAGGCGATGCACGCGATGGGGCTCCACGGGAAGTCGTTCATCCCGATGGTCCTCGGCTTCGGCTGCAACGTCCCCGGCGTGTACGCCACCCGCACGCTGGAGAGCGGGCGCGACCGCATCCTCACCGCGCTCCTCATCCCCCTCATGTCCTGCGGCGCGCGCCTCCCCGTGTACGTGCTGTTCGTCGGGGTGTTCTTCCCGCAGCGGCCCGGCACGGTCATCTGGTCGCTCTACGTCATCGGCATCGCGCTCGCGATCACCATGGGCGTCGTCTTCAAGAAGACGCTGTTCCGCGGCGAGGCGCCGGCGTTCATCATGGAGCTCCCGCCCTACCGCATGCCGTCGCTGCGCAGCCTGTGCCTCCACACCTGGGAGAAGGGGAAGCACTTCCTCACCAAGGCCGGCACCTACATCCTCGCGGTGTCCGTCATCGTCTGGTTCATGCTCAACCTGCCCTGGGGCGTGGAGCACAAGAAGGACTCGTACCTCGGCAAGGCGGGGCAGGTGATGGCGCCCGCGCTCGCGCCGCTCGGCTTCGGCACCTGGGAGGCGGCGTCCTCGCTCATCACCGGCGTCATCGCCAAGGAGATCGTGGTCGGCACGATGTCCGAGATCTACGCGCCGAAGCCCGCCCACGAGGAGCAGGCGCCGACGTTCGCCGAGGACCTGCGCGAGATCGGCACCTCGTTCGTGGGCGCCGGGCGCGAGGCGCTCTCGAACGTGGTGTCCACCGCGGGGCTCTCCTCCATCTCCATCGACAAGGCCGACGAGGCGCCCTCCCCGCTCAAGGACGCCGTGCGCGGCGCGTTCACGCCGCTCACCGCGCTCGGCTTCATGGTGTTCGTGCTGCTCTACATGCCGTGCGTGGTGGTCGCCATCGCCATGCGCCAGGAGTTCGGCGGCTGGAAGTGGTTCGGCGTCGCCTTCGCGTACCAGACGGCGCTCGCCTGGGGGATGGCGCTCCTCGTCTACCAGGGCGGCCGCCTGCTCGGGCTGGGGGCGTGAGCATGGGCCTCGAAGACGCCGTCATCGCCGCGCTCGTCATGGCGGGCGCGCTCTACCTCCTCTACCGCTCGCTCTGGAGGGGCGGAGGCGCCTGCCACGGGTGCTCGTCGGGCGGCGCGTGCAGCGCCCGGGCACGCGCACCCGCGCCCCTCGTGACGCTCGGCCGCCGCCCGGAGCCGCGCCCACCGCGGCCGTCGGCCTCCGCCGGCGGCGGCACGGGGACCTGATCCGCTCCTCGCACCCCCTCGCCCATCCCGCAGCCCGACTCGACCCGGGGAGGAAGCTCCCCCGGGACCCCACCCCACTCGAATCGCCGGAGCACGCACCCGATGTCCTCGAACCGCCTCCTCGCCCTGCTCACCGCCGTCGCCCTCTCGGTCCCCGCCGCCGCCCTCGCGGAGGGGGACCTCCCGATCCAGGACAACAGCTTCCTCATCGAGGAGGCCTACAACCAGGAGCCGGGCGTCATCCAGCACATCAGCACCTTCAGCCGCGTCGGCGGCACGGGCGCGTGGCTCTACTCGTTCACCGAGGAGTGGCCGGTGCTCGGGCAGACCCACCAGGCGAGCGTCACGCTCAACTACGCCGGCCTCGAGGCCCCCCGCGCCACCGGGCTCGGCGACCTCATGCTCAACTACCGCTGGCAGGCGATCGGGAGCGGGGAGACGGAGGTCGCGCTGGCGCCGCGCCTCTCGGTCCTCGTCCCCACCGGCGACGAGCGGCGCGGGCTGGGGCTCGGTGGCGCCGGCGTCCAGGTGAACCTGCCGCTGAGCGCCATGCTCGGGCGGCGCTTCGTGACGCACGTGAACCTCGGCGGAACGTACGTTCCGTCCGCGCTCGCCTCCGACGGCGGCCACGGTGCGCTCACCTCGTTCTCAGCCGGGCAGAGCCTCATCTGGCTCGCCCACGCGCGCTTCAACGTGCTGACGGAGGTGCTCTACACGCGCTCGGAGACGGCGCGTCCCGGCGCGAACGATCACGCGGAGACGTTCACCGTCAACCCGGGCGTGCGCGGCGCGATCGACTTCGCGAGCGGGCTGCAGATCGTCCCGGGCGTCAGCGTGCCGCTCGGCGTCGGGCCGAGCCACGGGGAGCGCGCCGTGTTCCTGTACCTGAGCTTCGAGCACCCGTTCCGCCTCGCCGGTCCGACGGCCGAGGCGTCGGCGAAGCCGAGCGCGGACGGGCGTGGATGACGGTGGCGTGCCGCCGGCGCGCGGGCACGGCGCCGGCGCCCCGCGCCCTCAGGCCTGGCCCGCCGCGACCAGGATCCAGCGCAGCGCGAGCCCGCCCGCGAGCACCAGCGCGGGCGCCACGCGGGTCGCGCCGAGGTGCAGGCGCACCTCGAGCGTCTCCATGAGGAGCGGCACGGCGAGGCCGCCGAAGACCACGAGGGCGAAGAACTGCGCCGTGAACGGGCCGCCCAGCAGGAGCCCCGCGGCGGCGTGACCCGCCGCGCCTCCCGTGGAGAGCCCGACGAGGAACAGGACGATGAGCGCCGCCTCGACGGTGATCGCCGCACGGTCCCAGCGCGCGACGAGCCGCCGCTCGTCCGCGTCGAGCCCGAAGAGGAGCAGGAAGGCCGCGCCGGTGGAGAGGCCCGAGACGAGGAAGAGCGGGCCGAGCAGGGCGGAGCTCCACAGGGCGCGCGCGCCGAGCGTGGAGAGGAGGACGCCGGTGTACACGCCGAGCGCGACGCCCACCCACAGGTTCGCGCGGAGGAGCGCCGGCGCGCGGCGGAGCGCGTACGCCCGCGCGGTCCGGACGAGGCCGCCCAGGCCGACGCGGCCGGCGAGCGCCGCAGCCCGCGCGGCCTGCGCCTCGTCGAGCCCGCCGAGCGCGACGAGCAGGCTCACCGGGTAGACGGCGACCAGGATCCACGCGCCCCACGACATGGGCGAGGACGGCCGGAGCGCGAGGTAGAAGCGCGCGATGTGGAGCTTGTGGGCGAGGTCGAGGAACAGGGCGCCCATGCCCACCGACACGAGCACCGGCGCGGCGAAGGCGAGCCAGCGCGCGGCGGGGGAGCGCTCCGGCCGCCGCGCGGCGAGGAGTGAGGTGACGATCATGAGCCCGGCCGCCATTCCGCCGAGGAAGAGGTAGACGGGGACCTCCCAGCCCCAGACGTGCAGCTGCGGATCGATGAGCCGGCTGTGCCGCGCGAGATCGAGCTCGGTCATGGTGGTCTCCCGTTCGTTAGCCGCTGCAGCCGCCGCCGCCCGCCTTGCGCGGCCCGCCGGGCGCCGCGGCGGGCACGGGGGGCGGCGGCGCCGCCTTCATTCCGGTCATCGCCGCCTGGATCCCGGCGCGCAGCCGGTACGCCTCGAGGTCGGAAGCCGGCGCGCCCGGAGCGGGCGGAGCGGGCGGGGTGAGCGCGAACGCCTCCCACGCCGCAAAGCCGCCCTCGAGGGCGTACACGCGGCCCGGGTAGGCCGCGGCGGCCTCCGGCATGGCGGGGAGCTCGGCGGCCCCGACGAGCACGAGGTCGCGCCCGGGGCTCGCGTCCGCGAGCCCGAGCGTGCCGAGCTTGTCCTGCGGGACGCACTCGGCGCCGGGGATCCGCTTCGCCGAGCAGGCCTCCATCGGCCTCAGATCGACGATGCGGAGCTTCCAGGGCTCGTCGAACACGCGGCGGGCCAGCGCGAGCGGCGCGAGGCCGGTCGGCGCGCGCCCGCCCTCGCGGGCCACCGTCGGCGCCGCGAGGCCCACGAGGCCCAGGGCGGCCGCGACGGCGAGCCCCGCGAACACGAAGCGCCCGGGCCGCCCCGCCGGCGTCGGGACCGCGCCGGGATGGGAGCGGCCTGCGAGGACGCGCTCCAGCTTCTCCGCGCCGACGAAGCACCCGACCGCCATCGCGGTCACGGCGAGCGCGACGACGTACGGGCCGGAGCGCGGCGAGAGGTGGAACAGCTCCCAGAGGTAGAAGTTGCCGAGGTCGCCGGCGTTGTGGAAGGTCGCGAACCCCGGCCGCCACTCGAGCTCCGCCCAGAGGACCTGCCCCACGATGACGCCGAGCACGGTCATGAGCCCGTCGAGCTTGCCGGAGGCCATCGCCACGAACGAGGTGCCCGGGCAGTAGCCGGAGACGATGAAGCCCGCGCCGAGCAGGAACCCGCCGGCGACCATCGGCACGAGGTAGGTGCCGCTCACGGCGTGATCCGCGAGCGCCTTGAAGTCGGCGAGCCCCAGCGCCGAGGCGAGCACGACCCCGAGCATGGCCGTCACGATCGCGCTGAACATGACCTTGAAGACGGTCATGTCCTCCCCGTAGAACTGGGCGGCGAGCTTGTTGGCGCGCCCGAAGCCGGCGCGCTCGAGCACGAACCCGAACCCGAAGCCGATGAGGACCGCGGCGACGAGCCCGAGCTCGAAGGGCGGCAGGATGGGGAACGTCATCTCCACTCCCTCCTCAGGAACCAGGCGAGCGCGTAGCCGCCGCCGAACACCGAGAACATGAAGGCCCAGGCGCCGACCGACAGGAGCGCGCCGCCCGAGAGCGCCTGGCCGGAGGTGCAGCCGCGCGTCATCTTGGCGGCGGCGCCCATGAGCACGCCGCCCGCGAGCGCGAGCGCGAGCCGCGCGCCGTTGCCGATGCGGGGCCCCTTCAGCACCTCGCCGCGCAGCCGGCCGGAGGTGTAGGCCGCGACGACGCCGCCGAGCAGCGCGCCGAAGATCTCGAACACGAGCCAGGTCACGTGCGGGCTCGCCTCCGCGCGCGCGAGGGACGGCGTGCTCGCCACGTGCGAGGGCGCGAAGACCTCGAGCGCGGCGATGCCCGCGCGGAGCGACGCGCCGGAGGCGCCGAGGCCCGAGCCCATCACCAGGAACGAGGTGAAGAGCACGAGGCCGAGGGCCACGCCGGCGAGGTACGGGTTCCAGAACTTGTCGGGGTTCCGTTGCATCTCGGGCTCCTACGTGAGGAAGAACACGTTCGGCTCGTTGCCCGACCCGGGCTGGAGCACCTTCACGCGGCGCGAGCGGGTGAGCTCCGCGACGCGGCTCGCCGGGTCGGCGAGGTCGCCGAAGGTGAGCGCGCGCGTGGGGCAGGTCTCCACGCAGGCGGGGAGGTTCCCCTCGCGGACGCGGTGCAGGCAGAAGGTGCACTTGTCCACGAAGCCCTCCGGGTGGACGTAGCGCGCGCCGTACGGGCACGACGCCACGCACGCCTTGCAGCCCGTGCACTTCGACCGCGTCACGGCCACCACCCCGCCGTCGGCGACGTGGCTCGCGCCCGTCGGGCAGGCGGAGACGCAGGAGGGGCGGCTGCACTGGTTGCAGCGCTCCGAGCGGATCTCCATCGAGAGCCCCGGGAACGCGCCGTGCGTCTCCTCGGCGATCCAGCCGCGGAACCCGCCGCTCGGCAGCGCGTTCTCCGTCTTGCAGGCGATGACGCAGGCGTTGCAGCCGACGCAGCGGGCGGTGTCGACCGCCATGGCGTAGCGCTTCCTCATGCCGACCTCTCGGCGCGCTCGAGGCGCACGAAGTTCACGCTCATGCCGGTGCCGCCCATGATGGGGTCGACGGCGTAGCGGGTGACGAGCGCGCTGTCGGAGGCGCCGCGGCCGTACGCGTAGCCGAGCCGCTTCGCGGTCTGCCCCCAGCCGTGCACGAGGTACACGCAGTCACCGCGGATCCGCTGCGTCACCTTCGCGCGCACCGGCCCGGAGCGCGCGCCGTCCTGGTTCACGAGGAACACGCGCTCGCCGTCCTCGAGCGGCTGCGCGAACCCGGGCAGCGCGCGCGCGACGTCCGCGTTCACCCACACCTCGTTCTCCGGGTAGGGCTCGGCGAGGAGCCGGTTGTTCACCGTGCGGCCGAAGGTGTGCGTCGGGGCCCGCCCCATGAGCAGCCGGAACTGGCCCGGGGGCGGCTCCTCGTGCGGGTAGTACTGGGGGAGCGGGTCGAAGCCGAGCTTCGCGAGCTCCTCGCTGCGCAGCTGGATCTTGCCCGACTCGTGGGGCACCTCGACCGCGAGCCCCTCCTCCTCGCAGGTCGCGACCTCGCGGCCGAGCACGACGCCCGTCTCGCGGGCGCGGGCGACGTCGTGGCCGCCCGCGCGGAGCCGCGCGTCCACGTACTCGCGCGCGTCCTTCCAGGGGAAGTGCTCCGCGAGCCCCACGCGCCCGGCGAGCTCCTTCGCGATCCACCAGCCCGGCTTCGAGTCGTGGAGCGGCGGCACCACCTCCTGCCGCACCGCGAGGAACGGCCGCTTGTACGCGGGCGCCGCGATGTCGTCGTCGCGCTCGAGGTAGGTCGCCTCGGGGAGCACCACGTCGCTCCACCCGCAGATCTCCGCGGGCAGCACGTCGATCGACACGACGAGGTCGAGCCCCTCGAGCGCCTTCACCGTCTGGCGCCGGTCGGGCAGCGCCTGCATGAGGTTGCAGCCGTAGATGAGCCAGGCCTTGAGGTCGTAGAGCGCCTGGCCCGACACGCTCGCGTCGCACAGGCCCGAGGCGATGACCTCGGTGGCGACCGGGAAGCCGCCCTTCTTCGGCCGGTCGGCCGCGCCCTTCCCCCCGTGCGGAGGCTCGGCCGTCACCGGGTACGGCGGGAGCGAGAGCTTCGCGTGGCTCACGTAGCCGCCGCGCCGGCCCCAGCTGCCGAGCAGCGCGGAGAGGATCGCCATGGCCCGCGCGCGCTGGGTGTCGTCGCCGTACCAGGTGGTGTGGCGGCCGGGGTGGACGAGCGAGGCGGGGCGCGCGGAGGCGATGAGCCGCGCGCTGTCGCGGATGAGCTCGGGGCGGAGGCCGGTGATGGGATAGGCCCACTCCGGCGTCTTGTCCGCCACGTGCGCGCGGAGCTCCTCGAGGCCGACCGCGTGCTTCGCGAGGTACTCGGCGTCGTAGGCGTTCTCCGCCAGCATCACGTTCATCCAGGCGAGGAGGAGCGCGATGTCGGTGCCGGGCTTGATGGGCAGCCAGTAGCGCGCCTTGCTCGCGGCGACCGAGAAGCGCGGGTCGACCACCACGAGCTCGGCGCCGCGCCCGACCGCCTCGGCGAGGTCCTGCACCTGGGTGTTGTGCATGTTCTCGCCGAGGTGGCTGCCGATGAGCGTGATGACCCGGGCGTTCGCGAGGTCGATCGGCTCCGGCGAGCCGAGCGGCGTGCCGAAGGTGAGGAGGTAGCCCGCCTCGCGCGGCCCGCGGCACTGCGCGTAGGACGGCGCGCCGACGTTGGGCGAGCCCCACGCCTTCATGAAGTGCTTGAACCAGGTGCCGCCCGAGCCGTGCGTGAAGAGCGCGACCGCCTCGGGGCCGTGCCGGCGCTTCACCTCGAGGAGCCCCTCGCCGACGCGGTTCAGCGCCGCGTCCCAGCTCACCTCCTCGAACACGTCTTCGCCCCGCTTCTGCGTGCGGACGAGCGGCCTCCTCAGGCGATCGGGGTCGTAGAGGAGGCCGGTCGCGCCGGCGCCGCGCGGGCAGAGCATGCCGCGGGAGAGCGGGTGGTCGGGGTTGCCGACCACCTTCGTCACCCGCCCGTCCTTCACGTGCGCCCTCACCCCGCAGCCCCAGAAGCAGAGCTCGCAGTACGAGGCGACCACGCGGTCGCCGTCGGTGGCGGGATCCTCCACGCGGTCCGCGTCGAGGCCCCACCAGCGCGTGGTGAGCCCGGACGCGAGGGCCGCGCCGCCGGCCGCCGCGCCGCCGATCTGGATGAACTTCCTGCGGGTGAGAGTCATCGCTGGCGCTCCTTCGAGGGAGATCCTGACGCGCCTTGCCGCGCTAGAAGTGGTAGGCGAGGCCGACGTCGATCTCGAGCTGCGACATCTCGGTCGAGTAGGCGGCGATGCCCTGGCCGTTGCCCATCGGCGGCGGCGGCGCGGCGTTCGAGCCCTCGAGCTTCGAGTTGAGCGCGTACATGCCGGCCACGTTCACGTTGAGCTTCTGGCCGATCGCGTAGCCGACGCCGGCGGTGAGGTGGTGCTCCGAGACGGCCGGGAACGCCATGTTCTCGAACGCGCGGTCCGGGTCGAGCGGCATCTTGCCGTAGTTGTAGCCGGCGCGGAGCGCGAGCTGCGCGGTCGGCTTCACCTGGGCGCCCACCTTCACCACCCACTGATCGCTCCAGCCCATGTTGAACGGCATGGCGCCGGTGGCGCTCGGGTCGCTCGTGTACTGCGGGAGCCCGTCACCCATCGTGCTCGACCAGTCGATCCACTGGACGTCCACCGCGAGGAGGAGGGCGTCCACCGGGGTCACGGCCACGCCGAGGGTGGCGCTCTGCGGCTGGTCGAACGAGAGCTTGTCGGTGCCGCCCGGGATCGTCGTGCCCGGCGCCATCGGGTTCGGGCGCGCCGGGACGTCGAACGAGAAGTCCTGGAACCAGCTGCGCGTCTCGTACGCGGCGCCCAGGGTGACGCGCTTCACCGGCGTGAACTTGACGCCGAAGGTGGCGCCGCCGCCCACCGCCGTGGAGGTGTCGTGCGCCGCCTGGCCGGCGCCGGAGGCGACGTCGTACTTCATCTGCGCCACCATGACGTTCGCGGTGACGCCGAGGCTGAGGCGATCGCTCACCCGGTAGGACGCGCCGGGCGTGAAGCGGCCCTGCATGTAGGAGGTGAGGGTCGGCCCGTAGTAGAGGTTCGTCGCGTAGTCGACGCCCATGCCGGCGACGCCGAACACGCCGAGGCCGGCGGAGATCCGGTCGGTCACCGGCTGGACGTAGGCGATGACCGGGATCGGCGAGGCGCCGCGGTCCGAGTCGAGGGACGCGCCGTCGTTCGCGACGAACATCGCGGGCATGCTCCCCGTCGCGCTGTAGCTGACCGACGGCTTGAAGTACGAGCCGCCGAGCTCGAAGCACCGCCCCAGGTCGGCGATGCCCGCCGGGTTGGTGAGGAGCGAGGCGCCGTCGAGCGTCGCGCCCACGCCCACGCCGCCCATGGCGTCCTGCACGGCGCCGAAGCCGATCATCCGCATGCCGTTCGTCGCGTGCGCCGCCGCCGGCGCGATCGTCGAGATCGCGGCGAGGAGCACGGTGAGCCTCTTCATCGTCATGGCCTCTTCCTCTCTCGTGGCACGCCGGGCGAGCCGGCGCGCGGTCCGTCGCCAGGCGGTTCGCTGCGTGGCGCAACTCTCGTCGCAGGCGGGCATTGCGCGCCGCGTGCCCGTTCGGGAGTCACGTCGAATCGCGGACTTGGCTCGAGCACGCGACTCTGCGTTTCAGGTGCGACGACACACCGCGTTTCACGGCGAAACGCGGTGTGTCAGGGTGTGCGACGAGGGAGAGTCCGATGGAACAGGCCCAGCACCCCACGAGCAACCGCGACGTCGCCTTCGCCGCCGTGAACGCCGCGTTCGGCTCGATCGGCCGCATCTGCATGGCGCTCGACGGACAGTTCCGGATCCGCCACGCCTCCGAGCGCGTGGAGTCGCTGCTCGGGCCGGGGGCCGCCGCGCGGATCACGGGTGCGCCGGTCGAGACGGTGCTCGGCAGCGAGCTGTTCGGGCCTGAGGGACCCCTCCGTCAGGCGCTCGTCGCGGGCGAGCGTCGCGAGGGGTGGCGCGCCTACCTCCAGTGCGAGCGCGGCCCGCGGCTGCTCTCGGTCACCGCCGCGCCCCTGCAGCACGACCCGCACGGCGTCTGCGATCCCTCCGCCGCCTACCTCGTCATCCTCCGTCCCGCCGACGACGAGTCGCCGGACGTCTGCGCGCCCGTCGCCGGCTTCGGCGTGATGTGCCGCTCGCAGGCCATGACGCGGGTGTTCCGCCTCATCGAGACGCTGCAGCACAGCGAGTCGACCGTGCTCGTCACCGGGGAGAGCGGGACGGGCAAGGAGGTGATGGCGCGCATCATCCACGCGCACTCGCCGCGCCGGAACGGCCCGTTCATCGCGGTGAACGCCGCGGCCCTCCCCGCCGAGCTGCTCGAGAGCGAGCTCTTCGGGCACGTGCGCGGCGCCTTCACCGGCGCGATCCGCGACCGGACCGGGCGGTTCGAGTCGGCCGAGGGCGGGACGCTCTTCCTCGACGAGATCGGCGACCTGCCGCTCGCCGTGCAGGTGAAGCTCCTGCGCGTCCTGCAGGAGCACACCTACGAGCGCGTCGGCGACGACAAGGTGCGCAGGACGAACGCCCGGATCATCGCCGCGACCCACCGCGATCTCCGCCGCGCCGTCGCCGCCGGCACCTTCCGCGAGGACCTCTACTACCGGCTGCGGGTGTTCCCGGTGGAGCTCCCGCCCCTGCGCGCGCGGCGCGAGGACATCGAGCCCATCGCGCGGGTCCTCCTCGGGCGCGTGGGCGCTCGGACGGCGCGGGCGCTGCACTTCTCGCCCGACGCGCTCCGCGCCCTCCTCTCCCACGACTGGCCCGGCAACGTGCGCGAGCTCGAGAACGCGCTCGAGTACGCCGCCACCGTGTGCAAGGGGCAGACGCTCCAGCCCGAGGACCTGCCGCCGGAGGTCGGCGCGGCCGCGGCGGCGCGCGCGGAGCCGCTCGTCGCGCCCGCGCCCGCCCTCGCCCCCTCCTCGACCCCGGCGGCCCTCCTCGCGATCGCCGGGCGCCGCGCCGTCCCGCACGACGAGCGCGCCACCCTGCAGGCGACGCTCGACGCCCACCGCTGGAACCGCGCGGACACCGCCAAGGCGCTCGGCCTCTCCCGCAGCACGCTGTGGCGGCGCATGCGGGCGCTCGGGCTGCTCGACCCCGCGGAGGCTTCCGGCGCGCTCGCCTGACGAGGTCCGCCGGCCTCGCGCTCAGGGCGCGCGCCGCCAGAGGCCGCCGTGGTGCGACACCCACGCGCCGGACCCGCACATGAGGCCCACGGGCATCTCGGCGCGCTCCCACGTTCGCCCGTCCCAGCGGAATCGATTCATGGGATCGTGGTTCCAGCGCGACGTCGGGACGGCCCAGACGTCGTCCGCGCCGGTCCCGAAGATGCAGCGCACCGGGTAGGTGGGGCCGGCGGTCCCCGCCCAGCGGCTGCCGTCCCAGCGGTAGGCGACCTCCCCGATCAACGCCCAGGCATCGTGCGGCGTCGCGCCCCACATCGCGCCGCGCTCCCAGGACGAATCGCGGGCCGTGAGCGCGCGGCACTCGGTCGCTCCGCGGAGCTCCTCGCTCCAGCCGCCGTCCGACCAGCGCCAGATGACCTGCTGCAGCACCGCCTCGTACGGCGGGTCGCCCTGGATCGGCGTGACCGCGAACCCCAGCGCGAACAGCAGCCCCGGGCGCGGCGTCCAGATCGCGTGCACCTCGCCCGGCGAGCCGCGGCCCGTCCACCGCTCGCCGTCCCAGTGGAAGACGCCCGCCTCGTTCGACGCCCAGGCGTCGGTCGCGCCGGTGCCGGTGAGCTTCTCCCGCAACGCGCGGTACCGCGGGTCCCAGGCCGAGGCCGCGCTCCGGTCGACACGGGTCGGCGTCCAGCGCACGCCGTCCCAATGGAGATAGCCGTCGCGGTGGGCGAGCCAGACGTCGCTCGCGCTCGAGCCGTACGTGGCCGTGTAGAGGAGCCCCACCTCCGAGGCGGGGAGCCGCGAGCCGGAGACGCGGACCCAGGTTGCCCCGTCCCAGCTCACGAGCTCCGCGCCGCCGTCCTCCGTCGGCGCGAGCACCCACGCCTCGTCGGCGGGCGCCAGGTTCCGGTCGATGACCCGCAGCTCGCCTCCGAGGTGAGCGCGAGGCGTCCAGCGCTCGCCATTCCAGTGGTAGAGCGCGCCGGACACGTCGTCCGTGCGCATGCCCCACACGTCGTGCGCCCCCGCCGCCCAGAGGACGCGGTCCGGCGCGTCCGCGACCTCGCTCCAGGCGCCGTCCGCGAGGTGATGCTCGCCGACCCAGACGTCGCCGCGCGTCGCGACGAACACGGGGCCCGAGATCGACGCGTCCTGCGGCCACCACTCGGCCCCGTCGAACCTCCAGACGGTGGGCTCGGTGGAGCGGAACGGCTCCCGGGCCCGCGAACCGGCCTGCGGAGGAGACAGCGCGCTCGCCCACACGTCGTCCGGCGCCGAGCCCGAGATCGAGCCCAGCCCATCGGGCAGGCGGACGAGGCCTCCGCCCAGGCGCCACTCGGACCAGCTGCCGCCGCGACGCCGCACGACGGCGACCGCCCGCGTGTTCACGCCCGCCCGCAAGCCTTCCCACGGCAACGTGACGCCGAACACGTCGTCGATCCCCGCCGCCCAGACGCCGTACACGTCGCCGGCGTAGCCTTCCGGGCACGCGAACGTCTCCGCGACGGTGCCGTCGAACCGCTGGAAGCCGCAGCTCCACGTGCCGGTCCACGCCACCCCGTCCGAAGAGGAGATGGAACCCTGTGTGAACACCTCGCCGCGGGCCTGACGCGTCCAGCGCGTTCCGTCCCATCGGAGGAGCGTGAGCGGATCGGCCGTCCACGCCTCCGTCGCGCTCTTGCCCCAGACGTCCCTCAGGTCGAAGCCGACGTACAGCGGGATCCCGCCCGGCTCGCGCGCGACGCCGAGCCACTCCGCGGACCACGCCGCGCCGTCCCAGTGGAGCATCCCGCCGAGCGTGGTCGTCGCCCACACGTCGCTCGGGCCGCTGCCCCACATGCTCCGGACGGGCGCGCCGCGCGGGAAGTTCCACCAGCACCAGCCCCCGGCGCACGGGCGGTCCGAGGTCGCGACGCCTGCCTCGACCGGCAGCAGCGACGCGGGGACCTCGCCTGCGACGTCCGGGGGGATCGGCCCGGAGGGTTGGCGCGGGTCCGGCGGCGGCCCGCTCGCGGGCGGTTCCCCTCCCGCCGGAGGTTCCGCGCTCGATCGGCCCGCTTCGCCACGTGAGAAGCAGCCGGCCGCCAGCACGGCCGCCACCACCACCACCCCCGTCGCCCGCATCGCCGGCCCCCGCTTTCACGCAGGGTACCCATTCACCATCCGTGCGCCCACGAATCCGTGAGGGGCAGGCCCGCCATGGGGGGTGCGCCTCGTCCGACGCTCTCCGCCGAGGCCCGATCGCGGAGTCGCGGGGCGAGTGCCCGCGCGCCGCGCCCGGCCGGGCGGCGGCCTCGCCGCGCGCGCTCGGCCGCGCTCAGCCCGCGCTGCCCCAGCCCCGCTCGACGGCGCGCGCGCCGCGGGCGAACGCCTCGGCGTTCACCGCGACGAGCGCAGGGCGCTTCTGCAGCGCCTGGCGGATGACGGCGAGGACGGTCTCGGCGGGGAAGAGCCCGGTGGCCCCCTGCAGCGCGCCGATGGCGACCACGTTCTTCACGAGCGGCTGGCCGAGCTCCGCCGCGATCTCGGAGAGGGGCACGCCCAGCGCGCGGACGCCGGGCGGGAGGGCGTGCGGCTCGCGGATCACGGAGCGGTCGTAGAGCGCGATCCCGCCGGGCGCGACCGTGGCCCCGAACTTGGCGAGGCTCGGGGCGTTGAAGGCGACGAGCGCGTGCGGCGAGGGCACGTCGGGGGAGAGCACCTGCGTGCGCGCGATCCGCACGTCGGCGTAGGAGGTGCCGCCGCGCGACTCCGGGCCGTAGCTCGGGATGTGCGTCGCGTCGAGCCCCTCGTTCACGGCCGCGTGGACCATCAGCATCGCCGCCGTCTGCGCGCCGTCGCCCCCCGAGCCGGCGAACTTGAGGCCGAGCTCGTCGCCGCCGAACGGCGTGGCGGGAAAGCCCTGCGCGTAGCGCGGCGCCTCCGCCTGCCGCGCGTCGATCGCCTCGAGCACCGCGTCCGCCGCGTACGTGGGCGTGCGCCACGCGTCGAAGCTCGCGGTCGCCGAGACGTCCTTCTTCACGCCCAGCGGGAAGACCGGGACCATCTTCTCCTTCACCCAGCGCTCCGCCTCCTCGGCGGAGAGGCGCAGGTGCGTCGGGCACTCGGCGAGCACCTCGACGAAGGAGAAGCCCTTCCCCTCCGCCTGGAGCTCTAGGCCCTTCTTCACCGCCTTCGCCGCGCGCACCCGCTGCTTCGCGTCGAAGAGCGCCACCCGCTCCACGTACACCGGGCCGTCGAGCTGGGCGATGAGCTCCGCCATCTTGAGCGGCAGGCCCATGGAGAGGTCGCGCCCGTGCGGCGAGGTGGTGGTCTTCTGGCCCATGAGCGTGGTGGGCGCGGTCTGACCGCCGGTCATGCCGTAGATCGCGTTGTTCACGAACACGACCGACAGGGGCACGCCGAGCTGCGCGGCGTGGAGGATCTCGGTGAGGCCGATGGAGGCGAGGTCGCCGTCGCCCTGGTAGCTCACCACCACGCTGTCCGGGTTCGAGAGCTTGTGGCCGAGCGCGACCGCGGGCGCGCGGCCGTGCGCCGCCTGCGTGTGGCCGACGTCCAGGTAGTAGTAGAGGAACACGCTGCAGCCGACCGGCGACACCGCGATGGTCCGGTCCTGGATCCCGAGCTCCTCGATGGCCTCGGCGAGGTAGCGGTGCACGAGCCCGTGGCCGCAGCCGGGGCAGTAGTGGGTGCTGCGCCCCTTGATGCCCTCGGCGTGATCGTGCCGCTCGAACCGCTCGTAGAAGACGCTCACGCCGTCACCCGCCTTCCCGCGGACTTCCGTACCCCCGCGGCGATCTCGAGCTGCGACGGCAGGATGCCTCCGTGCCGCCGCACGTGCTCGATGGGCACCTCTCCGCCGACGCCCGCGTGGCTCAGCGCGAGCCGGAGCTCGTCCTCGAGCTGCCCGTCGCTCGCCTCGACCACGACGATGCGGCGCGCCCGGCGGACGAGCGGGAGGAGCGCGGCGACCGGGAACGGCCAGACCGTCTGCGGGCGGAACAGCCCGACCCGCACGCCCTCGGCGCGGAGCGCGGCCACCGCCCCCGACGCCATGCGCGCCGGGGTGCCGCAGGCGACGACGAGCGTCTCGGCGTCCTCGCAGTGGAGGGTCTCGACGCGCTGCTCCGCGGCGGTCATGCGCGCGTACTTGTCGAAGAGGTGGAGGTTGTGGGCCTCCTGGTCCGCCTCGCGCAGCAGGATCGAGGAGTGGAGGTTCCCGCGGTGCGGGCCGTCGCCCGACACGGCCCAGCCCGGGAGCCCCGGCCGGACGAGCGCGCGCGGCAGCTCCACCTTGCCGGTCATCTGGCCGAGGTGCCCGTCGGCCGCGACCACCACCGGGTTCCGGTAGCGGAAGGCGAGCTCGAAGGCGAGCATCGTGAAGTCGAGCATCTCCTGCGGCGTCGCCGGCGCGAGCACGATGGCGTGCGTGCTCCCGTGGCCGAGGCCGCGGCAGGCGAGCTTCAGGTCCGACTGCTCGGGCCCGATGTTCCCGAGCCCGGGCCCGGCGCGCATCACGTTCACGAAGACGGCGGGGAGCTCGGCGCCGATGAGGTAGGAGACGCCCTCGAGCATCAGGCTGAAGCCGGGGGAGGACGTGAACGTCATCGTCCGCCGCCCCGCGCCGGCCGCGCCGTACATCATGTTGACGGCCGCGACCTCGCTCGGCGCCTGGACGAAGCTGCCGCCCAGCGCGGGCAGGAGCTTCGCCATGAGCTCGGCGCCCTCGGTGGACGGCGTGATCGGGTAGCCGAAGAAGTGGCGGCAGCCGGCGAGCAGCGCGCCGATGGCCGACGCGTGCGTGCCCTTCACGACGAGCGGGGGCGAGTGCGGCAGCGGCACCCGCGCGTCCGGCTCGTCCGGCGGGGGGACGAAGCGCGCGCGCGGCGCCACGGCGGCGGGCTCGCGCGCCGCCCCCGGGAGCGCCATCTCGAGCCCGTACGGCTCGGGGCACGCCTCGGCGCACAGCCCGCAGCCGTTGCAGGCGTCGAGGCTCAGGACGATGGGGACGAGCCCGGAGAGCTCGTTGATGTCGGTGCCGGGCGCGATGCAGGCGCGCGCGCAGGCCTCCCGACATCTGCCGCAGCCCTTGCAGCACTCCTCGTGGAGCACCGGCATCTCACGGACGTCGACGTGAGCCACGCGACCTCCTCCTGCCGCCCGATCGAAGCGGCGCCTGCGGAAGACGGCGACACCCTACTCGCGGTCGGGGGAGGAATCCAAGTGCGTCGGGAAGAGACCTCGTGCCCGGCCGGGCCCGGGTCCGGCGAGGACGCCCATCCCTTGGAGGCGCAACGAGATCCGGGGCCAGCCGCCCGTGCGCACCGGCCGTGCCTGCGCACGCCGGCGCCGACAGCGATCGACGCGCGGTTCTCCGGAGACCGCGAGAGGAGTGGAGCGAGACGGGCGCACTCCGATGGATCGTCGTCCGCTGCGCAAGCTCGCGGACGCGGGCGCTCCGGGAGCCGCTCCGCGCCGCCTTCGATCACCTGTGCGCGGGAGCTCGCGAGGCTCGAGCTCTCCTGCTCGTCGCCTGACTCCGACCTCGGGAGCCCCGGACGTACGAAAGCCCGGCCCCTCTCGCGAGGAACCGGGCTTTCATCTCAGACGTGAAGCGGCTTACAGCGGGCGGACGTTCGCCGCCTGGAGGCCCTTCGGGCCGCGCTGAACGTCGAACTCCACCTTCTGACCCTCGGCGAGGGTGCGGAACCCCTGCGCCTGGATCGCGGTGTGGTGGCAGAACACGTCCTCGCCACCGCCGTCCTGCGTGATGAACCCGAAGCCCTTCGCGTCGTTGAACCACTTCACGGTACCGGTCGCCATTACTCTTACTCTTTTCTTCTGAATCGGCGGCATTGAGTTGCCGCGTCGATGCGCCTCGAAACGAGGCCGCCGAGGTTTAACCCAGCGCGCGCTCCGCGTCGAGCGTACTCGCGGGGGAGTTTCGTTCGGCCGGCGGGACCCTCTCCGTCCGGGCCGTCGGGGGCAGGGTCGCGTCGGGAGCGATATCGCGCTCGTTTGCCGGGGGGAACGGGGGCCCGCGAGCGCAGCGCCGGCTCGGCCGGCGTCTCTCCGGCCACCGCCAGTCACGACGATTTAGTCAATGATGTCAGCATGATACGCGGCATGGCGGGCCGCCCGCCCGCCGTTGCAGCATGCGACCGCACGCGGATCGCCCTTGCGCGGGCGCGGGCCCGGGGCGCACCGGACCTATGCGAAGGCCTGCCGCCGGAGGGCAGCGGCGGCCACGGCGGCCGCTCCGGTGGACCCACGCCCGGGACGACGGTGGCCCTCCGGAACCGGTGCCGCGACGGCAGCGACCGAGCTCCCTCCTCGCGATCGGGCTCGCGGCCGCTCACCTCGGTCGTACACCTCAGGTGAATGTTGCCCACGGGGAAGGGCGTGCTCGCGATGGCTGAGCGGCGGGCGGAGCGGTCCGAGGGCGCGATCGGCTCCGGCGCGAGCGCTCGCCTGCCGCCCTCCCCTGCCGGGCCGAGGCAGGGGAGATCTGACGGCGCTCAAGCTCTGCCCCCCTGCTTTCGTGACATCCTCCCCGCTCCCGAATCGTTCGAGCCGCAACGAGCCCGAGCGGCGGCGCGGAGGAACCATGCTGAAGTGGACGCCGTCCCTGGCCGTGGGCATCGTCGAGATCGACGAGCAGCACCAGGAGCTGTTCCGGCGCGCCGAGCGGTTCGTGGCGAGCCTCGACACCGCGGATCGCCAGGAGATCGGGATCCTCCTCTCCTACCTCCGCATGTACTGCGTCACGCACTTCGGCGCGGAGGAGGCCTGGATGCGCGACGTCCGCTACGAGGGCTACGCCGAGCACAAGGCGGAGCACGACCGCTTCGTGAAGGACATCCTGCGGATGTCCGACGAGCACGAGCGACGCGGCGGTCCGGGGCTCGAGGCGATGAAGATCGGGACCTATCTCTCGCGCTGGCTGAAGGACCACCTCACGCGGACCGACTCGGCGTTCGCGCGCTTCCTCCTGTCCCAGTCCGCCTGACGGGCGCGGCGCGCTCCGGCCGCTCCCGGCCGAGGCCGCCACCCCGGGCGACCCCGCCCTGGGCGGGGAGCGGCTCCTCCGACGGTGCTCTACTCGGTGCGTGGCGTGCGGCGCGAGGCGCCGCGCTCCGGCCCGACGACGCGGGCGGAGCGGCGCGCGGGCGCCGGGACGGTTCTCCATGGCGGCGCTGCACGAGGCGCGGTTCTACGAGCGGCGGCCGGACGACGAGGTGCGCTGCACCCTCTGCCCCCACGACTGCCACATCCGCGCCGGCGGGCGCGGCGCGTGCGGCGTCCGCTTCAACGTGCGGGGCACGCTCTACACCCTCGTCTACGACCGGGTGGTGTCGCGCGGCGTCGATCCCATCGAGAAGAAGCCGCTCTTCCACTTCCTCCCGGGCTCGCTCGCGTACTCCATCGCCACGGTCGGCTGCAACCTGCGCTGCGCGTTCTGCCAGAACTGGACGGTGTCGCAGTGGCCGAAGGAGCACCTCCCGCGGACGATCGACGCGCGCGGGAACCGCGAGGCGACCGAGCTCGTCTGCCCGCAGCTCGCGGCCGCGGCGGAGGCCGTGGTGGGCGAGGAGATCTCACCCGAGGAGATCGTCGAGCGCGCCCTCGCCAGCGGCTGCCGCTCGATCGCGTACACGTACACGGAGCCCACCGTGTTCTACGAGCTCGCCCACGACACCGCGGTGCTGGCGCGGGCGCGCGGCCTCAGGAACGTGTTCGTGACGAACGGCTTCATCTCCGAGGCGCCGTTGCGCGAGATCGCGACGGTGCTCGACGCGGCCAACGTGGACCTGAAGTTCTTCGACCCCGAGAGCTACCGCCGGGTGAGCCGCGCCCGGCTCGAGCCGATCCTGGAGGCGATCCGCCTGTACCGCGCGCTCGGCGTCTGGGTGGAGGTGACGACGCTCGTCATCCCCGGCGTGAACGACTCGGACGCGGAGCTGCGCCAGATCGCGGAGTTCGTCCGCTCGGTCGGCCCCGAGGTGCCGTGGCACGTGTCCCAGTTCTACCCGGCGTACAAGATGCTCGACCGGCCGTTCACGCCGGTCGACACCCTCGACCGCGCCGCGCGGATCGGCCGCGCCGCCGGGCTCCGCCACGTCTACGAGGGGAACGTCCCCGGCTCGGATGGAGAGACCACGCGCTGCCACCTGTGCGGCGCGCTCCTCGTGGAGCGCTACGGGTTCCACGTGCTCCGGAACCGGGTCGAGAACGGCTGCTGCCCGGCCTGCGGGACGCGGGTGGACGGCGTCGAGATGTCGCCCGCGCCGGCGTGGCGCGCGTGACGGCGGGAGGATGCCATGCGGCTCGCCGCGCGAGCGGCCGTGGGCGCCGCGGCGATCGCGCTGGCGGGCGGCCAGTGCGGCGTCGGCGGTGAGGGCGAGCTCGCCTGCCTGGAGGCGGTCGCCCGCCTCGATGCGTGCTGCCCCGAGCTCGACGCGACCCTCTTCGCCTGCGGGGACGGCGAGGGCCACGCCTCGGGCTGCGTCGTCTCCTACACCTCGCCCGCGCTCGGCCTCGACGAGAGCCGCTGCATCTGCGCCCGCTCCTGCGCCGACCTGCGCGACGGCGGGATCTGCTCGCGGGCGAGCCGGACGGCCCCGGGCGGAGCGCACCCGCCGCCGCTCTGTCCGTGAAGCAGGCGTCCGTCAGCGGCCACGCCGCATCGGGACGAACTGCACGGGCGCGAGGCGCTCCTCGAGCAGCCCGCCCGGCAGCTTCTTCACGACCACCAGCGTCTGGACTCCGCCCGCCGGCCCTGCGGGATAGACGATCCTCCCCCCCTCCGCGAGCTGGGCGAGGAGCGGCGGGGGGAGCCGCTCCACGGCGCAGCTCACGACGATCGCGTCGAAGGGCGCCGCCTCCGGCCAGCCCTGGAAGCCATCCCCGGCGCGGAGGTGCACGTTCGCGTAGCCGAGCTGCCGGAGCGTCTCGACGCTGCGCGCGTGCAGCTCCGGCTCGAGCTCGATCCCGTACACCTCCGCCGCGGCGCGGGACAGCACCGCGGCCGCGTAGCCCGAGCCCGAGCCGACCTCGAGGACGCGCTCCCCGCCGCGGAGCGCGAGCGCCTGCGCCATGAGCGCGACCACGTAGGGCTGGCTCACGGTCTGCCCGCGCCCGATGGGGAGCGGCTCGTCCTCGTACGCGTACGCGCGCCACTCCGGCGCCACGAAGCGCTCGCGCGGCACCTCGCGCATGGCCGCGAGCACCCGCGCGTCGCGGATGCCGCGCCCCGCGAGCTGGTCGTCCACCATCCGCGCCCGCGCCGCCTCCGGGGACGCCGCGGGACGCGCCGGGCCGGCGCACGCGCCCTCCCGGGCCCCCGCGGCGAGGAGCAACGTGAGGATCGAGAGGAGCGCCCGGACGAGCATGCGAGCCTCCGGCGAGGCCGTGCGTCCCGGAGATCACCTCACGATCCTCGCGCCCCGTCGCGCGTTCTCGTGGGGTCCCCGCGGGGTCATGCCGACCGCCCGCACGCCCGGTCCCACGCCGCCCCGGCTCCGGCCGAGACGCCCCGCGCGAAGGGCCGCGCCCGCCGCCGCGGAGCGCAAGAATGAGATCGTGACCCCGTCCTTCGTCACCCGGCTGCTCGCGCTGGCGCTCGTCCTGTTCATCGGGATCGCCTCCGCCGTGCTCCTCTGGGACGGGATCGCCGGGCTCGCGCCGGGCGGCGGCGCCACGGCGCACGCGTGGCGCGCGCGGGCGCGGCTCGCGGTGGGCGTCCTCGGGTTCGCGATGGCGCTCTGGATCGTCCTCGGGATGCTCACGCACGCGCACTAGATGGACCGGTCCTTCCATCGCCGGCTCGGCCGGCGCAGCTTCCTCGCGGGCGCGCTCGGCGCGGCGTCCGCGGCCGCCCTCTACGCCACCTCCGGGGGCGCGCGCTCGACGCCCGCGGGCGCGCGATCGCACGCGCTGCCGGACTCGCCGAGCCCGCCGGCGAAGAGCACCGTGGCCGTGGTGCGTCCGTCCGCCTCGCCGAGCCTTCGCGCCGCGGTGGAGGAGGCCGTCCGGCTCGCCGGGGGCCTCGGGTTCATCCGCCCCGGGGACTCCGTCCTGCTGAAGCCCGCCGTGAACAGCGGGAACGCCTACCCCGCGACGACGGATCCCGAGGTCCTCCAGATCGTCGCCCGGCTCGTGCTCGAGGCCGGCGGCGCGCCGTTCGTCGCGGACCGCACCATGTTCCTGCACTCGACCCGGGCCGCGTTCGAGCGCACCGGCATCCTGGACGCGGCGCGCTCGCTCGAGATCCCCTGCCTCGCGCTCGAGGACGCGGACGTCGCCTGGGTTCGCCACCCGCTCGCGGTGAACTGGCCGGACCGGACGCTCCGCATCTACCGCCCGGTGCTGGCCGCCGACCACATCATCGGGCTCTGCACGCCGCGGACGCACTCGCGGGGCGACTTCACCATGGCCATGAAGAACGCGGTCGGGATCGTGGACGGCGCGGCCCGCGTCCGGATGCACCTCGGGTCGGGCCTGCGCGCCCGGCTCGCCGAGATCTCGCTCGTCGCACGTCCCTCGCTCGTCCTCCTCGACGGCCGCGCGGGCTTCGCGGACGGCGGGCCCGACCAGGGCGACCGCTGCAGGCCCGACGTCATCGCGGCGAGCACGGACCCGCTCGCGCTCGACGCCGTGGGCCTCGCGTTCCTCCGCATCGCCGGGGCGAACGACCGGATCGGCCGCGGCTCGATCTGGGATCTGCCCATGATGCGGCGAGCGGCGGAGATCGGCGTCGGCGCCGCCTCGGGGGAGCGCATCCGCCTCGCCGGGGCGAGCGACGCAGACGCAGCGCGGCTGCGCCGGGAGCTCGGCTGACGCCCACGGCCCCGCGCGCGACGGTGGCGCGGGACGCGCGAGCGGGCTGGCGGGGAGATGCCCGCTCCCGCGGCGACCTGGCGCTCGCGCGCGTGCCGTGAGGCCCCTGCGGACCGGGGCGCGGAGGCGGGCCGGGCGCGAAGATCTCCTCGCCGGGCGCGTACGTACGGCGCGGCGGAGCGAGCGGAGATGGCGAGGACGGGGCTCGAGATCGGCCGGGTGGGCGGCATCCGCATCCGGCTCGACGTGACGCTGCTCCTCGCGCTGCCGTTCCTCGCGTGGATGTTCGCGCGCGCCGTGCCGGAGCTCGCGGGCCTCGCGGGCGTCCCGCCGGAGCGGCTCCCCGGGCCGCGCTGGGCCTGGGGCCTCGCGCTCGCCGCGGGCCTGTTCGTCTCGGTGCTCCTGCACGAGCTCGCGCACTGCTTCGTCCTCGTGCGCCGCGGCGGGAAGGTGCGAGCGATCACGCTCATGGTCATCGGCGGCGTCACCGAGGTGGCCGAGCCGCTCGCCGACATGCGCGCCGAGGCGCGCGTCGCCGTCGCCGGACCGGCGGCGAGCCTCGCCCTCGCCCTCCTCGCCGCCGGGCTCTCCGCGGCGGCGCTCCGCGCCGGCGCCCAGCCGGCCGCGTTCGCGCTCGAGGCGCTCGCGCGCGTCAACGTCGCGCTCGGCGTGTTCAACCTCCTGCCCGCGTTCCCCATGGACGGCGGCCGCGTCCTCCGCGCCGTGCTGGCGCGGCGGCGCAGCGCGGCGGAGGCCACGCGGATCGCCGCCAACGTGGGCAAGGCCTTCGCCGCCTTCTTCGCGGCGCTCGGCTTCGCGGCGGGGAACCCGCTCCTCATCCTCGTGGCGTTCTTCGTGTGGGCGGGGGCGCACGCGGAGGAGCACGACGTGCTCGTGCGCGCGATGCTCGGGGACCTGCGGGTGAGGGAGATCATGACGCCCTCGCCGAGCGCGGTCACGTCCGACGAGACGGTGTTCGCGGTGGGTGAGCGGATGCTGCGCGAGCGGCGGGTCGCGCTGCCGGTGATCGAGGGGGGGCGCGCCGCGGGGTTCGTGCGGCTCGAGGCGGTGGAGAAGCTGCCGGTCGAGGAGCGCCGGACTACCCAGGTGAGCGCGGCCATGGAGCCGGCGCGCGTCGTCGCGCCGGGCGACCGCGTGGTCGACGTCATCGCGGAGCTCCAGCCGCGCGGCAACGACCACCTCGCGGTCGCGGACGACGGGAGGCTCGTGGGCGTCGTCTCGTCCTTCGACCTGGCGCGCGGCCTGCGCCTGCGCCAGCTCGCCGCGACCCAGCACCCGCCGCCCGCCAAGGCCGGATGACGGCCCCCGCCGGAGCGCGCACCGCGCGGGCGGGGCACCGCGGAGGGGCGAGCCCACGGGACGCCGATCCCGCCGCCGGCCGGAGGCGTATCCTGGAGTTGCCCGGGGAACGCGCGGATCCTCGCGACGGTCCTCTCGTGAGGCCGGAGGCACCGCGGGACGTTCCCGCTCCTGACCGTGAAGACCGGGCGCGCGTCTGGCGCACGGTCACGGCTCGCGCGCACGAGGTCATGTCCCTGGGCACGGGGGGCCGCCTCCACAGCGGCCCCTCTCCGTGCGTGGGCGCGTGCCGCTGGAGCGACCGATGAAGCCGATCCTGGTCGGCGGGAGCATCCACCCCGCCCTCACCGCGGCGCTCGCGGACGCGCTCGGGCTCACGCCCGCGGCGCGGACGCTCGAGCGCTTCCCCGACGGCGAGCTCCACGTCACGGTGAAGGAGCCCGTCCGCGGCGCCGACGTGTATCTGGTCCAGCCGCTCGCGCCGCCGCCCGACGCGCACCTGCTGGAGCTCCTGTTCCTCGCCGACGCCTGCCGGCGCGCGGGCGCGGCGCGCATCACCGCCGTGGTGCCGTACCTCGCCTGGGCGCGGCAGGATCGCCGCCGCGCCGACGGCGAGCCGCTCGGGATCCGGCTCGCGGCGGACCTCCTCTCCGCGCGCGCCGACCGGGTGCTCGCGGTGGACGTTCACGGCGCCGCCGCGGAGGGCTTCTTCTCGGTGCCGCTCGATCACCTCACCGCGATCCCGGCGCTCGCCGAGGCCATCGCCCGCGTCGCGCCCCGGGACGCGGTGGTCGTCGCCCCGGACCTGGGCGCCGCGAAGCGCGCCGAGGCGTTCGGCCGCCTCCTCGGGCTGCCCTCCGCGTGCGTGCACAAGGCGCGGCTCTCGGCGCGCGAGGTCGCGGTCCGCGGCGTCTCCGGCGAGGTGGCCGGGCGGGCGCCCATCGTCGTCGACGACATGATCAGCACCGGCGCGACGATCGAGGCGGCGGTGCGGACGCTCCTCGAGGCGGGCTGCCGCCCCGAGGTCGTCGTCGCGGCGACGCATCCGCTCCTCGTGCCCGGCGCGGCGGAGCGGCTCGCGGCCCTCTCCCTCGCGCGCCTCGTCGTCACCGACGCCCTCCCGGTCCCCGCGCTGCCCGGGCTCGCGACGGAGGTCGTGCCGCTCGCGCCGCTCCTGGCCGAGGCGATCCGGCGGCTGCGCGAGGAGCGGCCGCTCGCGGAGCTGCTCGCGACGAGCTGACGCTCAGCGCGGCGGCGGCGCGCCGGACGCCTGCGCGCGGCCGAGGTGGAGCGTGAAGAAGCGCGCCGCCTGGCGCGCCACCGCGTCGAGCGCGCCCGCCTCGTCGAACAGGTGCGACGCGCCGGGCACGATCTCCAGGGCGCCCTGGCGCAGGAACGGCAGGGCCTCGGAGCTCCGCGCGAGGATCCCGCCGTCTCGCTTGCCGACGACGAGGAGCACCGGCGCGGCGATGCGCCGGAGCGTCGCCGGGTCCACGAGGTCGGGGCGCCCGCCGCGTGAGACGACGGCCGCGACGCGTTCGGGCTCGGCCGCCGCGGCGAGGAGCGCCACCGCGGCGCCGGTGCCCGCGCCGAAGAGTCCGAGCCGGAGCGCGCGCGTGTCGGGGTGGGCGGCGGCCCAGCGCACCGCCGCGACCGCCCGCCCGGCGAGGAGCTCGAGGTCGAAGCGGAGCTCCCCGGAGCGCTGGTCCTCGGCGCGCTCCTCCGGCGTGAGGAGATCGAAGAGCAGGGTGGCGAGCCCGGCACGCTGGAGCGCCCGCGCCACGTGGCGGTCGCGCGGGCTCCGCCGCGACGCGCCGCTCCCGTGGACGAAGGCGACGAGCCCCGCGGCCTGCATCGGCACCGCGAGCGCCGCCTCGAGCGCGCCCGGGCCGCGCCGCGACCCGTCGAACGGGACGGCGTGGTAGCGTTCCTCCACCTCCGGCGCCGCCTCGGAGGCGGGCTCCTCCTCGCCGCCCGGAGCGTTCCAGTCGCCGCCCCAGAGCTCCTCGTCCCCCGCCTCGCGGCGGGCGCGCTCGACGCAGGAGAGCACCTCCGCGTCGCCGACCTGCGCGAAGCGCCGGTACCACGCCCCCACCGCGCGGAAGTCGCGCGGGCGCTCGAGCGCGACGACGTCGTCGAGGTCCGGGCGCAGCTCCGCCGCGGTCTGCGCCGCGATGACCGGAGCGGCGAGCGCCACCCGCGCCGCGCCCCAGCGCCGGGCCGCGCGCGCCGCGGCCCGCGCCGTCGCGCCGGTCGCGACCCCGTCGTCGACGAGGATCACCGTCCGTGCGGCGACGTCCGGGGGCTCCCGGCTGCCGCGGTAGGCCCGCACGCGGCGCTGGAGCTCCGCCGCCTCGCGCTCCGCCAGGACCGCCACCTCCTCCTCGGAGAGCCCCGTCTCGCGGACCGCGTCCCGGCTGACGTACACCGCGCCGCCCTCGGCGATCGCGCCCACCGCGTACTCGGGATCCCCCGGCGCTCCGAGCTTGCGCACGACGAGCACGTCGAGCGGCGCGCCGAGCGCGCGCGCCACCTCGTAGGCGACCGGCACGCCTCCGCGCGTGAGCCCCAGCACCACCGGACGCTCGCCCCGGTATCCTTCCAGCGCCGCCGCGAGCAGCCGTCCCGCCTGCGACCGATCGTCGAAGATCATGCTCCGCCTCGGGCGCGCCCCCGGCGCGAGTCGGCGCACCAGTGGAGCGTGCGGATGCGTGGGCGGATGCGCGGGGAGTCGGCCTGCGCCACCGATCGCCCAGCACCGCCCTCCCGCGAAGCGTACGCCCCGCGCCGCGACGCCGGTCCCGGTCCTTCAGGGCTCCCGCGACGCCGCACCGCGCTTCGCCGCGCACCGGCGGGCGGTCGTCCGCCCGGACCGTCGCCGGCGGGTCGTCACGCCCGGGCGGGCCGGCGCCCGTTCCGCACCAGCTCGAGCCGGCGGTGGCGCCGCCGCGCGAACCAGTCCGAGAACGTCTCGAGGTACGTGTAGAACACCGGCGTCACGAACAGCGTGAGCGCCTGCGAGAAGACGAGCCCGCCGACCACCGCGAGCCCGAGCGGCCGCCGCGACTCGGCGCCCGCGCCGAGCCCGAGCGCGATGGGGAGCGTGCCCATGAGCGCGGCGAGGGTCGTCATCATGATCGGGCGGAAGCGGATGCGGCACGCGTCGAAGATCGCGTCGTGCGCGCTGCGCCCGCGCTTCCGCTCCTCGATGGCGAAGTCGATCATCATGATGCCGTTCTTCTTCACGAGCCCCACGAGCATGATGACGCCGACGAACGCGTAGATGGAGAGCTCGGTCCGGAACACGAGCAGCGTGAGGAGCGCCCCGAAGCCGGCGAACGGCAGCGCGGTCAGGATGGTGATCGGGTGGACGTAGCTCTCGTAGAGGATCCCGAGCACGAGGTAGATGACGACCACGGCGAGGAGGAGCAGCCAGCCGAGGCCGGAGAGCGACGACTGGAACGCGTCGGCGATCCCCTGGAACCGCGTGGACACGCTGGCGGGGAGCACCTGGCGCGCGATCCCCTCCACGTCGCCCACGGCGGCGCCGAGCGACGTGCCCGGGTCGAGGTTGAACGAGATGGTGACCGAGGGGATCTGCCCGGCGTGCGAGACCGAGAGCGGCCCGACGCCGCTCTCGAGGCGCGCGAGCGAGTCGAGCGGCACGAGCTGGCCAGAGGGCGCGCGGACGCGCAGCGTCGAGAGCGCGGCCTGATCCGTCTGGTAGCGCGGCGCGACCTCCATGATGACCTGGTACTCGTTCGTCGCGGTGTAGATGGTCGAGATCTGGCGGGAGCCATACGCGGTGTAGAGCGCGTCCTCCACGATGCGGGGCGAGACCCCGACCGCCGCCGCCCGGTCCCGGTCGATGTTCACGGTGACCTGGGGGTTCGAGAGCTGGAGATCGCTCGTCACGTCGCGCAGGCCCGCGAGGCCGCGCAGGCGCGCCTCGAGCTCCGGCGCGACGCGGTAGAGCTCGGCCGTGTCGGGGTCCTGGAGGGTGAGCTGGTACTGGCTCTTCGTGAGCTGCCCGCCGATGCGGATGGGGGGCGGGTTCTGCACGAACGCGCGCATCCCGGGGACCTGCGCGAGGCGGGGGCGGAGCCGCTCGATGACGCGGTCGACGCCGTCCCGCTCGCCCCGCGGCCGCAGGCGCATGAACATCACGCCGGTGTTCGCGGCGGTGGCCCCGCGCGCGCCCGCGCTCGACATGACCGCCTCCACCGCCGGGTCCTGCGCCGCGATCGCCGCCACCTCCTGCTGGTGCGCCGCCATCGCCTCCCAGCTCACCCCCTGCGCCGCCTCGGTGTAGGCGAAGATCTGGCCGGTGTCCTCGCTCGGGAGGAAGCCCTTCGGGACGGCCGCGAAGAGCGGCACCATCGCGGCGAGCGCGAGCGCCGTGACGACGAGGATGGTGCGCCGGTGCGAGAGCGACCAGGAGAGGCCGCGCAGGTACCCGCCGAGGAGCGCCTCGAAGCCGCGCTCCGTGACCCGGTAGAAGCGGCCCGGCGGCCGCTCCGCGTGCTCGGAGAGGAGGCGCGCGCACAGCATCGGCGTGAGCGACAGCGACACGAAGCCGGAGACGAGGATCGCGGCGCCGATGGTGACCGCGAACTCGTGGAACAGCCGCCCCACGATCCCGCCCATGAACAGCACCGGGATGAACACGGCGGCGAGCGAGATGGTCATGGAGACGATGGTGAAGCCGATCTCCTGCGCCCCGCGGAGCGCCGCCTCGCGCGGCGGCTCTCCCAGCTCGACGTGGCGCACCACGTTCTCGAGCATGACGATCGCGTCGTCCACCACGAACCCGACCGACAGCGTGAGCGCCATGAGCGAGAGGTTGTCGAGGCTGTAGCCGAGGAGCCACATCACCGCGAACGTCCCCACGAGCGACATCGGCAGCGCGAGACTCGGGATGAGGGTCGCCCGCACGTTGCGCAGGAAGAGGAAGATGACGCCCACCACGAGGACGAGCGTGAGGAGGAGCGTGAACTTCACGTCCCGCACCGACGCCTGGATGGGCACGGAGCGGTCGAAGAGGACCTCCGCCGAGACGGAGGCGGGCAGCTGCTTGCGCATCTGCGGGAGGAGCGCCTTCACGCCGGCGGAGACCGCGACGGTGTTCGTGCCGGGCTGGCGCTGGATGGCGAGCACGATGGTGCGGTCCATCCCCGCGCGCGTCGCGTACCACGCCGCGGTCTTGTCGTTCTCGACGCTGTCCAGCGCCCGGCCCACCTCGCTGAGCCGCACCGGCGAGCCGTTCCGCCAGGCCACCACCACCGGCCCGTACTGGGCGGCGTCCGTGAGCTGGCCGGTCGCCTGCACCGTGGTGGCGCGGTGCGGCCCCTGCAGCGTGCCGGTCGGCAGGTTCACGTTCGCGGCCGACACGGCCGCCGACACCTCGTCGATCCCGAGGCCGCGGCTCGTGAGCTGCAGCGGATCGAGCTGGATGCGCACCGCGTACTTCTGCGAGCCGAACACGAGCACCTGCGCGACCCCGGACACGCTGGAGATCCGCTGCGCCATGAGGGTCTCGCCGTACTCGTCGAGCTGCGAGAGCGGCAGCGTCGGGGAGGTGAGCGCGAGGTAGAGGATGGGCATGTCCGCCGGGTTCACCTTCTGGTACGTCGGCGGCGTCGGCAGGTCGGGCGGGAGCTGCCGGCCCGCCGCGGCGATCGCGGCCTGGACGTCCTGCGCGGCGGCGTCGAGATCGCGGGAGAGGTCGAACTGGAGCGTCACCTGCGTCGCGCCGAGGTAGGACGCCGAGTTCATGGCCGCGAGGCCGGCGATCGTGGAGAACTGCCGCTCGAGCGGGGTCGCGACGGAGGCCGCCATCGTCTCCGGGCTCGCGCCGGGGAGGTTCGCGGTCACCTGGATCGTCGGGAAGTCCACGTTCGGCAGATCGCTCACCGGCAGGAGCCGGTAGGCCGCTGCGCCGAAGGCGAGGATGCCGACCATGACGAGCGAGGTCATGACCGGCCGGCGGATGAAGGGGCCGGAGACGTTCACGGCGTCCTCGCCTGCGTCCGCGCCCCGGCCTCGCCGCCCGCCTGCGCGGCCTTCACCGCCACGCGCGCCTTCGGCACGAGCCCGAGCTGCCCGTCGATCACCACCCGCTCGCCGGGGCGGAGCCCGCTCGAGACCACGACCTCGCGCGCGGTCGCCTGCGCCACCACGACCGGGCGCTGCTCGACCGTGTCGTCCGGCCCCACCACGTAGACGTACGGCCCGGCCTGCCCGGAGACGATCGCCGCGGCGGGCGCCACGACCGCGCCCCGCTGCACGCCCAGCACGACCCGCGCGTCCACGAACTGCCCCGGCCAGAGCGCCTCGCCCGCGTTCTCGAAGGTCGCCTTGGCGAGGATCGTCCCGGCCGCGGGATCGACCGTGTTGTTCACGAACGAGAGCGTCCCCTGCTCCTGCTTGTCCGCGCGGCGCGCGATCACCCGCAGGCGGCCCACCCCCGCGCGCAGCGCGTCCACGTGCTGCTCCGGCACCGTGAACGAGACGTAGATGGGGCGCAGCTGGGTGATGACGACGAGCGGGTTCTGCTGGTTCGCCTGCACGACGTTGCCGCGCTGCACGAGCACCGCGCCGGTCCGGCCGGCGCTCGGCGCGTCGATGCGGCAGTGGACGAGGTCGAGCTCGGCCTTCCGCACCGCCGCCTCGAGGCCGGCCACGTCGGCCTGCATCGACGACGCGTTCGCGAGCGCGGCCTCGTACTGCTGCCGCGTCACGTACTCGCGCTTCACGAGCTCCGCGTAGCGCCGCGCGTCGGCGCGGGCGTTCGCGGCCTGGTCGCGCGCACGGACCACCGCCGCGCGCGCCTGGGCGAGCGCGGCCTCGTACGGGCGCGGATCGATCTGGAACAGGCGCTGCCCCTCGCGGACCTCGTCGCCCTCGCCGAAGAACACGCCGACGATCTCGCCCGTCACGAGCGGCCGGATGGAGACCGTGACGAAGGGCTGGACCGAGCCGACCGCCGCGAGCTCCTTCGGGACGTCCTCCTGCCGCGCCTCCGCCACCCGGACCGGCACCGGCGGGCGGGGCGCCGCCGCCGCGCGCTCCTTCGAGCCGCGGCCGCAGCCGGCCACGGCGACCGCCGAGATCGCGACCGCGATCGCGACCCCTCCCACCCGACGCCAGCCCCCTGCGCTGCTCCCGGCCATCCGCCGCCCTCTGCAGTGGGATCCCTAGCTCCACTGCGGCCGGGTCGCCGCGCCGGGTCACTCGGAACCCAGAGGAGATAACCTCCGCTCGGGCGGCCGGAAAGATGAGGGGGCGGGGTACCGCCCGCCTGCGGTGAGGAGCCGCATCGAAAAAAAGATCACGGAGGGGGTGGCAACCGGGAGGGGCGTGACTAACGTGGCGAGGGGTTGGGGAACAAACGACCGGGCAGCCCGCGGAGGCGCGGGTGAAAGCGGCGAGACCCCACCACACGAACCCACGAAGGAGCGCGCAGATGCCTCACATCGAGATCGATACGCTCACCCCCATCGCGGCGAAGTACATGGACGGGAAGAGCCTGACCCCGGCCGAGCGCTCCGAGGTGCTGAGGATCGCCCAGGGCTTCGCGTGCAAGGACTCGGCGGCGGCCGCGAACGTGTCGCCGGAGACGATCCGGGCGCGCCGCAAGCGCATCTACCGCAAGGTCCACGTGGCCGGTGCCGCGGAGATCATCTCCGGCCTCCTCTCGATCTCGCTCCAGATGCTGGCGAGCGGCGAGAAGGTCGAGATGAAGCCGGCCGCCCCGGCCGCCCAGCCCGAGACGACCGCCGCCGCGCCGCTCGTCGCGGCGATGTAGCGTCCGTCCGCTCGCCCGCCCCCGGCCCGGAGGGCGGGCGAAGCGCGGTCTTCCGGGAGACTTGAGCGGGGCCTCGGGCGCGAGCGCCGGGTGGCGTAAGTTCGCGCCCGGTCGCGCCGCGATGTTGCCGCCACGCACGCGACGTCCGGGAGGAGGTCGCGGTGGCGCGCATCGCAGCCGTGCTCGCGATGATCGCGGCGTTCGGATCGCCGCGCGCGGCGACGTTCGCCCCGGGCGAGGAGACGCTGCTCGAGGTCCGCTTCCTGAGCTTCGTGGCGGGCGAGGCGCGCATCGCCGTCGGACGGCCGGAGGGGGTCATCTGGCCGGTGTTCTTCGAGGCGCGGACCCGGGGCATCGCCGGCCTCCTGGACCTGCGCGAGCACCTCGTCGCGTACTGGGACGCGCGGGCGCGCCTGCCGCGCGGCTCCGAGCTGCGCGCGTTCGAGGCGGGGGACATGCACGTGGATCGCTCGCGCTTCGACCGCGGCCGCGGCGAGGCGACGTTCGTCCGGGAGCGGAAGGGCCGTCGCTCCGAGAAGCGGTTCCCGGTCCCAGCGGGCGCCCACGAGCTGTCGAGCGCGTTCCTGTGGCTCCGCCTCCAGCCGCTCGCGCCCGGCGAGCGCCACGCGCTCCCGGTCCTCTCCGGCTCCCGCCAGTTCACGCTCGTCGCCGAGGTGCGGGAGCGCGAGGAGGTCGCGGTGCCCGGGGGGAAGTTCCGCTGCGTGCGCGTGAGCGTGACCGCGCCGACCGGCGGACCCGGGTCGCCGCGGGGCGACATCTCCCTCTGGCTGACCGACGATCCCGCCCACGTGCTCGTCCGCGCGGAGATCCCGTTCTCGATCGGCCACGTCGTCGCGCTGCTCACCCGCTACGCGCCCGGGGACGTCGCCACCGGGGACGCGCGGATGGGAGGGGAGCCCCCCCGCCCCGCGCCAGGCCGCGGCGACCGGCGCGCGGCCTCCCGCCGCGCTCACCCCCCGCGCGCCGGCTCCCGGCCCTTGAGCGGCCGCGCGTCGCAGATGCGTCCCGTCGCGAGCTGGAGCGCGTCCGTCAGCGCGTCGACCGGCTGAGCACCCACGAGCCGGCGGAGCTCCCTCCCGGCGCCGTCGAGCACGAGGAACGTGGGGACCCCGCGGACCGCGTGACGGCGCGCGAGCGCGGCGCCCTCGGGCTCCTCGACGAGGCGGCGCCTCACGTGGGCGCCCGGGCAGCCGCGCTCGGCCTCGGCGACCACGGGCTCCATGCTCCGGCAGATCGGACAGCTGCGGCTCACGAGCTCGACGAGCGCGGGCCCGGACGCGGTCGGCGCCGGCGCCGGCGCCGCGGCGAGCGCGCCGAGCGCCGGGAGGTCGCACGCCGCGGCGGGCGCGCTCGCGTCGCAGCTCGCCGCATCCCCCGCGGCGACGCTCCCGGCGGCGGGTGCGGACGCAGCGACCGCCCCCGCCGCCTGCGCGGCGCCACCGGCAGGCGGCGTGAGGACCATGAGCCGGTCGGTGGCGAGGAGCGCGCCCACGGCGACGAGGAGCGCGCCGGTCGCGAGCTCGACCTTGCGCAGGTGCGGCTTCACGCGGTCGAGGAGCCGGAGCGCGCGCGGCGCGAAGGCGGCGGCGAAGAGGAGCGGCGCGACCAGGCCGGCCGCGTAGGTGCCGAGGTAGAGCGCGCCGCGCGCCGGGCTCGCGCCCGAGCTCGCGGTGTAGGTGAGCACGGAGCCGAGCACCGGGCCGATGCACGGCGTCCAGCCGAGCGCGAACGCGCCGCCGAAGGCGAACGACGCGAGGAGGGATCCCCCTGGCGCCGCGCGCGCGAGCCAGGGCCGCCGCTCGCGATCGAGCCCCGGCAGCCGCAGGACCCCGAGGAACTTGAGGCCGAACAGGACGACGACGATCCCCGCGACCCGGAGCAGCACCTCGCGGTGCGCGGCGAGCAGCGCCGCCGCCGCGCTCGCCCCGAGCCCGAGCGCCACGAACACGCTCGCGAGCCCCGCCGCGAACGCGAACGCCGTCGCCACGAGCCGCCCGCGCGCGCCGCCGGCGCGGACGTCGGCCACCGACGCGCCGCCGAGGAGCCCGAGGTAGATGGGCACGAGGGGGAGCACGCACGGCGACAGGAAGGTGAGGACGCCGGCGGCGAACAGTCCGGGGATGTCGAAGCTCATGCGATCTCTCTGGCTCCTCCGTGCGAGTCGGAGCCGGGGACGCGGCGAGCGGTTCCGGCGAGCTCCCGGAAATACGCCCGAACCCCCGGAAGCGGTGGCTCACCGGGGGCGGACGGGCGCCTTCAGAACCCCGCGATGCCCTCGTGCACCGCGCGCCCCTCGAAGAGGACGGCCTCCACCTGCTCGAGCCAGCCGCGGTTGTGGCCGGTGATGTCCTCGACCGAGGTCGCGTACGGCACGTCGGGCTGCACGGGGCGGTTCTCGAAGGCGAGCGCCGCGAAGAACTCCTCCGCGGAGCGCTCCGCGTGGGCGGCGAGCGGCGCGCCCGGCTCGAGGGGCTGCACGCCCATCGCGGCGTTCGGGATGGAGAGCGAGAGGAGCCCGTCGGGATCCGTCCAGCGGGCGCCGAGGTTCTTCGCCTCCTGCTGGCTGCCGCCGGCGCCCTCCGTCGGGCCGCCGAGGAGCACGGCGCGGCGCGAGGCGCGCAGCATCCCGGCGAGCCGGTCGCAGGCGCTCATGCAGCTCGGGCTCGTGAGCACCACCACCCTGCCCTCGTAGCCTCCCACCGCGTCGCTCGCGCGCACCGGGCCCTCGAGGAAGGCCGGCGTGTAGTCGCGCCGCTCGCGCTGCGCGAGCCCGATCGCCTCGACGATCTTGCGCGGCTCGAACGCGTCGTCCGCGGCGCGGGCGGGCGCGGCGCTCGGCGGCGGCATCCGCTGCTGGTAGACGAGCTGGTTCTGCGTGGTCGCGCGCAGGACGAGCGCGCCGCCGGGGTAGGCCTCCCCGGGCTCGGACAGCATCGCGGCCACGGTGCTCGAGTGGGCGATGTAGCCGCCGGTGTTCTGGCGCAGGTCCACGACGAGGTCGAGCCCCTTGTCCTTGCACTCTCCGACGAAACCCTCGAGGACCGCGCCGAACGGGCGCGGCTCGTCCCCCGCGGCGTGCAGGGTCTCGCTGAGGAACGAGAGGATCTGCACGTAGCAGAAGGCGCGATCGCGGCGGCGCACCACCTCGCCCACCCGCACCGCGACGCGGTCGCCCTCGTCGAGCTCCTCGGTGAGCCCCCTCGCGTCGCGCGGCGCCAGGATGGGGTCCGTGCGCAGGTACCCCTGCGCGGCGTTCGGATCCCGGTCCCAGGTGTCCTTCCCCTGGTCGTAGCGCCAGGCGAGGAGGTCGCTCGTGACGATCCCGGTGCGGCGCACGTAGCGGCTCGCCATCACGTGGCCGGCGGCGTCGGGGGAGATCCACCAGGGCAGCTCGACCACGCGCCGGACGCCCTTCACCGACACCGCCAGCGTCGCGGTGCGCCGCTGGGGGTAGGCGAAGTCGCGGCGCGTCACCGCGTCCACGGCGCGCTCGAGCCGGGCGCCGCGCGAGCTCGCCGGCACGAAGCGGGCGAGCTCCTCCACGACCTCCGCCGCCGGGCGGCCGTCGATCTCCAGCACCTCGTTGCCGACCGCGAGGACCTGGTCGACGCCCCGCAGCCCCGAGACCTTCGCGAGGTACGAGACGAGCTTCTTCTCGCGGTTGGCGATGACGATCTTGCCGCCGTCCGCGAGCCGCAGGCCGAACCCGAGCGCGACCTGGGGCAGGCGCACCGGCGCCCCGAACAGCAGGTGGCCGTCCTCGAACGCGGCGGTGCAGCGGCGCATCCGATCGTAGAACCGCAGCGGATCGTCTTCCCTGGCGATCGCCCGCTCCTCCGCGACGCACGCGTCGAGGTGCGCGCGCGAGTCGAACGACGGCGTGCCGCCGTGGGCGAGGAGGCGCCCCTTCACCGGGAAGAACACGTACCGCTTCTCCATCGCGTCGCGGAGATCGCAGGCGAGCTTCGCGCGCTGCCGCGGCGAGCAGAGCGGCGCGCCGGCGCAGCCGTCGTCCTCCGGGAGCGACGCGACCCCGTCGCACGGGTCGGCGCGAGCCGCCGGCGCGGCGTCGCCCGCGATCGACTCGGCCGGCGCGGGGGTGACCGCCGCCGGGGGCGGCGCGGCGGCGGGCTCCCGCGCGGCGGGAGCGGCGGCGCTCGCCTGTGCCGGGGCGGCCGCGAAGAGGAGCGTGAGCAGGGTGGCGAGCGTCATCGGGGGTCGGATGTCCGAGCGAGCCCCACGCACCTCGGCGGCGCGCGGGCGACTCCACCAACACCCCTCCGGCGGCGGGCATGCCCGCTCGTACGCGGGGCGTGGGTGCGGCTGTGCGTCGAGCTGCGCGCATGTCGAGCGATGTGCGGAATGAGCGCGGGGGCGCGGCCGCCCCGGGGCGACCGAGGAGCCTGCGGCCCGTCTGTTGCCGCTGGCGCGAGCCGCCGCAGCTTTCAGCCTCGCGCGGCGTACGGCGGTGGAGGCTCACCGGCGAGATCGCACGCGCGGCGCCGGTCCCGCGAGCGCGGCGACCGGCGCCGGGCGTCTGCGGCCCTCACCGTCGCCGCGCGGTGCCTCCGCAGCGAGCGGAGGCGAACAACCTCACATCGGGAGAGTGGATGAAGCTCAGGAATGGGATGTTCCTGGCCGGCGCGCTGGCGGCGCTCGGCCTCGGTACCGCGAGCGCCCAGGGCGCCGCCGCGGGGTCGTCGAGCACGACGGACGACGCCGGCAGGAGCGGCGGCAGCTCCGGCAGCGCGCACGGAACCGGCTCGAGCGACACGAGCGGCTGGGGGACGGGCAGCGCGGGCTCGAGCAGCCGGGAGTCCGGCGCCTCGGCCGGCAGCGCGTCGACCGACACGTCGAGCAAGCGCGCGACGACGACGCACCGGAAGAAGAAGAAGCACCACACCTCGGCGGCCGGCCGCTCGAGCTCGACGACCGAGGGGACCGGCTCCGGCGCGTCGCGCTCCGGCTCCGCCTCGCCGAGCGACACGAGCGCGACTCAGGGCGCCGACACCGCCGGCACCGGCCAGGCGGGCGCGGCAGGCAGCGCCACGGGCGCCGAGAGCGGCTCCGCCGCCGGCGCAGGCTCGTCTGCCGGCGCAGGCTCGTCTGCCGGCACCGGCGCGGCCACCGGCACCGGCGCGGCCGGCTCCTCTGGCGGCGCCGGCTCGAGCGCAGGGGGCTCCGGCGGCGGCGGCAAGTAGGCGGAGCCGTCCGTCGCGTCGAGCGGGGCGTCCGGTGAGCCCGGCCGCCCCGCTCGCCCGCGGGCCGGCGCGGGGCAGCGGCCGACGCCCAGCCGTCCGGTGAACCGCGGGGTCCGGTTCGGTCGGTGGATCAGAGCATCGCGCGCCGCAGGTCGGCGAGGAGCGCTGCGAGGTAGCTCGTGAAGCGCGCGGCGGCGGCGCCGTCGACCACCCGGTGGTCGTAGGACAGCGAGAGCGGCAGCATCAGCCGGGGGGCGAACTGAGCACCGTCCCACACCGGCCGCATCACGCTGCGCGAGACGCCGAGGATGGCGACCTCCGGCGCGTTGATGATCGGCGTGAACGCCGTCCCGCCGATGCCGCCGAGGCTCGAGATCGAGAACGTCCCGCCCTGCATCTCGCCGAGCTGGAGCTTCCCGTCCCGCGCCTTCTGCGCGAGCTCCGCGAGCTCGCCCGCGATCTCGAGCACGCCCTTGCGGTCGGCGTCCCGCACCACCGGGACGACGAGCCCGCCCGGCGTGTCCGCCGCGAAGCCGATGTGGAAGTACTGCTTCAGCACGAGCTCGTCGCCCTCGAGCGACGCGTTGAAGTCGGGGAACCTGCGGAGCGCCGCGACGCACGCCTTCACGAGGAAGGCGAGCAGCGTCACCTTGACCCCCTCCTTGGCGTGCTCCGCGTTGAGGGCGACGCGGAGCTTCTCGAGCTCGGTGACGTCCGCCTCGTCGTGCTGCGTGACGTGCGGGATCATCACCCAGTTCCGGGCGAGGTTCTTCCGCGAGATCTTCTTGATGCGCGAGAGCGGCCGGGTCTCGACCGGACCGTACTTCGCGAAGTCGACCTTCGGCCACGGCGCGACGTCGAGGCCGACGCCCGGGGCGCCGGTCGCGGCCGCGCTCACGACCTCCTTCACGTAGCGCTGCACGTCCTCGTGCAGGATCCGGCCGCGCGGCCCCGACGGCTGGACGCGCCCGAGCTCCACGCCGAGCTCGCGCGCGAG
>NZ_JAKZLF010000027.1:0-28413 GCF_022808855.1 Anaeromyxobacter soli
GACACCCGGCCCCGGCTCCGCTCGAGCCGGGTGTCGCCCACCGGTATCCCCGGTTCTCCGCGCTAGAGGTCTGGGGAATCCTGATCGCGGCGCGCCGCGCGCCGGCCTGCCGCCGTCGCCCGCGCCCGCCGAGGGCCGGGCGACGCGCTCGCGCGCTTCGCGCTCCGCGTCTTCCGTCGCGTGAGGACGTGTCGCACCGCCTCGCCGATCCCCGCGGGGCTCTCGCAGACGACCACGCCCGCCTCGCGGAGCGCCGCGATCTTGGCCGCGGCGGTCCCGCTCGAGCCCGAGATCACCGCGCCCGCGTGGCCCATCCGCCGCCCGGCGGGCGCGCTCCGCCCGGCGATGAAGCCGACGACGGGCTTCGTCACGTTCTTTCCGATGTAGCGCGCGGCCCACTCCTCGCCGGAGCCGCCGATCTCGCCGATGAGGACGATGGCCTCGGTCTCCGGGTCGGCCTCGAAGCGCGAGAGGCAGTCCACGAAGTCGGTGCCGTTGACCGGATCGCCCCCGATGCCGACGGCGGTCGACTGACCGAGGCCCAGATCCGTGAGCTGCTTCACGGCCTCGTAGGTGAGGGTGCCCGAGCGCGAGACGATGCCGATGGGACCGGGCCGGTGGATGTGGCCGGGCATGATCCCGATCTTGCATTGCCCGGGCGTGATCACGCCGGGGCAGTTCGGGCCGAGGAGCCGGACCCCGGGGCGGTCCTGCAGGAACCGCTTCACCGTCACCATGTCGAGGACCGGGATCCCCTCGGTGATGGCGGTGACGAGCGGCACGCCCGCGCCGGCGGCCTCCATGATCGCGTCGGCCGCGAACGGCGGCGGGACGAAGATGACGCTCGCGTTCGCGCCGGTCTCGCGCACCGCGTCCGCGACCGTGTCGAAGATCGGGACGCGCTGCTCGAACCGCGTGCCGCCGCGCCCCGGCGTGACGCCGGCGACGACGCGCGTCCCGTAGCCGAGCATCTGCTCGGCGTGGAAGCTGCCCGCGGCGCCCGTGATCCCCTGCACCAGGACCTTCGTGTTCCTGTCGACGAAGATGCTCACGATTCCTCCCGCTCGATGAGTGCTGGGTGCCGCGTCACGCCGCCCGCGCCGCCGCGACCGCCTTGCGGGCCGCGTCGGCGAGGTCGTCTGCAGGGATGATCTCGAGGTCGCTCTGCGCGAGGAGGCTCTTCCCGAGCTCGACGTTGGTGCCCTCGAGCCGCACCACGAGCGGGACCGAGAGCCCGACCTGCCGCGCCGCCGCGAGGATGCCCTTCGCGATGACGTCGCACTTCATGATCCCGCCGAAGATGTTGACGAGGACCACCCGGACGGCCGGGTCAGCGAGCAGGATCTTGAACGCCGCGGCGACCTTCGCCTCGGTCGCGCCGCCGCCCACGTCGAGGAAGTTCGCCGGCCGGCCGCCCGCGAGCTGGATCATGTCCATCGTGCCCATGGCCAGCCCGGCGCCGTTCACCATGCAGGCGATGTCGCCCTCGAGCGCGACGTAGGACAGATCGTGCTCCTTCGCCTCGAGCTCGCGCGCCTGCTCCTCGTCGGGGTCGCGGAGCGCCGCGAGGTCCGGGTGGCGGTGGAGCGCGTTGTCGTCGAGCTCGAGCTTGGCGTCGAGCGCGACGAGCTCGCCCTCCGCCGTGACGACGAGGGGGTTCACCTCCACGAGCGAGGCGTCCGTCGCCGCGTAGGCGCGGTACAGGCCGGCGGCGAGCTGGACGAACCGGCTCGCGGCCTCGCCGCGGAGGCCCAGGCCGAACGCGAGGCTGCGCGCCTGGTTCGCCTGGAGGCCGGTCAGCGGATCGATCACCGCGCGCAGGATCTTCTCGGGGTGGACCCGCGCGACCTCCTCGATCTCGACGCCACCCTCGGTGGACGCCATGACCGTGACGCGCCCCGTCTCGCGGTCGACGGTCATGCCGAGGTAGAGCTCGCGCTCGATCCGGCAGCCCTCCTCCACGTAGATCTTCCGGACCCGCTGGCCCGCGGGGCCGGTCTGGGCGGTGACGAGCACCATCCCGAGCATGGCCTCCGCGTGATCGCGGGCCTCGTCGGAGGAGCGCGCGAGCTTCACGCCGCCGGCCTTGCCGCGGCCCCCCGCGTGGATCTGCGCCTTGATCGCGCAGATGGGCGTCGCGAGCGCGCTCGCTGCCTCCTCGGCCTCGGCCGGCGACGTCGCGAGCTTCCCTCGCAGCACCGTCACCCCGAAGCCGCGCAGAAGCTCCTTCGCCTGGTACTCGTGAATCCTCACGGGTGGGGCTCCTCTCGCTGTCGTGCCGCCTGGGGCATGCGAGAGCAATCGCTGCGCCATCGGGCGCATGCCTCGGCCCCTCCCTCCAACCCCCTGGAATGTCTCCGGTCGCCTCCGCCGCACGCGGCGCCGCTGGCGTGGCGACCTTTGCTCGCGTACCGTTCTCGGGACACCGCGTCCCGAATCCGGCTCTCCGTCGCGGCGAGCGCACCCCGGCGACGCTGGAGGCCACGTGCCCTTCCGCAGCGAGGAGAAGCCGGTCATCTGGGCCTTCAGCGCGAGCCGCCTGCGGCGCGTGCTCGAGAGCGCCGCCCCGATCTACGCCGACCGCGCCGAGGTGCGGGTGTTCGACCTCTCCTTCGAGGGCGCGCTGGAGACGGCGCGCAGCCTCACCGAGGCGGACGAGCGCGTGGACGCGTTCGTCGCCGCCGGCTCGAACGGCGCCTACCTGCGCGACCACGCCCCGGTGCCGGTCGCGCTCGTGGACGTCTCGACCACCGACGCGCTGCAGGCGCTCGCGCACGCGCGCACGCTCGGCCGCCGCGTGGGCATCGTGAACCACCGCCGCGTGCTCCCCGGCCTCGAGCGCTGGAAGGACCTCCTGCGCGGGGTCCAGATCGAGCAGCGCTCCTACGTCACCCCCGAGGAGGCCCGGGCCGCGGTCGCGGAGCTCGCGGCGCACGGGTTCGAGGTGGTGGTCGGCCCCGGCCCCGCCTGCGACGAGGCCGAGCGCGCCGGCCTCAGGTCGGTCCTCCTCTACTCGCTCGAGTGCGTCTGCGAGACGATCGAGCGCGCGATCGAGATGGCCCAGGTCGCGCGCGCGGAGCGCCGGCGGCGCGAGCAGCTCGCGGCCGTCATCGATCACATCGACGAGGCCGTCGTCGCGGTGGACGCGACCGAGCGCATCGCGATCGTGAACCCCGGCTTCGAGCGGCTGCTCGCGGTGAGCGGTGCGGAGCTCCTGGGCAAGCGCCTCTCGAGCGTCGCGCCCGAGCTCTCCCTCTCCCGGGTCCTCGAGACGGGCGCGGCCGAGCTCCGCTCCTTCCAGAAGCTCGGCGCGCGCAGCCTGGTCGTGAGCCGCATCCCCGTGCGCGAGCGCGGCGTGCTCTCGGGCGCGGTGCTCACCTGCCAGGACTCGAGGACGCTCCTGCGCGTCGATCGCGATCTCCGCTCCGAGCTCCGCCCGCGGCGCTTCATCGCCCGCTACGAGCTCGCCGGGATCGTCGGGAGCTCGGCCGCCATCCGCACGGTGAGGGCGCTCGCCGAGCAGTACGCCGGCACGGAGGGGACCGTGCTCATCACCGGCGAGAGCGGCACCGGGAAGGAGATGGTCGCGCAGGGGATCCACAACGCGGGCCGCCGGCGCGACCACCCGTTCGTCGCGATCAACTGCGCCGCCTTCCCCGAGGCGCTGCTCGAGTCGGAGCTGTTCGGCTACGAGGAGGGCGCCTTCACCGGCTCGCGCCGCGGGGGGCGGGCCGGGCTGTTCGAGGCCGCCCACACCGGGACGATCTTCCTCGACGAGGTCGGCGACGTGCCCATCACCCTGCAGACCCGCCTCCTGCGCGTGCTCCAGGAGCGCCAGGTGCTGCGGCTCGGCAGCAACGACCCGACCCCCATCGACGTCCGCGTCGTCGCCGCCACGAACCGGGATCTGAAGCGCGAGATCGCCCGGGGAGCGTTTCGCGAGGACCTCTACTACCGCCTCAACATCCTCCCCATCCCCATGCCGCCCTTGCGGGCCCGGAAGGACGACGTCGCACCCATCGCGGAGGCGCTCCTGCGCGACGGGCTCGCCCGCCACGGCGTGCCGGACGTGCTCCCGCGGGCGCTGGCGCTGCTCCTCCCCTGGCTGGAGGGCTACGCCTGGCCGGGCAACGTCCGCGAGCTCGAGAACGTGCTCGAGCGCGTGGCGGTGCTCTACGCGCACCGGGCCGCGGCGCCCGCGCGCGTCGGCCCGGACGAGCTCCGCGCCGTGCTCCCGGAGCTGTTCCAGCTCCCGGAGGCGCCGCCGGACGCCGATCTCCGCAGCGCGCGCGAGGCCCAGGAGACGGCGGTGATCCGGCGCGTCATCGGCGAGTGCGGCGGCAACGTGAACGAGGCCGCGAAGCGGCTCGGGGTGGGGCGCTCCACGCTCTACCGGAAGCTGAGGACGCCGAGCTGAGGACCTCCCCATTCCCGTGGGCTATAGTCCGCCGCCATGAACTCGGGCATCGGGCGCGTGCTTCTCCGCTGGGCACCGGGCGCGACCATCGCGGCCACTTTCCTCGGGATGCTGGCGCTCAGCTGGGGAAAGTGGCCGGACGTCCTCGTGGACTTCGGCCACGAGCTCTACGCGGCGTGGCGGCTCAGCGAGGGGCAGGCGCTCGGCCGGGACATCCAGTGGGGCGCGACCGGTCCCCTTCCACCTTATGTGAATGCCGCCGTCTTCCGGATCTTCGGCCCCGAGCTTCGCGCGCTCGTCGTGTTCAATCTCCTGCTGCTCGCGCTGTTGACGTGGCTGCTCTACTCGCTGATCCGCGCCCTCTCGGATCGCTCCACCGCGACCCTCGCGTGCGTCGCGTTCCTGTCGATCTTCGGGTTCGGCCAGTACGTCGGGATCGGCAACTACAACTACGTGACGCCGTACTCGCACGGCGTGACGCACGGGCTCATGCTGTCGCTCCTCGCGATCTGGCTGTTCCACCGGTTCGCGACGGGAGGGGATCGGCGCCACCTCGGCGCCGCGGGGATCGCGGTCGGGCTCGCCTTCCTGACCAAGCCCGAGCTCTTCGTCGCGTGCGTGGCCGCGGTGGGCGTCAGCTGGCTGGCGTTCGCGAGAGAAGTCCGGAGCACCCGCCGAGCCTTTCCTGCGCTCGCCGTGCTGCTCGGCGCTGCGTGCGTTCCGCCCGTGGTCGCGTTTGCGCTGCTGCTGCTGAAGCTGCCCCCGTGGGACGCGCTGCACGTGACGCTCGCGCCATGGGCCCTCATGGCGACGCCGCTCACGAAGACCCCCTTCTACCTCGCAGGCGTCGGGCTCGACGCGCCCGCCGTGAACCTCGCTACCCTCGCGCGCTGGGCCGGTGGGTACGTGCTCGTCGCCGGGCTCGGGGTGGCCGCGGCGCTGGCGGCTCACCGGCTGCGCCTGTCATCCTTCGTGTGGAGCGTCGGCGCGTTCGCGCTCACCGTCGCCGGGCTCACCTCGCTCGTGCCGCCGTGGCACTGGCTCGACGTCGCCCGGCCGTTGCCGGTGTTCGTCCTCTCCGGCGCCGCGGCGTACGCCTGGCGGGCGTTCAAGGGTCCGCGCGGCGAGGCGCTGACGGGCGCGGCGTCCCTCGGCCTCGCGCTCGCGACGTTCGCGCTCGCGCTGCTCGGGAAGATGCTCCTGAACGCCCGCATCATCCACTACGGGTTCGCCCTCGCGATGCCGGCGTCGCTGCTCGTCATCGTCTGGTTCACCTGGTCAGCCCCGAAGCTCCTCGAGAGCCGAGGACTGCGTGGCGGCGTGTTCCGCGGCGTGGCGACGGGGTTCCTCGCCGTGATCGCCCTCGCGTACGTCCAGCGGGCGTCGAACCTGTTCGCCACGAAGAAGGTCCAGGTCGGCACGGGCGCGAGCGCCTTCGTCGCGGACGACCGCGGCCTCTTCGTGGCCGAGATGGTGCGGCGGATCGAGCAACGCGCCGCCCCCGGCGACACGCTCGCGGTGATCCCCGAGGGCGTGATGATCAACTTCCTCACCCATCACAGCAGCCCGTTGCCGTACCTGACGTACCTGCCGGACGCGATCGCCGCTTTCGGGGAGGCGGCGATGCTCGAGGCGCTACGCCACGCTCCGCCGGACCTCGTGCTCGTCGTGTCGCGCGACGCGTCGGAGCATGGCGCCCGGACCTTCGGGATCGATTACGCGGGCGACACCTTGCAGTGGCTCCGCCAGAACTACGCTCCCCTGACGGTCGTCGGCGGCTCGCCCTTCAACCCCGACCAGTACGGGATGATGCTCCTGGCGCGGACTTTGCCGTCGCGCTCCGCGCGCGCGGGTCCGTAGCCTTTACGCGAGGGCGGCGCGCGCCCCGCCGGTCACGGAGACGCGCTCTCGTGGGCGAGCCGCTGCGCCTCCTCGCGCTCGGGCGGCTCGCCCGGATGCGAGGCGTACCAGATGCCCAGGGCGATCACGATGACGAACAGGACCCAGATCGGCCCGCGCGGCTCGCCGTCCTCGGTCATGCCACGCTCCCGCCGCAGGGGCGAAGCACGACGACGCCGGCAGTGAAAGGGGCGCTCACGCGGCGAGCGTACCCCTCGGCGGGCCCGCGTGAAACGCGGCGTCCTGGCGCAGGCCGTCCGGCTCCGCCGGCGAGGCGGCGCCGAGGCTCACCAGCCCGGCTTCACGTTGTAGCCCCAGCCGCGGATGTCCCAGGACTCGCTCGTGATGTACGGGACGAAGCCCTGCGCCGAGATGGCGTCGTACAGCTCGCGCGCCCGGTCGCTGGACGGATCGGCGTACTCCGCGACGAAGACCGGGACGCCGCGCTCCTTCAGCGCCTTCATCTGCTGGAACTGCGGCCCCCAGTACCACGGGTCCTCCCACGGCCGGAGATACGCGGCGGGGTAGCTCGAGGTGGAGAAGAGGCCTTCGGTCTCCATCCCGTGGACGTACTGCGGATACGCGAGCGCGAACTCGAACCCCTGGTTGAAGATGAACTTCATGTCCGGATGCTGGTCGAGGATCCGCTGCATCACCGAGGCGATGGCGTCGTTCACGTCCGCGCGCGTCTTGCCGGGCGGCACGTCGGGGGTGGCCGCGTCCCACTTGATGCCGCGAGAGCCCGTGCGATACGCCTCGTCTGCACGCCGGACGAGCCAGTCCTGCCACGAGGGATGCGTCACGTCGACGAGCTCCAGTCCCCAGTCGCCGTTCGTCCGCAGGATGTCGCCGCTGTAGCCGGACGCGGCGCGCAGCTGACCGGCCAGCTCGGCCAGGTTGACGTACGCGAACGGGCGCACCCCCGCGTTCGCGAGGATCTCGTTCGTCTGCGTGTCGCCCGGGTAGCCGGTCTCGAACCACTCGAAGCCCGCCCGCGCGACCGCCTCGGCCGGCAACCCGCCGCGGGCCCAGCCTCCGAACGACGGCATCGGCGAGTCGTCGCCGCGAAACTTCGTGACCGCGCTCTGAGCGCGGCCGTCGCCAGGAGCGCCGGCGTCGGCGGCCGCGGTGGTCTCGCACGGGGCAGCGGTGCCGCCGCACGACGAGGGGGCGCCGCCACCGCCACCACCGCAGGCCGTGGCGAGCGAGATGAGCGAGGCGAGGGAGAGCGCTGCGGTGAGGCGTTCCTTGCGAATCAGTGTGGGCTCCTTCCGTTCCTTGTTCCGCGGCGAGAACGGGAGGCCCACCGACCGCATTTCCTGGGGACAGGTAGTCAACGGTGAGCAGAGGAAGGGGCCGGTGATCCGTATGCCCCCGTTTGCCTACTGGAGCGCACTTGGCAGCCCGATGCCCACATGCAGCTCGGTCGCTCGTTATTTTTCAGCTGGGACTGAGAAAGAGCTGCACGGTTCGCGCCTGGGCGCGCGAGCGAGCATGCGCCCGGAGCCGCACCCTCACCGCGGGCGCCGTCACGCCCCTGGTCATTTCGGGTACCCGCGCGCCCGAGGCTTCGAGCGAGCGCTCGGAATGAAGGTCGAGCGCGGGCTGCGCGTGTGGGAACGAATGGCCGCCGAGGCTCTACGGAGGGGACGCCGGAGCAATCCGGCAGATCCCCCTCGACGCCGTCCATCGGAAAGAAAATGCCGGAGCCGCCCTGTAAGCCGAGTTCTGTCCCGCGGGTCTCCCCGCGGCGGCGAACATTCCTCTAGGACGCGCGTTGCCGCGCGCCTCCAGCGGGCCATACCCGGAGGCGAAGACCGGGCCAGTCGCCTCCCTATTTGCCCTTGCACCGGGTGGGGTTTGCCATGCCGCGCCGGTCACCCGGCGCGCGGTGCGCTCTTACCGCACCGTTTCACCCTTGCCACGCACGCCTCGCGGCGCCGTTCGGCGGTCTGTTCTCTGTGGCACTTTCCTGCGGGTCGCCCCGACCGGTCGTTAACCGGCACCCTGCCCTGTGGTGCTCGGACTTTCCTCGGCGGCCCCCGTTCCTGCGAGGCCGACGCGTTCGCCCGAGCGGCTCCAGCGAGACCCGTGTAACACGCGAGATGGGTGGCGGCAACGCGAGCCCCCGCGCGGCGGTGCGGCGGACGAGCGGGCGGGGACCGCCGCCCGCTCGAACCTGGCCCTCGAGCTCGCCGCACCAGCGGGGCTTGACGGCTGCCGAATGTCTCCGATATATCGACGACACACGACGAGCTGTCGCTCGAATGGAGGCGCTCATGTTCGGTCCATGGTCGTTCCGGCGGTTCCACCACGATCCCGAGGCCTGCTTCGCCGGCGGAGGCCGCGGCCGGCACCACCGCCATCGCGGCGGCCATCACGGGCACGGCGGCGACGGCCCGGGGCCGGGCGGCGGCGACAACCCGTGGGGCGGGAATCCGTTCGGCGGGAACCCCTGGTCCTTCTTCTTCCGCGGCCGGAAGACCCGGCGCGGCGACGTGCGCGCCGCCATCCTCGCGCTCCTCTCGGAGCAGCCCCGCAACGGCTACCAGATCATGCAGGAGCTGGAGCAGCGCAGCGGCGGGGTGTGGCGTCCGAGCCCGGGCTCCGTTTACCCGGCGCTCCAGCTGCTCCAGGACGAGGACCTCGTGAAGGCGGAGGAGAGCGGCGGAGGTCGCGTCTTCCAGCTCACGGAGCACGGCCGGGCGTACGTGAAGGAGCACGCCGAGGACGTCTCGGCGCCGTGGGAGGCCGCGCGCGCCGCCGCCGGCGAGGATCTCCCCGAGCTCCTCGGCCTCGCCCATCAGGTCGGCGTGGCCGCGGCGCAGGTGGCCCACGCCGGAACTCCCGCCCACGTCGCCGAGGCGCGCAAGGTGCTCCAGGACGCGCGCCGCGCCCTCTACCGGATCCTCGCGGAGGACGCGCCCGAGCACGGGCGGTGACCGCACGGGCGAGGTCGCTGGCCCACCGGCGTCACCTGCGCATCGCCACCGGCACCCCGCGCTTCGGGCACAGCTCCTCGACCGGACAGCGCGAGCACGCCGGCCGCCGCGCGTCGCAGGTCCGCCGCCCGTGCCACACGAAGAGCTGGTGCGCCTCGCCCCAGCGCTCCTCCGGCACGAGCGCCATGAGGTCCTGCTCCACCTTGGACGGGTCCGCCTGGCGGGTGAGCCCGAGCCTCCGCGCCACGCGGCCGACGTGCGTGTCCACCGGGAACGCGTGCGCGGCGCCGAGGTGCACGAGCACGACGCCCGCGGTCTTGCGTCCGACGCCCGGCAGCGCCTCGAGCGCCTCGCGCGTCCGCGGCACGCGCCCGCCGTGCTCGGCGGCGATGGCCGCCATCGCGGCGACGATCGCCTTCGCCTTGTTCCGGTAGAGCCCGAGGCTGCGGATGAACGGCCAGAGCTCCTCGGGCGCGGCGGCGGCGTAGTCGGCCGCGGTGCGGTAGCGCGCGAAGAGCGCCGGCGTCGCGCGGTTCACGCCTGCGTCGGTGCTCTGCGCCGACAGGATCACCGAGACGAGCAGCTCGAGGTCGTTCCCGAACTCGAGCGCGATGCGCACGTCGGGCATGGCGCGGGCCAGCCGGTCGACGATCTCCACCGCGCGGGCGCGCTTCTCGGCGGCAGGGGGCCGCCTCCTCGTGGGTGTCGGCATCGCGCGCGGATGCTAGCACCGCCCGCGATGGTCGCGGCGCCGCGCCGGCACCGGGCGAGGCGTGGCCCACGGCGCTGGATGAGCCGCCTCCCGGCTTCCAGCACGAGCCCGTCTGGTTCCGGCGGCTCGCCCGCCTGGCGGGGCGCGCTCCCGCCTCCACCGAGCGCTCGGGGCGCGGTGAGCCGGAACGCGATCCCGAAAAACCCGCCTCCTCGCGGCGCCGGAGTTAGGCTCCCCTGCCCATGACCCCCATCGATCTCCGGTCCGATACCGTCACCCGGCCGACCCCCGCCATGCGCGAGGCGATGGCCCGCGCCGACGTCGGCGACGACGTCTACGGCGAGGATCCCACCGTGAACCTCCTCCAGGAGGAGGTCGCGGGGCTCCTCGGCAAGAAGGCGGCGCTCTTCGTCCCCTCCGGCACGATGGCGAACCAGGTCTCGCTCGGCGTCCTCACCCGGCCCGGCGACGAGATCGTCTGCGACGCGGGCGCCCACTGCATCTCGTTCGAGAGCGGCGCGCTCGCGGCGCTGTGGGGCGTCCAGGCGCGGACGATCGCGGCGGAGCGCGGGCTCCTCGAGCCGGCCGCGGTCGAGGCGGCGATCCGGCCCGCCGGCGACGTCTACCCCCGCACCCGCGTCGTCGCCCTCGAGAACACGCACAACCGCGGCGGCGGCGCGATCTACCCGCTCGAGCGCGTGCGCGCCCTCGGCGAGCTCGCCCGCGCGCGCGGGCTCTCCCTGCACCTCGACGGCGCGCGCCTGTGGAACGCGTGCGCCGCGACCGGGGTCGCGCCGGCGGACTACGCGCGCGAGGCGACCACCGTCTCGGTGTGCCTCTCGAAGGGGCTCGGCGCGCCCGCGGGGTCGCTCGTGGCCGGCGCGCGCGAGCTCGTCGCCGAGGCGCGCCGGCTGCGGAAGCGGCTCGGCGGCGGGATGCGCCAGGCCGGGATCCTCGCCGCGGCCGGGCTGCACGCGCTCCGCCACCACCGCGCGCGGCTCCCCGAGGATCACGCGAACGCCCGCCACCTCGCGGACGGCCTCACGGAGCTCGGCGGGCTCTTGCCCCTGCCGGTCGAGACGAACCTCGTCTTCGTCGCCTTCACCGGCCGGAGCGCCGCCGAGCTCTCCGCGCGCCTCGCGCGCGAGGGCGTCCTCGCGAACCCGGAGGGCTCGCGGCCCGACCTGCTGCGCCTCGTCACGCACATGGACGTCTCGCGCGCCGACGTGGACGAGGCGCTCGTCCGCATCGGCCGCGTGCTGCGCGGCGCGTGACGGGCCGCGAAGGCGAGGCGCGGGAGGGCGCGTGGTAGCATCCGCGGCGCGTGCTCCGCGCCCTCGCGATCGCCCTCGTCGCCGCCGCGCTCGCATGTGGCCGCGCGCCCGCGCGGAAGATGACGTTCGCGGACGCAGGCTTCACGGCCGGCCGGCCGGGGGGCGACGACGCCGGGAGCGCGCAGGAGCCGGAGGAGCCGCCCCCGCCGCCCGTGGACGTCCCCGCGCCCGAGTCCATCGCGAGCGAGGCGCCCGAGGGTCCGCCCATCGACGGCACGCTGCTCCGCTTCGCAGCCCAGGCGCGCGATCGCCGCGCGACGCGCCCCGCGGGCCGCGGCTTCCCCGAGGACGCGGACCGCGCGTGGCGGGGGCTCGTGGCGGAGCTCGACGCGTACCTCGGCCGGGCGCTGCCCCAGACGCCGCTCCTCGAGCTCGTGCGCGCGCGCGTCACCGTCGAGGCGGAGTGGGACTACGACGTGCGCCACTACGGCCCGCCGCCCCGAGACCTCGCCGCGCTGGTGGCCTCGCGTGCGGCGCGCTTCGGCACCCGCATCGCCACCGCCCGCGCGCTCGGCCTCGGCCTGTTCGCGCGCACGAGGCCGCCGCTCCTGCGCTGGCCGGTGGAGCAGGCCGGCATCTCGAGCGTCTTCGGGATGCGCACGCACCCCCTGGACGGCCAGCGCCGGATGCACTTCGGCGTCGATCTCGCCGCCGACGCCGGCCGCGTCGTCGCCGCCGCGGCGAAGGGGTTCGTGGTGCGCGCCGGGTGGATGGGCGGCTACGGCCTCATGGTGGAGGTCCACCACGCCGGCGGGCTCACGACGCGGTACGGCCACCTCGCCGCCCTGCTGTGCGCGCCGGGCGACGCGGTCGAGCCGGGGGGACCGCTCGGCGTGGTCGGCCGGACCGGCCGCGCGACCGGACCGCACCTGCACTTCGAGGTCTGGCGCGGCGGCGAGCCGTCGGATCCGCTCGCGTGGCTCGGGGTCGTCCCCGCGTCGGGCGCCGGCTTCGGCCACCCCGCGGCCCGCCGCTGACGGAGCCAAAAAGCGAGCGCCCCGCGAGCTGCGCGCGGGGCGCCCGGTTCCCACACCCTCCCCCGAGGACCTTGCTCCACCGGGGCGCGGCGGATGACGCTCTCGTGTATCAATGAGGGGCACGCGGGGTCAAATCTCCCCGCCTTCACATGGAGTCCCGATGCCGGCGTTCCTGGCGGTCTCCCTCCCGCTCGCGCTCGCGGCGACCCTCGACGTCCCGGCCGGCGCCGATCTCGCCGCCGCGCTCGCGCGGGCCCGCCCGGGCGACGTGGTGCGGCTCGCCGCCGGCGAGCACCGCGGCAGCATCGACCTGCCCGCCGGCGTCCGGCTCGAGGGCGCCGGCGCGGGTCGCACGCGCGTCGTCGCGCCGGAAGGCGAGGACGCGCTCACCGCCTCCACCCCCGGCGCCGCCGAGGTCGCGGCGATTGCTCTCGAGGCCGGCGCGCCGCGCTGCGCCGTGCGCGTCTCCGCCGGCACGCTGCGGGCGCGCGACCTGCGCGCGGTGGGGGGCGGCTGCGGCGCGCGCGTCTCCGGCGGCGCGCTCGACGGCGCGGACCTCGCGCTCGACGGGGACGTCGGCCTCGTCGTGGAGCGCGGCGAGGCCAACCTCGTGGGCGGGCACCTCCACGGCGCCCTCTCCGGCGCGACGGTCCACGGCGGCACCGCCACGCTCCGCCACCTCGCCATCGACGGGCCCTCGCGCGAGGCGGGCCTCGCCGTCGCGGGCGGCGCCGCACACCTCGAGGGCGTGGTCATCCGCTCCCCCGGACCGGCCGGCATCGCCATCGCGCCGGGAGGCCGGGTGGAGGGAGCGGCGGTGGTCGTCGCGGGAGTGAGCGAGGAGCAGGGCATCCCGGGGGCGTGCGTGCAGGTGCGCCGCGGCTCGCTCGCGCTCTCCGCGAGCACCCTCCTGCGCTGCGGCGGCGCGGCCGTCGAGGCGTCGGGCGGCGAGGTACGCCTGTCGAGCGTGGACGCGTCGGGAGGCGCCGCAGGCGGGATCATCCTCCTCGACGGCGCCACGGCGGTGCTGGACGGCAACCTCGTGACCGGGCACGGACCCGCGCTCGCGCTCGCGGGGGGGTCGCGGGCGACCGCGCGGATGAACCGCTGGTGGGCGGACCCGGTGTTCTGGGTGGACTGCGGGAGCGGCGCCCGCCTGGTGCTCGGGGAGGGGGAGCGCGCGCGGACCCCGTGCGGCGGGTCTCCTTGACGCGAGGCGTCCGTCTCGACAAAAAAACCCGCCCGTGACAGCCTCTGCCGTCGCCGGTCGAGGGGGCGGGCGCGTGGTCCTGCGCCCGGCCCGAGTCACCGGCACTGCGCCGAGGCCGGCGACCTTAGGAGGGTGGCGCGGAAATGCAGATCAACCTGCGCAAGGCGATGTTCGTGCTCCCGAACCTGTTCACGGTGAGCTCGATCCTCCTCGGCTTCTACGCGCTCACGCTCTGCGCCGGCGAGGCCACGCCGCTCCAGCTCTACCAGGCGGCGCTCGCCATCTTCTTCGCGATGTTCTTCGACGCGTTCGACGGCCGCGTCGCGCGCATGACGAAGACCCAGTCCGACTTCGGCGTGCAGCTCGACAGCCTCGCCGACGTCATCTCCTTCGGCGCGGCGCCGGCGCTGCTCGTCTACAAGTGGGCGCTCGCGCCGCTCGGCTTCCTCGGCTTCTTCGTGTCCTTCGCGTTCGCCGCCTGCGGCGCGCTCCGCCTCGCGCGCTTCAACGTCCTCGCGCAGCGCGGCGACAAGGGCTCCTCGCGCTTCTTCGTGGGCCTGCCCATCCCGCTCGCCGCCGGGACGATCGTCTCGCTCGTCATCGCCCACTACCGGCACTTCGCCACGACCACCGACCCGGCGACCCGCGTCCCGATCGCGCTCGTCGTCGGCCTGCTCGCGTTCCTCATGGTGTCGACCGTCCGATACCGCACCTTCAAGGACGTCCACCTCTCGGCGCGCAGCCTCACGATCTTCGCCTTCTTCACCCTCGCGGGCGTCGGGGTCGGCATGGCGACCCGCGCCTCGTTCGTCCTCGTGGTCTACATGGCCGCCTACATCGCGCTCGGCCTCGCCGAGGCGCTCCTCGCCCGCGCGCGGCCCGCGCCCGACAAGGCCTCGCTCCCGCCCGCCATCCGCGCCGAGCTCGAGGCGGACGAGGCGCTCGAGCCGGAGCCCGAGGACGTCGAGGACAAGCCGCAGCAGGACGAGTACATCTAGCGCGTGACCGGCTCGCCGTCGCCCGCCAGCCCTGACCTCCTCTCGCGGCTCCGCGCCCGGGGCCTCCGCCGCACGGCGCGCCCGACCGCGCGACCCGACGCCTGGGTGCTCCTCGCCGCGTGGGGTCCGTGCGGCTACGCCCCCGTCGCGCCCGGCACCTTCGGCACCCTCGGCGCGATCCCCGTGTACTGGGCGCTCTCGCGGCTCTCCCCGTCCCTGTACCTCGTGACGGTCGCCGCGCTCGTGGCGCTCGGCGCCTACGCCGCGCAGCGCGCCGGCGCGTACTGGGGGGTGGCCGACGCGTCGCCCATCGTCATCGACGAGGTGGCGGGCTACCTCGTCACGGTCGCCCTCGTCCCCTTCTCCTGGCCGGCGGCGCTCCTCGGCTTCCTCTTCTTCCGCGTGTTCGACGTGCTGAAGCCCTGGCCGGCCTCGGCGTTCGACCGCGTGAAGAACGGGTTCGGGGTCGTCATGGACGACGTGGCGGCGGGCGTCTTCGCCTGGGCCGCGCTCCAGCTCGTCGCGCTCGCGCTGCGCGCCGTCGCCGGCTGCGGCGGCGCTGGCTGGTGGTGCGCGCCGCTCGGGTCGTAGCGGAGGTCGCTCGCGATGACGCTCCACGTCGAGATCCTCTCCACCGGCGACGAGCTCCTCACCGGGCAGGTGGTGGACACGAACTCCGCCTGGCTCATGGACCGGCTCTGGGACCTCGGCGTCATGGTCCGGCGCAAGACGCTCGTGGGCGACGATCGCGCCGACCTCGACGCCGCCATCCGCGAGACGACCGCGCGCGCCGACCTCGTGGTGATGAGCGGCGGCATGGGGCCGACCGAGGACGACCTCACGAGCGAGCGCGTCGCCGCGGTGATGGGCGTGCCGCTCGAGCTGCACGAGCCGTCGCTGCGCGCGCTCGAGGAGCGCTTCCGCCGCTTCGGCCGCGCGCTCACCCCCAACAACGAGAAGCAGGCGCGCTTCCCGCGCGGCGCCGAGGTCGTGCCGAACCGGTTCGGCTCGGCGCCCGGGTTCGCGGTGCGCATCGGGCGGGCGGAGGTGGTCTGCTTCCCCGGCGTGCCGCTCGAGTTCCGGGGGCTCGCCGACGAGTGGCTCCTGCCGCGGCTCGCGGCGCGGCTCGGCGAGGTGCCCGCGGGGCGCGTGCTGAAGCTGTTCGGCGTCCCCGAGTCGCACGCCGACGACGCGATGCGGCCGCTCATGCGCGATCCCGCGAACGCGGACGTCCGCTTCGGCTTCCGCGCGCACTGGCCCGAGGTCCACGTCAAGTGGACCGTGCCCGGCCCGGACGCCGCTGCGCGCGCCGACCGGCTCGCCGCCCAGGCCCGCGCGATCTTCGGCGACGCGGTGTTCGGCGAGGGCAAGGAGGAGCTGCCGGCCCTCGTCGTCGCGCGGCTCGCCGCCCGCGGCGAGCGCGTGGCGCTCGCGGAGAGCTGCACCGGGGGGCTCGTCGCCGAGCTCCTGACGGACGTGCCGGGCGCCTCCGCGGTGCTCGACCTCGGCGTCGTCGCCTACGCGGACGCCATGAAGGAGGCCGTGCTCGGCGTCCCCCGCGACGTCCTCGCGGCGCACGGCGCCGTGTCGGAGCCGGTCGCGCGCGCGCTCGCGGAGGGGGCGCGCCGGGTCGGGCGGGCGACCTGGGGGATCGGGATCACCGGCATCGCCGGGCCGACCGGCGGGACGCCGGAGAAGCCGGTCGGGACGGTGCACCTCGCGCTCGCCGGGCCGTCCGGCACGAGCGCGGTCGAGCGGCTCTACCGCGGCGGTCGCGACCGGATCCGCCGCACCGCCGCCCACGAGGCGCTGAACCTGCTGCGGCTCGCGCTGCGGGCCTGACGGCGGCGCGCCGGCGCGCCGCTACCCCGGCAGCTCCTCGCAGAACAGCTCGACGAAGCGATCCCAGGAGACGAACCCCGCGGCGGTCTCGACGAGCTCCGCGTACAGCGCGGCCGCGCCCGCGAGGAGCGCGTCGAGCGGCCTCGGACGGTAGCGTCCGGTGAGGCCGCCCTCCTCGAGCACCCGCCGGACCAGCGCCTGCACGTTCACGGCGCGGCCGTCGAGGCTGCCCTCGCGGTCGAGGAGCCAGCCGATGAGCTGCCCGATCCGCTGCCGGACGGCGACGCGCGGGTCCGCCCCGCCCGCGGCGAGGGCCTCGTTCACGGCGTCGGGCGGGGCGTCGCGAACGACGAGCCACGTGAGCGAGCGCTTCACCTCGAAGCCGGCGCGCGCGAGCGCGGCGCGGCAGCGGGCCTCCTCGTCGGGGCCACAGCGGATGCGCACCACAGGCTCTGTCCTCGCGGTCACGCGCGGTTCGTTACCACCCGAGCGCCGCCTCCGCAACGGAGCTCACCGGCCCTATGATGCGCGGGTGACCACCGTCGACGACGCCGCGCTCGAGCTCCTGCGATCCCGGAGCGGCCTGTCGATCGACGACGAGGGCCGCTTCCTCCACCTCGGCGAGCCCATCACCCACGCGCGCACGCTCGACGTCCTCTGGCGCTCGCTCGCGCGCGCACCCGACGGGAGGTGGCTCGTGCGCGTGGGCCGCGAGTCCGCGTACGTCGCGGTGAAGGAGACGCCCTACACGGTGCGGGGCGTGCTGCAGGAGAGGCCGGACGGGGCGCCCGTGCTGCTCCTCTCCGACGGAACGCGGGAGCCGCTCGATCCCGCCACCCTCCGCCTCGGCGAGGACGGTGTGCTCCGCTGCGCCGTGAAGGGCGGCGAACGCGCCCGCTTCACCCGCGCAGGCCAGGTGACGCTCGGGTTCGCCATCGACGAAGACCCCCCAGGGACGGGACGCTATGCCATCACCATCGGTGGGACCCGCTGGCCCATCCGCGCCGATTCGCGCTGAGCGGCGGCGGTACACGACGCCTGCGTCGGACGGACCTCCTTTCGGTTGCTCGCCCGGAGGGTCCCTCCTACGTAGTGTTGCTCGAATGAGAGTCCTCGCGCTCTGTGCCCTCGCGCTGCCCCTCGCGGCCGCCGCACAGCTCGGGCCGAGCCCGTCGCTCGGCGAGGCGATGCACTCGATGGACCGCATGGAGGCCGAGAAGCCTCGGCCCCGGCGCGATCTCGAGCAGACCTTCATCCTCCCCGAGCGCCCCGGGCAGAACCAGGTCGCCTGGTTCAGCTTCGACTGGCAGTTCATCGACGTCCCGCCGCCGGGCGGCGGCCCCGGAGGCCTCCGGCTCTACTACTACCGGAACGAGCTCGCCCAGGCGGAGCGGGCGCTGCCGGCGATCCAGAGCGCCTACGCGCGCCTCGTCGATCAGTTCCACTACAATCCGACGAAGCGCATCCCCTACATCCTCTACGCGACGCAGCGCGAGTTCCAGACGCAGAACGTCTTCGCCGTCACCGAGTCGGTCCTGGGCGTCACCTCGCCCGAGGACCTCAAGATGACGGTCCCGTACTTCGGCGATCACGCCCGGTTCATCGAGGTGTCGACGCACGAGATGGTGCACCAGTTCACCATCCAGAAGCTGCTCGAGGCCGCCGGCGCCGAGGAGATGTCCTCGCCCATCGCGTACCTGCCGCTCTGGTTCATCGAGGGCATCGCCGAGTTCTACTCGAAGGGCGGCATCGACACGGAGACGGACCTCTACCTCCGCGACCTCGTCTGGAACCCCGAGCCGCGCAAGGGCTACGACGTGCTGTCGTTCGGGGAGGACCGGATCCGCGGGTACATCCCGACCTACAAGCTCGGCCAGGCGCGGATCGCCTTCATCGCCGACCAGTACGGCCACGAGAAGATCCAGGCGTTCCTGGAGAACGCCTACCTCATGGGCGACGGCGGAGGCGGCTTCGGCGGCGGCCCCGCCGCGGGCGGCACGACGCGCAACTTCGGCGCCCTCGTGCGGCGCGTGCTGAACGAGCCCATCGAGCAGGTCGACGCCCGCTGGCGCGCGTGGCTGAAGCGCCGCTACTACCCGCAGTACCTCGAGGCGAAGCACGATCTCCCGCAGCTCCGGGAGCTCCGGCAGCTCCCCTCCGAGCCCGAGGACTTCGTCTCCTCCGCCGACGGGAACCTCATCCTCTTCCGCGGCATCGACCGCGAGAAGGGCCGCGCCCGCCTCTACCTCGTCGACGTGCGCAACCCGCGCAGCGCGGTCGAGATCGTCTCGGACAGCGTGCCGGGGTTCGAGTCCCTCCACCCCGTCGAGTACGGGGTGCTCGGCCTCGGGGACGGGATCCTCGCGTTCTCGGCCCAGGACGGGATCGGCGACCGCCTCCACGTCCAGCGCTTCCGGCACAAGCTCAGGGAAGGACGTCCCCCGCGCATCGAGCTCGGCCGGCGCAGGAAGCTCGACGTGCACACCGAGCGCGGCCAGCCGTTCATCCAGATCTCCGACCCCGCCTTCTCGCCGGACGGGTCGCAGATCGCGTTCGCCGGCGTGTCCACCGACGGCCAGTCGGACATCTACGTGGTCCCGGTGAAGGGCGGCGTGGCGCGGCGCATCACGCAGGATCCATACGTCGAGAAGGACGTCGCCTGGGGAAAGGACGGCATCTACTTCTCCTCGGACGCGACCGACCACGGGCGCCTCAACCTCTTCCGCATCGATCCTTCGAGCGGCGAGCGCACGCGGCTCACCACCGCCGCGAGCACAGACCGCGCGCCGTTCCCGCAGGCGGACGGCTCGGTCCTCTTCACCTCGGACGTCTCCGGGAAGCCCGACCTCTACCTGCTGAAGGCGGGCGCGGTCCAGCGGATCACCGACTTCACCACCGGGCTCACGAGCCCCGGCCCCTCGCCCAAGGGGCGCGGCGTGTTCGCGAGCACGTTCTACGGCGGCGTCTTCCGGATCGTCGAGGTGCCCAAGGTCGCCTGGCTCGAGCAGCCGAGCGTGGCCGTCCTGCCGCCCACCGGAGACGTGCTGGAGATCCCGAGCGGTACCTGGCCGGAGCAGGTGAAGGACTACGACGCGTTCGCGATCCGCAACTGGCGCCCGGAGGCGGGCTTCGTCTACGGGGGCGGCGCGGGGAGCGCCGTCGCGGGGCGGGCCGCGGTGCTGTTCTCGGACATGCTCCGGGACAACGTCCTCTTCGTGGACCTCTCCGTCTACGGCTCGTTCGACTACACCCAGGGGCTCCTCCTGTTCGAGAACCGCGCGAGGCGGCTTTCCTGGGTGCTCGGCGGGTTCCACTTCGTCCAGCAGAACCTCGATCGGCTGGACCCGAACCTCGCCTACTACCAGCGTGACTTCGGGGTGGTCGGCGCGCTGCGCTACCCGCTCGATCGCTTCCGGCGCGTGGAGACGGAGCTCACGCTGGGCGGCGTCCAGCGCTACTGCCTCACCGACTTCTCGGGGGCGGTGACGCTGCTCTGCCAGGGCCCCACGCTCACCACGGGCCCGTACACCTCCACGCGCGACTGGGAGAGTCGCAACGGCGGCGTCAACTTCACCATCTCGCCCACCGTGCGCTACGGCTACGACACCATCCGCTACGATCAGTACACCGGGCCGGTGGCGGGCAGCTCGCTCCTGCTCGAGCTCGGCGGCGGGTACCTCCCCGGGCGCGAGGCGGTGCACGGCTTCTTCCGCGCGGACACGGAGAAGTTCTGGCAGCTCGTCGGCCGCTCGAACTTCATGCTCCGCGCCGCGGGCGGGACGACGTTCTCGCCGAACGAGAAGGGCCGCGTCTGGGAGAAGAGCTGGTGGCTCACCTCCGCCGACAACCTGCGCGGCTTCTACCCGCTCGATCTCGAGTTCCTCATCGGGCAGCACTACTACGTGGTGAACGCCGAGCTGCAGTTCCCGCTCGATCCGCTCATCCGCCTGCTCATCTTCGACTACCTGGAGGGCGTCGCCGCCCTGGACTTCGGCGGCGTCTTCAACCGCTGGGAGTCCAAGACGAGCACCGTGCTCGTCCCGACGTACGACCCGACGACGGGGAGCCCGCTCGCGCCGATCGCCCTGGAGCGGTTCGAGCCGGGCGCCTGGGACGCGCGCACCCTCACCGGCGTGCTCGGCGTGAACGTGCTCTTCGGACCGCTCCTCCTGCGCGTCCACTTCGGCCACCCCTTCGACATCGGCGGCCTGCAGACGCCGGCCCTTCGCGACCACTCGCGCTGGGTGACGAACATCACGCTCCGGTACTTCTTCTTCTGATCCCGCGAGGCGGGGCGGGGACGCCAGCGTCCCCGTCCGCGCCGCGCCCTCACCCCACCGCGGCGAGCGCCGGCGCCGCGGCGCCCGCCCCCTCCCGCACCCGCGCGGCGAGCCGCTCGAAGGCCTCCGGGTTCGCGCGCAGCCACTCGATGGCGCGCTCGCGGCCCTGCCCGATCCGCTCGCCGTCGAGCGCGAAGTAGGCCCCGGACTTCTCCACCACCCCGCGCTCGACGCCGAGGTCGAGCGCCTCGCCGTGGCGATCGACGCCCGTGCCGTAGCGGACGTCGAACTCCGCTTCCCGGAACGGGGGCGCCACCTTGTTCTTGACCACCTTCACGCGGGTGCGGCTGCCGACCACCTGATCGCCGTCCTTCACCTGCCCGATGCGCCGGATGTCGAGCCGGACCGACGCGTAGAACTTGAGCGCGTGCCCGCCGGTCGTGGTCTCCGGGTTCCCGAAGACCACGCCGATCTTCATCCGGATCTGGTTGATGAAGACGACGAGCGACTGGTTGCGCGACACGACCGCGGTGAGCTTCCGGAGCGCCTGGCTCATGAGGCGCGCCTGCACGCCCATGTGCGCGTCGCCCATCTCGCCCTCGATCTCCGCCTTGGGCACCAGCGCGGCGACCGAGTCCACCACGATGAGGTCGATCGCGCCCGAGCGCACGAGCTGCTCGGCGATCTCGAGCGCCTGCTCCCCGGTGTCGGGCTGGGAGACGAGCAGGTCGGCGAGGTTCACCCCCAGCTTCCGGGCGTAGGTCACGTCGAGGGCGTGCTCGGCGTCGATGAACGCCGCCACCCCGCCCTGCCGCTGCACCTCGGCGATGGCGTGCAGCGCGAGGGTCGTCTTGCCCGAGGACTCCGGCCCGTAGATCTCGACGACGCGCCCGCGCGGCAGCCCGCCCACCCCGAGCGCGAGGTCGAGCCCGAGCGACCCGGTGGGCACGACGGCCACCGGCGCCGGCTCGTGCCCGTCCCCGAGCCGCATGATGCTCCCCTTCCCGAACTGCTTCTCGATCCCGGCGAGCGCCTGTCCGAGGGCCTTCATCTTGTCGCTCAGCTTCGTCACGTCGTCCTCCTCGCCCCGCGGTGGGGCACCAGTCGCGCCGCTTCGGCGGCGCGGGTCTCACGAGAGCGGCCGGTCCAGCGCGCGGTACTGGATCGCCTCGGCGACGTGCGGCGCGCGCACCGCCGCCGAGCCCTCCAGGTCCGCGATGGTCCGGGCGACGCGCAGCACCTTGTCGTGCGCCCGCGCCGAGAGCCCGAGCTTCTCGACCGCCGCCTGCAGGATGCGGCGCCCGTCGTCGTCCGGCGTCGCCGCGCGCCGCAGGGCGCCGCCGCGCAGGCGGGCGTTCACGTTCGCCCCGCGCCCGCCGGCGCGCCCCCGCTGCACCTCGCGCGCGCGGGCGACCCGGGCGCGCGCCTCCGCGCTCGTCGGCCCGCTGGCCGCGGCCTCGCCGAGCAGCGGGGTGGCGAGGGCGGGCACGTCCACGTGCAGGTCGATCCGGTCGAGCAGCGGCCCCGAGATGCGCCGCCGGTAGCTGAGCAGCTCGTGCGGCGTGCAGTGGCAGCGCCTCCGCCGGTCGCCGTGGTAGCCGCACGGACAGGGGTTCATCGCGGCGACGAGCGTGAGCTCGGCGGGGTACGTGACGCTCCGGCCGGCCCGCGCGATCGTGACCTCGCCGTCCTCGAGCGGCTGCCGCAGCGCCTCGAGGACGTGGCGCCGGAACTCGGGGAGCTCGTCGAGGAACAGGACGCCCTGGTGCGCGAGCGAGACCTCGCCGGGCCGCGGGACGCTGGTGCCTCCCACGAGGCCGGCGTCGGAGATCGAGTGGTGCGGCGCGCGGAAGGGGCGATCGGCGAGGAGGCCGCGGTGGCGGGTGAGCCCCGCGACGCTGTGGACCACGGTCGCCTCGAGCGCCTCCTCGAACGCGAGCGGCGGGAGGAGCGTCGGCAGGCGGCGGGCGAGCATCGTCTTGCCGCTGCCCGGCGGCCCGAAGAAGAGCAGGTTGTGGCCCCCCGCGGCCGCGATCTCCAGCGCCCGCTTCGCGTTCTCCTGGCCCGTCACGTCGGCGAGGTCGACGGGGACGCCCGGGGGCGGCGCCGGCACCGCCCCCGGCGGCGGGAGGAGCTCCGCCGAACCGCGAGTCCAGGCGACCACGTCGCCGAGGTGACCCGCGGACAGGACCTTCACGCCCTCCACGATCGACGCCTCGAGCGCGTTCGCCTGCGGGACGACGATCGCGAGCGCGCCCGCGCGGCGCGCCTCGATGGCGAGCGGGAGGACGCCGCGGACGGACTTCACCTCGCCCGAGAGGGCGAGCTCGCCGACGAAGTGGACCCTCGCCAGCGCGTCCGCGGGGACCTCCTCCACCGCCGCGAGCACGCCCATCGCCATCGGCAGGTCGAAGCCGGTGCCGTCCTTGCGCAGGTCCCCCGGCGCGAGGTTCACGGTGATCCGCTTGTGCGGCAGCTTCACGCCGAGGTTTCGCACCGCCGCGGCGACCCGGACCTTCGCCTCCTGCACGGCGCCCGTGGCGAGCCCGACGAGGTGGAAGCCCGGCATCCCGAGCGTCGCCTCGACCTCCACGTCGACGGGGATCGCCTGCACGCCGAGCACGGCGCCGGAGCGGATGCGGACCAGCATGCACGGACGTTCAGCAGGGGCCGTGCCAGCGCCGGATCGCTGCTGGGCGCGCGAGAGAGGAGCTTCCCCGGCCCGCCGCGCGCTCGCGCCGGACGCGCCGCGGACGCTCGCGAGCGCGGAACGCCCGGGCCGGCGTCGGCGTCGGCGGGCGGCGGGCGGCGAGCCGCAGCGCTCGAGCGAGCGCCGCGTCGAGCATGCCGGCCGATCGGGGCGCGGCCCCGCAAAAGCACCGCGCCCGCGCCCTCCCATTCACGGGAGCGGCGCGGGCGCGGGGTGAGGCTCCGGGCGCCGCGGCGCGGCGCGCGGCTTCGCTACTTGGCCATCCGGCGCTTCGCGTCGTCGACCTGGCTCTTCGCGACCGTGTCGGTCACGCCCTTCATCGCGACGGCGGCGGCGTACGCCTCCTTCGCCTTCGCCTTCTGCTTCGCGTCCTCGAAGAGGCGCCCGGCGCGGTACAGCGCCCGGGCGGCGACGTTCGCGTCGGCGGACGCGCACTTCTCGTCCTTGCCGAAGACGACGTAGCGCTCGGCGGCCGGCGCCAGCTTCTTCGCCATGTCGAGCTCGGAGGCGACGTTCTGGAGCGCCACGCAGCGGTTCGGCGACTCGGGGTTCTTCTGCAGGAAGTCCTCGTACATCTTCGCCGCGCCCGTGTGGTCGTTCTTCTTCGACTTGTAGACGGCGAGGAGGAGCATGTTGTTCGGCGCGACCCTCGAGTCGCCGTACTCCTTCAGGATCCGCTCGCGGACCTCCGCGGCGCGCTCCGCCTTGCCCGCCTTGTCCCACGCGACGGCGGCGTTGTGCAGCGCGTTCGCGGCGTCGCCTCCCTTCGGATCGGACGCGAGCTTCTCGAACGCCTGGGCGGCGTCCGCGGGCTTGCCCTCGTCGAGGAGCTTCTGCGCGGCGGCGAACTGGGTGCCCGCCTCGGCCCGGGAGAGCGACTCGGTCACCTTGGCGAAGCTCTCCTTCTCCTTCGGGTCGGTCGCCTTCTGCACCTGCGCCTCGACCAGCTGGCGGACGCGCGCGACCTCGGCCTGGTAGCCCGCCTCGTCGTTCGCGTAGAGGAAGGTCTGGAGGTACAGCGGGACGGCGCTCTCCAGCACGTCGGCCTCGTTCGGCCAGCGCTTCAGGATCTCGTCGAAGCGGTGGCGCGCGTCCTCCATGTTGTCGAACGCGTACTCCACCTCGGCGCCGATGAGCGCGAGCTGGGCGGGCGGGAGACCGCCACGGCGCTCGGCGGCGGGCTTCTTCAGCTCGGGGTCGGCGTCGAGGTTCTGCAGGTACACGTCGGTGGCGTCGACGAAGCGCTTCCACTCGCCCGGCGGGACGCGGGGCTTGAGCGGCTCGCCGCGGCGCTGATCGGCGTTCGCGAGCTTGATCGGCTCGAGCTGGTTCGCCTTCACCTTCTGGTTGGCCGCGTTGAGCCAGGCGCCGGCCGCGAGCCGTCCGGCGACCGCCTTGGACGCCGCGTCCGCCTCGGGGTCGGACGCGACCTTCTGGGCCTGCTCGGCGGCGCGCTCGAACTGCATGCCCTGCATGAGGAGCTCGGCGGCGCGGTAGCGCACCGGCATCCGCCACTCGGAGGACTGGAACTGGTCGGCGAACTGAACGTAGTTCTCGGCGGCGGTGGTCCACTCCGCGCGCGCCTGGTCCACGTTGCCGGACTGCTGGGCGACGAGCCCCCGCTCGTAGTGCGTGCGCGCGTCGCGGATCTTCCCGCGCTCGGCATCGTCGAGCTGGCTCTCGGCGGGGAGCTTGTAGGTCGCCGGGTAGAACCGCGAGGCTCGGCCCTTGCCGCCGCCGCCGCCGCCCGTCGCGCAGGCCGTGGCGAGAGCGATGAGGACGATCGAGATCCGCATCTTGGAAGTCATGTCGTGCACCTCTCTGGCTACCGTTTTGATCCGTGCCGCCCCGGGCTCGCCCGTCGCACGGCGCCCCTCCGAGACCGGTGCCGCCTCGCGGCGGGCGCAAGGCCCGGCCGACCGACGACGCGCACCTGCCGAACGAAGGTGGCGTAACATACCGCGCTCGGCGCGCGGCGCCTCGTTCCGTTTATCGCGTTCCCGCTCCTGCGGCACGCGCGATCCTCGGAGGCCGGAGGAGGACCGCCCCGACCGGTACGCGGCGCGGCGTACCGTCGCCGGTGACCGGGGCACGCGTACACGACGGGTCACGGCCGGGCAGGGTCGCCTTCGGCGGGAGCGCCCTCGGCGGCCGCCTCGCCCTCGACCACGAGCTCGAACCGGACCGCGGCGCGCTCCTCCTCCGCCTCCGGACCGCCGCGGTCGTAGGTGACGAGCGTGACGCGTGTGACCATCCCCGGCCGGGCGTCGAAGGCGTAGGACGAGCGAACGTCGAGCCGCCGAGGCGTGCCGTCCGGGCTCGAGCGCACGCGGTACACGAGCTCCGCGGAGACCCGGTGCGCGCCCGCGGCCACCCGTCGATCGAGGATCTCCGCCGCCACCCCTCGGGCGGTGGCCGTCGGCGGCGGCGCGTCGGGCGCCGCGCCGTCGAGCGCGTACGAGGCCGACTCGAGCGCGTAGGCGGGACCGAGCTCGTCGCGGTGGAGGAGCACGGCGCGCGTCCCCGCGGCGAGCTCCGCCCCCACCCGCTCGTAGAGATCCCGCAGCCGCGCGTTCGCCGGCGCGAGCTTGCCGTGCAGGCCCGAGACCCGCTCCTCGAGCGTGCGCACCGGGGGCGGGGCGTCCTGCGCGGTCACGAGCGCCGGGAGCGCGACGGCACCGAGGGCGATGAGGCACCGGACTCGCACCGCGTCGCTCCCCTCCCCGAGCCGAGCGCGCTCCGTTTCCGGGTCGCGTTCGACTCTGGGTCGTTATAGCACGCGGAGACCGCCCGGCCTCGGCTCCGGCGGGTGGAACGAGGGGCTAAGCGCCCCGCTTCAGCTCGGTCAGGACGAGCTTCGCGACCGCCTTGAGGGTGTCGAAGACGCCCACGCCGGTCGGCGCGACCGCCTGGTACTCGGGGACGCCGCGCGGGTTGATGAGCCGGCGCAGCTCGTCGACCGTGGCGACGTTCGGGAGGTCGCGCTTGTTGTACTGGACGACGTACGGGATCTTGTCGAGATCGTAGCCCTGCTCGCCGAGGTTCACGCGCAGGTTCTCGACCGACTCGAGGTTCGCCTCCATGCGCTCGATCTGCGAGTCGGCGACGAACACCACCCCGTCGACGCCCTTCAGGATGAGCTTGCGGGAGGCGTCGTAGAACACCTGGCCCGGCACCGTGTAGAGGTGGAAGCGGGTCTTGAAGCCGCGGATCTCACCGAGCGACAGCGGCAGGAAGTCGAAGAAGAGCGTCCGCTCCGTCTCGGTCGCGAGGGAGATCATCTTGCCCTTCGCGTCGGGGTTGGTCTTCGCGTAGACGTACTGGAGGTTCGTCGTCTTCCCGCAGAGACCCGGGCCGTAATACACGATCTTGCAGTTGATCTCGCGCGAGCTGTAGTTGATGAAGCTCATGATCACTCGCTGAAGAGGTTGTCGATGTCGTCGTCGGTGATCTCGGCGAACGGGCTCGCCGCGCCAGGCGCCGTCTGTTTCTTCGCGAGCCCGTCGAAGACCTTCCCGAGCTCCTCGCCGGCCTTCTTCACCCGGAGGCGCACGAGCCCCAGGGAGCTCTTCGCGTCGAAGATGACGACGAGCACCACCCGGCCGCCCACGATGCTCATGTGGAGCGACTCGCGCTCCCCCTCGTGGAACTGGTTCGGGAACTCCTTCTCGCCGATGAGCTTCGCGAGGCCGCCCATGGCGGCGACGTTCCCCGCGGTGAGCGAGGCGAGCGAGGTCGTGTCGAGGTTCTGCGCCTGTCCGCTCGAGGAGATGAGCTGACCGTTCTTGTCGACGAGGAAGACGACCTTGGCGTTCGCGTCGCGGGTGAGCCGATCGCAGATCCCGGCGATGAGCCGGAACTCCTCCTCGTACATCACCAAGCCGGAATTCATGCGCGCTGGGCTCCGCGAAGGTCCGAGTCCATGGCGAAATACCAGGGAACCTCGCCCCTTTCAATCCGGCGGCCACGGCGCCGCGAGCGGTGTAGCCGGCTGTCGCATGGTTCGACGGGCTCACCATGAGCGTACGTCGACCGGGCCCCGCACGAACCGAGCGATGCGCTCAGAGCTCGCGGCGACCGGCGAGCGCGCGCGCCAGCGTCACCTGGTCAGCGTATTCGAGATCACCGCCCATGGGAATTCCTTGAGCGATGCGGGAGACCTTCACCCCGAGCGGCTTCAGGAGCTTCGAGAGGTACAGCGCGGTCGCCTCTCCCTCGACGTCGGGGTTCGTGGCGACGACGATCTCGTCGGCGGGCTCGCGCTCGAGCCGCACGAGGAGCTCGCGGATCTTGAGCTCCGAGGGGCCGATCCCGTCGAGCGGCGACAGGGCGCCGTGGAGCACGTGATATCGGCCGCGGAACTCGTGGGTGCGCTCGATGGCGAGGAGGTCGGGGACGCCCTCGACGACGCAGATGACCCTGGGATCGCGCCGCGGGTCGGCGCAGACGGCGCACGGGTCCTTGTCCGTGAGCGTCTGGCAGCCCGAGCAGAGCCGGACGTCGCGGACCACCCCCGCGATGGCGCCGGCGAGCTCGCCCGCGTAGGCCGGACCGGCCTTGAGGATGTGGAACGCGAGGCGCTGGGCGGTCTTCTCGCCGATGCCCGGCAGCCTCGCGAGCTCCTTCACGAGCCGTGCGATGGGATCCGCGACCGCCATGGCTACCCGACGACCCCGGGGATCTTGATGCCGCCGGTCGCCTTGGACAGGTGCTCGTCGGCCGCGGCGCGCGCCTTCTCGACGGCGGCGTTCACGGCGGCGGTCAGGAGGTCCTCGAGCATCCCCTTGTCGGCGGGATCGACGGCCTTCGGGTCGACGACGAGGCGGGTCACCTCGCACTTCCCGTTCATGGTGACCTTCACGAGCCCCCCGCCGCTCTCGGCCTCGACCGAGACCCCGGCGAGCTGCTCCTTCGCGTCGGCCATCGCCTTCTCGAGCTTCTTGGCCTGACGCATGAGGTACTGGATGTCCATTCGTCGCTCCTGGAGCCGCTAAACGACGGTTCGTGCTTCGCGATCACCGTCGGTGACGCGAAGCACGCCGTCGTTCAGCGATGTTAGAACCGGGGCTGCGCCCCCCCCCCCCCCCGCGAA
>NZ_JAKZLF010000027.1:28423-77004 GCF_022808855.1 Anaeromyxobacter soli
GCCCCCCAACCCGGGGTGTTGTTGGTCGATACCCCTGGGGTTCCCCCCACCCACGCCGTCGTTCAGCGATGTTAGAACGGGGGCTGCGCCCCCGCCCCGCCGAGCGAAGCTCGTCGGGGCCCCACCCCTGCTCGCCGGGTCCCGTGCGCCGCCGCGAGCGGCTTCGCCGCTTCCGCTGCGTCGCCCCGGCGGGCTCGCTTTGCTCGCCTGTTCGCGAATCATGATCGGCCGTTCAGAGCTCCTCGATCTTCTCGATGCCGCCCTCGAGGATGCGCGCGGCCTCGCGGATGTTGGGGTGGTTCCGGGCGGCTTCACGGACGCTCGCGCTGCGCGCCTGGCGCTCGGCGGCCTCGGCCGCGGCGATCGACGCGGGGGGCGGCGCCGGGGCGCGCGCGTCCGGCGCGGCCTGCGGCGCGTCGGCGGGCACCGCGCCGACCGAGATCGCGAGCCGCGCGGGGCCGCCGAGGAAGCGCGCCAGCACCTCCTCCACCTCGGCGCGGCGACGCTCGACGCTCTTCGCGAGGAAGTCCGTCGGCATGACGATGGCGACCTCGCCGTCGCGGATGCCGCGGAGCGCCGCCTGCTTCAGCATCGGCGCGGCGACCGGGCTCACCTTCTCCACCTCGTCCACCGCCGCGCGCCAGCGCTCCGCGTCGGAGCCGTAGGCGGCCGAGGCTGCGGCCGGGCTCGCGGGGGCGGTCGCCGCCGGGGTGGGGGCCTCGGCGGGCGCCGTGACCGGGCCCGGCAAGGGCCGCCAGGCGGCGGGCTCGGACCCGGCGGCGCAGCCCGGCGTGCCGAAGCTCGCGAGCTCCCGCGGAGCGGCGCCGCCCGCACTTCCGGCCGCCGGCGGCGGCGGGAGCGGCGCGGGGCCGGCGCGCGGTGGCGGCGGCGCGCCGCGGGCGAGGGCCTCGAGCCGCGCCACGAGCTCCGACACCTGCGCGCCCGGGGCGAGGAACACGCCCGCGAGGAGGGCCACCTCGAGCGCGTAGCGCGGCTGCTCGGCGAGCTTCACGTCCACGACGGCGCGCTGGGCGAGATCGAACAGCCGCGTGAGCTGCGCCGCGTCCACGGCCGCGCCCTGGGCGCGGATCTCCGCGAGCTCGCCGTCCGGGAGGTCCATCGGCGCCGACGGGACGAGCTTCGCGACCACCACGTTCCGCAGGTGCCGCACGATCTCCTCGGCGACGCGCTTCATCTCGAGGCCGCGCGCGTGGAGCGCCTCGAGCTCGACGAGCATCGCGCCGCCGTCGCGCCGGACGAGCGCGCCGCAGATCCGAGAGACGGCCGCCGCGTCGACGGCGCCGAGCGCCTCGGCGACGGCTGCCTCGTCCGGCGTGTCGCCCGCCGCGGCGCGGACCTGGTCGAGCAGCGAGAGCGCGTCGCGCATCCCGCCCTCGGCCTGCCGCGCAACGAGCGCGAGCGCCGCGGGCGAGAGGCGCATCCCCTCCGCCTCGGCGACCTTCGCGAGCTGGTCGGCGATCTGCTGGAGCGTGAGCCGGCGGAAGTCGAACCGCTGGCAGCGGGAGAGGATCGTCTCCGGGACCTTGTGGACGTCGGTCGTGGCGAGCACGAACTTCACGTGCTCCGGCGGCTCCTCGAGCGTCTTCAGGAGCGCGTTGAACGCGCCCGTGGAGAGCATGTGGACCTCGTCCACCACGAAGACCTTGTAGCGGTCGCGCGCGGGCCGGTACTTCACCGCCTCGACGATGTCGCGGACGTTGTCGACGCCGTTGTTCGAGGCGGCGTCGATCTCCACCACGTCGACGGCGCGCCCCTCGGCGATCTCGACGCACGGCGTGCAGACGCCGCACGGATCGGCGGTCGGGCCCTTCTCGCAGTTGAGCGCCTTCGCGACCAGGCGGGCGGTCGTCGTCTTGCCCACGCCGCGCGGACCGGTGAACAGGAAGGCGTGCGCGAGCTGGCCGGTCTTGAGCGCGTTGGAGAGCGTCCGGACCACGTGCTGCTGGCCGGACATCTCCCCGAACTGCTGCGGGCGGTACTTGCGGGCGAGGACGAGGTAGTTCATTCGACCGCCGATCGAAACAAACGAGCCGGCCCACAATCCCCGGGCGCACGGAGGACCACCTACCGTTGCTCCCTTCCGGGCCTGGCGGGGTTTGGCAACCCCCACGTCGCCCGAGGATTCTGGGCCGGCTCAGCCGGCCTTGCCGCCGGTGCGGCCCCTTCATCTAACGAGAAGGGAGCTGCAGCGCTGGCGGAGAGGGTGGGATTTGAACCCACGGTACCGTTCCCGGTACACACGATTTCCAGTCGTGCACCTTCAGCCGCTCGGTCACCTCTCCGGATCTACTGGGGGATACTCGGTTCCCCCTTTGGCTTCGCCAGGGGGAACCTGCGCTCCCCCAGACCCCCTGCTCGCTCCGGTGCAGCCTCAGCCGGCTGCACCTGCGCTCGCTCAGGGGCTTCAATCTTCGCGTTACTCCGCGAGGAGGGAACCTGGAGTCCGTTCCTCGCTTGAACGACTCGCCTGCCGACGTCCGCCGTTCCCGGTGCGTGCTTCGACCGGTAACTGCATAGCCTGCGGGCAAAAGTGCGGAGAGCGAGGGATTCGAACCCCCGGTACCGTTGCCGGTACACCTGATTTCGAGTCAGGCGCCTTCGACCAGCTCGGCCAGCTCTCCGCCGGCGGATGTAACCGATCTCCGGCCGCGTGCCAAGCGGCAACCTACGTGGTCTGCCCGTTTCCGTTCGAGCGCCTGGCGCGGAAGAAGGTACGCAGGAGTTCGCCGGCCTCCTCGGCCATGAGGCCACGCTCCACCGGGAAGCGGTGGTTCAGGCGCGGATCGGCCGAGAGGTCCATCAAGGACCCGACGGCGCCGGCCTTGGGATCGCTCGCCCCGTAGACGAGCCGCTCGATGCGGCCGAGGACCATGGCACCCGCGCACATCGCGCAGGGCTCGAGGGTCACGTAGAGCGTGACGCCGGTCAGGCGCCAGCGCCCGAGGGTGCGGGCCGCCTCCTGGATGGCGAGGAGCTCCGCGTGCGCGGTCGGGTCGTGGGCCGCCTCGCGCGCGTTCGCGCCCCGGCCGACGATCCGCCCGTCGAGCACCGCGACCGCGCCGACCGGCACCTCGCCGCGCTCCGCCGCAGCGCGGGCGAGCGCGAGCGCCTCCTGCATGGCTTCCTCGGGCGTCACCCGCGGGAGGGTAACCCGGAGCGGCCGCGGGCGCGCGAACTACGGCGTGACCGGCGCGGCGCAGACGTGTCCGGCGCCGCAGAGCGCAGGCGCGGTGCAGTCGGCGTCCACCGCGCAGTGGCCCGCCGCGGTCGCGCACGTGTTCGTCGCCAGGTCGCAGCGCTGCCAGGTGATGTCGCAGTCCGCGTCGGCCCCGCACATGCCGGCGTCCGGCACGCACGCGTTCAGCGTCGGCGAGCCCGACGCCAGATCGCAGTGCTGCCACGTCGCGCAGTCCGCGTCGCCCCCGCACATGCCGGCGTCCGGCAGGCACAGGTTCAGCGTCGCCGACCCCGAGGCGAGGTCGCAGTGCTGCCACGTCGGGCAGTCCAGGTCGGAGCCGCAGGCGCCGAACCGGATCCCGCAGGTGTTCGTCGCGAGGTCGCAGGCCTGCCACAGCTTGCAGTCGAGGTCCTGCCCGCAGCGCCCCGGATCCGGGATGCACCGGTTCACGCCCGCGGGGCACCGCTGCCACGACGCGCAGTCCCCCTCGCCGCTGCAGCGCCCGGGGAGCGGCACGCACGCGTGCTCGGTGCAGCTGTTCCAGGAGCCACAGTCGGCGTTGCCCAGGCAGGCGCCGGCCGCGAGGGCGCACCGGCCGCTCGAGCAGGAGGCCCACGCCGCGCAGTCGCGCTCCACCCTGCAGAGGGCCCCCACGTCGCCGGCGTTCAGGTCCGCGACGCAGAGGTCGCCGGAGCAGTGCTGGCCGGCGAGGCAGTCGGGGTCGCGGCTGCAGCGGCCTCCCGGCTCGAGCTGGCAGGCGGCGAGGAGCAGGAGGGGGACGAGCGCGAGGAGTCGGCGGTTCATAGGGGCGATCTTCCTCGCTAGAACCGGCCCGACACGCCGACGCTGGCGCCGCCGTGCTCGGGGGAGAGCGTGGGCGCGAAGGTCCACATCGCGGTGCCGGTCGCCGCCGCGACGCCCCCCGCGACGAGCAGCACCTTCGTGGCGGCTCCGAGCCGATCGACGCGGTCGTATGCCGCCTGGTCGGACCAGCCGAGGGCCGCGCTGCGGTACTTCTCGTCGAGCACGTCCGCCTCTCGCTTGCCGAAGTAGGCGGTCACGGCGCTGGCCGCGACGAGCACCGCGGCAGTGCCGACGAGGCCCTTGCCCGCGGGCCGCATCCACGCGCCCGGCGGCGGGCCGGCCTCGGGCTTGAGCGCGAGCTGCGCGGTGGCCGCCGCCGAGGCCTTCATGGGCTTGGCGCGCGCCGGGGTCGGGCCGGCGGCGATGGCAGGCGCGCCGGAGAGGACGAGCGCCTCGAGGTCCAGGAGCGCCTTGGCGACCGGCTCGGCGTTGGAGACGAACGCGTCCACGCCGACACGGACCGGGCCGAAGGCCCTCCCCGTCCCGTCCACCGCCTGGAGCGAGAAGACGAGCACGCCGCCGGACTCGCGCGCGCTGCCGGTCACCACGACGCCCTCGCCCGCGAGACGGCCGAGACACTCGGGCGCGGGGCGGAGGCCGCAGATGCGGCCGACCGTGAGCTTCTTGGCCGCGACGAACGCGCGGGTCCGCCCGGGGAGGCGCAGGAAGGCGGACTCGACGAGCGCGCGCGCGTCGGCGGAGCCGTCGACGGGGTAAAGCTGCACGGGGACGCTCTGCGCCGCCGCGGGGACGCCGCAGACGAGCGCCAGCGCCGCCACGGCGGCGCGCACGCGCACCCGGTCTCGCTCCCGCATCGTGACCCCTCCCGTCCGCGAGCCGCACGGACGCGGGGACTGTACCAAACGGGCAGGCGGGCGAGCGACTTGCCGGCCGCTGGGACGGCGCGCCGCACCGCCCTTCTCCGCCGATGTGCGCGGGAGTGGTCCCCGGCGCCGGGCCGGCGTCAGCCGACGACCGGCAGCGCCCCCGGCTTCAGCTCGGGGTGGTCCGCGCAGGCGAGGCCGCAGGCGCGGCAGGTCTCCACCGCGCACTTGGGCGTGAGCCTCGAGCCCACGCCGCGGCGGAGCTCGCGGGCGAGGAAGGTCTTCGTGAGCCCCTGGTCGAGGAAGTCCCACGGCAGCCGCTCGTCCACGCCCGCCTCGCGGAGCACGAAGAAGTCGGGATCGTGCGGCCAGCGGCGGAGGGCCTTGCGCAGGTCGCCGCCCTCCTCGCGGTGGGCGAGCTCGAGGAGGTCCGCGCAGCGCCGGTCGCCGCGCGACATGAGCGTCTGGACGTAGGCCTCGCGCGGGCTGAAGAACTCGACGTCGATCCCCTTCGGCCGGAGCGTCTTCTCGAGCAGGCGCCGCTTCTCCTCCAGGCAGCCGCGCTCGTGCATGGGGAGCCACTGGAACGGCGTCCACGGCTTCGGCACGAACGGGTTCACCGAGAGCGAGATGCGCCCCATGCGCCCGCGCTTGCGGGCCCAGGGGAGCATCACCTCCTCGCGGATCCGGACCGCGATGCGCGCCATGCCGAGGACGTCGTCGTCCGTCTCGGTCGGCAGGCCGCACATGAAGTACATCTTCACGTGCTGCATGCCCTGCCCGAGGGCGTGCTCGGCGGCCTGCACGATCTGGTCGTCGGTGAAGTCCTTGTTGATGACGCGCCGCATCCGCTCGGTGCCCGCCTCGGGCGCGATCGTGATCGACCGCTCGCCGCCCGCCGCCATCCGCCCGGACAGCTCCGGCGTGATCGCGTCCACGCGGAGGGACGAGGGGCTGAAGGTCCCGCCGAGCTCGCCGATGTAGCAGGTGAGCGGGTCGAGCCCGGTGTAGTCGGACGTGTCGGGGCCGACGAGGCCGAGCCGGAGCCCGCGCTCGACGCCCTTGCGCGCCTCGGCGCGCAAGGTCTCGAAGTCCACCTCGCGGTAGGGGCGCTGGACGAACCCCGCCGCGCAGAAGCGGCAGCCCCACAGGCAGCCGCGCGCGACCTCGGTGAGGAACAGGTCGCCGAACTGCGCGTCGGGCGAGTCCACGACGCGCGAGGTGGGCTTGCCGCGCAGGTCCGGGACGTAGGCGCGCAGGACGCGCTCGGGGGCGCCGCCGCTCGGGGCGAAGCGCGTCACCCACGCACCCTGCGGAGCGCGGGTGTCGGAGTACGCCACGTCGTAGAGCGCCGGGACGTACGACCCGGCGAGCGCGGCGAGGCGCCGGAGCAGCGCGTCGCGCGGCAGACCGGCGGCGACCGCCTCGCGGGCGAGCGCGAGGAACGGCGGGACGAGCTCCTCGCCCTCACCGACGAGGAAGGCGTCGAAGAACGGCGCGACCGGCTCGGGGTTGATCTGGACGGCGATGCCCCCCGCGACCACCAGCGGGAACCCCTCCCCGCGGTCCTCGCTCCGCAGCGGCAGGCCGGATCGGTCGAGGATCTCGAGGACGTGGCCGTAGTCCTCCTCGAACGAGAGCGAGAAGGCCACGACGTCGAAGTCGCGGAGCGGCCGCCCGGACTCGACCGTGCGCGGCTCCTCCCCCGCCGCGTCCGGCAGGAACGCGCGCTCGCAGAGGGTCCGCGGATCGTCGTTCAGGAGGCGGTAGACGGCGTGGAGCCCGAGGTTCGCCATCCCGAGCCGGTAGGCGTTCGGGTAGACGAGGGCCACGCCGAGCTTCCCGCCCGGCTCCTTGCGGATCGCTCCCCGCTCCATCGGCGCGTGCACGTGTTCCAAGGCCGTCCTCTGTAAGGAGAGCACGGACGGGCCGCACCCTCAAACGGCCCAGGATCCCCCGCGAGCGGGCGAGCGCCGCCCCGGCGTGGGTCCGCGGCGCGGGCGCGAGGCGGGCGCCTTCGCGCGAGCTCGGCGGCTCTAGGGCACGGTCTTTCACGCTGCGTCATGGCGCGCAGGTGCCCCGGCGCCCGCTTGCCGGGCCGGGCGGCGCGGGGTACAGAGATCCGGTCCTCACCTCCCGCGGGAGCTCCGATGCGCGCTCGACCGATCCCCCTCCTCGCCGCGCTCGCGGCCGCCGCCGCGATCTCCGCCTGCGCCGCCCGCTCCCAGAGCCGCCCCGGCGCGGCCGCAGCCGGGGCGCCCGCCACGTCCACGGCGCCCGCCAACGCCGACGATCCGAAGGCCGTCCTGCCCGGCGTCGATCTGGAGGGGCTCTCGCCCGAGCAGCAGCGGGCGGTGGCCGAGTTCGCGCTCGACGAGTTCTGCTACTGCGGCTGCCCGCACACCGTGTCGAGCTGCCTCCACGAGCACGAGAGCTGCGCCCACGCGCCGCGGATGGCGAGCCAGGCCGTCCGGCTCGCGCGCGGCGGCGCCACCAAGGCGGACATCCTCCGCCAGGTGACCGCCTACTACGCGGCGTTCGACCGGCGCGCGAAGCTCACCGTCGCGGACTTCGGCCCGGCGCTCGGGGAGTCCGCCGCGCCCATCGCCCTGGTCGAGTTCTCCGACTTCACCTGCCCCTACTGCCGCGCGGTCCGCCCGCAGCTCGAGGCGTTCGTCGAGCGGCACGCCGGCCGCGTGAAGCTCTTCTACAAGCCGTACCCCATCGAGAGCCACCCCTACGCCGCCGAGGCGGCGCAGGCGGGCGAGTGGGCCCGCGAGAAGGGCCTGTTCTGGCCGATGCACGACCGGATCTTCGGGGCGGAGCACGCCCTCGACGTCGACGGCCTCGCCGATCAGGCCAGCGCGCTCGGCGGCGACGCGGAAGACCTGCGCGCGGCCATCGCCGACGGCCGCTACCGCGCGCGGATCGAGGCGTCGCAGGCGGAGGCGCGCGACGCCGGCCTGAGGGGCACGCCCACGGTCTTCATGAACGGCCGCCTCCTCACGGATCTGTCCGAGGAAGGGCTCGAGCAGTCCCTCCGCGACGAGGAGGAGTGGTTGCAGCACCGCGGCTGGGCGCACGACTAGCGGACCCGCTCATGCCCCTCGTCTTCGACCTCGACGCGCACGGCCGGCTCGTCGCGCACTCCGACGACACCCGCCGCGCCCTCGCCGACCGCGCCGGCCGGTTCCTGCTCCTGCCCGCGGCGCCGGATCTCCTGGTCGCGCGCCGCACGCCCGCCGCGGGCGGCCCCGCCGCGCAGCCGCGCTGCATCCTCGCGGGCGACCTCTCCGGCTTCCCAATCGGCGACTTCGTCGCCTTCATCCACCAGTCGCGCCTCTCGGGCGTCCTCACCGTCGCCTCGAGCGGCGCGGAGCGCTCGGTCGCGTTCAAGGACGGGGAGGTGCGCGGGGCGCAGTCGACCGCGCCGGGCGAGCGGATCGGCGAGGTCGCGGTGCGGCTCGGCTACGCCACCGAGGCCCAGATCGCGAAGGCGGCCGCGGGCGGCCGTCCGCTCGGGAAGGCGCTCGTCGAGCTCGGGTTCGTGTCCGCGAGCGATCTGTGGAAGTGCTTCCACGAGCAGGTGACCGAGGTCTTCCACGCGATCCTGCTCACGCCGTCCGGCACCTTCTTCCTCGTCGACGAGGACGACCCGGAGCGTCCGGGCGCCGCGCTGTCCGTGAACACGCAGTCGCTCCTCATGGACGGCATCCGGCGCATCGACGAGCTGAGCCTCTTCCGCGCGCGCATCCCGGGGCCCCACGCGTTCCTCCGGCGCCGCGAGCCGCGCCGGCCCATCACGCTGAAGCCGCTCGAGCAGACGCTCCTCGGGCTCGTGGACGGGCGGCGCACGGTCGGGGAGATCGCGACCGCCGCGCACGCGAGCGAGTTCGACGCGACGAAGATCCTCTACCACCTCGCCGAGGCCGGCTACGTGGAGACGGTCGCCGAGCCCGCGGCGAACGTCGACCCCGCGGCGCGCTTGGAGGCGCTCGCGGAGGGGATGAACGACCTCCTCCGCGCGACGGTGGCGGCGGTGCCCGCCTCGGGCCGCGCCGCGCTGCTCGAGTCGGTGCGGGGCTACCTCACCGACACCGCCGGCCCGTTCGCGCCGCTCTGGGCTCGCCTCGGGCCCGCCGCCGACGGCGCGCTCGAGGGCGAGGCCCTGCTCGGCAACCTGGGCGCGCTCCCCGCCGGCGTCGTCGCCGGGCTCGCGCCGGGCGGCGAGCGGACCACCCTCCTCCTCCACGCCCTCCGCGAGCTGCTCTTCTTCTACCTGTACCTCGCGGGCGAGCGGATCGACCGGGCCACCGACGACGCGCTCGGCGAGACCGTGAAGCGCAAGCTCTGGCAGCTCGAGGAGCTCGCGTGACCGAGACGCCGCTCGTCACCGCGGAGCTGCCCGGCTCGGGCGGCGCGCTCCGCCGGGCGCCCGAGGACTTCCGCGTCGACGAGGTCCCCGCCTACCTCCCGTCCGGCGCCGGCCCGCACCTCTACGTGCGCGTCGAGAAGCGCGGCCGCACCACCCGCGACGCACTCCGCGCGCTCGCGCGCGCGCTCGGCGTGCCGGAGCGGGACGCCGGCTACGCGGGGCTCAAGGACAAGGACGCGGTCACGACGCAGTGGCTGTCGTTCCCGGTGGCGCGCGACCCCGACCCGCGCGCGCTCGAGTCGGACGGGCTCCGCGTGCTCGAGGTGTCCCGCCACGCGAACAAGCTCCGGGCCGGGCACGTCCGCGCGAACCGCTTCCAGCTCGCGGTCCGCGGCGGCGACCTCGCGCGCGCGCAGGGAGCCGCGGCCGCGCTCGCGGCGCGGGGGCTCGCGAACTTCTTCGGGCCGCAGCGGTTCGGGACGGAGGGCCGGAACGCGGCGGTGGGCCGCGCCCTCCTCCTCGGCGACGGCTCGCCCGAGGCGCGCCGCGCCGCGCGCGATCGCTTCATGCGCCGGCTCTCGATCTCGGCCTACCAGGCCCTGCTCTTCAACCGCTGGCTCGCGGAGCGGATGGCGGACGGCCTGTTCGCGACCGCCATGGCGGGAGACGTCCTGAAGAAGCTCGACACCGGCGGGCTCTTCAACTGCGCCGACCCCGCGGTGGACGGCCCACGCGTCGAGCGCTTCGAGATCTCTCCCGCGGGGCCGATGTTCGGCCACAAGCTGCGGGCCGCCGAGGGCGAGGCGCTCCGGCGCGAGGAGCGGCTCCTCGCCGCGGAGGGCATCACGCTCCAGGACTTCGCGCGCGGCGGCGGCGAGGCGGAGGGGACGCGCCGGGCGGCGCGGCTGCGGGTCGACGTCTCCCTCGCGCCGCTCGACGACGGCTACCTCGCGACGTTCGAGCTGCCGAAGGGCTCCTACGCGACGGTGGTCATGCGCGAGCTCATGAAGGCGGAGGCCGAGCTGCCCGAGGCGGACGAGGACTGACGGCCGTCGCCGCCCGGGCCGTTCCCTGCCGCGCGGCGCGCGCCGGCGGCCTGCGGCGGGCGCTGCCGCCCGCGTGAGGCCCCGGCGCGCTACTCCAGCGCGACGATCCGGAACTCCGTGCGCCGGTTGCGCGCGCGGCCGGTCACGGTCTTGTTCGAGGCGATCGGCTTCGTCGGACCGTACCCGACCGCCTCGATGCGCTCGGGCGAGATGCCCTTCGAGATGAGGTAGTCGAGCACCGCCTCGGCGCGGCGCTGGCTGAGCCGCATGTTCGCGGCCTCGGTGCCGACCGCGTCGGTGTGGCCCTCGATCGAGATGCGCATCTTCGAGAAGTCGCGGAGCACCTGGACGACCTGGTTCAGGAGCGGAAACGAGTCGGGCAGCACGCGGAACTTCGCGGTCGCGAAGTGCACCTGCTGCTTGATGTCGATCTTCTCGCGCCGCACCTCGACGAGCGTGTACTTCTTCGGGCAGCCGTCGGGCGGCGGCCCGAACTGCGCGGGGCACTTGTCGAGCCGGTCCGCCAGCCCGTCGCCGTCCGCGTCCGCGTCGGGACAGCCGCCGTTCTCCTTCGTGCCGGCCTTCTGCGGGCACTTGTCCTCGGCGTCGGCGATCCCGTCGGAGTCGGAGTCGGGACAGCCGGCGAGCACCTTCAGGCCCGCGACGTCGGGGCACGCGTCGGCGGGGTCCGTGACGCCGTCGCCGTCGCGGTCCTTCACCGGGCAGCCGCGCGCCTCGATGGGGCCCGGCTCGAGGGGGCACGCGTCCGCCTTGTCGACGATGCCGTCGCCGTCGTTGTCGGCGTCGGGGCAGCCGTCCTCGTCCTGGAACCCGTCGCGATCCTCGGGATCGAGCGGGCAGCGGTCGATGTCGTCGGGCACCCCGTCGGAGTCCGAGTCCTTCGCCACGGGGCAGCCCTGCGACGCCTTCGGGCCGGGTTGCGCCGGGCACGCGTCGTCCGCGTCGAGCACGCCGTCTCCGTCCGCGTCGGGGCAGCCGCCCGTCTCCGGACGCCCGGGGAGCTCGGGGCAGCGGTCGTCGACGTCCGGCACGCCGTCCTTGTCCGTGTCGGTCTTCTCGATCCGGACCGCCGGCTTCTCGTCGCGCTTCGCGATCGTGACCTGCGTCGGGCCGCAGCCGCGGGAGAGCTCGAGCGCGCGCTTCACGCTCGCCTCGGAGGCGTCGAGGTGCTCGCGCGCGCGTGCGCCGTGGCCGGTCGCGGTCTCCCGCTCCGCGAACTCCACGTTCGCCTCGGCGAGCGCCAGGTCCCGCGGCGCGCACTGCAGCGCCCCGGAGGCGCGGGCCTTCGCGATGTCGGCGCGGGCGACCTCGGCGTCCGCGCGCAGCTTGCCGCCCGCCGCGCACCCGGTCGCGAGCGCCAGAACGAGCCCCGCCGCCACCCGGCGGCTCACAGCGACTCCTCCGACCGGTTGGTCGCCGCGGACGCCTTCTCGCGCGCCGCGCGCGCGAGGTCGCGCGCCCGCTCCGCGTAGTCCGCGGACACCTCGTACTGGGCGCGCCCGGCCGCCTCCCGCGCCTTGTGCAGGTAGGTCTCGGCCCCCGTGTACTCGTAGGTCGCAGTCTTCGGGGCGCCCGCGGCGCGGGCAGCCTCGACGGCGACGTCGGCGTCGATGAGGGAAGCGGTCGACTGCACCGGACCGCAGGCGCAGAGGCCTGCGAACGCCAGGACGGCGGGGAGGAGCCGCACGGGTGGAACCCCTTTCGCGAAGGCCGAGCGACGCTACCCGCGGGGGGCAGGCGAGTCAAGGAAGGGTCCCCCGGACCGCCGGCCTCCGGGCGCACGGGCGAGCCCGGCCGGGAGGCGCGGCCCTAACTTGCCGGCGAGGGAGGAGAACATGGGAATTCTGGCGTGGATCGTTTTCGGCTTCATCATCGGCCTGCTCGCGCGCGCGGTGGTCCCGGGCAAGCAGGGGATGGGCCTCGTGATGACGACGCTGCTCGGCATCGCGGGCTCGCTCATCGGCGGCATCGTCGCGTCGGCGCTCACGGGCGGCAACAGCACCGGGTTCCACCCGAGCGGCTTCATCGGAAGCCTCATCGGCGCGGTGGTGCTGCTCCTCATCGCCGGGTTCGCGACGCGCCCGCGCCGGCGCGTGGCGTAGCGGCGCTCGTGCGCGGCGCGTCCCCGAGGCGAGGGGGGCGCGCCGCGGAACGTTCACTTCGGGTCGGGTGAGCTGCAGTCGAGCACTGCGGGGAGCATGCAGTACCACGGGGTCCCGGCGAGCGACACCGAGCCCCCGAAGGCTTTGAAGTCCGTCGCTTGCGCGGGGAAGACCTGGCCCGAGCCCCACGCGATCCTGCTCGCGTCGGCGGGCGCGTCGATGACGACGAGTCCGCGGTACGAGACGATCGACCCCGAGGAGCTCGGATCGTAGCAGCCGAAGACCGTGGTGTCGGTGCTGGTCGTCCCGCAGGCCGTGGCGCCGAGCGGCCAGGGGCCGCTCGACGAGAGCATCACGAGCACCTGGTCGCCGCGGTTCGCGTAGACCCGGTTCCGCTCGAAGCGGAAGTCGCCAGCGGCCGGCGGCGGGGCGCCGATGAGCACGATCCCACCGCACTTTCGAGTGGTGCCCGTCGAGTTGACATAGGTCGGCGGACCCCAGACCGTGGCCGACGCGCCGATGCCGTTGCCGAAGATCGTCGAGTCGACGATGAACAGGCGCGTCGTGTTCATCGCCGCGATCCCGGTGTCGTCGTTGCGCAGCACCTTCACCGCGTTGAGCTCGAGGGCGGCGTCGTTGGTGGACGACCCGGCCTCGATGCCCATCCCCGCGTTCTCCTCGATGGTCACGCCGTCGAGCTTCAGGACGCCCTGCGTCAGGTGAGCGCCCCGGCCGCTCTGCCGGAGCGCCCCGCGGAGGAAGGTGGTCGTGACGGCAGGATTCGCCGCCTCGACGTGCAGCGCATCCGTCGCCATCCCCGCGATCACCACGTCGGCGGCGGTCACGCCGCACGTGTCCTTCACGCTCAGCCCACGCGCGAGCTTCTTCTGGTCGTCGGTCGCGGACGTCCCCCGCAGCGCGACCGATTGCAGATTCACCGGCGCGCTCGAGCCGTCGCACGCGAGCTCGAGGGCATCGACATCGCGCGTCGCGTCGCCCACGACGTTCTCGATCGCGAAGCCGGCGAGCGTCGCACCCGCGTGCATCCGCACCGCCGCAGTGGCCGCCGCGTCGTCGAGCAGGATCGCGTACTCCGCGCCCGAGCCGGAGGAGTCCGAGGTGAGGGTCACGCCGGCGGGGAGGTCGAGCGGCAGCACTTCGCCGGTGGCGCTGCCGAATGCGACGTGCTCGCCCGAGGCGCCGCCCTTGGCGATCACCGTGCCGCCGGCCGGGGCGGCGACGCCGATGGCCTCCGTCAGCGAGCGGAAGCGGCACTGAGCGGGCGTGTCTGCCCCCGTCGGTGCCGGGCCGCCTCCGTCGACGGAGCCCGGCGCGGCCACGACATACTGCGCCCCCGCGTTCGCCGGACACTCGCAGCTCGGGGCGCCGCTCTTCTCCCCGCACACGAGGCCCTCGGCGCACGTGGTCCGCGTCACCCACGCGCCGCACACGGGATCCCCCGTGGCGTCGCACTGCTGGATCTTGCCGGGTTCGCCCGGCGCCGTCGCCGCGGGCTGGAGGGGCTTGCAGCGGACCGCGTCCGGCGTGCAGAGCGCGCAGGAAGACGCGGCGGCGCGCTTGCTGCACCTCTGGTCGAGCCCGCAGCCCTGGCCTCCGGGACAGTCCTCGGTGGCCTGGCCGAGGCCGCGGCACGGCGCGCCCTCCACGTCGACCTGGCAGGCCGCGAGCGCGAGGAGGACGAGCGGGAGGAGGCGGCGCATCAGAACTTCTTCTCCACGAAGAACAGGGTGACGCTGGCCGCGGCGGCGCTGCCCGCCACGACGAACATCGTGTTGGCGCGGTGCGCGCGCGAGGTGGCGTCCGAGACGTGACCGGTCGCGACGGCCCCGTTCGCCTGGCTCATGCCGTCGATGGCGGACTCCGCCTGCCGCGCGGACCAGCCGAAGTAGCCGCCCGTCGCGGCGGCGGCCACCGCCGTGCCCGCCGCGATCCACGTGTAGATCCGCCGCTTCTCCCGCGGCTGCGCAGCTGCGGCGCTGGCACCCACGCCGAGGGACGGCCTGCGCGCGGCGGTCCGGGCGGCCTCGGGCCGCGCCGCCAGATCCGGCGCCGGGGTCGTCTTGGCGAGGGGCGGAGCGGGCTCGGCGGGCGAGACGGTCTTCGCCGCGGCGGGCGGCGGCGGCTGGGCGGGGCGGAGCTGCACGTCCACCACCTGGGCCGCGCCGGCGCTCATCGCGATCTCCTGCTCGAGCCGCTCGTGCCCGGCGAGCGCGAGCGCCACGTCGTAGCTGCCCGGCGGCAGCACGAGGTGGAAGGGGGTCACGCCGCGGACGCGGCCGTCGATGCGAACCTCGGCGCCGGGCGGGTCGGAGTACACGATGAGCGGCTGCGCCCCCGTCGCGGCGAGCCGCTCCTCGAGCTTCTTCACCGCGGCGCGCACCACGGCGCGGTCGTTCGCGTCGGGCGCCTCGCGCAGGTAGTCGTTGTAGCTGCGGATCGCGGCCGGCCACTCGCCGAGCCGCTCGCGGCACTGCGCGACGTTGTAGTGGATCGCCCCGGCGGGCTTCAGCCGGTACGCCTCCTCGAACTCCGCGATGGCCTCGCGATACTGCCGGGCGCGGTACAGCTCGGCGCCCTTGCGGAACCGAGCCTTCGCGTCGGCGACCTCGTCCGCGCGGCCGGCGGCCGGCGGGGCGAGCACCGCGAGCAGGAGCAGGATGGCGAGGAGGCGGCGGATCATTGGAAGGGGTCCGGCTTCAGGTCCTTGCCCTCGGCGGCGTAGGGATCCTTCACGTCACCCGGTGCCGGGCGAGCGCGCGCGCGGAGGCGGACGGGGACCGGCGCGGCGCCGCGCTCGGGCAGGAGCTCCGCCGCGGGGGTCACGGCGAGCGATCCTTGAACGCGCGCGCGGTCAGCGGAGTCCAGGGGAGCCGAGACGGTCGAGGGCGATGGCGGGGTAGAGGTCGCGGTCGCGGTCGGGGTCGGGGTCGAGGTCGCGATCGCGGTCGGGATCCCTCGCCTCCCCTCCCCCATCAGCCACCACCCTCCCGCCAGCGCGACGCCGAGCACCGCCACCACGCCTACCGCCGCGAGGGTCCTCGTCCGGCGGAGTCGTGGGGCGGGCGAGCGGACCTCCGCCCCGGTGAGGGCAAGGGTCCCGCCTCGCGAGCGGCTCGCGCCGCGAGGTCGGCCTGGGGGGCGGAGCGGGCCGTCGGACCGCGCGGTCCCGATCGCGTGCCGGAGGCTGCTCGCAGTCGCGAGCGCCCCGCGCAGCCGCGCGATCTCCGCGGCGAAGGCGGCCATCGTCGGGTGCCGGTCCTCCGGCCGCTTCGCGAGCGCGCGCAGGACGAGGGCATCGACCTCGGGCGGCACGGCCGAGTTGCGCCGGCTCGGCGGATCCGCGAGCTGGGTCTGCGCGGCGACGAGCGTCGCGATCTCGGTGGGCGCCTCGATGGGCAGCGCGCCGGTGAGCATCTCGAAGGCGAGCACGCCGACGGCGTACACGTCGGCGCGGTGATCCACCGCCCCGCCCGTCGCCTGCTCCGGCGCCATGTACTCCGGCGTGCCGATGATCGCGCCGGCACGCGTCAGCCGCTCGCAGCCGGGCGCCGCCGGCACGTGGGAGATGCCGAAGTCGAGCACCTTGACCTGCTCGTCGCTCGTGCCCGCGCGACGCACCACGAACACGTTCTCGGGCTTCACGTCGCGGTGGACCACCCCGCGGGCGTGCGCCGCGCCGAGCGCGCGGCAGACCTGCTCGAGGAGGGCGAGCGCGCGCTCGACGGGGAGCGGCCCTTCCTCGCGGAGGATCGCGCCGAGGCTCCGGCCGTCGAGCGCCTCCATCACGTAGTAGAGCGCGCCCTCGTCCTCGCCGCCGAAGTCGACGACATCGACCACGTTCTCCTGGCCGATGCGGCTCGCGGCGATCGCCTCGTTGCGGAAGCGTTCGGCGAGCTCCGGATCGCCGCCGAGATCCGCCCGCAGGACCTTCAGGGCGAACCGGCGCTGCAGCACCGTGTGCTCGCACAGGTAGACCGTCCCCATGCCCCCTTCGCCGAGGCGGGATAGCACGCGATATCGATTTCCGAGGACGCGCCCGAGCATCCGTTCCGGCGCCGCTCCGGACGGGTCGCGCTCCCGGGGTCCCTCTGGTGGGCGCGAGGCGGCCATGACGCGTTCACGGGTAGGGTATCATGGAAGCGGCGGGCCGGAAGTTCGGCGCCGGGGGAGCGGCCTTGTCCGAGATCGTCGTGATGAACGGGGTCTGCGCGGGGACCGTCTTCGTGCTCCCCGACATCCCGACCGTCCTCGGCCGCTCGCCCGAGTCGCACCTCCAGATCGGCGACCCCTGGATCTCGAGCATGCACGCCATGTTCGAGCGCCGCGGCGAGGAGGTCTGGGTGATCGACCTCGAGAGCCGCAACGGCACCTTCGTCGGCGAGGAGCGCGTCGGCGAGGCGCGGCTCGACGACGGCGCGGTGGTCCGCTTCGGGCGCACCGAGATCCGCTTCACGGCGCGGGCCGGCCGGGGGGCGCCGGCGCGCACTCCGCGCGAGGAGCGCATCCGTCCCGACGCGCAGCGCGACACCATCCGCTCGGAGGGGACGATCTCGGCTCGGGTGCTGGCGGCGCGCGAGCCCGTGGCCCACGAGCCCGCAGTCGACCCGCACACGCTCGCCGTGCGGCCGGTCGTCGTGCTCCGGATGTCGCTCCACGCCGTGCGCATCGCCTCCTCGCCCGACGTCGCGGGCCGGGTCCGCGCGGCCGTCGACGCCGCCGCGAGGGCGGCGCTGAACGAGGGCGCGATGGTCGGGAGGCTCGCGTCGGTCGGGGTGCTCGCGCTCTTCGGCGTGACCTCACCGCGGGCCGACGACGCCGCCCGCGCCGTGCAGGCGGCGCGCACCGCCCGCGGCGCGGTGCGCCGGCTCGGCGGCATCGACCTCCGCGCCGCCGTGGACGCGGGACCGCTGCTCGCCGGCAACGCCATGGGGCCGACCGGCGCGGACATCGCGGCGCTCGGCGCGGCGGCGGACCGCTGCGAGCGGCTCGCCGCCCTGGCGCTACCCGGCGAGATCCTGCTCGGCCCGGGCGCGGCGGGAGCCGCCGGCGAGGGCGTGACGCAGCGCGAGCTCGACGGCGCCGCCGTCGAGGTCGTGCGGGACGATTGAACGGGGGCTGCGCCCCCGCCCCGAAGACGGCTGAGCGACTGCCGTTCTTGCATTGTGTGCCGTTTCGGCAGTAGAAGGTCCTCTCCATGCCAGAGCTCACTCGTCCCGGCGCCGGGAGCGCCTGTCTCGTCGTGGCGCCCGTGGGTGCGCCGGGGCTCGTGGACGTCCTCGCGCACGCCGGCTTCACGGTGGTCGCGGCGACGTCCGAGCGCGACGCGCTCGACGCGCTCGAGCAGACGCCGTTCGCGGCGGTGTACGTCTCCCAGTCCCTCGGCCTCCCGGCCCTCGCGCGCGTGGTCGCCGCCGGCGGGCAGCGGCTCGGCGAGGCGCCGATCATCGTGCTCGGCAGCTCCGGGACGGTCCAGGAGGCGGTCGACGCCATGCAGCTCGGGGCCACGGACTACGTCGCCCCGCCGTTCGACCCCGACGCCGTGCTCCGGCGCCTCGGCCGCGCGCTCGAGCGCTCCGTGCCGCCGCGCCGCGAGCCGTTCCCCGCCGGGCTCCTCGGCGTCGTGGGCACCTCTGCGGCGATGCGGCGGCTGCACGACTCCATCGACAAAATCTCGCGCTACAAGAGCAACGTCCTCCTCCTCGGCGAGAGCGGCACTGGCAAGGAGATCATCGCGCGGGCGCTCCACGAGCGCGGCCCGCGCCGCCAGCACCTCTTCGTCCCCGTGAACTGCGCCACGCTCGGGCGCGACATCCTCGAGAACGAGCTCTTCGGGCACGAGCGAGGGGCGTTCACCGGCGCGAACGAGCGCAAGAAGGGGCTGTTCGAGCTCGCCGACGGCGGCACCTTCTTCCTCGACGAGATCGCCGAGATGGATCTCTCGACGCAGGCGAAGCTCCTGCGCGTCCTGGAGCGCAGCGAGTTCCGGCGCGTCGGCGGCACCGCCAAGGTGAAGGTGGATCTCTCCATCATCGCGGCGACGAACCGCGATCTCGAGGAGGCGATCGCCGCCGGCCGGTTCCGCGAGGACCTCTACTACCGCCTCAAGGTCGTGACGCTCGTGGTCCCGCCCCTGCGCGATCGGCGCGAGGACATCCCCCCGCTCGTGGACGCGTTCATCGCGGACTTCAACCGCCGCACGGGCGGGCGCATCGCGGGGGTCGACCCCGAGGCCCTCGAGTGGCTCGTCGGCTGCGACTGGCCGGGCAACGTCCGCGAGCTCCGGAACGCGGTCGAGGGCGCGTGCGTGCTCGCGCCCGGCGAGGTGGTGAAGCTCGCCGACCTGGCGGAGCGCGTCGAGCGCCGCGAGCGCCGCCCCGCGGCCCGCGCGCCCGCGCCCGCGCGCGCCGCCCCCGAGCCGGCCGCGGCCGTGCCGGGAGCCTCGACGGACGGGGCAGCGCCGGGTGGCGCGCCGCTCCCCATCGGCGGCACCATCGTGATCCCCATCGGCTGCACGCTCGCCGAGGCCGAGCGCCGCATCGTCCTCGCGAACCTCCGCCATTTCCGGACCCGCGCCCGCGCCGCGCGGGCGCTCGGCGTCGGCCTGCGCACGCTCTACACGAAGCTCGCCGCGTGGTCGAAAGACGGGGAGGATGCCGAAACGGCATGATCCCTGGGCGGCCGCCCCGGAGATCCGCCCGGAACCGGGCGGATCTCGCGGAGATCGGGGCTGGCGCGCTTCCTGCTCTCGTCGGGGGCGTGTCCTCGAGAGCGCCGCCCTCCGTCCTCGTGCTCGCCCGTCCCGGGCCGGAGAGCGACGACCTGTTCGCCGACCTCTCGCAGCGGGAGGACGTCTGCCTGCTGCGCGTCGCGACCGCGGCAGCGGCGAACGTGGCCATCGGGGAGCTCGCGGTCGCGCTCGTCATCGCGTGCCCGCAGATTCCGCCCCACGCGATCGACTCGGTCCTCGCCCAGCTCGACGCGCTCCGCCCGGGGACGCCGGTGCTCGCCATCCGCACGCGCCAGGCGCAGGAGCCGGCCGCGTGGGGCGAGCGGGGCGTGGCGGTGCTGCGCCTGCCGCTCCTCGCCGGCGTCCTGTCGCGGGCGGTGGACGTCGTCCTCGGCATGACGGGCAAGCTCTAGGAAGGAACGGCAAGAGAAGATGCAGCTCACGACGCGCGACGCTTCCCGCCTCCTCGGCGTCTCGGACTCGACGCTCCACCGCTGGCTCAAGAGCGGCGAGCTCCCCTCCACCCGCGTGAACGACCAGTACCGGCTGAACCGGATCGACCTCCTGGAGTTCGCCGCCGCGCGGAACCTGGCCATCTCCGCCGAGCTGCTCGCGGAGCTCGAGACGGAGGCGCCGGAGCTGCCGAGCCTCGCCGACGCGCTCCGGGCCGGCGGGGTCCACCGCGGCCTCTCCGGCACGGACAAGCCGGCCATCCTGCGGGAGGTCGTCGAGCGGCTGCCGCTCCCGCGCCCCGCCGATCGGGAGCTGCTCCACCGCGTCCTCCTGGCCCGCGAGGCGCTCGGCTCGACCGGCCTCGGCAACGGCATCGCGATCCCGCACGCCCGGAACCCCATCGTCCTCCGCATCGCGCGGCCGGAGGTGGCGATCTGCTACCTCGACACGCCCGTCGAGTTCGGGGCCATCGACGGCAAGCCCGTGCACACGCTCGTGACCCTCGTGACCCCGTCCACCCGCGTGCACCTGCACCTGCTCGCCGTCGTCGCCGCCGCGCTGCACGACCCCGCGGTGCTCGCGAGGCTCGAGGCGCGCGCCGGCGCCGAGGAGCTGCTCCCCGAGATCTCCCGGGTCGAGGCGGCCATCGCCGCGCAGCGCGCCGGGAGCGCCCGGTGAGCCTCTTCCTCGCCGCGCTCGTCGTCCTCGTGGCGGGTGGCGCCGCCGCGCTCGCCGCCTCCGCTCGCCCCACCGCCGCGCTCGCCATCGGCAGCGCGAGCGCCGCCGCGGGCTCCGCGATGGGGCTCCTCGCCGCCTTCCCCGCGCTCCGCGCGCCTCCGTCCGCCTGGGAGCTCGCCTGGGCGGTGCCGAACGGCGCGATCGCGCTCGGGCTCGATCCGCTCTCCGCGGTCTTCGCCGTCGCGGTGTTCGCGCTCGGCCTCGCCGCGGCCGTGTTCGGGGCGGGCTACATGCGCGCCCACCTCGCGCGGCGCTCGCTCGGCGCGTTCCTGTTCTTCTTCAACGTCCTCCTCGCCTCGATGGCGGTGCTCGTGGCCGCCCGCCAGGCGCTCCTGTTCATCGTCGCGTGGGAGACGATGACCGTCTCGTCGTTCCTGCTCGTCGGCCTCGAGCACGAGGCGGGGGCGGTGCGGATGGCGACGCGGACGTACCTCGTCGCGTCCCACCTCGGGGCCGCGTTCCTCTTCGGGCTGTTCCTCACGCTCGGTCACGCCGCCGGGTCGCTGAGGTTCGAGGCGTTCGAGGCCCTGCGCGCCGGCTCCGCGGTCCCGGCGACGCTGCTGTTCGTCTTCGCCCTCGTGGGCTTCGGCACCAAGGCCGGCCTCGTCCCGCTCCACGTGTGGCTGCCGGAGGCCCACCCGGCGGCGCCGAGCCACGTCTCCGCGCTCATGTCGGGCGTCCTCGTGAAGATGGGCGTCTACGGCATCCTGCGGGTGCTCACCTTCCTGCCTCCGGCGCCCGTCTCCCACGGCCTCGCGCTCGCCGCGGTCGGGCTGCTCGGCGCGGTCGCCGCGCTGCTCCTCGCCCTCGGGCAGCGCGACCTGAAGCGCATCCTGGCCTACTCCACGGTCGAGAACGTCGGGATCATCGCGTTGGGCCTCGGCGTGGGCCTCGTCGGCGCGGCGGGCCGGGCCCCCGCGGTCGCCGCGCTCGGGGTCGCCGGCGCGCTCCTCCACGTCTGGAACCACGCCCTGATGAAGGGGCTCGCCTTCATGGGCGCCGGCGCGGTGGTGCACGGCGCGGGCACCCGCGACGTGGAGCGGATGGGCGGCCTCCTCCGGCGCCTCCCGGTGAGCGCGGGGCTGCTCGTGTTCGCGGCCGTCGCGCTCGCGGCGCTCCCGCCGCTCAACGGCTTCGTCTCCGAGTGGCTGCTCTACCTGGGCCTCCTCGACGGCGGGCAGGGCTCTGCCGCCGGGACCGCCCTGCTCGCCTACCTGTCCCTCGCCGTGCTCGCGCTCGTCGGCGCGCTCGCTGCCATCGTGTTCACCCGGCTCGTCGGGGCGGCGCTGCTCGGCAGCCCGCGCAGCCCCGAGGCGGCGTCCGCCCACGAGGGCGGCCCGCTGCTCCTCGCGCCCCTCGCCGCCCTCGCCGCAGCGAACGCCGCCGTGGCGCTCTTCCCCGGCCAGGCGGTCGCGCTCCTCACCCCGGCGGCCGCGATCGTGCTCCGCGTCCCCGCGGCGGAGCTCGCGGCGAGGCTCGCCCCCGCGCTCTCCGCGCTCGCCGGGCCGCTCCGCGCGGGGCTCGCGCTCCTCCTCCTCTGTGGCGTCGCGCTCGCCCTCGCCTCGCGGCGGATGCTCGCCCGGCGCGACGTGCGCGCCGCCCAGACCTGGGGCTGCGGCTTCTCCGCCGAGAGCGCGCGCGTGCAGTACACAGCCGCCTCGCTCTCCGAGCTCGCGCTCGCGGCGATCGCGCCGCGCGCGCTCCGCCCCGTCGAGACCCCGGCGCGGCCGGAGGGCCTCTTCCCCCGCCGCGTCCGCTACGCCCAGGAGGCGGACGACCCCGCCCGCGCGCGCGTGTTCGAGCCGGCGTTCCGCGCGGTGGGCGAGTGGTTCGGGCGGCTGCGGCACTTCCAGCAGTCGCGGCTCAACCTGCAGCTCCTCTACACGGTCCTCACCGTCCTCGCCCTCTCGGCGCTCCTCCTCTTCCACCAGCGCGGCCCATGACGCTCGTCCCCGTCCTCGGCGCCATCGCCCTCCCCGCCGCGAGCGGGCTCGCCGCGGCCGCGCTGCGCGCGCGGCCGGCCGCGGGCCAGGCCCTCGCGTGCGCCGCGCTGTGCGCGGGGGCGGCCCTCGGCGTCGCGGCGGCGGGGACGGTGCTCCTCGGCGGGGAGCTCTCGGCGCCGGCGCTCGGGCTGCGCCTCGACGCGCTCTCGGCGATCTTCCTCTTGCCCATCTGCGCGGTCTCGGCGCTCGGGGCGGTGTACGGGCTCGGCTACTACCCGCAGGCCGAGCACGGCCCGCGCGCCGTGCGGCTGCAGCTCTTCTACGGGCTCGCCACGGGCGGGATGGTCCTCCTCGTCGTGGCGGGGCACGCCGTCGTGTTCCTCGTCGGCTGGGAGGTGATGGCGCTCTCCGGCTTCCTCCTCGTCCACACGGACCACGAGCGCGCGGAGGTGCAGCGCGCGGCGCTCGTGTACCTCGCGGCCACGCACGTCGGGACGCTCGCGCTCTTCGCGCTCTTCGCCCTCCTGCGGCAGGCGGCGGGGTCGTTCGACTTCGCGGCGATGCAGGGGCTGCCCGGTGCGGGCCGGCTCGCGGCGAGCGCCTTCGCGCTCGCGCTCCTCGGCTTCGGCGTGAAGGCCGGCCTCATGCCGCTCCACTTCTGGCTGCCGGGCGCGCACGCGGCGGCGCCGTCGCACGTCTCGGCGGTGATGTCCGGGGTGCTCATCAAGACCGGCATCTACGGGCTCCTGCGCGTGACGGGGCTCTTCGCCGCGCCGCCCGCGACGTGGGGGACGGCGCTCCTCCTGCTCGGCGGCGCCTCCGCCGTGCTGGGGGTCGCGTTCGCCCTCGCGCAGCACGATCTCAAGCGGCTCCTCGCGTACCACAGCGTCGAGAACATCGGGATCATCGCCCTCGGCACCGGGCTCGCGCTGCTCGGCCGGTCGCGCGGCGAGCCCGGCCTCGTGGTGCTCGGGCTCGGGGGCGCGACGCTCCACGTCGTGAACCACGCGCTGTTCAAGTCGCTCCTCTTCCTCGGCGCCGGCGCGGTCCAGCACGCGACGGGCACGCGCGAGCTCGACCTCCTCGGCGGGCTCGCGCGCCCGATGCGCGCGACCGCGGTGCTCTTCCTCGTCGGCGCGGCGGCGATCAGCGGGCTCCCGCCGCTCAACGGGTTCGTCTCGGAGTGGCTCGTCTACATGGGCTTCCTCTCCGCCCTGGAGCGCGGCGGGGGCGACCTCCTCGCCTTCGCGGCGCTGGGCGTGCCGGCGCTGGCGCTGGTCGGCGGGCTCGCCGCGGCGTGCTTCGTCAAGGTGGTGGGGGTGGTGTTCCTCGGCACCCCGCGCAGCGCGCACCCGCGCGCCGCGCACGAGGCGCCGCGGACGATGCTCGTGCCGATGGCGATCCTCGCCGCGGCCTGCGCCGCGATCGGCCTCGCCCCGGCCGCCGCGCTCCCGGCGCTGGTCCGCGCGGCGGCGGCCTGGTCGCGGCTCCCGCCCGAGCTCCTCGACGGCGCGGCGGCGCGCGCGGGCGCGGGCGCCTCGCGGGTGAGCGTCGCCGCGGCCGCGCTCCTCGTCGCGACGGCAGGCCTGGTCCTCCTCCGCCGTCGCCTCGGGGCGCCGCGCGCCCCCGACGTCGAGACCTGGGGCTGCGCCTTCTCTGGCCCGCTCCCGCGCGCGCAGTACACCGGCTCGTCCTTCGCCGAGCTGCTCGTCCGCCGCTTCTCGTGGGCGATCTTCCCGCGCGGCGCCGCGCCGCGCCTCGGCGGGGCGTTCCCGGCCCGCGCCGCGTTCCACACCGAGGTGCCGGACACGGTCCTCGATCTCGCGCTCGCCCCCGCCGCGCGCGGCTTCCGGTGGCTCGCCGCGCGGGCCCACCTCCTCTTCCTGCGCCGCATCCAGTTCCAGGTGCTGCTCGTCCTCGCGACGCTGCTCGCGATCCTCGCCTGGGGATTCGGCTGGTGAACACGCCCATGCTCCTCCTGCGCACCGTGCTGCACCTCGCCGCGCTCCTCGCGCTGCCCCCTCTCCTCCTCGGCGTCGTGAACCGCACGAAGTCGATCTTCGCGGGGCGCGTCGGACCTCCGCTGCTGCAGCCCTACCTCGATCTCGCGAAGCTCCTGCGCAAGGGCGCGGTCTACAGCCGGACCACGACCTGGGTGTTCCGCGCGGGCCCGATCGTCGGGCTCGCCGCCGTGGCGTCGGCCGGGCTCCTCCTCTCGATGGGCGGCGCGCCCGCGGCGCTCTCCTTCGCGGGGGACTTCGTCCTGTTCGCGTACCTGCTCGGCCTCGCGCGCTTCGCGACCGCCCTCGCGGCGCTCGACACCGGCTCCGCGTTCGAGGGGATGGGCGCCGCGCGCGAGGTCACGTTCGCGAGCCTCGCCGAGCCGGCCCTCTTCCTGTGCCTGCTCGTGCTGGCGCGCGCGACGGGCACCCTCTCGCTCTCCGGCATGCTCGGCCCGGCGCTCCCGGGGGCGTGGGGCTCCGCCGGCCCGGCGCTGCTCCTCGCCGCCATCGCGGTGTTCGTCATCGCCCTCGCCGAGAACTCGCGCATCCCGGTGGACGACCCGAACACGCACCTCGAGCTCACGATGATCCACGAGGTGATGGTGCTCGACCACGGCGGGCCCGACCTCGCCTTCATCCTGTACGGCGCGTCCCTGAAGCTCTTCCTCTTCGGGGCGATCCTCTCCCGCCTCGTCCTCGGCCGCGGCGACGGCGCGCTCGCCTCGGAGGCGCTGTTCTTCCTGGGCGTCCTCTGCTTCGCGGTGGGCGTCGGCGTCGTCGAGTCCGTGATGGCGCGGCTGCGCATCGTGCGCGTCCCGCAGCTCCTCGTGGGCGCGTCGGTCCTCTCCGTGTTCGCGCTCGTCCTCCTCCTCCGGTGACCGCGATGGCCTCGTTCGTCGATCTCGTCTTCGTCCTGGTCGTCGTCATCGACCTGTTCCTGCTCGCCTCGAGCCGCCTCGGCGCCGCGATCCGCACCGTCGCGATCCAGGGCGCGCTCCTCGCGGCGCTCCCGCTCCTCCTCGTCCGCGAGTCTCACAACCTCGGCCACGCGGTCCTCCTCGCCGGCGGCGCGCTCGCCATCAAGGGGTTCTTCATCCCCTGGCTGATGTTCCGGGCGATCCGCGAGGCGTCGATCCGCCGCGAGATGGAGCCCGTCATCGGCTTCGTCCCCTCGATGGTGCTCGGCGCGGTGGGCGTCGCGCTCGCCTTCGCGTTCTCGAGCCGGCTGCCGCTCCCCGACGCCGGCGCCCACGGCTTCCTCGTGCCGACCGCGCTCTCCACGGTCTGGACCGGGCTCCTCCTCGTCGTCACCCGCAAGAAGGCGGTGAGCCAGGTGCTCGGGTTCCTCGTCCTCGAGAACGGGGTCTACGTCTTCGGGCTGCTGCTCTCCGACGTCATGCCGGTCATGGTCGAGGCGGGCGTCCTCCTCGACCTCTTCGCGGCGGTGTTCGTGATGGGCATCGTCATGTTCCACATCAACCGCGAGTTCTCCTCGCTCGACACCGAGAAGCTCTCGGCGCTGAAGGATTAGGGCGCGCCATGCTCTTCGTCATCCTCGCCCCGCTCGCGCTCGCGCCCGTCGCGCTCCTCGTCCCCTCGAACCGCCGCCGGCCGCTGGTGCTCCTCGCGGGCGCGCTCCTTCACGCCGCCGGGGTGGCCGCCCTGTTCGCCTCGCCGCCGCCCGCCCGCGCCGGCGCGTGGCTCGCCTTCGACCCCATGGCGAAGGTGACGCTCCTCACGGTGACCGCCCTCTTCCTCGCCGCCGCCATCTACGCGCAGGGCTACCTCGCCCGGCGTGCCGACCGCGACAACCGGATCTTCGTGGGCGGTCTCCTGCTCCTCCTCGCCGCGATGACCGTCGTCGCGCTCTCGCACCACCTCGGCCTCTCGTGGGTCGCCATCGAGGCGACCACGCTGGCGAGCGCGCCGCTCATCTACTTCAACCACAACGCGCGCTCGCTCGAGGCGACCTGGAAGTACCTCCTCATCTGCTCGCTCGGCATCGCGCTCGCGCTGCTCGGCACGTTCTTCCTCGCGCTGTCCGGCGCCGGGGCCGGGGGACCCCGCTCGCTCCTCCTCGACGACCTCATCGCCGCGGGGCCGTCCCTGTCGCGGCCGTGGGTGCGCGCGGCCTTCGTCCTGCTCCTCGTCGGCTACGGGACGAAGATGGGCCTCGCGCCCCTCCACTCCTGGAAGCCCGACGCCTACGGCGAGGCGCCCGGGCTCCTCGGCGCCCTCCTCGCCGGCGGCCTCACGAACTTCGCGTTCCTCTCCATCGCCCGCGTCTTCCAGGTGACCCGCGCCGCGGGCGACGAGGCGTTCGCGCGCGACGCCCTCGTCGGCCTCGGCCTGCTCTCCATCGCGCTCGCCGCCGTGTTCGTCGTGGGGCAGCGCGACTTCAAGCGGATGCTCGCGTACTCGAGCGTCGAGCACATGGGCATCCTCGCCCTCGGCATCGGCCTCGGCGGCGGCGCGGCGGGCGGCGCGTTCTTCCACTCGATGAACAACGGCCTCACGAAGGGCGTCCTGTTCCTCTCTGCCGGCAACATCCACCGCGCGTTCGGGGCGAAGACCACCGACGAGGTCCGCGGCGCCGCGCGCCGGCTCCCGGTGTCGGGGCCGCTCTTCCTCGCCGGGTTCCTCGCCATCACCGGCTCGCCGCCCTTCTCCCCGTTCTTCAGCGAGTTCGCCATCCTGAACGGCGCCTTCGGGGCCGGCCGCTTCGTGGTCGGCGGGCTCTTCCTCGCGCTCCTCGCGGTCATCTTCATCGGCATGGCGACCACCGTCCTCGCGGTGGTGCAGGGCGACCCGGGGGATGCGCCGCGGGTGCCCGGGACGGACGACAGCTGGCTCACCGCCGCCCCGCCCTTCGCCCTCATGGTGCTCGTCCTCCTGCTCGGGCTCTTCCTGCCCCAGGGGCTCAGGGATCTCTTCGGTGCCGCGGCGCAGCTCGTCGGCGGCCGCTGGGACTGAACATGACCGGACCCATTCACGACGTCCGCCCCCGCGCGAGCGACCTCCTCGAGACCTGGAACGGCGAGGCGGTGGACGCCCGCGCCGTGCCCGTGCACCCCGTCTCGCGCTTCCGCGCGATCGTCCTCGAGGCCCTCGCGGGCGGCGGCCGGCTCGCCGCCCTCTTCGGGCGCCCCGCCGAGGGCCGCGTGCTCCTGACGGCCGTGCTCGCCGACGATCCCGAGGGTCGGCTCGCGCTCCTCTCCACGCTGGTCGACGGCGCCTACCCGGCGCTCTCGGCCGAGGTCCCCGCTGCGCAGGGGTTCGAGCGCGAGCTCGCGGAGCAGTACGGCGTCCGCCCCGAGGGGCACCCCTGGCTGAAGCCGCTCAGGTTCGAGCCGCCGCTGCGCCCGGTGCGCGACGCGTTCGGCCGGCGCGATCCTCGCGCGACGATCCCGGGCGAGTACCCGTTCTTCGCCGTGGAGGGCGAGGAGGTGCACGAGGTCGCGGTCGGCCCGGTGCACGCCGGGATCATCGAGCCCGGGCACTTCCGCTTCCAGTGCCACGGCGAGCAGGTGTTCCACCTCGAGATCGTGCTCGGCTACCAGCACCGCGGCGTCGAGCCGCTGCTCCAGGGCGGCCCCGACCGCCGCTCCCTCGCGCTCGCCGAGTCGATCGCCGGCGACACCTCGGTCGGCCACGGGCTCGCGTACGTCAAGGCGCTCGAGTCGCTCGCCGGGCGGCCCCCGCCCGCCCGGGCGATGGCGCTCCGCGGCGTGGCCCTCGAGCTCGAGCGGCTCGCGAACCACGTGGGCGATCTCGGCGCGCTCGCGGGGGACGTCGGCTTCCTCCCGACGGCCTCGTACTGCGGCGCGCTGCGGGCCGAGTTCCTGAACGCGACCGCGGAGCTCTGCGGGAACCGCTTCGGTCGCGGCCTGCTCGTCCCGGGCGGCGTGCGCCACGACCTCGGCGCCGCGGAGGCGCAGGCGATCGCCGCGCGGGTGCGCGGGGCCTGGGAGAAGTCGCGCCGCGCGGCCGGGCTCTTCTTCGAGTCGCCCTCGGTGCGCGCCCGGCTCGAGGGCACCGGCGCGGTGTCGCGCGAGACGGCCCTGGCCCTCGGGCTCGTGGGGCCGGCGGCGCGGGCGAGCGGCGTGGACCGCGACGTGCGGCGCGACCACGCGTTCGGCATCTTCCGGTTCGTCCACGTCCCGGTGGTCACCGCGGACACCGGGGACGTGTTCGCGCGCGCCTGGATCCGGCTCCTCGAGGGCGAGCGGAGCGCGGCGTTCGTCGCGAGCCAGCTCGAGAACCTCCCCGAGGGCGGCGCGCGCGATCCGCTCGGCCCGCTCGCGCCCGGGTCGCTGGTGGTCTCGATGGTGGAGGGCTGGCGCGGCGAGATCGCGCACGTCGCCGTGACGGACGAGGCCGGACGCCTCGCCCGCTACAAGGTGAAGGACCCCTCGTTCCACAACTGGTTCGGGCTCGCGATGGCGCTCCGGGACGGACAGATCTCGGACTTCCCGCTCTGCAACAAGAGCTTCAACCTCTCCTACGCGGGGCACGACCTGTGATCGACATCCTCAAGTTCAGGCTCGGCTACGGCCGCCAGACGGTCGCGTTCCCGGACGGCCCGCCGAAGTTCCCGGCGCGGTTCCGGGGGCGCCCCGCCGTCGATCCGTCCCGCTGCACCGACGGGTGCACCGCGTGCGCGGAGATCTGCCCGACCGAGGCGATCCTCGCGCCGGGGACGGCGTCGATGGCGGTGGACCTCGGCCGGTGCGTCTTCTGCGGCGACTGCGCCGCGGCTTGCCCGCCCGGGGCGATCCGCTTCACGGACGACCACCGGCTCGCCGCGCGCGCGCGCGAGGCGCTCGTCGTCCGCGGCGACGAGCCCGTGCTCGCGGCGGCGCTCGACGGCGAGATGCGCCGCGTCCTCGGCCGCTCGCTCAAGCTCCGGCAGGTGTCGGCCGCGGGCTGCAACGGCTGCGAGGCCGAGCTCAACGCGACCGGCAACATCCAGTTCGACCTGGGCCGCTTCGGCGTGCAGTTCGTCGCCTCGCCCCGCCACGCCGACGGGATCGTCGTGACCGGCCCGGTCTCCGAGAACATGCTGCTCGCGCTCCGGAAGACCTACGAGGCGGTCCCCGCCCCGCGGCTCGTCATCGCGGTCGGCGCCTGCGCCATCTCGGGCGGCGTGTTCCGGGAGAGCCCCGTGGTGAGCGGCGGCGCCGAGGCGGCGCTCGCTGGGATCCCGGTGGACCTCTTCGTCCCCGGCTGCCCGCCCCACCCGATCACGATCGTGGACGGGCTCCTGCGGCTCTTGGGGCGGCTGGGGTGAGGGAGAGTCAGGTCGCGACTCGGCTACACCCCCGAAAAGCAGCCACGCCACGCGATGATGGCCCGCCTCGCCGCCGCTGCCGTCGTCTCTTCAGAACGTGATGTCGATCGTGACGGTGTCCGTCGAGGCACCGCTCGGATACGCGACCAGGGTTGCGGTGAACGCGCCGTTCACGTCGTACTCCTGGGGCGACGTTCCCGGCTTCGCGGCGACGGCCTTGATGGTCAAGGAACCGGCGCCCATGTCCACGACCCCGGACCAACCCTTCGTTGCGAAGTACGTGACGGGCGCGACGGCTCCCTGCGGCAATCATGGAATACGCATCTGAGACACTCGCATCCGACTGCTCACGAGTGCCTGAGCCATCCCCTCGCATGAGGCCGAAGACTTCACGAACGTGGCCTGCTGGCGAACGAGTTCGTCGAACGTCTGCATCAGCGGTCGCGCGCGCTCTGCGCGCATGCCAGGCAGGCAGTCGAAGTGGAACAGCCCCTGGTTGGGAGTGGGTCCGCTCCTTCGAGGTGTTCGCCTTGATCCGCCGGTCTTCCCCGACTGCCTCCCCGGCGGCACCGAGCAGCGTGAGCAGCGCAGCGGCGATGGCGCCGACCAGGAGGATCCGGTCACGCCGCTCGGTTAGCCGATGCGCGTGTCGGTGAGCCCCATCCCGAAGCGCAGGTTCTTGAGGTGCCGCGCGCTCAAGCCGCGCCCGCCGCCTGCGAAGAGGAGCAGCCACCGCGCGCTCGTCGCTGTGGAACGACGCGCCGTGCTCGACGTCCTGCACGAGCCCCGCTTTGCGGAGCTCGCGCCCGCCGAGGTCTACGCGACGCTGCTCGACGAGGGCCGGTATCTCTGCTCGGAGCGCACCATGTACCGCGTCCTCGCTGAGAACGCGGAGGTCCGCGGGCGGCGGGACCAACTGCGGCAACCGAAGTACAAGGCGCCCGAGCTGCTCGCCATCGCCCCGAACCAGCTCTGGAGCTGGGACATCGCGAAGCTGCTCGGCCCGCGGATCATCCGCGAACCTGTGAACGCGAAGCATCCAGCGCGACCAGCTCACGGTCCACGCCGACCGTGGCACCTCTATGACCTCGAACCCGGTCGCGCTGATGCTCGCCGACCTGGGCGTCACGAAGAGCCACTCGCGGCCGCACGTCTCGAACGACAACCCGTTCTCCGAGTCGCAGTTCAAGACGATGAAACTCCGGCCCGACTTCCCGGAACGCTTCGGCGCCGTCGAGGACGGGCGTGCGCACTGCGCCGACTTCTTCGGCTGGTACAACACCGAGCACAGCCACGGCGGGCTCGGGCTGGTGACGCCGCACGACGTCCACCACGGCCTCGCGGCCGCCCGCCTCCACGAGGAGACGAAGTCGTGCACGCGGTAGGGGCGGATGGCCTGGTTGCGCATGAGCCCCGCACGATGATCTCAACCCTGCGGAACGTCTAGAACCGGCCCCATCCCATGACCGTGGGGATGAGGGGATCCGTCAGGGCTCAGATGCCTTCTGGAGCTGTCCGCCGTGGCTATGACAGACGTGACCCCTGGCGGGTTCCGTTGCCGCGCGAACGCAAGTTGAGTGCGAGACGCCCCATTATGGTAACGAGTGATACTGATAAGAGGGTCTGCGTCACGGCATACCGCGTGATGTGAACGGAGCCGATCGCGTACTCATGTCGTCCTTCTGGCTCGAGGAACATCCAGATCAGGGCCAGAGCCGCGGACACGACGGAGACGGTATTCAGAATCCGGCCGACTTTCTTCCATTGCACGCTCATTGATCGGTCCGTTCAGTGCGATCTTCCGGGGTGCTGCGACACCCGGGGTACGATCAGCGAAGCACTTCGACCCAGCGCCGAGACTTCCGCTTCGTAGCAGCGACCGATTGTTATCGCTGGCCCGTAACGCCCATGACTGCAACAACACACCTCACTGTATGAGTACGCCTCCCAAGTCGACTGGTAATACGGTCCGCAAATCACCCGTCGAGCCGGGCAATACGAGCCCGGAGACGGTCATCCCAGAACCGAACGAGTTGACCGGAGGATCGGCGGCTGGCGGACGGACCCACGCTGCTGCCAGCGGGTCGTTTCATGGGCTATAGTCCTTCGGGGGCCACCACGGGAATGACCTGCTGTGCGGCGCTTGCCCAGGCCCAGCCCGCGTAGCAGCGCTGAGATGTCCAGCTCAGACCATCATCGCTCCACTGCCAGCAGAAGTCGCTGGGCGCCTCGCGGAAGTACCCGTCCTGCCGCGGCATGATCGCGATTTCCGTGATTGCTGTCGCGTTCCCCTCCCCGAAATCGTAGCGCCACCACACCGGGTTCGTTGTCGTGGCCCTCGTCGTCGAGGTGGTGAATGCCGTGCTGGTGGAGTTATCCACGGCTTTTCCCGCATCCCAGGTGTTGTAGTGACCAGAGTCAGATGCCACCCCGGAACCGGTGAGATCAGGCCCTCCCGAGCGCAGTTCGATCTCGGCGAAACCCAAGTACTTCCCCGACGTACGAGTGCAAAGCAGGCGCCAGTACCGGTGAGAGTTCGGGGGCGGAGCGCTTGGATCGGTCGCCGTCGTCACCACCATTGCAGGCGATGCACTCCAATACCCCTCTGCGTTCAGGGCCCGCACTCGATAGTAGTACGTCGTGCTGCTCGCCAATCCCGAGTCTAAGTAGCTCAGCGCTGTCAGTCCAGCGGCGACCGAGGCCCACGGGCCGGCTTCGGTCGTGCCGCGATCGACCGCGTAGCGTCCAGCTCCTCCGCTCGGCTCGGTCCAGCTCACTGTCAGCGACGTCGTGAGCACATCTTCGAATGTCGGTCCTCCGGGCGCGTTCGGCGCGGTCGTCACGCTGCTCGCATCCGAGTAAGGACCATCGCCTTGGCTGTTCGTTCCGCGCACGCGATACCAGTACTCGGTGTTCGCCGCTCGGCCGCTGTCGATAAGCTGCGTTCCGTTCATACCGGTCGCGACCTCGCCCCACTCCCCCGGTCCGCCGCTCGCGTCCGGCGCCCGTTCCAGCTTGTAGCTCGTCGCGCCGGCAGCCGTCGCCCAGTTCACCTGAACGTCCGTCGCTGTGACGTTCGCGAACGTCGGCGTCCCAGGTACAAACGGCACCCCGACCGGACCGTTGCGACTCGCGAATGCAAGGTATTGCGCAACGACATCAGCATCGTGTTGCGCCCATTCGGGAGATACGAGAAGAGCCGGGAAGCTGCCCAGCGCCGATACACTCGCGGGGTTCGCATTCACCATCAACCCTTTCGCGACGTACCGTTGCGCCACGTCGTTGTAGTCCGCCGCACTAAACGACTGCAAGACGGATAGCTGGGCGGGATCGAGATTGTTGAGCCGGAGCCACAGGTTGAACTGCGCATCCTCCACACTCGCCTGATCGATCACGACATCTTGATAGCCGGACTCGTACAACGCCGTCGCGACGGCTGCCCTCAACTCTGCGTCCCTCGCCAGCGCCGTGGCCGCCTCCACCGCATATTGCGCCGCGGCGCTCAACTGTTGCTGCTCCCAGTACCTGCTGCCCCCATCGGCCGCCCCCTGAGAGCGATTGATCGCGGCTATGAGCGCACCGATGTACCCCGCTTCGGTTCCCATGTTCGCCAACCATGCGTTGGTGGCCTCGGCTACGGCTTTACTCACGCCTGGGGTCTCAATGAATGGCGACAACTGCGGGAACACAGGATCCGCGATAACCGTATAATTGTCGTCAGGCGGATCCCTTGCGAGCCTCGATCGCCACATTGCCATCCCAGTCATCGCCGCGGATTCCGTAGCGAACACCGTTTCCAGGGCGGGGAACCTGGATGCGCACCACCCGAACACAGCTGCGAGAGCCGTATCTGTCTCGGCCATGGCAGTGTATTCGTCTATCTCTTGCTGCGTCTTTTGGACCTTGGCCGCAATTATAATGTCGATGTCCGCGTTCTGGACACAGGGAGGGCATTCAAAACTGATATATGAAGAATATGGTTCGATCTGAGCGTTCAACACCTGATTATCGGCGGTGGCAACGAACGAAGCGGGCACGCAAAGGAACGGCTGGGTCGCTGCCGCCTCGAACCCATCGCTCCATACGACTACCCGAGCGTTTGTCCCACCGAATTCGCAGGTGTACCAGCATATCCCGAGATCCACCCTGTCCCCCGCATGCACGGGAAGCGTTAGTGACACCGGGGCTCCGGAGTCAAGGTGAATAGGTTCCATCACTATGGATGCCGCACTCGCGTGTCGCATGCCGAATATCGCGAGCGCTATAACAGCCATCCGCAGCAAGGGACAACGGTGAGCTGGGCGCGAGTGCGTGCGCCGCCGATCGGACGCTTTATTCACAATGTCTCCCAAGGCGACGCGAACAGCCGAGGCAGAAGCGTGGACGCACTGTAGGGCCGAGGTCGCACATTCACCTTCCGCAAAATGGGGCTGCGGCCTTTTGTGGCCTCCCTACGGGCCGTGCCGTCGCCGACGGCGTAGCCGGCGCGCTTGTGGGGTGTCCGTTCCTATCTGCCAGCTTTCATTAGCGGGACAGATTGTGGTGCACGCGCGTAGCTGGTCCAGAGCGCCGGCTCGATATTCCGGAGGCCGGCTCGATCCCGGTTGCGCGTACTCAGTCTCGGTTCAGGTACCGGAGGCTCTTCGCGCACCCATGGACGACGACGTCTACTTCGCGACCGACGACGTCGACTTCGCGACCGACGACGTCGTGCGTCGACGCTCGTCGCGCCGGCGGGGATGGAGCCCTCCCGCTATGTGGTCGATCCGTCCGTTGGGCGTGCCACGGACCATCTGAGGGTCGAGACGAGCTCCCGCTGACGGTGCGAACCGGCAGCGAGAGCCCGCTGGCGTGGGTGCCCGTTGAGCGCACGCGCGCGACCGTGCGCGGAGGCGCCGATCTACCCGTGCTGGACCGCCTCGGGCTCACGCCGCTCGAGGTTCGCGGGCGGCAGGAGCGCGAGCGGCTCGAGCGGCATCGCGATCCAGAGCGCGATGTACGCGAGCACGCCCCAGCCGCCGAACAGGATCGAGAGCAGGAACACCAGCCGGACGGCGGCGCAGGGCAGCCCGAAGCGGTTCGAGAGGCCGCGGGCCACGCCGGCGATGAGCCGGCCCTCGCGCGCCCGCGTCCAGTCGCGCACGGGCGGCCGCTCGACCATCCAGCTCGTGCAAGCGGCGCAGCGGGTCGCGCCGGGGGCGTTCTCGGTGCGGCAGTACGGGCAGAGCATCGTGTCGTGACCTCCGGCCCGATCGTACGCCGGCGCCCGGCTCCCTATTTCAGCGGGCGCCCGAACGAGCCCACCCAGAAGCTCCTCCCGTGCGGGAGGGGGACCGTGTGCTCGCGGCGGAGCGGCATGCCGTAGTGCTCGAAGAGCTGCTCGAGCTCCTCGGGCGGGACGAGCCGCTTGGCTCGACCGATGAGCTGGAGCGGCTTGGAGGGGGGCGGCGGGCCGTCCCCCCCGGGGAGCTCCACGACCGCCGTGCAGCCGCCGCCGTCCCCGAGCCACTCCGCCACGCGCCGGACGAGCACCTCCGGAAAGACGTACTCGAAGAGGAGCGGCACGTGCACGAGGTCGAACGCGCCGGGAGCCGCGCGGAACTTCTCCGCCTCGGCGCAGTAGAGCTCGAGCCGCGGGCCGAGGTGGAAGAAGCGCTGCCGCGCGATGCCGAGGTACTGCAGGTTCACGTCCACCCCGACGATCCGCGAGGTGACGGAGGGATCGACGTGGTCGAGGCCGTTGCCGGTCCCGCAGCCGAGCAAGAGGAGCCGTCCGGGTTGCGCGGCGAGGTAGGCCTCCTGGAAGACGGCCGCGAGCGGGGCGCGCTGATCGAGGCCCTCCGGCCCCATGTGCTGCTCGTAGTCGGCGGCCTGCACCACGGTCCACGGGTTCGGCGTGCTCATCTGCCCTACCCTAGCCCAAACGCCCCGCGGGAGCAGCGCGTCGGCTCGCCTTCGACGCGGCGCCCGCGCGAGCGCGCCTCGCCTCGCCCGCGGGATCGTGACCGCGCTCCGGCCAGGAGAGGTGCGCCGCGCGCGCACACGCGCGGCGCGTGCTAGCGTCCCCGAGCGTGCGCGTCAGGCCCCTCACCGACGCCGATCTCGATCGCTGCATCGACCTCTTCGAGGCGGTCGCGGCGGAGGGGCAGTGGCTCGCGACCGAGCCGCCCATCGACCACCGCGAGGTGCGCGCCCGCTGGCGCGCGCTCCTCGACAGCGGCGAGGGGACGCTGCTCGTCGCGGAGGAGGAGGGCGGCACCGAGCCGCTCGGGCTCGCGGCGATGGTGGGCCGCACCTCGCCCGAGCTCGGGATGCTCGTGGCAGCCGGCCACCGCCGCCGCGGCGTGGGCGACGCGCTCCTCGACGCGGCCGTGGGGTGGGCCCGCGAGGTCGGCGCGCGCGAGGTGGTGCTGCACGTGTTCCCGCACAACACCGGCGCGGTGGCGCTCTACCGCAAGCACGGCTTCGAGGAGCGGGGGGTGCTCCGGCGCGCCTACCCGCGCCGCAACCACGAGCGGTGGGACGCCATCCGGATGGTGAAGCCGCTCTGACCGGGCGGGATCACACGCGATGGCGCGGCTTCGCCGCCTCGAGCGCCAGGAACGCCGCGCCCGCCCGCGTCCGGCGGCCGAGCCACGGGTCGAGCGGACGGAGCGCCGCGGCGGCGAGGCCGAGCGGCGGGTGGTAGGCGGCGCCTCGGACCGCGCCGGGCTCCAGGCCCGCCCGGGCGACGAGCGCCGCGAGCGACGACTCGGTCCACAGGTGCGCGTCGCGCCACGGGCGAGCGCCGAGCCAGCCGCGGACGCGCCGCCAGGCACCCCACAGGCTGACCGCGCCGAGCTCGCCGAGGACGAGCCGGCCGCCGGGGCGCAGCACGCGCGCCATCTCGCGCAGCGCGGCGGAGGGCGACGGCACGAAGCAGAGCGCCGTCACCGACACGACGAGCTCGAAGCTCCGGTCGGCGAACGGGAGCGCGGCGGCGTCCCCCGCCGCGAGCGCGACGGCCGCGCCGGCGGCCCGGGCGTTCGCGCCTGCCCGCGCGAGGGCGGCGGGCGAGAGATCGACGCCGGTCGCCCGCGCCCCGCGCCGCGCCAGGGCGAGGGCGTACGCGCCGTCGCCGCACCCCACGTCGAGGATCCTCGCGCCCGCCACGCCGCCGCAGAGCTCCATCACCGCCGCCCGCTCGACGGCCTCGGTGGTCCTCCCGAGCAGGCTCCTCCGCCAGGCCTCGTAGGAGAGCGGCGTGGGCGCGGTCACGACCGGCCGGACCGCTCGACCCGGCGGCCCCGGGCCGCCCAGTCGAGGACGCCGTCGGACAGGCGAACCGCCTTGAGCCCCTTGCGACGGAGGAGCGTCACCGCCTCCACCGCGAGGACGCAGTACGGCCCGCGGCAGTAGGCGACGACCTCCTTGTCCCTCGGCAGCTCCGAGAGCCGCTTCGCGAGGTCCGGCAGCGGCACCGAGACCGCGCCGGCGATGTGGCCCGACTCGAACTCCTCCGGCGGCCGCACGTCGAGGAGCGTCACCTCCCCGGCGCGCACGCGGCGGCGGAGGGCCTCCTCGTCCAGCGCCTCCAGCTGGTCCCGCTCCGCGAGGAACTCCCGCCGGATCCGCTCGACCTCCGCGAGCCGCGCCTCGGCGACGCCGCGCAGCGCGAGGAGCAGCGCGGGCACGGTGGGATCCGAGACCCGGCAGGTGACGAACAGCCCCTCCTTCGTCGCCTCGACGAGGCCGGCCGCGCGCAGCACCTGGAGGTGCTGCGAGGTGTTCGCGAGGCTCATGTCCGTGAGCCGGGCGAGCGCGTCCACCGTCCGCGGCCCCTGGGCGAGCAGCTCCACGAGCTCGATCCGGTGCGGGCTGGCGAGCGCCTTGGAGACGCGCGCGAACTGCTCGTAGATGGCGGTCTTGAATCGCCGCCCGGAGGTCTCCACCGTCTTGCCGCGTCTCGTGCTCAAGCGAGATGTTGACTATGTGGCGGCGGGCGAGGCGTCAAGTGCGAGGCAGGGATGGCCCCCGCCCGCACCTCCGCCGGTGGGGCGCTCACCGCGGCGACCCGCGCCCCTCCAGCACGAGCCGCGCGCGGAGCTCGTGGAGCCCGCGCTCGAGCCCGACCGGGAACTGGTGCGGGTTCACGAACCGCTTCACGCCCGCGTGGAAGCGGCCGAGCTGCGCGACGGTGCGCGCGCGGAGCTCGGGGAGCGGCGGCGGGTCGTAGACCCGACGCCCGCGGCGGAACACCGGGACAAGGAGATCCTCGCCCGCGACGTCCGCCTCGATCTCGCGGCGGCGCAGCGGGTCGAGCGGATCGAGGATGACGGCCGGCGCGGGCAGCCCGATCCCCTCCTCGTAGATCGCGTCGGCGAGGAACTCCCCGCCGCGCAGGAAGCGGCGGACCTGCAGCACCCCGGGCACGTTCGTCTTCGCGGTCTGCTCCGAGACCTTCACGCGCGGGAGCCACGCGCCCTCCGGGCCGTCGCGCACCGCGCCGAGCTTGTACACGCCGCCGAGCGCGCCGTCGCCCATGCCGGTCACGAGGCGCGTGCCGACGCCCCACACGGTGATGGTGGCGCCCTGGTCCTTCAGGCTCTGGATGATGTTCTCGTCGAGCTCGTTCGAGGCGAGGATGACCGCCTTCGGGAAGCCGGCCTCGTCGAGCCGCTTGCGCGCCTGGATCGAGAGCCAGGCGAGATCCCCCGAGTCGAGCCGGATGCCGACCATCTCCTGCCCCTGCGTCCGCAGCCAGCGGCCGGCCTCGATGGCGTGGTCGATGCCGGAGAGGGAGCCGTAGGTGTCCACGAGGAACACGCAGTTCGCGGGCAGCGCGCGGGCGTAGGCCATGAACGCCTCGCGCTCGTCGCCGTGCAGCATGACCCAGCTGTGCGCGTGCGTGCCGCGCACCGGGATCCCGTAGAGGCGGCCCGCCAGCGTGTTGGAGGTGGAGGAGCAGCCGCCGAGGTAGGCGGCGCGGCTCGCGGAGAGGCCGCCGTCGATGCCTTGCGCGCGCCGCAGCCCGAACTCGAGCACCGGCTCGCCGCGCGCGGCGATGCACACGCGGGCGGCCTTGGTCGCGACGAGCGACTGGAAGTTCACCATCGCGAGGAGCGCGGTCTCGAGGATCATCGCCGGGATGATCGGGCCCGCCACGCGGAGCAGCGGCTCGTGCGGGAACACGACCGTCCCCTCCGGAACGGCGTCCACGTCGACGTCCACCTCGAGCCGACCGAGCGCCTCGAGGAAGCCGCGCTCGAAGAGCGGCTCGCCGTCCGCGCCGCGCTGGTCCGCGAGGAACGCGAGGTCGTCCGCGTCGAAGCGGAGGTGCTCCACGAAGTCGACGACGTGCTCGAGCCCCGCCGCCACGGTGAACCCGCCCGAGAACGGGTTCTTGCGGAAGGACAGGGTGAAGCACGCCTCCTTCCGCTCGAGGCCGCTCTTCCACGCCGCGTACGCCATCGTCAGCTCGTAGAAGTCGGTGAGCAGCGCGAGCGACGGGCGGTAGAGCTGCGAGGGGACGGGCATCGAGCCTCCGGGGTCACTATTTCTAGCGCGGAGCGCTCCCGCGGTCTGCGTCGTCGCGGCGCACCCCGGCGGAGCCCCGACACGCCGCTTGAAGGACGGCGAGCCGCGCGTATGAAAGCTGCTCACCCAACGACCGGCGGGACGCCAGGGCGCGTCCCCCGGCCCGAGGCTCGCGCCCGCTCCGCCGGCGGCCGCGCGCGGCTCAGGCGAGGATCCCCATGAACGACAACAGGCTCGGCGTCGTCGTCCCCTTCGAGATCGCCGCCGGCAGGACCGGCCGGCTCGTGTCGCTCCCGGAGCTCGAGCGCAAGGGCTTCGGGCCCGTGTCCCGCCTCCCGGTCTCGCTCCGCATCGTGCTCGAGTCGCTCGCGCGGAACGTGGACGGCGTGCGGGTCACCGAGGAGGACGTCCGCGCCCTCGCGCGCTGGCAGCCCCGGGCCGAGCGGACGCGCGAGATCCCGTTCCTCGTCGGGCGGGTGCTCCTCCAGGACTTCACCGGCGTGCCGCTCCTCGTGGACCTCGCCGCGATGCGCTCGGCCGTCGCGCGCCTCGGCAAGGATCCGCTCGCGGTCGAGCCGCTCGTCCCGGTGGACCTCGTCGTCGACCACTCCGTGCAGGTCGACGCGTTCGGCTCCGCCGACGCGCTCCGCTACAACATGGAGCTCGAGTTCGATCGCAACCTGCCGCGCTACGAGTTCCTGAAGTGGGGCACCCACGCGTTCGAGGAGCTGCGCATCGTCCCGCCCGGCATCGGCATCTGCCACCAGGTGAACCTCGAGTTCCTCGCCCGCGGGGTCCTCGAGCAGGGCGGGCTCTACTACCCGGACACGCTCGTCGGCACCGACTCGCACACGCCCATGGTGAACGGGCTCGGGCTCGTCGCGTGGGGCGTGGGCGGCATCGAGGCCGAGGCGGCGATGCTCGGTCAGCCGACCTACTTCCTCACCCCCGACGTCGTGGGCGTGCACCTCTCCGGCGCGCTGCGCGAGGGGGTGACGGGGACGGACCTCGTGCTGCGCGTGACCGAGATCCTGCGCAAGGCGAAGGTGGTCGGGAAGTTCGTCGAGTTCTTCGGCGAGGGCGCGGCGAGCCTGCCGGTCCCGGAGCGCGCCACCCTCTCCAACATGGCCCCGGAGTACGGCGCCACGGTGGGCTTCTTCCCGCCCGACGAGCGCTCGATCCGGTACCTCGAGCAGACCGGGCGCCCGAAGGAGACGGTGGACGCCTTCCGCGCCTACTACGTGGCGCAGGGGCTCCTGCGCATCCCGCGCGCCGGCGAGGTCGACTACAGCGAGGTCGTGGAGCTCGACCTCGCGAGCGTGGGCGCGGCCGTCGCCGGGCCGAAGCGGCCGCAGGACCGCATCGAGCTCGGCGCGCTGAAGCGCACGTTCCAGGAGCTGTTCACCCGCAAGGACGCGTCCGGCTACGGCAAGCCCGCGGAGGAGCTCCGCCAGCGCTACCGCTCGCCGAACGGATCCCCGCCGACCACCACGGGCGGCGGCCTACAGGATTCTGACAGCCTGCCGGACGGCGAGCGGAAGAACACGAGCACCCTCACCGAGTACGAGATGATCAACAACCGGCCCACGCCGGACACCCAGCCGAACCCGCCGCGGCGGGAGCTCCCCGGCACCGTCGAGATCGGCCACGGCGACGTCCTCATCGCCGCGATCACCTCCTGCACGAACACCTCGAACCCGGGCGTCATGCTGGCCGCCGGGCTCCTCGCGAAGAAGGCGGTGGAGCGCGGACTCTCCGTGCAGCCGCACGTGAAGACCTCGCTCGCCCCCGGCTCGCGCGTCGTCTCCCGCTACCTCGCCGAGACCGGGCTGCAGCCCTACCTCGACCGGCTCGGGTTCCAGGTCGTCGGCTACGGCTGCACCACCTGCATCGGGAACTCCGGTCCGCTGGACGAGCGGATCGAGAGGGTCGTCACCGACCACGACGTCGTGGCGGCGTCGGTGCTCTCCGGCAACCGCAACTTCGAGGCGCGGGTCCACCAGAGCGTCAAGGCGAACTTCCTCATGAGCCCCCCGCTCGTCGTCGCCTTCGCCCTCGCGGGCCGCGTCGACGTGGACCTCGAGCAGGAGCCGCTCGGCGTCGGGAAGGACGGCAGGCCGGTGTTCCTGCGCGAGCTCTGGCCGACTGCGGAGGAGATCGACGCGCTCCGGCCGGCCGCGGCGAACCCCGAGGAGTACCGGAAGAACTACTACGGCGGCTTCAACGAGAACGCGCGCTGGAACGCGCTCCCGGTGCGCGGCGGCAAGGGCTACGACTGGGACCCCGAGTCCACCTACATCCAGGAGCCGCCGTACTTCACGCCCTTCGCCGCGGCGCCGTCCGAGGCGAAGGACGTGCTCCACGCCCGCGCGCTCGCCATCTTCGGCGACTCGGTCACGACGGACCACATCAGCCCGGCGGGCTCGATCAAGCCGTCGTCGCCCGCGGGCACCTACCTGCAGGCGCTGGGCGTCTCGGTGCGCGACTTCAACAGCTACGGCGCGCGCCGCGGGAACCACCACGTGATGGTGCGCGGCACGTTCGCGAACGTGCGCATCAAGAACCTCATGGTGCCGGGGGTCGAGGGCGGGGTCACCGTCCACCAGCCCACCGGCCGCCGCCTCCCCATCCACGACGCCGCGCTCGAGTACGCGCGCGACGGCATCCCGCTCGCGATCGTCGCCGGCCTGGAGTACGGCACCGGCAGCTCGCGCGACTGGGCGGCGAAGGGGACGGCGCTCCTCGGGGTCCGCTTCGTCGTGGCGCGCTCCTTCGAGCGCATCCACCGCTCGAACCTCGTCGGCATGGGCGTCCTCCCCTGCCAGCTCCCGGAGGGCGTGTCGGCCCAGACGCTCGGGCTCGACGGCACGGAGACGTTCGACCTCGTCGGCGTGGCCGGGAGGCTCACCCCGCGCCAGCGGGCGACGCTCGTCGTGCACCGCAGGGACGGGCGCCGCGACGAGGTGGAGCTCGTCGTGCGGATCGACACGCCGATCGAGGCCGAGTACTACCGGCACGGCGGGATCATGCCGTACGTGCTCCGCCAGATCGTCTCGCGGTCCTGAGCGGCGCCTGTCGCTCGCCAGGGCGAGGGCGGTCGCCGGCGTGGCGGGGGCGAGCCCCGTGAGCCGATGTATGCGCGCCGCGTTCTTGCGCGGTCGCGAGGGGACGGCGTAGAAGCGGCGGGCATGACGCTCCACGTCGCCCTCGCCGTCTCGGCCCTCGCCGCCTCCGTCCTGCTCGTCGCCTCCTCCGCGCAGCGGGTGCTCCCGGTGATCGCGCTCGTCGCGGCCGCCGTCGAGACCGCGGTCGCGCTCGGCTACCTGCACATCTCGGTGAGCGGGCTGCCCCTCGGGCTCATCCTCGGGCTGGCGCTCGCGGTGCCGGGGCTCATCGGCTGGCTGCGCGCCACCGCCAAGAGCTCCGTCTCCGCCGCCGCGCTGGTCGCCTTCACCGGCGTGCTGCAGGTCATCGTCTACGTCGGGGCCCGGTTGTAGGGCGAAGCAGCGCGGGCTCGCTCCCCGCTGGGCCGCACCCGAGCGGTGACGCAAGCCTCAGCCCGCCGCGCGCGCGCCCTCGCCGCCGGTCCGCGGCGGCTCCGGCGCTTCCGGGTTCGCGGCCGTGCCCTGCGGGCCGGCGGCGTCCGGTCGGCGGGTGTCGCGCAGGAGCCCGGCGATCGTCGCGTGCAGCGTCGCGGGATCGACCGGCTTCGCGAGGTGCGCGTCGAAGCCCGCCGCGAGCGCGCGCTGCCGATCCTCGGGGCGGGCGAACGCGGTGAGCGCGGCGATCGCCACGCGCCGCTCGCCGCGCGCCTCCTCGAGGCGCCGCAGCTCGTGCACGAACGTGAAGCCGTCCTCTCCCGGCATGGCGATGTCCGACACGACGAGGTCCGGGCGCTCCCGGGCGACGGCGTCGAGCGCCTCGCGGACGGAGGCCGCGCCCTCCGGCCGCGCGCCCCACGAGGCGAGCAGCTGGAGCAGCACGTCCCGCGAGTCCGCCTCGTCGTCCACGACGAGCACCCGGGCGCCGCCCAGGTCGGGCCGGGCGCTCTCCGCCGCCGGCGCCACCGCGGGCGCGCGCGCGACCGGCGGCAGCACCACGCGGAAGGTGGCCCCGCGGCCGGGCCCGTCGCTCTCCGCCTCGATGGTCCCGCCGTGGAGCGCCACGAGCTGCCTCGTGATCGCGAGCCCGAGCCCGAGCCCGCCGTGGCGCCGCACCGACGCCCCCTCCGCGTGGACGAACGGATCGAACACGACCGGGAGGAAGTCGCGCGCCATTCCCACGCCGGTGTCCTTCACCTCCAGGAGGGCGCCCCCGCGCGACGCCGCGAGCCGCACGTCGACGCTGCCGCCCGGCTGAGTGAACTTCACCGCGTTCGACAGGAGGTTCCACGCGACCTGGCGCAGGCGCGCGGCGTCGCCGACGACGCGGGGCAGCTCCGGCCCTGCGGTGCGGGAGAGCGCGACGCCCTTTGCGCGCGCCGTCGCGCGGACCGCCTCGACCGCGTCGTCCACCACCCCGAGCAGATCGACGTCGGCGTGCCCGACCTCGATCTTCCCGGCCGCGATGCGCGACATGTCGAGCAGATCCGACACGAGCTGCGCGAGCGTGCGGCCGTTCCGCTCGATGACCGCGAGGCCGCGGGCGAGCCGCTCCGGATCGCCGCCCGCGTCGCGCAGGAGGCCGGACCAGCCGAGGATCGCGTTGAGCGGCGTGCGCAGCTCGTGCGAGAGCGTGGCGAGGAACTCGTCCTTCGAGCGGCTCGCGGCCTCGGCGTGGACCCGCGCGTCCTGCTCGCGCGCCAGCGCGCGGGCGAGCTCCTCGCGCGAGGCGGCGTGCGCCTCCTGCGCGCGGAGCTTCGCGAGCTCCATGCGGTCGATCGCGACCGCGTCCCGGAGCACCAGCACGACGAACAGCAGCGAGAGCACGACGACGAGGAGCGAGACGGCGAGCGCCCCCTCGCCCGAGGCGCCCGTCACCGCGAGGGCGAGCCCGCCGAGGAGCAGGGGGAGGAGCAGGACGTAGACGAGCAGCCGGCGCGCGAGCGCGCTCCCGGCGCCTGTAGACGCGAGGTTCGCGACGAAGCCGCGGTCCGGACGGGCGCACAGGAGGCCCACGTCGAGCGTCAAGAGCGCGATGGCGGACGGGAAGGCGATTCCGGTGACGGTGGCCTCGCGGTAGAGCAGCGAGACGTCGAAGGTGTGGCCGACGACGCCGAGGAGCGCGATGGCCATCGCGACGATGGCGAGCCCCTGCGCGAGCCACGCGGCGCGGCGGCGCGCGTCGAGGCCCACGAGGACCGCGCCCGCGAGCAGGAAGCTCGCGGCGGCGGGCGGACCGGGCCGGCCGGGGAGCGTGACCGCGGCGCTCAGGCCCAGGCCCGGCACGAGGACCCGGTCGATGTGGAGGTCGACGAGGGCGAGGTGCTCGACGAGGGTGGCGGCGCCCAGGGCCGCGACGAGGACGCCGATCACGCGAGAGGCGATCCGCGCCCAGCGCGCGCCGAGCCCCGCGAGCGAGAGCCCGAGGGCGGCCGCGATGATGCCCGCCGCCGTGTTCGGCTGGACCTCGATCCCCCGGGCGAGGGTGCGGAGCCACGGGACGCCCAGGGGATGGCTGACCAGGGCGCCCACCCCGATACCGCCCGCGAGCGCCGCCGCGACCTGCGAGATGCGGTGCATCCGGGCGACGACCTTGGGATCGAGCAGGGGGATGTCCTTAGGTGCGTCCATCGGAACCCTGGCGGGAAGCTAGGGTCGCTCCGAGATGGGCGCCATGTGTGCGAGCAGGCGGTCGCGCGCTCCCGTTGGGGGGCACAGGATCGTGGCGGCGCGGGCGGGGTGGGGCGAAGCCCCGCTCACAGCAACGCCGCCGCCAGGAGCGCGGCTGCGATGAGCAGGGCCATCCAGCCGACCGTCCAGGAGCGTCCGCTCTCGGGCACCGGGGCGACGAGGTCGTCCTCCACGTCGGTCGGCGAGATGGCGGGGCTCGCGAGGATCTCTCGCGCGCGGGGCAGATCGTGGGCCGGGACGAGGACGCGGATCGTCCGGCCGACGCCCGGCAGGAGCGCCGCGTCGGTCCCCTCGAGCACCGCGGCGGCGATCCCATCCGCCTCGAGCATCCCGCGGACGAGCTCCGCGTCGGTGAGGCTTCCGAACACCGCGACGGTCCGATACTCCGCTGAGTGCTGTTCCACTCCCCTTCCCCTCGTCGAATGCTCGCACTCGGCGCCGCGCCGGTCCAGTCGGCGCGCTGTCAGAGGGGTTCGCTACGGTCCGCCGGCCGTCCCGGATGGCCGGCATCCCGCAGCAGGAGGTCCTGGACCGATGGCCGTGAAGGTGATGGTGGCGCCCGCGATCGCGAAGGGCGAGCTCGAGAAGGGCGGCCCCGTCGCGAAGCGCGCCGCGCCCGCCGCCGCGAAGCCGAAGAGGCGCCGCTCGTCGGTCTACGACGCCGACGGCAACGAGGTGTTCATCACCCTCATGTGCCTCAAGTGCCACAAGATGCGGCCCCTCGCGCAGTTCGGGCTCCGCAAGATGGCGGACGGCGCGATTCGCAACCAGCCCTGGTGCAGGACCTGCCGCTCCGGCGCCGGCGCCGAGAAGCCCAGCCACGCCGTCGCCGCGGCGCTCCCCGAGCCCATCGTGCCCGACCTCGCGACCGAGGCGGCGGTCGGGGACGAGCCGCAGGCGTCGCGGAACGTGGCGGCGGAGGTCGCGGCGGCGCTCGCCGCCGGCCGTCGCTGAGCCTTCCTGCGGGCGCGCGTCCCGCTCGCGCGCGCCCGTCTCCCAGCCCAGCGCCGAGGTCAGCGACCGCTTGCGCTCGCCTGCGGCGGCTGGAGCGGTGTAGCTTGCGACAGCCGACCGCACCGGGACGGGCGAGGCCCTGTCGGAGCGAGTAGGCATCGAGGTGTGCGCCCGGGCGCGGGGAGCAGGGGGCCGGGTCGAAACTAGACTCGGCGGCTCCACGAGTTGTTCCCGATCCGGTTTGCCCTGGCCGAAATTCGCTGGGTAGGATTCGGCCCTCGGTTCAACGCGCTCTGTAGTTGCAGAACAAACCTCTACAAATGGCTGGGGTCGACAATGGCTGAGACGCTCAAGCGGAAGCTCAAGGAGAAGATCGAGGCATTCCGCCCGCGCACGCAGAAGCTGAACAAGGAGCTGGCGGAGATCGTCATCGACAAGGTCACGATCGGCCAGGCCATCGGCGGCGCCCGTGACGTGCGCTGCCTCGTGACGGACATCTCGTACCTGGACCCGCAGGAAGGCATCCGCTTCCGCGGCAAGACGATCCCGGAGACGTTCGACGCGCTGAAGGAGCACGTGGTCGCCGGCGCGGAGATGCCGACGGTCGAGAGCTTCTTCTCGTTCCTGCTCACCGGCGACATCCCCACGAAGGCCGAGGCCGCCGAGATCCAGGCGGACCTCAAGGCCCGCGAGGTGCTCCCGCAGTACGTCATCGACGTGCTCCGCGCGATGCCGCGCGACTCGCACCCGATGGCGATGTTCTCGGCCGGCATCGTGGCGATGCAGCGCGAGTCGGTGTTCGCGAAGCGCTACGGCGAGGGCAACCTCAAGAAGACCGAGATGTGGGACCCGATGTACGAGGACGCGATGACGCTCGTCGCGCGCCTCCCGGTCCTCGCGGCGTACATCTACCGCATGAAGTACAAGGGTGACACGCACATCCCGTCGGATCCGAAGCTCGACCTCGGCGGCAACTTCGCCCAGATGATCGGGCAGAAGAAGCCGTACGACGACGTCGCCCGCATGTACTTCATCCTCCACTCGGATCACGAGTCGGGGAACGTCTCCGCGCACACCGCGCACCTCGTGGCCTCGGCGCTGTCCGACGCGTACTACGCGTACTCGGCCGGCATCAACGGCCTCGCGGGCCCGCTCCACGGCCTCGCGAACCAGGAGGTGCTCGGCTGGATCCAGCAGACGATGAAGAAGCTGAACAACCAGGTGCCCTCGAAGGAGCAGCTGAAGCAGTTCCTCTGGGACACGCTGAACTCCGGCCAGGTCATCCCGGGCTACGGCCACGCGGTGCTCCGCAAGACGGATCCCCGCTACACGGCGCAGAACGAGTTCGCGAAGAAGCACCTGCCGAACGACCCCCTCTTCCAGCTCGTGAACATGATCTACGAGGTGGCGCCGGGCGTCCTGACGGAGCACGGGAAGACCAAGAACCCGTGGCCGAACGTCGACGCGCACTCGGGCGTGATCCAGTGGTACTACGGCGTCCGCGAGTGGGACTTCTACACGGTTCTCTTCGGCGTCGGCCGCGCGCTGGGCGTGCTCGCGAACCTCGTGTGGGACCGCGGCCTCGGCTACGCGATCGAGCGTCCGAAGTCGGTCACCACGGCCATGCTCGAGAAGTGGGCGGCCGAGGGCGGCCGGAAGGTCTAGCCGCCGGCTCGCAGTCTCGTGAAACACGAAGGGCCGCCTCGCGAGAGGCGGCCCTTTTCTTCGTGCCGGGGGGCGCAGCTACGCGCCCCCCGGACCCCCGGCTCGCTCCGGCGCCGCCGCATACCGCGGCGGCTGCGCGCGGGACCGATGCCCGGGGCCCCGCAGCCTCATCCGGCTGCGGCTGCGCTCGGGACGTATCCCGGGGACCCCGGTCTCAGACGGTCACGGCGCCGGGGCGGTGTGGACCGCGGGGACGACCGCGCCAGGCGCGGCGATCGCGCTGCCGCCGAGCGCCGAGTCGAGCGCGCCGCGGCGGACCTCGAAGGCGGGCCGGGCGGCCGCCACGAGCGAGCGGTGCTCGATCTTGTGGACCTCGAAGGGATCGAGCACCCGACCGCTCGCGTCCTCGAGCTGGTAGTGAAGGTGCGGCGCGAACGAGTGGCCGCTGTTGCCGGAGAGCGCGATCTGCTCGCCCTTCTTCACGCGGCGGCCGGCGATCATCTCCTTCGGCAGCACCTCGAGGTGCAGGAAGATCGCGTGGCGGCCGCTCGCCGGATCGAGGATGTCGAGGCAGTTCCCGTTTCCGCGGAAGTTCCAGTTGCGCCGCTGGATCACGCCCTCGAACGGCGCGAACACCGGCGACCCGACCGGCGCCTTGTAGTCGACGCCCTTGTGGCGGCGACCGTCACGCAGGAGCGAGGTGACCTGCTCGTACTCGCCGATGGGCGCGTCGACGATGTGCTCCTCGAGCTCGCTGCCGTCCTCCCGGTAGTAGCGGGCCCAGCGCGCCCCCTCGGCCTGGAAGCGGTAGACCGAGAACGCCTTCCCGAGCTTCTGGGAGACGTAGCGGACCGCCTCGACGACGGGCTCGGCGCTCGGCGGGAGGCCGGGAGCCGCCGGCGGGGACGGCGTGTAGAGGATCTCGAGCCGATCGCCCTTCCTGCCGTCGCGCGCGACCTGGAGGTCCCACACGAGCAGCCGGTTCACCACCTGCGTGAGCTGGTCGGCGATGGCCCGGTCCGCGGGAGGCAGGGCGCGCGCGATCGAC
>NZ_JAKZLF010000028.1 GCF_022808855.1 Anaeromyxobacter soli
ACCACGCCCTCGCCCAGAACACGGTGATGCCACCTGTCACCTGGGTAAACACCGAGCAGCGGATTCGTCAGCGCGGGAGACAAGCCAAGATCCCGAGCAAAGTGTCAGCGATGTCTTGACTGGTTCCCTCGCCGCGTTTTGCCAGGCACCGTCTACCTGATCACGCGGCGCTGCTCGGAACGCCGCTTCTTCCTTCGCCCGTCCAAGATCATCAACGAGATCTTCCTCTACGTCCTCGCCCTCGCAGCCCGTCGCCACGGCGTCCTCGTCCACGTGTTCTGCGTCCTCTCCAACCACGCGCACCTCATCGTCACCGATCCCGAAGGACGCCTCCCGGCTTTCATGCAGTACCTGGACTCTCTCGTCGCACGCGCGGTGAACGCCTCGCTCGGCCGCTTCGAAAGCTTCTGGGCGACCGACGGGAGCTACAGTGCGGTCGAGCCGCTCGATGCTGAGGACGTCCTCGCGAAGGCTGCGTACGTGCTCGCCAATCCCGTCGCCGCCGGACTCGTCAGGCGGGGCGCGGAGTGGCCGGGTCTCTGGACTGCCCCAGAGCAGATCGGGACCATCAAGCTCGTGGCCCGAAGGCCGAGCTTCTTCTTCGACCCCAAAGGCTACCTCCCGGAGACTGTCGAGCTCGAGCTCTCAGCCCCGCCGGGCTTCGCCTCTGCGGACGAGTTCCGTGCCTCGCTCTCGGCCGCCGTGCAGGAGCTCGAGAAGAGGCACCACCAGGAGATCGCCACCAAGGGCCGCCGGTTCGTCGGCGTCACGCGGGTGCTGGCGCAGAACCCGTTTGCGAGCCCGCCTGCCGGAGAGCCTCGCTTCGAGCTCAAGCCCCGGATTGCCGCGCGCGACAAGTGGAAGAGGATCGAGGGCCTCCTCCGCCTCCGGTCCTTCCTCGTCGAGTACCGGCAGGCCTTGGTCGAGTGGAGCTCGGGTGTGCGGACCGTGGTCTTCCCCGCCGGCACCTACCACCTGCGCCTTTTCCACGGCGTGCGGTGCGCCGGCGCAGCGTAGGATCCGCTCTCGCTCACGGACTCAGTGGGTCGGTTCCGCGCGCTTCCATGGCAGGGGTGCGCGCGCAGCCAGCGAAACTCGCGTCCACAGCCCGAAAGCGCGTCGAAACGTCACTCGCAGGCGGGCGTGAGTCGCCGGACTGCCTAACCATGACGCCGAGATTGCGCATCGAGCGCCCTCTCCTGCCGTATCCGCCGCTGGTTACTCTCGGTCTGGCCGAATACTCTCGAATACTCTCGGTCTGGCCGAACGAAGCGAAGCGAAGCGAAGAGGTCAGCGCGAACCCCTCGCCCTGACCGCGTCTCCCACCAGGAGCGCCGCCGGGTAGAACACCTGCTCCTCGGTGCGCGCGTGGAGCTGGAGGTCCTTCGCGAGCTGCTCGACCTTCGCGTTCCCCGCCTTCCTCGCCGTGGCCTCGAGCTTCTTCGCCGCGGCGCCGATGGCCTCGTGCTCCTTCAGCATCTTCGGGAGCTCCTCGCGGAGCGCGTCGGTGAGCTTCAAGACCTCCGCCATCTTCGCGTCGTACTTCCCGGCCGCGAGCGGCTCGAGCAGCGCGAGGGGCGGAAGCGCGATCTCCTCCTCCCGGACGAAGTGCGGGTGGAGCACCTCGGCGAGCGCTCGCGCGGCCTGCCCGACCGCCGCAGGTGCCTTCGTCGCGCGCACGAGCTCCTCGTGGATCTTCGCGTGCTCTGCGCGCATGGAGTCCGGGATCTGGAACGGCGCCGCTGCGTGAGGTGCCTCGGCCTCCTGCCCGTGCTGCGCAGCGGCCGGTCGCGCGTGCGCGGCGGCCGCCAGCACGAGGGCAGGAGCGATCGACGTCCAGGAGAGCAGCCGGCGGGCTCGAACGGGCTTCCCATCGCGCATGGCAGGACCTCCGCGTGTCGTGTAACCACACGGCGCCCACGGGCGCGCGGATCCTTGCCGCACTCCGACGAACGAACCGACGTGGGTGAGCGCGGCCGGTCGGTGACGCCCTACCCCACCCTGACCGTCCCGAGCTCGGTCCCTTCCCCGTCCACCGTGTGGACCGCGCAGGCGAGGCATGGATCGAAGGAGTGAATGGTCCGCAGCGCCTCGAGGGGCAGCTTGGGGTCGGCGATCGGATTCCCGACCAGCGCCGCCTCGTACGGCCCGGCCTGCCCCTTCCCGTCCCTCGGCCCGGCGTTCCAGGTCGACGGCACCACCGCCTGGTAGTTCTTGATCGCGCCGTCCTCGATGACGACCCAGTGCGACAGCGCCCCGCGCGGCGCCTCGTGGAACCCGAACCCCCGCACCTCGTTCTTCGGGAAGGTCGGCGCGTTGAACACCGCCGTGTCGCCCCGGCCGATGTTCTCGACGAGGAGCTGCCAGTGCTTGAGGGCGAGCTCGGCGAGGACCGCGGTCCGGATGGCGCGCGCGGCGTGGCGGCCGAGCGTGGAGTGGAGCACGGCCGGTGTGAGCTTCGCGCCCGCCACCGTCCCGGCCACGTCGAGGCAGCGGTCGGCCCAGAAGCGGATGCGCGGGTGGCCGAGCGCGTAGCCGACGAGCACCTGCGCCAGCGGACCGACCTGCATCGGCCTGTCCTGGAAGCGCGGCGCCTTCACCCACGAGTACTTCCCCTCCGGCTGCCAGTCCTGGACCTTCGGGACCGTCTCCTCCGCGAACGGACTCTTCTGCCAGTCCCCTTCGTAGAACGATCGCGCGATCGACTCCGTGACGTTGTCGCGGAAGTACGGATCGCTGAACGAGGAGAAGGGCCGCGCGGTGGAGAGGTCGCCCGCCATGATCGTCCCGCCGGGCAGATCGAACTTCGTCCCGGGCGCGTCGATGGGCAGGTCGGGGACGGAGAGGTAGCTCGTCACGCCCGCGCCGTGGCGCAGCCAGTCGGGGTACATGCCGGCCACCGCGCAGACGTCGGCGAAGTACGCCTGGTGCACGAACGCCTGCACCTCCTCGAGCAGCGTCTTCACCTGGTACAGCTTCTCCATGTTGAGCGCGGCGGGGCTGTCCAGGTTGATCGCGTTCGCGACGCCGCCGACGGCGAGGTTCTGGATGTTGGGCGTCTTGCCGCCGAGGATCGCGACCGCCTGGTTCGCCTTGCGCTGCACGTCGAGCGCCTGCAGGTAGTGCGCGACCGCGAGGAGGTTCACCTCCGGCGAGAGGCGCATCGCCGGGTGACCCCAGTAGCCGTTCCGGAAGATCCCGAGCTGCCCCGCCTTCACGAAGCCGTCGAGCTTGGCCTTCACGGCCGCGAGGGCGGCCCGCGAGTTCCCCGGCCAGGACGAGAGGCTCCCGCCGAGCGCGGCGGCCTTCGCCGGATCGGCCTCGAGCGCGCGCGTCACGTCCACCCAGTCGAGCGCGGAGAGCTGGTAGAAGTGCACCACGTGGTCGTGCAGCGCGTGGGCGGCGACGAGCAGGTTGCGGATGAGCTGCGCGTTCAGCGGGATCGGCAGCCCGAGCGCGTTCTCCACCGCGCGCACCGACGCGATCGCGTGGACAGTCGTGCACACCCCGCAGATGCGCTGGGTGAACACCCACGCGTCGCGGGGGTCGCGGCCCTTCAGGATGAGCTCCATCCCGCGCCACATCGTGCCGCTCGACCAGGCCTTGCGGACGGCGCCGCCGTCCACCTCGATGTCGATGCGCAGGTGCCCCTCGATCCGGGTGACCGGGTCGATCGTGATGCGCTGGCTCGTCATGATGCCGCTCCTTCCTGGACCCCGGCCGGCAGGCGCTCCGCCGCGGCGACGCTCACGCCGGCGAGGATCGGGAAGCGCCGCACCGCCACGATGTAGAGCATCGTCTCGGTGGCGATGAAGCCGAGGGTGATGAGGATCTCCCCGAGCGACGGGAAGTACCGCCAGCCGTGGCCCGGCTGAAAGGCGACCAGGAACGCGTCGATGCGGTAGAGCGCGCCGCCGGCGAGCGCGAGGAGCGCCGCCTGGAGCTGGGTGACCGGGCTCGCGTGGACCCACTGCTGCAGGAAGAGTCCCGCCGCGGAGAGGAGGAGCAGCGTCTCGGCCCAGAAGAAGAACGACAGCGTCCCCGAGGTGACGGTGAGGCCCAGGCGCCCGGCGCCCATCAGCCCGGCGAACCGCACCGCGACGAAGGCGAGGATCACGCCCGCGATGAACACGCCGAGCGAGCCGAGCAGCCGCGTCTCGAGCGGCCGCCCGAACGCGGCGCTCGAGAAGATCGTCTCGAAGTACAGCACGGCGTAGCCCATGCCGAACGCGGTGAGGAGGAAGAGCAGCGGCAGCGCGCCGGTGTGCCACAGCGGGTGGACCTTCGTGCCGGCGACGACGAGCAGCGAGCCGAGGCTCGACTGGTGCATCGTGGGGAGCACGAGCCCCAGCGCGATCACGAAGGGCAGCGCGCGCGAGAGCCGCGGCAGCCAGCGCGCCGCGAACGCCTCGCGCCGCAGATGCCTCCCGCGGGCCCAGCGCTCGAGCAGGGCCGGCGAGAGCTCCACGAGGAGCACCGCCAGGTACGCCATGATGCAGAGCGCGACCTCGAGGAGGATCGAGCTCGTGTTCCAGCGCCACGGCATGAGCGGGACCTTCCACAGCGCCCAGTAGCGGCCGACGTCGAACATGACCGCGATGCCCGCGACGGAGTAGCCGAGCGCGCTCGTCAGGATCGCCGGCCGGACGAGCGGGTGATAGCGGCCGCGGTTCAGGACGAAGACGAGGAGCGCGATGGCGTACCCGCCGCTCGCGAGCCCGGTCCCCACCACCACGTCGAAGGCGATCCAGAGCCCCCACGGATAGCCGTCGTTCATCGCGGTGACCGCGCCGAGCCCCTGCGTGAACCGCACGACGCCGACCGCGGTCGCCGCGGCCCACAGGACCAGCATGACCTTGAAGGTCGGCGTGAGGAGCCGCCCTCCCACCGCGCGCGCTCCCGACGTCATGGCTCCTCCTCCCCGCCGCCGCTCGCGCGCCGGTTGCGCCAGGTGACCCAGGCGAGCGCCCCGAAGAGCGCCACCGGCGCGACGAAGCCCTGATAGATGCCGTGCTGGATCGTCTCGCCGAGCGCGGGCACCGGCTCCGGCCCCAGGGCCGGCAGGCCGAGCGCCGTGAACGGCAAGGCGGAGAGGACGAGCACGCCCGTGCCGCCCCCCTCGCGCTCGCCGTACACCCCGCCGCGGTAGCGCCCCGGCTCGGCATCGAGCCGCCGGTGCGCCTCGGCGCGAAGCTCGGCGCGCGTGCCGAACACCACCGCGTCTCGCGGACAGGCCTCGGCGCAGGCCGCGCCCTTGCCCTCGCGCCAGCGGTGCCGGCAGAGCTCGCACTTCACGATGCGCGGCGTCGCGGACGACCACTGGAAGCGGGGCACGTTGAACGGGCAGGCCACCTGGCAGTAGCGGCAGCCGACGCAGCGGTCCACGTCGTACGCCACCACGCCGCGCTCGCCCTTGTGGAGCGCGCCGAGCATGCACACGGAGACGCAGGCGGGGTCCGCGCAGTGCATGCACTGCGCCTTCACGTACGCGTCGCCCGGCCCGTCGCCCGTGCGCTTGATGATCGTGAGCGTCCGGTCGTTCAGATCGAGCGGCGCGTCGTAGGGCGCGCCGTCCACGAGCTTCACGTCCTCCGGGAGGGCGTTCGCCTCGCGGCAGCGCGCGACGCAGCCGCGGCAGCCGACGCAGCGGGTCGAGTCGAAGAGGAGCCCGAGATCGTCCCCGTGTGGCGGCTTCGGGGCGCGGGCCGAGGCGGGCGCGGGGGCCGCGGCCAGCGCGGCGGCGCCGCCGAGCGTCCCGAGGACGGTGCGTCGGGAGACGGTCGGCATGGCCTACTCCTCCTTCGGCGGCTCCCGGGGCTCCTGCCCGGCGAGCTTGCGCGACGAGACGTAGCCCGCGGCGGCGAGGCCACCGACGAGGAGCCCAGCCACGCCCGCGGAGACCGCGCTCACCTCGCCGCGCTCCGGCGAGATCCCCGGGTACGCCATCGGTCCGGTCGGCTTCTGGACCTCGACGGTCGTGTGGAGCGGGACGCGGAACGCGATCTGCTGCTCGGTGCAGCCGACGCAGGGGTGGCCGATCCCGATGGGCCAGGCGCCGGGCACCTCGCAGAACGGGAGGAGAGAGCAGTTCGCGTGCGTCTGCGGTCCCTTGCAGCCGAGCTTGTAGAGGCACCAGCCGTTCCGGTGCCCCTCGTCCCCGAACGTCTTCGCGAACCGCCCGGCGTCGAAGTGCGGCCGGCGCGGGCAGTCCTCGTGGATGACGCGGCCGTAGGCGAAGCTCGGCCGGCCCTTGCCGTCGAGCGCGGGGAGCGTGCCGAACGTCGCGAACTGGAGCACGGTGCCGAGGAGGTTGTAGGGGTTCGCCGGGCAGCCCGGCAGCGTCACGACGGTCTTCCCCGCCAGCACCTCCGGCGCGCCGGTCGCGCCGGTCGGGTTCGGCGCGGCCGACGGCACGCCGCCCCACGACGCGCACGAGCCGATCGCCACGATCGCCCCGGCACGGCCCGCGACGGTGCGCGCGATCTCGAGCGCGGTGCGGCCCGCGATGGTGCAGTAGCGCCCGCCCTCGCGCGTGGGGATCGCGCCCTCGATGACGCACACGTACTTGCCGTCGTTCTCCGCCATCGCCTTCGCGAGCGCGTCCTCCGCCTGAACGCCGGCGGCGGCGAGGAGCGTCTCGTGGTAGTCGAGCGAGACGAGGTCGAGGATGAGCGCCGCGACGTCGGGGTGGCTCGTGCGCAGGAGCGACTCGGTGCAGCCGGTGCATTCCTGGAAGTGGAGCCAGATGACGGAGGGCTTCTTGCCCTTCGCCACGTCGTCCGCCATGCGCTCGCCCGCCCACGCCGGCAAGCCCACCGCCGCCGCGGCGGTGGTGCAGACCTTCATGAAGTCTCGCCGTGACAGCGAGGAGGTCTCCGCGACCGAGGTCGGGTGCGGCATCGCGCCCTCCTTGCCCGCGGGGTGTCCGCGGATGGGTGCGATGATGGGCGCCGTTTTCCGACGCCAACCTTGACCTCCGTCACTCAACGCAAAGAACGCGCGCATTTGTTGCGTTCGCTCGGAATCTCGCGAGGTTGGGCAGTGCGCAAAAATGAGTAGAGCTGCGGATGAACCGCGCTGCCGGACACGACTCTGACCCCTTCGCGGCAGCGCGACGCGGGCGGCGCCGGCGGCCGATCGCCTCGTCACTCAGGCGTGCGCGCGCAGCCGCTCGGCCTCCGGCCGCCGCTCCGCGGCGCGGGCGACGCCGCTCAGGATGGGCAGCCGCTTCACGAGGACGACGTACAGCGCGACGCCTGCGGCGGCGAGGCCGACCGAGAACACGATCTCGGCGAGCGAGGGGAAGTAGCTCCACCCCATACCCGGCGTGAACGCTCCGAGGTAGACGTCGAACCGGTACATCGCCCCGGCCGCGACCGCGAGCTGGGCCGCCCAGAAGAGCAGGCCGGGGTCCTCGCGGTACGAGCGCCGGAGCACCCGCACCGCCGGATACGTGAAGAGGCCCAGCTCGACGAGGAACAGCACCCCGCGCCAGCCGGTGACGTGCCGCAGCGCGCCGCTCGCGGCGAGGTCCCCGACCCGGAGCGCGACGAAGGCGAACGAGAGGGCCGCCATGACGAGCGCGAGCGAGCCGCACAGCCGGACGTCCCGCGTGCGCCGCCAGGCGAGGTGAGAGAGCGTGTCGATCACGATCACGGCGCCGAAGCCCATGCTGAGGCAAGAGAGCAGGAACAGCGTGGGCAGCCAGCCCGTGTACCAGAGCGGGTGGAGCTTCGTCGGGGCGAAGAGGAAGAGCGCGCCGAGGGACGACTGGTGCATGAAGGGCAGCACGATCGCGAGCGCGAGGAGGAAGGGGAACATCCGCTGGAGGCGCGGCAGCACGCGCGCGGCGAGCCGGCCTCGCGCGCCCGGCGCGTCGCGCCAGCGCTCGAGCAGCACAGGCAGCACCTCGAGCCAGAGGACCGCGCAGTAGGCGACGACGCAGAGCGCGACCTCGAGGAGCACCGAGCGCACGTTCCAGCGCGTCGGGACGGCGAGCCCCCACACGCTCCACCAGCGGCCGAGATCGACGAGCACGGAGAGACCGGCGAGCGTGTAGGTGATCGCGCCGGTCAACACCGCGGAGCGCACGAGCGGGTGGTGACGGCCGCGGTTCGCGACGTGCGCGACGAGCGCGAGGCCGAGGGCGCCCGCGCCGACCCCCGTGAAGGTCACGACGTTGAGCGGCTTCCACAGCCCCCACGCGAAGCCGTCGTTCAGCGCGGTGATCGACCCGAGCCCGGCGAACAGCCGGATCGACACGAGGACCGACGCGGACGCGGCGAGGGCGAGCGCGAGCTTCGTGCCGCGGGTGAGGAGCGGGCCTGCGACGGGAGCCACGGATGCGTGGGCCATGTTCCACCTCCCCGCTCCGGAGGGAGCGGTGAGGGGCCCGCAGCGGCGGACGACCCCGGGCGGCTGCCGGCCCCGAGCCCTCCGCATCGCAAGGCCGGCGCCAAGGCGCAGACCGGCCGCGCGCCGCACCGAACGCGCGACTGGCGCGCGAATCCTTCACCCGGCGCCGCGCGCGAGCGAGGGGACCCGCCCCGGGCTGTTGCCGTGCTCAACGGCCGGCCGCGGGCAACCGCGCCGAAAGTCGAGGCGAATCGAGGATGACCGGCGGCGATCGCGAGGACCGTCGCGATTCTCCACGGCCGTCGAATCCGTGCACACCCGGGGGGAGGGCCCGCTCACCTCTTGGACGGACCCGGACGCGGGAGCTCGGGCGCCGAACGCCGAACCCCGCCTGCGAGCTCGCCGGGTCAGCGCTTCGTCCGGCTCGCCGCCGCGCGCTTGTGGGCCGTCGCCGTCGCCGGCGCGGCTCGCTTCGGCGCCGGCGCGGGCGTCGTCGCCGCGGCGATCTTGCGGGGCGCGGCCGCCGGAGCAGCGGCCGCAGCGTTCCCGGCCGCCGCGAGGGTCGCCCTCCGATCGGGATCGATCTCCGGCGTGAGCAGGATCTCGATGCGCCGGTTGCGCGCGCGCCCGCTCGCGGTCTTGTTCGCGGAGATCGGATCGAACTGCGAGTGCGCCGCGGCGACGAGGCGGCGGCCGGGGACATGGGCGCGCTCCTCGAGGAATCGCACGACCGTGATCGCGCGCGCGGCGGAGAGCTCCCAGTTCGTCGGGAAGCGGTCCGCGAGCCGCGGGGAGATCGGCAGGTCGTCCGTGTGCCCGGACACCTGGATGCGCTTGTCGGCCAGGCGGGCGAGCACCGCCCCTACGCGGGAGAGCACCTCCTCGCCCTGCGTGGAGATCGACGCCTCGCCGACATCGAAGAGGATCTCGTCGACCATGTCGACCTTGATCCGCCCCTGCTCCTGCGAGAGGCGGATGTTCCCCTTCTCGATCTCCGCCTTCATCTTCTCCTGGAGCTCGTCGAACTCGCCGCGGAGCGTCGCGATCTGCTCGTCCTTCGCCTGCACGTCCTGCGAGAGCTCGGCCTTCGCGGTCGTGAGCTCCTGCTTCTCGATCTCCGTCTGCCCGAGCCGCTGCGCGAGGTCCGCCCGCTGGGCCCGCGCGTCGTCGAGCTCGGCCCGGACCCCCTGGAGGCGCTGCGCCGCGGTGGCTGCCTCGTCGCGCGCGAGCTGGAGCCGGTAGAGGAGCCAGCCCGCGACGCCCGTGCCGGCGAGGAGCGTGAGGACGAGCAGCACCCACGGTGCGCGGCTCGGGCGCCTCGCCTCGACGCGGTCGAGCTCCATCACGTCGCGCGTGTCGAGCAGCTCCGCCTCCTCGAACTTCGGCATGCAGCGCTCCCTTTCGCCGGGGGAAAACGGAGGATTCTTCCACCGAGCGTCAGGAGGCGGGCAAGCGCCAGGGTGGCCGCGCCTACCACACGGCTTGTAGGCACGGGCGTCCCGTGTCACGCTCGGTTCGTTGCGACACCCACGACCCGCGCCCACAGCGCGCCCCGACTCCCCGTCACCCACCGTCGCCGCCCGCGTCGCGCGCGCGCTGCTCGCCGCGGCCGGCTGGCGCACCGACATCCGCTGGCCGCCGGTCCCGCGCTGCGTGATCGTGGTGTACCCGCACACGTCGAACTGGGACTTCGTCGTCGGATACCTGGCCCGGCTCGCCTCCGCGCTCCCGGTCACCTTCGTCGGGAAGCACACGCTGTTCCGCTGGCCCTTCCGCGGGCTGCTGCGGCGGATGGGCGGCATCCCGGTGAACCGCGCCGATCCCGCGGGGATCATCGAGCTGCTCGAGGGCGAGCTCGCGCGCCGCGAGCGGCTGTTCCTCGCCATCGCGCCCGAGGGCACCCGCTCGTACACCGATCACTGGAAGTCCGGGTTCTACCGGATCGCGCTCGCGACCGGCGTCCCCGTCGGCCTCGCCTTCATCGACTACCGCACGCGCACCGTGGGCCTCTCGGAGTACCTGCCGCTCACCGGCGACGAGGAGGCAGACCTCGCGCGGATCCGCGCCTTCTACGCGGACAAGACCGGCAAGCACCCCGAGCAGGCGAGCGAGATCCGCTTCCGCTCCGCGCGAGCGCGCTGAGCCGCGACCGCGGCCGCTGGATCTCCCCGGGCGACCGGCCGTGCGCCGGCCGAGCGACCTCACCGATGGGGAGACCGCCGCAGGGAGGTGCCACGCCCGCTCGCGCCCGTTACTCGGGGTGCACGACCCGTGTCATCCACGGAAGGAGCCGTTCATGATGAGCCCCGTTCGTTTCCTGGCGCTGCTGTCCCTCCTCGTCCCCATCGCCGTGCTCGGCCAGGGGGCGGGCGCCCCGCCCGCGCCCACCCGCCCCTCGCCCTCGACCCCCGAGCCCAGCACTCCTCCGCCCGGCAGCGCCGAGCCCGCCACTCCCGCGCCCGGCGCCGCCGAGCCCAGCGCTCCGGCGCCCAGCGCCGCAGAGCCCGCGCCGTCGCACGGGAAGGACATGGGCGAGGCGATGGCGGGCTGGACGCCGCGGAAGGTCACGCCGGCGCAGGAGAAGCAGGGCCAGACGCAGATCACGGCCCTCCTCAAGAAGCTGCAGCAGGCGAGCCAGAAGGGCGAGCTCGACGCGGCCGCCGCGCTCGTGGACTTCCCGGTCCTCATGGTCACCGACAACAAGGCCGGCGACGGCATCGGCGGGCCGTGGAACGAGGAGCAGTGGCGGAAGATGATGGAGCCCGTCTACGGGAAGCCGATGAAGGACCTGAAGATGACTCACGCCCCGAAGATCTTCCTCGTCTCCGACGCGCTCGCGACGGTGGACGACAACTGGACGATGACGATGGGCAAGAAGAAGACCACCGGCCGCAGCGCGCTGCTCCTCGTCCGGAAGGGCGGGGAGTGGAAGGTGAAGGCGATGATCGAGGGCGGCTGGGGGGACATGCCGGGCGTCTCCGAGGGGCAGGGCGCCCCGGCGGGGAGCGACACCGGCACGAAGTAGCGCACACGCTTTTTCAGAGCGAGCGCGAGGGGCGCGGGCGCGGGGTTCCGCGCCCGTGCCTCCCTCGGGTCTCTTCCGGGAGGGGCGATCGAGCGAGCGCGGGAATGCTCGCCGTCGCCCGGGTGTAAGTGGTGCGTCGCAGCACCCACCCCCGAGGAGCCCACCTGATGTCCATGATCAAGCGCGACGATCTCGCCGCACCGCCGAACCCCCTCGCCAACGGCCCCAGCGCGGCGCCCACCGGCTCGAGCGATCTGCTCCTCGGGGCGGGGGCCGAGTTCGAGGGGAAGCTGACGTTCCGGGGCACGGTCCGGATCGACGCGCTCTTCAAGGGATCGATCGTGACCAACGACGTGCTCGTCGTCGGCGAGCACGCGCGGATCGACGCCGAGATCACCTGCGGGACGGTCGTCGTCCTCGGGGAGGTGAACGGCGACATCCACGCGAAGACCGGCGTCGAGCTCCACCGCGCCGCGCGCGTGCGGGGCAACGTCGACACCGCCGCGATCGAGGTGCAGAAGGGCGCGCTGCTGCAGGGCTCGGTGAAGATGACGCCGGGCGGCTCGAGCGAGAAGCCCGCGCCCGCGAAGTCCACCCCGGCCCCCGCCCCGGCGAAGCAGTAGCGCCCCGCGGGCGCGTGCAGTGCACGCACCGTGTACGCGCCCGCAGCCGCGCGACCGGCCCCCGCGCCGGGTCGTGAACGTTCGCTGACGCCTCCCACGCGTCCCCACATTGACCGTCCGCTCACCGTCCCGTACGGAAGGGCGTTCACGATGTGAGAAGGGACGGCGTTCATGCGCGAGCTGGCGATCCACCCGCAGGCCCCCGGCACGGATGCGCTGCCGGTCGATGCCGCGTCGCTCTACCCGGAGCCCGATGGCTTCCTCGGCCGGCGCGCCAAGGCGCAGCGGGCGAAGCTCGTGGACGGCATCGCGGGCGTCCTCCGCACGGCGCTCGCGCCGGGCGAGACGATCCGCTACGCGGCGCGCGGCATGCGCTACTTCCTCTTCGAGTACGCGTTCGGCGGGGCCCCGGCGTACGTCCACAACATCACGGCGCTCGTGCTCACCGACCGGCGCCTGCTCCTCGTCCAGCTCGACGGCCGCGGCCGGCCCGGCGACATCAAGAACCAGGTCCCCCTCCCCGCCCTGCGCGGCGCGGGCCGTCACTTCCTGTCGGGCTGGCGCATCCGGCTCGCCGACGGCTCGTGCCTCAGGTTCGTGGGGTTGAGGGCCGCGGACCGCAAGCGGCTCGAGGCGCTCCTCCCGGCGGTGGACGGACCCAAGGCCGCGGAGCCCTCGCTCCAGCACCTCTGCCCCGCCTGCCTCGGCGTCGTCCCGGGACCCGTCGGCGCGATCGCGACGTGCCCCTCGCCCGCCTGCCGGATCCCGTTCCGCGATCCCGAGAAGGCGGCGCGGCTCTCGACCTGGGTGCCCGGCCTCGGCGACCTCTACCTGCGCCACCACCTCTTCGGCGCGCTCGAGTTCCTGGGCTCGATGGCCATGCTCGGCCTGGGGCTCGCGCTCCTCGCCGACGCGCTCGCGAACCGCGAGGCGGAGAGCCTCGGCCTCGCGGCGCTCATGCTCCTCTTGCTCATCGGCGTGCCGCGCGTGATCGACCGGCGGCTGACGCGCCACATGGGCAGGAAGGGGCTCGTCCCGCTCGCGCTGGCGCCGGCGCCCGGCGCCCAGGCGCGGAACCTCCCGTCCTTCCCGCGCTGGAGCCCGCTCCTCTTCGCCGCCGGCATCGCGATCGCTGGCGGGCTGCTCGCGCTCGCCGGCGGCGACCTCCGCCACGACGGCGCCGCGCGCGAGGCGAGCCGCCTCGCCTCGCAGGGCCGCTTCGACGACGCGCTCGCCCGCTGGCATTCGCTCGAGGCCGGGGGCGGCGTCGACGAGGCGCGCCGGATGCGCTTCGTGCTCGCGCTCATGGAGGCAGGCGATCTCGCCGACGCGGACCGCCTGCGCGGCGATCTCGACGGCACCCCCGTGGACGCGGGGCTCGTCGAGCGGCTCGAGGCGGCGATCGCGCGCGAGGACGCGGCGCTCACCGACTACGGCGAGGGCGTCGCGGCGCTCGTGAAGGGCGACGAGGCCACCGCCTGGCCGAGGCTCGATCGCGCCTTCGAGTACCTGCGCGGCGTGAAGCGCCCGCACCTCCCGACCAGCCGCGCCGAGCTGCACGCGCACCTCGCCACCCAGCTCCTCGCGGAGCCGCTCGCGGACGGCGACGTCGCGGCCGCGCCCCGCTGGATCGACGGCGCCGCCGGCGCCCCCGCCGCGGAGCTCGCGGTCGTGAAGGCCGCCTACCACTCCGCGCGCGACGAGGCGGACGCCGCCCGCGCCGCGCTGGCGGGCGCGGACGTCCGGGCGCTCTCGATCGACTTCCAGCTCCTCGCCCTCGAGGCACGCGCCCGGCTCGCCACGAGCGACCCCGCGCGCGCCGAGGTTCGCGCGGCGGCGCGGGCGCTCCCGCGCGAGCAGCTCTCCGAGGAGGACGCGCCGCGGCTGGACGCGCTCATCGGGGACGCAGAGTAACCCGCCGCCGGGCGGGGCCTCACCTCGCGGCGGCTCTCGAGCCGACCCGGGCCAGCGCGGGCGAGGTACGCGAGGCGCCCACCTCGTCCGCGGGCCTCCTCCACCCATCGTCAATCCTCTGCGACGTCACGGTGCGTGATAGGATCCGCGGCCTCTCCGGAGAGGTCCCCATGCGCAAGAAGCTCCTCCTCGCCCTCCTCTCGCTCCCGCTCCTCGCCTTCGACTGCGGCGGTGGCGACTCGCAGCCCGCGCCCGGCGGTTTCGCCTGCAGCCTCCAGGTCCGCGGCGCCGTGACCGAGGACCTCTGGTGCATCGCGACCGCCTACGACTACTCGTCCATGCCGAGCATGCCGACGAACGAGTGGGTCTTCATGCTGGTCGCCTACCGGGGACAGCCGGTGGCGGGCAGCGCGCTGCCGGAGCCGGCTGCCCAGGTCGGGTTCTTCCTCACGGGCCGGCCGGCGCTGAACCAGCCCTACGGATGGTCCGCGACCGCGACCACGGTGGACAGCGGCACCGCCACGCGCGGCACGGGCTCGGTCCAGGCGGGCACCTACGCGGAGACGCACGAGGCGCTCGCCCCGCTCGATCCGCTCGACCCGAGCTCCGGCACGGGCGCACTCGCGACCCGCTTCACCGCCATCCCGCCGGCGGGCGCCACCGACGCGCAGGTGCTCGCCGTGCACGGCACGCTCGAGGGCACCCTCCCCGCGCTCGACGCCGGCGGCGCGCCGGTCACGATCCGGGCGACGTTCTGAGGGCAGGACCCGTTCCCTCACCGCCCCCGCCCTCGCCCCGTCGCGGTGGCGGCGCTCCGTGATCCGCCCGCTCGCGGCGCGCTACGGCTGGAGCACGGCGAGCGGGTCCTCCACCACCAGCGCGCCGGGGTCCGCGGGATACGCGTCCCAGCCCTCGAGCGAGTAGCCGGCGGGGATCGCGTCGCCGAGGCAGAGGATCTCCCGCGGCGGCGTGCCGATGCCGTCGCCGTCCGCGTCCGGGTACAGCACCGTCCAGCGCCAGAGCGCCACGTCGGCGTCGTCGCAGTCGTTCCCGGCGACCTTCGCGCGGTAGGGATCGGGGAGCGCGGCGCCGGCGCAGAGGCTGCCCGCGGCGCGGGTGGTGAATCCGTCCCCGTCCTCGTCCAGCCCCGCGTAGGCGAGCAGCTGCCAGCGGCCCCCGTCCTCCGCCGCGCAGTCCGTCCCCGCGGCGACCCAGTCGGCCGGGAGCGTGCCCGCGGTGCAGAACAGCACGCCCGGCCCCGCGCCGACGCCGTCGTGGTCAGCGTCGGCGTAACCCCACAGCGCGCTGTGAACCGAGGGGTCCGCGTCGTCGCAGTCGAAGGGCAGGGCGGACGAGGTGGCGTAGCCCGTCGGGACGGTCGTGCCGTAGCAGAGCGTGCCGGCCGACGAGACGAAGTGCCCGTCGCCATCGGCGTCGCGATACGTGTACGCGTACTCGCGCCACCGATCGCGATCGTCCGGGGCGCAGTCGCCGCCGGTCGCGAGGTATCCCGCGGGCAGCCGGCCGGTCGTGCAGAGCGCGACGGCGGCGCCTCCCCCGACGCCATCCGCGTCCGCGTCCGCGTACCCGTACATGGCGAGGTGTGTGGCCGCGTCCGCGTCATCGCAGTCGCCGTCTCCGCGCCAGCCGGACACGTTCGAGTACGGCCATGAGAGCCCCCATCCGCTGCACACCGTGCCGCTCTCGTGGGCGGTGTAGCCGTCCTGGTCGCGATCCACGTAAACGTACGAGAGCCGCTGCCAGCGCCCGCCGTCACCCTCGTCGCAGTCGCCGCCCGTCGACGCCCAGCCGGAAGGGAGCGCGTACCCTGCGCAGACGGTGCCCGCCGGACTCCCGTGGCCGTCCAGGTCCGCGTCGGCGAACGCCTCCGTCCAGACGAACGCCGCCGGGTCCCCGTCGTCGCAGTCCTGGCCGCTCGCGTCCATGGCGTAGCCGGACGGGAGCGCGTCGCCGCTGCAGACGACACCCACTCCGTAGGTCGTGACGCCGTCGCCGTCGGCGTCGCGGTACAGGTACGCCCGCTCGGTCCAGCGCATGGCGTCGTCCGGCGCGCAGTCGGTCGCCGCGTCGGCCCAGCCGGGCGGGAGGGCCTCGCCCCGGCAGATCGTCGCGAGCGAGCCGCCGCCCCTCCCGTCGCCGTCCGCGTCCGGGTACGCCTCGCCGAGCATCCAGCGGCGGGCGTCGCCGTCGTCGCAGTCGCTCCCGTCGGCGGCCCAGCCCTGAGGAAGCGCGTCGCCGGCGCAGGTCACCCCCTCGGTCGCCGCCCCCCAGCCATCGCCGTCCGCGTCGGGGTGGGCCGTCACGGGCCGCCAGACGCTCGGGTCCGCGTCGTTGCAGTCCTGCGCGCGCACGACGCCGTCGCGATCGGCGTCGAGGGTCGCGGGATCGGAACTGCCCGCTCCGCCTTCGCCCCCGCAGTGGACGGAGGCGGCCGCGAGCGCGGCGAGGATCCAGGGCGTGGCGCGCATGACTTCGTCGCGCGCGCCTAGGGCGTGGCCCGCGCGAGCTTGCACACGTTCAGGTTGTAGGTCGTGGATCCCTGGATCTCGAAGAGGAACTGGCCCGGTCGCGTCATCGCGAGCAGCGCCAGTCGTTCGCACGCCGCCACGCTGTCCACTCCGGAGGAGTTGGACAGGGTCATCGTGACGGTCTGCGGGGCGCTCTCGCCGTCCACCACTCCGGTCACCTTGATCGTCGTGGTGGAGCGGATCTCCACCGCGTCCACGGCCACGAACACGTACCGAACCGGCGCCGTCTGCGCGAGCGCAGGCATCGCAGAGAGGAGCGCGGCCGCGCCCGCGAGGAGAAGCCGCTTCATGTGAACCCCCGGAGCCGGCCCGGCGACCGGCGCGCCTCGAGTGTGGACGCGATCCTTCCGTGATTCCACACGCACAGTCAATCCCCGCGGCGCTGCTGGGACACCCGGGCTCGGGCGCCCGGATCAGACCGGGGCGCCGCCGCGCACCTCGCGCCTGGCGAGCCGGAGGATTTCCTCCGGGATCTCGTCGAGATCGAGCTCGCGGGCCGCCGCGCCGCAGTCGAGCGCGGCCTTCGGCATGCCGTAGACCACGCAGGTGGCGGCGCTCTGCGCGGCGGTGTAGCCACCCGCGGCGCGGAGCAGCGCGAGCCCCTCGGCGCCGTCGCGGCCCATCCCCGAGAGGACGATCCCGCCGCCGCGCGGCCCGAGCTCGCGCGCGAGGGACGCGAAGAGCTGCGTGCCCGAGGGCCGGAAGCCGTGCACGGGTGGCTCTTCGGAGAGCCGCACCGTCCGCCCCCGGACGCCGAGGTGCCGCCCGTCAGCGCCGAGGTGGACCGTGCCCGGCGCGAGCGGGGCGCCGTCCACCGCGAGCCCGACGGCGAGGGGCGTGAGCGAGTCGAGCCAGCGCGCGAGCTCCGCCTCGAACCCCGCCGCGATGTGCTGCACCACGAGCAGCGGGATGGGGAGATCGCGGGGGAGCCGCGCGAGGATGCGGGCGAGCGCCGCCGGACCGCCGGTGGAGGCCACGAGGGCGAGCACCTCCGGCGCCACGCCCGCCTCCGGCACGGTGACCCGGGCCCGCTCCGGCGCCGGGCGGCGCGGCTCCTCGCGGCGCGGCGCGGGAGGCGGCCGCGACGCCCGCCTGCGGCCGACGAGCAGCAGCCCCGCCACCGCCCGGACGGCCTGGCGGATCGCCTCGGCCTGCCGCTCGAACCGCGCGGTCCCGGGGTCGCGCGGCTTCGCCAGCACCTCGATCGCGCCGAGCTGGAGGGCGCGGAACGAGAGCTGCTGCGCCTCGCCGCCCGCCTCGCCGCTCACCACCACCACCGGCGTCGGGGCGACGCGCATGATCTCCTCGAGCGCCGCGAGCCCGTCGAGGCGTGGCATCCGCACGTCCATCGTGACGACGTCGGGCCGGAGCGCCTTCACGAGCGAGACGGCCTCGCGCCCGTCGCCCGCCTCTCCCACCACCTCGACCCCGGGGGCGGAGGAGAGGATGTCCCGGAGCACGGCGCGAAAGGCGCGGGCGTCGTCGACGAGGACGCAGCGGATCATGCAGGGAGGAGCTGCCGCACGAGGTCGAGCAGCTTCCCGCGCTGGACCTCGCGCTTCACGAGGTAGCCGTCGGCGCCCGCCTCGAGCCCCGCCGCGCGGTCCTCCGGGGCGTCGAGCGACGTCACGAGGATGACCGGGACGTGGGAGAGCTTCGGATCCGCCTTGAGGCGCCGGGTGAGGCCCAGGCCGTCGAGGCGAGGCATCTGCACGTCGCTCACGACGAGGTCGCAGCCCGACTCCCGGGCCAGCGCGAGCGCCTCCTCCCCGTCCTCGGCGGGGAGCACGAGGAACCCGGCGATCTCGAGGAGCGCCTTCACCGCGGAGCGGGTGCCGAGGGAGTCGTCGGCGACGACGATCCGGTGGCGGGCGGGGGCCTTCGCGTCCGCGGGGAGCCGCGCCGCGTCGACGAGGTGCGACGGCTGGAGCACCGCGACGACGCGCCCGTCGTCGAGCACCGCCGCGCCCGCGACGTGCTGCGCCGAGGACATCCGCCGCCCGAGCGCGCTCACGACGATGGCCTGCTCCCCGAGCACCTCGTCCACCGCGAACGCGACCCTCCTGCCGGCCGAGGACACGAGCAGCGCGACGGTCGCCCCGGTCTCGCTCCGCGTCGTCGGCGGGCCGCTCGCGCCGACGACCCGCGCGAGGGGCGCGTACGGCACCTGGTCACCGTCGACCGAGACCGTCACCTGCCCCGCCACGGTCCCGAGGTCGCCGGCGCCCACGAGGAGGACGCGCTCGATGGCGTCGGCGGGGAGGAGCGCCACGCCGCCGCCCGCGCGGACGAGGAGCCCGGTGGTGCCGGCGATCGTGAGCGGCACGTCGAGGACGAAGGTGGCGCCGCGGCCGCGGTCGCTCGCGACGTCCACGCGGCCGCCGAGCCGCCGCACGGCCTCGGCCACGACGTCGAGCCCCACGCCGCGACCCGAGAGCGCGGTGATCTCCTGCGCGGTGGAGAGGCCCGCCCGGAACGCGAGCCGGATCGCCTCCGCGTCGCCGAGCCGCGCGGCCTCCCCGGCGGTCACGATCCCGCGCTGGACCGCGGAGGCCCGCAGCCGCTCCGGCGAGAGCCCCGCGCCGTCGTCGCGGACGGTGAGGACGACGCGGTCGCCGCGCGACTCCACCCGCACCGAGAGGAGCGCCTCCTCGGGCTTGCCCGCCGCGCGGCGCGCGCCGGGCGCCTCGATCCCGTGGTCCAGGGCGTTCCTCACGAGGTGCAGGAGCGGCCCCTTGAGCTCGTCGAGCACCCGGCGGTCGAGGCGCACCTCGCCGCCGGCGAGCCGCAGCGAGACCTTCTTGCCGAGCTGCGCGGCCAGCTCCCGGACCGCGGGGCGCAGCGACTGCAACGCCGCCTCCGCGGGGACCATCCGCAGCCCCTGGAGCGTGTCGCGCAGCGACTGGGCGAAGATCCGCTCGCGCTCCGCCTCCCGGCGGAGCTCGCGCGCGGTGCGGCCGAGATCGGCGCCGCGCGCGCGGATGCGCTCGAGCCCCTCGTCGAGGGCGCGCGGGCGAGCGTCGTCCGCGATCCCCGCCTCGTCGAGCCCCCGCTGCACGAGCAGGAGCGCCTCGCGCAGCGCCTGGGCCGTCCGCTCCAGGTCGCGGCCGCGGCGCTCGCGGCGAGAGACGCCGACCACGAGCTGGTCCACGTCGGCGGCCGCCGTGTCGAGCCGGGTGGCGTCCACCCGGACGCTGCGCTCCTCGTCCCTGCTCGACCGCGCCGGCGCGCCCTCCGGCGGCGAGGCGGGGCGGGGCTCCGCGGCCGCCGCCACCTCGCGCAGCTCCACCACCTCCGCGGCGGCGCGCGCGAGGAGCCTCGGGAGGTCGTCGCCGCCGCCGCCTTCCAGCTCGCGAACCGTCGCCTCGACCCGGCTGGCCAGCTCCGCCGCGCGCCCCCGCAGCGCGGCCGCGAGGCGGCTCGCCGCCTCGCGCGCGCGCGCCACGTGCGAGGACCGCGCCTCGCCGTCCGAGGTGCAGACCGCGCCGAGCTCGGCCGTGAGCACCTCGACGTCGGCCGAGGGGCCGGCCGCCGGCGGCCGGCCGCGCGGGTCCGGCGCTCCCGCCTCCCGGGGAAGGACGGCCCCGAGCCCTGCGAGCACCTCGTCCCTGTCGGCGATCCGCCCCTGCGCGGCTGCGGTGAGCGACTCCTCGACCGCGCGTGCAGCGCGCAGCACGGCCTCGACCGCACCGGCGGGCAGGCCCCGGCCGCCGTCAGCGAGCACGAGCACGTCCTCCACCGCGTGCGCCGCCTTCTCGATGTCGTGGAGGCCGAGGCTCGCGGCCGTGCCCTTCAGCGTGTGGGCGATGCGGCGAAGCGGCACGACGGCGCCGGGCGACGGCGCGCTCTCGAGCTCCATGATCCCGGCGGCGAGCGCCTGGACCTGCTCGCGGGTCTCGGCCTCGAAGACCGGCCATACGCGTTCGAGGAGGTCGGCCAAGGATCAGCTCCTGTCGCGCTCCGCGACGCCGAGGCGCGAGGGGTCGAGGACGGCCCGCCGATCGGGCGTCACCCACGCGAAGGGTCCGCTCTCCGGTGGCCTCAGGTCGGACAGCGGGATCTCGAGGCGCCTGCCCACCCGCTCGACCGCGACGCCGAAGAGATCGCCCTCGTCGTCGAGGACGATCACCCGCGGCAGATCCGAGAGCCCGCCGCCCTCGAGCCCGAGCACGTGGCGGAAATCGAGGACCGGCACCGGGCGGGTGCGCGCCACGATGGCCCCGACGACGCCGCGCGGCGCGCCGAGCAGCGGGTGGACGCGGCGGGCGTCGAGGACCTGGTGGATCCGGGTCACCTCCACCGCGTACCTGTCCCCGAGGACCTCGAAGGGAAGGATCACCCGGACCTCGGCGCGCTCCTCCTCCCGCGCCTGCGCGAGCTCGCGGGCTCGCTCGCGCAGGATCGCCTCGGCCCGGGCGGCCTCCGCCGCGGCGCGCGCGCTCACCGGATCACCGCCGTGACCTTGCGGACCGCGTCCCGGAGCTGGAGGGGCGACACCGGCTTCGTGAGGAACGCGCTCGCGCCGACGAGCACCCCCCGCTGCCGGGACCCCTCGTCCCCGAGCATGGTGAGGAGCAGCACCGGGATGTGCCGGAGGGACGGGTCGCTGCGCATGGCGGCGCACAGCTCGAACCCGTCCATCACCGGCATGTTGACGTCGGAGATCACCACGTCCGGGCGCAGGGCGCGCACCTTCTGCAGGCCCTCCGCGCCGTCGCACGCCTCGCTGAACTCCCAGCCCTGGGCGATGAGGTAGATCTGGACGAGCGAGCGGAGCGTGTGGGTGTCATCGACGATGAGCACCTTCATGCGCGCTCCTCCCTCCGGGTCCGCGCGGTGGCCTCGCCGAGCCGGGCGGCGAGGGAGGAGAGGCTCGCGGTGGCGCGCTCCACGACCTCGGTGCCGGCCACCGCCTCCTCGGACGCGGAGGACAGGTCGGACATCGCGGCGACGATCTGCTCGACGCCGATGCCCTGCTGCCGCGTGTTGTTGGCGATCTGCCGGGCGGAGAGAGAGGAGTCGCGGATGGCCCGCGTGAGGCCGGAGATCGCCTTCGCGGCGTCCGCCGCGAGCTCCATCGCGCCGTGCGCGCGGCGCGTCCCCTCCTCGGCCACCTGCATCGCCGCCTGCGTCCCCTTCTCGATCTCGGCGAGGATGCCGCGGACGTCGCCGGCGGCGGAGGTGGACTGCTCGGCCAGGTTCCCCATCTCGACGGCGACCACCGAGAACCCGCGCCCGCGATCGCCAGCCTTCACCGCCTCGATGGAGGCGTTCAGCGCGAGCAGGCTCGTCTGTTCCGCCAGATCCTTCAGACCGGCGACGATCTCGCCGATGTGCCGCGAGCGCCGCGCCTGATCGGCGATGGCGCGCGAGAGGGTCTGGACCTGCCCGGCGAGGCTCCGGATCGTCTCGACGGTCCGCTCCAGCACCTGCTGGCCCTCGGCGGAGAGGTCCTCGGAGCGCTGCGCGACCTGGACCACCTCCTCCGCGTGGAGCGCCGCCGCCCGCGCCGTCTGGGCGATCTCCGCGGCGGTCGTGCTCGTCTCGGCGACGACGGCGGACTGGCGCGCCGCGAGGGCCGACTGCCGCGAGACGCCGCCCGCGAGGAGGCTCGAGTCCTCGGCGAGCTGGGCCGAGGCCTTCGAGAGCTCTTCGAGCGTCGCGCCCAGCGTCAGGCGCAAGGCGTCGAGATCGCGCCCGGCCCGCCTCACCTCCGCGGCGCCCTCGGGCACGACCGGGCGGGTGAGGTCGCCCCGCACCGCGGCCCGGGCGGCCGCGGCGAGGCGCTCGGCCGGGCGCGCGAGGTGCGTGGCCGCGACGAGCACCGCCGCGAGGGCCACCCCCATCGCGGCGAGGCCGCTTCCGCTCGGGAGCCGCGCCGAGGCCGCTCCCGCGGCGAGCGCGGTTCCGCCGACGAGGAGGATCCCCCATCGCAGCGGGAGCGCCAGGCGTCCGCGCCGCCAGCGAGGACGCCCGCTCGGACTCTCGGTCCGGTTCACTCGAAGACCTCCGACCAGGGGGACGCCGCTCCGGCGTCCGGCAGCGAGGGGTTCACGACTGCTCCAGCGCGTCCCGCTCCACGAGCTCGGGGGCGAGGACGGGGACGGCCTCGTCTCCCACCCGGCAGGCGCCGAGGACGAGGTGCGAGGACTCCCCCGCTCCCGCGCCGCCGTCGGCGAGGAGCGGATCCTCGACGAGGCCGTGGACCTCCTCCACCACGAGGGCCACCGTGGGGGCGCCGTCGAGGATCACCATCATCGCGTCGAGCGACAGCGCGCTCGCGCCGCCGAGCCGCACGCCGAGATCGACGGCGAGCGCGGGGCGTCCGCGCCAGACGAAGCTCCCGAGCAGCCAGGGCGCTGCGCCCGGCACCTTGTCGAAGGCCACCCGGCGCGCCAGCTCCGCGGCGCGGGCGGCGGGCAGGAGCACCCGGCCGGCGGCCACGCCGGCGAGCAGGTACAGGCCCGGGAGGCGCTCCCCCGGGCCGAGCGCCACGAGCCCCGCGCGAACGCGCTGATACTCCCGCTCGATCGCGCGGAGCTCCTCCACGAGCGCGCGGCGCTGCGCTCCGAGCTCGCTCATGCCCGCTCCCGTGGCGTGCGACTCGGGGTGCTCACGCTTCGGGCCGCCCGGGCGCGCCGCTCACTTGCCGTTCGACAGGGTCTTCGTCACGCGGACGAGGTCGTCGCGCGCGTGGCGGACGTCGTCCCAGTCCGCGGGCTTCGCGGCCTCGAAGCCCTGCTTCATGTTGAGCGCCTCGAGGATGCTCCTGTTGGCGGGGTCCTTCGCGAAGGCCACGAGGGCCTTCTGGACCTTGGCGACCACGTCGGCCGGCACGTCCTTGCGCGCGGCGAACGGGAGCGGCGAGTACGCCTTGGTGGTGTAGAGCACGCGGAGCTTGGCGCGATCCGCCTGGGGGAGGAGCTCGAAGGTGCGCGTGAGCCCGCCCGAGGCGGTCGCCTTCCCCTGCAGCACCGCCTGGTAGCCCGCCTCGTGGGAGCCGGCGACCACCACCTTCACGTCCTTCTGCAGCTCGAGCCCGCCCTCCTTCTGGAGCGCGAAGAGCGGGAGCACCGCGGCCCCGAACGAGCCCGCGCTCGGGATGGCGACGGTCGAGCCCTTCAGGTCCGCGAGCCGGGAGAGCTTGCTGTCCTTGGCCACGACGAGCACGCCCACCGTCTTCGCGCCGACCTCGCGCGCGAAGGCGGCGTACTGGTCGTCCTGCTGAACGTAGGCGAGGGTGTTGTGGTAGTAGAACGGGTACGCCGCCGCCTTCGCGCGCGTCCCGAACTCGGAGATGCTCGGGGCGGTGACGAAGCGGAGCTTCACGCCCGACATCTCGCTCACCTTGTCCAGGAACGGCACCCACTGCTCCGCGACCTTCGCGGTCGCCACCTGGGGCAGGACGCCGAAGTCGTAGACGGGCTCCTCCGCGCGGGCGGGACCCGCCGCGGCGGAGAGGGCGCCGGCGAGCAGCGCGGCGATCCCGGTCTTCAGGGCTCTCTTCTTGCGAACCATGCGTGCCTCCTCCGTTCAGCTGCGGTAGCGCTCCGCGAGGCGCGTGAGCCGGCTGGAGACGGCCTTGAGCCGCTCCGCCGCGCGCCTCGTCTCTTCACTTCCGGCCACGTTGCCCTCGGCGGCCTGCGCGAGCTGCGCGAGGGCTCCCACGATCTCGTTCACGCCGCTCGCCTGCTGGCGCGAGCTCTCGGCGATCTGTCGCGCCGCGGTCGCGGACTCGCGGCAGACGTTCGCGAGGTTGCCGATGGTCGCGCCCGCCCGCCGCGCCAGCGCCGCGGTGGAGCGCGCCTTCTCGCTGCCCTGCTGGGTCGCGGCGGCGGCGGCCTCGCTGCTCTCCGCGATCTCCCCGAGGAGCTTCGGGACCTCGCCGGCGGTGGCGCTCGACTGCTCCGCGAGCGCGCGCATCTCCCGCGCGATCACGGAGAAGCTCGCGCCGCTCTCCGCCGAGCGGGCCGCCTGGATCGCCGCGTTCAGGGCGAGCACGTTCGAGCGGAGGGCGAGGTCCTTGACCTTGCCGATGATGTCGCCGATCTCGCCCACCCGCGTCGAGAGCGCGCCGAGGCGCGTGGCGATGGCGGAGACCTGCTGCTCGACGTGCGTCGTGCTGCCGACCGCCTCCTCCACGATGCCCTCGCCGGCGCGCGACGACTCCTCCGCCGTCTGCGTCACGGTGATCACGCGGTCCGCCTGCTCGATGGCCGCGCTCGAGGTCTGCGCGATCTCCTGGGTCGAGGCGTTCATCTCCGCGACCGCGGCGGACTGCTGCGCCGCCATGGCGGCCTGCCGCGTCGCCGCGCCCAGCATGGCGTCGGACTCCTGCGCCAGCGCCGCCGCGGCCTCCTTGAGCTCGCCGAGCATCGACTGCAGCTCCGCGACCATGTGCGAGAAGCTGCGCCCCAGGGCCGCGACCTCGTCGCTCCCGGCGCGCCGCACCTCCTGGCGCAGGTCCCCCTGGGCGATCCCGAGGGCGGCCTGGGAGAGCTCCATGAGCGGCTTCGTGGTGAAGCGCGCGATGGGGAACATCGCCAGCAGGCAGGCGACGAAGACGACGGACGCGAGCCCCAGCGCGCGCCGGCTCGCCTCGGCGATCTGGCTCCTCAGGTCCGCGTAGGGGAAGCCGATCTCCACCGAGCCGAGCACCTTCACGCCGGCGTCGCCCGCGGACCCGGCGCCGAGCGCCTCCTCCAGCCCGAGCGGATCGAGGTACTGCGCGTCGGACTTCGCCTTGAAGGTCACGAGCGCGACCACGTGGAGCACCTGGCGGCCCCCCACGGTCACCGACCGCTCGAGGAGCCGGGTCCCGAGCTCGAGGTCCGCGAGCTTCACCGCCTCCGGCCGGGCGACGCCGAACTCGTCCTTCAGGGCCTCGGCGAGCGGGCGCCCGCGCTCGTCGCGCACGATGACGTACGCCGCGCCCGGGACGTCGCCGAGCGTCGCCGCGCTGAGCGCCTCGAGCCCCGCCCTGTCCTGCGCGAAGATCAGGCTCGCCGAGGTGTTCGCCACCGTGAGGGCCGCCAGGCGGCCGCGGCTCGTCAGCTCCCGCTCGAGGAGCTTCTCCACCTCGCGACCGAAGGACAGCGCCAGGATGATCGCGACGATCGCCGTGGACGCCCCGGCGATCGCCATGATCTTGAGGCTCAGGCCGAACCGGGACCTCCGGGCCGCCTCGAGCACTCGGGGGGACGCCTCGCGCCCGGACGTGCTCGCCGCTGTCTGCATGCGCGCCACCTCTGATGAACGCCGCTCGTGCTCACGGAGCCCCCCGGTCCGTCCCGCCGGGCGGAGCAGATTTCCAGCGAGTGAAGAACCCTAAGCTGGGGACAGCGCGTGCGTCAAATGAACCGCTCCCCTTTTGCACGGGGCGTGTGCGCGGCTCAATCTCACTGTCGGTCGCTCGCCGACACGGGTCCACCGGGTCGAAAACGACCGCGCTGAAAAGCGATTTTTCCGCTCGAGATCACGTCGACTGGGCCCGGCGGCGCGCTGTACCATCCGCGAATCACCTCGGTCTGTGAACCATCACCGAGCGTTTGACCACGCATCCGAAGGGGACCTCATGAACACTCGCAACCCACTGCACGCGGCGGGCACGGCGCTCCTCGCCGGCGTCCTCGCGCTGGCGGCGACGCCCGCGCTCGCGACGGACATCTACTTCCGAAGCTTCAGCACCGCCGCGGCCATGGGGCCGCCGGCAGACGACTACGGCGCGAAGCTGGCGAGCATCACGGACCTCACACTCGGCCCCGCCGGCAGGGTCAACTTCGTGAAGCTGCCGGGCATCCCGGCAATCCCCTCGCAGTTCAAGGGCGACATCGTCGCCGCCGTCGGGGCAGGCGCGGCCGGCGGCGGCTTCGACGCCGCGTACAACTCCGGCAGCGAGCTCAACAAGACCTGGGGCTTCCTCTTCAACTCGGGGGTGCCGTTCGGCCCCGGCTTCGACGAGTACCTGGGCTTCCTCTTCGGGAAGTCCGTGGACGACGGGCAGCGCTCCGGCCTCGAGCTGCTCCAGTCGATCCTCGACCTCAACAACCGGAACGTCGTCGTCCTCCCGATCGTCGGCAACGCCGAGCAGCTGTCCGGCTACTTCTACGAGCCCATCGGCGAGGCCCCCGGGCGCGCGGGCATCGGACTCGAAGGTCTGTGCCAGCGGAACTGGACGCTCCGCTACCTCCCGCCCGGCGAGTACACGCTCAACCGCGCCTGCGACGACCTCGTCGCCCGCGGCGTCATCCCCCAGAAGAACCTCAAGTTCATCGCGCCCATCCCGGGTGGCGGCTCGCTCGTCGACGCGGTGAAGCTGGGCTACCTCCAGGGCTTCGAGTTCGCGACGCCGCTCGACGACGTCTCGTCGCTCTTCAACACCGCCGACAACCCGGGCACGGTCGGTGTCCGCTACGTCCACTTCCCCGGCTGGCAGCAGCAGTTCCTCATCACCTGGATGATCGTCAACAAGCAGGTGTGGAACTCGCTCAACACCGCGCAGCAGACGCTCGCGTACAGCGTGGCGCGTGACCACGTGCTCGCGTCGTACGGCGAGAACATGCGCCAGCAGGGCGCGGCCCTGAGGTACATCCTCGAGGTGAACCGCTACGACGCCGACCCGAACAACGACCTCGTGCTCGTGAAGTGGCCGAGGAAGGATCAGGACCTGATGATCAAGTCCACGATCGCGATGCTCAACGATCGCGTCTACGACGCGACGCTCCCGGCCACGGACCGCCGCGACTACAAGACGGTCCTCGAGGCGCTCCGCAAGTACGTCGCCGCGAGCGACATCTACTGGGACGACCGGAAGGTCGACTCGAAGATCCGCTTCGAGGGCTGGGTGAACGAGAGCGGCGAGACCTGGCAGCCGAGGTTCCCGAAGTAGGCTCGCCGGAGGCGGTGACGTAGTGTCCGGCGGCCGTTCCCTCGCGGGGGCGGCCGCCGGCGCCTTCCGGGCGCGCGCCGGCTCAGAGGCCGTCGGCGGGCACGGAGAGGCGCACGAGGACGTCCGGCTTCACGCGGAGCGTCCCGAGCATCGCGCTGTACGGCCTCACGCCGAACGCGGGCTGGTGCAGGGGCACCTCTGCGACGAGCCGCTCGCCGTCGCGGCTCACCGCGACCTCGATCGGCCGGGTCACCCCGACGAGCGTGAGCGCGCCGCGGACGTCGTAGCCGCCGCCGTCGCGGCGGGAGACGCCCGTGGACACGAAGCGGATGTCCGGGAAGCGCCGCGCGCGCAGCACCGTGGCCGCGATCGCCTCCTCGATCTCCCGCGCGTCCGTGGCGCGGAGCGCTCCCGCGAGCGGGCGGCCGTCGCGCATCGCCCCCACCACGCGCAGCGACGTCGGATCGAGCCGCGCGGCGACCGACGGGACGACCGGGTCCACGACGAGCTCGAACGCCGTGACGCGCAGGAGGAGGTCGTGCGCGAAGGCCGAGAGGGCCCCCTCGCGGAAGGTGAGGACCTCGCAGCGGGCCGCGTCGGGTCCGTAGCTACGCCTCGACAGGCTCGCCGGGTCCGCCATGGCCGCAGGATGGCGTCGTCCCATGGGAGGAGCAAGGACGGCCAGCGGCGCGCGCACCTCGATGGGTCCCATCGGCACAGCGACTGGCAAGTTAGTTCGTACTTACTTACCAATCCGGCATGCCACGGCCGCCCGAACCTCTCCGCGAACGAAAGCCCGCCGAGGACCGCCGGCGCGAGATCGCCGACGCCGCCCTGCGCGTCATCGCCAGCCAGGGGGTCGGCCGCTTCACCGCGCTCGCCATCGCGCGCGAGGTGGGGGTCACCGACGCGGCGCTGTTCCGGCACTTCCCGACCAAGGAGGCCATCGTCCTCGCGGCCATCGACCGCGTGGGGGAGCTCCTGTTCGAGGCGTTCCCGCCGCAGGACGCCGATCCGATCCGGCGGCTCGGCAACTTCTTCCGCCAGCGCGTGGCCGTGATCCGCGGCCGCCCCGGCATCGCCCGGCTCTTCGCCTCCGAGGAGCTCGCGCACGCGGCGCCCGCCGCCGGCGCGGAGCGGCTGGAGGAGTTCCGCGCCCGGTCCACGGACTTCGTCCGCGCCTGCATCGCCGAGGCGCTCCGGAGCGGCGCCCTCGCGAAGGGGCTCCGCGTCGAGGAGGCCTCGATCGTGGTGCTCGGCGCGCTCCTCGCGCTGGCCCACTCGCGCGCCGTGCCGCCCGGCGACGTCGCCGATCTGCCCGAGCGCGTCTGGAGCACGCTCGAGACGTTCCTCCGCGGGGCCGCTCCCCGCCCGCGGAGCGCGGCCCGCCGTCCGCCGCCCCCCACCCGACGGCACCTGACCCGTACTCGAAGCCCAGGAGAACTCCCATGAAGACGAAGCTGCTGCTGCCGCTCGCCCTGTCCGCCCTCCTCTCCCCCGCGCTCGCGCGCGCCCACTGCGACACGCTCGACGGGCCGGTGGTCGTGGCCGCCCGGTCCGCCCTCGAGTCGGGCCAGCTGAACCCGGTCCTCGCGTGGGTGCCGGCCTCCGGCGAGGCCGAGATCCGCGAGGCCTTCGCAAAGACCCGCGCGGCCCGCAAGGCCGGCAAGGAGGCCCGCGAGGTGGCCGACCGCTGGTTCTTCGAGACCGTGGTCCGCGTCCACCGCGCCAGCGAGGGCGCGCCCTACACCGGCCTCAAGCCCGCGGGTGAGGTCGAGCCCGCGGTGGCGGTGGTCGACCAGGCGATCGCGAAGGGCGATCCCAGGGCCATCGACGCGTTCCTCCGGGACTCCGTGCACGGTGGCCTCGAGGCCCGCTGGCGCCGGCTCGCGGCCGAGAAGCCGCCGGCCGACGACGTGGCCGCCGGCCGCCGCTGGGTGGCCGCCTACGTCCCGTTCGTCCACTGGGTCGAGGGGGTGCAGGCCGCCGCGGCTGGGCCCGGCGCGCACGGCCACGCGGGCGCGCCCGAGGCCGCTCACGCTCCGGAGCAGGCCCGGCGTGACCCGGCGCGCGGCGCCGACGCCCGCCACGTCCACTGACGCCGGTCCGGCGCGGCCGGGTGGACACGCCCGCCGCGCCGGATCCCCGCGAGCGCCGGCGACGCTTCCCGCAACGGCTCGACCGCCAGGGCCGCCCTCCGTCATCATCTTGTGAAAGGGAGGGCGGACGCATGCGTCTCGGCAGGGGGGATAGCTCGAACGTGGAGGACCGGCGTGGGCTCGGCGGGGCGGGGCTGCGCCTGGGGCTCGGCGGCACGCTCGTCGTGGCCGCGCTGAGCCTCATCTTCGGGAAGGACTTCCTCTCGATGGTGGGCGGCGGCGAGGCGCCGTCGTCCCCCGAGCAGGTCGAGCAACGCAAGGCGGAGGAGTCCCCGCTCGAGGACGTCGCCGTCGCGTCGTTCAACGACGCCCAGGACGTCTGGACGCGCGAGCTCGGCCGGCGCTACCGCCCGTCGCGGCTCGTGCTGTTCTGGGACGGGACGCGCTCCGGCTGCGGCGACGCCTCCTCGGCGATGGGGCCGTTCTACTGCCCGCTCGACGAGAAGGTCTACATCGACCTCGGGTTCTATCGCGAGCTCGCGCGCCGGTTCGGCGCGCCAGGCGAGCTCGCGCAGGCCTACGTCATCGCCCACGAGGTCGGTCACCACGTGCAAAACGTCCTCGGGATCGCCCCCCGGGTGCGCGAGGCGCAGGAGCGCGACCCGTCGGCGCAGAACGCGCTCTCCGTGAAGATGGAGCTCCAGGCCGACTGCCTCGCCGGCGCCTGGGCCCGGACCGTGGCCGACCGCGGGCAGCTCGACCCCGGCGACCTCGAGGCCGGCCTTCGCGCGGCGGCGGCGGTCGGCGACGACCGGATCCAGCAGACCACCACCGGGAGCGTGCACCCCGAGCGCTTCACGCACGGCACGGCCGAGCAGCGGGCGCGCTGGTTCCGCCGCGGCTACGACACCGCGAAGCTCGACGCGTGCGACACGTTCGGCGGAGCCATCGCCGGCGACGGGGAGGACCGGGGCGCGCCGAGGCCGCGCGGGCGAGCGGCCCCGGAGCCGTGACCTCCTGCGACGGACTCGACGCAGCCGAGCCTCGCGGGTCAGCTGCCAGGCTGGAACGTGGCCGTCACCGTCTTCGCGCTCGTCACTGCCACCGTGCACACGGCGCCCGACACGCTCGTGCAGCCGGACCACGAGGTGAAGATCGAGCCCGCCTCGGGCAGCGCCGTGAAGGTCACCACCTGGGCAGGGCTCGTGTTCGCGATGCTCACCGTGCACACGCCGCTCGCGCAGGTGAGCCCGTCCCCGGACACGCTGCCCTTCCCCGTTCCGTACGTCCGCGTCGTCACCGTGTAGGTCGCGGGCCCGAACGTCGCCGTGACGGTCCTCGCGCTCGTCACCGCCACCGTGCACACCGGTCCGGAGACGCTCGTGCAGCCCGACCACGAGGTGAAGACCGACCCCGCCTCGGGCACCGCCGTGAAGGTCACCACCTGGGCAGGGTTCGTGTTCGCGACGCTCACCGTGCACACGCCGCTCGCGCACGTGAGCCCGTCCCCGGACACGCTGCCCTTCCCCGTTCCGTACGTCCGCGTCGTCACCGTGTAGGTCGCGGGCTGGAACGTCGCCGTCACCGTCCTCGCACTCGTCACCGCCACCGAGCAGACTGGCCCGGACACGCTCGTGCAGCCCGACCACGAGGTGAAGACCGAGTCCGCGTCCGGCACGGCCGTGAAGGTCACGACCTGCGCCGGGTTCGTGTTCGCGACGGTCACCGTGCACACGCCGCTCACGCAGGTGAGCCCGTCACCCGCTACGCTCCCCTTGCCGATCCCGGAGGTCCGCGTGGTCACCGTGTAGGTCGCCGGCCCGAACGTCGCGGTGATGGTCTTCGTACCCGTCACCGCCACCGTGCACACCGGTCCGGAGACGCTCGTGCAGCCCGACCACGAGGTGAACACCGAGTCCGGCTCAGGCACGGCCGTGAAGGTCACCACCTGGGCAGGGTTCGTGTTCGCGACGCTCACCGTGCACACGCCGCTCACGCAGGTGAGCCCATCCCCCGCGACTGCGCCCTTTCCGGTCCCGGACGTCCGCGTCGTCACGGTGTACGTCGCCGGCTGGAACGTCGCGGTGACCGTCCTCGCGCCGGTGACCGCCACCGAGCACACCGGGCCCGACACGCTCGTGCAGCCGGACCAGGAAGAGAACACCGAGTCCGCCTCCGGAACGGCAGTGAAGGTCACCACCTGAGCAGGGTTCGTGTTCGCGACGCTCACGGTGCACACGCCGCTCGCGCAGGTGAGCCCGTCCCCAGACACGCTGCCCTTCCCCGTCCCCGTGGTCCGTGTCGTCACGGTGTAGGTCGCGGGCTGGAACGTGGCCGTCACCGTCTTCGCGCTCGTCACCGCCACCGAGCACATGGCGCCCGACACGCTCGTGCAGCCGGACCACGAGGTGAAGATCGATCCCGCCTCGGGCACCGCCGTGAAGGTCACCACCTGCGCCGGGCTCGTGTTCGCGACGCTCACCGTGCACACGCCGCTCGCGCAGGTGAGCCCGTCCCCGGACAGGCTGCCCTTCCCCGTCCCCGTGGTCCGCGCGGTCACCGTGTAGGTCGCCGGCCCGAACGTCGCGGTGACGGTCTTCGTACCCGTCACCGCCACCGAGCAGACCGCCCCCGACGCGCTCGTGCAGCCCGACCATGAGGTGAACACCGACCCCGCCTCGGGAACGGCCGTGAAGGTCACGACCTGCGCCGGGTTCGTGTTCGCGACGCTCACCGTGCACACGCCGCTCACGCACGTCAGCCCGTCGCCTGCGACTGCGCCCTTGCCGACCCCGGACGTCCGCGTCGTGACGGTGTACGTCGCCGGCTGGAACGTCGCGATGACCGTTCTCGCGCCCGTGACCGCCACCGAGCACACCGGGCCCGACACGCTCGTGCAGCCGGACCACGAGGCGAACACGGAGTCCGCCTCCGGAACGGCAGTGAAGGTCACCACCTGCGCCGGGCTCGTGTTCGCGACGCTCACCGTGCACACGCCGCTCACGCAGGTGAGCCCATCGCCCGCCACGCTCCCCTTCCCCGTCCCGTAGGTGCGCGTCGTCACCGTGTAGGTCGCGGGCTGGAACGTCGCGGTGGCGGTACGCGTGCTCGTCATCGCCACCGTGCAGACCGGCCCCGAGACGCTCGTGCAGCCCGACCAGGACGCGAAGACGGAGTCCGCGCCGGGGGTCGCGGTGAGGGTCACGAGCTGCGCGGGCGTCGTCTTCGGCACCTGCACGGTGCATCCCTCGGACGATCCAGGGGCGCACGCGATCCCGAGGTCGCCCGCGACGCTGCCCTTGCCCAGGCCGGCCGTTCGGACGGTGAGCGCGTAGCTCGTGACGGCGAAGGTCGCGGTGACGTCTTTCGCCGCGTCCATCGTGACGGTGCAGGTCCCGGTGCCCGAGCACGCGCCCGACCACCCCTGGAACGTCGAATCGACGTTCGCCACGGCGCTGAGCGTCACCTGGGCCGGGGCGTCGAAGTCCGCGCTGCACCCCGTTCCGCAGTCGATGCCTGCCGGCGACGAGACGACGCGCCCGGCGCCGGTCCCGGCGCGCGAGACTCGCAGGGGTGCCCACGCGGTGACGAGCTCCGCCCGCACCCGGGTGGCGCCGTCGGCGGGCGCCGAGCCATCCCAGCCCGCGTAGGCCACGAGGGTCTGCCCGGGCGCGCCGCGGCCGATCCGGGCGACCAGGCCCTGCTTCGCAGAGGTGGCGAGCGCGAAGGGGCTCCCGTCCACGAGCGCCCCCGCCCCGCTCACGCGGAGGCCGGCGACCGCTCCGGCGGCTCCGCCCCGGTCCTCCCAGATGACGAGATCGTTCACGCCGTCGAACGCGATCCCCAGCAGGAACTGATGTCCTGGCGCGGTGGTGACCGGGAACCCGCCCGCATCCAGCGCGACGGGATCCGCGCCGGCCGCCCCGACCCGCGTCGCGTAGACGTCGTTGTTCCCGCTCCGGTTGTCGTTCCACGCGACGAGGTACTGCCCGCGGCCGTACGAGATCCGCGGCCCGCCCTGGCCCCCCGGCACGGTGACGAGCGGCAACCCCTGCGCGTCGACGACGACGCCGGAGGTGGACACGCGAGCGCCGTAGATGTCGCCGACGGAGCTCCGTTGATCCGTCCAGACGACGAAGTAGGACTGACCGTCGAAGGCCACGTCGGGCCCCACCTGCCAGCCGGGCGCCGTGGAGATCGGGATGCCGCCGGGATCGAGCACCGTGGCCTGGGGAGAGGACACGCGAGCGCCATAGACGTCCCAGACCCCGTTGCGTTGGTCCTGCCAGGTCACGAGGCAGCTCGAGCCGTCACACGCGATCGCCGGCTGGACCTGGAGGCCGGGCGCGCTGCTGACCTTGACGGCGTCCGCGTCGAGCAGGGCGCCGCCGGGCGTCACGCGTGCAGCACGGATGTCCCCGCCACCGATCGCGCGGTCCTCCCAGGCCAGGAGGTAGTTCGTCCCGTCGAAAGCGACCGTCGGCGCGACCTGATCACCCGGCCCGGTGGCGATCGGGATCGCAGCGGCGTCGAGGACCGTGCCGCTCGCGTTCACCCGCGCGGCGTACACGTCCCAGCCCGCCCCGCTCCGGTTGTCATGCCAGACGACGAGGTAGTCGGCCCCATCGAACGCGACGTCGCCGGCGACCTGGGTGTTCGCGCCGCTCGTGAAGGGCGTGCCGTTGGGCGTCAGCACCCGCCCGGCGCCGTCGACGAGCGTGCCGGAGATCTCCGTTCCCTTGCTCGTGTGACCGTCGCCCCAGACGACGAGCCCGGACCCGGCGCCCCATGCGATCGCGGTTCGCTCCTGACCGTAGAGCCCCGGGGTGAAGGCGAGCCGGTCGAGCAGCGCGCCTTCTGCGCTCAGGCGCGCCCCGTAGACCTGCGAGCCCGAGCCCCCGCCGAGATCGCTCCAGACGACCACCCAGCCCGTGCCGTCGAACCCGACGGAAGGCGAGTACTCCTGGAACGGACTGTTGGAGACGAGGATCCCGTCGGGATCGAGCACCGTCGCGCCCACGCGCGCGCCGTACACGTCCGACGCTCCCATGCCGCTTCGCTCGTCCTCCCAGATGATCAGGGCGGCAGACGGACCGATCGCGATCGCGGGGTGGTGCTGGGCGCCCGGCGCCGCGGACACCAGCGCCTCGCTCCCCTCCAGGACGGCGCCAGCCGCGCTCACGCGGACCGAGTAGATGTCCGTGTCGCCGGGGCCGAGGCCGTTGCGGCCGTCGGACCACGCCACGAGGTAGCTCTCGCCATCGAAGCCGATCGCCGCGAAGTCCTGCCACCCCGCGGCGGCGGACAGCGGGAACTCGGAGCCCAGCGTGAGCGCGCCGGCGCCGGTGGCGCGCGCCGCGTGGAGGCGCGCCGTCCCGCCCTGGACGTCGCTCCAGGCGACGAGGAAGCCCCCGCGTCCGCCCGAGACCGCCGGGAGGATCTGGTCACCCACGGCAGCCGAGATCGGGACTCCTCCGGCGTCGAGCACCTCCCCCGCCTTGCTCACGCGCGCGCCGTAGACGTCGGACGCGCCCGACCGCGCGTCCTCCCAGACCACGAGGTACTGCTCGCCGTCGAAGGCGACGGCCGGCGCGCGCTGGGCGCCGGGGCCGGTGGCGATGGGGATCCCGTGCGGATCGAGCAGCGCCCCGGTCGCGCTGACGCGCGCGCCGTAGACGTCCGCGTCGACCCCGTTCCGCTCGTCCTCCCACACGACGAGGTAGCTCGTGCCGTCGAACGCGACGGCGGGCGCCCTTCGAGCCACGCCGCTGGCGCCCGGGACCGGAGCGTCCATCCCCACCGGTGCGCCGACGATCGGGCCGAGCGCGGAGACGGTCGAGCCGGCGGCGCTGCGAAAGGCGATCGGCGCGCCTTTCGAGTCGCAGCCGAGCGCGAGCGCGACGAGGAGGACGGGGATGACCCGACGCATGGAAATCTCCAGGGATTGGCGGGCGGTGCGCCTTGCCTCGCGGTGAATTTCACCGTACGCGACTGCTGACGGCGGGCGCAAGGCGAAAGCCGACGCAGCGCCACACCTACATCCGACGTGAGTGGCGCTCTCGCGTGCGAGGCGACGAGGCGTCCCGCGTTCCGAGGACATCGCCCGCGCGACGTGACGCGATCGCGACCCCCGGGCCCCGGAGCAGAGCCCGCCGTATCAGAGCCGCGCGCGCGCCACGCCTGGCTCGTCGCGAACGACGCCCGCTCCGCCGGTGACCACGCCGAGGGTGACGCGCGGTGAGCGGCGCTCTCAGCGAGCCTGCGGAAGCGCCGCCCGCTCGTGCTCCAGCAGCCAACGCTTCCGCTCGACCCCGCCGGCGTAGCCGGTGAGCGCACCGCCCGCGCCGATCACCCGGTGGCACGGGATCACGATGGCGAGGGGATTACGACCGTTGGCCGCGCCCACCGCCCGCGCCGCCGAGGGCGCGCCCAGGCGAGCGGCGATCTCGCCGTACGTCCTCGTCTCGCCGAACGGGATCTCGGCGAGCGCGCGCCACACCTCGAGCTGGAACGGCGTGCCGCGGGGGCGGAGCGGGAGGTCGAAGGTGGTCCGCTCTCCCGCGAACCAGCCCTCGAGCTGCCGGCACGCCCGCTCGAGCAGGGCGTCTCCCCGGCCGTCCTCCGCGGCGAGCACCGGCGCGCCGCCCTGATCCTCCATGTACACGGCCACGAGGGCGTCCCCGTCCGCCAGGAGCCGCAGCCTGCCCACCGGACTCTCCATCACCCGCTCACGCAAGGTCATCTCTCCGCTCCTTTCGTCGCCGGGGTCCACAGGTGCATCACCGCGTAGGCGCGCCACGGGCGCCAGCCCTCGGCGCGCACCTCGGCGACCCGGGCCGAGGCAGTGCCCAGCGCGCGGAGCACGCCGAGGTCCGCGGCAGGGAACGCGTCGGGATCGCCGGCCGCGCGCATGGCGATCACCTCGGCGGTCCAGGGGCCCACGCCGGGCAGCTCGAGGAGCCCCGACCGTACGGCCTCTACGTCGGCGCCGCGGTGCAGCGCGAGGCCGCCGCCGGCCACCGCCTCCGCCAGCGCCAGGATCGTCCGGGCGCGTGCCCCGGGCATGCCGACCCCGGCGATCCGGTCGATCCCGGCCGCGGCCACCGCCTCCGGCGTGGGGGCGAGCCGGTCGAGCCCCGGGAACGGCGTCTCGACGGGCTCGCCCAGGGCGGCGGCGAGCCGCCCGGCCACCGTGGTCGCCGCGGCGACGCTGACCTGCTGTCCCACGACGACGCGCACCGCGGCGTCGAACCCGTCGAACGCCCCCGGGACCCGCAGGCCTTCGCGACGACGGACGGAGCGCGCGAAGACCGGATCGCGCCGCAGCCACGTCGCGACCGCGTCGGGCCGTGCGTCCAGATCGAACAGCCCGCGCAGCCGGGCCACGAGCGGCATGAGCGCGCCCGCCAGCGAGAGCGACACCTCGGCTCGCAGGGCCGGCCGTCCCGGGTCGCGCGTCACGGAGACCCAGCCGCTCCGCCCGCCGAGGCGCACCGTCCGGCGATAGGCGCCGCCCTCCACCTGCTCCACCCGCGCCGTGCAGCGCGCGGCGAGGAAGCCGAGCAGCGCCTCCCAGTCCAGCGGCGGGCGGAAGTCGAGGCGGAGGACGAGCGAGCTCGTCGCGGCGCCGTCGCCGTGGGCGCGCCGGATCGCCGAGGGCGGGCGGCCGAAGCGCTGCTGGAAGAGCGCGTTGAACCGGCGCAGGCTCGAGAACCCGGCGGCGAAGGCCACCTCGGCCATCGGGAGCGCGGTGTCGTGGAGGAGCTGCTTCGCGAGCGCCATCCGACGCGACTGCGCCAGCTCGATCGGGGTGACGCCGAGCTCGGCGGCCACCGCCCGGCGCAGGTGGCGGGACGTGACGCCGAGCGCCGCGGCGAGGTCGTCCACCGAGGCCTCGTTGAGGAAGCCCTCCCCGATCCGCGCGGCCGCCGCGGACACGAGGCGCGGGACCGCGTCCACCGGGCCACCCCCGGGCGCGAGCTCCGGTCGGCAGCGGAAGCAGGCGCGGAAGCCCTCGCGCTCCGCCTCCGCCGCGCGCGCGAAGAACACGCAGCGGTCGCGGCGCGGCGTGCGCGCCGGACACACCGGGCGGCAGTAGACGCCGGTCGTCCGGACGCCCACGAAGAAGCGGCCGTCGAAGCGGGGGTCCCGCGCGGTCAGCGCGCCAAAGCAGGTTTCGGCGTCGAGGATCACGCCCCCTGTCTAGCGGCTCGCGCGGACGACGTCTGGCCGTTTTCGGACCTGGGGGCGACGGCGAGAACGCGCACCGGGGCGGGCGCGCTCCGGCGCCAGGCGGCGGACCCGCGCGCGTTCCTGGCGCCGGCGTGAGCGGGTGTGCGCGGCAGCGGCATGGCCCGCTGCGCCACGCCATGAGCGAGCACGCGGGTTCCAAAGCGAGCGGCCGAGCGAGTAGCATCGCATCGTGACCAGTGATCCCGTCGTGCTCGCGCTCCGCGCGGCCATCGCGGCGAACGACTCCGCCGAGCTGCGCGCCGCGCTCGGGGAGCACCTCCTCGGATCCGGCGCGCCGCGGGAGGCGCTCGACGAGCTCGAGGCCGGCCTCCGGCTCGCGCCCGGCTCGGGGCCGCTCCTCGACGGCGCGGCCCGTGCGGCCGAGGCCGCCGGCGACCCCGGCCGCGCCGCCGCGTACCGGCTCGCGGCGAAGGCGCTCGCGGGCCCGCTCTCGCCCGCGACGCCGCTTTCCACCCCTTCCCCCGCCGTCCGCGTGCCCGACGCCCGCGGTGACGTCGACGAGGAGGACGAGGACGAGGACGACGACGAGACGCCGTCCCGCGGCGAGCGGCTCGCGGGCGGACCGAACCTCCGCCTCCTCTCCAGCGACGGCGAGCCGATCGAGGACGACGCGCCTCCCTCCGTCGCGTTCGCCGACGTGGGCGGGATGGACGAGCTCAAGGCCCGGCTCGAGCGGAGCTTCCTCGGGCCGCTGCGCGATCCCGAGACGTACCGGCGCTTCGGCAAGAAGATCGGCGGCGGGATGGTGCTCTACGGGCCGCCCGGCTGCGGGAAGACCTTCCTCGCCCGAGCGCTCGCCGGCGAGATCGGCGCGCGCTTCACCGAGGTCGGGCTGTCCCAGGTGCTCGACATGTGGTTCGGCGAGAGCGAGCGGCGGCTCCACGAGCTCTTCGAGAACGCCCGGCGCCGCGCGCCGACCGTGCTGTTCTTCGACGAGGTCGACGCCCTCGGGCAGCGCCGCTCGCAGCTGCGCGGCACCGCCGGGCGGAACCTCGTGAACCAGCTCCTCTCGGAGATGGACGGGTTCGCGTCGCGGAACGAGGGCGTGTTCTTCCTCGCGGCCACGAATCACCCCTGGGACCTCGACCCGGCCCTGCGCCGGCCCGGCCGCTTCGACCGGCTGGCCTTCGTGCCGCCGCCGGACGCGGAGGCGCGGCAGCGCATCCTGGAGCTGAAGCTCGGGGAGCGGCCCGTCGCGGGCGGCACCGACCTCGCGCGCGTCGCGCGCATGACCGACGGCTTCAGCGGCGCGGACCTCTCCGCGTTGGTGGAGGCCGCCACCGAGCTCGCGATCGAGGCGACCCGCAAGAGGAAGGCGGAGCAGCCCATCGACGACGCGCTCCTCGCGCGCGCCGCGAAGGACGTGAAGCCCTCCACGCGCGCCTGGTTCGAGGTGGCGCGCAACCACGCGATCTACGCGAACGAGGGGGGCGCCTACGACGACCTCCTCGAGCACCTCGAGGCGATCAAGCTCGCATGAGCGCGCCGGGGCTGCAGGGGCTGATCGGGCGGGCGCGCGCCGCGCTCGACCTCGGTCGCCTGGACGAGGCGGAGCGCGCCGCGCGCGGTGCGCTCGCCGTGGATCCCTCCGCCGAGGAGGGCCACGCGCTGCTCGCGCGCGTGCAGCTCCAGCGCGGCGCGAACGACGAGGCGCTCCGGACGGCGGAGGCGGGGATCGGCGCGACGCCGGACTCCGAGTGGCTCCACCGGCTCCGCGCGCTCGCGCTCTCCGCGATGGGGCGCGGCGACGAGGCGCGCGCCGCCGCGGACGAGGCGGTCCGCCTCGCCCCGGACCTCGCGCCGGCGCACTACGTGCGCTCGGTCGTCCTCGAGGCCATGAAGGCCCTCCCCGAGGCGCGCGAGTCCGCCGAGCGCGCGGTCGCGCTCGACCCGGAGGACGCCAGCTACCACGCGCAGCTCGGGGACCTCTGCCTCGCGCGCGATCCTGCGCGCGCCGAGCGGCACTACCGGGAGAGCCTCGCCCTCGATCCGGAGCGCGCCGCCACCCTCAACAACCTCGGCGTCGCGCTGAACGCGCAGAAGCGGACGCGCGACGCCGCGCTCGCCTTCCGCTCCGCGGTGATCCTCGACCCGACGCTCACCGTGGCGAAGCAGAACACCCACGCGTCCGTCCGCAAGCTCGCGGGCGGCGGCACGCTGTTCGCGGTCGCGATCGGGGTGACGCAGGGCGCTCGTCTCCTGGAGCGCATCGGCCGCGGCGCGAGCGAGTCCCTGCGCTGGGTCGCGCTCGCGGTGGTGCTCGCAGGCGCCGTCGCGACGTGGGGGATCTGGTTCTGGCGCCGCACGGCGGGGATCCGGCGGCTCGCGGAGACCGATCCGCAGCTTCACGCGATCTACGTGCGGCTCGAGGCCGACCGGAAGGCGGGGCGGCTGCGGTCGTAGCCGCGGCACGCGCGAAGGCGGATCCGGTCGCGCGAGCTGCCCCGCGCGGGCGGAGCGCAGCCGCGCGCCCGGACGCGTGGGGCCGCCCGCGTCACCCCGCGTGCGAACCCGGCGTTTCCCCCGGCACGCCCCGTCCTCGCCCTTCCCGCGCTCGCCGCCGCCGCCGACAATGCCGCCAAAGCCATGCTCCACGACCCCGTCGCCCGCTGCGAGGAACGCGTCGCCACCCTTGCTGCGGCGTCGCTCGCGCGGGCGCGCGACGAGGCCGACCTCGCCGAGCTGCTCGGCGGGGTGTGGGCGATCGTCGAGGAGGAGCTCGCGTCCGGTCGTCCTGCGGGCAGCCCCGCCCCCGCGTGCGGTCCGGGGTGCGCGGCGTGCTGCACGGTGAACGTCGGGACGCTCGCGATCGAGGGGGCGGTCGCGGCGGCGCTCCTCCGGCGAGACGTCCCGGCGGGCGAGCTGTCCGCGCTGGCGGCGAGGCTCGGCGCGTTCCACGACCGCGTCCGGTGGCTCGAGGACCGGGAGCGCATCTCGGGCCGCATCGCGTGCCCGCTCGCGGACGCGGCCGGGCGGTGCGCCATCCACGCGGCGAGGCCGCTCGCCTGCCGGAGCATCAGCTCGCTCGATCCCGCCGAGTGTCGCCGCGCCCTCGGAGAGCTCGCAGAGGACGAGCCGGGGCTCGTGGCCATGGATACGCTGCAGAAGGCGCTTCACGACACCGCGCGCGAGACCCTCTCCCGCGCGCTCGCGGCGCGCGGGCTCGACGCGCGCCAGCGGGACGTGTCCGGGATGACGGCAACTTTCCTCGGTGGCCCGGCAGCGGTCGCCGGGTTCCTCGCAGGGAGCCGGATCCCGCTCGAGTGAGCCTCCCTGCCGAGCTGCCTGGACGCGCGCGCCCCCGGCCGCGAACCTCGCGGACGCGGGGGGTCCCGATCGACCGTCAGCATCGACCGTCAGCGTCCGCGCTGCGAGGCCCTGGGGCCCTGCTTCTCGACGAACGGATTCCGCGGCTTCCCGACGCGACGCTCGACGTTCCTCTGATGCTCCGCGACGTCGGGCGACGCCGACGCGCCCTCTGCCGCCGCGTCCGCAGCCGCAGGCTGCGCACGGTGCACGGGCTTCCCCTTCTTCTTCCGCTTCGGGCTGACGGGCATGATCTTCTCCTGTGGCCGCAGTTGTAGACGGGATGCCGTCGACGGGCACGCGCAATCGGATCGGGGACGCGGGACCGAGCCGGCGAGACCGCGGATCCCCGCGCCCGCCGCCCCGGGACCGCGCGCGCCGCCGGCGCCCGACGCGGGCCGACGATAAAACCTGCTTACTCAACGCGGGGTTGCGCTGCCTGGCAGGCGTCAGCCCCCCCTGCTACAACCCAGCGCTCGATGCCCGGCACCGACTTCGTCCATCTGCACCTGCACACGCTCTACTCCCTCCTCGACGGCGCGATCCGCATCAAGGACCTGCTGAAGACCGTCCAGGCGAAGGGCATGAAGAGCGTCGCCGTGACCGACCACGGCAACCTCTTCGGCGCGGTCGACTTCTACAAGAAGGCGAAGGAAGCCGGCGTGAAGCCCATCATGGGCATGGAGGCGTACGTCGCCGGCGAGAAGGGCCGGCACGACCGCTCCGAGCGCATCGGCCGCCACCTCATCCTCCTCGCGAAGAACGCCGAGGGCTGGGCGAACCTCCGCTTCCTCTCCTCCAAGGCCTTCACCGAGGGCTTCTACTACGACCCGCGCATCGACAAGCAGCTCCTGCGCGACCACTCGAAGGGCCTCATCGGGATGACCGCCTGCCTCGCCGGCGAGGTGCCGCGCCTCGCCCGGCAGGGCGACATGGACGGCGCGCGGCGCGTCGCGCGCGAGTACCGCGACATCTTCGAGCCAGGCTCGTTCTTCCTCGAGGTCCAGTCGAACGGGATGCGCGAGCAGCTCGACGTGAACGCCAAGCTCGCGCAGCTCGGGCGCGACGAGGGCATCCCGCTCGTCGCCACCGCCGACGCCCACTACGTCTCCCGGCAGGACGCGAAGGCGCACGAGGTCCTCATGTGCATCGCGTCCAACAAGACGTTCCAGGACCCGAAGCGCCTGCGCCACGACACCGACGGGCTCTTCATCCAGTCGCCCGACGACATGGTCGCGGCGCTCCCGGACTACCGCGAGGCGATCGACAACACGCTCCGCATCGCCGAGCTGTGCAACGTCGAGCTGCAGCTCGGGAAGTCCTTCCTCCCGCGCTTCCAGCTCCCCGACGGCGTCTCCGAGGAGGCCTGGATCGAGAAGCTCGCGAAGGACGGGCTCGACGCGCGCTTCCGCGAGATCGACGGCAAGTACCCGCACGACCGCGACGCCTACCGGCAGCGGCTGGAGATGGAGCTCGGCGTCATCAAGAAGATGGGGTTCAGCGGCTACTTCCTCATCGTCCAGGACTTCATCAACTGGGGGAAGCAGCACCAGATCCCGGTCGGCCCCGGCCGCGGCTCGGGCGCGGGCTCCATCGTCGCCTGGTCGCTCCGCATCACCGACCTCGACCCGCTCCGCTGGAACCTGCTCTTCGAGCGGTTCCTCAATCCGGAGCGCGTGTCGATGCCCGACTTCGACGTCGACTTCTGCCAGAACCGGCGCGACGAGGTCATCGACTACGTCCGCGAGAAGTACGGCAAGGACAACGTCGGCCAGATCATCACCTTCGGCTCGCTCAAGGCGCGCTCGGTCATCCGCGACGTCGTCCGCGTGATGGGGTTGCCCTTCGCCGAGGGCGACAAGATCGCGAAGCTCGTCCCGGACCCCGTCCAGGGCAAGACGCCGCCGCTCAAGGAGCTCGTGTTCGGCAGCGACAAGCTGCCGGCGGAGCCGCGGCTGGAGGAGCTCTACAAGAAGCCGACCGTCATCTCGCAGTGGGTCGACGAGAAGGGCGTCCAGCAGACGGTCACGACCAAGGACCTGCTCGACATCGCGATGAGCCTCGAGGGCCTGAACCGCCAGGCCGGGCTCCACGCCGCGGGCGTCGTCATCGCGGACAAGCCGCTCTGGGAGTACGTGCCGGCGTACAAGGACGACAAGTCCGAGATGCTGGTGTCGCAGTTCGCGAAGGAGGAGGTCGAGGCGGCGGGCCTCGTGAAGTTCGACTTCCTCGGCCTCAAGACCCTCACCGTCATCGACGACGCCCTCCGGATGGTGAAGCAGAACCACCCGGAGATGAAGGACTTCACCGCCGCCGACATCCCCATCGACGATCCCAAGGTCTACGAGCTCATCAGCCGCGGCGACACCGCCGGCGTGTTCCAGATGGAGTCCTCGGGCTTCACCGAGATGGTGATCAAGATGAAGCCCTCGCGGTTCGAGGACGTCATCGCCGCGGGCGCGCTCTACCGGCCCGGCCCCCTCGACCAGAAGCTCGAGGACGGCCGCACCATGGTGGACGTCTACATCGACCGCAAGCACGGCCGCGAGAAGGTGGTCTACGACCACCCCAAGCTCGAGCCGGTCCTGGAGCCGACCTACGGCGTCATCGTCTACCAGGAGCAGGTGATGCAGATCTCGCAGGTCCTGGCGGGCTATTCGCTGGGACAGGCGGACCTCCTTCGCCGCGCGATGGGGAAGAAGAAGGCCGAGGTCATGGCCAAGGAGCGCGTCGGCTTCCTCGCGGGCGCCGTCAAGAGCGGCGTGGACGAGAAGGTCGCCGGCGGCATCTTCGACCTCATGGAGAAGTTCGCGGCGTACGGCTTCAACAAGTCGCACTCCGCCGCGTACGGGCTCCTCACCGTCCAGACCGCCTGGCTCAAGGCGCACTATCCGGTCGAGTTCATGGCCGCGCTCATCTCGAGCGAGGCGTCGAACACCGACAAGGTCGTGCTGCACATCTCCGAGGCGCGCGCCGACGGGATCGAGGTGCTCCCGCCGGACGTGAACGAGTCCTTCAAGGACTTCGGCGCGTTCGGCCCGTTGGAGGCGGGGGGAAGTGGGCGAAGCGAGGGCCGCCCCGGCAAAAACTCCAAGGGGCGGATCCGCTTCGGCCTGGGCGCCGTGCGCGGCGTGGGCGACTCCGCCGTGCAGGCCATCCTGGAGGCGCGCGCGGAGGGCGGGCCGTTCAAGAGCCTCTACGACCTCGCCTCGCGCGTGGACTCGAAGAAGATCAACAAGAAGGTGGTCGAGGCGCTCGTGAAGTCCGGCGCGCTCGACTTCGAGGGCGTGCCGCGCTGGCAACTCTTCGCCGGCATCGACTCCGCCTTCGCGGCCGGCGCCTCCGCGCAGGCCGATCGCGCCTCCGGCCAGGCGAGCCTGTTCGGCGCCCTCCCCGCCGCGCAGGTCGAGCAGAAGCCGCGCTACCCGCGGCCCGGCGACGTCATCGGCGAGCTCACCGTCGAGGAGTGGCCGGAGCGCGTGCGGCTCGCGCTGGAGAAGGAGGCGCTCGGCTTCTACCTCACCGGCCACCCGCTGCAGGGCTACGAGAAGGAGGTCCGACGGTACGCCTCGACCACCTGCGCCGCGGTCGCGAACAAGCGGCACGGCGACAAGGTCTCCGTCGTGGGCGTCGTCGCGGCGGTGCGCGAGCGGATGAACAAGGAGAAGGGCACGCGCTTCGGCTTCCTCACGCTCGAGGATCTCACCGGCACGGTCGAGGTGGTGTGCTGGGCCTCGCGCCCGGCGACCGGCCAGCGGCCCGCGCAGAAGGGCTGGACGGACTGGGAGGTCTTCTGCAAGTCCGACGAGCCGCTGCTCGTCCACGGCGAGGTCCGCATCAACAACCGCGAGGAGGAGAACCCGCGGGCGGAGATCACCGCCATCGACATCGAGCCGCTCTCGCTCGTGCGCAAGCAGAAGACCTCCGAGATCGCGCTCCGCATCGACGCGGAGCGGCTCTCGAAGGAGCGCGCGACCGACCTGAAGGCGCTCCTCGCCCGCAACCCCGGCACCTGCACGGTCACCGTGCGCGCCGTCGTCCCGGAGCAGAGCGAGACGACCGTCTCGGTTCCGGCGAAGGTGCAGCCGACGGACGACCTGCTCGAGTCGGCGCGGCGGCTCGGGTTCGAGGTGGAGCTGCGCTGAGCCGGCCGCCGCCGGGACAGGACAGCTCGGCGACGATCCTCCGCCCCGTACGCAACGACCTAGATCTCCGGGACCGCCTCGCTCCGCTCGATGGGGATGACGCGCGCGCGGAACTCCCCGGCTCCACGCCGCCCCCGGGCGGCGCGTCCGCGGGTCTCCGGCCACGCGAGTGACCACCCGAGGACGGTGAGCGCCTCCAGCGCGGCGTCCGCGAGGTAGATGCGCCGGATCCGCCCGCGCGCCGCGTACCAGCCGCCGGCGCCGCCGAGCGCCGCCGCGGACGCGGCGCCGAGGAACGCGATCTCCTCCGTCACGCGGCGCCGGGCCCCCGCCAGGACGAGCGTCCCGCCCACCGCCGCGATGAGGGCGCCGACCGTCTTCACGAGCCAGCCCGCCTGCTTCGGCCCGGTCACGACCTCGAAGCTTCGAAGGTGGACGATCGGCCAGATCCCGGTCGCCACCCAGTACGCGCCCTGGGCGAGCGCCAGCCTGCGCGGGAGTGCAGTCGCTTCCATGCGGAGAACCTGCGCATCCCGCCCCTCTCGCGCGGCGCGCCGCTAGAGCGGAGGTCGCGAGAGCGTGCACACGCGCCCGGGGCCGTCCGCGATCGTGCCGCAGGTGAGGCCCTGCGGGCACTCCGCGCTCGTCTCGCAGCGGATCTCGCAGGTCCGGAACGTCGGTTTGCCTGGGCCGCAGCCGGCGATGCCGCAGTACTCCACGCAGGTCTGCCCGGTCGCGCACCCGGTCTCCGGGCAGGGCTCGTGCAGCCCGGCGGCGGGAGCCGGCGGCGCCTCGCTCGGCGCGGCCGTGGCGGTCGCCGCGGGCGCTCCGCGCCGCGCGCACGCGCCGAGCGGCAAGGCCGCGAGCGCCAGCGCGAGCGCGATCCCGCGCGCGGCGCTCATCGCTCCCTCACCAGCACGGCCCGCGGGTACGCGCAGCGGAAGCCCGCCTTCTCGAGCGTCCGCTGCGAGGCCGTCCCGGGCTCGGTCGCGGAGGCGGCGAGATCGCACCCCAGCGCGGCCGCCCACGCGAGCCGCGCGCGCACGAGCGCGAGCTGGAGGCCGCCCCCGCGCCGCTCGGGCACGACGCCGGCGCCCGACAGCGTCGCCACGCCGCGGTGCGCGGAGGCGAGCGCGACCCCCGCGAGCGTGCCGCGCTCGAACGCACCGAACGCGACGTTGCCCGGGGCCCGGGGCATCGTCAGGAGCCCCTCGATCATGGAGGCGTACTGCGGCATCCGCCCGAAGTACGCCACGGCGAAGGTCTCGGCCCAGGCGCGCTCCTCCTCCCGCCGGATCGGCCGGACCTCCACGGTGGGCGCCTCCGGGAGCGGCGTGGGCGCGCGGAACCAGATCTGGTGGAACCGCTCGATGCGATAGCCGCGCCGCGCCAGCTCCGCGCGGAGCGACGCATCGGCCGGCGCGGCGATCTCGATCCGGATCGCGCCACCGCCGCTCCCGAGGTGCGCCTCGATGCGGTCGACCTCCGCGGCGGTCACCGTGCCCGCGAGGCCCACGCCGAGCGCCGCCGAGAACGGAGACCCCTGCCCCTTGGAGACGGCGAGCCCGCCCCCGAGCTCGAGCGCTCCGCTCGGCCCCGGCTCGCCGGTCCGCGCGAGCTGCTCCGCCTCGGCGCGTTCGATGCGCCGGGCGAGCTCGCGCAGGTCGGGGAGGGGCATGGCTTCGAGTCTCCGCGCGGATCCCGAGCGTGTCCAGCGCGTTCGCGGCCGCTCGCCCGCTCGACCTCCGCGGTCACGGAGCGTCTCCCCGGCTGCGGCAGATCGCACGCTGCGCTCGCCCGTACCCACGGTCGGTGCCTGCGGTGAACCCGCGCAGAGTCCTTGGGTCACCGGACACGAAGGCCCCTGATCTGGCAGGCGAAAACCCAAATTAGCTTTCGAGCGGCCCGCGTCGGGTGACCTGTTGTTTTCAAGCCTGTAGTATGTGGGACCTGTCTCCACAGAGACGACAGGGGGTGCAGTGCCATGATGCGCGCGAACGTTCGCGTCCCCGCACCGCGGGGCGCCGCGGCTCATTGCGAGGGCGACGCCATGCTCCGCTGCGACCGTCAAGCGGAGGACATGCTACGCGTGTTCTTCCCGGAGGCCACCGACGGCGCAACCATTCCGAGCGAGCTCCGAGGCCTCACCGACGGGGCGCAGCAAGGGCCGCCGGGGATCCGCCGCACGCTCGTGATGGAGGGCCACGGCGAGCGGCTCCGGATCGAGGTCACCGCGGTCGGGAAGGGCAAGACGCAGCTGCACCTGTGGCGGGAGCCGCTGCCGGAGCCGGTGCAGATCGGGCCCGAGCCCGTGCAAGCCTCTCCGGGCGATGGGCTCACCCAGCGTGAACGCGAGGTCGCCCTGCTCGTCGCCGACGGGCTGCGGTCGCGCGAGGTCGCGGAGCGGCTCGGGATCGCCTCGCAGACCGTGAAGAGCCACCTCAAGACGATCTTCGACAAGCTCGGCGTCCGGAACCGCGTCGAGCTGGCCCGCCGCCTGGTCCAGCACTAGGCGGCGCGGCGCACGCCGTTCGCCGAAGCCCGGCGACGGCGGCGCGCCGCCTCCGTCACCGCCGAGCCCGCCGCTGGCCTCACGGCCGACGCGCAGGCCCGCCGCGCGCCCCCGGCCTTGCGATCGATCGCCCGCGGGGGGTAGCGTCACCCTCCCACATGATCACGCTCCAGGACGTCCAGGCTGCGCTCGGCCGGATCCGGGATCGCATCTACGTCTCGCCCTGCGCCCGCAGCGAGACGCTCTCCCGGCTGACCGGCACGAGCGCTCACCTCAAGCTCGAGAACCTGCAGATGACCGGCGCCTACAAGGAGCGCGGGGCGCTGAACAAGCTCCTCCTGCTCTCGCCGGCGGAGCGCGATCTCGGTCTCATCGCGGCGAGCGCGGGCAACCATGCGCAGGCGGTCGCGTACCACGCCGGCCGGCTGGGCGTGAAGGCGACCATCGTGATGCCGGAGACGACGCCCATCACGAAGGTCGCGAACACCCGCGCGCACGGCGCGCGGATCGTCCTCCACGGCGCGAACTACGACGAGGCGTACGCGGAGGCGCGGAGGCTCGAGCAGGTCGAGGGGCTCACGTTCGTCCACCCGTTCGACGACCCCGCCATCATCGCGGGCCAGGGGACGATCGGCCTCGAGATCCTCGAGCAGGATCCGGAGGTCGAGACGATCGTCGTCCCGATCGGCGGCGGCGGGCTCGTGTCCGGCGTGGCGGTGGCGGCGAAGGAGCGCCGTCCGGGCGTGCGCGTCGTCGGCGTCGAGACCGAGGCCCTGCCCTGCATGATCGCGGCGATCGACGCGGGCAAGCCCGTGACGCTCGAGCCGGCGAACACCATCGCCGACGGCATCGCCGTGAAGCGCGCGGGCGAGCTCACCCTCGACCACGTGAAGCGCTACGTGGACGACATCGTCACCGTCTCCGAGGAGGAGATCGCGAGCGCGATCCTGTACCTCCTCGAGCGCGAGAAGACGGTCGCCGAGGGCGCCGGCGCCGTCACGGTCGCCGCGCTGATGCAGCGGAAGCTGCGCGGCGTCGAGGGCCGCAACGTCGTCGCGATCGTCTCGGGCGGCAACATCGACGTGAACCTCGTCGCCCGGGTGATCGAGCGCGGCCTCGTGAAGGACGGCCGGCTCGTCCGCATCAGCGTCGCGCTCCAGGACAAGCCAGGGCAGCTCGCGAAGGTGTCCTCGATCGTCGCCCACCACCGCGCGAACGTGATCGAGGTCCACCACACGCGCGCGTTCGCCTACCGGTTCGGCGACACCACCCTCCAGCTCACGCTCGAGACGCGCGGGCCCGAGCACGTCGAGGAGCTCCTCACCGCGCTGCGCGAGCGGGGCTACCAGGTGCAGCGCATGGGGCTGTAGATGGCGAGGCGGCGGGATCGCAGGGGGGGCGAGGCGCGGGCGGACGCGATCGTGGCGGACGCGCACCGGCGGCAGCGGGCGCGCACGCTCCTCATCGGCGCGATCGTGGCCGCGATCGTGGGGTTCGGCGCTGGCCTCCTCGTGCGGATGTGGACCGATCGCTCGCCCGAGGCGCGCGCCCGGGACGCGGTGGGCGAGCTGCAGGAGCACGCGCGCGAGCACGCGCGCTGAAACGGCACGTCACGTCGTCCCCGCCCGCGCCTCGCTCCGGGGGAGCCCTCGCCCGCGCTGCGGGGGCGACCCGCGGAGGACGAAATTGGGCAGCCTCGTGTGCGTTGAACGGATCCGTCCGGTCGGTCATGATCCCGGCCTGGTAGCCGTGCCCCGGAGGTGGGAGCCGGCAGGGAGGTCCGCGCGCATGAGGGACGACCGCGCTGGGGCGCTCATCGAGGACGGAGAGCTCCAGGCCGGCGCGGAGGCGGTCGTCCGCGACTACGGCCCCCAGATCCTGGGGTACCTCACCTCGATCCTGCGCAACGACGCGGACGCGGCCGAGGTCTTCTCCCAGTTCACCGAGGATCTCTGGCGCGGGCTCCCCGGGTTCCGCGGCGAGTGCCCGGTGCGCGTCTGGGCGTACCGGCTCGCCTGGCACGCCGCGGCGCGCCACCTGCGCGATCCGTACCGGCAGCGCGGCAGGCGCCTGGAGACCACGGAGCTGTCGCGCATCGCGGAGGAGGTGCGCTCGAGCGTCCTCCTCGGGCAGCGCGAGGCGCGGCAGCGCGGCATCGACCTCCTGCGCGCGCGCCTCTCGCCCGACGAGCAGACGCTGCTCGTGCTCCGGCTCGATCGCGGCCTGTCCTGGCGGGAGGTCGCGACCGTCCTCGCGGAGGAGGGTGAGGGCGTGGACGAGCCGGCGCTCCGCAAGCGGTTCGAGCGCCTCAAGGAGCGGCTCGCCCGGATGGCACGCGAGGAGGGGCTCCTCGAGTAGGAGCGCGGGAGCGCATGGACGACGGGATCCACCCGCGGCGCCCCACCTCCCCGGAGCTGGCGGGGGACGGCGAGGCTCTGTCCTCCCTGCTCATGGAGCTCGCGAGCGCGCCCGCGCGCGATCCCGGCGACCTCGCCCGCCCCATCGTGGCGGGCCAGCGGATCGGGAGGTTCGAGCTCCTCCGTGAGGTGGGGCGCGGCGGCTTCGGCGTGGTCTTCGAGGCGCGAGACACGGAGCTCGGGCGGCTCGTCGCGTTCAAGGCCATGCGCCCGTCGCTCGCGCAGCCGGCGCTGCTCGAGAAGCCGCTCCGCGAGGAGGCCGAGGCGGCCGCCCGGCTCAACCACCCGAACGTCGTCACGCTGCACGACTACGGGATCCACGAGGGGACGCCGTACCTCATCCTCGAGCTCCTCCGCGGCGAGACCCTCCAGCAGCGGATCCGCCGCGGCGCGCTGGCGCCGCTCGAGGCGGTGCGGTTCGCGCGCGACGTCGCGCGCGGGCTCGTGCACGCCCACGCGAACGGCGTCGTCCACCGGGACCTCACGCCGGGCAACGTCTTCCTCACCGACGAGGGCGGCCTGAAGATCCTCGACTTCGGCCTCGCCCGCCTCCTCGATCGCGCGAGCCTCGCCGGCGGCACGCCGGCCTACATGGCGCCGGAGCAGCTCCGGGGAGAGCCCGGCGACGCGCGCGCCGACGTGTTCAGCGCCGCGGTGATGCTCTTCCAGATGCTCGCCGGACGGCTCCCGTTCCCGCAGGTCGAGGGCCGGAGCGCGGCCCTCGATCCCGGCCCGCCGCCGCCGCTCCCCCTGCACGACGCGCCGCCCGAGCTCCCCGCGCTGCTCGCGAGCGCCCTCTCGAAGGATCCCGCCGGGCGCCCCCAGAGCGCGAGCGCCCTCCTCGCCGCCCTGCAGCGCGTGGAGGAGGCGTACACCGAGCGGGCCGCCGCCGCCTCCCGGGCGCTGCGCCACCGCCGGCTGCGCCGCGTCGCGGCGGTGCTCGGCACGATCACGATCGCGGCGGCCTCGGGCGCGGCGGCGCTCGCGCTCCGGGCGCGCGGCGAGGCCGAGCGCGCCCTGCGCGCCTCGCGCATCGCGAGCGCGGCGGAGGGCGCCTCCGACCCGCTCGCCGCGGCGCTCCTCATGACCGAGCTCGGCGAGGATCCGCCCGCCCGCGCGCTCGAGATCGCGCAGCGGATCCTGTCGGAGCCGATCCCCGTCGCCGTGCTCGACCACCCGCCGGGCGGCCTCGGGCTCGCGGTGAGCCCCGACGGCAGAGAGGTCGCCGTGGGGGTGGGCTCGGCGGAGGCGGCCGGCGGCGGCGCCCCGGCGGCGGGCGTGGCCATCTGGAACGCGGACGGCACCGGGGGCGCTCGCGTCCTCACCGCCCCGGGCCTGCACACGACCGCGCTCGCCTTCACGCCCGACGGGGCGCGCGATGTCGTGGGGACGCACGACGGCGAGCTGAGGGTGTTCCGCGCGGACGGGAGCGGGAGGCCGCTCGTGCTGGCCGCCGGCTCGAGCCCGCACGCGGCGCTGGCGGTCGCGCCCGACGGCCGATCCGCCGCGGTCGGCGCGCTCGACGGGCGCGCCTGGATCGTCCCGCTCGACGGCGCGCGGCCGGCGCGCCCGCTCGTCCACGACGGGGCGGTGCTGACCCTCGCCTACGCACCGGACGGCGCGCGGCTCGCCACCGGCGGCGGAGACGGGCACCTGCGCGTGTTCGACACGCGCTCGGGCGCGCTGCTCGCGCGCGTGACCCTGCCCGGCGGTGCGATCTTCGCGCTCGCCTGGGCCCCCGACGGCGGCGCGATCGCCACGGCCTCCGAGGACGGGGTGGCGCGCCTCTTCTCCGACGGCGGCACGCCCCGCGCGGCGTTCGGCGCGGCGGGCGCGCCGCTCTCCTCCGTCGCGTTCAGCCCCGACTCGCGGCGGATCGTGATCGCCTCGCAGGACGGGTCCGCGCGGATCCACCCGGTCTCCGCGCCCGCCCAGCAGGTGCGCCTGCGCGGCCACCGCGGCGCGGTCATCGACGCGCGCTTCAGCCCCGACGGCGCGCACGTCCTCACCGTCGGCGCGGACGGGACCGCGCGGGTGTGGGCGGCCGACGGCGAGGGCACGCCGCTCGTGCTCCGCGGCCACACGGCCTTCGAGGCGGCGTTCTCTCCCGACGGATCGCGCATCTTCACGCGGGGGAAGGATCGGACGATCCGCGTCTGGAAGGCCGAGGACCCGCGGGAGCGCGGCGTCCTCCGCGGGCACGGCGAGCTCGTGGACACCGTCGAGTGGACGCGCGACGGCACGCGCATCGTCACCGCCGGGCACGACGGCACGGCGCGGATCTGGCCCATCCACGGGGACGGCGCGCCCCTCGTCATCTCCGACCCGGGTCGCGTGCTGCACTCGGCGGACCTGGATCGCGACGAGCGGCGGCTCGTGACGGCGTCGGAGGACGGGACGGTACGGCTCTGGGACGCCCGCGACGGGCGGCTGCTCCGCGAGCTGCGCGGCCACACGAGCTCGGTCCTCTCGGCGGCGTTCAGCCCCGACGGCACCCGCATCGCGAGCGCCTCGCTCGACGGCACCGTGCGCATCTGGCCCGCCGACGGGGACGGCGAGCCGCTCGTGCTTTACGGCCACGAGAAGGGCATCACCTCGGTGTGCTGGACGCCGGACGGCAAGTTCGTGGTCTCGGCCTCGCAGCTCGACGCTACCGTCCGCATCTGGCCGGTGGACGGCTCCCCGGCGAGCGTCATCCGCGCGGAGCGGAGCGTCTTCCGCGCGACGGTGACGCCCGACGGGACGCGCCTGCTCGTCGCCGAGGAGAACGGGCCGCTGCACGTGTACCGGCTCGAGCCGCTCGAGGAGCTGCCGCCCATCGCGGCGCTGCCGGAGGGGCTCTTCTCCGCGGCGGCGAGCCCGGACGGCGACCGCATCGCGCTCACCTCGCACGACGGCATCGTGCGCGTCTACCCGGCCTCGGGCACCGGCGAGCCGCTCATCCTGCGCGGCCACGACGGCAGCGTGGGGCACGCGGCGTTCAGCCCGGACGGCACCGAGCTCGCGACGGCCTCGGTCGACGGCACCGCGCGCGTGTGGACCGTCTCGTGGGGACGCGTGCTCGCCCTCCTTCGCGCCTCGACGACGGCGTGCCTGCCGGTGGCGCACCGGGTCCAGATCCTCGGGGAGAGCGCGGCGGAGGCGGAGCGCCGGGCCGCCGCGTGCGAGCAGCGCCACGGGCGGGCGCCCGAGCCCCGCCGGCCTCCGGAGGGAGAGCCGGGCGCCGGCCTTCCGCCGCCGACCTCGGCGCGGGGAGGATGACCGTGAACGCCCGCGCCCTCGCCGCCCTCTCCCTCGTGGCCGCGCTCGCCGCCGCGCCCGCGCACGCCGACGCGCCCACGCCACCGCGGCTCCCGCCCCCCGCTCCGGAGCCACCGCCGGCCGGCGCCGAGCGCGTCGAGGTCCGCGTCACGTTCCCGCCCTGGCAGTACACCGGCAAGTTCCGGCTCGAGACGATCTCCGGCGACCTCCTCGACGAGGGGACGGCGCGGGACGACGGCGGGTTCGCGTCGCAGGCGACGGTGGAGCGCGTGCTCGAGGGCGCGCGCGGGACGCTCGTCCTCCGCGTGCAGCGCACCGCGAAGGTGCCGCGCTTCCCGGCGCTGTTCGGGCGCTGGACGGTCGTGGGCGGCACGGGCGCGTACGCGCGCGCGGTCGGCCGCGGCACGTTCACGAGCTGTGCGTCAGGTGAAGTCGGTAAGGGGAGTCCCTTCGAGCTACAGACGCTCGTGGGCTACGCGCGCCTCCGGTGATACCCCTGGCCCTGCGGTGGGCCCCCCAGGGACCGCGCCGGCGCGCGTCACGAGACTCCTTCTCGCTGCTCTAGATCATCGGGTGGTGGCAGCGCCCTCTGGAGGAGCGGAAAATGACGCGCGAGAAGCAGGAAGTCCTCTTTGCCGGGTTGCCGCGCAGGCGGCGTCTCGCCGGGTTCGTCACGATCGCTCTCTGGCTCGGTATCGCCGTCGCCTTCGCGACCGACCTGGTGCCCACGAAGTCGAGCGCCGAATGGCTGTACGGGGTCGAGGCGCGACGCGATGCCTACGCCCACGTCCTCGCTGCGCGCGCCGCGCAGCAGACCGACGCGCCGCGCCGCGCGCGGACGCCGCCGGCCACCGCCCAGCGAGACCGAGCGGCGGCTGTCGTCACGCCCGCCACGCTGCAGGTCCACACGCCGCCCGCGCTCTGCCAGGCGCCGTGACGCGGACGGTCAGCCTCGTCGACCGAGGAGCCAGAGCAGCAGCGTGAGGAGGATCGACAGGACGATCGACGTGCCGAGCGGGAGGTAGAGGCGGAAGCCGTCCCGCTCCACGGAGACGTCGCCCGGCAGCCGTCCGAGGCGAAGCCCGGGGAAGCGCTCGGCGAGGATGAGGAGGACCCCGGCGAGCGCGATGATCGCGCCGGCGAGGACGAGCATCCGGCCGAGGCCCCCGAGGCCACCCGCTGCCATGCACCCATCCTAGCGGAGGCGAGAGCGTGTCGCGAAGGGTGAGCCGACGGGGACCCCGGTTCGGCTCAGCCCTTCGCGGCTAGGGTGATCACCTCTGCGAGCGCGACGAGGAAGGCGTCCACCTGCGCCTCCGTGTGCCCTGCGGTCAGCGTGACGCGCAGCCGGCTCGTGCCGCGCGGCACCGTGGGCGGGCGGATCGCGCGCACGTAGAAGCCGCGCTCGCGCAGGGCCCGGGACGCGGCGACGGCCCGGGCCTCGTCCCCGAGGATCACGGGGAAGATCGGCGCGACCACGCGCGCCACGTCGAAGCCGAGCCGGGCCAGGCCGGCCTTCATGCGCGCGACGAGCGCCCCGAGCCGCTCCCTGCGCTCCGGCTCCGACGCGACGATCCCGAGCGCGGCGAGCGCGGCGGCCGACGCCGCGGGCGCGGGCGCCGTGGTGAACACGAACGTCCGCGCGCGGGTGATCAGCAGATCGACGAGCCGCCGCTCCCCGGCCACGAACGCGCCGGCCGCGCCGAGCGCCTTGCCGAGCGTTCCCATGTGCACGTCGACGCGGTGGGCGATCCCGAGCGCCTCGGCCAGCCCGCCGCCCCGCGGCCCGAGCACGCCCTCCGCGTGCGCCTCGTCCACGTAGAGCATCGCGCCGTGCCGGTCGCAGAGCTCGGCGAGCTCGCGGAGCGGCGCGGCGTCGCCGTCCATGGAGAAGATCGCGTCGGTGACGACGAGCTTGCGCCGCGCGCGCGAGCGCGCGAGCAGGTCCGCGAGCTCCTGGACGTCGCAGTGCCGGTAGCGCACGAGCTCCGCGCGTGACAGGAGGCAGCCGTCGACGATGGACGCGTGGTTCAGTACGTCGGAGAAGACCGCGTCGTCGCGTCCGACCAGGGCCGGGGGGACGCCCGCGTTCGCGTGGTAGCCGGAGCCGAACAGGAGCGCGGCCTCCGCCCCGGCGTGCGCCGCGAGCGCCCGCTCGAGCGCGCCGTGCACCGGGAGATCGCCGGCGACGAGGCGCGAGGCGCCGCTCCCCGCCCCCTCGCGCTCGGCCGCGTCCGCGGCGGCGCGCCTGAGGCGCGGGTCGGCCGCGAGCGCGAGGTAGTCGTTCGAGCAGAGGTTCACGAGGCGGCGGCCGCCGAGCTCCACCTCCGGCCCCTGGGGCGAGCCGATCGGCTCGAGCGCGCGGCGGAGCCCCTTCGTCTCGAGCGCCTCGAGCTCGCGGTCGATCCAGTCGAGCGAGGCGCGCCCCATCGGCTACGCGCAGCCGCCGCGCGGCGCCCCGACGACGGGCAGCGCCCGCTTCCCGCCCGGCTCGGCGGCGCGGCGGTTCCACTCGGCGTCGGGAGGGACCGTCCCGTCGAACGACCAGGCGCGGCCGGTGTCGGGCGCCCGGAGCGAGAGCCCCTGGGCCTCCACCATCTCCACCGTCTCGCCCGGACCGCGCCCCGCGCTCGTGAGGTAGTTGCCGATCATGGTGCCGTTCGCGCCGGCCCGGAAGATGAGGTGCTGGTGGACGCCGAGGTTCACCTCGCGGCCGCCCATCACGAAGATGTGCGCGGCCGGCATCATGAGGCGGAACACCGCGATCGCGGCGAGGCACTCCTCCGCGGTGATCGCGCTCACGTGCTCCATCGGCGTGCCGGGCCGCGGGTTCAGGAAGTTCATCGGCACGCAGTGGACGCCGAGCTCGCGGATGGTCTCGGCGAGCTCGACGCGCTGCTCGGGGGTCTCGCCCATCCCGAGGATGCCGCCCGAGCACAGCTGCAGGCCCTGCCGCTTCGCGGCGCGGATGGTCTCGAGCTGCTCGTCGTAGGTGTGCGTGGTGCAGACGTTCTCGAAGAAGCTGCGCGCCGTCTCGAGGTTGTGATGGTAGTGCATGAGCCCGGCGGCCTTGAGCCGGACGAGCTCCGGCTCGCGCACGAGGCCGAGCGACGCGCACGGCTCCACCGCCGTCTCGGCGCGCAGCTTCCGCACCGCCTCCTCGATCGTCGCGAGCTCGCTCTCCTTCGCGACGCGCGTGCCGGAGGTCACGATCGAGAACTCGCGCGCGCCGGCGCGCTCCGCGGCCTTCGCCTGGGCCACGATCTCCTCGGCCGGGACGAGCGGGTAGACCGGCGCGTCCGCCGCGGGGAAGTGCGCCGACTGCGAGCAGAACCCGCAGTTCTCGGGGCAGCGGCCGCTCTTCGCGTTCGTGATGCCGCAGAGCGCCACCTCGTCGCCGTGGACGGCGCGGCGCACGGCCTCGGCGCGATCGAGCAGCGCCTCGAGCGCAGGGCCGGAGGTGTGGCGGATGAGCGTGCGCGCCTCGTCGGCGCCGATGGGCGTGATGCCGGGCGGGAGCGTGGTCTTGGCGGTCTCGCACATGGGAGCCGCACGATAGAGGCCGCCGATCCGCTCGTCAACCGACCGGTCAGGCAGGGGTTTACGACGCGCCGCGCCGACCTCCCCCCGCGGCCCGGCGGAGCGGAGCCGCCGGCTGCGTCGGCCCCGGAGCAGTGGCTAGCTTCTCGATCGGGAGGGAAACAATGCTCTGGACGATCACGATCCTGCTCGTCGTGCTGTGGGCCATCGGCATGGTCTCCGGCGCGACGCTGGGCTGGTGGATTCACCTGCTGCTCATCCTCGCGGTCATCTCGCTCATCTTCGCTGTGATGCGCCGCGGTTCCGCTGCGGTCTGACGCTGGCGGCGGCGTCGTCCCGTACGGACGGCGCCGCCGCGTCGTTCCTGCCGGTCGCCCGCCGGCCAGGCGAGCCAGCGCCGCGCCATTCGACGGAGCGTGACGCGCCGCGACGACACCGTCGCGACCGCGCGGTGCTCACGCGCGCGGCTGCGCGAGCGTCTCCGGCTCCCGGTCGGGCAGCCCGGCCTTCCTCAGGATCATCTCCGCCGGGCAGAACCCCGAGAAGGCGCTCTGCACGAGGTTCAGGCCCACGAAGGCCGTGAACCACAGGAAGCGGGCCGAGACGAAGAGCGGGCTCGCCTCGACGCCCAGGGCGAGGGAAAGAAGGACGAAGGTTCCCGCGAGGACGCGGACGGCGCGATCTACGGTCATCTCAGGTGGACTCCCGGGCGACCTCGGGTGGACGCCACGGGGCGTCGGAGACGGAGCGACGCCGAAAGGGTTCGCCCCGCCGCCCCGACGCGGTCAGAGCCGCGTGCTAACGGTGCGCATGGCCCGCCCCGCCCCGAAGGCGAAGACCGTCTACGCCTGTGCCGAGTGCGGACAGACGAGCCCGAAGTGGCTCGGCCAGTGCCCGGCATGCAAGCAGTGGAACACGATGCAGGAGGAGGTCGCCGCGCCGGAGCCGAGGGGTGCGTCGCCGCGCGGCTGGGGGGTCGCCAGCTCGGCGAGGCCGATCTCGCTCGCCGAGGTCGAGGCCCGGGAGGAGGACCGGCAGCGGACCGGCATCGGAGAGCTCGACCGCGTGCTCGGCGGCGGCGTCGTCCCGGGTGCGCTCGTCCTGCTCGGCGGAGACCCCGGCATCGGCAAGTCCACCCTGCTCCTCGCGGCGCTCGACCGCCTCGCGCGCGCCACCCCGGACCGGCCGGTGCTGTACGTCTCCGGCGAGGAGTCGGCGCGCCAGGTGAAGCTCCGCGCCGATCGGCTGGGGGTCGGTGCCCCGAACCTCCGCGTGCTCGCCGAGACCGACGCCCAGAAGGTGCTGCACGCGGCAGAGGCGCTCGCGCCCGCCGCGGTGGCGGTGGACTCCATCCAGACGCAGTACCTGCCCGAGCTGCAGAGCGCGCCCGGCACGGTGACGCAGATCCGCGAGGTCGCAGCGCGGTTCATGGCGTACGCCAAGACGAGCGAGACGCCGGTCTTCCTCGTGGGGCACGTGACGAAGGACGGCGCCATCGCCGGCCCGCGCGTCCTCGAGCACATGGTCGACACCGTCCTGTACTTCGAGGGCGGGGGCGCGCACCCGTACCGCGTGCTGCGGGCGCACAAGAACCGCTTCGGCTCGGCGAGCGAGATCGGCGTGTTCGAGATGAAGTCCGGCGGGCTCGCCGAGGTCACGAACCCGTCGGCGCTGTTCCTCGCCGAGCGCCCCGAGGACGCGCCGGGCAGCGCCGTGGCCGCGGTGCTGAACGGGACGCGCACCCTGCTCGTCGAGATCCAGGCGCTCGTCGCGCCGACCGGCTTCGGCACCCCCCGCCGCACGGCGCTGGGGATCGACTCGAACCGGGTGGCCCTCCTCGCGGCGGTGCTCGAGAAGAAGGTCGGGATGGAGATCCTGGGCTGCGATCTCTTCGTGAACGTCGCCGGGGGGCTGTCGGTGGACGATCCCGCCGCGGATCTCGCCGCCGTGGCCGCGCTCGCCTCGAGCTTCCGCGATCGCGCGCTGCCGCGGCGGACGCTCGTGCTCGGCGAGGTCGGCCTCGCGGGTGAGGTCCGCGCCGTCTCCCAGCCCGAGATCCGCCTCGCCGAGGCGGCGCGGCTCGGCTTCGAGCGAGCCATCATCCCGGCCGCGAGCGCGCGGCACGCCGAGGTGCCGGCGGGGATCGAGATCGTCGGGGTGGACACCGTCGCGGACGCGCTCGATCGGTTGGGGTGACCGCCGCGCCAGCGCAGCAGCCCGGGATCGTGCGCCGACTCAGGCCGACTGGACTGCCTTTCGCCACTTCGCGAGATGCCCCTCGCGCTCGACCGGCTTCATCCTCGGGTCGAAGCGCTTGCCGACCTTCCACGCCTTGCGGATCTCCTCGCGATCCTTCCAGAACCCGGTCGCGAGGCCGGCGAGGAACGCGGCGCCGAGGGCGGTGGTGTCGATCATGCGCGGGCGCTCGACGGGCACGTCGAGCAGGTCCGCCTGGAACTGCATGAGCAGGTCGTTCTGCGAGGCGCCGCCGTCCACCTTGAAGACCGGGTAGGCCTTGCCCGCCTCGGCCCGCATCGCCTCGGCGAGATCGTAGATGAGGAACGCGATGCCCTCGAGCGTGGCGCGGGCGAGGTGCGCGGCGGTGACGCCCCGGTCGATGCCGCGGATGACGCCGCGGGCCTCGGGGCGCCAGTGCGGCGCGCCGAGCCCGGCGAGCGCCGGGACGAACACGAGGTCGCCCGTGTCCTTCACCTGCCTCGCGAGCACCTCGACGTCCGGCGTCTTCTTGAACAGGCCGAGCCCATCCCGCAGCCACTGCACGGCGGCCCCCGCGATGAAGGAGGAGCCCTCGAGCGCGTAGGTCACCTCGCCGGCGACGTCCCAGGCGACGGTGGTGAGGAGGCCGCGCGACGACAGGAGGGGGTCCTTCCCGATGTTCTGGAGCAGGAACGCGCCCGTGCCGTAGGTGCACTTCGCCTCGCCGGGCTGGAAGCACGCCTGGCCGAACAGCGCCGCCTGCTGGTCGCCCGCCATGCCCGCGACCGGGATCCCGTCCGGCAGGACCTTCACGTTCCGCGTGACACCGTACACGTGCGAGGAGGGGACGATCTCGGGCAGGACGTTGCGCGGCACGCCGAACAGGTCCAGGAGCTCGCGGTCCCACGCGCGCGTGCGCAGGTCCATGAGCAGCGTGCGGCTCGCGTTCGACACGTCCGTCACGTGGGTGGCGCCGTTCGTGAGGCGCCAGACGAGGTAGCTGTCGATCGTCCCGAACGCCGCCGCGCCCGAGTCCGCCCGCTCGCGCAGGCCGCGGACGTTGTCGAGGAGCCAGCGCATCTTGGTCGCGGAGAAGTAGGGATCGATGACGAGCCCGGTCTTCTCGCGCACCCGCGGCTCGTGCCCCTCCGCCTTGAGCAAGGCGCACACGTCGGTGGTGCGCCGGTCCTGCCAGACGATGGCGTGGTGCAGCGCGCGCCCCGAGATCCGATCCCAGGCCGCGGTCGTCTCGCGCTGGTTCGTGATCCCGATCGCGGCGATGTCCCGACCGGTGAGGCCCGCCTCGCGCAGCGCGCGCTGGACCGTCGCGATCGTCGAGCCCCAGATGTCGTCGAGATCGTGCTCCACCCAGCCCGGCTTCGGGAAGATCTGCCGGAACTCCTGGTTCACCCGCGCGCGGAGCCCGAGCCGCTTGTCGAGGACGAGGACGGTCGTCCCGGTCGTCCCCTGGTCGATCGCCATCACGTAGGAAGCCATGCTCACCTCGCGCGCGGGCTCCACCCCGGCCCGCGTCGCCTCGTGCCGCCGCTCCGCTCCCGCGCCCGGGCGCCGTCGTCGCCGCGCGTCCTCCGCCCCGGCTCCGGCGTGGCGCGCGCCCCCGGCACGGGGAGGCTCGTCAGGAAGCGCGCGGTCACGCCGGCGCAGAGATCGCGCTCCACGTCGATCCCGACGAGGTGCCAGCTGTCCTCGAGGACCACGAGCTCGGCCGGCCCGCTCCCGATGCGCCGCGCGATCCGCCGGGCCCCGCCGACGGTGACGGTGTGATCGCGCGCCCCGGCGACGACCAGCGCGGGCGCGGCGATGCCCGGTAGCTGGCGGTCCACGTGCGCGGCGAGCGCGGCGAGCTCCGCGACCGCACCGAGCGGCACGCCGCCGAGGGTCGGGGCGCGGTTGCGCTCGCGCATTTCGGGATCGCGGACGTCCGAGCCCGCCTCCTTGGGGACGACGATGCGCGAGACAGGCCCGAGCCGCGCCAGCAAGGCGCCGAGGCGGCCGTGGAGCTGGAGCTCGAGCGCGGGGGCGAGGAGGACGAGGCCGTCGACGCGCTCAGGGTGATCGTGGGCGAGCGCGCAGGCGACGAGCGCGCCCATCGAGCAGCCGACCACGAACGTGCGCCGCGCGCCCTCGAGCCGGCCGAGCTCCCGGCGCGCCTTCGCGATCCACTCCGACCACGGCACGCCGAGCAGGTCCCGGGGGTCGCCGCCGTGCCCCGCCATGACCGGCGCGAGGCAGCGCATGCCGGTGTCGGCGAGGCGGCGCGCCACGACGTGCATCTCGAAGGTGGAGCCCGTGAGCCCGTGCAGGAGCAGGACGGCGTCCGGGCCGCCGCGCAGCTCGAACTCCCTCCCGTGCTCGATGCCCGTGCGTGCCAACCGAACGATCGCTTACCCCTGGACGGGCTACGTTTCAATGCTCCCGGTGCGACGGCCCCGTCCAGGCAGCGCTCCCGGCGCCGGCATGCTAACACCGCGGCATGTCCGACAAGCCCGGCGTCCCGCCGCACGCGATCCAGCTCCAGCTCGAGATCGACCCCGTCACGGCGAACGGAGTGTTCGTCAACATGGCGATGGTGAACCACACCGAGACCGAGTTCACCCTCGACCTCATCTACATCCAGCCGCAGGCGCCGAAGGCGACCGTCCGCTCGCGGATCATCACGACGCCCAAGCACATGAAGCGGCTCATGCTCGCGATCCAGGACAACGTCGCGAAGTACGAGGCGCGCTTCGGCGAGCTGGACCTCGGCGACACGCCTCACTTCCCCCACGGAGGCGCGGTGGCGTGACGCCGGCGAGCCACGCCGTCTCCCGCCCCCTCCCGCTCGGGGTTCGTGCGTCGCCGCCCCTGCTCGTCGCGTCCCATCACGGCTCCGCCGGACGCGGCGACGCCCCGGCGCTCGCCTCGCTCGGCGGTCCTCCACGGAGCGTTTCATGAAGATCTCCTCCCCGCTCCTCGGCACCACGTTCGAGCTGCCGGAGCGCCCCGGGCGCATCGTCTCCCTGGTCTCGTCCGCCACCGAGACGCTCTTCGCGCTCGGCGCGGGCGACGCGGGGGTGGGCGTCACGCCCTACTGCGCGCGCTACGTGCCCGGCCTCGGCGCGCCCGTGGTCGCCGACTACGTCTCCGGCGACCCCGAGGCGATCCGCGCCGTCCGCCCCGAGCTCGTCGTGGCGACCGACGGCGTGCAGCTCCCGCTGGCGCGCCGGCTCGCGGCGGCGGGGCTCCCGGTGGCGCTCCTGCCCGTGCCGCAGAGCCGGTTCGGCATCCTCGAGAACACCGTCGCGCTCGGGGCGCTCACCGGGCGGCTCGCCGAGGCGCGCGCGCTCTGCGACCGGCTCGAGCGCGCGTGCGCCGAGCTCGTCGCCTCCGCTCCCTCCCCGCGGCCACGCGCGTACGCGGAGCTGTGGTTCGGCCGCCACCTGCGGCGTCCCGGGGGGCGCGCATTCGTGCACGACCTGCTCTGGCTCGCGGGGCTCGAGCCCGTGCACGGCGATCGGCCGGACGCGTACGCCCCGCCGGAGCTCGACGAGGTGCCGGGCCTCGCGCCGGCCTGGGTGATCGTGTTCTCCGAGCCCGAGCACCCGATCGACGCGGAGGCGCTCGTGCGCGAGCGCGGCTGGGATCGTGCCTTCGCGCCACGCGTGCTCGCGTCCACCACCGAGCGCGGGCGGAACCTCATCCACGACGGCCCGTCGTTCGTCGAGACGGCGGCGTGGCTGCGCGACGCGACCGCCGCGTGAGCGCGCGGCCGCCGCGCGGCCGCCGCGGCCGGGCCTGAACCCCCGTTCCGTGGACGGTCCAAAGGATCCCGCGGGGTTGGGACCGGCACAGGCGCTGCTCTCCTGCCGCTCGCGCGCACGACCGCGCGCTCGAACGGAACGGAGAGAGAGATGAGCGACACGAACGACAAGGGCGGCGCCCGCAAGCTCGCGGTCTACGCCATCCCCGACAGCGCGAACGGCGAGCGGACCTGGTGGCCGAAGATCGGCGTCGCGTTCACGAACAGGGACGGCAGCATCGCGATCCTGCTCGACGCCTTGCCCCTCGGGACGAACAAGCTCCAGGTGCGCGAGCTGCGCGAGGACGGGCGGCCCGCGGGGAACGGAGCGCCGCGCCGCGCGGGGCTCGAGACCGTCGAGGTGCGGCCGTGAGGCGGGCCCTCCTCGCCGCGGTCGCCGCCGCGGTGCTGCTCCTCGCGGGCCCCGCGCTCGCCGCGAAGAGAGCGCTCGGCCCGGGCGAGCGGATCGACCTCAACCGCGCGAGCGTCGCCGAGCTCATGCGCCTGCCGGGCGTCGGAGAGAAGCGCGCCCAGGCGATCGTCGCTCAGCGGGCCCGCCAGCCGTTCCGCCGGCCGGAGGACGTGCTCGTCGTGAAGGGGATCGGCCCCGCGTGGCTCGCGAAGGTGAAGGCGAACGTCGCCGTGGGCTCCGCTCCGTCCGGCACCGCTGCGGTGACCGCACGGAAGTGAAGGCACCCGGATTCGCTCGGGGACCCGGCCGGCGCATGCACTCTCCGGCCGGGTGCCCCGGCGACGCCCCGCGGGGTCCTGCTTGACACCCGGCGCGGGCGGGCGCTACTCGTGGCTTCGATTCAGCGGCACGGAGGAACAGGGAAGCCGGTCGAAGTCCGGCGCGGTCCCGCCACTGTAGCCGGGTGAAGGTGCCTCGGAAGTCGCCACTGCCGCAGCCCAATCGCGGTGGGAAGGTGGAGGTACCGAGCGGAGCGTCCCTCCGCGACCCGGGAGCCAGGAGACCTCCCTCCGAGCCTGTCGCGCATGGTGCGCGGCCTCGCCGTTCGCGGCGAGCAAAGATGCATCGGGTCCGGAGGAGACCCGACACTTGGGCTCGACTTCCCGCTCATCGGGGCGCGCGTGCGCCCTCATCGCCGCGCTGGCGCTCGGGCTCGCGCTGCGTGCGCGCGCCGACGGCACCGTCCCCGACGCGCCGCCGTCCGAGAGCGAGCCGCCGGTGCGGCTCCCCGAGGTCGAGGTCCGGGTGCCACGCGCCGAGGTCGAGAAGGATCCGACCGCGTCCGCGACGGTGGTGTCCGCGAGCCGCTTCGAGGGCGAGGCGAAGGACGTGGCGCAGCTCCTCGCCACCGCCCCGGGCGTCTCGGTCACCCGCTACGGCACGCTCGGCCAGCTCGCCACCGTCTCGGTGCGGGGCGTCGCCGCGGACGGCGTGAAGGTGCTGCTCGACGGGCTCCCGCTCGGCACGGCTGGCGGCGGGGTGGATCTCTCGACCATCCCGCGCCAGTGGATCTCGCGCATCGAGGTGGTGCGCGGCGCGGCGGGCGCGCAGTTCGGCGCGGGCGCGCTCGGCGGCGCGGTGAACGTCGTGATGCGCCAGGGCGAGAAGGGCGAGCTCTCCGCCGAGGCGACCACCGGCGCCTTCGGCACCTACGCGATCTCCGCCGACACCGTCGCGGAGGTCGGGCCGTTCTCGCTCTTCGCGGCGGCCACCGGCGAGGACACCCAGGGCGACTTCACCTACGCATTCGACGACCGGCCGTCGCTGCCGGGGAGCCCCCTCGAGGAGCGGACCCGCCGGAACAACGGCGCGCGGCGCGCCGGCGCCCTCGCCAAGTTCGGCGGGGTCGCGAGCGGCTTCCGGGTCGACGGCCTCGCGCAGCTCACGGCCGGGCGGCGCGAGCTCCCCGGCTCGCCCTACCAGCCGACCCCCGCGGACTGGGAGGAGGACGGGCGGGTGCTCGCGATGCTGCGCGTCGCGCGCGCGGTTCACCCTCGCCTCACGCTCGCCGCTCGTGCGTTCGGCCGCCGCGACCTCCTCGACACGCGGCTCGCCGCGATGGGGTCGGACCCCACGCGGCAGCGCGGCGGCGCCGGCGGGCTCGAGCTCGAGGCGGGGCTCACGCACGGTCCGGGCGTCCTCACCGCCGCCGCCTCCGCGGAGGTGGAGGGCTACTCGAGCGACGCGCTCGGCGGGACGCGGAGCCGGCCCGGCTTCGCTGGCGCGCTCGCGGAGGACCTGCTCCTCGCCGGTGGCCGGCTGCGCGTCGGTCCGTCGGTGCGGGCGGAGCGGACCGGCGGATACTCGGGCGTCTCCGCCAAGCTCGGCGCGGCGTTCGAGCTCGCCCGCGGCCTCGCGGTCCGGGCGAGCGGCGGACGGACCTACCGCGTCCCGAGCTTCGCGGAGCTCTACCTCGAGCAGGGACTCCTCGCCCCGAACCGCGACCTGCGGCCGGAGACGGGCGCCGGCGCGGACGCGGGGCTCGTCTACGACGGCGCGCTCGGGCTCCTCTCCGTCGGCGGCCACGCGACCGTCTACGACGACATCATCACGTACGAACCGGCGAGCGTCGGCCGGTTCCGCCCGTTCAACACCGGCCGCGCGTTCGTCGCGGGCGTGGAGGCCGAGGCGGCGACCTCGCCCTGGCGGCGCGCGCTCGGGCTCGCCCTCTCCGGCGCGTACACCTTCCTCCCCACCGAGGTGCTGCGCGGCAGCGCCGACGTGCTCGGGAACGCGCTGCCCCGCCGGCCGCGCCACCGGGTCTACGCGCGGGCCGCGATCTCGCCCGGCCGCCTCGGCGCCCACCTGCAGGTGGAGCACGTGCGCGACCAGTACCTCGACATCCGGAACCAGGCCCGGCTCCCGGACCAGACGATCCTCGGCGCCGGCGCCTCCGTGCGGATCCTTCGCCAGCCGCTCGTGGCCCTCCACCTCGAGGTCGAGAACCTCGGCGACGACCGAACCCTCCTCGACGGCTACGGCAACCCCCTCCCCGGCCGGACGTGGATGGTCACGCTCCGCGCCGGGACCTCATCTCGCAGTGAAAGGACCCCATGACCCTCCGTTCCCCCCTCGCGGTCGCGCTCGCCCTCGCGTTCGCCCTCGGCTGCAAGAAGGACCTCGTCTGCCCCTCGGGCGAGGTCGACTGCGGCGGCCGCTGCGTGTCGCTCCTCACCGATGCCTCGAACTGCGGCTCCTGCGGAGCGACCTGCGGCGCGCTCGAGGCGTGCGGCGCCGGGAGCTGCGGCTGCGCGCCGGGCATCGCCCTCTGCGGCGGGGCCTGCACCGATCTCGCCCGCGACGCACAGCACTGCGGCGCGTGCGAGACGGCCTGCGGCGCGGCCGACTTCTGCACGACGCAGGGGGACGCCACCGCCTGCACCGCGGCGTGTCCCGGCGGGTTCACGGCGTGCGGCCGGTCGTGCGTGGAGCTCGCGACGGATCGGCAGAACTGCGGCGCCTGCGGCAAGGCCTGCGGCGCGGGGGAGGCGTGCCGCGACGGCGCCTGCCGCGCCGAGGTGTTCGTCGCCTGCTACGCGACGGGGGACGTGCGGCCGGTGACGATCGATCTCGCCCCCGCCGGCGCCCCGCGCCTGTCGCGCGGCGGTCCCACGGCGCTCGCAATGGGCGCGGACGTGCTCTACACCGCGAACGGCTTCCCCGCCGGGGTGGGCGTCGTGCCCATCGACGCGAGCCTGCCGACGAGCCTCACCGTGCTCCCCGGAAACGACCTGCAGTACGTCACGACCTACGCCGGCGCGGTGCTCGCCGCGAACTCCGGCGTCGGCACGCTCGTGGTCCTCGACGCGGCGGGCGGGGTGCTCGACGAGATCGTGCTGCCCGGCGACGCACCGAACCCGCACGGGCTCGCCGTCGCCGGGACGACCGCGTACGTCGCGCTGTACGGCAACGGGCCCACGGGCGACCAGACCGCGCCGGTCGGCCAGCAGATCGCGAAGGTCGATCTCTCCGGGCTGGCCGAGTGCGCGAAGCCGGACGCGCCCGCCTGCGGCGCGGGCGGCGCCTGCGCCGCAGGGCGCGAGTGCCGCGACGGCCGCTGCCGGGCGCGCTGCGGCGAGGTCACGGGCACGATCGACGTCCTCGCGGTCCCGGGCAGCGCCGACGCCCCCGGCTATCCGTTCCCGAACCAGGTGGCGACCGTCGGCGCCCGCGTGTTCGTGTCGCTCCCCAACTTGAAGTTCGCGGACTTCGGCGGCGGCTTCGCCGGCTACTTCGCCCCGGCAGGCAACGGACGGCTGCTCGTCGTCGACACCGCCGCGAGCGACGCGACGTCCATCGTGGACCTCGGGCCCGGCTGCAAGAACCCGGGCGACGTCGCGGTGCTGGGCTCGACGGTGTGGATCGCGTGCGGGTCGTTCTCCTTCCCGACCGAGGCCCCCGGCGCGATCGTGCCGGTGGACGTCTCGGGTGCGCCGAAGGTCGGCGCGGCGGTCGACGCGAGCGCGATCGTCCCGGGGAACGTGACGTTCTGCGGCGGGCGCGGCCTCGTGACCGACCAGAGCTCCGGGAAGGTGCTGCCCTTCGACCCTGCGTCGCGTGCCACCGGCGCCGCGACCGAGGTCTGCCCGGTGAATCCCGACACGCACTTCGCCTGGGTGTCCGACATCGCATGCAGCGAGTGATCCGCCCCGCCGCCCTGGCCCTCGCCGTCGCCGCGCTCGCCCTGTCGCGCGCGGCGGCGGACGATCCCCTCCGCCCGAGCGGCAAGGGCGCCGCGGAGGGTGGCGCGATCTGGGTGGGGCCGCGCCCGAAGGCGCCGCCCCGCCGGATCGTCGTGCTCGCGCCGAGCCTCACCGACGTCGTCGTCGCCCTCGGCCACGCGGACCGGCTCGTGGGCGTGACGCGGCTCGACGACTCTCCCGAGGTGAAGGACCTCCCGCGCGTGGGCGGGTTCCTCGACCCGAGCCCGGAGGCGGTGCTCGCGCTCTCGCCCGATCTCCTGCTGTGGGTGACGGACGGCGGCGCCCTCGGCGCGGTGCGGCGCATCGCCGAGCTGTCGGCCGCGTCGCGCCACCCGTTCCCGGTCCTCGCCATCCCGATCGTGAGCGTCGCCGACGTGCTCGCGACGCCGCGCCTCGTGGGCGAGGCGCTCGGAGACCCCGCGGGCGGTGAGCGGCTCTCGCGCTCCCTGCGCGCGGCGGTGGACGACGTGCGGCGCCGGGGGCGGGAGGTGAAGCGCAAGCGCGTCCTCTTCGTCGTCGGGCGGGAGCCGCTCGTGGTGGCGGGTCCGGGGAGCTTCCCCGACGAGCTCCTCGCGCTCGCCGGGGCGGAGAACGTCGTCCGCGGCGAGCGCCCCTGGCCGGTCTACCCGCTCGAGAAGGCGGTCGTGGACGATCCGGAGCTCGTCGTGGACGGCGCGGCGCGCGAGCCGCCGGAGGGGATCGCGCGGCTCGCCGCGATCCCCGCGGTCCGCCGCGGCCGGGTCTTCCGGATCCCGAACGACGATCTCCTGCGGCCGGGGCCGCGCATGGTCCGCGGCCTCGACGCGCTCTTCCGCGGGATCCACCCCGAGGCGAGCCGGTGACCGTGTCCCCCGCGGCCCGGCTCGCGCTCGCCCTCGCCGCGGGCGCCGTGGCCGTCGCCCTCGCGATCGCCCTCTCCTGCGCGCTCGGCGCCCAGCCGATCTCCATCTCCGCCGCGCTCGCGGGGCGCGATCCCGACGCGGCGATCCTCCTCGGGCTGCGGCTCCCGCGCGCGGTGCTCGCCGCGCTCGTCGGCTGCGCCCTCGCCGCCGCGGGGACCGCGCTCCAGGCGCTCCTGCGGAACCCCCTCGCCGAGCCGTTCGTGCTGGGCGTCTCCGGCGGCGCCGCCCTCGGCGGCTCGATCGTGCTCGTCGCGGCGGCGGGGCTCGCGCGCGTCGCCGGGAGCGCGGGCGAGGCGCTCGCAGCGGCGCCGCCGGTCGCGGCCGGCGCCGTGCTCGGAGCGCTCGCCTCGACCGCGCTCGTGTTCGGGCTCGGCCGCGTCGCGGGGCGGCTCGTGCCGGAGGCGGCGCTCCTCGTCGGCATCGTCTTCAACGCCTTCGTCGCGGGCGTCATCACGCTCATCAAGCTGCTCGTCCCGCCCGAGCAGGCGAGCCGGCTCATGTACTGGCTCGTCGGCGCGGTCGGCTACGAGACTCCCGGCACGATCGCCGTCGGGGCCGTCCTCATCGCCCTGTCCGTGGGGGCGCTCGTCGCGCTCTCGGCGCGCCTCAACGTCCTCACGCTCGGCGACGAGGAGGCGGCCTCGCTCGGGGTCGACGTCAGGCGCGCCCGCGCGGCCGTGTTCTTCGCGGCGAGCGCCGCGACGGGCGCGGCGGTCGCGCTCGCCGGCATGGTCGGGTTCGTCGGCCTCATCGTCCCGCACCTCGTGCGCCGCGTGGTCGGCCCCGACCACCGCCTGCTCGTCCCCGCCTCGGCGCTGTTCGGCGCGGCCTTCCTCGTCCTCGCCGACGCGCTCGCGCGGCTCGCCTTCCTCCCGCTCGGCACCGAGCCGCCGGTCGGCGCGGTCACCGCGTTCCTCGGCGGGCCGTTCTTCCTCTGGCTCCTCCGCCGCACCGAGCGGCCGTCGGAGGCGGCGTGAGCGCGCCGGCGCCGGGCCCCATCGTCGAGGTGCGCGGCGCCTCGTTCGCCTACGGCGCGCGGAACGCGCTCGAGGACGTCTCCTTCACCGCGCGCGCGGGCGAGTTCGTCGGGCTGCTCGGCCCGAACGGCGCGGGCAAGTCGACCCTGGTCCGGCTCGTCGCCGGGCTCGCCGCGCCCTCGTCCGGCTCGGTGCGCCTCGCGGGGCTCGACCCCCACGCCGCGTCGCGCCGGGAGGTCGCCCGGGTCTGCGCGCTCGTCCCGCAGGAGCCGCGCGTCGGCTGGCCGTTCACGGTGCGCGAGGCGGTGATGATGGGGCGCACGCCGCACCAGGGCCTGCTCGCCGTGGCGACCCGCCTCGATCACGGGGCGGTGCGCGGCGCCCTCGAGGCCTGCGACCTCCTCCACCTCGCCGGACGCCGGCTCGACGCGCTCTCGGGCGGCGAGCGGCGCCGCGTGTTCTTCGCGCGCGCGCTCGCGCAGGAGCCGCGCGTGCTGCTCCTCGACGAGCCGACCGCCTTCCTCGACCTCGCCCACCAGGTCGCCGTGATGCGGATGGCCCAGCTCGCGGCCCGCGGCGGCCTCTGCGTCGTCGCCGTGCTGCACGACCTGAACCTCGCCGCCGCCGCCTGCGATCGGCTCGTCGTGCTCTCCGGCGGCCGCGTCGTCGCGGAGGGCCGGCCCGCGGACGTCCTCACGGACGCGCGGGTGAGCGCGGTGTGGGGAGTGCCGGTGTGGCGCGGGGAGAACGGGGCGACGGGGAAGCCGATCGTGCTGCCGAACGTGTGAGATGGCCGGCTCCCGGAACGTTCACGGAACAGTCACCGTGGGAGTGCCCGGCCCATCGCGCGAGGAGAGGCGACGCCCCTCCCGGTCAGCGGGGGATCGAGCGTCCTTTCAGGCGGTGAGTGAAACTGACAGCGAGCGTATCGGCCGGGGCGCCGGCGGCGCAGTCACCTCGCGGCGCCGAGCTCTCTCAGGCGTTTCTCGGCGATCTCGTGCTGCCTCGGCGAGATCGGCATGCCGAGGAAGCGCCGGTAGCGCGCCACCGCCTCCGCCTTGCGCCCCCCGTCGCGGTAGACGTCGCCGAGGTTGAGCTGGATGGCCGGGCGCTCCGGAAACTGCTGCTCGCACTCGAGGAGGACCCTCTCCGCGGACGCGTGATCCCCGATCGCCCAGTATGCGAACCCGAGGTTGTTGCAGATCTCGCCCTCGTCCAGGAGACGCCGGCCATCCTGCAACGCGGATCTCCACGACGCGATCGCCTCGGAGCGGCGCCCCGCCTTCCACAGCGCGAGCGCTCCCGCGTCGAGCTCGCGGAGGTCCTCGCGCTCGCGGTCGAAGGCGGCGCTCGCGGTGTCGACCACCGGGCCGAGCGGACGGACGTCGAAGAGCTTGCGCCGAGCATCCCAGCGAACGAGCGTGGAGCAGTTCAGGTGCGCCCCTCCTGGCACGTAGAACTGCTCCAACGTCACGGCTGCGTCCGTGGCGCGCAGGGCGCTCACCGTCCCGAGCCCGCCGCAGCCCGCCGTCGGGCCGGACAACCCGTCCCCCAACTCGACCGTGCGCCCCGCGTCGATCGCTCCGCGTGAGGGGTCGTGGACGAACACCTTCGCCTCGAAGCCCGCGCCCGGATCCCTCTCGTCCACGTACCGCCCGCCGGACTGGACGTACACGAGGAGCAGCCCCGACCCCGGGAGCGTCGCCGCCATCAGCTTCGCCGGTCGCGCAGGGCCTGCAAACTCGACGAATGCACTCGAGGCATGGAAGGTCGCCCTCGCGGACGCGCTCGGGCGGGCGCTCCAGCTCGCTCCGGTCGCCAGCGCGTCGCGCACGGCGTCGGTCGCGAGGAGGTCCCGGCGCGTGACGTCGATCGTGGAGCGCGTCGGGTCCCATGTCACGAAGCAGGCCGGGCGCGGGTCGCGGCCACCCGCGAACCCGATCACCACGGCGCCGCCGATGCTGGCGACGTTCGGCGTCCCGTGCTCGGGCGAGCCGAGGCACCTCGCGTCCGGATCCACACCTCGTATGGCCTCGGCGAGCGCCGCCGTCAGCGCTCCGTCCGGCGCGCCGTTCGCGCGCAGCACGAACGCAGCCTTCGCGCTCGGGCCGTCCGGCTGCGCGGGCCATGCCTCGACCACTGCCACGTGCATCGACGACCCGGGGAGCGGAACGTACTGCTCGTGCGCAGGGAGCGGGCCCCCGAGGAAGGCGCGAACGGCCGGGAGCACGAGGAACCCCGCGGGCACGGGAGCGGCAGCCGGTTCGTGAGGTCCTGCCCGGCTCGTGTTCGTCGCCGGAGCCGCGGCGGTCACGGCGAGCACGAGGGGAAGCGTCCACATGGTTCGTCCGGCGACGCGCAGTCACCCGCCTCGACGACGCAGCTCCGAGCTTCAATCGAACATGTACATCTTCAGCGAAGCCGCGATCGTCCGCGCCGAGGTCGCGTCCAGGCTCTGGCGGTAACCGACGTCGAGCGCCACTCCACCGCGGGTGACGATGCCCGCGCCGAGCGACCACCACGACGTGTCGATCGTCTCGTCGCGCGCCCAGCCGGCGCGGAGCGGGACGAGGCCTCCCAGCAGCACCTCGGCGCCGACGCCGTAGCGGTTCTTCGTCGTCTCGGCGCGGTCGAGGTCTGCGCGCCAGTCCGCGGTGATCTGGAAGACGCGGTCGTTGCCGAGCGTGAGGCCAGCGCCGACGCCCATCGGAGCCACCGCCTCGTTCGCGATGGGCACGAGGTTGTAGCCCACCGCGCCGAGCGAGACCCACTCGCCCACCTGCCAGAACAGTCCGGCGTCGCCGGTCGCCGCGCTCACCTTCTCGTTGGCGCGAAGCGAGAGCCACTTCGCGGCGACGCCCAGGTAGAGCTTCTCGGCGATCGGACCCGCGAGCGCGAGGTGGACGAGGTTCCCCGTGTAGTCCCCGTCGATCGCGCGCAGGTACGAGACGCCCGCGGCCACCGGCGACGAGAGCGAGTCGACCACGGAGCCGCCGAAGAGCTGCGCGACGCGCTCGGCCCCGCGCCGATCGACGAAGCCGCCCGCCTCGACCGAGTAGCGCCGGCGCGCCCCGATCGTCGCGGGGTTCACCAGGATCCCGTCGTTGCCTGCCGCCATCCCCACGCCGGCCGAGAGCGCGAGCGCGCGTGGACCGGCGAGGTCCGGGACCCCACCGGGCGGAGGCAGCTCGGCGGCAGCGGCGTGGGCGGCGACGATGACGGCCGCGAGGGCACTCGTCACGATTCGCGCGTGCACCGGGCGAGGATACGGGGACGTCACGCCCCCGGCAAGGACGCTTGTGGCGGTTTTCGGGAACGCGCTACGGTCGAAAGGTACGGCTCACCCGAGGAGGACCCCATGCGCAAGCGCGACACGGATCGCTACCGTGCTCTGCTCGAGGAGCAGCTCAGCGCGCTCGTGGGGCAGTCCGAGCGGGCGGTCCACGAGATGTCGGGAGGAGAGGGACGGCAGATCCCGGATCCGAACGACCGCGCCACGGCCGAGGAGGGCCGGAACTGGGCGCTCCGCCTGCGCGATCGCGACCGCAAGCTCATCACGAAGATCCAGGAGGCGCTCGCGCGCATCGAGGCCGGCACCTTCGGGCGCTGCACCTCCTGCGGACGCCCGATCGCGGCGGCGCGGCTCCGTGCACGCCCGGTGACGGACCTCTGCATCGGCTGCAAGACCGAGGCGGAGCGGCTCGAGCGCTGAACGGCCGGGTGCGCGCCCGCCCGAGGGTCGTAGGAGCACCCACCGCCTCGCGGCGTCCTGCGGCGTCGACGAGCGGGTCTAGGTCGAGGTCGAGGTCGAGGTCGGAGCCGGAGCCGGAGTCGGGGTCGGCTCCGCGCGGCGAGCCCGCCGGGGCGCACCCCCGATGGAACGCTTGCGGACTTCTGCTCGGCGCTGAGCGGGGCTAGATTGCCGGCACCATGGAGAACCGGACGATCCGCAAGGCCGTCATCCCTGCAGCGGGCCTCGGCACGCGCTTCCTCCCAGCCACGAAGGCGGTCCCGAAGGAGCTGCTCCCCATCGTGGACACGCCCACAATCCAGTACATCGTCGCCGAGGCGGTGGCCGCCGGCGTGCGCGACGTCGTGCTGGTGGTCGCCCGCGGCAAGGAGTCGATCGTCGATCACTTCGACATCGCCGCCGAGCTGGAGGCGCACCTCGAGCGCACCGGGAAGCTCGAGCTCAAGAAGCAGATGCGGTCCATCGCCCAGATGGCGAACGTCATCACCGTCCGCCAGCAGGAGCCGCTGGGGCTCGGGCACGCGGTGCTCTGCGCCCGCGACGTCATCGGCGACGAGCCGTTCGTGGTGATGCTCGGCGACGACATCATCGACGCGAAGGTGCCGGGCGCGAAGCAGCTCGCCGACTGCTACGCGAAGCACGGCCTCGGCACCGTGGCGCTCATGGAGGTCCCGCGCGAGGAGACCTCGATGTACGGCATCGCCGCAGGGTCGGAGATCGAGCCGCGCACCCTCCGGGTGGACCGCCTCGTGGAGAAGCCGAAGCGGGACCCGCCCTCGAACCTCGCGGTGATCGGCCGGTACGTGCTGCCGCCGCGCGTCTTCCAGGTCCTCGAGCAGGTTCGCCCCGGCGTCGGCGGCGAGATCCAGCTCACCGACGCGCTCGCGGTGCTGGCGCGCGAGGACGGGCTGCTCGGCTACCGCTTCGAAGGCGACCGATATGACGCCGGCGACCGATTGGGGTATCTGAAGGCGAACCTCGCGTTCGCGCTGAAGCGCCCCGAGCTCGCGGGCCCGCTGCGCGAGCTGATGAAGGAGATGTCCCGTTGACGAAGCGCCTCCTCGCCGCCCTCGCCGTCGCCGCCCTCGCGCTCCCCGCCGCCGCCTACGTCCTCCCGGTCTCGAGCATCCTCTCGCGCCTCGCCGCGAGGCGCGCCGAGCTCTCGCTCGCCTCGGTCGAGGCCCAGGGGACGTTCCAGGCGGAGGGCCCCGACGCCCAGAAGCTCGCGCAGGCGGCGGGGGTCGAGCTCCGCGGCCAGCAGCTCACCGTACCCGCGCGCTTCCTCATGAAGGTGCCGGGCCGCTGCCGCCTCGAGCTCGCGCCGCTGGACGTCCCGGAGGCGAGCCGGCCGTACGTCGCGATCCGCGACTCCCGCGTCGTCGGCTCGCGCGGTCTCGCCGAGCTCCCCGCCGCGGTCGCGCTCGTCCGCTCGACCTGCGCCCTCCTCGGCCCGTCGCTCGCCGGCGGCGGCGCCTCCGCGTACGCGAGCGTCCTCGGGCGGCGGGGGGTCTCGACCGCGGAGGTGTCCATCGGCCGGTTCGACGGCCGCCTCGCCTACGTCGTCGGCGCGCGATCGAGCAAGGACGCGAAGCCGGTCGCGTACGTGGACAAGGAGACCTTCCAGCCGATGCGGCTCGTCTCGGCAGAGGGCGGCGTGATGCTCGACGTCCGCCTCCTCGGCTGGGGCTCGCCGACGGGCGGCGACTGGTTCCCTCGCGCCGTCGAGGTCTGGAAGGGCGAGGCCGTCCAGCTCCGCTTCACGACGGAGAAGGCCGCCGCGAACCCGCGGCTCGGGGACCCGTTGTTTCCATAGAAGCGGGGG
>NZ_JAKZLF010000029.1 GCF_022808855.1 Anaeromyxobacter soli
CGCGCGGCGGCCGCCTGCTCCGCCTCGCCCGCGGCGAGGGCGCGCTGCGCCTCGGCGGTCGCGAGCGCCTCCGCGGCGGCCCGCGCGCTCCCGGCGGCGCCCCGCGCGCCGTCCGCGAGCGGCCGCACCGGGAGCGCCACCACCGACAGGCCGCCGAGCCCGCACGGCTCATCGCCGCAGATGGCGACGTAGGCGGCGGTCTCGGGCGTCCCGGCGAGCGTGCCGTCCATGGCGATGTCCGGCTCGTCCTCGCCGGCGCTCGCGAGCGCGAGCACGTAGCCGACGGTCGCCGACTGCGTGGCGACCTCCACGAGGGCGAACTCGTCCGCGAGCGTCGCGACGAAGGCCTCGTAGGGCGGCGCCTCGGGCGCGGCCGGCTCGCCGCCGAGATCGGCGAGCGCGGTGCCCCCGGCCGCGATCGCGGTCACGAGGCGGCCGCCGGGCGCGAGGAGGCGCCGGAGCGTCGCGACGCGGGCCGGCTCGCGCGCGAGCGCGCTCCCGTCGGCGACGAGCAGGAGGTCGAAGGTGCCGGCCCGCAGCGCCTCCGGCTCGGCGGCGCGAAACTGCACGAACGGGTGGTGCCCGGCCTCGCGCGCGGCGGCGAGCTCCGGCTCGCTCGGCGCGATGGAGAGGACCGCCGCCGCCCCGCGCTCGGCGAGGAACAGCGCGGTCGCGCCGTCGGAGGCCGCCGCCGCGCCGATCTCCAGCACGCGGCGGCCGGCGAGGAGCGGCTCGATGAAGCTGTAGCGCGCGAGCAGATCGCCCGCGCCGTTGCGCGCGTGAAAGGGGGCCATGGCGCGGCGATGTTACCACCCCGGCCCCGGGCGTCCGGCGGCGGGGCCCGCGGCGCTTAGGCGGGCGGCCCGCGGGGAGCGCGGGGGTCGGAGAGGAGCGGAGGTGTGCGCACCTCGGGGCGGCGGCCCCGCCACGGCGCGGACCTAGCGCTTCTCGCCGCCCGGCTCCCCCGATGGCGGTGCCGGGGTCGGCTCGGGCGCGGTCGGGGCCGCCTGGGCCGGCGCCCCGGGCTGCGCGGCCGGCTGCGCGCCCTGCCCGCTCTGCTGGGACCGCTGCGCGCTGGCCGCATTCCGGAGCGCGATCGAGGCGGCGTCGAGCGCGGGCTCGACGTCGTGAAGGAGCGCGCGCGCGTCGTTCGCGCGGGCGGAGCGCGAGGCGCCCGTGTGCCGCAGCTTCTCCGTCGCGTCGCGCAGCTCGCCGACGGCGCGATCGAGGAGCCGCTGCGCCTCGTAGAACCCGGACTCGGCGCGGAGCGCGGAGAGGTCGTCGCGCTGCGTGGGCGAGAGGCCCGCGAGCCGCTCGGCGCGGGAGAGGTAGCCGAGGCCGCGCTCGAGCCGCGCCGCGTCGCCGCTCGCGATCTCCTCGCGCGCCCAGCCGGAGAGGAGATCGTAGATCCCCTGGTCGAGCAGGCTCCGCTCCTCGAACGCGCGCTCCGCCGGGAGCGGCTTGCCGGGGGGCGCCACGATGGGCTCGTACGCCTGCGCCTGCGAGGGATCGGCGGTCTTGAAGGTCTGCCGGCCCAAGGGCGCGAGGATGCCGCGCATCACCACGAGGCGCCCGTCGTCCGGGACGAGGTACCAGGTGCGCGCGTTCCGCTCCGAGACGAGCCACAGGACGAGCGCGAGGAGCCCCAGGATCGCGAGCCACGCGACCGCCGCCCTCGCCCCGCCGCCGCGCCGCGGCGTCCTCGTCGTGTCGTCCGCCACGAGTGTCCTCCCGCGCTGCGCGACGGTTCGCGCGCTCGCGATCGCCTTCCGCGCCGCGAACCGCGCCGTCGCTAGAGCCTCGTGCCGGCGGGCCTCTCGCCCGCGGCCGGTCACGAATGACGACTACCCCTTCACACCCGCGGCACGCCCACGAACGGCAGGTTCCGCATCTTGCCGTCCCAGTCCAGCCCGTAGCCCACCACGAACTCGTCGCCGATCTCGAAGCCGCGGTACTGGATGGGCACCTTCACGACCGCGCGCGACGGCTTCTCGAGGAGCGCGCACACCTGCACGCTCGCGGGCTTGCGCGTCGCGAGGTTGTCGAGGAGGTACCGCATCGAGAGCCCGGTATCGACGATGTCCTCGACGAGGAGCACGTCCTTGCCCTCGATCGGCCGGGTGAGATCGCTCGTGATCTGCACGACCCCGGTCGAGCGGGTGCCCTGGTACGAGGAGATGCCGATGAAGTCGATGGAGATCGGCAGGTCGATCGCCCGCACCAGGTCGGCGAGGAAGATGAAGCTCCCCTTCAGCACCCCGACCACCACGAGCGAGCGTCCCGCGTGATCGCGCGTGATCTCGGCGCCGAGCGCCGCGACCCGCGCCTGCAGGTCCGCCTGCGAGATGAGGACGTCGACCTTGCCCGCGCCGCTAGACATAGGCGTTGTTCAGGATCTCCCCGAAGCCGCCGCCGCCGGGGACGATGTACTGGTGGTCGTCGAGGCCGCGCTCGTCGTCCCAGCGCGTGCCCGGGATCGTCGCGAGGACGTCCGGCGCGGAGAGGCCGCGGTCCACCCGGATCGCGTAGACGACGACGTCGGGGTGCGCCCGCGTCATCGTGCGGAGGTACTCCGGGGTGACGATGAGGTGGATGTTCACGATCCGCCGGGGCCTGCCGGGGACCTTCGTCTTGTAGGTCTGGATGGCGGTCGAGAGCGAGCTGCCCGTCGCGCCCATCGGGTCGGGGAAGAGCAGGAACGCCTCGTCGATGTCCCCGCCGATCTTCATGCCCCCGATGCCGGCGCCGACGACCTCCTCGTTCACCCCGAGCATGCGGCTCATGATGATGTGGTCCTGCCGCACGAGCGAGGGCTCCAGCGTCTCGTTCAGGAGGTCGTAGGCGACCTGCGACGGGAGCGCGCCCGCCCGGGCGATGTTCACCGTCACGGCGCGGACCGCCCGGTCGATGACCTCGCCCTCGAAGATCCCCTGGGGGGAGGTGTCGATCATGCGCGTCGGGACCGAGACGCGCCGGCGCGGGAACTCGACGTTGAGGACGGTGCGGATGAGGTCCTCGTAGAGGATGCGCACGAGCCGGCTGATGTCGGGCTGGCGCGTCTCCTTCGCGCAGAGCGTCGCGAGGTGTCCGAGGAGGAACGGGTTCGCGACGATGTGCACGTTCTCGCCGTAGCGGTGCTCGATCTCGGAGAGCCGGAACGGGACGGTGTCGTAGCTGCGGTCTCGCACGGGCGGGGAGCATAATGCTTGTCCCCCCGGATTCCTCTGCCTAAATGAGCGGCCATGCCCGAGACCGCCCCCGCCCCGAGGAGCGCCGCGTGGGAGACGCTCGCGGCCGTCATGTGCGACGTGCGGGCGCTCGGGGGCGCCGTCTCCCTCCTTCAGTGGGACCAGGAGACGTTCATGCCGGCGAAGGGCGCGGTCGCCCGCGGCGACCAGCTCGCCGCGGTCCAGGCCGCCCTCCACGAGCGACTCACCCAGCCCCGCGTCGCCGAGGCGCTCGACCTCGCCGAGCGCGAGGCCTCCGGGGATCCCGACCGCGCCGCCGCCCTCCGCGCGCTCCGCTTCGATCACGAGCGCGCCGCGCGCGTGCCGCAGGACCTCGTCCGCGCGCTCGCGCAGGCCCAGGCGGAAGGCGTCGACGCCTGGAAGGCGGCCCGCAACGCGCGCGCCTTCGCCCTCTTCGCCCCGAAGCTCGCCCGGCTCGTCGAGCTCCGGCGCGAGCAGGCCGACGCGCTCATGCCCATGCTGGCGCGGAGGCCGGAGGCGCAGCCGGACCCCGGCAAGATCGAACCTTACGACGCGCTCCTCGAGGGCTACGAGCCCGGCATGCGCGTCACCCGCCTCGAGCCCATCCTCCGCCGGCTCGTCGGGTGGCTCTCGCCGCTCGTCGCGGCGATCGACGCGGCCCCTGCGCCCGAGGACGGGTTCCTCTCCGGCCGCTTCGACGGCGAGGCCCAGTGGGGCTTCACCCTCGAGCTCCTCGCGGCGCTCGGCTTCGACCCCGCCGCCGGCCGGCAGGATCGCTCGCTCCACCCCTTCACCCTCGGCCTCGACCCGGGCGACGTGCGCGTCACGACGCGCGTCTACGAGGCGCAGCCGCTCTCCGCGATCTTCTCCACGCTCCACGAGGCCGGCCACGGGCTCTACGAGCAGCACCTCCCCGGCGAGCACCGCCGCTCCCTGCTCTGCGCCGCGCCGTCGATGGGGATCCACGAGTCGCAGTCGCGCCTGTGGGAGAACCTGGTCGGCCGCTCGCTCCCGTTCTGGCGTGCGTTCCTGCCGCGGCTCGCGGCGCGCTTCCCGCAGCTCGCCGGGGTCGCGCCCGCCGACTTCCACCGGGCGGTGAACCGCGTCGAGCGCTCGCTCGTGCGCGTCGAGGCGGACGAGGTCACCTACAACCTCCACGTCGCGCTGCGCTTCGAGCTCGAGCTCGGGATGATGCGCGGCACGCTCGCGGTGTCGGACCTCCCCGAGGCGTGGGCGGCGCGCTCCGAGGCGCTCCTCGGCGTCCGGCCGCGCGACGACGCGGAGGGGGTGCTGCAGGACATTCACTGGGCGTGGGGAGACCTCGGCTACTTCCCGACCTACACGCTCGGCAACCTCTACGCCGCGACGCTCTTCGCCGCCGCCGGGCGCGCGCTCCCCGGGCTCGACGACGCCATCGCCGCGGGCGACCTCGCCCCGCTGCGGCGCTGGCTCGCCGAGAAGGTCTACCGCGTCGGCCGCCGCAAGGACGCCGAGGACATCGTGCGCGACGCGGCCGGGGTGGGGCTCACCGACGCGGACTTCGAGCGCTACGTGAAGACGAAGTACGGCGCGCTCTACGGCCTCACGCTCTGACCGGGGTGGCGCCATGCCCTTCGCAGGGCGACGCGCGGGCGGGGCCGCAGGGCGCGCGCCGCCTGTGGTAGGAGCGACGCGTGCGCCTCCAGACGATCGCCCCTGCGAAGGTGAACCTCGTCCTGCGCGTCGGCCCGCCGCGGAAGGACGGCTTCCACGGCATCCGCTCGCTCATGGTCCCGCTCGACCTCGGCGACCGCGTGGACGTCACGGTGGGCGAACGCGCGGGGCCGGTCACCTGCCGCGTGCCGGGCCGCCCCGAGCTCGACGGCGCCTCGAACCTCGCCGCCCGCGCTGCGGAGCGCTTCCGCGCGCGCTTCGGGATCGAGCGCGCCGTGGCCATCCGCATCGCGAAGCGAGTCCCGGTCACCGCCGGCCTCGGCGGCGGCTCGTCCGACGCGGCCGCGGTGCTCCGCTGCCTCGCGCGCGCGTTCCGGATCCGCGACGCCGGGGCGCTCGCGGCGATCGCGGCGGAGGTCGGCTCCGACGTGCCGTTCTTCCTCGGCCCCGGCCCGGCGTGGGCCGAGGGCCGCGGCGAGCGGCTCACGCCGGCCGACGTGGCGCCTCAGCACCTCGTGCTCGTCTACCCGACCGCTCCCGAGCTCGCCATCCGCGCCGGCGACGCCTACCGCTGGCTCGACGCAGCGCGGCACGGCCGCAGCCCCCGGCTCGCGCCACGCTTCGATCGCTTCGATCCGTCCCGCGCGGGGAACGATCTCGAGCCGCCCTGTCTCGCGGAGCGGCCGCCCCTGAAGACGCTCTTGGGGCTGCTTGTGGGTCGCGGCGCGACGGCCGCTATAATGTCCGGAAGCGGGCCCACCGTGTTCGGGCTTTTTCCCAGCAAGAACGCGGCGGCGCGAGCGGCGCGGACGATCGCGGAGGAGATCGTCGAGCGGGACGTGAGGGTCCTCGCCGCGAGGACGGTGCGACGGCATCCGGGGGTTACGCCATGGAGATCACCGAGGTCCGCGTCTTCCCCGTGAACGAAGAGAAGCTGAAGGCGTACGTCACGATCACCCTCGACGACTGCTTCGTCATCCGCGACCTCAAGGTGATCAACGGCAACACCGGCCTCTTCATCGCGATGCCGGCGAAGCGCCGCAAGGACGGCACGTTCAAGGACATTGCCCACCCGCTCAACACCGAGACGCGGGAGCGGATGGAGCGGACGATCCTCGCCCAGTACGAGCGCGAGGTGCACAAGGGGGCGGCTCCCCGCCCGACCGGCACCGATCCGCACGACGCCTGACGCGGCGCCGGTCTCGCTTTTCCGCTCCGGCGCGCTTGCCCGTTGGGTCCGTCCGACGGTTCCGGTATATGTGGCGCCGCCGACGGCCTCCCCTCCCCGGGGCCGTCGTCTGTTCTTCGCGGGATCACGCCGGAGCGCGCGATGCAATTCCTTGGAAATCGGCCCGACTACCGGGTCTTCTCGGGCAACTCGAACCGGAAGCTCGCCGAGGCGATCTGCAAGGAGCTCGGCCGGCCCCTCGGCCACGCGACGGTCGGGCGCTTCTCCGACGGCGAGATCCAGGTCGAGATCGGCGAGAACGTCCGCGGGCTCGACACGTTCGTCGTCCAGTCCACCTCCCCGGACGCGAACACGAACGCGATGGAGCTCCTCATCATGATGGACGCGCTGAAGCGCGCGTCCGCGGGCTCCATCACCGCCGTCATGCCCTACTACGGCTACGCGCGGCAGGACCGGAAGGTCGCCTCGCGCTCGCCCATCACCGCGAAGCTCGTCGCGGACCTCCTCGTGGCGGCGGGCGCGACGCGCGTCGTCTCGATGGACATGCACGCCGGCCAGATCCAGGGCTTCTTCAACGTGCCGTTCGACCACCTCTACGCCGCGCCCGTGCTCGTCGAGCACATGCGCAAGCGCTTCGACGGCGACACCCAGAACGTGGTGGTCGTCTCGCCGGACGCCGGCGGCGTGGAGCGCGCCCGCGCCTACGCGAAGCGGCTCGGGTCCACCCTCGGCATCATCGACAAGCGGCGCACGAAGCCGAACGTCGCCGAGATCATGAACGTCATCGGCGAGGTGCAGGGGAAGATCGCCGTGCTCCTCGACGACATGATCGACACCGCCGGCACGCTCACCCAGGCGGCGAACGCGCTCATGGACAAGGGCGCGCTCAAGGTCTACGCGTACGCGACGCACGCGGTGCTCTCCGGCCCGGCCGTCGAGCGGATCGTGAAGAGCCCGATCGAGGAGGTCGTGGTGACCGACACGATCACCCTCCGCCCGGAGGCCGAGGCGTGCCGGAAGATCCGCGCGCTCTCGGTCGCGGGGCTCCTCGCCGAGGCCATGCGCCGGATCCACTCGGCCGACTCGCTGTCGAGTTTGTTTGTCTAAGCGGGGGCTGCGCCCCCGCCCCCTGGCTTCTTGCCGGGGGACACCCACGACGCGTCCCCCGGACCCCGGCTCGCTCCGGCGCAGCCTCATTCCGGCTGCGCCTGCGCTCGTAGAAGGTCGCCGAGCGCGCCCGCTTGGCGGGTGCGCGCTGGTTCCCCGCCGGAGGGGCTTCGCCCCTCCCACGGCGAGAGGTCGGTCGTGACCGCTCGGCGGGGCCCCCGACGGTAAACCGCCCCGAACCTCTTGACTCGCCGCGGGGTTTCCGGTAATCACCCGCGCTCCCGTGGCTCCCGGAAGGTCGGGGGCCCTCACACCACCCAGGGCCGGCACGCTCATCCGGCGGCCCCTCGCGCTCCGCTCCTCGATCGGAGCGGCCCGAGTCCATTGGGAGGACGAGAATGGCCGACATCATCGTCAACGCGCAGCGCCGCGAGGGCAAGGGCAAGGGTCCCGCCCGCAGGCTGCGTCAGCAGGGCCTCATCCCCGCGGTCGTCTATGGCCGCAAGCAGGAGCCGACCCACCTCGCGGTGGATCCCAGCGCGCTCCTCAAGGCGATCGAGACCCCTCACAAGTTCAACACCCTCCTCACCCTGAAGCTGGACGGCAGCGACAAGCACGTCCTCTTCAAGGACTGGGCGGTCGATCCCGTCTCGCGGAAGCTCGAGCACGCCGACTTCCTCGAGGTGAGCCTCGAGGAGCCGGTGAAGGTCGACGTGCCGGTCGTCACGACCGGCCGCGCGGCCGGCCAGGCGGAGGGCGGCATCCTCTCGCTCGCGACGCACGAGATCGTGCTCGAGGCGCTCCCGGCGAAGATCCCGGTGCGGATCGAGGTCGACGTCACGAACCTCAAGATCGGCGCCTCGATCCACGTCTCGGAGCTGACTCCGCCCGAGGGGTGCAAGTTCAAGTTCACGACCGACTACGTGATCGCGTTCGTCGCCGTGCCGGAGAAGGAGGAGGTCGTCGCCCCGGTGGCGGCCGCCGTTCCGGGCGCGGCTCCGGCCGAGGGCGCTGCCGCCCCGGCGGGCGCGGCCCCCGCGGCTGCGGGCGCCGCCGCTCCTGCGGCCGAGGGCAAGAAGCCCGAGGCCAAGGGCGCGAAGAAGTAGGCACGCCCTTGAAGCTCGTCGTCGGCCTTGGGAACCCCGGCCCCGACTACGCGCGCACGCGCCACAACGTCGGCTTCCTCGTTGCCGACCGGCTCGCGCTCGCCCTCGGGGCCGAGTTCACCCTCCGCAAGTTCGCCTCCGAGCTGGCGGAGGGGCGGGCGGGCGGCGAGCGGGTCTGGATCATGAAGCCCCAGACCTACATGAACCACTCCGGCGAGGCCGTCGGGCCCGCGCTCCACTTCTGGAAGCTCGGGCGCGAGGACCTCGTCGTCGTGCATGACGACCTCGAGCTCGACCCCTTCCGGATCCAGCTCAAGGTCGGGGGCGGTCACGGCGGGCACAACGGCCTGAAGAGCGTGAACGCCCACGTGGGCGGCCCCGACTACGCGCGCGTGCGCGTCGGCGTGGGCCGGCCGCCGCCGCGGATGGACCCGGCCGACTACGTGCTCGGCCGGTTCTCGAAGGGCGACGAGGCGGAGCTCGAGGACTGCCTCGTGCGCGCCACCGACGCCACCCGGCTCGTCGTCGAGCTGGGCGCGGCGAAGGCGATGAACCAGGTGAACCGCCGCGCGAGCGCGGCGGGATAGCAGCACTCTCCTGCAGCACCCGCCGACCGGCATGGGGCCGGGCGGCGGAGACGGAGACGACTCCTCGCGGCGGGCGAACCGCCGCTTTCAGACCCGAGGGGAGCGACATGGCGGAGACGAGGAAGCTCGTACGCGAGTACGAGACCATCTACCTGCTCAAGGCGGAGACGCCGGACGATCAGGTGGAGGAGATCAAGGAGCGCCTGCGCGGCGTCGTGACGCGCGAGAGCGGCAAGGTCATCCGGTTCACCAACCAGGGCAAGCGGAAGACCGCGTTCCCGGTCGGCAAGAACCCGAAGGCGCTCTACATGCACGTCCTGTACATCGGCCAGCCTGGCCTGGTGGCGGAGCTCGAGCGCAACCTGAAGATGATCGACGTGGTGCAGAAGTTCCAGTCGGTGAAGGTCGCCGACGGCGTGGACTTCGACGCCCGCCAGGTCGAGGCCGACGTGAAGATCCAGGCCGTCGAGGACGAGCAGAAGCCGCGCGAGGAGCGCGGTGAGTTCGTGCCCGGCGAGGAGCCGTTCGAGGCCGAGGCGCCCGAGGCGGAGGAATAGGCCATGGCACGTCCTGACATGGGTGGTCCGAAGAGCAGCGGTGGGTTCGGCGGTCCTCGGAGCGGTGGCGGCTTCGGCGGCGGCGGGTTCGGCGGTGGTGGCGGCGGCGGCGGGGGCTTCGGCTCGCGCGGCGGCGGCGGCGACCGCGGGGATCGCGGCGACCGGGGCGATCGCGACGATCGCGGCGGCGACGAGGGCGGTGGGCGGCGCGGCTTCGGCCGGCGCAAGGTCTGCCGGTTCTGCGCCGACAAGACGCTGAAGGTCGACTACAAGGACCAGTCGCAGATGAAGTACTTCCTGACCGAGCGCGGCAAGATCATCCCCCGCCGCATCAGCGGGAACTGCGCGAAGCACCAGCGCGAGGTGGCCACCGCCGTGAAGCGCGGCCGCATGCTCGCGATCCTGCCCTACACCGTGGGCGGGATGTAAAGGGAGGCCGGCGATGAAGCTCATCCTCCGTGAAGACGTCGAGAACCTGGGCAAGGGCGGCGAGCTCGTGGAAGTGAAGCCCGGCTACGGGCGCAACTTCCTGCTCCCCCGCGGCCTCGCGGTCCTCGCGAACCCGAAGAACGTCCGCGAGCTCGAGCACCAGAAGGCCATCGCGACGGCCAAGGCCGCCAAGATGAAGGCGAGCGCGCAGGCCGTCGCGAAGCGGCTCGCCGAGACGCCCATCACCCTCGTGCGCAAGGTCGGCGAGCAGGACAAGCTCTACGGCTCGGTCACGGCGATGGACGTCGCCGAGGCCCTCGCCGCGCGCGGCCTGCAGATCGACCGCCGCTCGATCGATCTCGCCGAGCCGATCAAGACCACGGGCGACTTCGAGGTCCCCGTGAAGCTCCACAGCGAGGTGGTCGGCAAGGCGAAGGTGAAGGTCGAGGCCGAGCCGGCGTAACCGCTCGCCCGCACCGCCTCATCGAGAGGGCCGGTCCTCAGGGGCCGGCCCTCTCCTCGTTTTCGGCCACGCGCCGCGTCCCGCGCCATGGATCAGGCTCCCTCAGCGGCAGAGGGGCCCGGCGTCCGGCGGCAGCTCGCCCGCCTCGATCGCGGCGGCGCGCGCGCTCGCGAGGGCGGCGTCCGGCCCCCCCGCCGCGGCGACGGCGCGCCACGCGTCCGCCGCGCGTACCCGGAGCGCCGGGTCCGCCGGCGGCGCGCGGAGCAGCTCCTCCGCGGCGCGCGCGGCGAGCACGCGGGCGGTGGCGGCGCGCTCCGGAGCCGGCGCGGGCGCGCGCGCGAGGAACGCCTCCGCCCTCGCCCAGACCTCCTCCGCGCCGCAAGGCGGCGCGAGCGCGATGGCCCGGAGCGCCGCCTCTTCCGCGAGCGGTCCCGCGCCGCCGATCCTCCGCTCGAACGCGGCGAGGTAGCGGACCTTGCCGTCCGCCGCCTCGAAGAGGGCCTCGCCGAGCCGCCGGGCGGCGGCGTCGTACGCCGCGACGCCCTCCGGCGCGAGGCTCGCGGCCGCGGCCTCGGCGATGCGTCCCGCCTCGAGCAGCACGGCGTCGCGCGCGGCGGCTCCCGGCAGCTCCTCCGCGTAGGCGGCGGCGAGCTCGAGCGCCGGCGCGGCGCGCGATGCGCCGGCGAGCGCGCGCACGAGCGCGAGGGCCGCCTCGCCCGAGGCCGCGTCCGCGCCGAGCGCGAGGGCCGTGTACCCGCCCGCGCCCTCGAGGGCAGAGACCTCGAGCAGCACCGGCGCGGCCGGCACGGACACGGGCGCGAGCGAAACGAGGAGCGGCGAGCCGCCGGGCGCTGAGAGGCCCTCCGCCAGCGCCTCCGAGGCGGCGGCAGCGGGGCCGTGGGCCGGGGCGCGCACCTCGAGCGCGACGCCGGGATCCGGGACGAGCGCGACGAGCGCCGGTGAACCCGCCACCTCGGCGGCGAGCACGTCGGGATCGTCGGTCGAGGTCTCCCCGCGGAGCGACGCTCCCGGCCGGAGCGGGTTGCGGGCCGCGAGGACGGCCCACTCCGCCGCTCCCGCGCCGGGCGCCGGCGGCTCGTCGGGCTCGAGCTCCTCGCCCGGCCTCGCCTCGACGAGCCGCACCCTCAGCCGGTAGTCGTGCTCCGGCCGCTCGACGGGCGGCGCCCCGGGCGCGTGCCGCTCGCGCACCGCGAGGTAATAGGTGCCCCGCGAGACCGCCGCGACGAGCCGCTCCGCGCCGCCCGGCCCGCCGCGATCCACCTGCGCCACGAGCGGCGCCTCGCCTCCCGCGGCTTCGTCGGGCGCGCGGTGGAGCGTGAGCGCCACGTCGAGGCCGGGGAGGCCCGCGCCGGCGTCCGCGCCCGTCCACTCCGCCTCGAGCGCCGTGCGCGGCCCCGCGTCGGGCACCTCCACGCGGAACACGTCCGCGTCCCCCAGCTCGCGCCCGCGCCGCTCCCCCACCCGGCCGAGGAGCTCCGTCGCGCCCTCCGGGCCGGCGGGGAGCGGGAGCGGGTTCGCCTGCTCGGGCCGGTCGTTCGGCTCGTGCTCGCGCCCGTCGAAGGGCAGGTCGGGCCGGAGCGCGCCGGGCAGCGCCGCCGCGAGCGACGGCGCGCGGGCGGCGAGCAGGGCGTACGCGCCATCCCAGCGCCAGGCGAGCGCGGCGCCCGCGGCGAGCACCGCCAGGCTCCCTGCGAGCGCGAGCGGCGCCAGCCGCCCCGCGCGCAGCGCGCGCACCTGCCTGCCGAGGGCGTCGAAGTCCTCGCGGCTCGCGAGGTCGAGGTCGCCCTCGAGCTCCCGCGCGGTCGCGCGGGCGCGGCTGGCGGGCGCGGCGAGCGCGAGGAGCGCCGCGCGCATGGCGTCGGCGGAGGGGAAACGATCCTGAGGGCGCTTCGCGAGCGCGCGGTGCACGACGTCCGCGAAGGCGCGCGACACGCCCGGCGCCAGGGAGGCGAGCGGCGGCGGCTCCTGCGACAGGTGCGCCTTTACGACCGCCATCGGGCTCGGCGCCACGAACGGCGGCCGGCCCGCGACGAGCTCGTAGAGCACGCACCCCAGGGCGTACAGATCGGCGCGGCCATCGAGCGCGGCGCCGCGGGCCTGCTCGGGGGCGAGGTACGCGGGCGTGCCCAAAATGGCGCCGGCGCCGGCGTCGGCGCCGCCCGCGAAGTCGTCGCGGAGGGAGGCGATGCCGAAGTCGAGGACCTTCACGAAGTCCTCGCCCCCCCGCGTGCGCATGAGCATCACGTTGGCGGGCTTCACGTCCCGGTGGACGACGCCGGCGTCGTGCGCCTCGGCGAGCGAGCCGAGGACCTGCTGGCCGACCTCGCGGGCGCGCGCCTCGGGGAACGGTCCGCTCCGCGCGAGCGCCGCGGCGAGATCCTCGCCCGGCACGTACTCCATGGCGAGGTACAGGCCGCCCTGCCGGCCGACCTCGCCGAAGTCGAAGACCGCGAGGGTGTGCGGGTGCGACAGCCGCGACACCGCCCGCGCCTCCGCGAGGAACCGCTCCGCCGCGGTGGGCTCCCGGGCGAAGTCCTCCCGCAGGAGCTTCAGCGCGAGCGTCTTCCCCATGCGGATGTGCTCGGCCTTGTAGACCCGGCCCATCCCGCCCTCGCCGAGGAGCTCGACGAGCCGGTAGCGGTCGGCGACGACCCCATCCTTCCCGCGGCGGCGGCCGGTGCCGCGCGCGCCGGTCGCGCCGGTCGCGCCCGCGCGGAGAGGCGCCCCGCAGGCCGTGCAGAAGTTCGCGCTCCCGCGCGAGGGATCGGCGAGGTGCCCGCAGCGGGCGCAGGCAACGGGGGGCTCCGGGGCGGGCTTGCGACGCGCCATCGCTCGCGCCGGAGCGTAGCGCGCGAGCCCGCCCCCGCAAAGCTCTCCGCGCCGTTCGGACGTGGCGGGCGCACGTGGTAGAAGGGCGCTCCATGCTGACCTCCGCCCTCGCCGCGCTCGTCGTGGCCACGGCCGCGCCCCGGCCGTTCACGGTGGACGACCTCGTGGCGCTCCCGCGCGTCGGAGCGCCCGAGCTCTCGCCGGACGGCGCCCGGGTCGCCTTCACGGTGGGGCGACTCGACCGGGCGGGCGACAAGATCGCCTCGGCCCTCTACGTCGTCCCCGCGGCGGGCGGCGTGCGGCGGCAGCTCACCGATCGTGACGAGCGCATCTCCTCACCGCGCTTCTCTCCGGACGGCAAGCGGCTCGCCTTCGTCTCGACGCGCGGCGGGACCCCTCAGGCGCACGTGGTGGACCTCGCCTCGGGCGAGATCCGCCCGGTGAGCGACCTGCCCGGCGGCGTGAGCGAGCTGCTCTGGGCGCCGGACGGCGCCTCGCTCCTCGTCACCGCGGACGTGGACCCGCGCTGCGGCGCCGACGCCGCCTGCGCAGCCAGGGCGGAGGCCGAGGCGAAGGGCAAGCCGCGCCTCGCGACCCGCCTCCTGTTCCGCCACTGGAACGAGTGGCGCGAGCGGCTGCGCACGCACGTCCTCCGGGTGCCGCTCGACGGCGGCGCGCCCGCGGACCTCACGCCGGGCGATCGCGACGCGCCGCCCGCCGTCCGCGGCGGCGTGGACGATCTCGCGGTCTCGCCCGACGGGAAGACGCTCTACTTCACCTCCGTCGCGGACCCGCTCGAGGCGGCCTCCACCAACGCGGACGTCTTCGCGGTGCCGCTCGCGGGCGGCGAGGCCCGGCGCGTGACGAGCGGACCGGGCTGGGACGCGAGCCCGCGTCCCTCCCCCGACGGCAGCCGGATCGCCTGGCTCTCGCAGGCGCGCGGCGGCTACGAGTCGGACCGCTTCCGGGTGATGGTGGCCGGGACGGACGGCAAGGACGCCCGCGACCTCACCGCCGGCACGGAGCTCTCCGCGAGCGACCTCCACTGGGCGCGGGGCGGCGCGGCGCTGCGGTTCGCGGCGCTCACCTCCGGCTACCACGAGCTCTACGAGGTGGACGTCCGGAGCGGGAAGATCGCGAAGCTCGCCGGCACGCCGGCGCTCGGCGGAAGGCCGCGCGTGAACGTCCAGTCGGTCTCGTACTCGGCCGACGGGACGCGCGCCGCGGCGCTCGTGGACGGGATCTCCGCCCCGCCCGAGGTCGCGGTGCTGGAGGGAGCACCGGGCAAGGCGCGCTGGGCGGAGCGCACGCGGCTCGCCGCGGACGCGCTCGCCGGCGTCGCGCGCCCGACGCTGCGGCCGCTCGAGGCGATCTCGAAGGACGGCACGAAGGTGTTCGGCTGGATCGTCCTCCCCGCCGGCCAGCGCGACGGCGAGCGCCACCCCGCGGCGGTGCTCGTCCACGGGGGACCGCAGGGCGCCTGGAACGACGCCTGGACCTCGCGCTGGAACGCCATGCTGTACGCGGCGCGCGGCTACGCGGTGGTGCTGCCGAACCCGCGCGGCTCGACCGGCTACGGGCAGGCTTACGTGGACGCCGTCTCGCGCGACTGGGGCGGCAAGCCGTACGAGGACCTGATGGCCCTCGTCGATGCCGCCATCGCCCTAGGCTCGGTGGACGGTGAGCGCATGTGTGCCGCGGGCGCGAGCTACGGCGGCTACATGGTTCACTGGCTGAACGGCCAGACCGACCGCTTCCGCTGCCTCGTCTCGCACGCCGGGATCTTCGACCTGGAGGCGTTCTTCTACCGGACCGAGGAGCTGTGGTTTCCGGAGTGGGAGTTCGGCGGGACGCCGTTCGAGCAGCCGGGCGACTACCAGAAGTTCTCGCCCTCCCGCTTCGTGCAGCGCTGGCACACGCCCACCCTCGTCTCGGTGGGCGAGCTCGACTACCGCACCGGCGTCGACCAGGGCTACGCGGCCTTCACGGCCCTGCAGCGGCGCGGGATCCCTTCGAAGCTCCTCGCATTCCCCGACGAAGGGCATTGGGTCTCCAAGCCGAAGAATGCGAGAGTGTTCTACGATGTTGTGCTCGGGTGGCTCGACGAGCACATCGGCCCCGCGGCGAACCTGTCCGCGAAGGCGCGCTAACCTCCCGAAACCGCTTGCCGTTCGAACCCGCCCTGCCATAATCCGGACCCCGCCGTGCTCAACTGGCTTCACAACATGCTGTCGCGCGATCTCGCGATCGATCTCGGGACCGCGAACACCCTCATCTACATCCGCGGCATGGGCATCGTCTCGAACGAGCCCAGCGTCGTCGCCGTCCAGCAGGACGCGCGCGGCGGCCGCAAGGTCCTCGCCGTGGGCAAGGAGGCGAAGGAGATGCTCGGGCGCACGCCCGGGAACATCGTCGCCATCCGCCCGATGAAGGACGGAGTCATCGCCGACTTCGAGGTCACGGCGGCGATGCTCAAGTACTTCATCCAGAGCGCGCACAACCGGAAGAGCTTCGTGAAGCCGCGCATCATCATCGGCATCCCCTCGGGGATCACCGAGGTGGAGAAGCGCGCGGTGCGCGAGGCGGCCGAGAGCGCGGGCGCGCGCGAGGTCTACCTCATCGAGCAGCCCATGGCGGCGGCGATCGGGGCGGGCCTGCCCATCACCGAGCCTTCGGGCAACATGATCGTCGACATCGGCGGCGGCACCTCCGACGTCGCGGTGATCTCGCTCGGTGGGATCGTCTACAGCCGCTCGGTGCGCATCGCCGGCGACAAGATGGACGAGGCGATCATCCAGCACATCAAGCGCAAGTACAACCTCCTCATCGGCGAGCGCACCGCCGAGCTCATCAAGATGGGCATCGGCACCGCCTATCCGACCGAGGAGGAGCTCACGATGGACATCAAGGGGCGCGACCTCGTCGCCGGCGTGCCGCGCACCCTGACCGTCACGTCCTCCGAGATCCGCGAGGCGCTCTCCGAGCCCATCAACGGGATCGTCGAGGCGGTGAAGGTGACGCTCGAGCGGACCCCGCCCGAGCTCGCGGGCGACATCGCCGACCGCGGCATCGTCCTCGCGGGCGGCGGCGCCCTGCTCAAGAACCTCGACGTGCTGCTCCGCGAGGAGACCGGGCTCCCGGTGTTCCTCGCCGAGGACCCGCTCTCGTCGGTCGTCATCGGCGCGGGGAAGGCGCTCGAGGAGCTGGACATCCTGCGCCAGGTCACGGCGCACGGGTAGCTCGTCCGTCCCGCCCCGAACGAAGCGCGCCTGGCGAAGGCGCTCTCTCCACGACCGCCGCCGGCCCTCGGGCCGCGGCGGTCGTTCCGCCTGAGGGTCGCTGCGGCCGCGTGACGTCTCGATCGGTCTCCGCTGAGGCCGGGGCGGCCTCCCGGTTGACGGATCGTCGAGCGCGGCGAGGGGTCTCGCGCCGAGGCCTCGCGGGCGTTAGGTCCCGCGCATGGCCCTGGCGCTCGAGCTCGAGGGATCGCCGATCGCGTACGCGGCGGCCGGGCTCGTCGTCGCCATCGCCTTCGCGTTCGGGGTCGCCGCCTCCACCGAGCCGCCGGCGGAGCGGGACGTGGGAGCACGGCTCGCGTACGCGGAGTGCCTCGCCTCGGGGCGCACCCGCGCTGCGTGCGCGCCGAGGCGCGACGTCGCGCTCACGATGTGCGCGGCGCGGCGGCCGCTCTCCGAGTGCGAGGAGCTCCTCGCCGAGGCGGACCGCGCGCCGCTGGAGGTGCTCGCCGGGGCGGAGGACGCGCGCGTGGCGGGTCCGCTCCACGGCAGCGCCCGCCGCGCCGCCGCCGGGGCGGTGCTCTCGGTCGCCGCCCTCGCGATCGTCGTCGCGCGGCGCCGGCCGCGCCCCGCGGCGTTCGCGCGGCTCGCCGCCGGCGCGATCGCCGGGCTCGCGCTCGCCTCGCTCCCGGCGCTCGCGGCGGCGGCGTTCGGCGTGCTCGTGTCGGCGGCCGTGCCGGAGAGCGAGGTCGCGCTGGTCGGATTCGGCCTGTTCGTCGCGACGTTCGCGGCGGTGGTGGGGATGCCCGTCGCGGCGGGCGCGGCGGACCCGTCGCCGGCGGCACGGCGCCAGCGTGTGCACGCGAGCCTCGCGGTGGTCGCGTGTGGGATGTCGCTCTGGATCGTCCTCGTCGGACCCATCCCGGCGGGGCTCGCGGGCGTGCTGCAGGCTTTCTCGGCGGTGGCGCTCGCACTGACAGGCTATCTCGCGCCGCGCTCATTATGATGCGCGGCCATGCCCATCGCCCCCGCGGCGGCCCTCGCGGCCGCGCTCCTCTCCGCAACCGCCCAGGACCTCGTCACCACCGCCGAGCGCACCGCCTTCGAGCGCACCGGCCGCTACGACGAGGCGGTCCGGCTGTGCCGCGACTACGCGCGCGCCTTCCCGCGGCGCGCCCGCTGCGTGGGCTTCGGCGTGACGCCGGAGCGGCGCGAGCTCGTGGCGCTCGTCGCGAGCGCCGACGGCGTCCTCACCCCCTACGCGGCTCGCGCCCGGCGGCGCCCGGTGGTCCTGTTCCAGGGCGCCATCCACGCGGGCGAGCTCGACGGCAAGGACGCGGGCTTCATCCTGCTCCGCGAGCTGCTCCGGAAGGGCGGCGGGCCGCTCGCGGGCGTCACCGCGGTGTTCGTGCCGGTCTTCAACGTCGACGGGCACGAGCGGTTCGGGCCGCTGCAGCGGCCGAACCAGCGCGGGCCGCTCGAGGCGGGCTGGCGCGTGACCGCGGCGAACCTGAACCTGAACCGCGACTACCTGAAGGCGGACGCGCCCGAGACGCGCGCCATGCTCGCGCTCCTGCGCAAGTGGGATCCCATCGTCTACGCGGACCTGCACGTCACCGACGGCGCGCAGTTCCAGCACGACCTCGCCGTGATGGTCGAGCCGCGCTTCGGCTACGCCGCGGCGCTCCGTCCCGAGGGCGCTGCGCTCTCCGAGGCGCTCCTCGCGCGGCTCACCGCCGGCGGCCACCTCCCGGTGGACTTCTACCCCTCCTTCCGCGAGGACGGCGATCCGGCGAGCGGGTTCGCGCAGGGCGTGCCGCCGCCGCACTTCGGCCACGGCTACTGGGCGGCGCAGGACCGCATCGGCATCCTCCTCGAGGCGCACTCGTGGCGTCCCTACGGCGAGCGCGTGAAGGGGGCGGTCGACTTCCTCCGCGCGCTCCTCGAGCTCGCCGCCGAGCGCGGCGCCCGCTGGCGCGCCGCCGCCGAGCGCGCGGATCGCGAGGCGCCGTCGCTCGCCGGGCGCGAGGTCGCGCTCGCCTTCGAGCCCACCGGCGAGCCGACGCCCCTCGCCTTCCGGGGCTACGCCTACGTCCGCGAGCCCTCCGTCGTCACCGGCGCGCCCGTGACCCGCTACGACGAGTCGCGCCCGGAGGTCTGGAACCTGCCATACCTCGCTGCGCTCCGTCCGGCCGCGAGCGCCGTCCTCCCCAGGGGCGGCTGGGTTGTGCCGGCCGGCTTCGCTGAGCCGGTCGCGGCGAAGCTCGCGGTCCACGGGGTGCGCTTCGAGCGCCTCGGCGGCGCGCGCCCGCCGCGCGAGGTGGAGGTCTTCCGCGCCACGGAGGCGAAGTTCCGCGCCGAGCCGTTCGAGGGGCGCCAGCAGCTCTCGGTGAAGGGCGCGTGGGCCCGCGAGCAGCGGTCGATCGGGGCGGGCGCGCTGTTCGTGCCCGTCGCCCAGCCGCGCGCGCTCGTCGCGGCGCACCTCCTCGAGCCGGCCGCGCCCGACGCGCTCCTCGCCTGGGGGACCTTCAACGCCGCCTTCGAGCGCAAGGAGTACATCGAGGACTACGTGCTCGAGCCGTTCGCCCGCCAGCTGCTCGCGGAGGACGCGGCGGTCCGCGCGGAGTGGGAGCAGCGGCTCGCGGATCCGACGTTCGCGGCGGACCGGCGGGCGCGGAGCGAGTTCTTCTTCCGCCGCCACCCGGCCTGGGACGAGACGTACCGGCGCTATCCGGTGGTGCGGGTGGACGCGCGGCCTTGAGGAGCTGAGGCGGCTCCGGCGCGCCGCGGAACCGCATGATGTGGAGCGCGCAGCGCGATGTCGTCCCGCCCCGGCGGGCTGTCGGGAGAACCCGACGCCGGAGCGCGCAAGCCCGCGAGAGGAGGCGCGGCGATCCTGGCAGCGGTCGTGCAGTAGGGAGCGAGCACGGCGGACGCGACGCGGTGGTGCTCGCCGGAACCTTCCAGACCGCAGCGAACCAGGAGAACCGTCATGCAGAGCAAGACCCCCTCCCTCATCGGCGCCGGACTCGGCCTCGCCCTCTTCCTCGCCGTCGCGCTCCTCCCCTCGATGCTGTACGGCGGCTACGCGGGCGTGCTCCTCGCCGGCGGCATCTTCGGCACGCCGCTCGAGCCGACGTTCCTCGTGCGCGCGCTCATCGTCTTCGGGATCGTGCTCGGCGTGGCCGGCGTGGGCGCGCTGTTCGCGGTGATGGGCGCCGCCGCGGGCGCCGGCGTGGGCGCGCTGACCGGCCTCGCCGTCCGGAAGCCGGCCGCCCAGGAGGCGTCGCCCGAGTAGCTGCGCCGCCGATGTGCCGCTCGACCCGTCGCGGGCCCGGGGACCTCTCCGGGCTCGCGGCTTTTCTCGCGGCGGTGTGCGCGAACGCGCAGCCTTTCCCGTTCGGGCCGATTGCGCGCAAGCTTTGCGACCTCCCGGCGATTGATGTCGCGCAAACCCTCGTGATTTCCGGAACATAACCTCAGAATCTGTTTGGGTGCAGGGGCATGTCCGTTGCACCCGCGACCCACCGCCTATGCGAGCCATTCTCCTCTCCTTCGCGCTCCTCCTCGCCTCGACCGCTCGGGCGGAAGAGCCGAAGCTGCCCCAGGGCAGCGACACCTGTCTCCAGTGCCACTCCCCCGGCGGCGACGGCCCCACCGTCCACCCGGACCTCTTCGCCAAGTCCGTCCACGCCCAGAACGGCGTCGGCTGCACGGACTGCCACGCGGGCTACACGGAAGAGCACGCGATGGGCGGCACCCTCCCGCCCCTGTCCGACGCGGAGCAGAAGTTCGTCTCCCGGCTGGAGAAGGCCGCCTGGGCCGACGGCGAGAAGAAGGTGAAGGTCACCTCCCCGCGCGCCTACCTCGCCTGCCAGAACTGCCACACCGAGCAGACCGACGCGTTCGCCGCCTCGGTCCACTCGAAGTGGCAGCGTGAGGACGCGAAGGTCGCGGGTCCCACCTGCGCCTCCTGCCACGGCTCGCTCCACTCCGTGAAGGCGCTGGCGTTCTACGAGCCGAAGTCCGGCGCCCGCCAGCCGGTGCCCGAGGATCGCCGCGCGATGGCGAAGCGCTGCGAGGCCTGCCACGGCAACGAGGAGTTCGCCAAGGAGGCCGGCCTCAACCCCGAGGCGGCGGTCACCTACCACGACTCCATCCACGGCCGCCTCGTCCGCGTCGGCAACACCTTCGCGCCGGTGTGCGTGAGCTGCCACGCGGCGCCCGCGAACCGGGGCGGCACCCACGCGATCGTGGCGAAGACGGACCCGAACTCGATCGTGAACGTGAAGAACCGCAAGGACGCCTGCGCGCGCTGCCACGCCGGCGCCACGGACAGCTTCGCGTCGCTCATCGCCCACAAGACGCCGCAGGAGACGTCCGGGCACCCCGTCCCGCACATCATCCACATCGCGTTCTCGTACCTCACCACGCTCACGCTGCTGTTCTTCGCGTTCCACGTGCTCGTCGACTTCGTCTACGAGCTGCGCCAGCGCATGCGGGCGAAGGGTGGCCACGGCCCCTCCGTCGACGCGGTGCGGAGCGTCATCCGGTTCGACATCCACCAGCGCATCCAGCACTGGCTCATGCTCTCCGGCGTCATCCTGCTCGGCATCACCGGCTGGCCGCTCCGCGGCGCCGGGACGTTCGGCAACGCGCCCATCATCGGGGGCAGGGACGCGGCGCCCTACTCCGAGGCGTTCATGAAGATCTTCGGCGGCGCGGAGGGCGCGGCGATGTGGCACCGCGTCGGCGCCGTCCTCATCATCGCCTCGTCGATCTACCACCTCTTCTACCTGACGTTCCTCGCGGCCCAGAAGCGGCTCCCGCTCTCGATGCTGCCCGGGCCGAAGGACGCCGTCGACATGCGGGACAACATCCTCTTCATGCTCGGCGTGAAGAAGGAGCGGCCCAGGTTCGACCGGTACATGTACCTGGAGAAGTTCGACTACTGGGCCGTGTTCTGGGGCATCGTGATGATGGTGGGCACCGGGTTCATCTTCTGGTTCCCGGCCTTCTTCGCGGCGTGGGCGCCGAGCTGGCTCATCTCCTCCGCCCTCATCATCCACGGCGAGGAGGCGACGCTCGCGATCCTCTTCCTCTTCGTGGTGCACTTCTACAACGTGCACCTGAAGCCCTCGATCTTCCCGATGAACTGGGCCTGGCTGAACGGCCGGATCAGCGTCGAGATGATGAAGCACGAGCATCCGCTGGAGTACGACCGGATGAGCGACGAGCAGAAGTAAGCCGCCCGCCCAGGGAGCGAGCGTCGGGGGGCCGCGCGGGAGACTGCGCGGCCCCCCTCTTTTTCCAGGGCGGCGCGGACGCGCGGACCCGGGACGGGCCGCGCTACAATCGCGCTCCCCCATGAGGCTCTCACGCCCCGCGAAGACGCTGGCCCTCACCCTCGCCGCGCTCGCCGTGGCCGCCCTCGCCGCGGGCGCGTGGCGCTTCAAGCGCTACGTCGACGAGGATCCGCGCCTCTGCGCGACCTGCCACCAGGCGAGCCCGGAGTTCGCGCTCTGGATGGCCGGCACGCACAAGAGCGTCGCCTGCCAGCGCTGCCACCACGCGAAGGCCGAGCAGGGCGTCGCCATGCTGGGCGCGTTCCTCCTCGGGAAGGCGCCGGCGGGGCACGGCGGCGTCGAGATCGGCTCCTGCGCCGAGTGCCACTTCTCGCACGACCCGCGCTGGCCGCAGGTGGGGGGCTCGCGCGGCCACCGGATCCACTACGAGCAGCACCGCATCGCCTGCGTGCGCTGCCACGCCGCGAGCATGCACGGCTTCGAGCCCATCGCCGCGAAGTGCGCCGAGTGCCACCCCGGCCACGCCGTCCGCGTGCAGGGCATGGAAGGGATGCACTGCTTCGCGTGCCACGAGTTCCTCGGCGACGCTCCCGGGCTCCGGCCGACGCGCCGCGACTGCCTCCGCTGCCACACCGCCCAGGGCATCCACGCGCCGGTGAAGGAGCACGGCCCGATGGCGATGGCCTGCTCGAGCTGCCACCGGCCGCACGCCCCGCCGGGCGAGACGCTCGTCTCCTGCACGCACTGCCACGACTTCGCCGCGACGCGGCGCGCGGGGCTGCACGCGAACGCCGCCCACGCCCGCTGCGTGGACTGCCACCCGCCGCACACCTGGTCCGCCGAGCCGGCGAGCTGCCAGCGCTGCCACGCGCACGCCAGCGCGCACGCGAACGGGAAGACCTGCACCGCCTGCCACGCCTTCGCCGGCGCGCCGCGGCCCCTGCACCCGCAGGAGGAGGGCGGGCCGTGACCCTCAGGCTCAAGCTCTTCGTCCTCATCGCGGCGGTCATCATCTTCGCGATGAGCGGCGTCACCGCGGTCGCGCTCTGGCGCGAGGTGGTCCGCGGCCAGGAGCTCCTCGCGCGCGAGGGCGTCGCCATCGCGTCCACGGCCGCCACGGCGGGCGCCCACTGGGTGCGGGCCGATGGCGTGGATCCGGGCGGCGAGGCCGCGCTCCCCGCGGTGCTCGAGCGGGTGGTGGCGAGCGCACCGCTCGACCGCGCCTGGATCGTCGACCGCAGGGGCAAGGTCCTCGCCTGCGTCACGCGCACGGAGGAGCCCTGCCCCGAGGGCGTTCCGCCCAGCGAGTTCCAGGTCGCGGAGGCGCCGCTGCAGGCGCTCGGGCGGCTCCTGCGACCGGAGGGGATCGTGGCCTCCGCGCCCATCCTGCGAGGCGGCGCGGTGGTGGGGGCGGTGCGGGTCGACTTCACCCACGAGGAGGTGATCGGCAACGCCCGCAACCTGGCGTGGGGGGCGAGCATCGTCGCCGCCTTCTGGATCTTCGTCGGGCAGCTGCTCGCCGCGATCTTCCTCCGCCGCGTGACCCAGCCGCTCGTGCGGCTGTCCGAGGCGGCCGAGTCGCTCGTCGAGGAGCGCGGCGTGCGCCTCGAGGAGCCTGAGGAGCGCGAGCTCGCCGATCTCGTGCGCGCGTTCAACGACATGTCCCGGCGGCTCGACGACCGCCGCGCCGAGAACCAGCGGCTCATCGCCGAGCTCGAGGAGCGCGTCGCCCAGAAGACCCGCGAGGTGCTGCGCGCGGACCGCCTCGCGACGCTCGGCGGGATCGCCGCGGGCTTCGCCCACGAGATCGGGAACTCCCTGAACGTCATCCGCGGCTACGCGTCGGTGGCGGCCCGCGAGCTCCCGCCGGAGGCGGAGGTGAAGGGCGACGTGGAGGCGATCCGCCGCGAGGTGACGCGCGCGGCCGTGCTCATCGAGCGCTTCCTCGTGTTCGCGCGCGCCCGCACGGTCCACCCCATCGCCCAGCCGGTCGAGCCGATCCTGCGCGAGGCGGTGGAGGTGGTCGGCCCCGCGGCCGCGCAGGCGCGGGTCGAGCGCCTGGTCGAGATCGCGCCGGACCTCCCGGACGTGGTGGCCGACGGGGAGCTGCTCCGCCAGGCGTTCCTGAACCTCTGCGTGAACGCCGTGCAGGCGATGCAGGAGCGCGGGGGCGGCACGCTCGTGGCCCGCGCCCGCCGCGAGGGCGAGGCCGTGGTGGTCGAGGTGGCGGACAGCGGCCCCGGCCTCGAGCGCGACGTCTCGGCGCACGTGTTCGACCCGTTCTTCACCACCAAGGCGAACGGGACCGGCCTCGGCCTCGCCATCGTGCGCCAGGCGGCGGAGGCGCACGGCGGGACCGTCGAGGTCGAGAGCGCGCCCGGGCGCGGGGCGACCTTCCGCATCCGCCTCCCCGCCGCGCCGTCCGAGGCGGCCGTCGCTCTCGCAGGGGACGCCGTGAGAGGAGCGCCGTGAGCAAACCGAACCTCATGGTCATCGACGACCTCGACTCGGCGCGCCAGATGATGAAGCGCACGCTCGGGCGGTCCTACGCCGTGTACGACTTCCCCTCCGTCGCCGAGGCGCTCCCCGCGGTGGAGCGGGCCGAGTTCGACGCGATCGTGACGGACCTGCGCATGCCGGGGCTCGACGGCATCGAGGGGATGCGCCGCTTCAAGGCGAAGGTGCCGGAGATCCCGGTCATCCTCGTCACGGCGTTCGCCACGGTGGAGACCGCGGTCGAGGCGATGAAGGCGGGCGCGTTCGACTACCTCAAGAAGCCGTTCGAGCCGGAGGAGCTCGAGCTCGTCGTCGCCCGCGCCGTGGAGCACGCCCGCATAAAGCGGGAGAACGCGCGGCTCCGGAGCGCCCTCGCCGGCGAGTTCGGCGTGCACGGGATCATCGGGAAGTCGCAGCCGATGAAGGCGCTCGTCGGGATGCTCGAGCGGATCGCCCCCTCCGACGTGCCGATCCTGGTCGAGGGCGAGTCCGGCACCGGCAAGGACCTCCTCGCCCGCGCGGCGCACGCCATGAGCCGGCGCGCAAGCGGGCCCTACGTGGCGCTCAACATGAGCGCCATCCCCGAGAACCTCGCCGAGGCGGAGCTGTTCGGGCACGAGAAGGGCGCCTTCACCGGCGCCGAGCAGGCGCGGGCCGGGTTCTTCGCCGAGGCGGAGGGCGGCACGCTCTTCCTCGACGAGATCGGCCTCCTCCCGCCGGCGCTGCAGCCGAAGCTCCTGCGCGTGCTCCAGGACGGCGAGTACATCCCGGTGGGCAGCCGCAAGCCGCGCAAGGCGAACGTGCGGGTGATCGCGGCGACGAACGAGGACCTCGCCCGGGCCGTGAAGGAGGGGAAGTTCCGCGAGGACCTCTGGTTCCGGCTGCGCGTCGTCCCGCTCCGGCTCCCGCCCCTGCGCGAGCGGCGCGAGGACATCCCGCTCCTCGTCGAGCACTTCGTCGAGAAGCACGCCCTGCGCCTCGGCCGGCCGCCCCTCGCGCCGGACGGCGAGGCGATGCGCGCGCTCCTCGACCACCCCTGGCCCGGCAACATCCGCGAGCTCGAGCACGCGATCGAGCGCGGGCTCCTGCTGGCGCGCGGAGACGCGATCACCCTCGCGGACCTCCCGCCCGAGCTCACCCCGCCCGCAGGCGACGCGGCGGCGGGCGGGGCGGAGGGGCGCTACCGGCGCGCGCGCGACGCGTGGGAGCGGAAGTTCCTCGAGGACCTCCTGCGCGAGGCGGGCGGCAACGTCGCGAAGGCGGCCGAGTCGGCCGGCCTGCACCGCTCCACGCTCTACGAGAAGCTCCAGCGCTACGGGCTCGTGGAGAAGGACACGAAGGCGTGAGCCGGGGCCGCGGCCTCGCCGGCCGCTCGTCGCGTCCGCGCGCGCCACGGGCCGCGACGCTCCGGGCCGCGTCGCTCGACGACGCGACCGCCGTCGCGCGGGTCATGCGCTCGGCCGTCCGCGGGCGCGGCGCCGCCGCCTACTCCGACGCCGAGCTCCGCGCCTGGGCGTCGCTGCCGGCGCTGTACCACCGCTGGGCCATGGCGGCCGGCGGCGAGCGCTACGTCGTGGCGGAGCGGGACGGCCTCGTCGTGGGGTACGCGGCGCGGCGCGGCACGGAGCTCACCGCCGTCTTCGTCCTGCCCCGCGCCGCCGGCCGCGGCCTGGGGAGCGCGCTCGTCCGGCACGCCGCGCGCGCCGCTCGCCGCGCGGGCGCGACGCGGCTGCGCGTCCTGGCCGCGCTCGGCGCCGTCCCGTTCTACGAGCGCCTCGGCTTCGCGCGCCGCAGGGACCTCCGCGTCCCCCTCCCCGGCGGCGCCTCGCTCGCCGCGATCCGCATGGAGAAGCGGCTCGACAGTCCGGACGGCCGCGCCGGGAAGCGCGAGCCGAAGCCAGGGAAACGTCCTTCGGATCGAACGCGGGTGCGCCCGCGCGGGAGGTGAACGGAATGGTGAAGCACATCGTGTTCTGGACGCTCAAGGAGCGGGCCGAGGGCGGCTCCCGCGAGGAGAACGCCCGCAGGGTGAAGGCGGCGCTCGAGGGGCTCGCGGGCCGCATCCCCGGGCTCCTCGAGATCGAGGTGGGCATCGACTTCGCGCGCAGCGAGGCGTCCTTCGACGTCGCGCTCTACTCCACGTTCGTGGATCGCGCCGCGCTCGACGCCTACCAGGCGCACCCAGAGCACCGCGCCGTCGCCGACCTCATCGCGCGCGTGCGCGAGAAGCGGGCGGTGGTGGACTACGAGGCCCGCGGCTAGAGCGCCGACATGAGCCGGCGACCGCCGACAGGCGAGGCGCCGGTCGGCCACGGCCCCCGCAACGACGCGTTCCGGTGGGAGACGAAGCGGCCCGAGGACGGGGCGCTCGCGTTCCGCTGCGGGAGCCGCGCCTGCCCGGCTACATCCGCCCGCACGGACGGCGGAACGGGCAGCGGCGGCAGCCGTCGCGCTCGGCGTGCTGCGGGAACTGGTCGATGAGGGCCTGGTTGCGGGTGGGGTCGGCGAGCACGGCCCGCATCTCCCCGATGGAGTGGCGCATCTCCGCCTGGCACCGCTCCAGCGCGGCCGCGTCGGCGGCGACCGACACCGTGTCGCCGCCCGAGCCGGCGCCGTTCGCGACGAGGTAGACGAGCCCGCCCAGCACCTGGTCGGGCGGGGCGCTCCACTTCCGCTGCGCGTAGAGCGCGTAGATCCCCACCTGCGTGTGGTCGACGCCGCGCTCCTTGCCGGTCTTCCAGTCGAGGATCCGCACCCGCCCGTCGGCGTCGCGGTAGGCGAAGTCGATCGCGACCCAGATCTTGGTCCCCTCGAAGCTCCAGGAGTCGAGCTCGTCCACCGAGAGCCACTGCTCGCGCGGCGTGCGGCGGATCTCCTCGAAGGTGGGGCTCGCGTAGAACGCCCGGAGCGCTCCGTCCACGACGCCCTCGTAGAGCCGCTTCCAGTCCTCGCCGGGCACCACGTCGCCGTACTCGTGCTCGACGAGACCGACGATGCGCGACGCCTCTCGCCAGTAGCTCTTCTCGCGCGAGGTCGACCACTGCGCCCGCGCGCGGGCCCGCGTCCGCTCCAGCATCCGGTCCAGGGGGAGGAAGTCGCCGGTCGCGCGCGCCCGCGAGAGCATCTGCTTCAGCGCGTCGTGCACGACCGAGCCGGCCCACTGCCAGCGGGAGGAGAGCTTCTTGAGGACGTAGAGCTCGCGCACCGTCGAGCCCGGCGCCGCCTCCCAGCCGCCCCAGCTCCCGTAGTACGCGTAGTAATAGGCGCGCCGGCACTCCACGAACTTCTCGTGGCGCGACTTCGACCAGGAGAACTCGTTCTGGAGATCGGCCATGGCGGGGTGCGGCGGGCAGGGAGCCCGCCGCCGGCGCAGTCTACTTCGGCACCCCGACAGGCGGGCACTCCTCGGGCGAGGGAGCGAGCGGTTGGTTTCGAACGGGTCGCGAGCGCGGCCCAAATCGCGGTCGCGGTCGCGGTCGCGCGCGTCGCGTCGCGTCGACCGACGCTAGCTCTCGCCCGGCGTCGAGCTCGCGGTCGTCACGGCAGCGGAGATCGCTTTGGGCTCGGGGGTCGGCGTGAACCTCGGCGCCGACCCCCGCGTCACCCCACCCGCGCCTCGGCGAGCGAGAGGCGGACCGCGCGCGGCACCCTCACGACGAAGGTCGTGCCCTGTCCCGGCGCCGACTCGACGTCCACCTGCGCGCCCTGGGCCTCCGTGAGGGTCCGCACCACGAAGAGCCCCAGGCCGACGCTGGAGTGGGCGCCCGGGAGACCGCGCGGCGCCCGCTGGAACGGCTCGAAGATGCTGGCTCGGATCGCGGGATCGAGCCCGGGCCCCTCGTCGCGCACCTCGAGGCGGACCGCGCCGTCCTCGCCGACCGCGCCGACGCGCACGGGCCGGTCGGGATCGCCGTACTTGAGCGCGTTCGACAGCAGGTTCGCGACCACCTGCTCCATGCGATCCGGGTCGAACCGGGCGCGCGTGTCGCCCGCGCGCAACAGCTCGATCCGGTGGCCGCGGGCGTCGGCCAGGTCCTCGGCGACGCGGGTGCAGACGTCGTACAGGTCGGCCTCGCACAGGTGGACCGGGATCTCGGCGCCCGCCTTGGCGCGACTCCAGTCGAGGAGGTCGCGGATGAGCCGCTCCATCCGCCGGCCCGCGGCGGCGATCCGGCGGGCTGCGCGCTTGGCGTCCTCGGGGAGGTCGGTGCGAGCGAGCGCCCACGCCGCGGTGAGGATCCCGGAGAGCGGGTTGCGCAGGTCGTGGCTCACCACCGCGACGATCCGCTGCTGCACCTCGAGCACGCGCGCCCGCTCAGCCTCGTGCGCCTCGCGCGCGCGGATCTCCTGCCGCACCACCCGCGCCGCGCCGAGGACGAACACGAGCAGGAGCCCGTCGAGACCGACGAACACGGCGTTGGAGGTCGTGCGGGTGCGGCGGGCCGAGGCCATCGCGCGGGCGACCTCCGCCTCCTCGCGCATCTCGAGCGCCTCGAGCGCGGCGTGCGCCCGCTCGAGCGGCGGCACCGCCTCGGTGGCGCGCTGCATCCGCGCCTCCTCGAAGCGCCCGGCGTCGGCGAGCGCGAGGGCGCGCCCCTGGCCGTCGACGAGGCGCTTCACGGCCGGGCGGATCTTCCCGAGGTAGACTCCGTCGTCGTCCACGCGCTCGGCGCCGACCGCGTCGGTGAGGTGCTGCACCGCGCCGGGGATCCTTCCCCGCGCGTTCTCGTAGCGGGCGCGGTGCCGGGCGTCGCCGCCCGCGACGTACGCGTCCAGGGCCGCGTCGGAGACGAGCATCGCGGACTCGAGCTCCTCGACCGCGAGCTGCGTGTCCGCGGCCATCTCCGCCGCGACGCTCGCGTCGGTCCTCTTCCCGAGGGTGACGCCGGAGAGCACGCCCGAGGCGACGAGGGAGGCGACCGCCACGGCGAAGCCGAGCGCGACGCGCTTCGGCAACCCGAACCACCGGCCGGTCTTCCCCGCCATCATCGACCTCGCGTGAGGAGAACATCCAACACGTGTACGCGTCCGAGGTCATCGTGTCCCGATGTCGCACCCGAGCGAGCGCGGGCGGATATCGCTCCTCGCGAAGAGGGCGAAGAGGGACGCCGCGCGCTCCGACGCGGCGCGCGGAGGCCGCTGTGGGACAGCGCGATCCGTGTCGGGGAGCGGCGCGGGGCGCGCCCGCGTCCTCAGCGCGCGCCCGCCGCCCGGGCCGGACGCGTCCCACGCGCCGGGGAGGGGGCGGGGCGTTCGTCGACCGGTCCGAGCGGGAGCCCCGCGAGCTGGGGCCGTACGACGGACGGGTTCCCGACCATGACCACCGTCATGCGGGCCGGATCGAGGTAGCGCTGCGCGATCCGCCTGACCGCCTCGGCGTCCACCTTCCGCACCGCGTCGGCGTAGCCGTTCCAGTAGTCGTCGGGCAGCCCGTGCAGGGCGAGCTCCGCGACGCGGGAGGCGATCCCGCCGGCGGTGGCGAAGTCCGCGGGCAGGCCGAGCACCAGCGCGTCCTTCGCGTCGGAGAGCTCCTGCGCCGGGACCGGCTCCTCGCGCATCCGGGCGAGCTCGTGCAGGAGCTCCTTCACGGCCGGGCCGGTGACGTCGGCCTTGACGCTGCCGGCGACGAGGCTCACGCCGGCGAGCTTGCGGGCGTCACCCATGGCGTAGACACCGTAGGTGTAACCCTTCTCCTCGCGCAGGTTGCGGAACAGGCGCGAGGAGGAGCCGCCGCCGAGCACCTGGAAGGCCACCGACGCCGCGACGAAGTCGGGCGAGGAGCGCAGGGCGCCGGGCATCCCGACGAGGAGGTACGTCTGCGGCGCGTCGGGCTTCTCGACGAGGATCGTCCGGTGCGGCGCGGCGGGCGGCGTGGGCGCGAGCCGCCCCGGCGCGCCGCCGCGCTTCCAGCGGCCCAGCGTCGCCTCGAGCAGGGGGCGGAGCTCCGCCTCCGCGACGTCGCCCACCACGACGAGCTCGGCGTTCTCGGGGCGGTAGTTCCGGGCGTGGAACTCGGCGAGGTCGCGCGGGCGGGTCGCCTTCACCGACGCCTCGTTCCCGAGCAGATAGTGGCCGTAGGGCATCGGGCCCCAGAAGATCGGGATGAACGTCTTCGAGGCGATGGGCTGCGGCTGATCCCGCTGCTGGAGGAGCGCCACGAGCCGCTGGTCCTGCACGCGGTCGAAGTCGCCCCGGGGGAAGGCCGGGTTCATCGTCACGTCGGCGAAGAGCGTGAGGTACTTCGCGAGGTGCTTCGCGAGCACCGCGCCGGACACGGCGGCGGAGTCGGGGCCGGCCGAGGCGTGGATCGACGCTCCGAGGAAGTTCGTCTCGTCCGAGAGCTGGATCGCGGAGCGGGTCTTCGTCCCCTCGGTGAGCATCGCGGCGGTGAAGCTCGCGAGGCCGGGCAGGCGCGCCGGATCGCGCCCCGCGCCGGCGCCCACGAGGAGGTTCATCGCGACCACCGGGAGGCGGCGGTACTCGACGAGGCGCACCTTGAGGCCGTTCGAGAGCGCGAAGTGGCGCTGCGCGGGGAGCTCGAGCTCCGGCGCGCGCCCGAGCGGCGGGACCTGCGAGCGGTCCGGCCCTGCGGGCGCGGGCGCGGCGGCTGCGACGGGCGGCGGGGCGGCGGGCGCCTTCGCGCGCGGCCCGGCGCAGGCGAGCGCCGCGGCGACGAGGAGGACGAGGGCGTTGCGGCGGATCATCGGACGGCTCCGTTCGCGGGCGGGTTCGGCTGGCTGGCGGCGGGGGGCGGCGGAGGCGCCGGGCTGGGCGCGGGCGCGGGGGCGCCCGGGCCGGGGGGAGCGCCCGCGGGCGGACGCTGCGGCGCGGGGACCTCCGGCCCGCCGGCGGACGGCGTCACGGTCAGGACGACGCGCGCGTCCTTGCGGAGGAAGCGCCGGGTGGCGGCGGACACGTCGGCGGGGGTGAGGGCGCGGTAGCGGGCGAGGTCCTTCGCGAGGTAGCCCGGGTCGCCCGCCCGCAGGTAGTAGTCGGCGAGGGTCGCGGCGCGGCCGCCGAACCCGCCCACCGGCTCGAGCGAGAAGATCGCGCTCGACTCGATGACGTTCTTCGCGCGCTGCAGCTCCTCCGCGCTCGGAGGCTCCGCGGCGAGGCGCGCCAGCTCCTCGTCGATCTCCTTCTCGAGCCGCTCGAGCGAGATCCCCGGCTTCGGGGTGGCCACGACGAGGAACATGCCCGCGAGCGCCTGCCCGGACTGGCCCGCCGAGACGCTCTGCGCGATCCGCTCGTCCATCACGAGCCGCTTCTCGAGGCGCGCGCTCTTGCCCTCGGAGAGCACCTGGCCGGCGACGCCCAGCGCGGCGTCGCCGTCGGCGAAGAGCTTCGGCGTCTGCCACGCGATGTACAGGCGGGGGAGCTGCACGCGGTCCTGCATCGTCGCGCGCTTCTCGGCCGCGATGGGCGCGGGCGCCGGCACGCTCGGCGCGGCCGGCTTCTGCTTGCCCGGGATCCCGCCGAACCACTTCTCGACGAGCGCGCGCGTCCTCGCCGGGTCGATGTCGCCGGCGACGGCGAGCACCGCGTTCTCCGGCCCGTACCAGCGCTGGAAGAACTCCTTCACGTCGCCGAGCGTCGCGGCCTCGAGGTCCTCGTGCGAGCCGATGGGCACCCAGTGGTACGGGAACTCCGGGCTCCAGAGGTTCGAGAGGATCCGCTCGTAGGCGAGCCCGTACGGCTGCATCTCGTAGTTCTCGCGCCGCTCGTTGCGCACGACGTCGCGCTGGTTGTCGAGCTTGTCCTGCGTGAGCGTGGGCAGGAGGTAGCCCATGCGGTCGGCCTCGACGAACAGCATCTGCTCGAGGGCGCTCGTCGGGACCTGCTCCCAGTACTGCGTGGTGTCCTGCGCGGTGGAGCCGTTGCCGCTCCCGCCCGCCGCGTCGAGGAGCCGGTCCGCCTCGCCCTTCGGCAGGTGCTCGGTCCCCTGGAACATGAGGTGCTCGAAGAGGTGGGCGAACCCGGTCCGCCCCTCCTTCTCGTTCTTCGAGCCGACGTCGTACTGGACGTGGACGCCGACGATGGGCGTCGTGTGATCCTCGTGGAGGATGACGGTGAGCCCGTTCTCGAGCCGGAAGAGCGTGTAGGGGATCTCGGGCGCGCTCGCGGCGTCGGCCGCGGCGGCGGGAGCTTGCGCGCGCGGCAGGGCGGGGAGGAGCGCGACGGCGAGCGCGGTCGCGAGGATTCTCGGCGTCATGGCGCGGCGTTATAAGCCCCGCCTCCTCCGGCGTCACGTTCCGTAGCGGGCCCCCTCCGTACCGCCGACCCGCCGTGCGAAATATTCCCTGCTCCGCGGCGTAGACGCCCCGAACGCCTCAGCCGCCCGGCGCCCTCCGCCTTCATGCTCCGACGCTCGCTCGCGCTCCTCTCCGCCGCCTTCTCCCTTCCGGCGCTCGCCGCCGCCCCGGGCGAGCCGCTCACGGCCGCCCGCCGCACGGGGGACATCGTCCTCGACGGTCGGCTGGAGGATCCGGCCTGGGATCTCACCCCCGCCTTCGACGGCTTCGTCCAGGTCTTCCCGGCGCAGGGGGCCCCGCCGTCCGAGCGCACCGAGGTGCGCGTCCTGTTCGACGACCGGGCGCTGTACGTGGGGATCGTCGCCCACGACCGGAGCCCCGGCGAGGTGCGCCGTCCGCTCGGGCGGCGCGATCGGGCCCCGTACTCCGACGCGGTGACGGTGGTCATCGACTCGATGGGTGATCACCGCGCCGCCTACGTGTTCGAGCTCAACGCGGCCGGGGTGCAGACGGACGCGCTGCTCTTCGAGGACGACTCGTCGACGGGAGACTGGGACGCCGTGTGGGAGGCCGCCACGGCGGCCCTCCCCGACGGCTGGGGCGCCGAGCTGCGCATCCCGCTCGCCGCGCTGCGCTTCTCGAACGCGCCCGTGCAGACGTGGGGGTTCGGGGTGAAGCGAGTCATCGCGCGCCGGCACGAGGAGGTCCTCTCGGTGCTCATCCCCCGCGGCACGCGAGGGCAGATCGCGCGCCTCGGCAGCCTGGTCGGGCTGGAGGGGCTCCGGCCGGTGCAGGAGCTCGAGGTCGCCCCCTACACCGCGGCCCGGCTCGCCTTCCGCCCGCGGGTCTCGGACGTTCCGCGCCCGCGCGACGTCGATCCGGTCGGCGACGTCGGGCTCGACGTGCGCGCCTCGCTCGGGCGCGCGGTCTCGCTCCAGGGCACGCTCAACCCGGACTTCGGGCAGGTGGAGGCGGACGAGATCATCCAGAACCTCTCCACCTTCGAGATCTTCTTCCCGGAGAAGCGGCCGTTCTTCACGCAGGGCATGGACCTGTTCCAGCCGGTCGCGATCCCCAATCGCCGCTCGCCGCAGCAGCTCTTCTACTCCCGCCGCATCGGCCTCGACGCGCCCATCCTCGGGGCCGCGAAGCTCACCGGCAAGCCCTCCGACACGCTCCAGGTCGGGTTCGCGGACGCGCTCGTCACCGGCGCCGGCGCGGGGCTGCCGGAGGCGACCCCCGACCGCTCCTTCCGCTTCGACGCGGCCCAGCCGCTCCACTTCGGGCCGCGGGCCGCGCTCCCCGAGCTCGCCCCGGCGCCGCGCAACTTCCTCGCCGGCGTCGCGCGTTACCAGCCCGCGCCGTCGCGCAGCTTCGGCGCGACCTTCACCTCGGCGCTGCCCCTCGGCCCGGCCTGCTCGATCGAGGACGCCGAGAAGGACGACGAGGCCGACGACCCGCGCCTGCGCCGCCCTGCGCGCTGCGACGTGCTCGGCGGCAACGCCGCCGCGCTCGACTGGAACCTGCGCTCGCGCGACGGCGCGTGGTTCCTCCTCGGCCAGGTCACCGGCTCGCAGGCGCTCGGCGGCGCGCCGACGCGGGCCGCCCCCGGCGCGCCCATCTCGCCCCGCTCGCGCACGCTCGCGGACGGGACGGTGCTCGAGGAGGGCGATCTCGGCTACGGCGCTCACGCCGCGGTCGGCCGCGTCGGGGGAGAGCCGTGGCGCTTCGAGGTCCACTGGGAGTACGAGTCACCCCGGCTCGAGCTCAACGCCCTCGGCTACCAGCGCACCCAGAACGAGCAGCTCGGGCGCGCGCTCGTGCGCTACGTCCGGCCGACCGGTGGCGGGCCGTTCCACTCCTACGCGCTCGTCACCGGCGTCGAGGGGCACCGCACCACCGACGGACGTGGCCTCGCGCGGACGAAGCAGGTCTGGATCGGCGGCGAGGCGCAGCTCCGCACCTACCAGTGGGTCGGCTGCACCGCCCTGGCGGAGGACCGCTCCTGGGACGTGCGCGAGATCTCCGAGACCGGCGTCGCGCTCGAGAAGGCGCCGTTCACCTACGCCGAATGCTACGCCGCGCTCGACCCCTCGAGGCCCGTGTACCTCGAGGTCGCCGCCGGCAGCGGGCGCACCGCCGCGGTCGGACCCCTCGGTGCGCTCGGCTACTGGGGAACGAAGGGCATGCTCGTCGTGAGGCCGCACGCGCGGCTCGAGAGCCGCCTCGACGTTCACTACGAGGCGTCGCGCTGGCGGGCGCGGTACGTCGACGAGCCGACCCCCGGCGTCTACCGCTTCGGCGACCTCGGCGCGCCCTCGCTCTCCGTGACGGTGCGCCAGCAGCTGGTCGTCACGCCGCGGCTCACCCTCCAGGGCTACGCGCAGCTCTTCGCGTCGTACGGCGAGTTCCGCGGGTTCCGCCAGGCCGCCGCGCGGGACCGCAAGGTGACGCTCGCCTCGCTCTCGCCCGCCGAGGCGCCCCCGCCGAGCGAGAACGACTTCCGCGAGGGCGCGCTCAACCTGAACGCCGTCCTGCGCTGGGAGTACCGGCTCGGCTCCACCCTGTACCTCGTCTACACGCGCGCCCAGCGCGAGCTCGAGTGGGACGGCGCGAGCGCGCTCCCGGTCACGCTCGGCCCGCACGCGCTCGGCGCCGGGCCGGCGACCGACACCTTCCTCGTGAAGTGGACGTACTACTGGACCCGCTGACGCCCGCTGGCGAGGGGGCGGGCGGCCGTGGGGCCCCCCGGGTTGCGCCCGCCTGCTGGGGCGGTATGCTTCCTCCCACATGGCGCCCCGCTCGCAGCCGCCGCTCCGGATCCTCCTCGCCGAGGACGACGCGGCGCTCGCGAAGCTCTACGGCTCCTACGCGAGCGACCGGGGGCACGCGGTCACGTTCGCGCGCGACGGGGTCGAGACCCTCGCCGCCGCGCTGGCGCAGCTCCCGGACGTGATCCTGCTCGACGTCGCCATGCCGGCGCTCGACGGCCGCGACGTCCTCCGCCAGCTCAAGACGGACCCCCGCACCGCGGCGATCCCCGTGCTCGTCGTCTCCGCCCTGGGGGGCGACCAGCACATGCGCGATCTGCTCGTGGAGCTCGGCGCCTCGGACGTGATGGAGAAGCCGGTCGATCTCCAGATCGCGTTCAACAAGGCCGAGCGGATGGTGCGCGGCTAGCGCGGGAGCGCTCACGCCGCGGCCCGGTCCTGGGGACCGGGCGGGCGCCGCTCACCGATCCGGCTCGATCCGCATCGCCTTCGGGATCACCACGATGCCGCTCTCGGTGACGTGGAAGCGCTTGCGATCCTGCTCGAGGTCGTAGCCGATGGTGGTGTTCGCCGGGATCTCCACGTGCTTGTCCACAATGGCGCGGCGGATCCGGCAGTGTCGGCCGATGTTCACGTTCTCGAAGAGGATCGAGTCCTCGACCAGGCTGTAGCTGTTGATGCGCACCTTGGGCGAGAGGACGCAGTGGTGGGCGTGGCCGCCGGAGATGATGCAGCCCTCCGACACGAGCGAGTCGGTGGCGTGGCCGACGCGCTGCTCCACCTCGTTGTTGAAGACGAACTTCACCGGCGGGAAGTTGTGCTGCGCCGTGAAGATGGGCCAGCGGTCGTTGTAGAGCGAGAACGACGGGTCGACGTCCACGAGGTCCATGTTGGCCTGGTAGTAGGCGTCGAGGCTGCCGACGTCGCGCCAGTACCCCGCCTCCTTCTGGCCCTGACCGGGGACCACGTTCTTCGCGAAGTCGTAGACGTAGACGCGCTTGCTCCCGTACATCCCGGCCACGATCGACTTGCCGAAGTCGTGCGCGCTCTTGGTGTCGCCGGCGTCGCGGACGATCTCCTGCACGAGCGCGTCGGTCGTGAAGAGGTAGTTCCCCATCGAGGCGAGCGCGCGGGTGGGATCGCCGGGCATGGTCTTCACGTCGCTCTTCGGCTTCTCGACGAAGCCGATCATCCGGCCGTCGGCGTCCACCTCGATGATCCCGAACTCGCCCGCCTCGTGGACCGGCACCGGGATGGCCGCGACGGTGAGGTCCGCGCGCTTCTCCTCGTGGAACTCCAGCATCTGCCGGACGTCCATGCGGTAGATGTTGTCGGCGCCGAAGATGAAGGTGTACTCGGGCTCCTCGTCGGTGATGATGTTGAGGTTCTGGTAGATCGCGTCGGCGGAGCCCTCGAACCACTTCGGGCCGACGCGCATCTGCGCGGGGACGATCTCCACGTACTGGTCGAGCAGCGCCGTGAGCCGCCAGCCGCGCTGGATGTGGGCGTTCAGGGACTCGGACTTGTACTGCACGAGCACCTTCATCTTGAGGACGCCCGAGTTCGCGAAGTTCGACAACACGAAGTCGATGATCCGGTAGCGGCCGCCGAAGGGGACGGCGGGCTTGGCGCGCTCCCGCGTGAGCGGGTCGAGCCGGCGCCCCTCGCCGCCGGCGAGGATCATCGCGAGAAGCTTCGCCATCGGGTCACTCCGCGTGAGGCTGGAACATCATCGAGGCTACGCACCCGCGCGAGGCGGGGCAAGGAAGCGGCCGCACCAGCGCGGCGTCGTCTCGCTCTACCGCGACGAAAGGCGCGCGAGCGAGAACGCGGACGCGGGTCGCCCCGTCAGGGCCGCGGATTCCATATTGGACCGCGCCGGGCGGTGTCGCGAGGACGTGGCGCGCTCCACGGCGGCGGCGGGGCCAGCGATCAGGCGAGCCGCAGGAGCGGCGCGTGGGCGGCCTCGTGCGCGAGGAGCCAGCGCTTCACGTCGAGGCCGCCGGCGTAGCCCCCGAGCCGCCCGCCCGCCTGCACCACCCGGTGGCAGGGGACGAGCACGGCCACCGGGTTCTCGTGGTTCGCGCCGCCCACGGCGCGCGCGGCGCCGGGCCGGCCGAGGCGGGCGGCGAGCTCGCCGTAGCCTCGGGTCTCGCCCCAGGGGATCTCGACGAGCGCGGCCCACACGGCGCGCTGGAACGGCGTCCCGCGGAGATCGAGGGCGGGCAGCACGGGCGGCCGGCCGGCGAAGTACGCGTCGAGCGCGGCGCCGGCCGCGTCGAGGTGGGCGCGGGCCTGCGCCGAGGGCCCGGGGCGCGAGCCGCCGCGGTCGCCGAAGGTCACGCCCACCACCCCCGCGTCGGTCGCCTCGACGCCCAGGATGCCGATGGGGGAGCGGTACCGGAGGCGTGCGGTCACGCCTCGAACTCTACCGCACCGCGGCCGCGGCGGTCACCGCCGCCCCCGCCTGCTCCGCCGCGCGGCCGCCCGCCGCCGGGGGAGCGAAGCGCGCCAGCACCGCCGCGATCTCGGCGTTCACGTCGCGGAGCAGCTCCGCCTTCTCCCGGAACGGCAGGAACGCGCTCTTGAACCCCTGCACGAGGAGCGTGCAGAGGTCCTCCAGCGTGAAGCCCATCTTCTCGTGGGCGAGGCGCAGCTCCTTCGTGAGGCTCGTGTCCGTGATGAGCCGGTTGTCCGTGTTGAGGGTCACCCGCAGCCCGAAGTCGAAGTAGAACTTGAGCGGGTGGCTCGCGTAGTCGGCGACCGAGCGCGTCTGCACGTTCGAGGACGGGCACATCTCGAGCGGGATGCGGTGGTCGTTCAGGTAGTTGAGCAGGTCGCCGTTCTCGCGCAGCCGCACGCCGTGGCCGATGCGATGGGCGCCGCAGGTGTGGACCGCCTGGGCGATCGACTCGGGGCCGAACGCCTCGCCGGCGTGGATCGTCACGTTCACGTTGTTGTCGAGGATGAGCTGCACCGCCTCGCGGTGGCGGCGGGCGGGGTGCCCCTCCTCCGCGCCGGCGAGGTCGAACCCGACCACGCCCTTGCCCTTGTAGGCCACGGCGAGCTCGGCGAGCCGCACCGAGGTCTGCGGGTCGATGTGGCGGATCCCGCAGATGATCACGTTCGAGCGGATGCCGGTCGCCCGGTTCGCCGCGCGCAGGCCGTCGAGCACGGCGTCCACGATCGCGGTGGGCTTGAGCCCCTGCCGCGTGTGGAGGACCGGCGAGTAGCGCACCTCGAGGTAGCGCACGTTCTCGGCCGCGCAGTCGAGCGCGAGCTCGTGGGCCACCCGCCGCAGCGCGTCCTCGGTCTGGAGCACCGAGAGCGTCACGTCGAAGGCGGTCAGGTAGTCCTCGAGCGACTCGCACTGCTCGCCCATCCGCACCGCGCGGGCGAGCCCCTCGGGCGTGTCCGCCGGGAGGTGCACGCCCTGCGCCTCCCCGAGCTCGAGCAGGGTGCCGAGGCGCATCGAGCCGTCGAGGTGGCAGTGCAGGTCGGTCTTCGGCAGCGCCCGGAGCAGCTCGTCGGTCACGGGAATCGGCGCGGCGCCAGTCTTCGCGGTCATGCCCGAAGCTTAAGCCCGGCGGGGGCTCGACGGCGATGACCTGCCCGGTCGCCTGCTCCCCGAGGTGCGGCGCTCCCCGCCCGGCGTCTGGTGGATCCGCGCACCTGGATCGCACCTTCCACGGGTGAACAGGCGAGCCCCGCTGCCCATGGCGTTCCTCCTCGCGCTCGCCTGCACCGGCGCAGGCGAGCCGCCCGCCACCACGCCGCCCCAGGTCGAGCCGCCTCCCTACCAGCAGCTCCCCCCGCCCGGTCCGTCCTGGCCCGCGGCCGCGCCGGGCGAGCTCCCCTCCCCCGAGGTCCGCCTCCGCCGCCTCGACGTCACGCTCGCGGCGAGCGACCTCGCCGCGCTCGACGCGAACCCGTACTGGGACGTCATGTATCCGGCGACGGTGAAGCTCGACGGCCGGGAGGCGAAGGGGCTCGTGCGCTACCGCGGCGCCTCCTCGCGCACGCGGCCGCAGAAGAGCTGGCGCATCGACCTCGACCCCGGCTACGCGCTCGAGGGGCGGGACCGGTTCGCGCTGCTCGCGGAGTACGACGACGCGGCGAAGCTCGTCGAGCGGTTCGCGGTGGATCTCTACCGGGTCCTCGGCCTCCCCGTCCCGTACGCGCGCTTCGTGAAGCTCACCGTGAACGGCGAGTACCGCGGGGTGTTCCTCGACATGGAGCGCGTGGGAGGCGAGTACCTCGTCCACCACGGCCAGGAGCCGGACGCCTCCATCTACCGCTGCGGGGGGCGCAACTGCGAGCTGAAGCAGCAGCCGCGCTTCGAGGCCTCCTACCAGCAGGACTTCACGAAGACCCGCAACGAGGCGCTCCCGTGGGACGACCTGGATCGCTTCCTCGAGGTGGTCAGCCGGACCGACGACGCGGACCTCGAGCGGCGGCTCGGCGAGGTCATGGACCTCGACGCCTACCTCGGGAACCTCGCCGCGGACGAGCTCATCGCGAACACCGTCCTCGAGGACGCCCGCGCGTACTGGGTGCACGAGCTGCACCGCGACGTCTGGACCTACGTGCCGTGGGACCTCAACAACGCGCAGCCCTACTGGTCGCGCGACCTCTCCGCCGGCGCGCCGCTCGGCGGCGTCTGGCGCGAGGCGCAGATCTTCTCGATCTACGACGACGCCGTGAAGCGGATCTACGACGTGCGCGTGAACGAGCGCGCGGGCCAGAAGCCGACCTGGAGCGTGCTCGCGACGCGCGTCTGGGATCACCCCGCCCTGCGCGCGCGCCTGCTCGCGAGGCTCGAGTCCGCCCTCCAGGGCGTCTTCACGCCGGAGCGGGTCGGCCCCTACCTCGACGCGCTCTGGGCGGCGGTCGGCCCCGAGATCCTGGGCGATCCGTTCGTGGACGCGGCGCGCGCCGCGACGGAGCCGGCCCGCCTCCTGGCGTTCGTCCGCGACCGCCGCAGCGTGCTCCTCTCCCGCCTGCCCGCGCTCCGCGCGCACGGCTCGGGGCCGCTCGTCGTGAACGAGCTCGGGCTCCCGGGTGCCACCGGGCCGGGCTACGTCGAGCTCTACAACCGCGGCGACGCAGACCTCGACCTCTCGGGCGCGCAGGTGACGGACGACCTGCGCGTCCCCGCCAAGTACGCGCTGCCCGCGGGCACGGTCCTGCCCGGCCACGGCCACCTCGTGCTCGTCGCGGACGGGACGCCCTGGCCCCCGCCGCCTCCCGATCCGGCGCTGCCGCCGGATCCCACCGCGGGGCCTCCGCACCTGCCGTTCGTCCTCTCCACCTCGGGCGGCGAGCTCGGCGTGTTCCCGGCGGGCACCATCCACGCTCCGTACGACCTCGTCTACTTCGGCCCGCGCGCGAGCGGCAGCGCCTACGGCCGGACGAGCGACGGCGCCGAGACGTTCGCGAACGTCGCGCGCACTCCGGGGGCCGCGAACTAAACGGCGCCGATCATGATTCACGAACAGGCGAGCGAAGCGAGCCCGCCGGGGCGCTGCCGCGGAAGCGGCGAAGCCGCTCGCGGCGGCGCGCGGGACCCGGCTGTCGGGGTGGGGCATCGATCGGTACGCGCGCACGAGCGCGCGGAGCTTCGCTCGGCGGGGCGGGGGCGGCAGCCCCCGTTAGACGGCCGACAGGAAGCGGGCGAGGACGCGCTTCTCGCCGACCTCGTCGAAGACGACGGTCACCTTCGCGCCGGCGCCCGCGCCCTCGCAGGCGAGCACGGTCCCCTCGCCGAGCGAGGCGTGGAGGACGCGCGTGCCGCGCGGGAGCGTGCCGCTCGTCTCCGCCCGCTGGTCGAAGGAGTAGTCCACCACCGGCCCCTGGCGCTGGGGCGCCGTCCGGCGCGGCGGCGGGGTCTCGCGCGGGCCGTCGTCCTCGAGCTCGATGTGCGGCTCGCCCGGGAGCGAGCCCGGCGGGCGGCGGATGACGGGGCCGCGCGCGGCGGGCGCGGCGGACGGCGCGATCCGGTGGGCGAGCCCGAACAGCTCCGGCGGCAGGTCCGCGAGGAAGCGCGAGGGCTCCATCGAGCGGTACGAGGGGCCGCCCTCGCCGTAGCCGATGCGGCGGCGCGCGAGCGAGAGGGTGAGCCGCTTCTTCGCCCGCGTCATGCCCACGTAGCAGAGCCGCCGCTCCTCGTCCTCGGCGGCCTCGCGCTCGGCGGGGCCCGCGTCGGACCAGGGCCGCTCGTAGGGCAAGGTCCCGTCCTCGAGGCCGGCGAGGAACACGGCCTCGAACTCGAGGCCCTTCGCGGCGTGCAGCGTCATGAGCGAGACGCGCCCCTCCGGCGTCTCGGCGTCGGCCTCGCCGAGGAGCGCGATCTGCTCGAGGAAGCGCGCGAGCGGCGGCGGCCGGACGTCGTCCGGATCGCGCGGCGGCGGCTCGCCGAGGAGCGACTCGTCGAACTCGCGCGCCGCGGCGACGAGCTCGACGAGGTTCTCCGCGCGCTCGACCGCCTCGTCGGTGTGCTCCTCCTCGAGCCGCGCGAGGAGCCCCGAGCGCTTCAGCGCCTCCTGCACGGCGATCCCCGCGTCGAGGGCGGGGACGTCGGCGGCGAGGCCCGCCACGAGCGCGTGGAACTCGGCGAGGGCGCGCCGCGCGGCGGGCTTCAGGTCCTCGACCGCGTCGCGGTCGGCGATGGCGTCGAAGAGCGAGATCCCCCGCGCCTGGGCGTGCGCGCGGAGCCGCTCGACGGTCTTCTCGCCGATGCCGCGCGGCGGCCGGTTCACCACCCGCTCGAGGTCGAGGTCGCTCCGGGGCGAGAGGGAGAGGCGCAGGTAGGCGGCCGCGTCGCGCACCTCGGCCCGCTCGTAGAAGCTCGTGCCGCGGACGATCACGTACGGCACGCGCGCCGCGCGCAGCGCCGCCTCGAGCGGCCGCGACTGCGCGTTCGTGCGGTAGAGCACGGCGATCTCGTCGCCGGCGGTGCCGCGCGCGCGCTCCGTCTGCACCGCGCGCGCGATGCGCTCCGCCTCGTCGTGCTCGTCCAGGCCGACGACGAGGGCGAGCGGCTCGCCCGCGCCGCTCTCGGTCCAGAGCCGCTTCTCGCGCCGGCGCCGCGCCTTCGAGATGACGGCGTGCGCCGCGTCGAGGACCGTGCGCGTGGAGCGGTAGTTCTGCTCGAGCTTCACGACGCGGGCGCCGGGGAAGCCCTGGTCGAACTCGAGGATGTTCGTCACGTCGGCGCCGCGCCAGCGGTAGATGGCCTGGTCGTCGTCCCCCACCACGCAGACGTTCCGCTTCTCGTTCGTGAGGAGCTTGAGGAGCCGGTACTGCGCGGCGTTCGTGTCCTGGAACTCGTCCACGAGCAGGTGGCGGAAGCGGCCCGACCAGGTGCGGCGCACGGCCGGGTCCTCCTCGAGGAGCCGCACCGGGCGCAGCAGGAGGTCGCCGAAGTCCACCGCGCCGGCGCGCGCGAGGGCGGCCTCGAAGCGGCCGTAGACCTCCCGCGCGAGCTGCCCCTCCACGTCGTACTCGCCGATGACGGCCTCGTCCGGGCGCAGCGCCGCGTTCTTCCAGCGGTCGATGCGCGAGAGCGCCTGCCGCGCGGTGAGCGGCTCGCCGTCCTCGACGCGCAGCTCCTGGAAGATGCGCTTCACGAGCCGGATCTGGTCGTCGTCGTCGTAGATGGCGAAGGAGGGCGGCAGGCCGGCGCGCGCCGCCTCGCGCCGGAGGAAGCGTGCCCCGAAGGCGTGGAACGTCTGCACCCAGAGCTCGTTCGCCTGGACGCCGAGCAGCCGCTCGAGCCGCTCTCGCATCTCGCCCGCCGCCTTGTTCGTGAAGGTCATGGCGAGGATGTGCCAGGGCATCACCCGCTCGTCGCGCACGAGCCGGGCGATGCGGTGGACGATGACGCGCGTCTTGCCGCTGCCGGCGCCGGCGAGGACGAGGAGCGGGCCCTCGCCGTGGAGCACGGCCTCGCGCTGGGCGTCGTTCAGGCCCTCGAGGAGCGGGTCGGACGTCGACATGGGGTCGGGAAGGATAATCGAAGCGGGCCCGGGCCGCGCGGGGCGAGGGCCCCGAGGCGAGAGCTCAGCCCCGGGCGGCGGTGCGCTTCGCCTTGCGGACGGGCTTCTTCCGCGCGGGCGCGCCGTACTGGTAGTCGGTCTCGCTCCGCTCCACCTGCTCGAGCACCCGCGGCTCCCCGTCGCCCTCCGCGACCGTCGCCCGCACCGAGCGCGTCCACACGAAGCGGTGGGGGAGCAGCGTCGCCGGCTCGGTGACGAGCACGAGCTCGTTCTCCACGACGAGCTCGCGGAGCGCGTCCTCGGGGAGCCTCGCCTCCGGCCCGGCCAGCTTCGCGACCACCGCCCGCGCGAGGCCCGGGAGCGCGGCCGGATCCGGCGCCGCGCGCAGCGTGATCTCGACACAGCGCTCCTCGTGATCGCGCGCGGAGCACGGCACCCTGCGTCGCACGGAGAACTCCTGCTCGAAGTCCGTCCTCGTGCCGAGGAGCGGCACCTCCGCCTCGGTCCTCATGCCGTAGCGCTCGCCGAGCTCGAGGTCCGCGCCGATCCAGAACCCGACCGCGAGGTTCCACATCTCGCGCGCCTGCGCCTGCGTGGCCGCCTCCGCGAAGGCGAGCGCGCGCTCCCGCTGATCGTCGGGGACCGAGCCCTCGAGCATGCGCGCCATCCCGGGCCGCAGCGCCTCCACGCCCTCCAGGGCGACGAACTCGCCCTCCGGCGACACCACCTGCACCACGGACTCCGCCGCCCGCAGGATCCCGTCCACCGCCGCCGGCGGACCCGGGTACGGGGCGTCGCCCTCCCACGAGGTGCCTCGGGTGGAGATGCGGAGCGCGCCGCCGGCGTGATCGAGCCGCTGGGTGAAGCGCGTGGTCGTCGTGCTCGGCGGCAGGCCGGAGCGGTGCCGCGTCCTCCGCTGCGTCGCCTGCACCTCGGCCGCGGCCGGCCAGGCGAAGCGCAGGCGGACCACGTCGGAGTCGCTCGCCCCGGGAGCGGGCGCAGGCTCGGGCGCGGACTGCCCGCTCGCCCGGGGAGCCTCGCGCGCGGGGGCCCCCGTCTTGCGGGGCGCGGGCCGGTCCTTCGCACGCGCCGCACCGGGGGTGAGAGCGAGGGAGAACACGAGCACGGCGGCCGCGCGGGCGAGGCTTCGCATGGGCGGCCGAGGCTACCACGGGGCCGTCGCGTCACGATCCGCGGGCTCGCGGTCTCTCACCCCCGGGGAGCGCGCCGCGGACAGGTCCGCAGCCGGTCGGCGGCCTCGCGCTTCCCGCCCGGCGCCGAACGCGCCGGGCGGAGCGGGTGGGGAGCCCGGAGCCAGGGAGCCGGGTTCCCGCCCCTCCACCCCGGCGCGAGGAGTAGATTCCCCGCGTGGCGCCTCCCGTCCGCATCGTCCCGCTCGGCGGCCTCGGCGAGATCGGCATGAACTGCATGGCGATCGAGGCCGACGGCCGGATCGCCGTGGTCGACTGCGGCATCCTCTTCCCGAACGAGCCGATCGGCGTCGACCTCATCGCCCCCGACCTCGGCTGGCTGCGCGAGCGGCGCGAGCAGGTGGGCGCCATCTACCTGACGCACGGGCACGAGGACCACATCGGCGCGCTGCCCTTCCTGCTCCGGGACGTGAAGGCGCCGGTGTACGGGACGCGCTTCACGCTCGCGCTCCTGCGCCCGCGGCTCGACGAGGCGGGCGTCGCGGCGGACCTGCGCGAGGTCGCGCCCGGCGAGCTGCGGCCGGCGGGGGAGGCGTCGCCGCTCGCGGCCGAGTTCTACGCCGTCACCCACTCCATCCCCGACGCGTGCGGCCTCGCCTTCTCCACGCCGCAGGGGACGATCGTCCACTCGGGCGACTTCAAGATCGACCCGCGGCCCATCGCCGGGCCCGGCTTCGACCTCGCCCGCGTCGAGGCGCTCGGCGCGCGCGGGGTGCGGCTCCTCCTCTCCGACTCGACGAACTCGGAGCGCCCCGGCTCCTCGCTCTCCGAGGCGGAGGTCGGCGCCGCGCTCGAGGAGGCCTTCGAGCGCGCTCCCGGGCGCGTCTTCGTCGCCTGCTTCGCCTCCAACATCCACCGCATCCAGCAGGTCGCGAACGCCGCCCGCGCCTTCGGCCGCCGCCTGGCGCTCCTCGGCCGCTCGATGGAGTCGAACGTCCGGCTCGCCCAGTCGCTCGGGTACCTCGACCTGCCCGCCTGGATGCCGGTCGGCTTCCCCGAGGCGCGCGAGCTGCCGCCGAAGGAGCTGTGCGTCCTCACCACCGGCACCCAGGGTGAGCCGCGGAGCGCCCTCTCTCGGCTCGCGCGCGGCGAGCACCCCGACCTCGACCTCGCGCCGGGCGACCTCGTCATCCTCTCCTCGCGCTTCATCCCCGGGAACGAGGTCGCGGTGGGCGAGGTCGTGAACGCGCTCTGCCGCCGCGGCGCCCAGGTGGCCTACGAGGGGCTGCGGCCGCTCCACGTCTCCGGGCACGCGCAGGAGGCCGAGCAGCGGCGCCTCATCGCGCTCGCCCGCCCCGAGCACTTCGTGCCCATTCACGGTGAGTACCGCCACCTCGCCCGCCACGCCGCCCACGCCGCCTCCGAGGGCGTGCGCGGGCGCCACCTGCTCCTCGACGGGCAGGTGCTCGAGCTCGGCGACGGCGGGGTGAGCGTGCTCGCGGAGCCGGTCCCGGTGGGGCGCGTCTACACCGACCGCGACGCGCTGCTCGGGCAGGACATCGGCGCGATGGTGGTGAAGGACAGGCGCCTGCTCGCGGAGGCGGGGCTCTGCATCGCGGTGCTCGTCGTGGACAAGGCGACCGGCGCGGTGATACGCGGGCCCGAGCTCTTCGCCCGCGGCGTCGCCGGGTTCGAGGGGGCGGAGGACGAGCTCCGGGCGGAGGCGCTGCGCGCGCTCGACGAGCTCACGCCGCAGGCCCGCCTCTCCGTCGAGGAGGTGCAGGAGACGCTCCGGGTCGCGGTCCGCCGCTCGCTGAAGCGGGCCACGGGGAAGCGGCCCACGGTGCTGCCGGTGGTGCTGGAGCTCTAAGGCGCGGCGACGCGCGGGGAGGAACAGCGGTCTATGCCGAGCTTCGACGTGGTCTCCGAGCTGAACCTCATGGAGGTGGAGAACGCCTTCAACCAGGCGCGGAAGGAGATCCTCCAGCGCTTCGACTTCAAGGGCACGAACACGGACCTCGAGCGCGACAAGGACCTGCACGTCGTCGTGAAGGCCGCCTCCGAGGGGCGCGCCGAGGCGGCCCTGCAGGTGCTCATGGAGAAGCTCGCGAAGCGAGGCGTCCCGCTCGAGGGCCTCGACCCGCAGAAGGTCGAGCCCGCCTCCGGCGGCTCGGTGCGACAGCTCGTGAAGCTGAAGCGCGGGCTCAAGCAGGAGGACGCGAAGAAGATCGTGGCGCTCGTGAAGGAGAGCGGGCTCAAGGTGCAGGCCGCGATCCAGGGGGAGGCGGTGCGGATCACCGGGAAGAAGAAGGACGACCTGCAGGCGGCGATGCAGGCCATCCGCGGCGCGGCGCTGGGCGTCCCGCTGCAGTTCCAGAACTTCAGGGAGTGAGAGACCTACCCCCCGCCCGCCCGCTCACCGCGGATTGTCCGCGCCCACCCCGTCTGTTAGATCGGGCGCCCCGATGACCACCACCCGCGTCTACCTCCACACGCTCGGCTGCCCGAAGAACCGGGTGGACAGCGAGGTCATGCTCGGCACCCTGACGGGCGCCGGCTACCGCCTCGAGCGCGACCCCGCCCAGGCGGACGTCATCGTGGTGAACACCTGCGGGTTCATCGAGAGCGCCAAGGAGGAGTCGGTCGACGCCATCGTCGAGCTCGCGGGCATGAAGCAGGAGGGGCGCTGCAAGAAGCTCGTCGTGACCGGCTGCCTCGTGCAGCGTCACGCCGAGGAGCTGTCGGCCGAGCTGCCGGAGGTGGACCACTTCCTCGGCACCGGCGCCTACGCCGACATCGCCCGCGTCGTCTCGGACGCGCAGGCGAAGCGGCTCGTCGTGCCCGACCCGGACTTCGTCCACTCCGCCTCGACGCCGCGGGTGAACTCGCTCCCCTCGCACACGGCCTACCTCAAGATCTCCGAGGGCTGCGACAACGCCTGCGCGTTCTGCATCATCCCGAAGCTCCGCGGCGCGCAGCGCTCGCGGCCGGTGGACGACGTCGTGGCCGAGGCGGCCGCGCTCGCGGCGCAGGGCACCGTCGAGCTCTCGCTCGTGGCGCAGGACCTCACCGCCTACGGCTACGACCTGCCGGGCAAGGTCCGCCTGCACCACCTCCTGCCGGAGCTGTGTAAGGTGGACGGCATCCGCTGGCTGCGGCTCCACTACGCGTACCCGCGCGACGTGCCGGACGCGCTCGTCGACGTGATCGCGCGCGAGCCGAAGATCGTGAAGTACCTCGACATGCCGCTGCAGCACTCCTCCGACCGGCTGCTCCGCTCGATGAAGCGCGGCCGCGACTCGGTGTTCCTGCGCGAGCTCCTCGCTCGCCTTCGGGCGCGCGTGCCCGGCATCGCGCTGCGGACCTCGCTCATCGTCGGGCTCCCCGGCGAGACGGAGGAGGACTTCGAGGATCTCGTGCGCTTCGTGGAGGAGCAGCGCTTCGAGCGGCTCGGGGTGTTCGAGTTCTCGCCCGAGGACGGCACGCCCGCGGCGGAGATGGACGGGCAGCTCCCGGAGGCGGTGAAGCGCGCCCGCCGCGATCGCATCATGGCGCTCCAGCAGGAGATCTCCCGCGACCACCAGCAGGCGATGATCGGCCGGCAGCTCGAGGTGCTCGTGGAGGGGCGCTCGGAGGAGACCGAGCACCTGCTCGCCGGCCGCCACGCGCAGCAGGCGCCGGAGATCGACGGCATCACCTACATCAACGACGGGGTCGCCTACCCCGGCGAGCTCGCCACCGTCGAGATCACCGACGCCTCCGAGTACGACCTCGTCGGCCGCGTGGTGGCGCGCGATCCGGAGCGGGCGCGACGCCCGCTTCCCCAGGCGGAACCCCGCGACGCAGGCCCGCGCCGCCGCGGTGGCCTCCCCGTCGTCGGCTGAGCTCTCAGCGCACTGGGTGCGCCCGCAGCGCCTCGGCGAAGGGATCCCGCCGCCCCCGAGCGACGCACACCCGATCGTCGCCGACGGCGCCGCAGTCCGCGCCCGCCGCGAGGAGGCGCGCGATGGCGCTCGGGTGCACGACGTAGATCGTCGCGGGATCCAGCGTTCCCGCCTCGACGGCGCGGCGGGTCGCCCGGCACGCCGCGATCGCTCGCCCGGGATCGAGGCGGGCGGCGTACGCGGCGTCGAAGGTGGCGCCCAGGCGATACGCCGCCTCCGCGAGCGGCAGGTAGCTGTCCGGCGGATACAGGTGCGGACCGCAGAGCTCCGGCTCGGGCGCGATGGGGTCCCCGCCGGCGAGGAGGTAGGGCGGGAACATCGAGACGTGGCGGTACGCGCCCTCCGCGAGCGCCCACTCCGGCGCGGGAGGTGGGAAGGAAGGGGCGAGCCGGAGCGGCGCGGGCGGCCTCACGTCGAGCACCTGCGCCACCACGGCCAGCGCGAGCACGCCCCGCAGCGCGCGCGGCTTCTCGCCGAGCACGGCCGCGGCGAGGCCGATCCCGCCGAGGAGGAGCAGGTAGTGGAGGGGCCAGACGAAGCGGCCCGAGGAGCGGAAGGTGCCGGAGAGCGCGGGCACCGCCTCGTAGAAGCGGAGCCGCCCGACGACCTCTCCCGCCGCCCGCACGGTGCCGGAGAGCGCGAAGAAGCCGAGTACGAGCGCGATCACCACGATCGGCGCCACACGGGCGAGCGCGACGGCGGCGGGGGGACGGCGCCGCGCGGCGGCGAGGACGGCGCCGAGGACGAGGAGGAACAGGACGCCCGCGCCGAGGTAGCCGAACCCCTCGTACTGGCCGGCGTGGACGGGGAGCCCCGCCCAGACGCGCGACCAGCCCATGGGGTTCACGAGGGTCGCGAGGTCGGCCGAGAAGTAGCCGAAGCCGTTCGCGCGCGCCCGCACCCCGCTCACGAGGAAGCCGAAGAGCGCGAGCCCCGCGCCCGCCGCGAGCGCGATCGCGGCGAGGCCGCCCGCGAGGAGCGAGGCGCCCCCGCGCCGCTCGACGAGGACGATCCGCGCGAGGAGGGCGGCGGCGAGGGCGGCCGCCATCACCACGAAGTACGGGTGCACCCCCGCCGCGGCGAGGACGAGGAGGAGCGCCGCGGCGAGCCTCGCGCGGAGCCGGGGCGCGTCCTCGCGCGCGGGCGCGAGCGCGAGCCACAGGGCGAGGAGCAGGATCCACTGCGCGCAGAGGCTCGCGTGACCGGTCTTCGGGCCCACGAGCCGGTGGAGGAGCGGCGGCGCGAGCACGAACAGCGCCCCGCCGAGCGCCTGCGCGACGCGGTCCGGCGTCGCGAGCCGCGCGAGCTTCGCGCCCACGAACCCCTGCAGCGCGAAGGAGACGACGAGCCAGCTCCCCACGTACTGGAAGTCCTGCGGGAGGAGCGCCGCGAGCGGGCGGAGGACCACCGCGACGAGCGGGAGCGAATCGGTGAAGCCGAGCGTCGAGCCGATGCCGAAGGGATAGAGCGGGTTCGCGCCGAGGGGCAGCGTGAACGGAGCCGAGCGGAAGAAGAGCCACCCGACGTAGCTCGCCCCGAAGTCGCTGCCCAGGAGCCAGCGGACGTTCCCCGGCGCGGCGAGGGCGAGGCCACCGGCGTTCCAGGCGAGCCAGCCGACGCCCGCGAGCCCCGCCACGAGCGCGGGGGCGTGCGGCGCGAGGCGCGCGCGCAGGGGGGCGAGTCGCCCGCCCGCCCTTCCCGCCGGGACGCCGGGAGCGGATCCCTTCTCGTCGGGGGCGCCGGGGGACATCCGTTGCACGCGGGCGCGAGGATCCGCGCGCGCGATGGGAGTGTCAACGGGCTGGCCTCGCGGCCCCGAACGCGCGAAAGTCTCCGCCGACGATGGATCTCCTGGAGCTCGAGCGCGCCCCCGTCCGGCGCCACCCCTGGGAGGAGGCGCGGGTCGCCTTCTTCCTGCGGGTCCTGCGCGGCGCGGGCCTGCTCGGGCCGGGCGTGGCGGTGCTCGACGTGGGCGCGGGCGACGGCTTCTTCTCCCGCCGGCTCACCGAGGCGCTCGCCGAGGGCTCGTCCGTCACCTGCTGGGACACGAACTACACCGACGCGCACCTCGCCTCGGAGGCCTTCGCCCCGTCGGCAGGCCTGCGCTTCACCCGCGCCGCGCCGGAGGGCGCGTTCGGGCTCGCCCTCCTCCTCGACGTGCTCGAGCACGTGGAGGACGACGCCGCGTTCCTCGCCGAGGTGGTCGAGGCGCGGCTCGCGCCCGGCGGGCACGCGCTCGTGTCGGTGCCGGCCTGGCCCGCCCTCTTCTCGAGCCACGACGTGAAGCTCCGGCACCACCGCCGCTACGCGCCGCGGGCCGCGCGGGCGGTCCTCGCGCGCGCCGGGCTCGAGGTGGTCCGCGGCGGCGGCCTCTTCCACGCCCTCGTCGCGCCGCGGGCGGCGCAGGTCGCGCTCGAGCGCCTCTCCCGTTCGGCGCCCCCGCCGAAGGACCTCGGCGAGTGGGACGCGCCCGCGTCCGTGACGGCCGCCGTCCGCGGCGCGCTCGCGCTCGACGCGTCCCTCTCGCTCCTGCTCTCGCGGCTCGGGCTCGACCTGCCCGGCCTGAGCTACTGGGCCCTATGCCGGAAGCCGTAGCGCTCGTCATCCCCTGCTTCAATGAGGCGGTGCGGCTCCAGCGCGAGGAGCTCCTCCGGCTCGCCCGCGCGCGCGAGGGCCTCTCGCTCGTGCTCGTGGACGACGGCTCCACCGACGGGACCGTGGCGGTGCTCGACGAGCTCCGCCGCGCGGAGCCCGCGCGGATCTCCGTCGTGCTCCTCCCCCGGAACCGCGGCAAGGCCGAGGCGGTGCGGGAGGGGCTCCGCCGGGCGCTGGCGGGCGGCGCCGCGGTGGTGGGCTACGCCGACGCCGATCTCTCGACGCCGGTCGACGAGCTCGCCCGGCTCGTGGACACGGCCCGTGCCTCGCGCCGCGAGGCGGTGCTCGGCTCGCGCGTGCGGCTCCTCGGCAGGCGCATCGAGCGTCAGCCGCTCCGCCACTACCTCGGCCGCGTGTTCGCGACGCTCGCCTCGCTCGCCCTCGGCCTCGCGGTCTACGACACCCAGTGCGGCGCGAAGCTCTTCCGCGCGACGCCCGCGCTCGCCGCCGCGCTCGAGGCGCCGTTCCGCACGCGCTGGATCTTCGACGTGGAGCTCCTCGCGCGCCTCCGCGCCGGCGGCCCCGGCGTCGCGCCCCTCGGGGAAGACGCGTTCGAGGAGGTGCCGCTCCTCGCCTGGCGCGACGTGGGCGGCTCGAAGCTCCGCCCCGGTGCGATGCTCGCCGCCGGCCTGCAGCTCGTCGCGCTCGGCGCGCGGCTGCGGCTCGGGCGGCGCTGACCGCCGGCTCCGGCTCAGCGCCGGCGGCCCCCGCCGAACATGGAGCCCAGGATCCCGCGCATGATCTCGCGGCCGATCTGGGTCCCCGCGGCGCGCATGGCGCTCGTGGCCATCTTGCCGAGCATGTCGCCGGCCTGGCCGAGCGCGCCCGCGTCCTGCCGTCCGCGCGGCGCACCGCCCGCGGGCCCGGGACGCTCCCCCTCTGCCTCCCGCTCCGTCGCGCGCCGCTGCAGCCGCTCGTAGGCGGACTCGCGATCGACGGGGGCGTCGTAGCGGCCGCGCAGCGGCGAGGCGGCCATCACCTGGGCGCGCTCCTCGGGCGTGAGCGGCGAGAGCCGCGAGCGGGGCGGCACGACGAGCGCGCGCTGCACCGGCGCGGGCGTGCCGCGCGCGTCGAGGAAGGACACGAGCGCCTCGCCCACGCCGAGCTGGGTGATGGCGGCCTCGACGTCGAGGCCGGGGTTCGCGCGGAAGGTCTCCGCCGCGGCGCGCACGGCCTTCTGATCGCGCGGCGTGAAGGCGCGCAGCGCGTGCTGCACCCGGTTGCCGAGCTGGCCCAGCACTGCGTCCGGCACGTCGAGCGGGCTCTGGGTGACGAAGTAGACCCCGACCCCCTTCGAGCGGACGAGCCGCACCACCTGCTCGATCTTGGCGCGCAGCTCGTCCGGCGCGTCCTCGAAGAGCAGGTGCGCCTCGTCGAAGAAGAACACGAGCCGCGGCTTCTCCGGGTCGCCCACCTCCGGGAGCTGCTCGAACAGCTCGGAGAGGAGCCAGAGGAGGAGCGTCGCGTAGAGCTGCGGGGAGCGGACGAGCCGCTCCGCGTGGAGGACCGTCACCTGCCCCCGGCCCGAGAGGTCGGTGCGGAGCAGGTCCTCGAGCGCGAGGGCCGGCTCGCCGAAGAGCCGGTCGGCGCCCTGCGACTCGAGCGCGAGGAGCGCCCGCTGGATCGCGCCGACGCTCGCCGAGGAGACGTTCCCGTAGCGCGCGCGCAGCTCGGCGGCGCGCTCCGTGAGGTGCTCCAGCATCGCGCGCAGGTCCTTCACGTCGAGGAGGAGGAGCCCCCCCTCGTCCGCCACCCGGAACGCCATCTGCAGCACGCCGGCCTGGGTCTCGTTGAGCCCGAGCACGCGCGCGAGCAGCAGCGGGCCCATCTCGGAGATGGTGGTCCGCAGCGGGTGGCCGGCCTCCCCGTAAACGTCGAGGAAGACGACCGGGCTCGCCTCGGGAGTGAGGGCGAGGCCCAGCTCGCGGGCGCGCTCGGCGAGCTTCGGCGAGTCGCCGCCCGGGCGCGCGAGCCCGGAGAGGTCGCCCTTAACGTCGGCGAGGAACACCGGCACGCCGAGGCGGCTGAAGCCCTCGGCGAGGACGCGCAGGGTGACGGTCTTGCCGGTGCCGGTCGCCCCTGCGACGAGGCCGTGCCGGTTCGCGAGCGCCGGGAGGAGCAGGAGCTCCTCGGTGCTCTTCGCGACGAGGATGGGAGCGGGAGGGGCCATCCCCCTTCTTTACCGCTCCGCCCCCGGCGGCGCGATCCTCCGGACGTCCTTCGGCAGCTTGAGCTCGAAGGCGGAGTCGGCGAGCCCGGCGTTGCGCTTCACCTTCTCGAAGCGGATCTCGTTCACGTTGCCGGCCCCGTCCACGACGCGCGTGGCGCGCACCTCGCCGTCGGGGCCCACCGTGAGCGCGATCGACTCGACGCGCGGATCCTCCTCCTTGGGGCGGAGCAGGAGCGCCCCCGCGCCGTCCACCGAGAGGTGGAACTCGCGGGCGAGGTCGCCCTTGCCGAGGAGGAACGTGACCGCCGCGCTCATGGCGGTCGCGTCGAAGTGCTCGTCCACGTAGGCCTGGTTCTCCTCCGGCTCGTACTGCACGAGCCGCGAGCCCTTCACCGCCACGGTCTTCGAGGAGGGCGTCTCGTAGTCCCAGCGCATCATCCCGGGCTTCTTCACCCGGAGCGTTCCGGCGGAGACCTGGCGCCGGCCGAAGCCGGAGTAGGTGTAGGTCTGCTGGAAGCGCGCCTCGAGATCGCGGGTGCGCTCGTAGAAGGTCTGGACCTTCTTGGCGAGCGCGCCCGCGTCCGCGGGGGGCGGGGCGGCGGCGAGGAGCAGGGCGGCGAGGGCGGCGATCATGGTGAGCTAGATAGCAGACGGGCGGCGCGCGGGCGGCATTCACGGCCGCCACCCACACGCCTTGACGGCGCGGGCGCCCCAGGTGATCCTCCCCGGCTCGATGCGCGCCCTCCTCGCCGCCCTCGCCCTCGTCGCGCTCTCCGCCTGCACCGAGCCCTGCCAGGAGCTCGCGAACCGCCTGTGCGAGTGCGCCGGCGGCGGCAGCGCGCGCGACGCCTGCCAGCGGGGCGCGGAGGACCGGCTCTCCTCGGTCGGCGCGGGCGACGCGAAGCAGAAGCAGTGCGACGCCTGGCTCGGCACCTGTCACGCGCCGGAGGGCACGAAGTTCTGCGAGTGGATCAACACCACGGACGCGAAGGCGGCCTGCGGGATCTCGCTCGAGCCTGCCACCACGCCGTAGGCCACGTCCGGGAGGCGCGCTCAGCGCTCCGGCAGCCCCAGCATCACGCGCCTTCCCGCGGTCGGGGCGACCTTCCCCTCCGCGAAGCGCCCGGCGATCCGCTCGCCGCACCCGGCGCAGGCGCCGCCCTTCATCCGCACCGCCCGCACCGCGTGCCAGTCGCGCTCGATGACGCGCGCGCCGCAGCGCGGGCAGTAGGTGGTCTGGCCCTCGGGATCGTGGACGTTGCCGGTGTAGACGTGGCGGAGCCCCGCGGCGCGGGCGATGGCGCGCGCGCGGGTGAGCGTCGCCGGCGGCGTCCGGGGGCGGTCGAGCAGCTTGTAGTCGGGGTGGAACGCCGTGAAGTGCACAGGCACGTCCGGGCCCATGTGCTCCGCCACCCAGTCGGCCAGCCGCCGCGTCTCGTCAGGCGCGTCGTTCAGGCCCGGGATGAGGAGGTTCGTCACCTCCACCCAGACGTCCGTCTCCCGCGCGAGCCAGGCGAGCGTGTCGAGGACCGGCGCGAGGTGCGAGAGGGTGATGCGCGCGTAGAAGTCCTCGGTGAATGCCTTCAGGTCCACGTTCGTGGCGTCCATGTGGCGGAAGATCTCGGCCCGGGCCTCGCCGGCCACGTAGCCGCTCGTCACGAACACGGTGAAGAGCCCGCGCGCGTGTGCCTCGCGGGCGACGTCGATGGCGTACTCCGCCCAGATGATGGGGTCGTTGTAGGTGAAGGCGATCCCCGGGGCGCCGCGCGCGACGGCGAGGTCCACCACCCGCTCCGGCGTCCACGCGTCCTCGGCGGCGCTCGCGTCGAGGCGGGCCTTGGAGATGTCCCAGTTCTGGCAGAAGCGGCACCCGAGGCAGCAGCCCGCGGTGCCGAACGAGAGGACGCTCGAGCCGGGCAGGTAGTGCGCGAGCGGCTTCTTCTCGATGGGATCGACCGCGAAGCCGGTGGAGCGGCCGTAGCCGGCGGTGAGGAGCCGGCCCCCGTGATTCTGGCGGATGAAGCAGAACCCGGCCTGCCCCTCCCCGATGCGACAGGCGCGCGGGCAGAGCGAGCAGAGCACCCGCCCGTCGGCGGCGGGCTGCCAGTGGCGCGCCTCGTGGAGCATGGACGGATCGTAGTCGCCCGCCCAGGACGGGGCAGCGGGCGGGCCGGCGGGGCCTCGCCCGCGGGTCCGCCGGCCCGTCGTCCCGCGGCGCCAGCCGTCCGCGCGCTCGATCGACGCGCATGGCGGTGCTATCAGTCGAGGACGGCCCGCGCCGCTCGCGCGGGCCTGCCATTTTCGAGGACCGCCCCGTGACCTTCCGCGAAGCCATCGACCGCCGCCCCCTCGTGTTCGACGGCGCGATGGGCACCCAGATCCAGCGCCACCAGCTCACCGCCGCGGAGTTCGGCGGCAAGGAGGGCGCGAACGATCTCCTCACCCTCACCCGCCCGGACCTCGTGGAGGACATCCACGCGCGCTACTTCGCGGTCGGCTGCGACGTCGTCGAGACGAACACGTTCGGCTCCTCGCGCCTCAAGCTCGACGAGTACGGCCTCGGGCACCGGACCTACGAGGTGAACTTCCGCGCGGCGATCCTCGCCCGCCGGGCCGCGGAGCGCTTCCACGGCCCGGAGCACCCGCGCTTCGTGGCCGGCTCCATCGGGCCGACGGGCATGCTGCCGTCCTCCTCGGACCCGGCGCTCGGGAACATCACCTCCGACGCGCTGGAGCGGATCTTCTTCGAGCAGGCGAAGGGGCTCGTGGAGGGAGGCGTCGACGCGATCATCATCGAGACCCAGCAGGACATGCTGGAGCTGCGCGCCGCAGTGCTCGCCGCCGACGCCTGCCGCAAGGAGTGCCTGCGCGACGTCTTCATCATCGCCCAGCCCACCCTCATCGACGCGAACGGGCGGATGCTGCTCGGCACCGACGTCGCGAGCGCGCTCGCCACGCTCGAGCGGCTGCCGGTGGACGCCGTCGGGCTCAACTGCTCGACCGGCCCCGCCGAGATGCGGGCCTCGGTGCGCTACCTCGCGGAGCGGTCCTCCCACTACGTCTCGGTCCTGCCGAACGCCGGCATGCCCGAGAACGAGGACGGGCACGCGGTCTACAAGCTCTCGCCGGACGCGCTCGCCGACGCGCTCGCCGGGTTCATCGCCGAGTACGGGGTCGAGATCGTGGGCGGCTGCTGCGGGACGACGCCCGAGCACATGCGCAAGGTCGTCGAGCGGGTGCGCGGCCTGCGCGCGCCGCGCCGGTCCCGGCCGCGGGCCGCCGCGGAGCTGTCGAGCGCCATGAAGGCGGTCCCGCTCGCCATGGAGCCCCGGCCGCTCATCGTGGGCGAGCGGCTCAACAGCCAGGGCTCGAAGAAGGTGAAGGAGCTGCTCCTCGCCGACGACTACGCCGGGCTCGTGCAGATCGCGCGCGGCCAGGTCGACGCCGGCGCCCACGTGCTCGACGTGTGCGTGGCGCTCAACGAGCGCGACGACGAGGGCGCGCAGATGCGCACCCTCGCGAAGCTCCTCGCCCAGTCGGTGGACGCGCCGCTCATGATCGACTCGACCGAGGCGGACGTGGTCGAGGGCGCGCTCAAGGTGTACCCGGGCCGCTGCATCGTGAACTCGGTGAACCTCGAGAAGTCGGGCGAGCGCGTGAAGCGGATCCTCCCGCTCGCGCGGCGCTACGGGGCGGCGGTGGTCGCGATGACCATCGACGAGAAGGGCATGGCCCAGACCGCCGAGCGCAAGGCGGAGGTGGCCCGGCGCACCGTGGCGATCGCGACGGACTACGGGGTCCCGCCGGACAGCCTGGTGTTCGACGCGCTCACCTTCACGCTCGCCACCGGCGGCGAGGAGTACCGCCGGAGCGCGCTCGAGACGCTCGAGGGGATCCGGCGCATCAAGGCGGAGAACCCGGGCGTCCTCACCACCCTCGGCGTCTCGAACGTCTCGTTCGGCCTCGCGAAGGGCGCCCGCGAGGTGGTGAACTCGGTCTTCCTCTACCACGCGGTGCAGGCGGGCCTCGACCTCGCCATCGTGAACCCGAAGGACATCCGCCCCTACCCCGCCATCGTGGAGGAGGAGCGCGCGCTCGCCGAGGACCTCCTCTTCGACCGCCGCCCCGACGCGCTCGCGCGGCTCATCGCCCACTTCGGCGCGAAGGGCGCGCCCGAGAAGGCGGCGGTGGACCCGCTCGCCGGCGCGGGCGGGAAGAGCGCGGAGGAGCGGATCCACCTCCAGATCCTGCACCGCCGCCCGGAGGGCATCGAGGCCCTCATCGACGACGCGCTCACCCGCCGCTCGGCGGTCTCGGTGCTGAACGAGGTGCTCCTGCCGGCCATGAAGGACGTCGGCGACCGGTTCGGCGCGGGCGAGCTCATCCTCCCCTTCGTGCTCCAGTCGGCGGAGGTGATGAAGAAGGCGGTCGCCCACCTCGAGCAGTTCCTCGAGAAGAAGGCCGGCTCGACGAAGGGCACGGTCGTGCTCGCGACCGTCTACGGGGACGTCCACGACATCGGCAAGAACCTCGTGAAGACCATCCTCTCGAACAACGGCTTCACGGTGCACGACCTCGGCAAGCAGGTGCCGGTCGCGACCGTCATCGAGAAGGCGGTCGCCACCAACGCCGACGCCATCGGCCTCTCCGCCCTGCTCGTCTCAACCTCCAAGCAGATGCCGTTCTGCGTGGAGGAGCTCGCCCGGCGGAACCTCGCCTTCCCCATCATCATCGGCGGCGCGGCCATCAACCGGCGCTTCGGCTACAAGACCCACTTCACGCAGGGCGGAACGCCCTACGCGGGCGGCGTCTTCTACGCGAAGGACGCCTTCGAGGGGCTCGAGATCGTGGAGCAGCTCGTCGATCCGGCGAAGCGCGACGCGCTCAAGCACGGGGTGCTGCAGAAGGCCATCGCGAACCGCGACCTGCCGGCCTCCCCGGCGCCGCCGCCCGCGCCCACGAAGCGCGGGTCGTCCGTGGCGGCCGCGCCGCGCGTCCCGGCGCCGCCGTTCTGGGGGCCGCGCGTGGTGCCCGCCGGGCAGATCGCGCTCGCCGACGTGTGGCCGATGCTGGACCTGCCGGAGCTCTTCAAGCTGCAGTGGGGCGTGAAGGCGAAGGGCGAGGAGTACGAGAAGCTCATCCGCGAGGAGTTTGGGCCGAAGCTCGAGGAGCTGAAGAGCGAGGCCCAGGCGCAGGGCTGGCTCGTGCCGAAGGTCGTCTACGGGTACTTCCCCTGCCACGCCGAGGGGAACGACCTCGTGGTGCTCGACCCCGTGCACCGAAAGGCCGAGGTCGCGCGCCTGAAGCTCCCGCGCCAGCCCGACGACCGGAACCTCTGCATGGCGGACTGGTTCCGCGAGGAGCGCGGCTCCGACGTGTGCGCCTTCCAGGTCGTCACGGTGGGTGACCAGGCCTCCAGGATCGCGCACGAGGCGCAGGAGCGGGGCGACTACACCCACGCGCTCTTCCTCCACGGCCTCGCCGTCGAGACCGCCGAGGCGATGGCCGAGTACTGGCACCGCCAGGTGCGGAAGGAGCTCGGCCTCCCCGACGGCCAGGGCAAGCGCTACTCGCCGGGCTATCCGTCCTGGCCGGACCTCGCCGACCAGCGTCAGGTCTGGAAGCTGCTCGAGCCCGACCGGACCATCGGCGTCTCGCTCACCGAGGCGAACCAGATGGTGCCGGAGGCGTCGACCTCGGCGATCGTCCTGCACCACCCGGACGCGATCTACTTCCTCGTGCGCGGGCTGGAGCGGGTGGCGGGGTAGACCGCGGGCCGGTCACATATCGGGACAGAACAGCCGGGCGGAGAGGTTTCGCAGCCGCGCACGTCACTGCCCCCCGACCGGCTCGAGAGGAGACGGAGCATGGACCGATTCACCGGCGGTTGCCTGTGCGGCAACGTCCGCATCGTGGCATCGGGACGCCCGTACCGCGTCGGCATCTGTCACTGCCTCGACTGTCGCAAGCATCACGGGGCCCTCTTCAACGCTTCTGCGGTGTTTCCTCAGGATGCGGTGACGATCGAGGGCGAGACCGGCGACTACGCCGGTCGGTTCTTCTGTCTCCGCTGCGGCTCGTCCGTCTTTGGACGCACCGCAGACGAGGTCGAGGTGAACCTGGGATCCCTGGATGCCCCGGACCAGCTGATGCCGACCTACGAGAGCTGGATCGTCCGTCGCGAGTCCTGGTTGCCGCCGTTTCCGCTCACGAGACGGTACGACCGCGATCGTGGCGGCACGGGTCGCTCCGAGGAATAGGTCGCACCAGGGAATCCGGATAGAGACGTGACCGTCGCGTTCCGCGATTCGGCCGGATCGTTCGCGCGACGGAACTCTGGGTCGGGCGTGCGCGTGCGCGCCGCTGGGTCGGGCGCGTGCGTGTGTCCGCGAAGGTGGGGCGCGGTCGGTCTCTGTGGGACCCGGCTCCAGGAGTTCGGCGCCCTTGGAGCCGATGGGCCCGCGCACGCCGCTCCGACCTGTCGCGCGAGCGAGGGACGGTCTGATATCGACCGATAAACTGGTAGTGAATGGTCGCATTGACATGCTGAAACAGCGCTCCCTAACATCGCGGCGTCTTGTCGCAGGCCGTCGCCCGGTGGCGCGGCACGACCCGGACCCGAGGGAACGATGTTCACGTCCTCGCCAGAGCGCGTTCTCACCGACGAGGCCTTCGCGTCGTCGGGCGACGGGAGCTCGCGGCCCCGGTGCAGCGCCCTCGTTCGGCGAGGCGGCCCATGACGCTCCCGGAGCAGCTCCGCGCCATGCCCGAGGTGCGAGGCGGCCTCCTCGGCGACGCGCGCGGAGCGCTCCTCGACGCGTCGCCCGGCACGCCGGCCGCGGCGGACCTCGCCGCGCAGACGGCCGCGGCTTTGAACGCGCTCACCGCCGCGGGCGAGGCCGCGAAGCTTTCCCGGCTCGAGTCGGTGCTCCTCAAGTGCACGGGCAGCGCGACCGCGATCGCCGCCCGGGCGGACGGGTTCCTCCGGCTCGCGCTCGACCCCTCGAAGGCGACCAAGGCCGTGGAGGCGGCCCTCCACCAGTGGTCGCGCGAGGCCGTCGCGGTGCCCGCCCCGCGGCTCACCCGGCCCACGCCGCCTCCGATCCCTTCGCCGCCCGTCGCGAGCGGCGCCACCGGCGGCCAGGCCGCGTCGGCGTCCGGGCCGAGACTCCGCTCGGCCGAGAGCGACCGCTTCGCGGCCCTGCGCCGCGCGATGGTGCGCGGCCACCTCAGCGAGGCCGTGACGCTCGCGGCCGCGCTCGGCGAGCGTCCGCCCTCTGCTCCGGCGCGCGCGGGGGACGAGCCCGTGGACCGCGACGCGCTCGCCGCCACGCTCGAGAGCCTCCTCGAGGGCGTCGGGAGCATCCTGGCGGGCGATGGCATCGGGGGGGAGCGGGCGCTCCGCGAGCTCACCGTCAGCGCGCAGCCAAACCTCTCCTTCCGCTGGCTCGCCCTCTACTGGAGCGCGCGCGCCGCGCTCAAGAGCGGGAGCCTCCCCTCGGCGCGGGCCCACGTGAAGGAGGCGCTCCCACTCGGACGCCAGCTCGACCTCGAGTCGAGGGCGGTCACGGAGTGGCTCGCGGGCGACGTGCTCTCGCAGGACCGCGACGCGTCGCGCGCCCTCGCCTGGTTCGCCGACGCCCGCGCGCTGTTCGAGCGGCTCGGGGATGCCTGGGGCGCCGCGCAGGTGTCGCTCTCCGAGGCGCGCACCCTCGCCTCGCTGGAGCGCGAGCAGGAGGCCGCCGAGGCGGCCTCGCGCGCGTCGGCGCTCGACGCGGCCTGGGACGAGCCGGCGGTCTTCCTCGCGCGGCGGGCGCTCTTGCGGGATGACGTCGCCGCGGCGGAGAAGATCCTCGAGGCCGTGGAGACGCCGGCCGCCGACCGCGTACGCACCGTGATCGAGGCGATCCGCGGCGACGCCGTCAGCCGCGCGGACGCGAGCGAGTACCTGCGGGAGCACGACGCGCCCCCGAGCGCGCGCGCGATCCAGGCGCTGGGGCGCATCGCGAACGCGTGGCCGCGGTTCGTCCCCGCGCGCGACGCGCTCGCGTGGATGCTGCTCAAGGTCGGCAAGTACGCGGAGGCGGGCAGCGTGTTCCGCGGCCTCCTCGGCCAGCCTCTCGCCCCGGGCGATCGCGCCTCGGTGATGCTCGGGCTCGGGTGCATCTCGCACGCGCAGCGGCCGGCGAGGGGTCCCGCGGCGCTCCGCGCCGTGGTGGCAGCGGCTTCCGTGGCGTCCCCCGCCGCGCCGGCCGCGCCGCGGGAGCCGCCGCCCGTCCCTCAGCTCTCCGGGTCCACCCTCCTCGCCCGCGGCTCGCAGGCGCTCGGCACGCTCGACGCGGTGTTCTCGGGTCGCCTCAGCGTCTTCGCCTTCCCCGACCTGCTCGAGTTCCTCCGCAGCGCCAGGCGCACCGGGCTCCTCGTGTGCAGCAGCGCGCGGGGCGTCGCGGCGCTCAGGCTGCGCGACGGCTGGATCACGGGCGGCGCCTCCCCGGGCACGCCCAGGGTGGGAGAGCTGCTCCTCCGCGCGCGGAAGGTCTCGCCTTTCGCGCTGCACGCCGTGCAGGACGAGCCGGACCCGGTGATCGGCGAGGTGCTCGTGCGCGAGGGCATCGCGGACGCCGCGGCGGTGAAGGAGGCGCTCGAGCAGCAGGTCGCGCTCGCCATCCGCGAGCTCGTCGGCTGGACCGACGGCGAGTTCGCGTTCAACCGCGAGCCGGAGGGAGGCGAAACTTCGGCACAGCTCTCCGTCGCGCTCGATCCCCAGGCGGTCCTGCTGAACGTGTTCAAGGAAATGGACGAGCAGGCCCGCCCCGCCGCGAGCGGCGTGGAGCTCTAGGTCTCCTTCGCATGAACCGGACCTCCCCCACGGACGAGCCCCGCGGTCCCGAGCAGGAGGACCTGACGCGCCTCGTCGGCGTGAAGCTCGGGAACTACCGGCTCGAGCGGCTCATCGGGCGCGGCCGGATGGGGGTCGTCTACCTCGCGAAGGACGAGGCGCTGCTCCGCCCCACCGCCATCAAGATCCTCTCGTGGAGAGTCGCGGACGCGCAGGGCCACGACCCCGTCCAGTGGTTCCTCACCGAGGCCCGCCTCGTCGCGCGGATCAACCACCCGCGGGTGGTCCAGATCTACGGCGCCGCGAGGCACGGCGATCACTGCTACATCGCGATGGAGTACGTGGTCGGCTCCTCCGCCGAGGCCGTGGTCGCGGCGCGGGGGCGGCTCGCTCCGGAGGTGGCGACGGACATCCTCCTGCAGGCCGCGGCGGCGCTCGAGGCCGCTCACCGCTCCGGCGTCATCCACCGCGACGTGAAGCCCGCGAACCTGCTCGTCGGCGACGGCGGCGTCACGAAGCTCGGCGACTTCGGGATGGCCCTCGGCTCGGCAGAGCTGCGCATCGGCACCGCCCACCTGCGCGTCGGCACGCCCTACTACACCGCTCCCGAGATCTGGAGCGGCGCCGCGGCCACGGCGGCCTCTGACATCTACTCGCTGGGCGCGACGTACTTCCACCTGCTCACCGGCCGCCCTCCGTACCCGGGTCCCGACGTCGCGGCGGTCGAGCAGGGCCACCTCCGCGAGCGCGTGCCCGACGTCCGCGCCCTCGTGCCGAGCCTGCCCGCCTCGTGCGCCGCCCTCCTCGCTCGCGCGCTCGCGAAGGCGCCGCGGGAGCGGCACGCGTCCGCGCAGCTCCTTCTCTGGGAGGGGAGGAGGGTGCTGCAGGACATCGCGGCGGCCGGCGGGTCGCCCCGCTCCGCAGCCCCGATGACGGCGCGTACCTCGTCGGCGCGGGCGCAGCCGCCCGCCCCCTCCACTGCCCCGGCGCCGCGCCTCCTCGCGGAGGCGCTCGGGTTCGTCCACCGCCCGTTCGTGGGCGGCGACAAGGCCGGCGGCCCGCGCGGGGGCGAGCCGTTCGCGGCGATCCGGCGAGAGCTCACCGATGCCGTCGGCGACGAGGGACGGCTCCTCGTCGCGCTCACCGGTCCGGGCGAGAGCGGGCGCACCACGCTGTGCCAGGAGCTCGCGCGTGAGCTCGCCGGCGAGCGGCTCACGCTCGTCGTGGCCGCCGCGCCCGGTGTCGATTCACGCGGCCTCGTCCAGGGCATCTGCCGCGCGGCGGGGATGGCGGAGGAGGCGTCCGAGGAGGCCTGCCTGGACGCGCTCGTCGAGCGGTTCGTCGAGGAGCAGCGCCGCCGGGCGACGCCCCTCCTCGTGCTCGACGGCGTGACCGCGGCGCCGCCCTGCGCGGCGGGGGTGGCGCGGGTCCTCGAGGCAGCGCGCTGGTCCGGATCGTTCAAGGTCCTGCTCGCGGGCGCGCCCGGGCTCGTCGAGGCCCTCGCTCGGGGTGGCATCGAGCTCCCCGAAGGGCGCGGCCCGGAGCTCGCGGTGCCGTCCCTCGATCCCCAGGTGATCGGGGCGTACGTGCGGGGCGCCATCGACGCGGCGCTCGCGCGCGGGGCCCCTCCCATCGTGGTCTCGCCGGACGCGGTGCTCCTCCTCGCGCTTCGCTCGGACGGCGTCCTCGGCCGGGTGGACTGCATCGCCGAGAACATGCTGGTGCTCGCCGCCGCGGAGCGGCGCCGCGTCCTCCGCTCGTGGCACGCGTGGGTCGCGTCCGACGAGGAGCGCTGGTCCGAGCGCGCCGCCGCGGCGCTGCCTCGGCAGCCGGACCGCTGGCCGCCGCCCGAGGTCGCCGACGTCATCGACGCGTGCCGCCGTGGCGCGGGCCTTCCTCCCTGGCCGCGGGGAAGGACGTCGCGAACGTGAGGACACCGATGCGAACCAGGCAGTCGCACTGCGGAACGGCCGGCCTTCCGTCGCAAGGAGCGAGCCCATGTCGGACCTGACGCTGATCAGCGGTCTACCCGAGGTGAAGAGCGCCGTGCTCGGCGACCTCGCCGGCACGTTCCTCGACGACGTCGAGGAGCCGGATGGGGAGGGCGTGGCCGCGGTGATGGGGTTCTTCGCGAGCCTCGTCGGCCAGGTGGGCAGCGAGCTCGGCCTCGGCGCCCTCGAGCGCGTGTCGCTCGCGGGCGCGACGGACGCTCACGCCGTTCTCTTGCGCGGCGGCCACGTGATCGCGGCTCGCGTCGCGCGCCCGGCCGCGCTGGCCGCGATCGAGAAGGCCTGGGACGACGCGCTCCAGGGGCGGAGGTGACCATGGACACGATCCTTCAGTCGCTCCTCGACCTCCCCGGCGTGAACGCCTCGCTCGTGTTCGACGCGGACGGGCAGCTCGTCGCCCATCGCGGCCGCACGATCTACGACCGCGACCTGTGCCAGCAGGTGAGCGGCTGGCTCGTGAAGGCCGTGGACGCGGTCCAGCTCCAGCAGGGCGACTGGGAGTCGATGACCGCCCAGTTCGCTGACGGCAAGCTCCTGCTGCGCAGCCTCGGCCTCTCCCGCGACGGGAAGAGCCACGTCCTCGCCCTCGTGGCGGACGCCGCGCTGAACCCGTCGTTCGCGACGGTCGCGATCCGCGTGGCCACGGCCAAGCTGAAGAAGGCCCTCGAGGGCGGGGGAGCGGCGTCCTCGTCGCAGACCCTCGGCGGTTCCGCGGCGCCGCCGCCGGCCGCGTCCTCCTCGGTGCTCCCCTCCGACTCGAAGCCCGTCCTCGCGAACTCCGGGCTGAGCTGGTCGAAGGTCTCGAGCAGCGGCCTCTCGCGGATCGCCGTCGCCGACCCCGCCTCGGCCGCGTTCCTGTCGCGCTGCGCGAAGGAGCTCGCCCGGTACGTGGGGCCGATCTCGAAGGTTTACGTGGAGGAGGGCGTCCACCGCGTCTCCCCGGAGCACCCGTTCGCGCTCGCGGCGTCGCGCGCGCTCGTCGACGACCTCGCCGCCCAGATCGAGGACGCGGCGGACCGCGCCGCGTTCCGCGAAGCGCTCGACGCCGGAGACCGGCTCAGGTTCCGCACGCTGGAGAAGAAGCCCTAGCGCAATTCACCCGCAGGCGGGTCGCCTTGGCGGCGGCCCGGGAGGTGAGTCGATGTCCATCGTTCGATCCGTGCGCGCGAGCCTCGCCGCCACGATCTCGCTGAAGCTCGCCGCGCTCGCCCTCGTCCTCACCGCGATCGCGGCCACCGTCATCACCGTCGGGCAGACACGACGAATGGAGGAGCTCACTCTCGAGAAGGCGCGCGTCGCCGCCTCCCTCGGCGCGCGGCAGTACGGCAGCTTCTTCGACGACGCCATCGACAGCGGCCAGCTCACCGTCGCCGACGTCTTCGACCAGAGCTACACGCCCATCAAGGGATACGACTGGGGCCCGCACCCCAAGTTCCACACGCGCTACGACGCCATGACGGATCGCGCCGTGCTCGTGTTCGAGGACAAGGTCCTCGAGCAGGAGGACTTCGTCTTCGCGGTGGGCGTCGACGAGCGCGGTTACCTGCCCACCCACAACACCCGCTACCAGAAGCCGCTCACCGGAGACGCCAAGGCGGACCTCGTCGGCAACCGGACGAAGCGCATGTTCGACGACCCGGTGGGGATCGCCGCCGCGCGCAACGTGCAGCCCTCGTTCCTGCAGGAGTACCAGCGCGACACCGGCGAGACGATGTGGGACGTGTCCTCGCCCATCTACGTGAAGGGGAAGCACTGGGGAGGGTTCCGGGTGGGCGTGTCGATGGAGCGCATCGGCGCGCACAAGCGCCAGCTCCTCCTGTCGCTGCTCCTCGTCTTCGGCGGCTTCGCGCTCGTGACGATCGGGGCCATGTTCGTCGTCGTGCGGCGGGCGATGCGGCCCGTCGTGGCGCTCACCGAGACGGCCGATCGGATCAGCCTCGGCGAGGCGCTCGACACGCCCATCAAGTCGGACGCGGTCGACGAGATCGGGCAGCTCACGAAGACCATCGATCGCCTGCGCGTCAGCATGAAGGCGGCGATGGCACGGCTCGGCCACTAGGCGCACGAGGAGAATCGACCATGGTGCCCATGTCCCGCACGCGCTTCGCGATCGTCGCCCTCTCGCTGGCGGCCGCCTCCCCGGCCCTCGCGGGCGAGCCGCGCCCCAGCGTGATCCCGGCCACGGTGACGTCCGCCGACGGCCTCACGGCCCAGGAGCGCGAGATGCTCGACCTCGCGACCCACTTCGCCGCGCGCTGCGCCGCGGCCCTGGACCGCTGGATCGACAAGGAGGTCACGAAGGAGCGGCTGTTCAGCTTCCTCTACTACCCGATCCCGGCGACCGATCCCCCGAAGTTCACCACAGAGTGGGACCGCCTCTCCGATCGCGACATCCTCCCCATCGAGGAGAGCGTCCTCGCGAAGTCGGCCGTCATCCAGTTCGCGGTGATGGTCGACCGGAACGGCTACCTCCCCACGCACAACCAGCGCTACTCGCAGCCCCTCACCGGGAACCTCGCGAACGACCTCGTGAACAACCGCACGAAGCGGATCTTCAACGACCGGACCGGCCTCGCCGCCGCGCGGAGCGAGGCACCGTTCCTCATCCAGCGCTACCAGAGAGACACCGGCGAGACCATGGCGGATCTGTCCGTGCCGATCTTCGTCCGGGGGGTCCACTGGGGCGCGGTGCGGATCGGTTACCGCGCCGTCGATTCGCGCTGACGGGAGGCGTCAGCGTGCCGTACGGGCGGCGCCGGTCATCGACCGGCGCCCTCGCCTGCGCTGCCGCCCGCGGCCGTCGCCCAAAACGGAAAACTCCACCAAGAGTTCCAGCATTCGGTCCGTGGGATCGCCGCTATTGCCGCTGGTCCTGGGTGCGAAGGGGCGTAGACCGCCGGAGGCGTGATCATCGCGGTCCGCGATTCGGCCGGATCGGTCGCGCGACGGAACTCTGGGTCGGGCGTTTAGTCCCTGATGGGCGCGCGGGCACCCACTGTCGACGGCGCTCGCCCTCGCGTCACGACGGAGTGGGGCGAGGTGTTACGACTCGCGCATCGCGCTCTCCTTAGTTGAGGGCCGTGAGGATCATCGACCACCAGACGTCCATCTCCGCGCGCTTACCGCCTAACAGCTTGTCTATGTCCCCTCGGAGATCAGACGCTCCCGTGCAGCGGAAACCGCCGCCGCATAGACTGGCTGCAGCGGCTCTGCGAGCGCCCGCTCGAGTTGAGCTTCGACCTCCCAAAGAACCTTCTGCTCTGCCTGATGCTCAGTCGGGAGGCCGCTCCTGCCGTCTTCTCTGCTCAACCACTCGAAAAGGACTAGCGCCTGGTCATGGGTCAACGAGAGCATGACCCCGGATTCGGTCTTCATCAGAAGAGCCTCCCGTTGGTGAGGACGCTTTCGACCTGCTCCGCCCCGAGCCGCCAGCCGCTCACGTAATTTCCAGCGGGGTCGGCAATGACGTTCAGTCCGGTCTGCGGGTCGAGATAGTGGGTGACCGGATTGCCTCGGTACGTGCCCGTAATCGCGCGAACACCGGGCCTGTTGATGTGCTGGTTCAGAAGACCCCACCCAGAGTTCCAGTATTCGGTCCGAGGGATCGCGCTTCGGCCCTGCACGGTAACCGCCCGGGGATCGACGTCTGGCGGGGCTGACCGGCCGGGCTGATGCTCCTCCGTTCACGACGGAGGACGGCATGGCCGAGCAGGATCGGACGCGGTGGACGAAGCTCGTCGCAGACTTCGAGTCGAGCGACCTGACGCAGCGCGAGTTCGCGACGGAGCGCGGGATCTCGCTCAGTCACCTGCGGTACTGGATCTACCGGCTCCGCAAGGAATCGCGTCCGCTCGTGACGGAGGCGGCGAAGTCGTCTGATCAAGCCCCCGCGCAGGGGAGCGCCGAGAAGGGCTCGCGTCTGCTGCCGGTGCGCGTGGTAACGTCCGCGGCGAAGCCGCGGACCACGGTGATCGCGGCGGCCCCTGGCGACGATCTCCTCGAGCTGGCCCTCCCGTCCGGCGTCCGAGTCCGCTTCCCCGCGGGAACGGATCTCAGGTACCTCCGGGCCCTCGCCGCGGCCCTGTAGCCCGTGATCACCATCCCGCGGTCCGTCCGCATCTTCATCGGGAAGAACCCGATAGACATGCGGAAGTCCATCGACGGCCTGATGAGCGTCGTCCAGGAGGAGCTCCGGCAGGACGCCTACTCCGGGCACCTGTTCGTCTTCCTCTCGAGGCGGGCGGATCGGGTGAAGATCCTCGCCTGGGACAAGGGCGGGTTCGTCCTGCTCTACAAGCGGCTCGAGCGCGGGCAGTTCAAGCTGCCGCACATCGGGCAGGACACGATGGCTGTCGAGATCGACTCGACGCAGCTCGCAATGCTGCTCGACGGGATCGAGTTCGGCCGCGTCCGACGTCCCGCGCACTGGGAGCCGCCGTCCCAGGCGGATCGTCCGACCAGCCGTCCCATGGACAAGCCGATCTGATTGTGATCGAACATGGTTGATGGGGAGCGGCGACCACGACTGCGAGTGGCGCGAGCAGGCCGAGAGCCTCGCCATCCAGCTCGACGCCGCCCAGAAGACCATCGCGGCCCAGGCGCAGACGATCCAGGCTCAGAGCGAGTCGCTCTCGACGTTGAGCGAGCAGTTCGCCTCGGTGAAGGACACCGTCGAGAAGCTCCAGCGGCACGTCTTTGGAAAGCGGTCGGAGAAGATCACGCCGCTCGCGACGGCGATCCGCGACCCCGCGCGCGCTGAGGCCGACCGCATCGCGGCCCTGCAGACCCGTCGGGAGAACGCGGAGAAGAAGCGCCAGCTCGTCACCCGCAAGATCGAGCACAAGGTCCGCGAGGACCAGAAGGTCTGCCCGAAGTGCGGCGGGCACGAGTTCTCGAAGCTCGGCGACGGCGCGATGAGCGAGCTCTTCGAGCTCGTCCCCGCCATCGTCGAGCGGCAGCTCCACATCCAGGAGAAGCTGCGCTGCAAGTGCGGCGAGACAGTCATCACGGCGGACGGGCCGACGAAGGTCTTCGACAAGGCGCGCGTCGGCCCGACCTTCATGGCGCAGGTCGCCGTCTCCAAGTGCGCCGACGCCCTGCCGCTCCACCGCCAGGCCAAGGCGTACCGCCGAGTCGGCGTGCAGGTGAACGACTCGACGCTCGGCGACTACTTCCACAGGACCGCCGAGATCACGAAGCCCATCTCCGACCGGCTGCTCGATGTGATCGCGGAGAAGGAGATCGTCCTCGCCGACGAGACATCGCACCGCGTGCAGGCGAAGGGGAAGACGCGGCGCTCCTGGCTCTGGAGCTTCATCGCAAAGGACGAGGACGAGCGTGAGATGATCGCGTACGTCTTCTCGCCGAGCCGCTCGAGTGAGACGCCCGACCGCGTGCTCGAGGGCACCGCGGGTAAGCTCGTCGCCGACGCGTACAAGGGATACGACCGCGTCACCTTGCCGGGCCGGCGCGTCCGGGCCGGCTGTCTCGCGCACGTCCGGCGAAAGTTCTTCGATGGCCAGTCGGTCGCGCCTGACGCCGCGATACAGGCGATGGTCTTCATCCTCGAGGTTTACAGGATCGAGCGCGCCGCACTCGATGCCGATCTCCTCGGCACGCCCGAGCACCTCGAGATGCGCCAGACCGAGAGCCGCGCGGTGATGGAGAACTTCAAGGCGTGGCTCGACGCCGAGCGTCCGCGGCACCCGCCGAAAGGACCGATGGGCGAGGCGATCAGCTACGCGGTAGGCCAGTGGGACGCGCTGACGCTCTTCCTCACCGACCCGCACCTTCCCATCGACAACAACGCCTCCGAGCGCGCGCTTCGTGTCGCCGCGCTCGGCCGTAAGAATTTCCTCTTCGTGGGCACGAACGAGGCCGGCGAGAACCTCGCTGGGCTCTACTCGCTCATCGCAACGTGCGAGGCGAACGGCGTGAACCCGGTCGACTACCTCGCCGACGTGCTCATCCGCGTGCAGACCCATCCGGCCTCGCGGATCGACGAGCTGCTGCCGTACCGGTGGAAACCTGCCGCCCCTCAGTGATTGCCTCGCGGGCGGAGGCCATGTACGCCTGCGGGACATGGCCGCGACGAAGAAGAAGATCTACCAGCTCAAGGTCACGCTCCAGGACACGGCTCCCGCCGTCTGGCGGCGGCTCCTTGTCCCAGCCGAGATGACGCTCGCGAAGTTCCACGCCGTCCTTCAAGACGCGATGGGGTGGACCGATTCGCACCTCCACTGCTTCGAGACTTGGTCGGGTCGCTACGGGATGTTCGGGATCGAGGAGGACGCCGACGACCTCAAGGATGAGCGAAAGGTGAAGCTTGCGGCAGTCCTCCCGAGCAAAGGGGCGCGCCTGCTCTATCGGTACGACTACGGCGACGACTGGGAGCACCTCGTGGACCTCGAGGACGTTCTCGAACCCGATCCTCGCCACCACTACCCGCTCTGCGTTGATGGGAAGCGCGCATGCCCTCCCGAGGACTGCGGGGGCACGACTGGCTACGAGGAACTGTGTCGCGTACTCAAGTCGCCGAAGGACGAGGAGCACGACAGCATCGTCACCTGGCTCGGCGGGTACTTCGACCCGGCGGGCTTCGACGCGAACGCCGTGAATCGGGCCTTCCGCTTCGGTCGGCGATAGCCGTTCGCAGTCAACACGTCGGCCGCCGGGCGGTTACCCTGCACGTCGCGGTCGCTGGCTTCAGTGCAGAAGCGGGCGCAGACCGCCGGAGGCGTGATCGTCGCGGTCCGCGATTCGGCCGGATCGTTCGCCCGACGGAACTCTGGGTCGGGCGTTTCGGGATCCCTTTGGTCACGACCGGCTTCGGCGAGGAGTTACGAATTACGCGTACTCGACGTCGTCGGCAAGATCGTAATCCGTGCCTAGCTTCAGGCGTTTGTCTTGAGAGGCGGATCTGTCCATCCTTACGTCGTGACCCGTGCGAAAGAGCGTGCCGCCGCAGCTTGGGCATGTCTGTGAATCGCTGCTGGGCAATGATACGCGCGAATCGTCGCGTGCTTGTTCGCCCACGACTGACCGAAATACACCGTCAAGGATCCATCCAGACCAGCCGCACGGGTTCTCGCCCAGCGCGCACACGGCGAATGCGAGCCAACAGAAGTCCGGCACTTCTCCGGGGCCGGACTCAATGAGCGTTTCAAAGCGCTTCGGAAGCTTCATAATAGGTGCTCAGGGTACCACGGCATTCACAGGAATAGTGGGCCATAGGGCCGGAAACAGAGACGGCGCGAAACGTACGACACGGTATATCACATAGCCGGCCCCAATCGTAGCTGCCGCTGCCTCTGCTGCCCGTAGGGATTCAGCCCGTTTGAGATCGGGCGAGCCCGGCAGCAGGTTCCCGTATCGGTCCCATCTGTTGTTCGAAGATTCGTCATCCCAGTGTCCGTCTTGCTTTCCCTTGCCACGATCGACACCTGTCCCGTGAGATCGATCGTCCCATGTCACTTTGCGATCACCCTTTCCTTCCCAGTAGCCTTCCGGGTTCCATTTCGGTTTCTTGCCCACCGCCTCCTCTGGCGGACCTTCATCCGGCCATTTGCCGGGCGGCGATTTTCCGGGTTTCCTTGCCTCGAACGTGGTTGGAATCCTAGACGCTCCATTAGTGCTCGTCGCGCGGACTGACGATGTCCCTTGCTCCCGACTGGACGGTGCGGCCGCAGGCTCATATTCCACGGAGCCCTGCTCGCTCTGAAGCGCGATCTGCTGCGCGAACTTTGCGCGGCTTGCCGTGTCCCCTGGGAATTGAGCGTCGTAGCAGGCGGTCACCGTCAAACGTCCTGTGTTGTTATCCCGCTCGACGACTCGCCACACGCTCCCATCCTGGATTATCGAGACCGTCATCGAAGGGGCGCTCTCAATTGCTGCGAGGCCCGTCGGGTCTGACGAGTTGACTGGGTCGCCGGCGACGTATGCGTACCTGAGGCGGTCGACAATGTCAGACTGTATAAACAATCGCGCCTTGGTGTCATAAACACGAGTCTTCAGATAAATGAGCGATCCGCTTAACAATAAAGCATTGGTGTAACCCAGCTCTGAGCGCGTCGCCTCGGTCTCGTTCGTTACTGCATCGAGGGCACCATATGCGTCGTAGCGGTACGCCGCCCCCACAACTCCGCCGCTGAGGCTCGTCGCGATCACCGTCCCGAGGCGCGTCCGGTAGTAGTAGAGCGTCCGCGACGGCTTCACGCTCGCGATCCGCGTCCCCGCGAAGACGACGTGGGCGTCCAGCTCGACCGTTGACAGTTGCGGCGTGCAGCTCGCGCCGCACCCCGGCGCGCCGCGCGCGGTGACCGTTGCGTACTCGCCGACATAGAAAACGAAGCGCTCGCCGATCTGCCGGTACAGGAGCTCGCCGCCTGGAGCGTAGTACAGGTTCTCGCTCTCTCCGGCGCTCCGCGTCACGGACGTGAGGTGGCCGAGGAGATCGTACGCGTACGCCGTCGTCCCAGCGCTCGTCGGCGGCACGGTACCGGACGACGTCATGGCCACGGCCCGGTCCAGCAGCTCTCCGGAAGACGTCGACGCGTAACCGTACCGCTCCGTCCAGGAGTAGTCCGTCCGCGCGTTCCCGCTCGATGCATCGCGAGTTGTGGCGATGCCATCGAGATTGCCGATGCCGTTGAACACGAACGCCGCCGTCCAGTCCTGCGTCAGGTCGCCCACCGTGCTCGTCGGTGTCGCCATCGCGTTCTGCAGCCGGCCGCTCGAGAGATACGCGTTCTGGTACCTCGTCCCGGTCGCCGCGTCCGAGTAGCTCGCGAGCTTCGCGCCGCGGTACGTCGCGTCCACCGCGTCGGTGCGGTAAATGTCCTTCTGCGCTTCGAGTGACGTCCCGACGCAGCTCACGTCGTTCGAGAACCGTTTGCACTCGCGAACGAGCGCTCCGCTGTTCGCTCCGTACACGCGCGCGCTCACCACGCGGCCGTCGTCCGCCCTCATCACGGGCACGCGCCCGAGCGCATCGTACGCACCGTAAACGTTCGTACCCAGGACGGCCTCGTAGATCTTCGCCGACGTCCCAGCGATGTCCGTCCCCCCGCAGTCTGCGCGGTACGAGCCCGACAGCACCACTGGGCGCCCAGCGGAGTCGTACTCGACCTTGTAGCGGAAGATCCGGGAGGCGTCGAACGGGTTCACGACGCAGGAGTCGAGCACACGGCCGTCCGCCCCGTAGGTCGAGTTCACCGTGAAGCGCTTCGACTGGCCGAGCGGCCCGAACCACTGGTCTCGGCGGGACACGCGCCCCGCGTCGTCGTACGCGTACGCGACGAAGGTATTGCCGTCTCCGTCGAGCGTCCAGGAGAGCTTTCCGGACACGAACGTGTAGTCGGGCCCGTAGCCCGTGTCGTAGTGGTTCTGGGCGAGCACTCGCTCCGTCGTGACGCCTCCCGGATACGTGACCTCGCGGACCTCCGTCACGCGCCCGAGACCGCCCGCCCCGTACACGTAGGCGATTCCTTCCTTTGTGTTGGGGTCCTTCGTGACGAACGAGAGCCTGCCTGCCTCGTCATACGTATTCGTCTGCGCGACGGTCGGGAAGTTCGCGTCCCAGGTCTCGACGACCTGTCCCGCGAGGTTGTACTTGATCGTGCTCACCGGGATAGGCGTTCGGATGCTCCGCGATGCGCCTTCGCGCCACGAAGCGACTTCCCTCCCCATCACGTCCCGCTCGATCCATGTGAAGTTACCGTCGCCATCGATCGAGCCGAGTTGCTCACCCCCAGGACCGGCGAGCGTCACGCGAGGCGTCGAGCCTCCGATCGCGTTCACGTCCGGGGGGATCACCTCCGTCGCGACGTAGAGGCCGTAGGTACCGCCGGAGATCGTTCGGATCGTCGTCCGGGTCTCCGTCGCGAGTCGGAACCGCGACGTGTTCGACGAGTCGGAGACGCAATCCGCCGCCGGCCCGGGCATCTTCCCGCCCGTGATGACCTGGTACGAAGTGCACCAGGCCGCTCCGCGTCGCGTGTAGCCGAACGAGGCGAGCTCGTCGTCGTACGTCGTGATCGTCGCTCGCACCACGGGGACGGCCCCGTCCACGGTGTAATCCACATAGGATTCGCCATCCGCATAGAACGGTTCGAGCGACGCGCGCTCGCGGCCGGCGCCGTCCAGCACGAGAGCCTTTGAGACCTTGACACCACGGACCGCCTGGTTCACCTGGGCTGCGGCATCCGCGGCTCCGCCAGGTGCGCCGCCGAGGCGCTCCCGAACCTGGATGACGCGGCCCAAGCCGTCGCGGTACACGGTCGACTTCATGACGTCGTCGGAATCGGTGAACCCCTCAGTCGTGGAGAACGCCTTGGCCACCGCGAACCGATACGTCTCGACTGCGCGAGGCATCACCGAGTCGAGGTAGCGCGTCACCTCCACGACGGAGGAGCTGCCGCTGGCGCGGGGGACATAGGCCGCCGTCGAGGCGTCGGTACTCGTAGCGAACGGCTGCTTCGACACCGCGACGGTCCGACCGAACGCGTCGTAGAGGTAGTACCGATGACCTGCCCCCCGAAAACTGGACGGGTCGAAGCGTGAGTCCTCTACTGATCGTGGAGGACGGATGCGGAAGAGCAAGTTCACCGACGAGCAGATCATCAAGGTCCTGAAGGAGGTCGAGGCGGGCGCCAAGGTGCAGGACGTCGTGCGCCGCCTCGGCATCACGGAGACGACCTTCTA